>JAEUUZ010000001.1 GCA_016786765.1 Chitinophagales bacterium
ATACATAGGCAAGGAGCGAGATGAGGAGAGTGGTTTGTATCAAATGGGAGCGAGATACTATGCGCCTTGGACGTGCAAGTTTTTGAGTGTAGATCCGTTGGCTGTTAAACTGGCACATCAGAGTAGTTATTGTTATGCGGATTGCAATCCGATAATGTTGAAGGATCCGAGTGGGATGCAGACGCAGAGTAATGGAGGAGCAGATAAGAACGATGTACAAAAAACTAATGAACTACATCTTTTAAAGATAGATGGAGAAGCGCTGAAAAAAAGTAAGTCAGCTCAGCCGATGGATGGGCAAGTTGCTCCAGAAAATAATTCTGCGTTAAAAACAAAACAGCAACAAGAAGTTAATACCAATATAAAAATGCAACCGCAAGTTTCAAAAAAAACAGAACTTAAAGCTGCTGCAGCAACTGCTAGTGTAAAACATCTACAAGAAATCAAACAAGGCTTACCTCCAGTAAAAAAGGAGGATAGTTTGTTAGGAATAACTCTAAATAAAATGGAAACATCTTTAACTACTGTAAAAGATAAATTGATAAATACGGTTGAGAAAGTGGACGATTTTGGCGTTAAACTTGGAGGGTATGGTGGCAAATTAGTAGAATCAACAATAAAACCGCCAGTTGATAAGTTAGATGATTATATGAAGTCTGCCTCTCAGGTTGGTGCTAATGTTGAGGCGAAAGTAGATTTCAATAAATACTCTGTGGGAGGGAAACTCGGTTTTTACAGTACATCAGAAACAAATGGCGGTTTTGAGGCTTCAGCAAACTACACTATTAAAGCCAATATCAAAAAAACTAAAGAAGAAGGCTGGTCAAGTACACTTACAACTTTCAAATTTAAACCAAGTGTCAAAATCAATTTTTATGTTTCCCGTGGTGAGGCTAATAAAGATAGTGCTCTTTGGGATGTTTCAAATTCAACAATAGTTGAAGGTAAAGCATTTGCTGGACCACTTGAAATTTCTACCGATAGTAAAAAAGTTGATCAGTTCTCAATCGGATTGCTTAAATCCAAACAAGATTTTGGAGCTGAGTTTGGAGTTAAGAATCAAACTAAATGGTTTGGTTATTCAGGTACATTTCAAATTGGTCATTGATGAAAAATTTTGTTGTAACAGTAATTGGCATTGGCTTGTTTTTGTTTGGTTGTTATATAATGATAACTACTTGCAAAGTGATTCTATCAGGTGGTAGTAGCAAAGGAGTCATAATAAGTAAGTCCCTGCTAAAGCATCCAGATGGAGATCAAGTATTTTCTGTTGTTAGGTATAACTACAATGCTATTAATTATGAAACCGAGGTAAGTAACCACACTTCAGACTCAAGCATAGTTACCGTTGGTGACAGTATAACTGTCTTTTTCGACAAAAATGATCCAAATCATGTTTTCACTGACAAAAAACTTTCTTTTATAATCGGACTAGGATTCGTTTTTTTGGGTGGATTTTTCGTTTCAATAGGTATTTACTTATATAAAAACCCACATGTATGGGATTACTTTGAAAATGAATAGCCCAACTAGTAGTATGAATTTATCTAAAGATAAAATAATATGCATATATTCATCTGATAAGGTGCCAATTCAATATGCTGACGAAAATGAGTTTGGATACCTCATTCTAAAAAATGATTACCAATATTACCTTAACTATACTGATACCGAAAGACATGATATTGTAGTGACTGGAGTATATTAAAAGTGGAAAAAGGAATAGCTTTTCTCTCTGGCTCAAGAATGCAGGGTTGGCCTTGAGTTGGTGTTCTTGTGTCCAGATAAAATTAATTATTTTTTAATTATTAGTAATAAATATCTCTTCTAGTCGAAGTTTTCATCCTCTTATCTTCAACTCAAAACATACCAAGTGTTCAGCTAAACATAAACCGGAAAATTTAATATATATAAAGAACATCGACTTTTATCTTCATACAATGAAAGAAAAATATTCCATATAGAGTTTCTTCAATAATATATGATTGTCTAGAATGAAAATGCAGAATTGTTTTTAGTAGGTGTTCTTTTGTTATTTAAAATAGAATATTTTTGACTCTAACTCTCTAATATTCCTAGTAGTGCTTTTCAAATGATAGATAAAGGATTTTATGTAAAGTTTTTTTAAAACAAATAACTTTTTCACTTGGTATACTGACGCAACTTTTTTAAGTTTAGTTATTAATGAAAATCAAACCCTTGAAATATGCTAACAAACACCCTCATCCTCCCCACTGCTGACAAAGCTACATCTCGAAAAATGCTTTTGGATGCCATTCAAGAAAACCCAATTGTGTTGTTTATTGTACTAGGGACAAGTGAACAAGCAAAAAAGACTGTTGATCGAGCAGATAGGGCTAGTGAAGAGCCGGAACGCCATGTAATCTGGGCTATGAAGCCGGATCATATTTGGGATATTTTGCAGACGCTCGATAATGAAATAGGATACCCTGATGCAACCAATCAAAATATTGATTGGACAAAGGACATTATGGTTGTTGTTTCATCTTTAGGTGATACGATAAGGTTTGTTCAATATGATACCGGCAAGCCAATGGATATGCTCGATATTGAGATTGCTTATAATCTTGGCTCACGATAAAAAAATGAACTATGAAAATCTACCCACTTCTTTTTTTGTCCTTCATTTCAGTTTTCTCCTTTGCACAATCGGATAGTGCGAGTAAGGCACAATTGCAATTGCTAAAACAGCAGTATGAGGATGCTCAACGACAACTGAAGCAAAAGCAAAATGAATTAAAGCGTGTTGAGCTGCAATTGAATCTCGCCCGTAAAGAAAATACTACAAGCGAAACTGAGCGTAAAGTTGATCCAACAGCAATAGTCTCCTTCGTGGAACGAACACAACATAACAAAGAGTATTTGAGAAACCCCAATAAAGCATCAGATAAAGGCTTGGACATAAATAGTGAACTGGTAGTGCGATTGAACAAAGATGAAATTCGCAAAGATATTGCCCTTGAGAAAACGAATCAAACCGACTTGAAAAACCTCTTTGTTTATTTACAAGCTCTGGAGCGTTACAAAGACCAAATGCCTGCTGCTCTTGAAAAAGTATCAAATTCATATTTAGTCTATACGCAAAATCCTACACCTGCAAATACATTACTCTATACGCAAGCTATAAAAGCCAGAAGTGCTCTTTTTCTTGATATGGTTCAAGCTGCACAAAGTATACCCCAATTTAGAGAAGTGTATAACAGCGAATATGAACGAGCAATTGCTGATGAGAATGTTCTTCTAACCACTCAAGTAAAACATCAGATTGCCCTAACAGCTATTGCTGCAGTAAAACCTGTCTTTGAACGTCAAATTGATTCGTTACTTACTAAAGATGGAGTACGTGTTGCTTTAGCGGCATGGATTACAAAGCGAGGCGAGGCAAATAGTAGCACTATACATATCGATGGATTTGATGATTATGCTCCCGGTACGTTTTATGCTTACGACCGTTTCCAGTTGGCACTTACGGAGGAACAACAAGCGGAGTTAAAGCGATTAGATGAAAGCTTTAAAGGCATGCAGCCTGAGGAGGTATTCAAAAAAGTCGGTGAGCAAGTAAAAGGCCAAATTCAGACCGAACTCGATAATCAAGTCAGAATTTTAGATAGTCTATGGGAACAAACAAAGAATTCATTTAGAGAAAACTATACTCAAAATCTTGATTCACTACATATTAAATACCCTAAGCTGGTTTACGAT
Source organism: Chitinophagales bacterium (assembly GCA_016786765.1). Classification (GTDB taxonomy): domain Bacteria; phylum Bacteroidota; class Bacteroidia; order Chitinophagales; family LD1; genus CALAYL01. The sequence goes on from JAEUUZ010000001.1 coordinate 3,724, forward strand.
ATACATCGCTTAGATTCAGTCGTGAATTTACTTCAAGTAACCATCAACCGAGTTGTTAATCAGGTGAATAGCCCCTCGGTGGCTAACGTTAATCTAGCTAATATTTCATCCCTCCAAGGCGAAATTGTTGGTCATACTCAGGCTTTGAGTCAGGTAATACAGGCATTGAAAGAAGATGTTAATGATCCACGTTTAAAAAGCGATGTGAAAAGTATTATTCAATCGGGAGTGGATCAATTAAAATCAACTGCTACTCAATTTGCATCAAGTAGTAATCCTGTCTTTACTATTATACAACAGTTATTCCCCGATAATGATTTAGCCTTTATTAAGAAACAAGCACTCGAACTTACAGATAAGGTAAAACAACATACTGTTACAGATTTACCCGAGGAAGGTGTGATAGATTTGCTTTACACCGGCAAACGAAAATTTGGCGATAGACTTACTGTTCGCTTATATTATTTTGGAAATGACTCAGCCTTTGGAACGAAAGGAAAAATAAGAAAGCAAGCCACCTTTACGCTGATGAATGCATTACCTTCAGTAAATATGACGGTACAATATCAATTTGCTAAGCCTTTTGGATTGAAAGGCGATACAGCTCGCTTTGGAGGTAACTGGAAATCGGGACCCGGATATAGCACTCTCTTTAAATTCGGCAGTAGAAATGCAATTTACAAAGAGTTTGTAGATGTTGGCTTAGGGGTAAATATCGCAGCTTTTGATTTCAATCGAGATGATATTCCCGAGTTTGCAGTAGCAGGTGTTGTGAGTATTTTCAGAGATTATATTCAAGGAGGCATAGGCTATAATGTGAATGCAAAGAGTGCTTATGGATTTTTTGGCGTAAGACTTCCATTGCCTTATGCGCCAATATCAATACCGGCATCGAAGACCAATTTTAACGAAGCAATTAATCCATAAACTTAAGCGTAAAGAAATTAACTAGTAAAAAGAAATGAATTTGACCTGTTAAACTAAACCCCAAATCTTGCTGGGTGTTTTTTTTGCAAGAAACCCGAAAAGCCGAAAAGGGAAAAAAGAGTAGGCGAAAACTAATCTATGATAACCCTATCAATTATGCCTTCGTTAGACACGGGGCAATGGTCGCTTGTATTAAATAGTCTGATTATTATAATTGGCTTGAGCGGTTTCTTCTTCATTTACGTTTTAATGCGCAGAAAGACATTAGAACAGACACAACTAGACAAACTTATTGAAATTGGAAAGTGGATGATACTGTCTTTGGCAGTAACATCTATTGTTTCTATTGTTGCTGATGGATTTAAGGAAAGGACACAAGATCTAGCGGAACTTAATTACTTCGATAAATATTCAACAATCATCACTAAACATGAAGCGGTAGAAGAACAATACTTACTCAGCGAATATTTTGCGGCAGTTTCTCCATCAGGATCGATGCGTGATTCGTGGACCCGTTACAAGGATATTTTACAGCCTAAGTATGATAGTATGCTTGTTTTAAATCAAAGGTCTAAGCCTTTTGATGCCAAGATTTTAAACGGTGATACACTTACACCAAGAGAACAAAAGGAATATAATAAAATCAATATTGAAAAGAAAATGATTAATGATCAGTTGGCCAAGACGACTGGAAATCAAAAGTTGAATATCGAGGTTTATTCAATTGAAAACGACAATAGTACATTGGATCAAGAATCAGTGCAGAAGGCAAAGGATGTAACCTTGTTTCTCCAAAAACAGTTTCCGGACTACACCATTAGCAACGCAAGAGTAACGATTGACCAGAACAAAGAATTAAAAATTCAGCAAAATCAAATTAGATACACAACAAGCGAAACTGATGATGCAACTAAAGTTCGAGATGCAATAAATGGTAGCAATATTCTTAGCCTCGAAAAAGTCACATTAGTAAACGATGAAAAGAAAGCAAAAAGTGGTCTTGCAATTTATATCAGAAACATGTGATTTTTTGTTTGATGCAATGCCAATCACTTTGAAATATATAATTTGTAAACCCTAATAATTCAGAAATGGAAAAGCTAAAACAAGGAAAATATTGGTTCCTATTTCTTATTGCAATACAAACATTGGTAGCAATTCTTTACATACTATCGCATGTCTTTTTTCATGGAAAGGAAGTAAAGACGTTAAGTACTAATCAATATCAAAATCTGTCATTAGTTGTGGCTGATTACAACAGCTCAACTGATAGTATAGAAAAAGCAAGTCGCTCAGAACGAGATACACGTATCATTTGCTTTTTAAAAACGTCATTTGAAGAAGATTCTATTGTTCCACTCAATAGCATTTTTAATTGCCTTTCGTCTGTAAAGACCAAAGACGTGATGTCTTTTTTTAAAGATCAAGAGTTCAACGTTTCGTCCTATTTTTGGTTTAAAGGGTATCAGAGTTTCTTGGAAGTATTACTATGGTCTTTGGTTGGAGTATTGCTGAGCCTTATCTATTATGTTAGTTTGTCGAACAAAGCAAAGGAGAAGGATAACGATAATCCTGATTTGCCTCACACTTTTGAATACAAAGAGATATATGATCATGTTGCCAAGATGGTGTACGCTCCGATTTGCACACTGGTTTTGATTTTGAGTTATACTTATATTTCATCAGATAATTCAGTAGCCAATGTCAGTGCTGGTAAAGGAATGCTTGTATTCTCGTTTATTGCTGGTTTTTATTCCGGCAGAGTAATGAAGTTTTTAGATAAACTGAAAGAGTTATTGTTACCAACCGGAGGGACAGATAAATCAGGAGGTTCATCTGTTACCCCCGCGAAACCATTGCCACCACAAGCTCCAATAATAACAGACAATACAGCGTTTACTTTGAATACAGGACAACTTGGGGGCGATGCTCCAACTGATTTTAAAAATCTGACTATTTCGTTGACTAAAGTTTCAAGTGAAGCATCTGAACAAATTCCTCTAGAGTGGAACGATGAACAAAAGCATTATCTCGCTAAGCAAAAGCTGAGTTCAGGGAAATATAAAGTAATAGCCGAACTAGTTGATGAGAATCAGAGTGTAATAAAAGAATATGGCGCAATCGATATTGAAATTGTAGACACCACCGCAACAAAGGAATATGAAATTATTTTAAATAAAATCTAAAAACTAAACCATGGCAAACGTTCCTAACAGCCGTCCAAGAATGTCAACTGAAAGACTTCGCGAGATAATCAAAACATTGAATGTTGATTTATCTCAACACCCTTTGTTCCTAGTGGGAATAAGAGGGTATTATTTAAACTCTATGGGAGAAGGAAATAAAAACGATAGAGGAATTTATGATGATGCTATTTTTATTGTTTCTCCTAATGCTGCGGTTTCTTTTAATGCGAATACGGATCCGTCAGTTGTTCGAAAAGGAAAGGGGACAGGTACAGGAAAAGGAATGGCAAAGTTGAAGAATGGACTATGGAAAGCCCATCAGTTCGGGAAACATAAGACCTATGAAGCTTTGATTCAAACTGGAGGACAAGTAACCGTAATCCGTGATGGAACACCCGATTATGAAGATACAGGCTGGTTTGGTATTAATATTCACCGTGGCGGATACAACACCACATCGAGTGAAGGTTGCCAAACAATTCATCCATCGCAATGGGATAGTTTTTATGCACTTGTCTCATCAGAGGCAAAGCGATTGTATGGAAATACTCAATTTAGAAAAGTTATTGTGCCTTATTTGTTGATTGAGAATGATGGGAGTTTGGTATAGATTTTATAATCAAGTTATGTAAGTTATGGATGATAAAAGTAAATTGCTTTTCTTCTTATTATATCTTCCAATTTATATCTAGAATAACTCGTTATGGATAATACTTTTTATACTCACATTAAAATTCTTAAACAAGCAATAGAGCATAATAAACTTGTAGTGTTTGCTGGTGCAGGAGTTTCTCGCGATGCAGGAATCCCAACTTGGAATGAGTTGAAGAATGAACTTAAAAAAGATATTAATGTTGATGAAGATGAAACAGATGCTCTAAAAATTGCCCAGATATATTTTAATGAGCGTGATGAAAAAGAATACATTGATAAGGTTCGACAGATATTGAAATATAAGCAGGTGAAATATTTGCCTACACATGAACTTATTTTCAAACTTAATCCTCTTCATGTTATCACTACAAACTTTGATGATCTTTTTGAGCAAGTAATTGAAGAGAAGCTTTACCCTTTCTCTGCAATTGTTAAGGACAGTGACTTCCCCTTTGCATTAAATACCAACTTTCTTGTAAAGGTACATGGGGATTTAACAGAGGCAAATATCGTACTAAAAGAAGAGGATTTTTTAGGTTATGCTCGTAATCATCCACTTTTCGAGAGTTTTATTAAATCAGTGTTTGCATCTAAAGTTGTGCTTTTTGTTGGATATAGTTTTTCAGACCCCAATCTTCAATCAATAATTCATCATGTAAGAGATATTTTAGGAAAGAAATTTCAATATGCTTATCTTTTCAATTCGGCATCTAATATTCATTCCTCACAGAAAGGATATCTTAAAAGCAAAGGTATACAACTTATTTCTTATAGAGAGCATAAAAAAGAAATAGAATCTTTTTTAAACGGAGAAAATAGTAGTAAAGTAAAATATTATAGACATTACAATCTTTCAACAGCTGGACAGTATACATGTAACTTTCTTAATTTTCTTAGTCAATATAAGGTGCAAAATGAAGAACTGAAGAATAGAAATTTTATTGATAAACTTTTCGTGTCTCTTGATAGATTTAATGATGTTGTTTGCCTTGATGGATACTTTGTAACTAGTTTATATCCAATTAAAACAGACAAAACTTATTTTAATGATTCTGTTATTACTACAGATAATATCGAATTGCTCTCTCTCTACAGGGACTATAGTAAAATTCAAAATGGGGTAATGGTAATTACCAATATATCAGCGTTAGGAATAGTTGAAAGGGAACGCAAAGAATACGAGATAAAACTTAATACAATTACTAAGCAATTAAATTATAGTGGTATTTCATGGCTTTCAGCAAGTAACGCTAAACATCCGGAAAAGTTTATACCTATTTCTCTTAAGAGTCAAAATTGTCAATGTTTAGGATGTCGATATTTATCTTTCAAGTTAGATGAAGTAGCAGAAGAAGTTAACTCAGAATCACAGTATCGAGATTTAAGGGATAGGCTTCTTTTCGGTTATGTAGTTTATAAGTTTGGCGATTGGGAAAAAGCACTAAAGGTTTTTTCTGAAATTGCTGCAGAAGCATGGAAGGCGCATAGATATATATTATATTATTTATGTAAAAAGAACATTAAAACTCTCCATAATCTGGTCAGAGGTGATTACAGGATGACCGAGAAAAAGAGAGAAGAACTTTTAAGTCAAATCAAGGATACGGATCTTGACATGTTATTAAATCAATTGACAGGGTTATCTGCTGAAGAATACAAATTATTGAGAATTATTCGCGATCGTGATGTACTTTATGATACTCTTGAAGATGTCAATGAGGCATATTCCAATATATTTAAGACATATCACCATTTCATAAATGGGGGGTGGTCTAGTCATATTGGAGACTCTGATATAAATAAGCTAATAAATGCATTAAATAAGCTGTTTAACTTTCATTGGAATAACAATATTGTACTCGATGAGTATAAAGATTTCACAGACATTGCAAAAAAGGGGTTTGAAGGAATTATAATCAGTAATGCTACTAGTGATTCATACAATGCTCGACTAGATCAATTCAACGCCTCTCAGCTTCAACTTATGGTCTTATATGGTGGCAATGAAATAGGTAAGGCACTTGAAGATTTCGAAGTCAATAGGCTTCACCTAGATGAAGAAAACAGGAGAGTGTTTGTCGGTTGGGCTAAAAACTTTTTTCAATCCTTTTCAAATAAGAAGTCAACACATGGGAATTATCTTAACGAAAATATAAAGTCACAATTACGTTTTGAGAATTTTAGACGAAACTGTTCAAGATATTTTTCCAACTTCGTTGTTTTACTTTCATATTTAGAACTTGATAACGAACTAACAGAAGGACTAATTGATAGTTTGCTTGTATTTCTTGAGGTGCAAGATTTTTTAACTTGGCCAGACATTGAAAACTTATGTTTACTCTTAGAAAAGCAGCCCCAGACTTTTAATGAAGCACAACTATCAAAGCTTATAGCAATTAGTAAGCTTCGTAAGTATAATTTTAGAGTTGAGCGTGATTTTTGGTGGGCAGTTTACATTGTAAAAAGGGATCATTTGGAAAACTTTTTGATTTCTGATAAGAAACTTATAGATGAAATAATATCTATTTCCAATAGTAAGGATTGGGCTTATCAAAATATTTTAGTTGCATTCTATTTTTTGACAGAAAGTGCTCTACGTAAAAAGGTGAAAGAACGCATTCTCAAACTTTTAAATGATAATTTTCAAATATCATATTATGAATATTTAGTAAAAGTAAAAATTATAGATAAAGGATTACTCAAAGAAATATATATAGACAACCTAAATTTGCAATGTGATATTGAGATAAGAAATAACTTGCCATATTGGGTTAATACACATTCTGGTTGGGTAAGAGACTCAATAATGTTTCTTGTTTATTTTAAGTTTAAGTTCACTGGGAAACTGCTTAAGAAAATAAATGAGGCACCTGATTTTGTGAAATTTGCATTATTGCCCAATAAATATGATTATAGTAACTTTAAAGTTGAATGGCTTTATCTATACAAGAATCGTCCAGATGTGCTACTTAACCTTGCAAAATCGAGGAAATTCAAAGCTGAATTGGCAAAACGTAAAAGCGAAATAGCTGACGAAAAACTCAAAGCACTTGTTTTTACATACTTTTAGTACAACATAGCTTAAATCTTTACTGTATTCCATTGTAAAGGTATCTATACGGATACTTGATTTTTACTTTTTTTACGATGCGTTTGGATTGCTAAATTACACTCATTTTTTACTAAATTATTTATTGACCTCAACGGTCTAATATATATGTTATTGTTAGAAATTATAAACTAGATTCTTCTCGTATGATTTTCTCGTGAAAATCATCAATAATATCACTTTGGAGTGAGTCTAAATAAATTTCAGTTGTTTTTGTATCTGAGTGGCCTAACATGTCAGAAATTGCTGCAATTGGTATACCTAAATTCTTGGCTCTAGTAGCGAAACTATGACGAGATACATAGCTAGTAAGATTTTCTTCAATACCACATAACTCGGCAATTTTCTTCAACTTTTTGTTGAATCGCTTTCTTGCCCATTCAACATCTTTGTATTGCTCTTCAAGTTTAATTCGTTTTATTATAGGAAATAGATAATCATCTTTTTTCTTTCCGTAAAGATAAAGGGTAAGTATGTTCTGTATTTCAGGAGTAATTTTAATGTCATAGGGCTTATCAGTCTTTTGGCGTTGATAAAATATTCGCCCATCTATAATATTTGAAAGTTTTAATTGAGCAAGATCGGCAAAGGGCATTCCTCGCATAAAGAAGCTTATGAGGAAGTAATTCCTTGAATGAAATAATGGATCACTTTCACTAAGTTCAAGGTTAATAATATTCTTTATTGAGTCGATACTAATTGCTCTCTTACGCGTCTTAGTTATTTTGATTTGATAGCTTTCAAATGGGTATAGTTCTTTTTCAATAATTCCGGCTTTGATGGCTCGATTAAAAATTGCTCTGTAAGATCTCATGTAAGTAGCTAATCCATTATGAGCATTCCCTTTAGCGAAATGATTCTTTTCGAATTGTTTTAGAAAGTTGTAATTCAACTCTTGAAATGTGAGGTCTTTACCTTTACAATAGGTTCGTAAAACTCCAAGCGATGATTTATAGGAACGGGCATTCCCAATTTTGTTTGCTTCTTTTAGTTCTTGAATCAGACGTTCTCCAAATTTGAAAAAAGATAACTTGTCCGCTTTTCCTATTATAATTTCCTTAAGTTCAAGAACTGAAAGGTTAGAAAGCTTCTTTTCTTCCTCTAATTTAGTAATAACATCAAGTGCTTCAGTTTTTCTTTTTTGTAACTGATTGTTTAATCTAGTCACAGATTCTGTCCCCGTATAAGATGACTTAATCACCCGTTTATTTGAATCCCAGTCTTTTTCTAGGAGCGAAATTCCGGTATTGATTGGGCTACTTTTGCCCCAATGGACAATTCTCATGAGAAGAGGGTAAGTGCCATCTTTTTTCTTAATTCGGGTGTCGAGTGTGAGTACAATATTTGTTTTCATAGCAATGCAAAAATGGATATTTAATTTTTCTTTCGCAAGTATTTCGCAAGTAAAATTGAGATTTATATGGGTTAATGTGAAATCATAAAATAAATAAATAGCTCTAAATGAGTTTTTTATGATTTATCTTGCTTTGTATTTTTTAATATATCCACTCTCTTACAAGCAGAGGGTCACAGGTTCGAACCCTGTAGCTCCCACAACTTAAACGCCTTACTTATGTAGGGCGTTTTTTATTTCATGACTTATTAAATGTTGCTTGCGTAGGCTATACCGATAGTTACTTATTGCGTAGTGGTTTCAACTTTTTCGCATTCCAACGTCTGTATATGTTCTCGTAAAGTTTTATTTCTTCACTCAAAAGTGTTTGTTTCTTATTACTCCTTGCTTGTATTTGTAATGCCCAGTCTAATTCTACATTCGAAACGAAGTTGCTATCAATTGGATTAACTTCATTTGGGAATTCACTTAATTTCGTTGCTATATACTTATATAAGTCAACCTCTTCTGAAATGGGCTGGTAACTGCTATCATTTGCTTTTTTCTCCAGCATAAGCGCCCAATTAATTTCATCTTGCATTTTTTTTGTCAATATAGAAAACGCTACACTATCATTTTTTGGTGAAGGTACAGCAGGTGGATTAAGCGATGTATTTGACATCTTTTCACCATTTTCAAGTTGCGTACTCAAATGTTTGACAGCATCTTGAGCGTTAGGAGAGGGACTATGTGGTTTTGACCAATAAGAAAAGTGTATAGGAACTTTGGGAGCCACTTTGTTTGGTGCTATGGAATTTGGTTGTGTATTGTTATTGAATTGCTGCGCACTCAACCTATTGGCAAAATTTTGATATTGGGTAGTCTCTTGTGCATTGGGGGTGTAGCCATTTTTTACTTTTTCTTCCAATTGTAAGGCCCATTTTATTTCTTGTTGCGAAGCGGTTGCAGCTACTGTATTTGCATCTTCTAAATTTGGGTTAGTATTTGCATTGAATTGTTGTCCGCTCAACCTTTTGGCCATATCTTGATATGCTTCAATTTCTTGCCCATTGGGTTGGTAGCCATTTTTTACTTTTTCCTCCAATAGTATGGCCCAATCTATTTCTTGTTGCGTAAGGGGTAAGGCTACTTTATCTAATGCAATGGAATTTGGCTTAGTACTTTCTTTGGACTGTTGCGCGAGTAATCTTTTGAAAATATCTTCGTACTGTGCATTTTCTTGTGCATTTGGTGTATAGCCTTGACCTACCATCATTTCCAATTGTTTAGACCATTCCAATTCTTTGTCCGATGGATTATTGCTTTGCGTTTTTACAGTTGTATCGGTATTTTTTTGTTGAAGATGTGGAGCGCTCTGTTCTTTGCTTTTGTGCTGATTCCATCTTTCGAAAATCTGCGCATATTTCTCAATTTCTTCATCTGTCGGAATTTTGCCCTGTTGAAAACTATCCAAAAATTGGAGTGCCCACATCATCTCCTCATCTGATTCTGCTTTACTTTTATCGATAAGTACATTGTTTTTCTCTTGTTGTTGTTGTTGCTGATATTGTTTATAAATAGCGGTATAACGTTCAATTTCTTCAACTGTTGTTCTATACCCCTCTTGAACATTTTGTTGTAATCCTAAAGCCCAATCTAAGTCGCTTTGTGAAGGAGCGGACGGAAGTAACTGCTGATTTGTATGCATTCTGTCGTTTGTTTTTTCGTTCGCACCCATTATCAGTATTTGCGAATTGGCCGAATGAACTAAGCAAAACAGAAACAACCATATAAGTATAATACGCGATAGATATTTTTTCATTGCTGTAACCGGTTTTTCTATACTACACATTTCCGTTCTAATAGTTTAACATCTTCCTTTATTTTCAATAACTTATATGTGATTTACCTTTCATAGGACAAATGTTGATGTATATATGATTTTTTGGGAGAGGCTGTCGGAATCAGATATATTCATCATTAAAACAAAATCAAAACAATTATGATAAGACAGACCTTGGCATTGTTTGTAATACTGCTTTGTATGTCCACTGCAAATGGACAAAAAAATCCACCGGATCATTTTTTGGTGAGCTCTACTTTAATCAAGCAACATACAAAGGCAACCATTAGTGCTATTTGGAAAAAGAACCATATCCCTAAAGCCATATTACCGGTAAGAAATGATGTGGATGTTTATGAGATTATTTACAAAGCTCCATGGATCGACAGTACAACGTGGATTAATTGCTCCGGAATTGTATATGTGCCGAAGTTAAAGAAAGGAAAGAAGGCTTCTACATTCATGTTTGGTCATGGTACAGAGATAAGAAAAGGAAGAAGTATTTCTGACGATGATTCCCAACAAGGGATTTGTTTAGGTTTTGCTGCCGATGGTTATTTTGCATTGTATCCAGATTATTACGGTATTGGAAAAGGGGATGGAAATCACTTATATCAGCATGCCTGGAGCGAGGGAATGGCTTTTATCTACATGCGCAAAGCGGTGGAAGAAATGAAAGCACAAGTTGGTGTTGAAACCAATGATCAATTATTTTTAACAGGCTATTCGCAAGGCGGACATGCTTCGTTTGCAGCCCATAAATATTTTGAAGAAGTGAAAGATCCGCGATTTAAAGTAACAGCATCTTCACCAATGTCGGGCGCATATGATATGACCGGAGAGCAAGCGAAATATATGTTTCAGAAATACCCTCGTCCGTTTTACTTGCCCTACTTGTTAATCTCTTACCAGGAGGCTTATAAAGTAATTAATACCGACAATATCTATTCGATTTTTAAATCGCCTTTCGATACTTTATTGCCTGGATTTTTTGGTGAAGTACGCGCTAAATCGTATGGCGATTTAGATAGAATTATGCCTCCAATTCCAAAAGATATAGTGAAAGATGAGTTGGTAGAGCAGTTTGTAAATAACCCGCAATTCAATTTTCTTTTAAGATTAAGAGAAAACAATTTGACCAATTGGAAGCCGGAAGCCCCGGTGCAATTGTGTTTCTGCAATGGCGACCGTGAAGTGAATTACAAAAACTCGGAAGTGGTATACAATAACATGACCGCTATGGGCAAAAAAGACATTAAGCTAAATAATTTAAGTCCGAAGCTAGACCATAATACCTGTGCGGCTTTTGCAGTATTAGCAACTAAATATTTCTTCGATCGTTATCGAAAACACGGCAAAAATCCGAAGATGAAAGACCTTCCTCCTTTCAAGAAGTTTCTTGTAGGAATCATCAAAAAGAAAATTGAAAAAGATTACGAGAAAACCGGAAGCGATCATGCGTATCGGTAAACTTTAAAGTTATTGAACATAAAAGGTCGTATGCTACATCCGACCTTTTTTGTATTAATAAGCAAGATTAGGTCTAAGCCATTTCTCCACTTCCTGAATATTTAGGCCACGTGCAGTGGCCAATTGCTCAATTTGATCTTTCTGTACTTTTCCTACACCAAAGTATTTTATGTGCGGACTGGCAAAATAAAACCCGCTCACTGCAGCAGTTGGATACATAGCGTGACTTTCAGTTAATGTAATGCCTGTTTTGTTTTCTACATCCAACAATTCCCAAATCGTTTTCTTTTCAAAATGATCAGGGCAGGCTGCATAACCCGGTGCCGGACGAATACCCACATATTTTTCTTGAATCATCTCTTCAATGCTCAGGCTTTCGTTTTCAGCATAGCCCCAGTATTCTGTCCTCACTTTTTTGTGTAACAACTCGGTGAAGGCTTCCGCCAAACGATCGGCTAATGCTTTAATCAAAATGGCAGAATAGTCATCGTGGTCCGCTTCATATTTAGCAATCCACTTTTCGATGCCAATGCCCGTGGTTACTGCAAATGCGCCTACATAATCTTTATTTGGAGAAATGAAATCTGCCAAACAAGTATTCGTTTGTGTTCCTTGCTTTTTTGTTTGCTGGCGAAGGAAATTAAACGCTTTGCCATTCGCCATTTGCACTTGCTCATTCACCGATTTCGCTTCGAAAATGCCAAAGGTGGCATTAGCGGTTAAGCGGTTTTCAGCTATAATTGCTTTCAACATGGCTTGCGCATCTTCATATAGTTTCTTGGCTTCAGCCCCATAGCGCTCGTTCTCAAAAATACGAGGGAAAGTGCCGCTCATTTCCCATGTTGCAAAGAATGGCGACCAATCGATATACTCTGCTATTTCAGCTAAAGGATAATTGTTCAACACCTTTGTACCAAGAAGTTTTGGTGTTAGAATTACCTCTTTCTCCCAATCAATTTTCAATTTGTTTTTCCTTGCTTCTTCAATGCTGATGTAGTCTACATTTGATTTTCTGTTGGCAAAATCATCACGAAGTTGTGCATACTCGGCATCCAATTCTTCGATAAAAGAGGCTTTGTTATCGTCACTCAATAAGCTACTCGCTACCGTTACACTCTTCGAAGCATCTAGAACATGCACAATTGGCGCATTGTAGGCTTGTGCAATTTTAACGGCTGTATGTATCTTTGAAGTAGTAGCACCTCCAATCAATAAAGGAATCTTCATGCCCAAACGCTCCATTTCCGATGCTACATGCACCATTTCATCGAGCGATGGCGTAATCAATCCACTTAATCCAATTATATCTACTTTTTGTTTTTGTGCTTCTTCCAAAATTTTATCGGCAGAAACCATCACACCCAAATCCACAATTTCGTAGTTGTTACACGCTAACACAACACCCACAATATTTTTCCCAATATCGTGCACATCTCCTTTTACGGTAGCTAACAAAATCTTTCCAACGCCTCGCGTGTCTTGCACTACAGCATTTCTTTTTTCTTCTTCCAAGAAAGGCTGAAGGTAAGCCACTGCTTTCTTCATCACACGCGCACTTTTCACCACTTGCGGCAAAAACATTTTACCTGAACCGAACAAGTCGCCCACAATGTTCATGCCGGCCATCAACGGACCTTCAATCACATGCAATGGACGGCCGTATTTTACACGCGCTTCTTCTGTATCTTCATCAATAAATGTTGTGATGCCTTTCATTAACGCATGTGCCAAACGATCTTCAACTGAAGTTTTTCGCCATGCTTCATCCACTACTACCACTTTGCCTTTCTGCTTAATGGTTTCTGCAAACGAAAGCAATCGCTCTGTAGCATCATCACGTCTATCGAGCAATACATCTTCTACATGCTCCAATAAGTCTTTCGGAATATCGTCATATACTTCCAACATCGATGGATTTACAATACCCATATCCATGCCGTGTTGGATGGCATGATACAGGAAGGCCGAGTGAATCGCTTCTCGCACGGTGTTGTTTCCACGGAACGAGAACGAAACATTGGATACTCCTCCACTTACTTTGGCATATGGTAGGTTCTCTTTAATCCATTTCGTGGCATTGAAGAAATCCAGCGCATTTTTGCGATGCTCTTCCATTCCCGTTCCTACCGGGAAAATATTCGGGTCGAAGATGATGTCTTCAGCTGGAAAGCCTACCTGTTGGGTTAGAATATTATAAGCTCTTTGACAGATTTCAATTCTTCTTTCATACGAATCGGCTTGTCCTTGTTCATCGAAAGCCATAACAATAACAGATGCACCATATTGCTTCACCAAATTCGCTTCACGTATAAATGCGGCCTCACCTCCCTTTAATGATATAGAGTTCACAATACCTTTACCTTGAATGCATTTCAAGCCTGCTTCAATAATATCCCACTTCGAAGAGTCAATCATAATAGGCACTCTAGAGATATCAGGCTCAGCAGCTATGAGGTTTAAGAAGGTTACCATCGACTCTTTTCCGTCAATCATACCCTCGTCCATGTTAATGTCAATCACCTGTGCTCCACCTTCTACTTGCTCGCGGGCCACACTCAAGGCTTCATCAAATTTTTCTTCTTTGATTAATTTCAAGAATTTGGCTGAACCCGTTACGTTAGTTCGCTCACCAATGTTCATGAAGTTCGATTCAGGCGTAATGACCACTGGCTCTAAACCACTCAAACGCATGAATTGGATAGGCTGTGCTTTTTTACGAGGCGCATGTTTTTCTGCTACCTTTTTAAAGGCACGAATATGCTCCGGTGTAGTACCGCAACAACCACCTATAATATTGACGAATCCGCTTTTGATAAACTCTTCCAATGCCTCTGCCATCATCTCAGGTGTTTCATCGTACCCCCCGAAAGCGTTTGGTAGACCGGCATTCGGATAGGCACTTACCCAACATTGTGCAGTTTTTGAAATGGCTTCAATGTGCGGACGCATATCTTTTGCGCCTAAGGCACAGTTCAATCCCACCGAAAATAAATTCGCATGGGCTACTGAAATATAGAACGCTTCAGGCGTTTGTCCGCTCAAGGTTCTACCGCTTGCATCTGTGATTGTTCCACTTACCATTACCGGTAATTCCGTGCCCTTTTCACGTTGAATTTTTTCCACAGCAAACAGGGCGGCTTTACAGTTCAACGTATCAAAAACGGTTTCAATCAACAGTATATCTGCACCCCCATCAATCAACGCTGTAGCTTGTTCGGAATAAGCATCCACCAATTGATCGAAGGTAATGGCTCTATACCCTGGATTGTTAACATCCGGAGAAAGTGATGCAGTTCTGTTGGTTGGTCCGAATGCCCCTGCAACAAAGCATTTACGCTCGGGGTGTTTTTGCATAAAATCCAAACAAGCTTGTTTGGCTACTTTGGCCCCTTCATAGTTGATTTTATAGACTTCCTTCTCTAAATGATAATCAGCCTGGGCAATCCATGTGCCACTGAACGTATTGGTTTCAATAATATCAGCTCCTGCTTCTAAATATTCTGTATGAATGGCATGAATAATATCGGGGCGGGTAATCGATAATAAGTCGTTATTCCCTTTCAAATCTGAAGGATGGTTCGGATAAAAATCTCCTCTGAAATCTACTTCTTTCAGTCCATATCGCTGAATCATAGTGCCCATGGCACCATCTAAAATGAGTATTTGTTTTGAAGCTAAGTCGTTTAATGTTTCTTTGATATTCATATTACAGCACTATTTAAATGAATATCCGAAAAAGAGAGGGAGGTATAGTTATCTCTCAGGAATTGGCACCACTTTCAGTATGTGAAAAGGTTGTCAAGACTTCATCGGGCCTGTCCCTCCGTCTTTCTGGATAATCAATAATTTAAAGAACAGCGCAAAAATAACTATTATTGCGAATAAATAAACTTTTAGTATGAATTGTAAAATATTAACGGCTTTCTTGCTAACGCTGTTGTTTGTTTTTCAGCAACCGGCTATTGGTAAATGTAATGGTGGGAAAGCTAAAGGCGATATTTTTCGAAATTGGACATTAACAAAATTGCCTAGTTTTACAACAGAACAGATTAATACCATTGGAACCGTTATTCCGAATATACATTTTACCGATGGACAAGTGGTAGGTTTTGGGGGCTGTAATACCTTACGGGGAGGAAAATATACCATCCGAAAAGATAAAATTAAGCTTGATAACATTGGCTCAACTCGTAAGATGTGTATTGGCATTGAAGCTGATGTTGAACGCGAATTTATACCCTTGTTAAACAAGGCCGATCACTTTGTTGTTGATGGAAAAAAACTGATCATCTACACTACCGATAACAAGGAAATTGAATTTATATCCAAATAAAATTGACGATAAAAGCAAATAAGCAATGAAGGTTACTGAACATTTAGCAAAGGCAAATGGGAAAACGTTATTTTCCATTGAAATATTACCACCGCAGAAAGGAAAAACCATTGACGATTTGTTCAGTGCCATCGAACCTTTAATGGAATTCAAACCGCCATTTATTGATGTTACCTATCACCGCGAAGAAATTATGTATAAAAAGCGTAGCGATGGTTTGATGGAAGAAGTGCCGTTGCGTAAACGTCCGGGTACAGTTGGGATTTGTGCTGCTTTAAAAGGGCGATTCAATGTAGATACTGTACCTCACTTAGTGTGTGGAGGATTTACACCGGAAGAAACAGAAGATGCCTTGTTTACATTGCACTACTTAGGTATTAATAATTTGTTGTTGTTGCAGGGTGATGCCGATAAGAATCCTAAAACTTCGGATGCACCAAAATCAAGTTATAAATATGCTTCCGACTTAGTGAACCAAGTATCCAAAATGAACAAGGGCCACTTTTTGCATGAAGAAACAGAGAATGAATTGAAAACCAATTTCTGTATAGGGGTAGCCGGTTATCCTGAAAAGCATTTCACTGCTCCCAATTTGAAAACCGATTTGAAATGGCTCAAAAATAAAGTCGATTTAGGAGCGGATTATATTGTAACCCAAATGTTTTTCGATAATCAAAAGTTTTTTGAGTTTGTAGATAAATGTAGAAAAGCGGGCATCAATGTGCCGATTATTCCTGGAATTAAACCATTAGACAGTAAACGCCAATTAGAGTTGTTGCCGAAAATGTTCTATATCGATTTGCCGGATGATTTGGTGGATGAAGTAGAAAAATGCAAAACCGATAAAGATGTAAAAGAAGTGGGTATCAAATGGGCTATTCAACAATCGTTAGAGTTGAAAAAAGCCGGTACGCCTTGCTTACACTATTATACGATGAGTAAAAGCGCCTCTACCATTGCTATTGCAAAAGAAGTGTTTTAATTTATTTAGCTTTTTTCGGCTTCTTGCTTTAGTTTTTCGTTCATTTGACGGAAACCTTCTACTGTATTTGTGTCGAGCATTTTGTTGAACAAAGGCACAAGTATTCCCTCGAATTGTTCACTTTGAATGAATGTGGTAGATCCGTCTTTATTGTCGATTAGCCGAAAAGAATGTTCTCCATCGAACAATCCTTTAATAAATAAATGACCAATCCATCGGAATTCTTTTGCTTCAGCATACACTAGTACTGTTGGTTTGAAGGTCATGCCACTTGCGCCCGGGGTCTCTATACGCGCTTTGATTGTATTCCCAACGGCAACATTCCCTGTTATTGATTTGATAAAAGGATTCCACTTTGGGTATTGATCGAAGTCGGTTAATACACCCCACACTTTTTCAGGAGTGGCTTGAATCAGAATTTCGGTTGTAATTGCTTTTGCCATAATCTATCTTTTATTGTTCGTTATTAACAACGCAAAGATGCTAGGTAAATAGATAGTATGGCTTGATATAAATCAAGAAATCAAATTCGGTTCTTATTTCTGATTCTACTGAACGTCTCAGGTGTCATCCCTAACATAGATGCTAAATATTGCAGTGGAACTTGATTGAATAATTCGGGTTGTTGTGCAAAGAAAAACTGATACCGTTCTTCAGCACTCATAGATAAATGACTGAAAATTCGATCTTCCAACATGGTAAAACATTTCGCAATAAACAATTTTTCCAACGCATGCCATTGAGGAATAAGTTGTCCGATTTTTTGATAATCCGATTTTTGAATGGTGTATAGTTCTGTGTTTGCTAATGCCTGAATGGTCCATCGGGCGGGCTGTTCAAACACTAAGCTTGATAAGTCGGTTACGAAAAATCCTTTTGTTGAAATCCATTGTGTTACTTCTTTTTCAGCAGTGGTAACATAAATACGCAACATCCCATTTTTGATAAAGCTCAATTTGTTGCAATACTTTCCGGTATGTAAAAAGTAATCGCCCTTTTTGATTTCTTCTTCGTGAAATAGTTCGGAAATCTGCATTAAATTATCGCTACTTACTCCAAAATACGATTGTATGTATTGCTCTAGTTCTGTCATACCAATTAAATAATTCCTAAACTTAAGAGTACCCCAAAGCCAATCAACATAACAGCTACAATAGTTTGCACAGATTTGATGGTTACTTTTTTCAGTATTTTGTTGCCTAGGTATGCCCCCCCAAAAGCCGACAACGTTGCTGCAAAAAGGAGAAACGCGTTACTTTGATTCGCTATAGTGAAAAATTGTTTTGAATAAACAAAAAGCCTTGTGGTGTCTATTAAGCAGGCAATCACTACTCCGGTAGCTACATAGGCTTCTTTGGATAAATTAGCGCGAATAAGAAAGGCTGAACGCAAGGCCCCTTGATTGCCTGATAACCCACCAAAAAAACCACTCAATAGGCCTCCCACCGGTAAATACTTTTTGTCGAATTGTAAGTTTGCAAACAAAGGAATGATGTCGAATAGTGCAAAGAAAATAAGCAGTAGGCCAATGATGAGCTTTAATGGCAGAACAGAAAATGTTTTCCCAATAAAATCGTAAGTGGCAATGGGCGATAGACTGTTGAGCTGAGTGAGAATGTATGCCCCTAGTAATGCGGCAAAAACAGAAGGGATGCCAAACCGAATGATGGTTGTTTTATCCGCATATTTCCCTAAAAGCGATAACTTGAAAAGATTGTTTAGGAAATGTACAATGGCTGTGAGTATTATAGCTATCTCAATCGGGAAGAACAGTCCGAAAATAGGCACCAATAATGTTCCTAAACCAAAGCCTGAAAATAACGTTAAGCCCGAGCCCAAGAAGGCTACACTACAAATAAGGATGTATTCCATTTTTCTAAGATGGCCTATTGCGGTGGAACCATAACAGTTCCACAATTTTTGCATGTGCGTAAGTCCTCATTTTTATAAAAATCTTCCATTACTATCGGCAGATCTTTTACAATATCTTTTACTTGCATTTTTACTTCGTGCAATTGGTGCTCACAGTTTTCGCAATACCATTGAAAGCCGTCTTGTACATTCTCTGGGCGATACACTTCCATCACCAAACCTACTGTGTTAGCCGGCCTGCGGGGAGAGTGCGGTGTTCTGGCGGGTAAAAGATAAATGTCGCCTTCGTTAATATGGATATCTTTTATCTTACCGTCCTGCACAATTTTTACGGTTATGTTGCCTTCCAGTTGATAGAAAAACTCTTCGGTTTCATTGTAATGAAAATCTTTTCGTTTATTTGGGCCTCCAACCACCATCACCATGAAATCTTGATTGCCCTTGTAAACAACTTGATTCATTACCGGTGGTTTAAGTAAATGACGATGCTCGTCTATCCATTTTTTGAAATTGAAAGGCTGTTGCATAACATTGAAATTTTTAATTGAATACCTAAAAATAGAATAATTCATGAACATTGATTTAACCGGAAAAAATGCTTTTGTATCGGGTGGAAGCCAAGGAATTGGAAATGCAGTCGCCATTGAATTGACCAAGTTAGGCGCTAATGTTACTATTGCTGCTCGGACCGAGACCGCTTTGATAGATGCAGTAGTAAATTTGAACATGATCAGTTCGCCTTTTCAGCAACACGATTATGTTGTAGCCGATTATAGCGATCCCGATAAGTTAAACACAGCAATAAATCGCCATTTACGAAAACACAACAAGCCTTTTCATATTTTAGTAAATAATGCGGGTGGCCCTCCGCAAGGTTTAGCTATAGATGCTAATGAAGAAGATTTTTTGGCGGCCTTTAACACACATTTAGTATCCAATCATGTTTTGGTGAAAGCCTTTGTGGAAGGGATGAAACAAAGTAACTACGGTCGTATCATCAATATTATCTCCACTTCCGTAAAACAACCTTTGCCTAATTTAGGGGTTTCGAACACCATTCGAGGTGCTGTAGCCAGTTGGTCTAAAACATTGGCAAACGAGCTGGGTCAGTTTGGCATTACGGTCAATAATGTTTTGCCCGGTGCAACAGAAACAGAGCGTTTGAAGGCAATTATTGCCAATAAAAGCAAGAAAGTAAATAAAGATTTAGAAACGGTAGCGAAAGAAATGATGAATGAAGTGCCATTGCATCGTTTCGCTAAACCCGAGGAAGTGGCTTTTGCTGTGGCCTTCTTGGCTTCCCCTTCTGCGTCCTACATCAATGGAATTAACTTGCCTGTTGATGGCGGAAGAACAAGCAGTTTGTAAACAAAAGGGTTGCATTATTTTTCTAAATTTGCGTTTCAATTAGTACGTCATGATTTTTCTTGAATTTGAAAAGCCTATAGAGGACCTCTATGCACAGATCGAAGAGCTGAGGCAAATGGAGCAGAAAACGGGCATGACTATGGCCGACAAAATAGAGCGCTTAGAACACAAAATAAAGGACACACGCGAAGAGCTATACAGTAAACTCACTACATGGCAACGAATTCAAGTGTCTCGTCACCCGGAACGCCCCTACACCCAGTTCTACAGCAATTACCTATGTAACGATTTCGTAGAGTTGTATGGCGATAGAACGTTTCGTGACGATAAAGCCATCATTGGTGGTTTTGGCGATCTCAACGGTCAAACCGTTATGTTTATTGGGCATCAGAAAGGTCACAATACCAAAATGCGTCAATACCGTAACTTCGGCATGCCTTACCCTGAGGGCTATAGAAAGGCTTTACGCTTGATGAAGTTGGCAGAAAAATTCAATAAACCTATTGTAACACTTATTGATACTCCGGGAGCTTATCCGGGGGAGGATGCTGAGCAACGCGGACAAGGAGAAGCCATTGCCCGTAACCTCATTGAAATGGTATCGTTGAAAGTGCCTGTATTGTGCATTGTGATAGGAGAGGGGGCTTCAGGTGGTGCTTTGGGTATTGGAATTGGCGATAAATTGTTAATGTTGGAGAATACTTGGTTTTCGGTGATTTCACCTGAGTCGTGCGCTTCAATTCTTTGGCGCAGTTGGGATTTCAAAGAGAAAGCAGCTGTTGCTTTACAACCTACGCCACAAGAATTATTAAAGTACGGTATTATCGATGAAATCGTTAAAGAACCTATTGGTGGCGCACACCTTCAACCCGAAGAAATGGCGAAAACCTTGAAAAAAACAATTATCAAGCATTTAGCTGAGTTGACCAAAATCGATCCCCAAACCCGTATCGAAAATCGAATCAAAAAATATAGCGCTATCGGGCAATTTGAAACCGTAAATGTATAACCGTGGAGTTACTCGAAAATATTAAAAATCGTTTTTTCCATTCGGTTATTGAACATCGTTCGGAAGGGTTTAAGCCTACTCGTAAGTTAATGAATTTCGAGTCGGCCAAAACCTTTGGCATTATCTACGACTCTACTATTTCGGGATCAGATATTGCTGTTACGAAAATTGCGGAAAGTCTGCGCAATAAAGGGAAAGAAGTAGCTGTTTTTGCTTTTTTAAACGATAAAAAGATTGAACAGAAAGATGATGTAGTGATCTTTAATGCCAATGATGTAAACTGGTATGGTGTACCCAAATCGGATAAGGTGTTGCAATTCTGTGACCGTAAAATGGATGTTATACTTTGTGCTATTCCAACGCCCAATCGGCCATTAGAATATATCGGTCATTTCTCAAAAGCGTTATGCCGTATTGGTGTTTTTCGTGAAGGCAATAACGACTTCGAATTAATGGTGAATGTAGCAGAGCAAACTACCATTCCAAAAGTGTTAGAACAAATGATTCAGTTACTTAATCAAATAAAATTATGAGTTATCAGGCATTTCGCGGCTCCGGTGTAGCCCTTGTCACGCCATTTACTGCAAAAGGCGAAATCGATTTCAATGGTTTGGGAAAGCTTATCGATTACTGTATTGGAGGTGGAATTCAATATTTGGTTTCGTTGGGAACTACTGGCGAGTCGGTGAATTTAAGCAAAGAAGAAAAAGTAGCTGTATTGGATTTTACAGTAGAACATACCATGGGAAGAGTGCCTATTGTTGCGGGTTTTGGCGGAAACAGTACCCATCAATTGATCAAAGAAATTGGTGCATTTCATTTCAATGGCATTGACGCTATTTTAAGTGTTAGTCCGTATTACAATAAACCAACCCAGCAAGGTATAATAGTGCACTACAAAGAAGTAGCGAAAGCGGCTCCTAAGCCGGTGATACTCTACAATGTTCCCGGCAGAACCGGTTCAAATATGACGGCTGAAACAACCATTGCCCTTTCGGAAGTCGAAAATATTATAGGTGTGAAAGAAGCCAGCGGTAATTTTAGTCAGTGTATGCAAATTGTAAAGCACACACGAAAAGAGTTTTTGAAAATTTCGGGTGACGATAATATTACGCTCCCATTGATTGCCTTAGGTTTTGATGGTGTGATTTCGGTATCCGGACAAGGTTTTCCAAAACAGTTTTCCGAAATGGTGAACTTGTCGTTAAAAGGGGATTTTGAAAGCGCTAAAGTATTGCATTATGCACTAGTGGATGTAACCGATATGCTCTTTGCGGAAGGGAATCCGGGTGGTATTAAAGAAGTGTTACGGTTAGCCGGTATTTGTGAGGCGAATATGCGTTTACCTTTAGTGGGTATTTCTCCCGCACTGCAAGCGAAAATCAAAACGGAGTTCGACAAAATTCTCAAAAAAGATTAACAGCACTTGCCCTTACTGTTTATTTAATGATATTTGAAAAAAAATAGGATTTGACTTCTTTCAGCAAACATATCGGAAAATACAGCCTAATAGCATTGTTTTTTCTGCTTCTTCAGTCGTGCGAAACACCTGAAAAAGTATTGAAAAGCAACGATTTAGATTACAAAATCAAAACCGCCACCGCTTGGTACAACAAAAAGCAATACGTAAAGTGTATTCCGGTGTTCGAGGAATTAATGGGCTTATTGAAAGGAACTAAGTCAACGGAAGATATTTATTATATGTACTGTATGTCGAATTACAGACAAGGCGATTATCTAATTGCGGCATACCACTTTAATAATTTTGGGAAACTTTATCCCAATAGCCCCAAAGCGGAAGAATGTTCATACATGGCAGCGCGAAGTCATCAAAAATTATCGCCTAAGTACCAACTCGACCAAACGAATACCTATAAGGCTATTGAAACTTACCAAACCTTTGTGAATTTGTATCCGGAAAGTAATCGGGTAGACAGCGCCAATATTGAGTTCCAAAAGTTAAAAAAGAAACTTGAAATTAAAGCGGTAAAAAATGCAGAGTTGTACTATAAAACCGAAAATTACAAGGCTGCAGCTACTTCATTTAAAAACTTATTGGTCGATTATCCGGATGTGGACAATCCCGATTATGTTTATTTTATGATTATTAAGTCTTACAATAAGTATGCGGGGAACTCCGTTGCTTATAAAAAAGCGGAACGATACCGCGATGTAGCTAAATCTTACGATGAATTTGTGTATCGTTTCCCTAAAAGCAAGTATATCGCACAAGGAAAGAAGATTGCTGAAGATTCGCATTTCAATACCGTAATGGGAGCTTCTGAACTGATGAATACGGTTCGCTTGGATGAAAAACCTCGCGAATACCCAAAAGCGATTCGTGAAATCGAAACACAAATCCCTTTAATTGCCAACGAAAAGCAAAAAAAGAAGGCACAACAAATTCTCGAAAAGACCTATTTGCAATGGATGAAGAATGATGTATTGCTAGCGGAAGAGGCTAAACCGGAGCAGAAGATTAATTTATACGAGCAAAGTATCAAGAATTATTATACTTTTGTGGACAAGTATAAAGCGAGTAACTACGCGAAAGCGGCAGAAAAGAACTTTTTACAGGCATCTGATAAACTGAAAAAACTTAAAGAAAATGGACAAGAGCAGAAGAATTAAATTAAGCCAATTGTTGAACACAATTGAAACGCAAAACATGAAAGACATTGGCGCTAGAACGGGTAACGTTTATGAGTCGTTGGCTATTATTGCTAAGCGCGCTAATCAAATTCACGCTGATTTGAAACAAGAATTACACGCTAAATTGGAAGATTTTGCTTCACACAGCGATTCATTGGAAGAAATCCATGAGAACCGCGAGCAAATCGAAATTTCAAGATTTTATGAGCGCTTACCACATCCAACTATTATCTCTACCAATGAGTTTTTAGAGTCTGGTTTAGAAGCTCGCTATAACGACTAATTCTGAATGCTATAAAAATATTAGCCAAGTCTCTACCGAGATTTGGCTTTTTTTATGTTTGATATTGCAGATTCTAATATCTTCGTAACAATGAAAGGGAAAAAAATTCTTTTAGGTGTAACAGGAAGCATTGCCGCTTACAAATCGGCAAGTTTGGTTAGACTCTTAGTCACCAACGGAGCAACGGTTAGAGTCATCATGACCAAGGATGCCGCCCATTTCATTACTCCGTTAACCATGTCTACTTTATCGAAAAACGAAATCTATACCGATTTTGTGACCGGTAACGGACATTGGAATAATCATGTAGAATTGGGTTTGTGGGCTGACGCTATGGTCATTGCGCCTGCCTCTGCAAACACCATGGCCAAAATGGCCAATGGCTTATGCGATAATTTGTTGATGGCTACTTATCTTTCCGCTAAATGCCCTGTGTTTTACGCTCCGGCAATGGATTTGGATATGTGGAAACATCCTGCCACGAAACGCAATTTGGAACAATTACATGCTTATGGCAATCTCTTGATTCCTGTTGGACAAGGCGAATTAGCCAGTGGGTTAAACGGAGAAGGCAGAATGGCCGAACCGGAAGAAATTGTAGCACTGTTGGAAGACTTCTTCAACTAAAACGAATCCCCATTACATGTCAAAACTCAGTAAAAAGAAGATATTGCTCACTACGGGTCCCACACGTGAGCCCATCGATCCTGTTCGTTTTATAAGTAATTATTCCAGCGGCAAAATGGGCTTTGCACTTGCCGAAGAAGCCGTTCAGCGTGGTGCCGAGGTGTTGATGGTGAAAGGACCAACTTCTGCTCCTTTTAAA
Organism: Chitinophagales bacterium; assembly: GCA_016786765.1. Taxonomy (GTDB): domain Bacteria; phylum Bacteroidota; class Bacteroidia; order Chitinophagales; family LD1; genus CALAYL01. Next base: position 28,571 of record JAEUUZ010000001.1, read on the forward strand.
AATGTTGCTGTAGAAGTTATCGAAATTCAAACAGCCGAAGAAATGTATAATGCTGTAAATGCCAATATAGAAGGCTATGATATCATTATCTATGCTGCCGCTGTGGCCGATTATACACCAAAGCATATCGCTGAAAGTAAAATCAAGAAGAATGACAGCGAATTCTCGCTTGAATTGGTGAAAACTAAGGATATAGCCTTCGAAATGGGAAAAAAGAAATTAGCAACACAATTTTCTGTGGGATTTGCGTTAGAGACAGATAATGAAGAAGCGCATGCATTGTCTAAGCTCACTAAAAAGAATTTGGATATGATTGTACTAAATTCGTTAAGAGATGCCGGTGCAGGGTTTCAAGTAGATACAAACAAAATTACCATTTTGGATAAACAGGGAAATGTAGTTAAGTTTGATACGAAGTCTAAAGTCGAAACCGCTAAAGATATTTTGGATTATGTGGAGCAGTTGTTGAACTAGGCTTAAGTTCAATCATTGAAATAGGAATATTGAAAACAGATATATGAGATTATTTTTTTCAGGAGTGCTAACGTTTTTGTTTTTGACAGTCAACGCACAAGAACTAAAATGTAACGTCACCGTTAACGCACAGAAAATTAGCGGAGTTGACCAGCGTGTATTTCAAAAATTACAGCAAACTGTATACGAGTACATGAACAATCGGGCATGGACGCAAGATGTATATGCGCCTGACGAAAAAATAGAATGTTCCCTCTTAATCATCTTAGAGTCTAATCCCTCACAAGATTTTTATTCCGGTACTATTGTTGCGCAATCTTCACGTCCGGTTTTTAATAGCACATACAGTTCACCCATCATTAACTTTAGAGATTTGGATTTAAATTTCTCTTATACAGAGAACACTCCAATGGAGTTTAATCTCAATCAATATACAACGAATCTTTCTTCTGTTTTTGCTTATTATGCTTACCTATTCATAGCATTAGACTACGAGTCGATGGGCAAAGGGGGAGGTGCAAAATATTTCACAAACCTGGAAACCATCTTGAATCAAGTACCTACCTCTGGTCCTGAAGCTAAGGGGTGGAGCGCATTCGATAAAAATCCTATCAGTGGAAATAAAACGCGATATAATATTATCACAAGTTTGCAGAATCCGCGTTTTGATGCCTTCAAAATTTTCTATTCACAATTTCACTTACAAGGCTTGGATGTGTTTTACGATAAACCGATTCAAGCCCGTCAAGCCATTTTACAATCGCTTGAGAAGTTAGATAACACCTTTAGAGATAATCCCAATAATGTACTCATTACTTTGTTAATGCAAACAAAAGGCGAAGAACTCATCAGTATATTCAGTGGGGCAGAACAAGGGGAAAAAATAAAAGCTGTAACGTTATTGAAACGCATAGATCCTGCCAATGCGCCTAAATACGATAAGATACTTAAAGGTTAATTCATTTTACTCCATTCCATAATGAAGTCATCCATGGAGTAGCCTTCCCCAATAGCAAAATCTTTCGCTTCTTTAATAACAAAGCCTACTTTAAAGTAAAAGTTGATAGCGTTAATATTTCTGCGATTTACCTGTAACCCAATTTGTTTAGGCGCCATCATTTTTTCGCGTAATAATGCAAAAACTTTTTTGCCTATACCTTTGCCTTGTTGGGTTTGATCGATATAGAATTTATTGAGGAAATAAATAAAGGGCTCTTTTTCAGTAAAGGAACAATAGCCAATGCGCTCTTCATCTACTTGAATAAGGAAATAGGCTTGTCCGCTCTCTATTTGCTGTGTCAATACCTGGGGTGAATGAAATTTAGCCAGCATATAATCGATTTGCTCAACTGTAATTATACTGGGATAATGCTGATGCCAGATGATATCCGATAGCTTGGAAACAAGTCGGATATCGTATTCGTTATCTACTTTTTTGAGTGAAATGTTCATTCCTAAATATAAATTTATTCTTCTTTATTATCTTACGATTTGTTTACCGCTAACTTATTATTTTCGCATTGTGTTAAAGCATTTATCTATATCTAATTACGCCATTATCGAAGCACTCGATGTTGAGTTTGCTTCCGGAATGAATGTAATAACAGGAGAAACCGGTGCCGGTAAATCGATTTTATTAGGCGCACTCTCCTTAGTTTTGGGCGAGCGTGCCGATTCAAAAGTGTTGCTCGATCAACAAAAAAAATGTGTGATTGAAGCTCAGTTTACAGTGGATAATGCTTTGCTTCCTGAAATCAACGGTGAAGAATTTGATATCGATACATCTATAATTTTACGTAGAGAAATTGCTATTACAGGTAAGTCGAGATCATTTATCAACGATACTCCTGCTACATTACAGCAATTAAAGCATGTGGGGGAATTGTTAGTGAACATGCACTCGCAGCACGAAACATTAGATTTGATTGAACGCGGTTTTCAAATGAATGTACTCGATACTTATGCCGGATTGAGAGAGGATGTGAAATCGTTTCGAGACGATTTTTTTGCGTATAAAAAGGAAGTTAAAGCCCTTGAGGAGTTACGTGCCAATGCTCATCGAAATGCACAAGAAGAGGACTATCTCCGGTTTCAATTGAATGAGTTCACACAAGCGAACCTTGTTTCCGGTGAGCAGGATGTGCTAGAACAGGAACAGCAGTCGCTAGCCAATGTAGAAGATATTAAAGTTGGACTCGACAAAGCAATTCATATAATTGATGCAGGTGAAGTGAGTATGTTGTCCTTAATGAGTGAAGTCCTTGCTGCTTTAAAGCCTATTGCCGGGTTTCATGCCGATGTGCAATCGCAATATGAACGATTGATAACAAGTGCTGAAGAAATACGGGATATCAAAAAAGAAATTGAGCATTTGAGCGATAATGCTGAAAGTAATCCTGAGCGATTAGAGGAAATTAATCAACGTTTACATGTTATCTTCAAATTACAGAAACGGCATGGTGTTACAACCATTGATGAACTGTTAACATTGCAAGATTCGTTTGAACAGAAATTAAATTTGGTATCCGATAGCAACGGAGCTATTGAAGCGCTAGAGCGTAGCACCGGCAAGCATTTCCAAGATTTAATCAAAAAGGCAAAAGCAATGCATGCAGCCCGTGCGCAACGAATCGAACAGGCATCTGCAATTGTTCAACAATTACTTCAACAAGTGGGTATGCCATCGGCTACATTTTCCATTGCGTTGAGTCCTCTCAACGAAAGTAACATGAACGAAAATGGGTTAACGGATATTTCGTTCTTGTTTTCAGCGAACAAAGGATTTGCACCAAAACCCTTAAAAGACATGGCTTCGGGAGGCGAGTTGTCGCGATTAATGTTATGCATCAAAACACTTTTAGCCAATGCTGATCATACGCCTACCATGATTTTTGATGAAATCGACACCGGTATTTCAGGAGAAGTGGCGCTGCGTGTGGGCGATATTATGGGCGATTTGGCAAAGAAGCACCAATTGATTTGCATAACACATTTACCGCAAATAGCACGATGTGGCGATGCGCATTACTTTGTGTACAAAGAGAATTCAGGTGCGCGGACGAATACCAACATTAAATTACTTGGAAAGGCGGAACGGGAGACTGAAATCGCCAAGATGATAGGAGGGGAGCAATATTCCGATGCTGCACTGAAACACGCCAAAGAGTTGATAAAAAGCTGATTGACTTATTACACGTAAATTTTACATTTTTTTATCGCTTTGCTCTTGCATTGCTTTGTAATATTGCAACATGAAATTTTTACTGAGTTTATTGAATTTTCAATTTTATCACAATCCGGTAAACGACTGGGGTATAGCATTGGGTATAATAGTGTTCTCCCTTTTGTTTGCCCGTGTATTCTATTGGATGGTCAGTAAATCATTATCGTGGCTTTCTCGCAATACCAACACAAAAATTGACGATTTAATTATTCAGCGTATCGATACACCTATTGCTATGGGTATTGTGTTGATTGGTATTCGCTCTGCTTTGAAATTTTTGGAATTCCCATTAGTCGTTGAACGTTATGTACATCGTGGTTTTGTGATGATGAGTGCGCTTACGGTGACTTGGTTAGTGACTCGAATCGTTCGTGCCATTATCGAAAATCAGTATAAAAAATATGCTGAAGAAGAAAATGTAAAGGTAGATGAGCAAATGCTTTTGTTTATCAAACGCGCAAGTCTTATTCTACTTTGGTCGATGGGAGCTGTTGTTGGCTTAAATAACGCAGGTGTAGATGTAAGTGCCTTGATAGCAGGATTAGGGATAGGAGGTTTAGCCTTTGCCTTAGCTGCACAAGACACTGTCAAGAATTTAATTGGGGGCTTAATTATCTTTTTCGATAAGCCTTTTCACATGGGCGATGTCATTCAAGTGAAGGAATTTCAGGGAACGGTCATCTACATTGGTATGCGAAGTACACGTATTCGCAATGCAGCAGGTAGAATTATAACGATTCCTAATGCCCAATTTTCGGATAGCGGTATTGAAAATATTACAGTTGAACCTACTCGTAGAGTTGCAACTGTAATTAATTTATCTCCTGAAATCCAAGCCGATAAGGTGAAAGAGGCTATCGCTTTAGTAAACGATGTAATCAAAAAAGTGGCAGGTGTTTTTCATGATGATGCTGATACTTATGTCGAGAAGTTTTCTGGAGCTTCCATTGATGTATCCGTCATCTATTTTATTCAGAAGGGGAATAATATTCATCAAAAGCAAAATGAGGTGAATTTGGCTATTCTACAACGTTTTCAGCAAGCCGGAATTCCATTGGCAAATGCATTGCAAAACGGGAAATAATTGCTTCTTCTACAGCAATAGTTCGGCTCTCTTCAAAGGTTTCGATATATTGCAGTGCAACTTCAAGCTATGAACTATAAACAACTGTTATCGCATTTAAACATTTCGCAACTCAACGAAATGCAACAAGCATCCATTGATGCAATTAACAGAACAAGCGATGTTCAATTGATTTCCCCTACTGGTTCCGGAAAAACATTGGCTTTTTTGTTGCCGATTACTGATATGCTCAATGCTGAAAAGCAAGGCGTACAAGCCATGATTGTTGTCCCATCGCGCGAATTGGCCATTCAAATCGAGCAGGTGTTCAAACAATTGAAAACGAATTTTAAGGTGAATTGTTGTTATGGCGGACATAATGTTCGCATAGAAAAGAATAGCTTACAACCTGCACCGGCTTTGCTTATTGGCACACCGGGTAGGATTGCCTATCATATTCGCAACGAGAATATCGGCACACAAAGTGTTCAAGCTTTGGTTTTGGATGAGTTTGATAAGTCGTTGGAATTCGGATTTCAGGAAGATATGGCGTATATCATTGGAAAGCTGAAAGGACTAAAAAAACGCATACTCACATCGGCTACTACACTGAAAGAAATTCCCGGTTTTGTTGGCATCCGACAAGCGGAAGTACTTGATTTTTCTGCGCATGACGAAGAATTGAAGACAACTTTAAAGTTAAAAACGGTACGCGTAGCAGGTGATGATAAGTTAGAATCTTTGCTGATACTCATTGGAAAGCTAGGCGCACAATCAAAAATTGTTTTCTGTAACCATCGTGATGCGGTGAATCGTGTTCACGAGAGTTTAAAAACGTTGCGCGTTGCACATGGTATTTATCATGGCGGAATGGAGCAGATAGATCGCGAAAAGGCATTGATTAAGTTCAGAAACGGAAGCACAAATTTACTTATTACCACCGATCTTGGCGCTAGAGGGCTTGATATACCTGAAATTGAAGCGGTCATTCATTATCAATTACCTACAACTGAAGATAGCATGATTCACCGCAACGGACGAACAGCCCGTATGCATGCCGAAGGTACAGCATATCTGCTTTTGGATAAACATGATTATTTACCTAAGTATCTTACCGAAGAACCGGAAGAAGTAATTTTGCCGGATGCTTTTATTGCTCCGCCTCCTGTAGAATGGAGAACCTTGTATATTGCTGCGGGCAAAAAGGATAAGGTGAACAAAATGGATATTGTAGGTATGCTATTGCAAAAAGGTGGATTGCAAAAAGAGGAGTTAGGAAAGATAGAAGTGCTCGATAATTCAGCATATGCTGCAGTAAAAAGCAACAAGATTGAGGGATTGCTTCGATTAATCCGACAAGAGAAAATCAAAAACAAAAAAGTAAAGTTTGAAATTTCAGATTAAGCTTAACTTTTCTTACCCGTAGCTTCAAGTTTTTTAGTTATCTCTTTCATTTTAGCCTCTAGAATTTTTGTCTGTTCAGGGCTACAGCGCTTCGTCCAAATCATAAATTCAATCACTTTCTTTTTCAGTGCCAAGTTATCATCAATAAAATTGGGGTTAGAGAATATAACTTTAATGTCTTCGTCAATGTGTTTGTTGAAGCCTAAAAAGGAAGGAAGAAAATGCTCTAACATAAACCGCATAAATCGCAATTCAGGGTCTTTACTGTCTTTTTCCACTGCACTATTTAGCGCATTTTTGGCTTTTACTACATGTTTGAATTTGCTCCAGTTGCTTTCGTCATACTGACAACAAATGCCATTGCAAATACCAAAGTAACACTCCTCTGCTGGCGTTTTTTTATCGATATTTTCCAGTTTACTTAAAAAAGAATCCAAAGCAGTTTTGCGTTCGCTGGCTTGAAGAAAGTGCAAACGTAACTGATCACGGCTCAGTGTTTGTGCGAATAATGAGATTCCGAATAAAGCGAATAACAGGACGAACAGTGGCTTCATAGACTATTCAGTTTTCTCTAAGTTAATTCTTTTTTAAGAAAACAACAACCTCCACGATTTTATTTCAAAGAAAAATTAAAACTGTAAATCATTTAATGGAATGCTGTATTTCAGTTTTTCGGTGCCCTGTAACAGACCAATTTTCATGTTCAGTAAAACATTGTTTGGGTCTTGCCAATCAATATCAATCATTCCGAAATTGTAATCCAATTCCACATCACCCACACGGTTCACGTTAGGTATATCAACGCCTTCTAACTGAGTGAGTCCACTTGATGTTAGGTCGTAGATTGGGTATAGTCCTGCAGGATTAATTTTCGAGAGTTCGCCTAAATGGACATCCCCTGAAATAAAAACAACACCATTAGCATGCGCATCTTTAATGGTCTGTATCATTTTCTCTTGTTCATGGGGGAAATTATCCCATGCTTCGTAACCATCATGGGAGCGAGCAAATTGGGTGCTGCTCACAATAATTCTTATTTTTGAAGGAACTGTCAATTCTGTTTTCAACCATTTCCACTGCTCACTTCCAAGCATAGTTACATTTGGATCCTGATTTTGTGTATAGTTTCCGTTGGCATCTGTCACTAAATCATCGCGAAAAGTTCTGCAATCTAAAAGTATTACTTGTACTCGGTGGATAGAATCGCCCCAATAATAGGACGTGTAAATACCTTCATGAATAGCGCGTTCCAGATTATTGAACTCCCCCCAAAAATTCAGGAATTTTAATTTTGATTCTGCTTTTTTACTGTAATGCTTTCCCGAATCGTTAGCACCGTAATCGTGATCATCCCATGTGGCAATGGTTTTCACATTGGATATTAATCGCTGAAATTCGTCTTTTTTACATAGCTTATAATATTCAGCCTCCATGGCTTTCATATCATCGGTATCGGCATACATGTTATCGCCTGCATAGATGAACAAATCCGGTTTCTTGTCAACAATAGTATTTAATATCGGCTGTGCCTTATTCTGACTTGAACAAGAACCAAAGCAAATTCTTGAAAGCTGAGGAATGGGATCGTTCTTGAAATGGCGAGTACAATCGTCAATTTTCTTGCAACTGGAAAGAATAAAAGTGAATGCAACAAATAGCATTGCGTTTTGTAGTAGTTTCATCTTAATCTAATATGTGTTATTTACCATCCCTTTTTATTCGGCTTGGCACTCATTTCAAATTCCAGCACACCTCCATTAATAATATCGGCATGATGTATAAAAGGCTCAGTAAGTTGAATACCGTTGAGTTTCACCGATTTTATATACTTGTTGATACCGGAAACATGATGGGCAATAATCTCGAATTTCTTTGATCTGTCGTTTGGATTAGGGTACAATATTGCCTTCGGAAATTGCGGTGTACCTATGGCATAAACATCCGTTCCGGGTGTAACAGGATAAAAGCCTAAAGCACTGAAAACGTACCATGCGCTCATTTGTCCACAATCGTCATCCCCATCCATTCCATCCGGATTGTTGCGATAGAAAATGGTTCGGCACAAAGCTACCAAACGCTGTGTCTTCCATGCTTGCCCAACATAATCGTAGAGGTATGTGTAATGGTGCCCCGGCTCATTCATGTGAATGTAATGCCAACCCCGAAAATTTACATCTAGTTTTTGGGTGAACTTTTCTTTGCCGCCCATCAAATCAATTAGTCCCGGAATATCGTGCTGCACACCAAACAAGTAGGTCCACGGACTGCCTTCTGTAAAACCATCACGCGTATTTTTAGCCCAACTTCCATCTGCATTGCGAGGAGCCATCATGCCTGTTACCGGATTATACACATTGCGGTAGTTCTTGCTGCGTTGCATTAGATTGTTGTAATCGTCTGTATGTCCCGCAGCCTTCGCCACTTGTGCTACACAGAAATCATCGTAAGCCCCTTCTAAAGTGTTCGAAACCGATTCGTTGGTTTTGTCGACCGGCACATAACCCAGTTTCATATACCAACTCAAACCCGCTCTAGCTTCAATGCCATTAAAGGGGGCACGATCAGCCCATCGATTAATACTATCGCCCACCGAAGGCACCATAGCATCTTTCCTACATGCTTGAAAGGCTTGTTCAATATCAAAACCTTTTACACCTTTTGCCACTGCATCCGCCACCACTGCATCGGCATGTGTCCCAATCATAATACCCGTATAGGTGGGGTTGGGCCATTTCGGCATATAACCACCTTCTTGATACATTTGAATGAGTGATTGTACCATCTTTCCTGCATGCTCAGGGGCTACTAAAATCAGCAATGGATGTTCAGCACGATAGGTGTCCCACAACGAGTAATCATTGTAGCTGAAACCCTTGTGTATAGTGTCATCAAAGGCACTGTAATAACGACCGTATTCATCAAACTGGCGAGGGAAAAGTAAACTATGATATAGTGCTGAATAGAAAATATGTTTTTCGCGTTTGGATGCGCCTTCAAGTTCAATTCGGCCAAGAAACTGATTCCATACTTGCTTTGTGTTTTGTACTGTTGTATCATATGATTGCGTTCCCACTTCTTTTTCTAAATTCTCACGTGCCTGTTCAATGCTGATAAAGGAAGTGCCAATTTTTGCGGTAACCTTTCTGCTGTTAGTATTAAAATATACCCAAGCCCCACACGCATTGGCTTTTTGTTCGGTGTTGAGTGAAATAAAGGAATCGTTTACCCATGTTCCATAATTCACAAACGGTTCATCAAATCGAATCACGAAATAGCCTTTAAAATTTGGTAGAGGTGGACCTAACTTCCACGAATGACGATCGCTATTCCAACCAATTATTTCATTTTTTTCGGGAATAATCTTTATCCAACCGTCAAAGTCTGGCGCCTGACTCGCTTCTATCAATACGCCCGGTTGCTTGTGTTTCTGGAATTCAAACTGCAGCACAGCACATCGTTCTGTTGCTGTTAATGCTGTTTTGATGGCTGTAAGTTGAGCGGTTATTGCTGTGTTTGAATAAGCATAAGCCTTTGCCTGTTCTGCACAATGGGAATATAAATAGGTTTGGTTCATACCTTTTTTAGGAATATCGCCAATAAAGGGCTTTAGCGTTACATAGCCATAATCACCCATCCACATGGCCGGTTTATGTGAACCGCGAAACCCACGCAAACGGGTATCAAAATAATGGTAGTTCGGAATTCTGATTTTGCTATTGCGGGTGCAAGCTGTCCATTGCGTCATGCCAAAAGGAGGCGTAACAAAGGGTGTAGTTCGACCATACAAAAACAATCCCTTTGTGCCAATGAGTGGATTTGCAAAATCGGCTAAATCTTGTGCCTGTATGCAATTAAAAGATAGTGCAAATAAGAAGAAAAATAGTTTCTTCATAAACCTTCTGCTTGGGTATTGTTCTTAAGTGCTTGTCTGCGTTTTACACCATTTTCAAATTCTTCATGGTATTTCGGATGATTGGTGCCCATCACACTGTCCCAAATGTTGAAATACAGTCCATAGTTGCAATTCACAAATTTATGATGCATGTTATGATGTGTAGATGTATTGCTCCATCGGCTGTATAAGCGTTGCGTAAAGCCACTTCTGAAAAATTCAAAGCCAAGATGACCTCCAACATTCAACGTGAGCTGATACATACTCCAAATGAAAATGGCTAATGGATGTAGCGGTAAAATAAAAACCATAATCGGTAAAATGGCTACTTGCACGATGGCTTCCAAAGGATGAAAAGCAAATGTAGCCCAAGGCGATGGATTGTAGCTCTTATGATGAATGAGATGTACGTATGGATAAATTGATTTATGGTGTATGAGTCGGTGCGACCAATAAAAATAAGTATCGTGGGCAACTATAAAAGCAATCACGGAAAAGATGAAATAGGTAGTAGAATGCGCATTAATCTCGGTGTAAATTTTTGTATAGCCTGCTTTGTGCAAGAAGTAAACACATGTTCCTACAAACGAAAAAATGAGCATTGATAAAAATGAATACCCTATTTCTCGCTTGTAATGCAGTAGTTCCGGGAACTTCTGTTGAATTTTGAAACGCGAAAACGTGTTCTTAAATAGCACATAAAAAATCAGGAATGCACCACCTGCAAAGAGGAAATAGCGCAATACATCAATACCAAAGCCTTTTGTGTAGCGGAGTAAGAAGTCGGATAATTCCATGTTGTGTAATCAAATTGATAATTGTGACTGTTGTTCAAATATATCGATATTTTGTTGTGCTGCATTATTGCCTTATGTTTAAAGCTTAACTCTGATGATGCGAATAGTTCTATTGCTGTTTATTGTTACCTGCGGAAACGTGTCTGCACAATCTTCATTCCCTACCAACCCCTTTAAAGATGTTGTTGCTGTGCATTATGCCGATAGTATGACACGTTTAAAGCTTCAGGAACTGAGCTTGGAAGAAAAATGTGAAGAAATGGCGGGGCCAAAGAATTTCGTGGCACTAAATATGAAAACACTTTTTGCCGGCAAAGGCATGGCGATAACACCAATTGGAGGCAATAGCAAGAGCGGTATTCCATCCGTATACTTTACCGATGGTCCCCGTGGAGTAATTGTGGGTAAGGGTAAAACCGGATTTCCAGTGCCCATGGCCCGTGCAGCCACTTGGAATGTGGCATTAGAGCAGAAAATCGGTATGGCTATTGCCGATGAAGTGCGCGAAGAAGGGGCAGGGTTAATCGGTACACCATGTATGAATTTGTTACGTCACCCTGCCAACGGCCGAGCACAAGAGGGTTTTGGTGAAGATCCGCATTTGGTGGGGCAAATGGCCTTGCATTTAATGCAAGGGATACAAAGTAGAGGAGTTATGGCTACAGCAAAACATTTCGCTTTAAACAGTTTGGAAAATTCGCGTTATACCGTTAATGTGAAAATTGATGAACGTACCTTGCAGGAAGTCTATTTGCCGCATTTTAAATTATGTATCGATAATGGTGTGGCATCTGTAATGAGTGCCTACAATAAAGTAAACGGACAATATTGTGGCGAAAACAATCACTTGCTAAACGATGTGTTACGCAAACAATGGGGCTTTCGTGGCTTCGTGCATTCCGATTGGGAGAAAGGGGTGTATTCAACAGCTCCATCTATTAGAGCCGGAATGAATGTAGAAATGATGATTCCTAAATTCTACAAGTACAGTGTGGTGAATAAAGCTATTCAATCTGGAGATTTGACTTTAGCACAAATTGATTCGTTGATTTATCCTACACTGTTCACTAAGTTTTTGTTTGATTATCAACAACACCATATTCGAATTAAAGACGCCAGCGATCATCGAAAATTAGCCTATCAAGCAGCAGCAGAGAGTGCGGTATTGTTGAAAAATGAAAATCATTTTCTCCCTTTGCAACACGATAAGATGAAAACCATTGCCATTGTTGGTTCTTTGCTCGAATCACAAAACGAAGGCGATCATGGCAGCAGCTATGTACGCAACAAGCATTATACATCATTGCTTACCGCATTTACAACGTATGCAAAGGAAAACCACATTACGCTGTTGCATGATGATGGACGAAATGTAAAACGACTACAATCCATTTGTAAAAAAGCGGATGTTGTTGTAGTTATTGCCGGTTATCGATTTGATGAAGAGGGCGAGTATGTATCGCGTACCGGTAAGCCCAGAAAAGATCCGTATAAACGTCCTTATGGTGTATTCGGCACCATTGGAGTAGGAGGTGACCGACCTTCACTGTCACTTAAACAAAGAGATTTAGATTTGCTGAATAATGTAACTCGTGTAACGAAAAGTGTTGTTGTGAATCTGATTGGAGGAAGCGCTATCACCATGGAAGAATGGAAAGACAAAGTGCCGGCTATCATGATGAATTGGTACTATGGTTGTGAAGGCGCTAAAACCATTCCTCAACTGTTGTTTGGCGAAATCAATCCATCCGGTAAATTGCCGTTTACTATTCCGGTAAGCGAAAAAGATTTACCTGATTTTCCACTCAAGGCCGATAGTATCACTTATGGTTATTATCATGGTTATACTTTACTCGATAAAAAACAGATTAAACCTGCGTTTCCGTTTGGTTTTGGGTTGAATTATGCTGATATCGAAATAGGAGAAGGAAAGGTTACTAATCGATTCCAACTGCATGAGGAAGATACAATTCATATTGAATGTGAAGTGACCAACACGAGTGACATATCTGGGACTGAAGTAGTGCAATTATATATCGGATGTGAGAATACACAAGTGGATCATCCTATTAAATTGTTACGTTCTTTTATGAAACTAGAGTTTCGTTCCAAAGAAAGCATGTTTGCCTTCTTTAGACTTCCTGTAAAAGAATTAGCCTACTACGATGAGAAAACCCAAAGTTGGAAAGTAGCCAAAGGCGATTATAAAGCTTGGTTGGCCAACTCATCAGATGTGTCGAACACAAAGCCTATAACATTCTCTATTCGTTAGTGCCTACCAGAAAAAGGCATACAAACCAACGAGCGATGCCATTACTATTGCTGCACCAATCATAAAGCCGGTATCCACTTTAAAGCGAGTTGTATCGAGCTCGATTTCTTCTCCGGTTAAAACTGTTTTTTTGCTTTCCAATAAACTTATAATAATCATTCCTCCAATACATAGTGCGAATACAATACCCATTCTGTCGAGGAACGGAATTTCATAAACGCCATTGCCGCCCATTGTTGCTAATCCTACATTGGCTAACGAAGATAAATCTACTAAGCCGGGTAAGAATTTTAAAAGAACAGAAAATCCTAAACTGCCTATAGCCCCAAAGGCTGCAGCAGAAGCCGTGGTACGTTTCCAAAACATACCTAACAGGAACAGTGCAAAAATACCCGGACTAATAAAACCGGTGTACTCTTGAATCAATTGAAATCCGCCTTGCTTATCTATGCCTAAAAATGGAGCGATAAAAATGGCCAATACTAAAGCTACAATGATGGTGATTTTCCCCACTTTCACTAGCTGCTCTTCGCTTGCATTTTTGTTGAGATACTTCTTATAAATGTCTAACGAAAAGATGGTCGAAATCGAATTTGCTTTTCCTGCTAAAGAGGCTACAACTGCTGCTGTGAGCGCAGCAAATGCTAAACCTTTTAAGCCGGTAGGCAATAAATTAAGTAACACCGGATAGGCTTTATCGGCCACCACAGTGCCGTTTACATTCATTTCGTTGGCGAATCCTCCTTCTTGAAATAAAACATATGCAGCTATACCAGGTAATACAACAATAATTGGCATCATTAATTTAAGAAACGCAGCAAATAGAATCCCTTTTCTTGCTGTTTGTAAATCGGCTCCCAATGCACGCTGCGTGATGTATTGATTACAACCCCAGTAGCTGAAGTTGGCAATCCACATACCACCTGCTAACACGGTTAACCCGGGGAGATCCATAAATTGCGCATTATCTCTTTGTAATATCATGTGGAAATGCTCCGGTGCCGCTTTCATCATACTTTGAAAGCCGTTTACTACTCCGCTAACCCCAAATTTATCGGCTACCAGATGTAATGCCAAATAGGTTGTTACCAATCCACCTAACACCAAAAAGAAAACTTGAATTACATCGGTGTAGCCAATCACTTTCATGCCTCCAAGGGTAATAAAAATGGCAAATACAGCTAGTCCTATCATACAAAGTGTAATAGAAATCCCTGAAATACTATTGATGGCCAATGCGCCTAGATAAAGAATAGCAGTGAGGTTTATAGTTACATACAAAAACAACCAAAAAATTGCCATAATTAATGCCACTGTAGCATTATATCTTTTCTCCAAGAATTGTGGCATCGTATAGATCTTATTTTGGAGATATACCGGCATGAAAAAGATAGCAATTATAATGAGCGTAGCAGCTGCCATCCATTCGTAACTCGCAATGGCAAGCCCCATTTTAAAGCCGGCACCACTCATACCAATAAACTGCTCCGCACTAATATTCGAGGCAATGAGCGAGGCCCCAATTGCAAACCAAGTTAGTGTCCCTTCTGCTAAAAAGTAATCGGTTGAATTTTCGTTTTCTTTCTTTTTCTTGTTGTAAATCCAATATCCGTAACCGGCTACTACAATGAAATAAAATAAGAAAACTAGAAGGTCGGGTGTTTGTAAATGCGACATGGTTTGTGTTGATGTTTAGCTAAATGTAAACTTCTGTGGGAAGAATTCAAAACGGAAGTAAAACAAAAAAGCCACCCGAAATCGGATGGCCTTTTGTTATAATGAAATGTGTTGTATTAGTTAGCCGGCATTACTTTTTCAATCATGATTCCGTTCGCTGATACGCTCAACGCTTGGTTGCTTTGTGGAGGCAATTGATTGAAATAATCTTTGTAAGTGTTACCCAAGATAGTATAACCACCTGTTCCTAAGTCGAAGAAAATGTTGTTAGTTAAGTTGATGTTTTGACCAGAACCGATGTTCATATAGAACGCTTGGTTTGCTGCATTAACTGTAGTAGGAGTCAATTTAACACGGTTGAAGTTCAACACTTGATTATCTGTTTTACCACTCAAATACAAACCGTACAAAGTTCCTTGTCCGCCTAAGTAAAACGAGTTGTTAGTTATGTTTCCGTATCCTGAAATCAAACCTTCGCAGTTGTTCATAGCTAAACCGTATCCACCGTTGATGGTGTTAACGATATTGTTACTTACGATTAAGTTTTCGTTTACGCTGTTTAACGTGATAGCTTTAAAACCTTTATAGTTCGAAACTGAACTCAAAACGTTATAGCTTAATACCGGAGATTTTTCGCCATTAATTACTAATCCTCCTTCGTATTGATTGAAGAATGTTGTTCCGGAGATGCTCGTTGCTTCGTCAGCTACTTCTAAACCTCCTTTGTATACACCAACGCTTCCGTTGTTCACTGTGCAATCTTCTAACGATAAACCTCTTTTTGTTCCGTTTGAAGTAGAGTAGATAACTGCATTATTTGCGCCTGTAACTTGTTTTTCTGAACCGTCAAAAATTACGTTTTTGAATTTTAGAGCACTTACGTTTCCGTCAATTCTTACCACGTTTCCGGTTAAACCAGAGTTGTTTTGTAATGTTAAGTTTGAAAAATTAACGTAAGAAGTGTTTGTAATTCCAACTGTAAATGATTGATCTTGAGAGCTTGATGCTAAAATTACATCTGATTCTGCCCCTGAAAGCGATTCGAACGTAATTGTGTTTTGGGCAGAAACTCCACTTATATTTGTCAAGTCAATTTTGTCTGTGTATTTTCCTGATTCAATCAAGAAGCGAACTGAACCTGAAACGCCACCGCATTTCAAATTGCTAACTGCCTCAGTAATAGTGGCGAAGTCTCCGTTTTCTTTCGCGATTTTGTACTCACCTGAAAGGGATGAACAATCTCCGGCAAAAGATGTTAATGAAGAGCCGACTACTGCGATAATACCGAAAAAACTTTTCAAATTTGTCATATAGTATTTCATTATTTAACGCAATATAGTACCTAAAGCACCATTTGTCAACACTAAATTTAAAAAAAAATGAAAAAATCCACAAAAACTAACAAATTCAACCGTTTTGCACTATCTATATTGTTGGTAGCTAGCAGTTTATCTGTTTTTGCGCAAAATAATGTACATGGCTTTACTGTTGAGGATATTGATGGGAAAAAGGTGAATTTAAGTCAGTATAAGGGAAAAGTTATACTTATTGTAAATGTGGCTTCTAAATGTGGCTTGACTCCGCAATACGAAAGTTTGGAAGCTTTCTACAAGAAATACAAGTCGAAGGGATTGGTTATTTTAGGCTTTCCGGCCAATAATTTTATGGGCCAAGAGCCGGGGGAAAATGCCGATATTAAGCAGTTTTGTTCTCGAACGTATAATGTGACTTTTCCGATGTTCTCGAAAATCTCAGTAAAAGGGAAAGATATTGCTCCTTTATATAAGTATCTGACTGAGAAAAAGGAAAATGGGGTGTTAGATTCAGGTGTTAAATGGAATTTCCAAAAGTTCTTAATTGGAAAAGATGGAAAAGTAGTTACTTCTTTCAGTCCGCCAACTACTGTTGACAACGAAGACTTAATTAAGGCAGTTGAAGCAGAATTAAAGAAATAACTATTTCGTTTGTAGGTTTTTATATAAGAACCACAAGAATCCAATCATGAATACTTGTGCAGAAAGGGTTTGCCATGTTGGGAAAATACCCAGCAAGTCAATGGCTTCAAAATTCAGGAATGTTTGGTTAATTACACCGGCTTCTTGAAAAGAGTGTATCCCTTTACCCACCAATGTAACCGCTAAAATACTCAGAACGGCAATCGAAAGGTTAATGATCTTTTTAAACGGAATGTTTTTCGATACTTTCGTGAATATAAAATATAAGGCAACGATAAGTGCAAAGGCAATTAAACAACCGAGAAGTATGTATGCACGATGTTCACCACGACTTTGAATATCTACGGTTGATATAAAGAGTATCGATTCAAAAATTTCGCGGAACACTACTAAGAAGGCTAAACTAAATATACCCCAAAAGCTGGCCTTGCCGGTTTCTGATTTTATTTTTTGTTGAATGAACTCCTTCCATTGTTCGATAGATGATTTTTTGTGCAGCCAAAACCCAACGTATACTAATAGAATTACTGCGGTTAGTGTTAAGCTGCCCTCTAATAATTCCATTTTCAATTTACTGCTTTTGATAATTTCACCTAATAGAAGCCACAGTAGTGCACCTACTCCTATAGCCGAAATCCAACCTAAGTGAACATACTTTTTCCATTGCTCGAGGTTGGTTACCGATAAGATATTCATGAAAATAATGATGACTAACAGGGCTTCAAGTCCTTCTCGCATTAGTATTGACAAGGTCATAAAAGCCGAGAACAGAGGTTTGTAATCTTTGCCACCTACTGATGTTTCCACTTTTGCAAGTAATTCATCCAACTTTTTGAGTTCAGCAATAGTTTGTGCTGATTCTTTATTTTGAATTGTTTCGTGAATTTTGGCAATTTGTTTCTCGATGATTGGAATGAGCTCCGGATTGGTTTTTTTGAGTTCAAATTCGTAAGGCTCTATTCCCTCTAAATAGGCAAGGGTTACTAATTTATCGGCCCCTTCCAAATCTGCCGATAGACATAACTCGCGCGCTTTGGCTAGTAACGATTTTGCTTTATCGATTGCCTTTTCATTATTCGAATCGGGTTCATACGTTCGGATACCAACAAGTGAAGCGGAATCAACCAACACCTTTAACTCATCGTCTGATTTAGTGGCAATATTTTCCAGCGAAAGGCTAGGATTGAGATGCGAACGTTGCCCGTAACGTAGATTCAAAACAAAAAAGGAAACATCCCATACTTCATTGTCAGACAAGTTGTTATGAGCTTTCATTCCTGTTCCTTCTATGCCATATCTTACTGTGTTAAACACAGCAAATGGCGATAAGCCTATCATTTTATTGTTGTCTAAAAAATTGCGTGGTTTAGGATCGAGGAGTTTTCCTTCTTCACCTTCTCCATTGCCTCTATCGCCATGGCATTTTGCGCAGTTCTCAATGTAAATGGTTTTCCCTTTTGAAATCGAAGGGTAGTTTGACGGAAATGTTTTTAATCCGGTGTTCAGCAATAAAAAGCGCTTAGCGGCTGCACTCACTGCTTTAATTTTGGATTGGTCTTCATGCTTATTTACCAATTCCACCATCTTGCCGCTGTAGCTTAAAAGGGTATCTTTTTGAACTGTATTGATTTCCAAAGCCTTAATCTCTTTATCGATATTTGCAGCAAAACCAATCATTTCTTTAAGTTCATCTTCACTCTTCACTTTCCCATTTTCAACTGCGTTGATGTAGTCGTTACTCAAGTAGTTCAACATGTGCACAATATACCCGGCTTGGTTGGCAGTAATTTTGCCCGGTTCAGCGCTAAGTGGAGCGGAGATGGCTATATATATAAGGAGAAAAATGAATTTTCGCACTTCTTATTTAGATTTAATATAAATAAGGGTAAAAGTATAATGTTCTATTAAAAACGCAATACTAAAACAAAGTAATTTTCGGAAATCTGACTTTTGTCATGCTTTTTAACGAAAAAAGCGACTGCCGTTAGCCGACAATCGCTTTTCATTGCTAAACTAGTTAGTAGCTTATAACTTACCTGTAGGGTTCTTAAATAAATCTTTACTCATGTTTATGGTAATGCCAACGCTAAAGCCAATAGCATTAAAGTTAGCTGATGTTCTCAATACTTGTCGTGGTTTATCTTCATCTACATAAGATTTGCCCGGAATTTGAGGTTTATCTTTAGATTGATGAATTTTTCCAAATGTTGTCGTGTTGCTATTCGCATCAATTTTATCTACAAACTCAGTAACGGTGCTAAAGGTAGACAGTTTAAGCAGTCGATCTTCTTTATCGCCATCAATACTTAAATCGTACTTGGTTAGGGTAGATTTTTTCGATTTTACGAAAAGCATTTGTCCGTTCATTTCTATTCCAATTGTTACTAATGGAATGGGTCTGTAGCTGATACCTACACCCCCGTTAGCTCCTATCGAAAAATCGGATTCGGTTTTCACGTTAATTTGCGTTTTTATGGCATTGTAAGAGCCTAATCCCGGGATGAGTTCTGCTCTAGGTGCATCTATGGCTAATTCGTGATAGGTAGCCCCGAAAACAGGTACCGAAAGGCCTAAGCGCATATAAGGCGCTAACTTTGCTTCGGGTTTTGCGGCTCTTACATAAAAGCCAGGCATCAAGCTCAATCCATTGGTGCGCGTGTTCGTTGTTGAAGTGGCTCCAATGCCTAATGTTGGATCATTCTCAACTACAGTAGAACTGATGGTACTCCCCAATAAATACGTTAAGCCTAATTCCACTCCGAAATAAGGATTAATCATATAGCCGCCAAACATATTAATAGTTGCTCCTTTGGCATAGCCACTGTTCACATTCGAAATGGCCCATTTTGAAGTATCGGAAGTGTTTTGATTAATCATGGGCACAATCATACTGTTCGAGGGGTCGAGTCCTGCAGCTCCTTGTCCGGGTTTAAAGGTCATTACTTGTCCTGTTTTTTGAAATGCATTCCAAGAATATCCACTACTCATTCTAAAATATCCGTATTGTGCTTGCAGCGTATGTATAGCTCCTCCGAGTAGGAGAGCCATGGTAAAAATTCGTTTCATTTGGTTTGATTTTGGTTTGATAATCTTTCCGAAGTTAGAAAGATAGGAACTAAAAACAAATAAAATCAAAGCGGAGTTATGTTACTTGTCGAGCTGATTAGGCAGTTCAGGTTGTTTTTTGGGTGTGCCAAATAAGGGTACAGGAATGGGTGGATTATCGTCTTCGTTGATGGCAAAAGTAAATACTGTATGCAGCCATTTCCAATGGTCTTTAAACCATTTAAAGCCTTCATACGTTCCGTCAGGTACATAGGTAAAATAAGCGCCTTGCCCTTTTGGATCTAAAGGTGCCAAATGATCGAAAACAATTAGCTCTAGCTCTTTATCGTAATTCAGCGTTGGACATGCATTCCATTTGTATTCAATAAAAAAGCGCGATAAAGTGTCGTTGATTTTGTTTTTTGATGAATCGGTGAAATAGAAAAAAGGGGCACCAAATACCGGTTTTTGTTGCTCGTCAAAATGTAGCATTTCAACAATTTTTCTGCGCGAAGCAAAGTCGGCCGCCTCGAAACCAAAGAGCGTGTAGTAGTTCTGGCGGTTGATGGTGTGTTTGATGATATTGTAATATACACAACCATACCAGTTTTCAGGAGTAAGGATTTGTTGGGTATGAAAAGGCAATGTGTCGCGCAAATCTTTTAATGGGAAGAGTTTCAGTGACGAAGAACGCATTTGGATAAAACCATAATAACGGAAACTTCCTTTCGGATAATGCAGTTGCCATGTAAAAATACGGAAGCTACTATCGGGGGCATAAATTTTCGCTACGGGTTTTAATGAATCAAACGGATAGTAAAACGAATTTTCGGTTTTCAGTGCGTTCAACAATTTCGGAATGAATTGATAGCATGCTTTTTTTCGGTTCTCTAAACTTAAGGTATCGAACATCCAAATGTTAGCGAGCAGGCGCAACGAGTCTTCTGTTTTGGTGAGTTTCGCCAATGCCTGTTTTGAAAGTGTTGGTGTTTCAAGCAAAGATACGATTGGTGGAGCAGACTTACTTTTTTGTCCGTAACCATGAATAACACTGCCAAAAATGAAAAGCAAGAAAATGTATTTGTTCATATTGTACTTAACGAAAAGCGAATGCCAAATATTGTATAATCACTCGAATCAGAAAAAAATTGGGATTATTTGTGATTAGAATCCAACTACTCCTTTCACTTGATTATTAAGGTAAGTTCCATCCGGAATTCCGGTAAGCGGATTCGAATTCCGCTTAATGGCTAAGCCCGGGAATCCTCCTCCCGGTCCATAGTACGGCAATAGTCCACCAGGAATTGGAATAGGGATACACACTTGTCCGATCAGCGGAATATCAATACATACTGTAATGGCTAAGTCAACATAACCTTGTTTGCCAGGCTCACCAAATCCACCTCCATCGCCTCCATAAGCGCTAGGCGAAAGATTTACGGTTACAATACTAATCGATATAGGAATTGTAGTGTTGCCCGTTGCACCTAAACCGGGTACTGAAGCTACATGTGCAGTTGCATCACCACCACTGTTAAACGAACCAAAGTTAATCGATCCATTAGGTACTGCACCCCCTTGTCCTAGTTCAGATCCCCCTCCACCACCGTAGCCAACACCAATAGCAATTGAACCCACCAATGGTAAACTTGGCGTTTGCAATAAAAATCCAACCGAGCCACCACCACCGCCACCGCCATAAATAACACCGTTATTGATGATGATTGTTTTGGTAGTCAGGTTGATGGCGTTTCCACCATCACTTCCTTTATTTCCACCCACAGTAATGAGGTTGCCTGAATAAACAAAACCGGCACCATCGCCCCCTCTTCCTAAAAAGGCTCCATTATTAATTATGCCCACTTTCGAAAGCGGATTTAAATTTCCGGTTGTATAGGCGGGCACTGTGCTCGTATCTGCAGTAACTTCAACGGAGTTATTGACCGTAAGCACAACACATTTTTTGGAGCCGGCAGGCAGCTGTGTTGCATTCTGCGCTTGCAGATCGTAAGTTTTGGTGTCTACAGGAATTGTAACTCTAACACAGGGTTCGATGTACACATTGTAGGAAAGGAAGTGTACCTGATCACCGCAGAAGGCCTGAACAATAATTTGTACTAAACCATCTCCGGCAAAGATGTCGGCTTTTACATTAATTTTAACTGTGCCGGAGGTATCGATGGTAGTATTTCCTTCAAAATAAATATTTACGCCCGGAGGAGGCACAGCTAAGTAAATGACATTAATGGGATGTGTACTCTTGAATTTTTTAAGAGTAATTGTTGAAAAAACGGAATCGTCTACCAGTCGATCAAGGGTATCTGTTGGATCGTCTATCGACATCGAAAAATCGCACTCATTGCAATTGCGTTCGTAAGCTCTTAACCAACATTCTCCGGTCCAATATTCAACAAAACTATCGGTAGTATTAAAAATAGTAAGCCCACGAAGCGGTTTAACTATAGAATCGCGTTGTCCTAAAGTAAGTCGGGATAACCCAAGCCCTTTTTTATTCGATTCCAATTGCAATACCGCACTCGAATCAGGAATCAAGATGTTTATGCCCACTTGAGCAAATGTTGTAGACGATACAAGCAAAAATACAATCGCCAAAAATTTACGCATAAGTCAATTTTATTACTGAACTGAAAGATAGCTAAAGATAGGATATTTTGAATTATTAAGCAGAAATTAAACACTCTGCTTTTACTTCTTTTTCATTTCTTTTGAAATCAGGTAAGAAAGTTTAGCTTTATACAAAACAACAACGTATGAGAAAAATATTGACGCTTTTATCATTACTTTGGTCGTTCTCAGTTGCTCATGCACAAACCGGGCACACGCGAAGCGATCGTTCAATTCTTGATCCCACTTATGCTCCTTTTTACCATGGCGTAGCTTCTGGAGATCCATTGATTGATAGGGTGATTATTTGGACACGTGTAACTCCTCCAAACTTTGCACCTGTGAGTGTGAGTTGGGAGTTAGCCACAGACAAGAATTTTACTACCATATTTAAATCGGGTTCGGTATCTACCGATTCTTCTAAAGATTACACTGTAAAAGTGGATGTAACCGGTTTACAAGCCGGTGCTTGGTATTATTATCGTTTTAATGCGTTGGGTAAAAATTCACTGATTGGAAGAACAAGAACCGCTGATGCAGGAAACAATGATTCGTTGCGTTTTGCTGTAGTTTCATGCTCGAATTATCAGGCAGGTTATTTTAATGCTTATAAAGATATTTCGAAACGAAACGACATTGCTGCCGTATTGCATTTAGGGGATTATATTTATGAATATCAAAGCGGTGGTTATGGTTATACCGGAGATACTATGCGTAGGCATGAACCGGCTAATGAAATTTTATCTTTAGCCGATTATAGAATGCGTCATTCACAATATAAGCTCGATCCGGACTTAAGATCTTGCCACCAGCAATACCCATTTATTACCGTTTGGGATGATCACGAAACCGCCAACGATGCCTATAAAGATGGCGCAGAAAATCATACTGCGGGTACAGAAGGTTTATGGACCGATAGACGATTTGCAGGTGAGAAGGCTTATTTCGAATGGATGCCAATTCGTGAAAACAATCCGGGCGATGTGATTCACCGCGAAATCACTTTCGGAAACTTAGCCGATTTGATTATGGTGGATACACGCTTAGAAGGAAGAGAACAACAAGTAACCGCCACCAGCCCACTCTTGAACGATACAAACCGAACATTAATGGGACCGGTGCAGTTCGCTTGGTTTAAGTCTACGCTTGCGGGCGCCACTTCTACATGGAAAATTATCGGCAATCAAGTGATGGTTTCGCCTTTGAAGGTTGGAGCTAACGCACTTAATTTAGACCAATGGGATGGATATCCTGAAGAACGAAAGAAAATGTATAATCACATTACCGGTAATAACATTAAAAATGTAGTATTTCTTACTGGCGATATTCACACCTCTTGGGGCAACGATTTACCGGCCGATTTAACTGCTTACAACAAAAATACAGGTGCCGGTTCTATCGCGGTTGAATATGTATGTACTAGCGTAACCTCACCAGGGCTGCCGGGTATTGGAAATTCAACCATTCCAATTGTGAAGAATACAAATCCGTATATGAAGTATGTAGATTTAGAAAAGAAAGGCTATCTACTTTTAGATATTAATAAGCAAAAAGTACAAGGCGATTGGGTGTATGTGAGTACAGTAACCAGTCGTTCGTTTTCAACAAGCATAGGCGGTTCATGGTACACCGATAAAGATCAACCTTTCTTAAAAGAGGCAGCAGCAGTATCGACACCAAAAATAAATCCTGTTCCTTTTGCGCCAGATATAACAACAGCTATATCGCCAATTGCAGAGCAAAAAACGGTATTGATTTCATGCTATCCAAATCCTACTGCCGACAGATTAGATTTGCAGTATTATATTTTCAAACCGGGAGTAGTGGACATTGAAGTGTATGATTTAACCGGTAAGATAGTGTATGCGACTAAGGAAGAAAAGAAGACAGCCGGACTTTATGAAACGAATTGTTCATTAGCTTCTTTGCCTGCAGCCAATTATGTAGTAACATTGAGAACAGACGGTAAAACTACCTTCTCGAAACAAATTGTGAAGCAATAATCAACAACATAATCATTTTAGAAAAAGGATTAACCTCAGGGTTGATCCTTTTTTTGTTACAGAAGAATTGTCACTGCATGCATAGCTTTCATTATAGTAAAGACAAGGTGTGCGTGCCCCCGCTGGGAAGCGGTGTCGGGTCGTTCGCTCCAATTTTTTTGTAGCGCCAAAGCCCGCCACAAAAAAGATTTCCGCTGCCACCCCTCACGCGCATTGTGGTGCATAAGTAAATTGATTTGGTGATGGATAGATTTGATGATTTGGTGATGAGCGGAAAAGGAGTGGTGCGTTGATAACACCGACCACTGGGGAAGTAGGTAATTTGATGATGGATTGATTTGATGATTTGGTGATGGGAGGAATTGGAGAGGTGCGGTGATAACACCGAACACAGGGGAAATTGAAAACGTCACTTCGATCCGCCAAAGGTGGAGAGAAGTCTCATCTTTTTTTTGCAGAGATTTCTCCGCCTCTGGCGGACTCGTTCGAAATGACGAAAAATTATTTATGAAGCATTATTTCGCGTAAGGGGTTGCAGCGGAAAGCCCGCAGTGAAACGAGGACTTGCAGCGGAAAACCCGGTGCGCTTCTTAGCGGCATACGCCCAAACGAATGATTTTAAAACAGGATTAACCTTAGCGTTGGTCCTGCTTTAGTTTATCGTAAGCCTTAATAATTTCTTTCACTAAGCGGTGGCGAACCACATCCATTTCAGTAAGTTGAATCATGGAAATTCCTTCTACATCTTTCAAGATATTGATGGCTGTTTTTAAACCCGATTCTTGCGTACGTGGTAAGTCGATTTGCGATGTATCACCGGTGATGATGCATTTTGAACTTGGTCCGATACGGGTGAGAAACATCTTCATTTGCGGGTTAGTGGCGTTCTGCGCTTCATCCAATAGAATGAAAGAGTAGTCGAGCGTTCGTCCGCGCATGAAGGCCAAAGGCGCCACTTCAATGATACGGTTTTGCATATAATACAAGAGCTTTTCAGGCGGAATCATATCATCGAGGGCATCGTAGAGCGGACGTAAATACGGATCTACTTTTTCTTTTAAGTCGCCCGGAAGGAAACCAAGGTTTTCACCGGCTTCCACAGCAGGACGTGTAAGAATGATTTTCTTCACCAACTTTTCTTTCAAGGCGCGGACCGCAAGGGCTACAGCGGTATAGGTTTTTCCGGTTCCGGCCGGACCTGTAGCAAACAGAATATCGTTTTTATCGGATTCGGTTACCATTAATTGCTGGTTTGCCGTTCGAGCACGAACGATATGTCCGTTGTTGCCAAACACCAACACATTGTTCAATTGCTTTTCGCTTTGAGCAGCAGCACCTGCATCCTGCAAAATCAACTTATCTAAATCATCTTCCGTTAGCTTGCCATAGCGCTCGATGTGCGTGATGATTTGCTTTGTTTTTGCATTAAAGTTGTTGAGTTCCTCTTCAACGCCTTCGGCTTTTATAATATTGCCCCGAGAAACCATTCGGATGGCGGGGAATAATTTTTTGAGATAATTAAACTTGGAGTTATTTATTCCAAAAAAATGTAGCGGGTCGATACCGTCTATTTCAATAGTCAATTCTTTCAATCGTGTATAATTTAGGTATGTGCAAATTAAGAATTGAAGCACCATTCTTCTACATTGTGAGCGGTTTTTAATCAACACCTTTTCCACTTTTTAATATGCCCATCGTCACATTCACATCTGATTTGGCCGGAAGCGGATATTATTTAGCGGCCATAAAGGGCTCTATTTTGAAAGCATTTCCGGAGGTGCAGTTGGTGGATGTATCGAATCATATTGGTCCGCTCGATTATAAAGCAGCCGCATTTACCATTCAAAAAGCGTATAGTTATTTTCCGGAAGGTGCAATTCACCTTGTGCATATCAATGGTGCTGATGGTAGAGGACGAATGCTGATTGCCGAAAAAGACAATCATTTTTTCTTGGTGTTTGATAATGGCACCGGGCCGTTGATTTTTGAACATGAGCCGGTTCGCTATTATGAAGTGGGGACAGAGCCAGAATCAGGAAGTTTGTTTATTCAAACGATTTTGAAAGGCTTGCGAATGGTTATTGAGCGGCAAGACTTGGGCGAAGCGGTACAGCAATATAAAGTGTTGCGCAGATTGAATCCTTTCGGCAATGATGGTACTATTAAAGGGAGTATTTTATATATCGATCACTTTGGGAATGCGATTACCAATATTACGGAAGAATTCTTCAATCGATACATTACATCAGCTTATACCATTTCAGCCGGAGGTGCAAGTTTAGATCGAATTTCAAAACACTACAATGTAAATGAGCCCGGCATTGCTGTTGCTTTTTTCAATAGTCAGGGTTTGTTAGAGATTGCGCAAAATAACTCGAGGGGTTCGCAATTGTTTGGTTTGAAGGTCGATGGTCCGGTGTTGATTATGGAACGCTAATTTTAAATTTTTTTTATGGATTATAAGCGAATGCCTATTGAGGTGGAATCGCCTGAAATGATAGGCTATTCTAACATCCCCTTTAATTTAGCAGAGAGTTCGGTTACAGACCTGCGCTTTAAAGATTTAGACTTGAATTTAGATGATTTGGTGATTGCTTATACCGATCATTTTGGAAAGCCGGAGTTGCGTGCACTACTTGCTGAAGAGCATAAAAACATTGCTGCATCGGAGGTGTTGCTTACGCCAAGTGCTGCAACGGCTTTGTTTATGATTCATACCACTTTATTGAATGTTGATTCGCATTTGATTGTAGTGAAACCGAATTACGGAACAAACATTGAAACCCCTAAAGCCATTGGCTGTGCTGTTGATTATGTTGACTTAAAATTTGAAGACGGTTACTGCATTGATGTGGAGGACGTAAAACAGAAAATTAAACCGACTACGCGTTTAATCAGTATCACATCGCCACACAATCCAACAGGGACAATTGTTCCGGAAGAAACGATTCAAGCATTAATTGCATTGGCTGAGGAGCGTGGATGTTATTTGCTAATCGATGAAACATATAAGTTTTTACAACTTACCGAGAATACAATTCCGGATTATGTTTCACGAAGTAAGCAAGTAATAAGTGTTTGTTCGTTTTCTAAAGCCTTTGGTTTACCGGGGATTCGCTTGGGCTGGTTAATCACAAAAGACGCAGCGTTGTATCATCAATTGTTGGCGGCAAAGGAGCAAATCATTATTGCGAATTCAGTGGTGGATGAAGAAATTGCTTTTCAATTTTATAAGCACAAGAATGCTTTTTTATTGGCTACCATGGAGCAAGTGAATGCTAATTTTAAAACGTTGCAAACGTTTATGGCGGAACATCCAATTTTGGAATGGGTTGAGCCCAATGGGGGAGTGGTATGTTTTCCAAGAGTGAAAGCAAATTTGAGATTTGATACCGAAAAATTTTATCATCGACTTTTAGCAGAGTATGCCACATTTGTTGGAGCAGGCCATTGGTTTGATGAGTCGGATCGCTCGTTCCGACTGGGTTTTGGGTATTTGAGTACGCAAGATTTTAAAGAAGCATTGGTGCGATTAAATAGTTGCTTGGAGGATGCCATTGTAAATGCATAGGAAAAATTAATCTACAATTTCGATATCAAAATGCTGCAGTAAACCCGGTAAGCCCGAAACGGAAAACTTTGCTTTTTTCAGTCGGTTTTTCTCGGGATGAATGATGTAGTTATAGGCCGTTCTAAAATCAGCCTTTTCCAAAAGCGTATTGTCGAAAATGGCATTCAATAAATCACATTGGTCGAAAGTGGCTTGCGTTAAATCGGCATCCGAAAAATCGACTTCCTGCAAAGTTGTGTTTTTGAATAATGTCTTTTTGAGTTTCAAGCCATAGCAAGAGGACAAATTGAGCTGACAATTCTCAAAAGAGACTGCAAACAGAAATTCATTACAATGGTCGAAATGCAGACCGAGCATTTTGCAATCTTTAAACTGAACGGTGCAAAAGCTAGTTTGTGAAAGCTTTGCCATACTTAGGTTACAGCCTACAAATTCACATTCAGTAAAATGTACACTGCTAAGGTCGGCATTCAGGAAATTACAATTCACAAAACGGCAGTTTTCGTATTTTCCTTTAGGAATTGGCGATACAGCGTAATCGATTTTTTGATAGTCTTCGTTTTCGAAATAGGGGAGTGCCATATTTTGATTTAAGATTTTTTTGATTTAAGATTTACGATGAATGGTTTAAGATGTGTGATTTAAGATTTATGATTTATGATTTAAGATTTATGATTTATGATTTATGATTTATGATTTAAGATTTAAGATTTAAGATTTATGATTTAGAGGTGTTTAATAATCATATTCAATATTAATATTTTCTTTTTGAGGGAATTCCTTTTTGGTGTAAACAATTCGTTTAAGTTGTTGTTTCTATACCAAAGCACAAACATTCATGGCGCGTATTGGGGTTATTGGTTCGGGATTTTCGGGGATAAGTGCGGCTGCATATTTGTCGGCAGCAGGGCATGAGGTGCATGTGTTTGAAAAAAATAGTACAATTGGCGGACGTGCTCGTCAGCTTAAAACCGACAATGGTTATGTTTTTGATATGGGCCCGAGTTGGTATTGGATGCCCGGGGTTTTTGAAAAATTCTTTCAAGATTTTGGGTACAATGTTTCCGATTTTTATGCATTGAAATTGTTGGATCCGTCATTTGATGTGGTTTTTGGTGAAAAAAACACTATGCATGTGCCCGAAAATTTTGAGAAGTTGTGTGCAATGTTTGAATCGATTGAATTGGGCAGTGCAGAAAAGTTGAAGTTGTTCATGCAGGAAGCGGAATATAAGTACAAAACGGGCATAGATAATTTGGTGTACAAGCCGGGTTTATCGCTCACTGAGTTTGCCGATATGGAGTTGATTCGTGGCGTATTCAGATTACAAGTGTTTTCTTCTTTCAGTAAGCATGTGCGCAGTTTTTTTCAGCATCCCAAACTAATTGCGCTGATGGAGTTCCCGGTGTTGTTTTTAGGTGCTATGCCACAAGATACGCCAGCGCTCTATAGTTTGATGAATTATGCCGGATTGAAATTAGGGACTTGGTATCCGGAAGGTGGCTTTGGGAAAGTGGTAGAAGGTATGGCGGCTGTGGCCTCTAAACATGGTACTGTTTTTCATCTGAATGCCAATGTGCAGAAAATAGAGGTTGAAGAAGGCGAAGCAAAATCGTTGTTAGTGAATGGTGTTGCTGAGCACTTTGATGGTATTATTGCTGCTGCCGATTACCATCATGTAGAAAGCAAATTGTTGCCTGTTGCTTTGCGTAATTATGATGAGAAGTATTGGGACAAAAAAACATTTGCCCCTTCATGCTTGATTTATTACATCGGTGTAAAAAAGAAGATTGATGGATTACAACATCATACGCTGTTTTTTGATGAATTGTTAGATGAACATGCTGTTGAAATCTATAAACAACCACAATGGCCTGCCAAACCTTTGTTTTATGTGTGTTGCCCCTCAAAATCGGATGAAACGGTTGCTCCGGCCGGACATGAAAACATATTCCTATTGATGCCTATTGCTCCCGGATTAGAAGATTCGGAAGCGATGCGAGAAAAATACTTTCATATTATGATGGATCGACTGGAAAAGCAAACAGGGGAAACTATTCGAGACTACATGGATTATAAGAAAAGTTATTGTGTGGCCGATTTTATCACAGATTATAATTCATATAAAGGGAATGCTTATGGCCTAGCCAATACCTTGATGCAAACAGCCATCCTAAAACCGAAGATTAAAAATAAAGCTGTAAGTAATTTATTCTATACCGGGCAGTTGACCGTGCCGGGACCCGGAGTGCCACCATCCATCATATCCGGAAAAATTGCAGCCGAACAATTATCTAAACATCTTAACGCTATTGCCCATGAAATCGCTATTTGACGAAGTTTCTGTTGAATGCAGTAAACTCACAACAAAGCGTTACAGCACCAGCTTCTCGCTTGGTATTTATTTCTTGAGTAAACGCATGCGTAATCATATCTATGCTATTTACGGTTTTCTGCGTTTTGCCGATGAGATTGTAGATAGTTTTGAAGGTTATAATCAAACGCGATTATTTTCTCAATTCAAAGCGGCTACTTATGACGCATTGAACGATAAAATTTCTTTGAATCCCATTTTAAATGCGTTTCAGAACACCGTTCATCAAAATAACATCGACCACAGTTTGATTGATATTTTCTTTCACAGTATGGAAATGGATTTGCAGAAAATGGATTATTCGGAGGAGAAATATGAGCAATATATTTTGGGCTCAGCCGAAGTAGTAGGGTTGATGTGTTTGCAGGTATTTACAGAAGGGGATAAAATCAAGTATCAAAGTTTACAGCCTTTTGCCATGAAATTAGGTGCAGCTTTCCAGAAGATTAATTTCTTGCGCGATTTGCAAGCTGATTATGAAGGATTAGGCAGAACATACTTCCCAAATGTGGATATGACACGTTTCAATGCACAAACAAAGAAGAAAATTGAAGTGGAGATAGAACTCGATTTCAAAGAAGCATTAACAGGTATTAAATTGTTACCGGCATCTTCTAAAGGTGGTGTATACTTGGCTTATGTCTATTACTATGCATTGTTCAATAAAATAAAACGTATTCCGGCAGAGCGTGTATTACTCGAACGTATTCGAATCAATAACCTGCGCAAATTTACTTTAATGTTGAATAGCTTATTTCAATACAAACTTAAACTCGTTTAAAATTCGCTAATGGCCATTTATCAATATACCGCAGAACAGTTCCTCCCCATAAGCATTCGTAAGGCTTGGGATTTTTTTTCATCGCCCAAAAACCTTTCGGTGATTACTCCTCCGGAAATGGATTTTAAAATTCTGACAGCGCTCGATGATAAAGAAATTTATGATGGAATGCTTATAGATTATACTGTTAAACCACTGCTTGGTGTTCCAATGCATTGGCAAACCAAGATTATCAATGTTAAGCCGCTGGAAGTATTTGCAGATACCCAATTAAAAGGTCCATATAAATTGTGGCATCATACCCATACCTTTGTTGAGAAAGATGGTGGTGTACTAATGAAAGACATTGTGCGGTATGAATTGCCCTTCGGTGTTTTAGGCGATTGGGTACACAGTTTGATTGTACGAAAGAAGATAGCATCTATTTTTGCTTATCGTAAGTTGGTGTTGGAAAAGCTATTTGTGTAGACAATGATGTATTGGAATATCATATATGTTTTACTCGCATTTTGCAGTATGGAGTTAGTGGCATGGTTTACCCATAAATATGTTATGCACGGTTTTTTGTGGTTTTTGCACGCAGATCATCATCAAAAAAATCCGACATCCTTTTTTGAGCGCAACGATTACTTCTTTGTTATTTTCGCAATTCCGGGCATTTTAGGATTATATTTTGGAATGCAGGCACATTATAATTTTCTATTCTGGATTGGCTTAGGCATTACGATTTATGGCTTTGCTTATTTCTTTATTCATGATATCTTTATTCATCAGCGATTTCGTTGGTTGAGATATACGGATAATGCCTATTTCAGAGCCATACGAAAGGCGCATAAAACACATCATAAGTACACCCAAAAGGAAGATGGAGAATGCTTTGGTATGCTTTGGGTGCCTGTTGTTTATTTCAAAAAGGAGCGTTGATATGAAAGGGCTGTATTTACTTATAGACTTTTGTACGGTGATTGTTCCGTTTCTGTTTTCTTTTCATCCTAAGCTTCAATTTTACAAACATTTCAAAGCTTTTTTTCTTTCTTGTTTTACCGTTGGAACGTTGTTTGTGCTTTGGGATGTATACTTTACTTCTATTGGTGTTTGGGGGTTTAATTCGGATTATTTAATTGGGATCTACTTCTTCAACTTACCCATTGAAGAAGTTCTTTTTTTTGTTTGTGTTCCATTTTCATGCGTATACAGTTATCACTGTTTGAATTTGTTTTACGACTTCAATATGGAGCAGAAAACTGAGCAACGAGTGGTGGCTATTCTTTCCAGTTTATTGCTATTCGTTGGCCTTGTTTTTTATGATAGATTATACACATCTGTTACATTCATAAGTTTAGCATTGCTGTTGGTATTCTTTTCGTTTATGAGAAGAACTTCGTGGTTAGGCCGACTGATGAACATCTATTTGTTTTTACTTTTACCTTTTTTTATTGTGAATGGAATCCTTACTGGCACAGGACTTGAGGCTCCGATTGTTTGGTATAACAATCACGAAAATTTAGGGATCAGACTTTTAACCATTCCCATTGAGGACGCTTTTTATGGCTTCGCGTTAATCTTGCTGAATGTGTTTTTTTATGAAAAGTGGAAGTAACATCTACTTCACAAAACCTCTATCAATACCAAATTTTTTGTAGTTATCCAGTAAGGTTTTGGTAATGGTATAATCAGAACTTTCTCGAAGGAATTCAACCGGCAGATTCATGTAATCGATAAACTGATCGTAGTATTCTTCCGGTAAATCGAATAGTTGTTTTTCTCTGAAATAGTCGAAAAGTTCACGGTATATTCTTCTGCGCTCATCATCTAAATATTGTTTGCGCAATTTGTTGCGTTCTTTGGCACGGGCACTTACTAAATCATAAATAGCAGAAATTGGCGACATAAATTCTATCTCCGGTTTCATCAATTCTCGAGGCATTGAGCCAAGATTTTTTCGTTCTTTCTCGATATCATCCAAGTCTTTTTTCGGGCGAACAATGACCGGTTGTGAAAGCGAAGTAGAAAGCGGGTTGAAGGTTAGATTGACAAAGTAGCTGCTACTTTCCGAAGTGCTATCGGCAACTGAAAAACGAATTGTTTTATATCCGGGAAAAAAAAGGTACAGTGTATCGTGCTTGTCGCAAGCCAATGAAAATCGCCCTTGCGCATCGGTCATGTACGACACATTTTGTTCGGCTACAATCACGCTTACACCACTGATTGGGCGTTTGGTATAGCCGTCAATTACTTTTCCGGAAAGGGTTATGGATTGTGCTATAGCCGATGGAGCTATACATCCCAATAAGATGAACAGCAACAACGTTGTAAAGGTTGGAAGGCGTTTAATCACAAATTAAAGATAAAATAATCGGGAATGGCTACTTCTTAAAATATGCCAATTCTTGTGTTTTTGCCGGAAAACTTTACTTTTGAAGGACAGGAAATGGTGTCTTCCTGATATAAACCGCCCTAAAAAGCTGATGGCGCCTGGTTATTCAATGTTAAGCGCATTCAATCAGGTAGTATGTCAACTTTAGATTCAAAACAAAACAGTTTAGCTCAACAGTGGCCGAGTATTGTCTACTTATTCAAGTGGATTTTCTTGTGTTCCATAATAGGAGTAGTAGTGGGCTCTGCTTCAGCCGTTTTCTTGATTTCGCTGGAATGGGTAACTCAATTTCGAGAAGCTCATGTATGGCTAATTGCACTCTTGCCATTAGCTGGATTCGGCATGGGATTGCTCTACCATTATTACGGAAATGAAGTTGAATCCGGTAATAATTTGCTGATTGATTCCATTCATTATCCATCACAAAAAATACCGTTTCGAATAGCACCCTTTGTTTACTTCGCAACAATAGTTACGCATTTATTTGGCGGTTCGGCCGGAAGGGAGGGAACTGCCTTGCAAATGGCCGGAGGAATAATGGATCCTATTGGTCGATGGATGAAGTTGGGTGATGAAGATCGGAGAGTATTGTTGATTGCTTCTATAGCTGCCGGTTTTGGGTCTGTTTTCGGAACACCCTTGGCTGGTGCGGTTTTCAGCATGGAGTTTTTTCTTACCGGACGAATCCGTTACAATGCAATTTTTCCGGCATTTCTAGCCGCTATCATTGCCAATTACGTAACCATACTCTGGCCTGCACAGCATACGCATTATAGTATTACAAGTATTCCAGCTGTAAATCCATTGAATTTAATCTACAGTTTGTTGGCAGGAATAGTCTTTGGACTGTGTGCATTATTGTTTACAAAATTCATGCATAGTTTAACCGCATTTTTCAAATCAAAAATTAGCTATCCGCCACTTCGTCCGTTTGTTGGAGGTAGTATTGTTGCACTTGCAGTTTATTCACTTGGAACAA
Organism: Chitinophagales bacterium; assembly: GCA_016786765.1. Classification (GTDB taxonomy): domain Bacteria; phylum Bacteroidota; class Bacteroidia; order Chitinophagales; family LD1; genus CALAYL01. The sequence continues at coordinate 63,083 of JAEUUZ010000001.1, forward strand.
CAAAATATATTGGATTGGGTATTCCTTCTATTGTTGATTCGTTTAATCACATGCAGCCCACATATGTATTTGCATTGAAGATACTGTTAACAGTGATAACACTTTCAGCTGGCTTTAAAGGAGGAGAAGTAACACCTTTGTTTTTTATTGGCGCCACATTTGGTAGTGCATTGAGCTGTTGTATTCCTTTGCCAACAGCACTTTTAGCAGGTATGGGTTTTGTGGCTGTATTTGCCGGAGCCACAAATACTCCCTTGGCATGTATGTTGATGGGGATAGAATTGTTTGGTGTTGAAAGCGGTTTGTATATCGCCATTTCCTGTGTTATGGCCTATTTAGTTTCAGGGCATAACAGCATATATGGGAAGCAACGTATAGGTGAAGCCAAATCGGAGCATTGGAAACACCATGAAGGTAATTCGATAAGCGAACTTTAAATTCTTTAGCAATGAATAAGAACAATAAATTATGGTTGGCTGTGGCGATGGATGTAATGATGATTGCGCTGATTTTGGTGAACATCAACCTCATTATTTTCGATAGTTTTTTCAGTATTCATGTTATCTCAGGATTTTTTCAAAACTACATTCCTTGGTTTTTTGAATTTTATAATACCAACATTCATCAGCATTTTGCGGTGATTGATTTGTGTTTTGTAGCGATATTTTTAATCGAATTTATTGCGCGTTGGGCCAGAGCTGCCTATCGTAAAACCTACGATAAATGGTATTTCTTTCCTTTTTTCTTTTGGTATGATGCTTTAGGTTGTGTTCCAGTAGCGGGGTTTCGATGGTTGCGTTTAATTCGGATTTTCTCGTTGCTTATTCGTATGCAGAAACTTGGTTTAGTGAATTGGCGAAAGACCGGATTTTACAGCTATTTCGTGCGGTACTCTAATATTTTTATTGAGGAAATTTCAGATCGGGTGATTGTAAAAGCTTTAGAGGGGTTGAAAGATGAGGTAGCAAAAGGGAATCCGGTTACCGATGAAATTATTCGTGAGGTAGTGAAGCCGCAAAGTCAGCAATTGATGAAATGGATGTCCCATCGTATTCAAATGGTAACGGCTAAAATGTATGCTAATCGAAAAGATGATATAAAACGTTATGTAGATGAACGTTTGAATGATGCTGTTACAAAAAACAAGCAAGTGAAAATGTTAGGCAAGATTCCTGTGGTTGGTTCGCAGGTTACCGGCTTGTTGGATCAGGCCATACGCGATATTGTGTTTAGTGTGATTGACGGATTATTTCAAGATTTGCAAGACAATAATCAACCCTTAACAGAAGAACTTACGAATATTTCATCGGAGTTATTTACCCTTATTGAAGACGATAAAGAACTCGATACAATTATTGAAAATATCATTAACCAAAGTATTGATATTGTGATCAAGCAGGTAGAGATTAAAGAATGGAAGACAAAAGAAAATTAATGCTTCTCTTCACCTAAATACTCATGAAACCGTTTTCCTGCAATTCGACTATCCATCATGTTCATCAAAATTTGATATAAAACGCGGTTTTGATTGAGTAGCGATTTTTGTGGTAGCTCAGTAAGTTGTGTTTTTAATTGTGCAAGTTCATTTTTGATATCGTAACTGAAAGAAGAAATTACTTTCAAAAACTTTATCATAATATTTTCGAATTCGCTCTTGAATTCGTTGCGTAGCAAAAAGCGATTAAAGTTTTGAATGGTATCGTTCACCATTTGTTCGTTGCCGGTTTCGATTTGGGCAATCAATTCATAGAAATATAGCATAACGCGAATATCTACACGAATATTGGCATGAATAAACTCGTCAAATTCACGAATCATTTCAAGTAGTTTATCATACTCTCCGTATTCTGCGTATCCACTCACACAGGCCAATAACAAGGTAAGGCGTACATCCGGCTTAATTTCTTTGGCATGCTTTTGTAACAGCACATGTGCCTCGTGAATGGTGTTTTTAAGACCACTTTTATCTTTCGTTAAATCGAAATAGGCCAGATTGGAATTTACAATAAAAGTAGCAGCAGCAATACGTTCGATTTCGCTGTTTTTATCGGTGTTTTGAATGCGTTGTATGGCCTTTTGCATTAACTCCGGTTGCTGCAAAATATAGCCGTAAGTGGCTAATTGTGCGCAAATCGACAAGTAAGCTAAGTTTCTTTGTTTCTTGATAGCAGGATATTGATCAAATAATGCTATGACGTGTTCAAAAGCTTCAGCCGCTTTATCGAATTGATTCGCGATTGAAAAATACTGTCCTTTTATAATCCAGAAACTCGCTTTTGCTTTTATGCTCATTGCCTTTTCTTCAGAAAGCATCAATTCGTTGTGCATGATCGTTTCGAACTTTTCTTTACCTTCCGGAGTACGTACCGAAAAATTCTGATTCAACAATTCCATTTGCTCAAAAAGCAGAAGTTGATATTGTATGTGGTTCTGCTTCTTTTCCCAAATATGCTGAATGGTACTGCTAAGCTTAGATTTGTCGGAACTGTCTGTAATCACACGGGTTTGGTAGAGCAATAAACTTATTTCCAATACATCGACATGCTGCGTGAATAGCTCATACTCTTCAGCAATTTGTAATGCTTTATTCAATAGTTTTTTGACCACTTCAAAGGCTGATTTTTCGGAAAACAAGTTGATTTGCAAAATAAGTTCACTCAACTCAGCTGCCGGATATTCATGCGCATGCTGTTGGTAGATTGCATCTAAAACCATCTGATTGAGCTGGTTTCTGACCACATTGATATTGCCGTTTGGAGCAGCCTTCTTAAATCGAGGCAATACTTTTTCTTCATCTTCACCAAACTTAAGTACTAAATCGTAAAGCGTTTTCGCTTGCGAATCTTTAGTTCCAAAGGCGTTTTTTTCCACAAATCGCAATTCATCCTTGCTTAAGCTTTGTAATATGTTTTCGGTTAATCCCATTTGAAGTAATTACTTGATAATCAATTTAATATGTAGATATGTTGCCTATTCTCAATTAATAATATTACAAAATTTGAATTGATATACAAAGGCGTGGAAGATATGTTTGTCTCAGCATTAAACAAAAACAGATATGAAAAAAGGAATGATAGCAATAATGGTGTTCGGTGCAATATTACTGAACGGATGCAAAAAGGACAATGTAGAGAAGGAATTCACCCTTGAAATGAAAATTAATGGTGTACGCTGGGTAGCCGCTAAGAATGTAGCAGGATTATATAACACGAGTACGAATGGAATTAATATTACCGGACAAACAGGTGATGAGTTAGTGAGCGTGAGCAGAGATAATGTTACCGGCAATGGTACATATGTTATTCCAAGTGGAAATATGAATGCATTGGTGCTAAAAGGAGGCTCTGTATTGCCTTATACAGCTTCCTCATCTAAAGTTAAATCGCATGGCAGTGTTACAGTGCTTTCCCAATCCTCAAGCGCAATTTCCTACATCAAAAATATCGAAGCCGATTTTTCGGGTGTGTTATATGATTCATTTGGTACTGATTCTGTGGTTATCACTGAAGGTAAACTTCGTTATCAATAGTATTCACAATTAAAATTTATACAATGAAAATTACACTAAAGTTAATTTCAGTTTTTGCGGTTGTGCTATTGATATTAAACGGCTGCAAGAAAGACGGCCCCGTTACATTAGATTCTATTCCTCCTACTTTAACAATCACTATTTCAGGTGGAGGTTATACTAAAACCTTCAACCAAATAGATTATTATTGGTCAGGTTCGCTAAATCTAAAACCAAACACAAAGTATAATGTCACTTGTGCGCTTGCCGATTCAGGCGGTGTTAAACCTTTACAATTGGTATTGCCAAAATTTTTGATATCCCAACTAATAACAGGTGTTCCAAATGATACGGTATTAGAAACGCCTCGCGATTTCACTTATAAGGTTAGTACTGATGAAAATATTCCCTATCGCAGTTCATTACTTACTGGAAGTTTTGTAACACCTGATGCAGGAAATACGAGTTATTACTCCGCTATAGGTGCCGTGGGAAGTGATTTTAATTATAATCGTGCACAAATAATATTTAATGTATCTGTAGAAAATAATCCTGTTGGCGGATTCGGTTGGGTAACGTATTAATCGCGCTCCATATCATTTACAAACTATTTAACAAAAGAAAAATTGAGAACAAGAATTGAAATAGCAACGTTACCGGTAACGATATGTATGTTGCTGTTTTCTTGCAGAAGTGAAGCTGCTGTAAATAATATAAGTGATTACTTAGTAGATATTACCTTCGAAGGTTTGCTTAGAAAATGTCCGCAATATGGCGGTGCAACATCCGATAAAGGTACATTAATAGGTACTTGTACGTTTACTGGCGATAATTTTATGAAAAATAGACAGGCTGTAACAGCTACATTCCACATTTAGTAACTGCAATATTTAAAGTGAAACGAATCAATTTATAATTCAAACAATAAAAAGAATAAAATGAAAAATACAATTAAACTAATCTCCGTTTTTGCCTGTGTAATCTTATTGTTAAATGGTTGCAAGAAAGACGGACCAGTAACATTAGATAGTATTCCACCTACTTTGACATTAACAATTCAAGGAGGAGGAGAGACGTACACACTTAGACACACAGAAGATTACACTTTAGGGGCGCTCAATTTAAAACCGAATACAAAATATACCATAAACTGCGTTGCAGCTGATAGTGGAGGTGTATTGCTTAGTCAGCTTACTTTACCTAAGCTGCTTATGCCGCAAACGATTACCGGTATTCCTAACGATACGGTTTACAATACTTCATTGAATTACAGTTATCGTGTAAATATTTCAGAGAGCGATCCTTACAAAAGTACATTGTTGTTCGGTGATTTTGTAACGCCTACCACAGGCAATGGAAGTTCAAGTTTCAGTATCGCTGCAGTGGCGAAAGACTTCAGATATAATCGATCGGCTATATCATTTTATACAAACGTAGAGTCAAATCCTGTTGGAGGATATGGTTGGGTAGCGTATTAATCACACTCAACTTCATTTTAAAACAATTTAAGCAAAAGCGAAAATGAAAGCAAGAATAAAAATAGCAACGTTAATGGTAGCGATAGGTCTGTTACTGTTTTCTTGTAGAAGGGAAGCAACGGTAAACAATACAAGCGATTACTCTGTAGATATCACCTTCGATGGAGTACTTCGCAAATGTCCGCAATATGGCGGTGCTGCATCTGATGAAGGTACATTGATAGGGACTTGCACTTTTACTGGCGATAATTTATCGATTGGTGCCGGAAGTTCAAACCTTTACGATAATTCAAAATCGAACGGATTTAACTTTTCGTTTAATGTTGGTAATGTAACCCATACAGGTATTTATTCTTTCAGAGAAGAAACAACTACAAATGGTTTTCCGAATGCCACTGCTTTGATTGAACGATTTACTACTGGGCTCACAAGTGGTGCAACTCATACATTAGATAATGTTTCGAACCTTCAAAAGACAACCAATTCAGGTGGATTTTGCGTGACAACAAACGCCACAGTTGGAGTGCAGGAGATTGATATTACACGTTACAGCAGCGAAGTGGGCGGTGTAATAGAAGGCACTTTTTATGCAACAGTGTATGAAAAACCGACAGGCTGTAACAGCTACATTCCACATTTAGTAACAGCAACGTTTAAAGTGAAACGAATCAATTTGTAATTCAATCTTTAAAAGGATAAAATGAAAAAAATAATTTTTATTTTCTGTTTGTATGTCGTTACGGTTTCTTCAAAAGCAGCTTGTACAATAGATACTATATATGCCTATACATTTATAACAGGCACTTCTATTAAGGAGAATAATTCTCGTTTTATTTATACTCATGACGCAAATGGTAATGAGACGAGTGTAATTACTCAAAATTGGGATGTAGCGAATAATACTTGGAACAATACATCTAAAAATTCATATAGTTATGATTCGCAAAACCAAAAAACAGAAGACATTAGTTATAACTGGAACATAACTGCTAACAATTGGGATGGCAATTATAAAAACACCTATGCCTACGATGCATCCGGTAACAGAAATTTAGAAATCTTACAAACGTGGAATACTTCTACAGTTAGTTGGCAGAATGTTTCAAAAAATAGCTTCATCTATAACACCGCCAATAAGGTGACGGATTATTTGAGACAATCATGGAATGCAACAAGTTCTTTATGGGAAAATAATTCAAATATTAAAAGTACTTATGATGCGAATTTCAATTTGATTGAACAGCTAAGTCAGAGTTGGGTAACGGCAAGTAGTACTTGGCGAAATAGCACTATATATTCTTATACCTATAATGTGGCCAACAAACAAACAAGTTTGACACAGCAAAATTGGAATACAGCCACAAACCTTTGGACGAATATAACGCAGGAGATTTCTACATATGATTTGAATGGAAATAGGACGGAATACATGACTAAGCTATGGAATTCAACAACATCAAATTGGGTGAATTCTATGCGTTATGCTTATGTATATGATGCCAACAATAATAAAGCAGAAGAGTTGCGACAAAGTTGGAATACAGTATTGTCGAGTTGGATAAACTCAGGTAAATATTTGTATAATTACAATAGCAATAATTCGCTCAAAGATTATACTAACTTAACTTGGAACAACACAACGTTTACTTGGCAAAACGCTACAAGGGCTACATTTGCCTATAATATAGCCAATGAAGAAACAGAACGTGTGTATTTTGTATGGAATAGCTCAACAAGCAGTTGGGACAATAGTTCAAAGGAAACATATGAGCGTTTAATAGGTTCAATCTACTATGCAAATGATGAGTATTCGGGTTGGAACGGTAGCTATTATGCCGGTCATAATCGAATTGAATACTTATGCGCGCAATATAGCGTAGGTATAATTGAGAACGGTGAAACCACTTTTGAATTGTATCCGAATCCGGTTACCTCCAATCATTTCAGCATTAAGGTAATGGAACGCGATACATACTCTATTGCCGATGTTTCCGGAAAAATTTTACAAACTGGGGATTTACAACAAGGTGAAAATCAAATTCAGTTTGATGCTATAGCTACCGGAATTTATTTTGTTCGAATAGGTCAAAGCGTTCGAAAATTAATTGTTCAATAAAATAATCTAAAGAGATGAAAAAAATAATTCTAGGCGCGTTAATGTTTGTCGTTTTCGTAAACAAGGGAAATGCCTTTTGCCGCGCAGATACTGTTTTGAACTATACGTATGAATATTTATCTACCATTAAACATTTAACGGGAAGAACGATTTATACGTTCGATACACGAAACAATGTATTGACTCAATTCACGGAAGATTATAATGATGCAACTACTGTGTGGACTCCTAATTCTTGGATACTTAATCAATACGATGCAAATGATAGTCTGATAGAGCGTGTTACTGATCTATGGAACACATCAACAAACACCCGAGTGCATTCCAACAAAGTAAATTATGCCTACAACACTTTCGGAAAAATAGTTGATTATTCAAGCTATCAATGGTACTCAACAATTAATGATTGGAGAAAAATAGTTAGAACAATCACCGATTATAATAATGCCAATAAAGTTATCAGTGAGATTTCGCAAACCGGAACTCTCCCCGGAAATAGTTGGCTGAATACTAATCGTAAGACTTATTTTTATAATGGCAATGGTCAGCAGGTAGAATATGTTTCGCAAACTTGGAATGGAACTACTGCTACATGGACAAATATTTACTTTACAACCTCTTTATATAATTCAAACGGATTACGAACAATCGATTCTATTAAAAAGTGGAATACAACAACCAATGTTTGGAATAAGCTCCAAATTACTACATATACTTATGATGCCCAACAGAAGTTAGCGAGCAAGTTAACCCGCGAATTTAATACGACAACAAGTGTTTGGGAAGATTTGCAACGAACGATTTATACTGTAAATCTATATAGCGATATTTTAGATGAAGAAAACCAAATTTATGCTTCCTCCTCTAGCATATGGCTTTACTACACTAAAAGGGAATATAACTTTGATAGTAATGGCAATTTACTTGAAGAAAAGACATATAAAACAGGCGGAGGGACTACAAGTTGGTCTGGCGCTGAAGAATTTTGGACACAATATGTTTACAATTCGGGGAATAAGGTAGTTGAGAAGTTTGTCCGACAAGGGAATTACCCCAATAGTCCCTGGATTAGTTCATATCGTAATACGTATGAATACAATAACGATGATTTAGTGGCTGCTGATTATTACGCTTACTTTGAACCCGGTGTTGGATCATTTTCAGTACATCGGAGATCCGAATATCAATGTCGTCAAATAAATACCGGTGTAAATGATATCGAGAGCTATATGTTTTCGGTTCACCCAAATCCGGTAATAGGGGGCGCTTTTACTATTAATGCCACCGAAATAGCAAACTATAATATTATCGATTGTACAGGCAAGTTGATACAATCCGGTGAGTTGAATGCGGGTGATAATACAATTTCATTGACTTCTATTTCTACAGGAGTGTATTTTGTTCATGTTGGACTTCAAACACAAAAATTAATTGTTCAATAATTTAAAACTCATTATATGAAACAACCATCCATCGTTATGTTTTTTGTACTTTGCTCTTTAGTGGCTTCTTCAGAATGTCCATGTTTGCGCAATCAATATACAATTCATTAAAACCTAAAGTATGAAAATGATTCTCTTTTATTCTATGGACATTCGCAAGTGCGTAAGTTCACTTCTTGTGGCTTTTGTGTTTGCGTTTTCCTTCTCTGCAAATGCCACTTGTCGGTTTGATACGGTAATGAATTATCAGTATCTCCCTGCAACAGCTATAAAGGAGTTGACAGGGCGGCAAATTTTTACGACTAATGCTTCAGGGCTTTACACGAGTTCTCTTTATCAGAATTGGAACGCAAGTACAAGTAAGTGGACGAATAGTTCTTATGAAACAAAAAGTTATGATGCTTCCGGAAATCAAATCGGACGAATTGGTCGTACATGGAGTACAGTAACAGCTTCGTGGGTGTATACAACGCGCGATACATATGCATTTGTATTGGGAAACAGATTGTCGAATGCTGAAAGTTATACATGGAACACAAGTACAAGTGCATGGGTAGGCACACAGAAGAATACGTATACTTATAATGCCAATAATTTATTAGCAGATGGCATTTATTATTCATGGAACAGCGGTACCAGCACATGGACACAGCAAACGAAAAGGATTAATAATTACGATGTGAATAGCGATCTTTATCAAGTCATCGATCAAATTTGGAATGCGGGTTCTTGGTCGAATACAAACAAACGCAGTAGCCTATTTAGTGCAACCCATAAAGAATTGGAACGTGTAACGTCTACTTGGATTTCCATGTCTAGTACTTGGCAAAATGTGAATAAGTATACTTATGCTTATAATGCTTCAGATTTACCGACAGCGACTTCAACGTATGCTTGGAGTAACTCTGTATGGAATCTGCAAAGTCGTATTACCAATACTTATAATGCTGCATTGAAGGTATCAACTACTTTAACTGAACAATACGACAATACCCTTATGGCCATGCGGAACAATTATAAGCATACCTACTCGTATGATGCGAATAACAATGAAACTATTGATTGGGGGGAAACATGGGATGTCGCATCTGCTAGTTTTAAAAATGATATGAAGTTATTGCGTACCTATAATTTGAATAACGACATACTCACCTTTCTTCAACAAACATGGAATGGAACTGTTTGGGTAAATGTAAACGGAAATACGAATGGATATAATACCGATGGACAGTTAATTAATTGGGAGTATAATAGTTCTTGGAATACAACGGGTAATTATTATGCGGTTCGCACCTATGGCGAATATCTGTGCACATTGATAAATGTTGGAATTGACGATGTGACTTCAAGTCCATTTTCAATGTATCCGAATCCTGTTATTGCTAATGTTGTAACAATTAATTCGGCAGACCATGCAGCGTATAGCTTATCAGATTTAACCGGTAAATTAATTCAATTAGGCGATTTGAATGCCGGGGAGAATCAAATTCAACTGAATGGTATTTCTTCAGGAGTGTATCTACTTAAAGTCGGTCTGCAAACACAAAAAATCATTGTTCAATAAATTGCCGTTTTTCCCCCTTTATAGTGCGTTTACTTCATTGTAATCGCACTTCTTTTTTTGTGATTCACTTTCTCCGCTACAACTGTTATGTTCGCGCATGCAATATTTTCAAGACCTTCTGGCGTTGTTAGATATCGAACAGGTGGAAGACCGACTTCAATATCAAAAGCTAACTGAGAAATCAGGTGTACAAGAACGAAGAGCCAATGGCTTGAGTTGGTATCCGGTGGCCATTCGTGGCACTGAATTAACGAAAGGCGATTATGTACAAGTTGAAGTAGAGCGCACCACGCATCAGGATGTCTCGCACATTTTGCGATTTGGAATGCCTGCAGCCTTATTCAGTAATCACGATCCGAAGGAATCGCGAATAGAAGGTATCATCTCCCATCAAAGTGGCAATAAACTCAAAATCAATTTCAGGATTGATGAATTGCCCGATTGGGCTAGCGATGGGAAATTAGGCGTTGATGTGTTGTTTGACGATAATAGCTACAACGAAATGCGTTCCGCGCTTAAAACAGCCGACAAACGAATTGAGAACAGTAATGAAACACTGTTACAGGTGTTGGTAGGAGAGAAGGAGCCTACATTTCATACTGAAACAATTTTTCCTGCTGTTCCCCATTTAAATACATCGCAAACAAAAGCGGTTCATCAAATTCTTGCGGCCAACGAATTGGCTATTGTGCATGGTCCTCCGGGAACAGGTAAAACAACAACCATAGTTCAAGCCGTGAAAGCGTTGATACAAAAAGGGGTGAAGAAAATTCTCGTAACCGCGCCAAGTAATACGGCTGTAGATTTGCTCACTGAAAAAATGGCTGAACAAAAAATCTCCGTTTTGCGCATTGGCAATCCGGCTCGAGTTACTGAACGTTTGTTAGCACACACCATGGATAATCAAATGGCGGAGCACAATTCCATGAAAGATGTGAAACGCTTAAAGAAACAAGCACAAGAGTTCAAGAGCATGGCGCATAAGTATAAGCGCAACTTCGGACGAGCTGAACAACAGCAACGCAAACTCTTGTTTGATGAGGCGTATAAAATTATGAAGGAAGTGGAACGCTCCGAGCAGTACGTGATGGATGATGTGATTACCCGAGCCCAAGTGATTACGGCTACTTTAGTGGGTGCGAATCATTACTCGGTACGCAACCAACAATACGATATTGCGATTATCGATGAAGCCGGACAAGCACTTGAGCCTTCCTGTTGGATTCCTATTTTGAAGGCAAAGAAAGTGGTGTTAGCCGGAGATCATTGTCAGTTGCCCCCAACCATTAAATCGCAAGAAGCTGCGAAGGGAGGTTTGATTAAAACACTTTTAGAGAAAGGCGTTGAAAAGCACCCGGAGGCTGTTTCATTATTGGAAGAACAATACCGAATGCATGAACACATTATGCAGTTTTCATCATCCATTTTTTATTCGAATAAGCTGAAAGCGAATATTAATGTAGCTTCACGATTATTGTTCCCCAACGATATGCCTTTGCAATTCATCGATACTGCCGGTTGTGGATTTGATGAAAAGTTGGAAGGGACAAGTTCTACTAATCCTGAGGAAGCAGCATTCCTTATTAAACACTTAGAGCAATTGGTTACGGAATTGAATGCACATTATCCACTCGATAGTTTCCCTTCCATTGGTATTATTGCACCTTATAAGCAACAGATTCTTGTTATCAAAGAACAGCTAGAACATGTTCCGGAACTGGCGCCCTATTTGCATCGTATCACTGTAAACACGGTCGATAGTTTTCAAGGACAAGAGCGCGATATTATCTACATCAGCATGACGAGAAGTAACAGCGAAGGGGAGATTGGCTTCCTCTCTGATATCCGTAGAATGAATGTGGCCATGACACGTGCTAAAATGAAGTTAATCGTTATAGGCGACAGTGCTACACTCGCTCAATTCAAATTCTACGAAAAGTTTGTCACCTACGCACAATCTATCGATGGCTATAAAAGTGCTTGGGAATACATGGGTTAACTGAAGCTGTACACAGTTATAAATACCGCTCGCGAATTACATTGCAGTGATGCAAATTATGCCCCACTGCCATATAGCCAATACAGCGAGGAGTGATAGGAATATTATTAGCTGTGCCTTTAAAATCGAGCATTGCAGTGGTCATGGTTTTATAGACTTGAATAGTGGTTTGACGCACACTTACAAACTCTTCCAACAAATCATTTAATGAATAGTCTATAGTTTGAACGGCATCGATATAGGCATCTTCATCAAAACCTGCCAAAGGTATAGTGTCGAATCTGGAAAACCGAAAAGCGCGGTACACAAAAATACGTTCGGTATCAATAATATGGCGCAACACTTGCTTCACGGTCCATTTCCCTTCTGCATATTTGTAATCCGCTTTTTCAGCAGGAATTGACTGTATGAATGTCTTAGTCATGTCCATGCTGCTTTGTAACGCCTTCATCAAATCTTCCGATGGAACTAAATCGAAAAAATATTTGTAGTAAGAAGGCGCTTCGTTGTAATTAGGTTTAGTAATCATATTTATTAAAATTAAGTAAAGGTATTTGTTTCCATTTGTCACTTTCTGCAAAATCTTTAATGACATTATTCCTATCGACTAACAAGCGTGTCATATATTTTTCAAGAAATAATAGGTCTACAATTTTGCCTAGAATACCAAATGGTGATGAATAATCAAAAATATCCGTCATCATTACGATATCATCTTTTTTTTCAAAGTAATGGTCGTGTTTAAAAAAGGCAAATATGCCCTTTAATTGTTCATCACGAAAGTGTTTTGGCGCATCCATTTTTGTGATTGCTGAAGTCAATTGCTGTCGAATGCCTAAATGATTTGCTTCCCATGTAACCGTTTCTCCAAATTCAATGAGACCCGATGTTCGTCCTGCTATTGCCTCTTCTTTTGATTGTGCTGTAGAAATCTTATGTAAGTCTATACTTCTCGATAAGTCGAAGCAAATTTCAAGCGTTGATTTAATTTGGGTTTCTATGCGAATAATCGGCATTGGATTCAGTTTCAGCTCAAAACTAACAAAAAACGCCCCCAAAATTGGAGGCGTTTTTTTAACTGCAAGATGTGATTAACGAATAAATAACATCTCTCTGTATTTAGGCAAAGTCCACAACGAATCATCTACCAATTTCTCTAAAGCATCGCAATGTGAGCGTACTTCTTCGAACAATGGTTTCACTTTATCGCAGTAGGCTTTCGCTTGTAATGAAGTCGTTTTTGCTTTGTGGGCGTTATCGTTCGCTACAGTTAATTTATCTACAGCATCGCTCAATTTGTTTACATGTGTTGCTAACTGTGCAATCACATCTTTTTGTGTTTTAAACGAAGCGGCAGGAAGACCAACCGATTTCAATCCTTGAACATTTGTAACTAATTTGTTCATATAGTCGATAGCTACCGGTAATACGTTGTTGGTAGCCAACTCTACCATCATTTTAGCTTCGATATCGATTTTTAAAATATAACCGTGGTTCATGATTTCGTATCTCGCTTCTAACTCGCGCTCAGAGTAGATACCGTTTTTCACGAACACATCTTTTGCTTTTTTCGACACGAAGAAATCCAACGCATACGGTGTAGTTTTTACATTGCTCAAGCCACGTTTTTTCGCTTCTTTTTCCCATGCTTCAGAATAGCCGTCTCCTTCGAAAACAATGCGTTTCGAGTCGGTGATGTACTGACGTAAAACACGCATAATCGCACCTTCTTTCGACTCTCCGTCTTTAATCAATTTATCTACATCTTTTTTGAAGTCTAACAACTGCTGACCCATAATGGTATTCATCACTGTCATTGGCTGTGCGCAGTTGGCAGAAGAACCTACTGCTCTAAATTCGAATTTGTTACCGGTGAATGCAAACGGTGAAGTTCTGTTTCTGTCGGTGTTATCCAACATCACATCCGGAATTTTATTATGGATATCCAACTTTAAATTCGCGTTGCTTAATTCATCGTATTTGCCATTCGGTACGCGTTTTTCGATTTCGCCCAATACACTGCTCATGTATGAACCAATGAAGGCTGAGATGATGGCCGGTGGCGCTTCGTTCGCACCCAAACGGTGATCGTTATTCGCTGAAGCGATTGATGCACGCAATAAATCAGCATACTCGTTCACTGCTTTTAATACGTTCACAAAGAACGTCAAAAACAACAAATTCGTTTTTGGTGTTTTGCCCGGTGAAAGTAAGTTCTTTCCGGTATCCGTTCCTAAACTCCAGTTGTTGTGTTTACCTGAACCGTTGATACCTGCAAATGGTTTTTCGTGCAATAACACACGTAATTTATGTCTGCGGCCCACACGCTCCATCAAGTCCATCAACAATTGGTTGTGATCTACAGCTACTACAACTTCTTCAAACATAGGTGCACACTCGAATTGAGAAGGAGCCACCTCATTGTGACGTGTTCTAACAGGTATGCCCAATTTATGGCATTCGGTTTCCAAATCCAACATGAATGCATACACACGCTCCGGAATAGAACCAAAATAGTGATCTTCTAATTGTTGTCCTTTTGCAGGGGAATCACCAATCAATGTACGGCCGGTGAACATCAAATCCGGACGAGAATAATACAACGCCTCATCAATCACAAAGTATTCTTGTTCCCAACCTAAAGTGGCTGTAACGCGCGATACTTCTTTATCGAACATATGTACAACAGGCAAAGCTGCTTGCTCTAAAAACGCTGTCGATTTCATCAACGGTGTTTTGTAATCCAAGGTTTCGCCTGTGTAAGAAATAAAGATAGTTGGAATGCAAAGTGTTTTTCCTTCACCAATCTCCATAATAAATGCCGGAGAACTTGGATCCCATGCTGTATAACCTCTTGCTTCGAAAGTAGCACGAATACCGCCCGATGGGAAAGATGATGCATCCGGTTCTTGCTGTGTTAAGGCATCGCCTCCAAATACTTCAATCGCTCCATCACCTTTTGGCGTGAAGAACATATCGTGTTTTTCTGCTGTTAAACCGGTAAGTGGCTGGAACCAGTGGGTGTAAGAATTAACGCCTTTCGACATGGCCCAAGACTTCATACCTGCAGCAACTGCATCGGCAACTTCACGGCTGATTTTTTTGCCCGATTTCATGGCTTCTTTCACTGCTTTATACGCATCCTCTGATAAGAATTCGCGCATAGATGTGTCGTTGAAAACATTTGATGCATAGTAAGCGGATACCTTTGGTCCGGCTAACTTCGGCACAATTGGTTCACGGTTAATAACCGTTTCAATAGCTCTTTTTCGTGAGTTTGACATGGTGAGATTTTTTTTGTGACGCAAAAGTAAATTTATTGGTCAAAAAAAATGTGTTTTTAATGGAAAGTGGAGGAATTGTTGACAATTTTGTCAAAATTCAACAAAATGATGTTGCAAAATTTAATTTTTAGAAGTTAAATCCTCTTTTTTTTTAAAAAAATGAGATTTGATGTCACATATAAATAAATTTAAATTGACGTGCATCAGTACTCCGATAACTAAAAAAGGGAGTGCCGAAACTTTGTACCGCACTATAGCGCCACTCACCGGCACCGTCCAACCGATAATCATAAACTGGCTGACAACAAAGCTCAATAAAGCTGCACTAATGGCCAATTTGTTGTGCTGTAAAGTCGGATACCGAAGCAACAATACAATAAGCCCTAAAAGGATAACGATGTTTTCAATACAAAAAGGCAAATCTTTAAATGTTTTGAGGTGAACGATGGATGGCTCAAACAAAACTGCATAAACAGCGCCTGGTGTTATTTTAAGGAGTTCAGTTATTCCATTTTCGGGAATGATTGCTCGGTGTAACAGACTTTGAGTTTGTGTATGTTCCGATAAGGTGATGAATTCATTCCGTTTATGAATAAGTTGATTGGCCCAATGGTTTCCAAAGAAGAACAAGATAGCCGCACCTATAACTGCAATTGCCATTGAAAGTTGTTTAGCGTTTTCTTGTTTAAACAACCAATACACAAAAGCCGCAAGTACAACCCCTAAAAGCACATAGGGTTTGATAAAAAGGAATAGGCATAACGATAACAGTAATAGGGAAACCGATTTCCAGTCTGCCATACGTGTACGTTCAGTATAAGCATAGGCGAGTATACCTAAGCCCATTACTATCAATGTCTCTTTTAGCATACCGCTTCCCCAAAACAAAACAGAGGGAATACAAAAAACAATGCCTTTCAGCCAATACGTTGTTTCAGCGAAATGCTTTTTTAACGATGAATAAATTCCCACCGCCCCTACTAACGAAAAGAAAGAAAACCAAAGCGAATGCAAATAAATGTTTCCAAACGAAAAGTAACGCAGTATGAAATGGATGTATATAATCAAATGATGATTCGCTTCAAAAAAGCCGCTGCCTCGTTTATCGAAATGATGCGTTCCGATGAGTAATGTTTCATTGGAGTGTGTTATAAGTGCTTGGAATGTTTCGAGAAAACTAAGCCCAAGGACATGGGCATTATTGTACAGAATACAGGCGTCATCAAAATATTTAAATACATCGGCTAAATTTCGTTGCGGATAAAATTTGGTATACACACCCAGAAGTGCAAAGCCAAACAGAATTTTCAGACCAAAGAAAAAAACAATTTCAAGGAATCGCAATCCGGATTGTTTAAACAAAGGCATCCATCGAATGGCAGCAACAAACAGCAAAACACAAAAAAAGATTGGGATAATATTCTCCACTTTGTTTGTTTATCGTATTTTATATCTTGAATCCCGAAGCTAAACATTTCCATTGCAAAAAAATATTTTTCATACCTCACTGGTTCGGCTGGCCTCTACTGTTGCTAACTTCCTGTTGGTATTTATTGTGGCACGTTATTTAGGTCCGAATGCCAAAGGAATTGCAACAATAATGCTTACTACAATTTCGTTTGTGGTTTTCTTTTCGAGCATAATTGGCGGGCAGTCGTATATTTATTTAATTCCCAAGTTAAAGTTCGAAGCATTGGTAATTCCTGCCATTCTTTGGTCTTTATTGATAAGTATTTCGGCCTTTCTGCTGCTTTCATTTCTGAACCTAACCAATATGCAAGGGGCAGCATTTATTGCGGTTATAGCCTTGTTAATGGCACTGAATAATGTTTTAACCACCTTGTTTCTTGCAAAGCAACGATGGACATTGTTTAATGTTTTACAATCGTTTCCGGTGCTCTTCACTTTGTTGATTACGGCTCTATTGTTTTTCGTTTTTCATCAAAGAACACTCCATGTTTATCTCCTTGCAATGGTCATATCCTATACATTTACAATTCTATTGGGCCTGTGGTTTATTCGCGAAGAGTTTACTGTAACCAACTTATCCCAAACCTTTGAAGAAGTAGAAACCTTGTTTCGATACGGTTTAAGCTATCAATTGCTGGATTTGTTGCAGCTCCTTAATTTGCGTTTTTATTTCTTCATGCTCCATCATTTGCAAGGCAATGCCGATCTAGGATACTTCTCGGTCGGTATTTCCCTTTTCGAAAGTTGTTGGATTTTTGCAAGAAGTGTACAAACGGTTGCCTATTCTCGTTTCGTATCTTTTGCCTTCTCTTTTGCGATTGCAATGGAAGTGATACGCTATGTAAAGTTTTCTGTTTTCATTTCCTGTATCATTGCAGCAGTGTTGTTAGTTTTACCCAACTCCTTTTATCTTTTTGTGTTTGGCGAGGCATATGTGGGTGTAAACTGGAGCCTAAAATGGTTTGTTCCGGGAGTAGTCGCCTATAATGTGTACTTAATTTTACAAAGCTACTATTTGGCCAAAGGCAAATACACCGGATTAATTTTAATGAATGTTGTAGGCTTTATTTTTTCTCTGTTAGGCTGTTATTCATGGATTCCGATGCGCTATTTTACCGGTGCTGCCGCTGCCGCCAGTATGTCTTTTTTGTTGTGTGCCGGTGGCGTATACATTATGTTTTGTCGCGAAAATCAACTTCCTCTTTCCGTTTTTTTACCCAACCGTGATGATATAACAGCTTTTAAAAAGGCGGTTACCACTTTGTTTGGGAAAAGTGTGGTGAAATAGTTAAATTCGGCACTTCTTCTTAATAATGTTTAATTTTGCACCGCTTTAAGCGCAATAAAAAATGAAAAAAATAACGATTCTGTTGTCTTTTATGGCATTAACTTCTTTTGTTTTTGCCGGAAATCAGCCCCCAATACCACATGCCCTAACAGTTAATCCTAATTTCAAACCTTTTTATCATGGTGTAGCTTCCGGAGATCCATTACCCGATGGCGTGATGCTTTGGACGCGTGTAACGCCCGACACAGGTACCAGTGGCCCCATTAAAGTCTATTGGCAAATAGCTACGGATGTTAACTTCAATAATGTTGTGAACTACGGGAAAACAGAAGCGTTAGAAGCAAACGATTATTGTGTAAAGATAGATGTATGTGGATTACAACCTTCTACTTTTTATTATTTCATGTTTAATGCGAACGGCAAAAATTCCATCATTGCCAGAACAAAAACCGCACCCGGAACCAACACCGACAATGACAGTGCCCGATTTGCAGTTGTTTCTTGTGCCAGCTGGGAGCATGGTTATTTTAATGCTTACGAAAATATTGCTACAAGAAATGATGTGGATGCCGTTTTGCATCTAGGCGATTACATTTATGAGTATGCCTCTGGCGACTTTACCGGCAACATAGCCGGAAGAACATATGATCCTACCGGTGAGGCTTTCGACTCTGTGAGTTATCACTTTCGACATTCGCAATATAAACTCGATGATCAATTGCGCAGATTACATCAGTTGTTCCCATTCATTACCGTTTGGGACGATCACGAAACCTGTAACGATGCCTATAGAGATGGAGGGGAAAATCATCAATCAGCTACTGAGGGACCATACAATGTTCGCAAGAAAACTTCAACTTCAACGTACTTCAAGTGGATGCCATTGCGTAAACCAGACCCGTTGGATACACTTCGTATTTTTAGGAAACTTCGTTATGGTAAACTCATGGACTTAATCATGCTGGATACCCGTTTGTATGATCGAGATGTGCAAGATAATGCATTGTCAAATGATCCGAATCATCACATGATGGGCCCCGTTCAACGTACGTGGTACTATCAACAATTGGCTGATACCACAACGCGTTGGAAGATTATAGGCAATCAAGTTATGTTTGCCCCACTAAAACTATTTGGACAAACACTCAATAAAGACCAATGGGATGGCTATGAGTATGAGCGAAACTTGATAATTAATCAAATACTTACAAATAATTACAAGAATATGGTCATCCTCACTGGCGATATTCACACCTCTTGGTGTAATGATGTACCCGGTCCAAACTACAACGACCAAACCGGAGCCGGTTCAGTATGCGTAGAATTTGTTGGCCCAAGTGTTACCTCATTAAATTTCCCTATTCCGGTTGGGCAAAATATTATCAAAGCTTCGAATAAGCACGAAAAATATGTGAACCTCGATGATCATGGTTACTATCTGGTAGATGTGAAAAAGGGGAAAGTACAAGTTGATTATAAGTTTAATACTGTCGATCAACTCCATGCTGCCGAAACCGATGGACCTTCCTATTTTGTTAACAACAACGAGCGTTTTCTTCGTCAGGGAATTAAAATTAATGCTCCGGTGATTACAGCAGCTAATCCTCCATTATTACCGGATCCAAGCATCGCTATTACTAAAATTCAAAATCAGATTTATGTAAATGTGGATGAAGAAGAACAACGCAATATTCCTGTAATACCTAACCTTTCGGCTTGCCCTGCTCTAGGCTTAACCATCATCGATAACGCCAATCATGGCATCAACAGTACATTACAACCCGGACAAGTTACTTACCAATCTGCACGTAACTATAGCGGAAATGATACAGTAGTGGCCGTGGTTTGCCAAACTTCAGCACCTTTTTCCTGTGATACTGTTACCATCTATATTACAGTTCGTTCCATTGTAAAAACCGATACCGTAATTGTCAATATCGATTCCAAACAAACGAAAGCTGATTGCTTTACGTTGGACGACATTAATACGATTAATGCGATTACGCACAGCAATCCTTTACATGGTTCTATCACATTCACCAACGATACTTGTTTATCGTATACTGCCGATAGTAATTTCAGAGGGTTTGACGTAGTCACTATAATTGGTTGCGAAACAGCTACTGCAATTTGCGATACAATCGTTTATGTATTTAAAATTAACCACCCAACTCAATTACAAACGGTATATATTGATACCGTTAAAAACAAAATTGTTGGCGATTGCTTTGGCTTTGACGACTTGTTTGGGCCACATACCACACCTACAAAGGCTATTGTCCCTAAAAATGGAAATGTAACTTGGTTGAGTGATACCTGCTTTAGATTGGCCCCATTCTTAAATTATGTGGGGAAAGACAGCATCCTTGTTATTGCCTGCGATAACAGTGTGTCGCCACCGGTATGTGATTCAGTTCTCTATATCATTACTTTCCGTGAACCTTTGCCTAATGCTATTGAAGAACCGCAAAACCTTGTGGTATTGAGTGTATATCCAAATCCGGCAAGCAACCATTTGTACGTACAATATTTCTTACAACAATCCGAAAAAGTAAGTATGAAATTATTGGATGTGAGTGGAAAGGTTGTCTCTTCCAATGCTTTCGTTGCTGAAGCCGGTCTGCGCATTAGCGAATTAAATATGGCCAATCTACCATCCGGAAATTATCTATTAGAGATCCAAGTAGGTAAAGAGAAATTTACTAAGTGTATTAGCCGTCAATAACACTTTAACCCTTTTCAATTGTATAAAGCGTTTGCATTTGCAAGCGCTTTTTTTATTTGGTGAAGTGGTTAATCCAACACCAGCACTACAATTAATTTCGCTATATTTAGTAAAGAAAAGATGTTATGCTCTCACGTAAAGATTTCATTTACCGCTCTGCCATGAGTGTCTTGCCGCTGTCGTTAGCGCCAGCAATTGTCCGTTGTTCCGAAAATAATGTAGACGCTCAAGATGATGCTTGGATAAATATGCGTAAGCAGTTTATCGTTTCAAACGAATTCATTAATCTGAACAATGGTGCCGTAAGTCCGCAGCCATATCCCGTGCAACAAGCACACGAAGCCAATTTGAAATTGGCCAATGCAGGTCCGTCTTATTTTATGTGGCGAAAATTAGACCAACAACGCGAACCGCTTCGGAAACGATTAGCCGCTTTATTCGGTTGCGATGCTGAAGAATTGGCGTTGAATCGCAATACTACAGAAGGCCTAAATTCTATTATTGCCGGTTTAACCTTGCAAAGAGGCGATGAAGTAGTACTCTGTAAATACGACTATCCGAATATGCTGAATGCATGGCAACAACGCGCTCAACGCGATGGGATTGTGTTGAAATGGGTGGAACTAAAACTACCCGAAGAAAGTGCAGATGAAATAGTAGCGAAGTATAAAGAGGCTATAACTCCTGAAACGAAAATCGTTCATGTAACGCATGTTCTTAATTGGACCGGACAAATAATGCCCGTAAAGCAAATTGCTAATCTTGCCCATGCCAACGGATGTGAAGTGGTGTTGGATGCTGCGCACTCTTTTGCGCATATCGATTTTAAGTTAAGTGATGTTGAAGTGGATTATGCCGCAACATCTTTACATAAATGGCTTTGTGCTCCGTTTGGAACCGGAATGTTATATATCCGGAAAGAGAAGATCAAATCCATATGGCCGGCTTTTGCATCTCCTGATTCGCTCACAGGTAACATTCGTAAGTTTGAAAATATTGGAACGCGCTCTTTTGCTGCAGAAATGGCGATAAACAGTGCCATCGATTTTCACGAAATAATCGGAATACAAAAAAAGGAAGAGCGACTGCGTTATCTGAAAAACTATTGGTGCGAACAAGTCAAATCTTTACCAAAAATCCATTTTTATTCTTCTATGAAAAAAGAATATTGTAGTGGCATGGCAACCTTTGGAATACAAGGCATAGATGCCACTCAAATCGATACCCGTTTAATGAATGAATTTAAAATACATGCCTCCGTTGTTAAAGTAGAACAGTTAAATGGAATACGTATTTCACCGCATATTTATACTTCTTTAAGCGAGTTAGATGTTTTAGTAAAAGCGATTAAAACACTTAGCGCTTAACAATGAAAACAAGCCCATCCATAGCGGAACGTTGTGTTGTTTTTCTGGAGCGAAACAGATTACTTAATAGTGTGTTGATTGTGCTCTATGTTTTACTTATTCTTCACGGACACGATTTCTTTGTGCAACTGTCAGTAAAGGCCATGAACAGTGTATCGCTGCCGGTCTACAATCAAGTGGTAATGCTTTGTATTGTAACATGTAGTGCCCTACTTGTATTGTATACACTGTACATGCTCAATACCAACCCTATTCAATGGAAGGTACGATTGTTGTTTCTTGCCGGTTGTTTACTTTACCTTTCTATACATGTCAATGTTCTTTTTGAAATGAATATTGAAATCATTCACGTGGTTGAATATATCGTTTTGTCGTTCCTCCTTTTCCCTTTCACCCGAAGCATAAGCGCCACCCTCATTTTTGCATTGCCAATTATGATAGGAGATGAGCTGAATCAATATCTAATACTCTATCCCGGCTACAACAAATATTTCGAATGGAGTGATATTGTGATGGATATAATAGGGGCAGGAACACTATTGTTGATGTTAAATATAGCCGGACTACAACTTCGAAAACGTACAAAATATAATCTGTTTACACCGGAAATACTATTGCTTGTTGTGTTTTGTTTGTTTATGCTTTTTGGTTTTATAACCGGTATGTTAGTGTCAACCGCAAAAGACCTTCAACCCAATACCATTTTTGTGTTCAATCAACTTTCACAACCCGAGCTGTTTTGGCAAACACATGCCTTCACAGGCGCGCACTACCATGTGTTGTGGCCAAGCGAAGGTGTAGTGCTTATTCTAGTATTGTGCGCTTTTTTTGCATTGTACGATAAATTAGCAAGCAACTAATTACTCTACATTCCATCAAGTATTTTTTTGAATAAAAGGGAGGCCATAGCGTTGATTTGGTTAGAGCGTTTTCGTTTGCATTCATTTGCGCTTACGTGTTTTAAGTAATTGTATTTCTTAACTTTTGGGTTATATTTATTGCATAGTTTTAAGAAATGATTTTTCGCCAATTAAGGATTATATATATGCGTAAGCTCCTCACTACCATTTGTTTTTTGTTGCTTCTATTCATTAATGTGCATGCACAAGATGTAACTTATTCCGGTGCAGTAACATGTGGCGCTGCGGCAGTTTCGGGAACGTTTACAGTGCCTTGTAATGTAAGCGCTTTATCCATCCAAGTATATGGCGGTGGCGGTGGCGCAGGTGGAGGTGGAGGTGGAAGTAACGGTGGACTTTTTAATACGCGTGGCGGAGGCGGAGGAGGTGGCGGAGCCTATACGACTATTACTATAAATGTAGTGCCGGGCTCAACTTTTTCTTACAGTATTGGTTCTGGAGGTTGTGGCGGAAGTAATGGTGGCGATGGTTCCGGTGGAGGGAATGGAGGCGCAGGTGGAAACACCTCATTCTCAGGTACTGCTGCCGGTGGTGTTCCGGTTAATCTTGTAGCCAATGGAGGTGCGCGTGGAACAGGTGGTTCAGGTACAGGTGGAAGTAACGGATCAGGTGGTGCAGGAGGAACAGCAAGTGGAGGTTCAACAAATACATCAGGAACAGCTGGAAGTTCCGGAAGTGGTGCCAATGGAGGCGCAGGAGGTTCAGGCGTTGGACCAAGTGGTGGGGCAGGTGGAGCAAGCACTGCTGCAAGCGGAAATCAATATGGTGGCGCAGGAGCGGGCGGTGGCGACAGCCCGGGCGGTAGAGGAGCAGCCGGTGTAATATTTATCACCTATACAGCAACAACGCCATTACCTGTTGTGCCAACCACTGCAACAGTTCCCCCAACATGTACTATTGCAGGCAGTAGCTCAATATCGAATTATGATGCCAGTGCAACTTATTTGTTTTCCCCTGTTGGACCCACTGTTGGTGCCGGTGGCACAATTACCGGTATGGTTACAGGTACAAGTTATACTGTTGCAGCGCAAATTGGTGGCTGCACTTCTTCAGCTTCACCGGCCTTTAGTAATGCTCCGCAAACAGCCCCTCCGGCAATACCAACTATTGTTGCAACTCCTTCAACATGCGCAGCCGCTTCCGGTAGCACTATTAGTAATTATAATGCTTCATATACCTACTCATTTGTTCCCGCTGGTCCAACAGTAGGAGCAGGTGGATTAATTGCAGGTATGGTTACAGGTACAAGTTATACTGTAGAAGCAAACGATGGAAGTTGTACCTCCAATACCAGCGCATCCTTTAGCAATAGCCCGGCACTCCCAGTGCCCGCAATTCCAACATTAACGTCCACACCGGCTACATGTACTCTTGCCGGTAGCAGTGCTATTTCGAACTATGATCCAAGTGTTACCTATTTGTTTTCTCCGGTGGGTCCTGCCTTTGGAGCAGGAGGTGCCATAACGGGAATGGTTACAAGCACTAGTTATACTGTTGTTGCCCAACTCGGAACATGCTCTTCATCGGCTTCCTCTTCATTTAGTAATGCTCCGCCAACTGCACCCCCGGCAATACCTACTGTAGTTACGTCACCGCCTACTTGTTCTGCTGATGCAATCAGCACAATCAGTAACTATAACGCAGCATATACCTATTCCTTTGTGCCTGCTGGGCCCTCTGTTGGAGCCGGTGGTTTAATTGCCGGTATGGTTATAGGTACAAGTTATACTGTTGAAGCAAACGATGGAAGTTGTAGCTCGAATGTAAGTTCATCTTTTAGTAATACTCAAGCGCTTGCCGTTCCGGCTATTCCTACTATTGCTTCAACACCTGCAACGTGTAGTGCAGAAGGGAGTAGTACAGTTTCCAACTACGATCCATCGCTTACCTATGTTTTTTCTCCTTTAGGACCAAGTGTTGGTGCCGGTGGAGCAATAACAGGTATGCTTACGGGAACATCCTATACGCTCGTAGCCAATAATGCCAATTGTAGCTCCAGCGCCAGTAGTCCATTCAGTAATAGTGCAATTGTTCCACCGCCTGCCGTACCAATCGTTTCAACTCTTCTGCCAACATGCAGTGCCGATGGGAGTAGTACGGTGAGTAATTATAATGCAACACTTTCCTACGTGTTTACTCCATCCGGTCCTTCTGTGGGTGCAGGGGGAGCAATTACCGGCATGAGTATAGGCACTAGTTATACCGTTGAGGCTAGCGATGGAACCTGTTTGTCGGGAGTAAGCGCTACTTTTAGCAACAGTGCGCAATTTCCAACCCCAACCGCATCTATCAGTGGTAATTTAACTTACTGTGTTGGTAGCAATACTACCTTAACAGCCGGTGGTGGAGTAAATTATATATGGACCGATGGAGGCGGAGCCATAATCAGTAATAGTGCTTCAGTTTCTGTTACACAAGGAGCATATACTGTAGAAGTAATTAGTGCCGACAATTGTTCTGCAACCGCTTCAGCGAATGTTACCGAATCCACTTCGCTCAATACAACAATAAGTGGCGTTACTGCGTATTGCCCGGGAACAAATACTACATTAACAGCTTCAGGCGGAACCGGCTATTTGTGGAGTAACGGGAAAACAACAGATACGGTTATCGTTGGAGCCGGTACCTATTCGGTAACAGCAACCGATGCAGGTTGTACAGGAAGCGCAACTGCAATAGTAACTGCGTATTCGGTTCCCGCTTTTGAATTGGGACCGAATATTCTCTCTTGTGAAGATTCAATCGTAAGTATCACAGCAGCCTCCGGTTTTACCAATTATCAGTGGACAAATGGAACAGCTGCACAAACCATCAATCCTACCTCTGCTGGTGTTTATACAGTAACGGTTACTGATGCTAATGGATGTGAGCAATCCGATTCCATATCGGTTTCGTTCAAACCATGCGAAACCTATACTTTTTATATCCCTAATGCATTCACTCCTAACCAAGATGGTAAAAACGATTTATTTCAATACTACTTTCAAGGGGTGAAGTATTTCGAGATCAAGATATTTAACCGTTGGGGCGAAAAAGTTTTTGAATCTTATAGCGAGAATCAGTATTGGGACGGACAATTCAAAAACAAAGCTTGTAGCCCCGGTGTGTATTCCTATATGTTGAATGTGGTCAACTTAAATAACGTTAGCGATAAAATAAAAGGCACAGTAACATTAATTCGCTAGCGGTAACGTAACATTGCTGCAAAACAAACAATTCAACGGTTTCACAATGCAGCGTCTACGAAAGAAAATACACCCAATGCAAACAACAGGTATACGCTTAATGCGCCAACGGCCTTTTCTTAATCATCCCACCCTTAGTGTCTTTCACGCTGCTCATCACCACAAAAGCATCAGGGGCAATTTTTTCAATTTCCGTATTCAACTTGTTTAATTCCAATCGGGTAATCACCGTGTAGATAATATCCGTTTCACTCATTTCCCCCTGCTTCCCGTAGCCCCGTTTACCGCTATACACCGTTACACCACGGCCCATGGTATTTATAATCATCTGTCGAATCTCCTCATACTGCCGCGATATAATCGTCACCCCAATATACTCTTCCAAACCTTCCACCAAAAAGTCGAGCGTTTTCGAAGCCGATAAATAGGTAATCATCGAATACATCGCTACCTCAATCGATAAGAAATATGCAGCCGTAGAAAATATCAGCACGTTAATCAAAATAATAATATCGCCAATGGTTGTCCCCAGCTTCTTACTCAAATAAATCGCCAACACCTCTGTACCGTCAATCACCGCGCCACCGCGCACTGCCAGCCCTATGCCTGCACCCAAAAAGAAACCGCCAAATACAGCCACCAACAAATTATCGTTCGTAATATTCGGGAAGGTGACCGTAGCCAAACACAACGCCAATCCCGAAATAGCAATGGCCGTTTTCACCGCAAACTGTTTGCCAATGGTAGAGTAGGCGAGGAGCACAAACGGAATATTCACCAGCAGAATCAGATAATACAACGGAATCTTTGTAATCACCGAAAGTAACAAGGCCATTCCAGTTGCTCCACCATCGATAAAGTGGTTCGATAATAAAAAGCCCTTAAAGCCAAACGCAGCCGAAAAAATACCGGCACTAATTAATATCACGTCCTTCAACGTACGCTTTGCCACCACGCGCAATTGTCGGTACCCTTTGGCCATGCGGTAGTTCGAATACCTCTCGGCAGGCTGTTGCGGAACAAGTATCGTTCGTAAAATCAGTTGTTTAATAAACGGTCGCATAATATCTGTTTTATCAAATTTAAAAAATAGGCACTGCACAGCTACAATGCCTATGGTTAAGCAAAGCTATTTTGTCAATTGTTGCTGTATTATAGCTTGCCATTTGTCAACCAATTGCAATTGCCCGGTCAACGAAGCACTGTCTTCACTTGCATCATAACAAGGTAACACCATCAGCCCTTTGCTTTTATCCATCGGTTGAAGTACGATTTCCAATTGCTCTATCACCGAATAGCGCTCGTTCCCTTCGCCAAAACTGCTACTGCTTTTATTAACATTACACAAGGCGATGTTGTTCAAGTCCACAACGGTGGTCGAAGCAGAGTCGTTCTGCATACGCACAAACAGCAAATGCTTTTTTTGAGTATCCATTCCAATTGCGGTATTGCTCCACACATCTTGTTGCGCAATGTGCAATGCATGGCTATCCGCCAATGTTTTCAATGTTTTCAAAATTTCATTTTTGCGCTTCGTACGGCTGCGCATTAACATAGCCACAGGCCATGCACAAAGAAGTACCACAATAAGTCCAATGCCAATTGTTCCAAATTCCATTTTTTCATTTTTAAGGTGAGCGAATTACAAAAACTGTTGTGCTGAAAAGTCTATACTTCAGCAGCACATAACATTCAAAAACGCTTGCCGCAGCAAACGTTAGCAGTCATGTTTACCAAAAATGATGGAAAGGAAAAATAAAATCGGTGAGCGGAATGCAGTATAACAGCCTTTGCGCGAAATGCACATAAGCATTGAAATGACTGATTAATACATGTGTATATCCATAGCCTTGCAGGTCGAAGGCTTGAACCGTTTTCTTCAACGTTGGCGAAGGCGTATGCGCCTGATTGGCGGCAATACTCTCGGTATGTAAGGGGTGACAAAAAAACGTTACCGATGCAACACGCTGCTGATCTTCATTACTATGCGCAGTCGCTTTTTCTGCAACCGCAACAGTTCCATGACCCGATTGCTGCCCCCATCCAAAGAGCACAACAGCCGCAAGCAATAAAAAAGTAGGCATCCATTTTTTCACATCCACAAAATAAACAAAGCCCTCGCATTGTGCCGGTATACAACATTCTTTATCAAAATTTAAGAAGCCTTGTCCTATTCATGTTTACTGTTATTTGGGCGTGAAACCCGGCTTTCCGTTCCCATCTCCGCCAATAAGAATGGGCGGAGGATGTCCACTGCAATCCGGCACGCGGCATTGTCTTTATCCCCCGCTGGCGGAGACTGTCACGCTTTGCGTGAGGTAGGGGGTGGTTCTCGTCATTACAATTCTGCGGCTGTTTCTAGCGGAGAAGCAATCCCCATCTCATCTGTTTTTCCCTTCCAAAAGTTCCCTCCTAAAACAAAAAATTGTAAGTTCGTAACAAGCGATATAGTTTTCATCTTCTTGATATCCCGCTTTTTACAAATAATGGAAGATAGTAGTGTGAAAACAAAACGCCCAACGTTAGCAGCACAACACTAAGCACTTACCCATGAAAAAAACATTGGCAATCCTTTGCGCATTTGCAGCCTTCCAAGCCACACAAGCACAAGTTACTATCCAACGCTTAGTCGATATCAATATTTCAAGCATGCATTGCTCGCCCACCTTTCGCGAATACAACAATGCTCTATTCTTCGATGCCGGCTTTGGACTGAATGGCAACATTGGCACTGAACCTTGGGTGTATCGTCAAACAAACGATTGTCCTTATGGTTTCTACAGAACCGCCCCGGCCTTTAGTTTGAGTCCTATATTCTTCACTACCATCAACAATAAATTACTCTTTACCGCCACCGATCCCGTGAACGGCAATAAACTCTGGACCACCGATGGCACCGCTGCCGGTACCACAGTACTCAAAAATCCTTCAGCCAATTATAATACCGTGTTGGTGAATTGCTTCAGCTCCGGCCCCGCCTATTCCAACACTCAATTTGCCGTGCTCAACAACAAATTTATTTTCAATGCCAAAGACAGTATTCATGGCGAAGAAGTCTTCATCAGCGATGCCACCGGCCCCGGCACACAATTGCTCATCGATGTCGATACCGCCCATTTCGGCAACGGAAGCCCTGTGTTCTCTTCTCCAACCGATTTTATTACGGTAGGTAACAACGTATTTTTTAAGGCGCAAAACATTAAATATAGCTACGAATTGTGGGTAACCGATGGTACACCCGCTGGCTCCAAACTCACCAAAGACATCTATCCCGGCAATCGATTTCAATCCGGTTATTCCGGACCTTCATATTTCACGGCCTTCAATCAAAAGCTGTACTTCAGCGCCAGCGATAGCATTCACGGGCTCGAATTGTGGATGTCCGATGGCAGCACCGCAGGCACCGTAATGGTGAGCGACATCAATACGGGCATTGCCGGAAGCGCCCCCGATGCACTCTATGCCTACAAAGGCAAACTCTATTTTGCGGCAACTACTGCAGCCAACGGCCACGAACTGTGGACCACCGATAGCGCCACAGGCACCACTGCTTTGCTTAAAGACCTAACCGCAGGCGGCAATAGTTTGATTACCGAATATACGCCCTACAACGGCAAATTGTATTTCGTCAACAACGGCTCCGAGCTGTGGAGCACCGATGGCACAACAGCCGGCACTGTCCTCGTAAAAAGCGGACTAAGCAGCGCCTCGCGCCTCGCCTTGTTTGGCGGCAAACTCTATTTCGAAAGCTTGGGCGATTTGTGGGTGAGCGATGGCACTACAGCCGGAACCCTTGCTGTTGTAGGCGCAACAGGCTTCAGTCCGCGCTTCGATGTGAGCGGGAAACTCCTTTGCTTTGGCTTCTCGGCCACCAATAAATTTTTGTTGTGCGATAGCAATCAACAAATCAACACTATCGCAGCATCCAACGTTTCACCTTATGGCGACATCGTCAAATTCGGTAATGCCGCCTATTTCGAAGGCAATAGCACATCGGGTGGCATTTATGCCTTGTATCGCATTGGCGAAACCATAACCAACTGCACACCGGTGTCGAGTATCGAATCGGTAGAGCACATCCAATTTACCGTTTATCCTAATCCAACAGCCGGCCGCTTTGTGCTCGAAACCACAGCGTACCAAGGCAAACACATGGCGCTGTGCAACACCATTGGGCAAACCGTGTACACGCAAACCCTAAGCAACAGCCAAACGCCAATCGATATCAGCCACCAACCCAGCGGACTGTATTTCATCCACATTTACGAAGGCAACAAAGTGGTAGGCACACAAAAAATAGCGATAGAATAAAGCTTGCTTTTGTATTTTTTTAGGGCGTGATATCCGGCTTTCCGTTCCCATCTCCGCCAATAAGAATTAGCGGAGGATGTCCACTGCAATCCGGCACGCGGCATTCTCTTTATCCCACGCTGGCGGGGGTAGGGGGTGGTTCCTGTATTCTTTCCCCCAAAGCAAAAAAGCCTCTCCCCACCAAGCCCATCCCATTCTACCCCTAAAACCACCTCAATACCTCCAACCCAACACCCACAACCCCTTGAACCCCAAAATGCGTATTTCTACGGAAAATAATTTTCCGTAGAAATACGCAAAAATTGCGTAGAAATACGGTTGGTATTGTGGTGGGGAATGTGGAGGTTTGTGAGGGGAGGTTTCAATAAACTAATTGTTTTCTACAAGGTTAAACATCCAATAACAAATGAGCGACATGCCTAATAGAATAAGAACCAAAAATGAAGCGACAGGAATGAGAGTTGTTGCACAATTTGTTCAAGAGTTTTGGGAATGTGGTTGGCAACCTTTTGATGCAAGAAATGACAAAGGAATAGACG
This sequence comes from Chitinophagales bacterium, assembly GCA_016786765.1. GTDB lineage: Bacteria > Bacteroidota > Bacteroidia > Chitinophagales > LD1 > CALAYL01. Next base: position 94,279 of record JAEUUZ010000001.1, read on the forward strand.
GACTAATTCTGATGAAAAAAAGGAACACTGACCTAGGTGTAAAAATCAATGTTCAAGTAAAATGCGGAGCAAAATATATTTCTAGTGAAAATAAAGACGAAATAAGACTATCTATAGACGATGAATATGGCTTAAAAGAGCATATAGAATATTGGAAAAAGCAAATTGACCCAGCAATTTTAGTGTTTGTAAATCCTGCAAAACCTTCCAGAGACAAGAGCGGAGAAGTTCTTAAAGACATTTATGGTAAAACTATTTGGAAGGAAAGTCGTTTAAATTCGAAAGCTTGGTGGGTAGATTTAAAGAGCGAGGATTTAAAAGTAGAGAACTCTAAAACATTAATTAGAATTCCAAAGAAAAATGTTTTAGGAGAACACAGTAAAGGGACATTTTTGAAGCTTGTTAGGCCATTATTATCCAATTCCCATTTACCTTTAATTAATTTGAATATCGAAAGTAAAGGATTGCTAAATTCTTTAAAGTTAAAAGAAGATTCACATAAGTTTTACAAAGAATGGAAAAATGGGAATACCATATTTTGCAGAGCATTGGATAGGAATATTAGGATTTCAAAAACTGGATGGAATCATATTTTATCGTCAAAAAGGGGGGCAGAAAGACGAATTAGTTCATTGAAATTATTAGGAGTAGCAAAACAAATAATCAACGAAGTAGAAAAAGGGAAGTTCTTTTTACTTGATCAAAAAGAAAGTTTATTTGAAATTGAACAGAAATTAGGAATTAGAGCAAGATATTCAGACAATCAATTAGGTGAACAAGTTGTTCAAGTAATTATTTTACGAAAACTAAATAAATTTAATAGAAATGAAAAATTATGGTTTTACAGTATTCATTACAGAAGATAGATGCATTACCCTTGTTTAATTCACCTTTATAAGCGGATGACTTGCGTCCTAAAACGCTAAAATAGCCGGTCACACATCTATCTCGCTGAAATGATAAACTAATATATGAAAAACTATTGGAAAGTAAATAGTTAACAATGCATTTTAAATGGGCGGTATTTCGAGCTCAATATATTGTTTTGTTGTAGCCGAAAGTTTAGTGTTCTGTATTAACATTTGTATTAAAGGGCCACCATTAGAAATGCTACAAAATAATGAGACTGAACTTAAAACGTTAATTATAAAATTAAAATTTCTTCAAGTTAAAAAATAACAATATTATGATTACACACGACCCTTCCGAATATATTAGAGGTATTCAACAAATATTGATTTCTGATAAAAAGAAAATTGGTTTTCTTTTTGGTGCAGGAAGTTCATTAGCAACTAAAAATTCAACTTCACTTACTGTTCCTGCTATTGATAAAATGACATCTGAAATTATTAAAGAAGTTGAAAATGTCAACCCCTCATTTAAAATAGCCTTGGATGCAATTAAGGAAAGTCTTGGGGAAAAGAATTTTAACATTGAAACTATATTATCAAATCTTGAACAGAAGTATTCTTTTATAGGAAAGGAAAAACTTCATTCACTTGATAAAATAGGTTTTGCAGAATTAATAATAGAAATCAAGAAGGGTGTTAGAGAAAAGGTAAGTGTTCATTATAAAGACTTATGTGATATTGCCACAAAAAAAGAATTTCGTCAAATAGTAACAAAAGACATAGTATCGGAATTAGTTCAAACAGATTTCGCCAATTGGATAGGTCAAGCTGAAAGAAAATATCCTATTGAAGTTTTTACCACTAATTATGATTTCTTATTTGAACTTGGTTTAGAGCACAAGGAAATCCCATATTATGATGGATTTTGCGGAAGTCTTAGAGCATTTTTTAATCCTGAATCAGTTGAAGATTTTTCATTTTTATCGAAACAAACAAAACTTTGGAAAGTTCACGGCTCCTTGGGTTGGCATTATGACAAGGATACCGAAAAGATTTTAAGAGTTAGCCCTGATGATGATGATATTTTAATTTATCCTTCAACCCTAAAATATAAAGAGTCAAAAAAGCAACCATATGAAAGTTTGATGGACAGATTGTCTAATTTCTTAAAACAAGATGATGCAATACTGATTACATGTGGTTATTCTTGGGGAGATGAACATATCAATTCACGTATTATTTCAGCATTAAAAACAAATACGACCTCACACGTTATAGGTCTGATATTTGATAAGTACGATAAAATTGATGAGAAATCCAATGTTTCAAAGATCGGTTTGGATAATCCTAAAATTTCTGTTTATTCATCACGTAGTGCAGTTATTGGTTGCAATTATGGCGAATGGAAATTGAAATCAGAACCATCAAAAGATGATACTGTAAATCTTAATCTTTATTTTGACGAAGATGGAGCAATAGATCCCAATGAAGAGAAAAATAATGAAGCAAAAGGAGAAGAACTATGGACTGGGAAAGGCGAATTTATATTATCAGATTTTGGCAAACTCGTTACATTCCTAAATTCCATGGTTAGTGATAATGAAATTAAAAAGCTTGGTGAAAATGTCAAAAAATAAAATAACAGAAATAGGCGAAATAGATAGCATTAGCGGAAATAGTATTTCTGTTAAACTTTTTGACAATATTAAATCGAATATGCCAATTATTGATGGGGTTGTTTATCGTGTAGGGCAAATAGGTTCGTTTGTGAAAATTCCGCTAGGTTATGCCAACCTTTATGGTATTGTAACACAAATAGGTTCTGCTGCAATCCCAGAAAGTTTAAGAGAGGCTGTAGCTAAGGATTATGACATATTAAAAAATACTCGATGGATAAATATTGTTTTAGCGGGAGAACAAGTTGGGAAAAGGTTTGAAAGAGGTGTCACGCAATATCCGACAACTGGAGATAAAGTTCATTTGGTAACAATCAATGACCTTGATATTATTTATGGCGGGTATGAAGAAGCAAATTCAATTACAGTTGGAAATATTAGCGTTTCTGAAAGTTTAGATGCTAAGATTGATTTAGATAAACTTATTTCTAGGCATTGTGCCATTGTAGGTTCAACAGGCAGTGGTAAATCAAATTCTGTTTCGGTTTTGCTTCAATCTATAGCCAATAGGAAATTTCCAAGTTCAAGGATTTTGGTAATTGACCCTCACGGTGAGTATAATGATGCTCTTTCAAAGTATTCAATTGTTATAGAAATAAATTCGGCAGTTGATGAGAACAAGTTGCAAATTCCTTTTTGGGCATTACCATTTAATGAACTGATGAAGATATTCTCTGGAAATTTGACAGACCAAAACAGAGAATATATTAGAGAAAAAGTTGTAGATGCAAAAATTAAAAGTGCAATTGATAATAACATAGAAGTAGAAAAAGAATCTATTACTGCTGATTCTCCTATTCCGTTTAGTATAAAACGACTATGGTTCGAATTAACTGATTTTGAGAAACAAACATTTACAGACATAACGCGAACTACATTAAGTGCTTTAATAGTTACAGGAGATGCTGAAAATTTAATTTCCAATGAATATACACCTGCTGGAATGGGAAATAGTCCACCATTCTTAAATCAAAAAGCTAAAGGATTATTGGGCTTTTTAGATAGCATGAGAAACAGACTTAACGACAGTAGTTATAGCTTTCTGTTTTCACCAGGTAAACTGACCCCAGACAAAGACGGAAAAACAGAGGAAGATATAGATGCTATGTTTCTGAAATGGATTGGTAATGAATTACCAATAACCATTTTAGATTTATCTGGTATTCCAAGCGAGATAACATCTTCTATATCTGGCACACTTCTTAAAATTATTTATGATGGTTTATTTTGGGGTGTCAACACCAAAGTTGGAGGTAAAAATCAACCTTTGTTAATTGTATTAGAAGAAGCCCACAGCTATTTGAAAGCAGGCGAACATTCTATTTCTTCACGAACTGTTCAAATGATTGCAAAAGAAGGAAGGAAATATGGCGTTGGATTATTACTTGTAACACAACGACCATCTGAATTAGATGAAACAGTATTAAGCCAATGTGGTACTATGATTGCTTTAAGAATGAACAACTCTAAAGACAGAGGTCATATTCGTTCTGCTGTTCAAGACGAGTTGCAAAGTATGGTAGATTTATTGCCAAGCTTGAGAACTGGAGAAGCGCTAATTTCAGGGGAGGCTGTGAAGATACCATCAAGGGTGAAATTCTTCAAAATAGCCAATGCACCTAAAAGTTCAGATCCTAAAGCATCTGAAAAGTGGTTGAAAAAAATAGATGATACACAAAATGAATACAAACAATTATTAAAATCTTGGCGTAATAAAAATTATAAATTATGAGTTTACCAGAAATGATTATTGTAAGTTCTTCAAACATTACTAGTATTGGTTATGATGAACAAAATCAACAAGTTTATGTAAGATTTCAAAACGGTAGTTTGTATGTATATAAAGGAGTACCTGCTCATGAGTATCTAAATTTGTTAGAAGCTCCTTCGCAAGGATCTTATCTGAATAGGAGTTATAAAAATGTATATCCTTACGAAAGAATTGAATAACACTCAATGGTCTAAGTTTTCGTCTTCGTGACTTCGCCCTAAAGCATATTTAGTGAATTGTACTTTATCCACAAACTTTGATTTAATATGGCACAAGTTAGCCAACCACAAGCCACACATAAAACTTGCGCTAGCATCAGAATTATTGCTATTGAAAGTGTGTAATTTCTCTGACAATAAAATTTAGTTATGCTGATATTTATTTTTAGTAATTCCAAGTTGAAAAATATTTTGCTCTTATTTTTGCTTTTAATCGGGGCATCTAGTTTTTCTCAACCCTATATCGTCAACCACAATACTATTCCATGGCAAAGGATTAATGCCCCAAAGAAGATTGTGGTTGATGATAAAATAACACCTAATGGTTATTTTCGATTTCAAAAAGGAGAACGCCTTTTCTGTTGGCATGGAGATTTTTTTATTTCTAATTTAAGCCATTTTACAAAAAATGATAGCATAAGTTTAATGCCAATTGTATCCGTTTCTCAAAACAATATTTACTATTTACAGATTGATAAAGCAAGTTACCTAGATATAGAAAACGACATAATAATCAACAAAACTAAATGCAACTTCGAACCATTATACTTTGATACGATTTCAGATAAATACTATGTGTCATACCAATTTTCTACTAGAAAATCATTAAGCTTTAAGGTTAATCAAGAAAAGACAATTCAGAAAATGAAATATCTTGGTTTGGGCAATCTAGACATTTCTTCAGTTTCTAGAGGAGAAAGAAAGACTGTTGTTGATTCAATACAAGGTCAAATTGAATCTTTAAATGGTCAATTAACGAACACATATATTGATGTAGATGAATTCCTAATTACAGTATACAATAATGTAAAATCTATAACTATAAAAGATTGTGTGATTGCAAATATTAATTTGATTTCGAATGCATACGATTCACTTTTTTTAATTGATTCAGTTTCTGTTTCAGAAAGCTGTCTAATGGATTTTAGAATAAGTAATTTTCATGTTGCAAAAATAAACTTAGAAACAAACGGATTAAGCAATAATGAAATCTTGTTGAAAAATTGCGTTATCGATAATTTTAATCAATCACATATAGAAAATAAGTTTAATGCTGAATCAATTGGCATTGAAAGTAAATTGATTATTGAATCTACTAAGATAAAGTTCTGTTATCAGCTCTGTTTAAATCGAATTGAAATTGTCAATTGTCTGTTTAATTCAGCTTTAATGCTATATCCTTCTAATGATTTGCTATTATCAAACAATGTTTTTAGAGGGAATGTATTTATAGATAATGATAATATCAAATTAAAGATAAAAGACTGTACCTTTTTAAAAAATCTCAGTTTTATTTTGGGTTTTATAAATAGAGTAAAACATGACGATGATTCAATTCCAAGGAAATATTTGTCTGATGCATTCTTTACTAGTCATAGTAATTTGCTACTAACAGAGAAACCTGATACTTATGGTTTACCTTTAGAAATTATTGAAAGAGTCAATATTACATATTTTGGAGGAGCCATAGATTTGCGTTACTATTTTGAAGATGATGGTTCGTTGTATCCAATTTGTGGTGATCAAAACTGGCAATATTTCCCATTATTAAATGAAAGTTATCTTTTAACAGATATTACTAATTCTAATCAATCTATTTTAATTGACAAACGATTGTCAGATTGGTTAAATTATGTCGAAAACTTCCCTTCATACAATCAATCGCTTAAAAATAAAGCTAAGGAGCGTTTGCTTTTTAATAGAGAACTACAAAAAATTGTAGAATTTGATTTTGAAGGTAAATGGTTTATGTATGCTTGGTACCATATTTTGTTTTATACAGTCCATCTTGGTTATGAGGGTTTGCCGTATTGGTTAATTACATCAAGTATTCTTATAGTTTTATTTTCATTTATTTATATATTAAAATATAGAAATGAGATATTGGCTTATGTCTTAATGGAAGGGGCTGTTAATCAAGAGTATAATAAAAAGCTAATAATTATTAAGAATGGTTCAGGCAATTATCAACCCATTTTTAATAAAATAGCATCTTTTTTAAAAGACTATTTACGTTCACTTTGGTTTAGTACTTTTATATTTTTGAATCCAAAATTGCCCTTAAAATATCTAAATCTTAAGGGTGGCTTTTTTTGGATTCTTATCTTTAATTGGTTAATAGGATGTACAATGATTGCATTGTTTATTGTTTATATAGCGGCTAAATTTGAGTTCGTACGCTATATATTATAAACCCAACTGTCCGTAGTCTTAAGGAAAGCCATTGGTATGGGACTACGGACTTTTATAATGCATATAATTTAGTCCTTAGTCGCTTCCCTAAGCCCTGCCTTCAGACTAAGGACAGAAAAGCCCCAGCATCATTTTTGTTACGTAGCATTTAGCTTCATGCTTAATTTTAGCTAGTTTTAGATTACAGCTAATTCGCAGCTATTTAAGCACCATCCAATGCCTATGCGTTTACAAAGCACCATTCAATTCTTTTCCACAAAGCCTAGATTACTTTTTTTACTCGATGGTTTGGGTGCTGCAGCAACAACCATTGCACTGCTTTTTGTGTTGAGGCCCTTCGGGCATTACATTGGTATGCCAATAGAGATATTAACTAAATTGTCTGTTGTCGGTTTTGTTTTTTGTGTGTATTCCATTGGCTGTTACCTTTTGCTTAAACGGAATTGGTCGCCATTTTTAAGCATAATAGCCTATTGCAACTTGTTGTATTGTGTGGCTACTATAACTCTACTCTATTTGAATTACAGCAGCTTAACACGCTTAGGTATAAGTTATTTTTTGGTGGAGATAATCATTATAGGATTAATCGTATACATAGAATTTCGGGTAGCCAATGCATTAAAAGGAAAAAGGTAAACTAAGTCGGGCGTATCCATGGTTTTGTCTCCAGGTTCCATGCTAACCATCTAATGCGATCCGTTTCGTGACAAAACGTATGGATGTGCGTTAGCACTTTGTAGGCCCAAAGATTTGTGTAATTTAGTCACAATCAACTGTATGTAACGCATACTACACCATTTAAATCAACACAAATGAAAAAAGAGAAAATTTTGTTTTGGTCGGCTACCACGCTTATTGCCCTGTTTGAGGGGCTGATGCCAATATTAACCTTCAATACCGATATGGCGAAAGATGGCATTCGGCATTTGGGTTATCCTGATTATTTCGGAACGGCATTGGTGGTGTTTAAAGTATTAGGGGCATTGGCGTTAATTATTCCGATGGTACCTAAACGCATTAAAGAATGGGCTTATGCGGGTTTTGCGTTCGATTTTATTTTCGCGATGATTAGTCATGTGGCTGTGGATGGCATCACCGGAGAAACTTTTATGCCGCTGATTGCGATGGCTATTTTAGCGGTTTCGTATGTGTACTATCATAAGTTGAGCGAGAGTGCGTGAGATGCCCGTATGCACGGGTATGACGGGGAACAATGATAAATACTGCAACACAGATTGCTTGTCCGCCTCTTGCGGATCGCAATTCAAGAGAAATGCATTTAAACACATAGGCACATAGTTTCACATAGTTTTCAGCTGTCAATAAAGCATAGTTCACAGAGAGATTGAAGCGAAGCTTCAATGCTATTGTGTGCTTAAACTGAGAACAAGCTATGTGTCTATGTTTCTATTGTGGTTAATCTTTTTTTTGTAGTCGATGAGATTCCGGTATGCACGGGAATGACGGAAAAAAGGATAAACGCAGATTGCTTTGCAAGCTGGGAAGCTTGCGCGCAATGACGGTGAATCACCCCCTGCCTCTGGAAAAGCGGGAGATAAGGATAATGCCGCGTGCGGGATGGAAGTGGAAATCCTTTGCCGATGCTTCGAGGCAAAGATTGGAACGGACAGCCCGATTACACGCCCCAAACAAAAGTTGGCCGTTTATTGGGTAACGCGTATAAATACCCGAATTACGCGTATTTGTTCCCTTGTTTAATCGTTGTTGCTTGTCTACATTTACTGCTATAGAAAGAATAGGTAATGTGTTTTTAGTGCTTTCCACAGGCTTAGGTTCGGAAGGGTTGTTGTGCGGTTCGGCTATTCTTGATACGATGTCTTTAAATACATAACTAAAACCAATATACTATGCCTAACAACGTTCCCGAAAAGTATCGTAGCAACTACGAAACACTATTTGCAACTTGCCTTATTAAACCAAGCAAGTACCCTGAAATTGATCGAACGCTCGATAAGATAGTGGCCAATAAAGCGCGCTACCAAAACATTGGCGATGCATCGAATGTGCCTTGGTACATGGTTGGCTTAATTCACAGTTTGGAATGTAACCTCAACTTCAACAAGCACCTGCACAATGGCGATCCATTAACTGCGCGTACGGTGCAGGTTCCAAAGGGCTATCCTAAAACGGGTACGCCTCCTTTTACGTTTGAAGCCAGTGCTAAAGATGCGTTGAGTATTGAGGGCTTGAACAAATGGGGAAATTGGACTATTGCCGGTTTGCTCTATAAATTGGAGGCTTACAATGGCTTTGGTTATTACGGGAAGGGGATTAATTCGCCTTATCTTTGGAGTTACAGTAATCACTACATAAAAGGGAAATATGTTGCCGATGGGAAGTACGACCCCAATGCGGTTTCGCTGCAATGTGGTGTTGCCGTTTTACTGCGAAGATTGCGCGAGCGACAATTGATTGTGTTGCCCGATGGCAATAGTCTTGAGCAAATTAAAGCTTTGGGAGAAAAGCAAGGGATAATGAGTAATGTGTTCAGCGATGAAGGGGAGGCTTTGCAAATTTTATTGAATGGGGTAGGGGCTGTGTTGCGTGTTGATGGTAAGCCGGGACAATTAACTTCGAATGAATACAAAAATATTACCGGAAAATACTTGAAGGGCGATCCGCGCAGAGTTTAATTTATCACTAAAAAAACAGACATGAAAAAATCGAAATTTTTATTGGCTTTTGTTGCGGCAGTAGCGCTATTTGTAGGGAATAGTTGTCAGCAAAGTTGCAACCCCGGTTTAGTGAATATTGCACGATCGCTACGCGATACCGATAACGATGGTTGGTATGATACCACTACCAATCAGCAGGTAGATTTATTTATTACCCAAGTGCTAACCATTGGCGGTGGGGGTATATTTGGTCCGGGTCGTTCCAACATTATTGTAGATGATCAGATTCTGCAAGGGGGCAATGCGCCTGCCGGCTTTGGTCCCAATACCCCTGTGGCTACTAAACGTATTGGAACAACTTTATTGGAAGGAGGAGATGCACCTAAAATTTTTGTTAGCAAGGTGAAGATTTTTGGCGGTTTTATTACCGGATCTAATGATGTACAACCATTGGAAGTAAAGTGGCATAACCGCGATAGTACGTGGACACTAAATACTAACATGGGCGCTATTACATTTCGCACGCGTATTACACGTTTTGCCGACCCGAACCCAAATGATGCAACGGCCGATACAGATGGTGACGGAATTACAGAAGCTGAAGAAGCTTTGATTGGCGGTGATTTTAATACTCGCGATATTATATTGGCTGTGGCCCATACGAGTGACGAGTTTTCGCTTCGTCCTTTAGCCAAAGAGCAGTTGGTAGAGGTCTTCCGTTTACATGGTTTTAACCTGCGCATAATTGATAATGCCACTTCGCTACCGGGAATAACCGGTGGTAAAATTCGCAATACAACTGCCGATACATTGTTTTCGATTTTGCAAGGGCCAAGCCATGCTACAGTGGCTACACTAAGGCCTAGTTTGATTGAACCGCCTTTTGAGCAGTTTACACATTTGGCTGTTTTTCAACGCGAAATGTTGCCTGTTGATGTTGCCGGTAACGGAAGAAGTAGTGGTATCCCCGGACTTGATTTAGTGTTTAAAGCGGCTTTGCCAATCTTTGGGCGTGATGTATGGGAATTTCAGGCGAAGTTATTGATGCACGAGTTTGGACATAATATTGGCTTGTGCCATCCGGTAAGTGGTGGACCTCCTTGTGCTCCGCTGCCTGTTGCAGAACGCGATAATGGGACTACAGTTATGGGTACACCGGCCGATGATCCGAATCCGCTTTTGAATTTGGCGAATACCCTCAGAAGGCCGTTGGATTATAGCCCTACGCAATGGACGACCATTAACCTAGTTGGCGCTCGGAATAGTATTCGTTAATGCGGTGTTGGCTAGGTTTGGGAGGAGAAATGAGGCGGTTAGAACATCGCTTTTACTGCCTTGCTTAAACAGGTTTTGATGTAAATATAAGGCGATAGCTTCTTTGCTTCTGGCGGAGGGGCTATCGCTTTTTTAGCGGATAACCACCATGTTTAACCAACTAAGCAGCCTGTACCTATTTAGCTGCTGTGAAAATAGATTTCATTGAACCGTAATGCCGCGTGCGGGATGGCAGTGGAAATCCTTTGCCGAGTCTTCGAGGTAAAGATTGGAGCGAACAGCGCGGTTACACGCACAGTACATTTGTTTATTTATGATTTATTGATTTAAGATTTAATTAGTTTTGGGATGTAATGATGAAGTGTGAAAACGGAGGACAATAATACAACACAATGGGCGATTTGCCCGGAATGTGAGGGGCGTGGCAAGAAGAGCCGGAAGTTCAAGAAGAAGGCGCGTCAGCATTTGCAGGAAGCACTAGAGCAATACGAAAAATTAAAGGCGGAGGGAAAGGATGTGCTGCGGCCGAATAAGCACCTCTATACTTGCGAGCAATGCAATGGTTCGGGCTTGATGGCTGCCAATGCTTTGCCTGTTGAAGATGCTGCACATTTTCCGCACGTGGCTATTGTTGGCGGTGGTATTGGCGGTGTAGCCTTGGCGGTGGCGTGCATGCATCGGGGTATTCCGTTTACCTTATATGAGCGCGATAGCAGTTTCGATGCGCGCTCGCAGGGCTATGGACTGACCTTGCAACAAGCAAGTAAGGCTATGCCCGGCTTGGGGATTACTGCATTGAAAGAGGGGGTGTATTCTACGCGCCATGTGGTGCACAGCACAGATGGAAAGGTGATTGGCGAATGGGGTTTGCGCAAGCGCTTGTTGGAAGAGCCTAAACGTCCGCCCAAACGCACCAATGTGCATATTACTCGTCAGGCTTTGCGCATGGCTTTACTCGACCAATTAGGTGGCGTAAGTAAGGTGCATTGGGGACATCAGTTAATGGCTGTAGAGTCTTGTGCTGATGGAACGATGGCGCTGCGTTTTCAAGTAGATGGCCAAACTAAAAACGCAACTGCCGATTTGGTAGTAGGTGCCGATGGCGTTCGGAGTGCGGTGCGCAGATTGGTGTTGGGTGAAGAGTCGAACCCGTTGCGGTATCTGGGTTGTATTGTGATATTGGGTATTTGTCCGTTGGCAGCTATAGATGTCGGTGATCGTACGTTGTTGGATTCAGCTACTGTGTTTCAAACTGCGAATGGAATTGAACGCATTTATGTAATGCCGTTTATGAATGATTCGGTGATGTGGCAATTGAGTTTCCCGATGCCGGAAGCAGAGGCGAAGGCCTTGAGTGCCAGGGGGAGTGGAGCGTTGAAGGAAGAAGCTTGTAAGCGAACGCAGTGGCATGCGCCTATTCCGCAGATAGTGGGGGCAACACAAGAGGCGCTAATTTCGGGCTATCCGGTGTATGACAGAGCATTGTTTGAACCGTCTATGTTGTCTAATTATGGCGCGGTTACTTTAATTGGTGATGCGGCACATCCTATGAGTCCGTTTAAAGGACAAGGCGCGAATCAAGCCTTGTTGGATGCATTGTCGCTGGCCAGAGGCATTGCCAAAGGTTGTAATCCGGCATCGCAATGGCGAACAGCCGGCATTCGCGAAAGGGTATTAACGGAGTTTGAAACAGAAATGGCGGAGCGCTCGGCTTCGAAAGTAAAAGACTCGCAAATTGCTGCGGAGTTTCTACATTCCGATATTGTTTTGCAAGAAGGCGATCGGCCAAGGGGTGGGTGTATACGGGATGCGAGGGTGAATGCATTTAAGATGTAGAATTTTTTGATTTAGGATTTAAGAGGTAATGATTGTATTCCTGTTTAAATTATAAAATCTGCATCCTAGAATCTTAAATCTTAAATGGCTTCATCTTAAATCATAAATTCTTCCCACCGTTTTCCGAGAATGTTTATTTTACACCATGCTTAAGATATACAGATCGTCTGCGGGTTCGGGCAAAACCTTTACGCTAGTGAAGGAGTATCTGCGTATCTGTATACAAGCACGTGATGTCAATAAGTACCGTCATATTTTGGCCATAACTTTCACCAACAAGGCATGCAATGAAATGAAGGAACGGATTATTCATACGCTTCACGATTTTGCACAAGGCGCTCCGAATGAAGGCATGATGTTGCAAATGTTGGAGCAGGAAACGGGGCGTGGACGAGCCGAGATTATTGATTTTTCAGGCAGTATGCTTGATCGAATTTTGCAAGATTACAGTGGCTTATCGATCAGTACGATTGATAGTTTTATACATAAAGTGATTCGCAGTTTTGCGTATGAGCTCGATATTCCGCATAACTTCCAAGTGCATCTCGATCGCGATGAATTGCTCGATAAAATTATTGCGCAATTAATGGATACTATCACTGAAACCGAGCAATCGCCTATTGTGCAGGCGCTTATCGATTTTGCGGAAGTGAAAATGGAAGAAGGTACAGGTTGGAATATTGAGTATGCATTGCGACAGTTTACTAAAGAAATGTTGCAAGAAGATTCGTTGCCATTTTTAGAAAAGTTAGCGACTATTCCGGTGGAGCAGTGGGCGGAAACGCAGACCTATTTGCAGGCAACGATTAGTGCTTTTGAAAACCAAATTTCAGGCATTGGTAAGCGTATAATGCAGTTAATCGATGAGCAACAACTGCGGGTAGAAGATTTTTATTACGGTAAAACGGGTATCTACAGTTACTTTCAGAAATTGGCAAAATTTCCGAAAGAAAAGATAGATCGGGGTTCACGCATTGAGAGTACAATCAGCAATGGGAAGTGGGGTAGTGGTAAAGATAAATCGGCTTCAGGACGAATTGATGCGATTGCACCGCAGTTGGAAAGCTTGGTGCAGGAAGTCATTCAGCTCGAAGAGACTCAAGGAGCAAAGTATTATTTTGCCCAGCAGTTACGAAAAAACATTTATCAGTTACGCGTGGTGGAAGGCATCAGCAAAGCCTTTGAGGCCGTGAAAGAAGAAGAAAATATTTTGGCGATTTCAGAATTTCAAAGTCTGATTAGTAAAATTGTAAGTGTGCAAGATGCGCCTATTATTTACGAACGTATTGGCGAGAAGTACGATTCGATTTTAATTGATGAGTTTCAGGATACATCGTTGTTGCAGTTCAGAAATTTGTTGCCGTTGATAGAGAACAGTCAGTTTAAATCGGAAGATGCTTTGATTGTGGGCGATGCGAAGCAGTCGATTTATCGCTTTAAAGGCGGTGAAGCCCAGCAGTTGGTGGAGTTGCCGAAAGTGTTTGGTAGCAATACTTCTCAGATTTTGAAAGAACGAGAAGTGGCGATTAATAACTATCCCACAGGCACCGAGGTACTGAACAAGAATTTCCGTTCGCGCAAGAATATAATTGCATTCAATAACGAGTTGTATGGATTGTTATCGGGAAAGGATGAATTAATTCATCGCATTTATACTGATCATGCGCAACTATGGGATGAGCAGAAGACAGGCGGGTTTATTAGTATTCAAGAGTTTAATGATAAGGAAGAGCCCGAAGCAAAGAATGTTCGGGTGTTGGAGATTATCAAAGAATGTGAAGCGAAAGAATATTCGCCAGGTGACATTGCTGTTTTAGTACGCGACAATAAACGTGGCAGCGAGTTGGCGAATATATTGATGTTGGAAGGCTACAGTATTGATACTGGGGAGAGTTTGCTCTTCACGCAATCGCAGGCGGTGAATACATTAATTGCGGTGTTGCAATATTTAAGTGATCCTTTTAACGTGATGTTTCGACACGAGTTGTTACACGAAATGGGCGTAACCGAAACCTTGGATTTTGAAGCCCTCAAAGCCTTATTGCACAGCGCACAATTCGATTTTGATACGGCTATTAGCATACATACACAAAGTGCTTTTGCTACGGCTGAGTTGAAACAAAAGTCGGTGTTTGCTGTATGTAAAGCTTCTGCATATTTGTTTACGTTGCCGGTCAATGATGTGTTTGTGACATCATTCTTCGACTTGGTGCAAGATTATTTGCAAAAAAATGGCGATAGTTTAGCCGATTTTCTGCAATGGTGGAACGAAGTGAAAACAAAGAAGAGTATACAAAGCAATGCAGCAACTTCGGCCATAAAAATCATGACTATACACAAATCAAAAGGTTTGCAATTTCCGGTAGTGATAATGCCCGATACCGATTGGCAAATTCGAAATACAGTGTCGAATGTGTGGTTAGAGGAGGTGGAGGATATTCCCATTAGTCCGATTTTACTGCCTTTAGCTAGTGGTTTGCAGAAAACAGAATACGGTTATTTATATGATGCCGAAAAACAAAAAGCAAAGCTCGACAACATTAATTTGTTGTATGTAGCTACTACTCGTCCTGTCGACCGCTTATACATGCTGTTCTCACGACATGAGCAGAAAGACGAAGAAACCTATGTTGATCATCTCTTACAACCATTTTTGCAAGCGAAAAACTTTGTCGATTTAACATTGGAAATTGGTGATCCTGAAACGCGTAAGATGGAAAGTAAAAAGAAAGTGAAGGACGTAAACCCTGTCGTATTAAGTGCTGCTGCCGGAGAGGAGATTCATCAACCTGATTTAAAAGGTACACGCGAAACATTCGAGAACGATGAAATTATATATGGAAATTTATTGCACGGATTGTTGGCTGAGATGGCGGTGCAGTCGTTTGAAAAAGCAAGGCAAAGGATAGAGTCGTATCAACAATACGCTTTAGCAAAAGAACGTTTATTGGGCGATGTGGAATTTATTCGTTCGCATGAAGTACTGAAAGCCTATTACGAAGAAGGTTTTGAGCGCATAGTGGAATTTGAAATGATGGACGAGCAACGTAAAATGCATAAGCCAGATATGGTAGCTATACGCAAAGAAGATGGAAAAACGGCAACTATTGTTGATTACAAATCGGGTAAGGAAGATGAATCCTATAAGGCGCAAATAAATTTGTATGCCGGTTTGTTGAGCCGCGCAGGCTATAGCGTGGAGAAAAAATGGATTGTGTATTCGCAGTTACAAAAAGTAGTAGAAGTAGTATGATAACGTTTTTAGAAAAGGTGTACGAGCTTATGGCATCTACTAATCATCACGATTGGTCGAAGACCTTAGTGCTGTTCCCGAATAATCGTTCTGCATACTATTTCAAAGAGCAGTTAAAGAATAAATTACAGGTTGGGCAAATCTTTCCTACACTGCAAACGCTAGAATCATTGATTGCGCAATCATCTGTTTATGAAAAGGCCGATAGCTTTGAGTTGATTTTTGTGTTGTACGATATTTACAAAAAATATTACCCGGAAACTTCGTTGCAACATTTTCTACCGGTGGCGAAAACCATGCTCACTGATTTTGGCGAGATTGATGCCGAGTTATGTCCGCCCAAAGGCTTCTTTAGTGATTTACAAGCCCTAAAATCCATGAATGTGTTTATGGAAGAAGATGAAGGGAAAGCTTATAAATACAAGTATTTCTGGCAAGCCTTTGAGGATTGTTACAATAGTTTGCAAGCTTATTGCACCTTACATCAACGTGGTTATTCAGGTATGCAGTTCCGCGATGTAGCAGAACGAGGCTTGGATATGCAGGCTAATGTTGAGTATGTTTTTTGTATAGGCTTTACACAATTATCAAAATCGGAGTTGAAGATTGTAGGCGATTTGCAAAGTCGTTATAAAGGAGAATACATAGTCGATATTGACGCTTGGTATTACAGCGATGCTTCACACACAGCCGGAATTTCATACCGCAAAGTATTGAAGGAATTGCGCATTCGATATCCGAAATTCATTGAGGAAAATATAAGCACTCAACCCAAAGTGGTGCATGTGTATCCATGCAATGGAAAAACACAGCAAGTGAAAACATGTTTTTCGATTTTAGAACAGCAACATATAAGCGAAGAGGAACGCAATAAAACGGCACTCATTTTACCGGATAGTACATTAATTCATCCGCTTTTAGCCGCTTTGCCTGCGCAATATGCCGATGCGAATATTTCGATGGGGTATCCGATGCGCAATGCGCTGATCATAAGATTTATCAAGCAATTGCAGTTGTTGTTGAGCTACAAGAAAGTGTTTAATGGTGTATATCATTACCACATTCGATTTTTAGCGCAGATGTTCGAGTTTCCGTTTTTGCAAAATGGTTTGGAAGAGTTACATGCATTACAGCGTTATAAGAATCTAGTGTATGTGAGCGAATCACAGTTGAAACTCATGTTTGCGGAAGAGAAAGTGTTCTGCGAATTGTTACTACATCCCGATTCACCCCAAGAAGTGGCCAAGTTATTGGAAGTCTTTTTACAGCAGATACCTACAGTAGGTTTATCAAAAAACGAGTTCTTGTTTTTACAAGAAACGAAGTTGCTGCAAAAAGAATTAAATGCCATTGGTGAGCGTTATCCAACGTTGTTGGTGGAAGACTATTTCTTGTTATTGATAGATGCACTACAAACACACAGTTTACCTTTTGATGTGGATCCGAATAAAGGTGTACAAGTAATGGGAATAATGGAAAGTAGGAACCTCGACTACGAACAAGTGTTTTTATTTTCGTTGAATGAAGGTGTCTTCCCTGCAAATTCTTCCGGCAATAGTTATATACCATTTGAGTTGCGTATCAATTATCTAACTCCACCAATTGAAAAAGATGCAATTAGCACTTATTTGTTTTATCGCTTGTTTCATCGGTCCAATACACTGCATTTGTTTTATAATACCAATCAGGATGCTTTTGCAGGTGGTGAACCAAGTCGGTTTTTATTGCAACTACAAATGCAATTAGCCGGTTTGCCGAACATAGAAGTAATAACACATGAGGTGGTGAGTACCGTTGGTATTGATACTGAAGACCCATTCATTGCTATAAAGAAATCGCCCGAGATTATGGAGCGTTTGAAATATACACTTGCGCACAAAGGGCTTTCTCCCTCGGGTTTGAATATTTATAATAATTGTTCGTTGCAGTTTTATTATAAGTATGTGTTGGGTGTGAAGGCGGCTGACGATCTAGGCGAAAGCATTGAATCGGATTTATTGGGTTCGGCCGTACATTATGCTTTAGAGCAATTGTATGCTCCCTATATTGGAAAGCCTATTACTGTGGATGTACTAAATGCCATGAAGAATAAAGACAACATCGAAGCCTATGTGAAGCAACATATTGAAGAGGGCTTCGACACGAAACTGTTAGCCGGGAAAAATTATTTGTTGTATCGAGTTTCGGTAAAATTAGTAATGCTGTTTTTAGATAATGAGAAAGCGTTTTTGAGCGATGGACATGCCATGTTCGTACATGCCCTTGAATCTGAATTGAATAGCATATTAGAAGTCAGGGGAGAGCAAGTGAAGTTCAAAGGAATAGCCGATAGGATAGATCAAGTGGATGGCGTATTCCGTATTGCAGATTATAAAACAGGAAAAAAGTCTGGATTAACGATTAACGAAGTCAATAGTATTCAACTTTCCGACCCCAAAAATGCAAAGCAGTTTCAGTTATTAATGTATGCCTGGATGTTTGCAAAGGATAAGCCCGATGTGAAAGGATTAATTTCCGGCATTTATTGGTTGCGTAATCGTTCGGTAGATTATTACAATCCATTGGTAGTGCTGAAAGAATCGGTACTCGATCGACAGTTTATTCAAGACTTTGAGTTGAGTTTAACTGAAATGGTAGACAATATGCTTAACGAAAATATTCCGTTTACCATGACGGAAGATGAAGCGCGGTGTAAGTTCTGTGATTACAAAAACAGTTGTAAACGTCAATAAAAAAAGGAGGCAAAAGCCTCCTTTTTTTATTGCGTTTATTTATCGTTAATTGCCAAACACCTGAATCACTAACGACCCTTCGTTTTGGTATGCACCCGGAGCAGTTGTGTTACCTCCAGCATAGAAATCACTAAAGCCATATTTTGAAGCTTGAACTTTATAGGTATAAGTTCCGGCTGGTAATACTTCAGTAGCCAAGATGGACCATCCGGAAATAAAACCGGTTAAACTTCCGTTGTTAAATGCATCTCTTGTATTCGATGCATTCGGGACAGCAGTTCCTCCTCTTACCACTCGAATAATACATCCAGATCCTCCAGAACTTCCCCCGGTAGTTTCAATTCCACCTGTAGAAGAAATTACAACAGTAGATGGAACCGCTAGCGTAACCGTGACGGTAAGACCGGTTACATCAGTAAATGTTGGTTGTGTTGAGCTAATATAGGTTCGGGTTGCAGTTGCAGTGCTTACATTTAATACACTGTTTGTTGATCTCCAAATTGGCGCTACTCCTGGGCCTTGTGATACTAATATTTGTCCTGTGGTACCCGGTAAGTTGTTTGGCATTAAAGCACCACTGAATCGAACATTCCCCACTACATCCAATTTCTCGGTTGGTGTAATAGTACCAATACCTACATTGCTGTTAGCATTTAACCATATCCCTGCTCCGGCTGCTTTTGTATTATCAACATCCATTTCTAAGCCTATGGCTGTTGTTGTCCAGTCGGCACCATTTGCAGTTCTATAAGCACGAATTCCTAAAGCAGAATTATTGGCAGAGCCAAACCCGAAACTAGCAACCATTAAATCGTTAGTTGCAGTTGTACCTAATTGTCCTGCATAAGAACGCACAGTATTGCTCATCGCAGTACCGGTTAATGTTGTTCCATTATTTGATATGTGTAATGTTGCTTGAGGATTTGTTGTGTTAATCCCAATTCCTGTACCGTTTTGATACATAATGGAATTACATATAGTTGTTGAATTGGTAAAGAAAGGAATATAATTTGTAGTAGCTGTAGGGCAAATAGTCCCTAGTCCGGTTGGACCAGTAACACCCGTTACTCCAGTACTACCTGTTGTTCCGGTAGCACCTGTACTTCCTGTTGTTCCCCTAACACCAGTTGGACCAGTAACACCTGTAGCGCCTGTTGAGCCAGTAACGCCAGTGGTACCTGTTGTTCCTGTAATACCTGTTGCTCCAGTTACGCCAGTAGTACCTGTTACTCCTGTAGCGCCAGTGGTACCTGTTACTCCTGTAGCGCCTGTTGAGCCAGTTACGCCAGTAGTACCTGTTAGACCGGTAGCGCCTGTTGAGCCAGTTACGCCTGTAGTACCTGTTGTTCCTGTAATACCTGTTGCTCCAGTTACGCCAGTAGTACCTGTCACTCCTGTTGCGCCAGTTGCTCCTGTATTTCCGGTAGCACCTGTATCACCTGTAGAGCCGGTGCTTCCTGTTACTCCCGTGCTTCCAGTTGCACCTGTATCGCCAGTTACACCTGTGTTTCCGGTTGCTCCTGTGCTTCCTGTTGTACCCGTTGCACCAGTAGAACCTGTATCACCTGTTGCTCCTGTAGAGCCGGTGCTTCCAGTTGCGCCTGTATCACCCGTTGCACCAGTACTTCCAGTTGCTCCAGTATTTCCTGTAGTTCCGGTTGCACCTGTAGAACCTGTATCACCCGTTACTCCTGTAGAGCCGGTGCTTCCAGTTGAACCTGTAGTTCCGGTTGCGCCT
>JAEUUZ010000002.1 GCA_016786765.1 Chitinophagales bacterium
ATACATAGGCAAGGAGCGAGATGAGGAGAGTGGTTTGTATCAAATGGGAGCGAGATACTATGCGCCTTGGACGTGCAAGTTTTTGAGTGTAGATCCGTTGGCTGTTAAACTGGCACATCAGAGTAGTTATTGTTATGCGGACAACAATCCGATAATGTTGAAGGATCCGAGTGGGATGCAAACTAAAGCGCAAGGTAATCCAAAACCCGCAGAGGAAGGTAAGGCAATTAATTTAACCACTTTTGAATGGAGTAATGGAGTTGCTCCTGGTGGCGAATATGGGATAACTAGTGGTGACAAAGTAGGTAACACGCATGGTCCACAACCAGTAAACAAAGCACCAAGTCCACCACCTTCACCTTCTGATAAGGTTACTAGAATGGTTGGTGCAAAGCCTTTTAATCCTGATAAGCCAATGGAACCCACTAATCCTGGTGTTCCTGTTACACATACTCAACAAGAGTGGGATAATTTGGATCAAGCTGTAAAAGAAGGACAAGCTAACCCTGAAATAGCCGTAACAGACTTGTATGGTATTGGACAAATAGGTCCAAAAAATACTGTCGAGGCAAATATTCAAAAACAAAATGATGAGTATAAAAATCGAATAGGCGAACTTGTTGCAAGTGGACCTGGCGCCTCTATAGGTTACTATTTTGGAGGGGAAAGAGGTGCACAGTATGGGGCGATAGCAGATGCTGTGTCAATGGGTGCGCATTTTACACCATTAAAGCCACAGAGTTTAAAGATAGAGTCAGCTCCTCTTAATACTTTTAGACAGGGGGAATGGATTTCAAAGGTTGAGTACTTAAGAGCAACCACTGGACAAAACAGTACCCCAGTAAGTGTTAAAAAAAATATTGCATATGCAGCAGGTGAGATTAATGGAGAGAAATACTTTAGTCCAGGAATAAGTGGAGAAACTCACTTAAATCCTGATGCAGCTCCAACAAATCTTCAAAACCGATATTTCAATCCTGAAAAAGGGCATGATGCAGAGGCTTTACTGATAGAACAATTTACAGGTAAATATTCTAATGGGATGGCTGTAAATCCCAACGTTACTGGTAGTCTTCAGATTGTTTCAGAAAGACCTATTTGTGGTAAATGTATGGAAAAGATTCGCGATGTATCTGTAATGTTTCCAAATGTCAAATTTTCGTACATTAGTGGTGTTTATTAAACTATTATGGAACTCTACAATGATTTTTTTAAGGAGATAAAACAATTCATCATTAAATCTAATTTAGATACTTTTGGATATATAAAGGGGGTGACAAAATATGAGATCGAAAAATGTTTGCAAATGGAGATTGTTGATGTCCCTGAAGCATATATAAGTTTTTTGGAGGTTTTTGGTGGGAGGCACTTAGAAATTGATTTTAATGGATTAGACTTTACTTTAGAGTCAATAGAAAATAATTTTTCGACAGCATTGGAGACATATCCTAGAATTGTTAATTCAGGTGAAAATATAATAATAACCTTGACAGAAGATGATTCAATATTTTTTATTCCAAAAGGAGTAGTTAATCCTAAGGTTTTTGGAGTTTCAAGTGATTATACATCAGTTGGATCTTATCAAGAACTATATTGCTTCACAACGTTTATCAGAGAATTGCCCTTCCAGAGTATTGAAAAACAAAGGAGGCAAAATGAACGTTTAATTCAAATCAGAGACAAAGAACAGTTTGCTAAAGGAAAGTTAATCAGTGAACAAGTTTTTAACTTAAGAAGTGATTTCCTTCAACAAATAAATACAATTGATACTGAAATAGGTATCCTAGGCATAGAAACTTATTTGAAACGTTGGCAATTTTTTTTTGAAAGCAGTAACCATTATTTACAAAACAAAGATTATTACAAAAAATGGGAACGTCCATTCATGTCTCATTTAATATAATGATTCTTACAGTGAAATAAACTCTATGATTGAATACAGCAATTTTTATCATAAAAATGCTATTGTTTTAACACTATTCACTAAATTCACTCCATGCCCACCCCTCAAAAAATAAAACTCTTCTACGACCCTCTGGGCAATGTGATACGCACAGTAAACCCGGATAACACCGAGCAGTGGGTGATACATGGCAAGCCCCATACACTAGATAGTGTGGAGGTAAAGAACCACTGGAGTTTTAGTGGTTACGACCCAACCCCATGGGAGAGTTACACCTATGATGCAAATGATTTAGCAACAAAGACAGGACATACTGCAACCGGTCACGAGTTTACACCTGCAAGTGCATATATTGATCCATTAGGTAGGCCTGTAAAGAGTATCGCTCGACTGGGAACTGCACCTACAGATGAAGTAATTACCCAACAGCGTTACGATATCCAAGGGAATGTGTTGTATGTGGAAGATGCCCTAAATAGAATAGTATTCCGCCACAAATATGGCATAGGCAAACAACTGCTCTGGAAAGAGCATATCGATAGTGGCGTAAGCACACTGGTAGCCGATGCCACAGGCAAACCCATTACCGCCATAGATGCTAGAGGAGCACAGGTACTTACTGCATACGATGCACTCAGTAGGCCAGTAAAGGTGTGGGCCAAGGAACAGCCATCCGATCTATACACGCTTCGTCAAGTATCTAAGTATGCCGAGAATGAACTCGGTATAACAGCAGCTAAAGAGAA
>JAEUUZ010000029.1 GCA_016786765.1 Chitinophagales bacterium
TGACAAAAAAACGCAAATAACTATCCAACAAACAATTCAAACCAGACAACTTATCGGCAGACAAATGAGTTATGAAAACAAATTCGGTATTCACTGCTTTCAGACAAATAAATCGACTTGCAAAATCGCTGACAAAAAACGACAAATGGACGCAAACGCAATGCGGACGACAGAATGTACAAAAGCTCCGCCAGCAACTAACAGCGCGTTTTCGCTATGCGGGCAATTTGCTTCATTCGAAAATTTCAGTTAGATTTAAATTGTAACTAATTATGAAAATCAAACTTTTAAATCCCGCACAGCGTAAACGCGCAAAACGTTAGTTGCAAGTGGCTTTGAACATCCCAAGACATCACAGAAATGACAATAAAAAATGACCAATAAAGTAATTTTCAAGACTTCAATTCTTCTTCTGAGTATTTGGATTTTGTCAGCTATTTGCAGGACATTTATACCTCTTGAATTTTCAAACAATAACTTTGAATTTATTTATGACAATATCCGTTTCTACGGATTTCCCATTACAATTATACTGACACTTACTGGGACAATAAAAAAGGACGATTCGAGTGGAGTAATTGTTACTAAAATTGTCATGACAATTTTCATTTCCGCTTTTTCAGTATTCGTTATGTTTATAATGTTATTTGCTGAAATGTGTGATTGGTCGACAGACAAAGTTGTTTTTGTAAACAAACAGAACCCGTCAACAAAAATTGTTCAACGTAGTTTTGGCTGTGGAGCAACTGACAGTTCACCTGAAACAATCAAAGTATTTAAGATTAGAGAAATTACGCCATATTTTATATGGGTAACAAATATTGACACTAATCAAATTAATAAAAGCGAATGGACCAGTTTAAAATAACTAATTGGGAGGTCAAAAAACTATTCAACCCAGACACATTAACTGTAAAAAGACGCGATAGACGAAGACTAGGACGCGAAGTGGACGAGTGAATGTACAAAAGCTCCACCAGCAACTAACAGCGCGTTTGCACTATGCGGGCTGTTTGGTTCATTCGAAAATTTGAGTTAGTTTTAAAGTGTAACAATTATGAAAATCAAACTTCTAAATCCCGCACATCGCAAACGCGCAAAACGTTGGCTGCAAGCATTTCCGAAAAAACCTACCTAACTTTAAACAATGAAAAAATATTTTGCCGACATTGATTTAACCAACTTTTGGAGCCTAAGTCTTCTTTCAAGACTAAAGTATAATGAAAAATACTTGTCTGAAGAAATCATTTATTCCATTGAGAATGAGGTTGGTTTTAAACTACCAGACTCATATATAGAGCTTATGAAATCACTAAATGGCGGCACTCCAATAAACACTTGTTTCCCAACAAATGGGGAGACATCATATTCTTCAACGCATATTGAGATTAATGGAATTTTTGGAATTGGAAGAGAAGCTCCTTATTCAATTTGCGGAGAATTTGGCAACAACTTTTTTATTAAAAATCTAGGATACCCAAATATTGGAATTTGCATTTGTGATTGTATCTCAGACGGTCACGACATTGTAATGTTAGACTACTCAAGAAATGGGAAAAATAATGAGCCAGAAGTGGTCCATATAGATCAAGAGGTAAATTACAAGAAAACATTTCTAGCAAAAAATTTTAAAGAATTTATAAAAGGGCTTGTTAATGAAAGTATTTATGATACATCAGATGAGGATAGGAGAAGGGATTTGTTCAAAGTTGAACATGGAAGCTTCTCTTGTTATTTGTCTGAGCTATGCAATAGTTTTAACCGTTTACCAAATATTGAAACAATTATCAGAAATGCTGCCAAAGAAGTAGTTAATCAAAAAGGTTACTTCGCTCTTCATGAAGATGAACTCTCATATTTACTTTATGACATACAATTTTGGATATATACAAACAACATGATGGTTTATAGTATTGACCAATTCCTAGATAATTATAAAGACATAATGACACTGAATGATGACGGAGAATTTACAACAGGCGGTTATGCCCCTGACTTTGTAAAGGAATGGATAAATTCGAGATGTGAGCAAGGTATAATTTTAAAGACAGAAAATTATTATGACTTTTCTGCAAAATACAAGCTATTACTAGCTGAAAAAATGATGTGTTATGATAACTAATATGCCAGCAGCCAACAGCGGTTTTGCGTTATGCGGGCTGTTTGGTTCATTGGCAAATTTGAGTTACTTTTAAATTGTACTAAATATCCAATTTATTCACCCAAATCCCGCACACCGCAATAGCCGCAACACGTTAGTGGCAACCCTAAAAAAAAAGACCCGAGTTCAAGAACTTAACGCAACAGTTTACCAAAATTAACTTTGTTGCATGGAATCTAAAAAGTATCAACGATTATGCTTTGCTGAGCGAGTGATTATTGAAACTCTGCTGAAACAAGAAAAAACCTATTCTTACATCG
>JAEUUZ010000030.1 GCA_016786765.1 Chitinophagales bacterium
AAAAGGTTATTCTGATGATTTTTTTAGCTCCAAAAGCTGTAAAAAAATTATTGGAAATAACCTTTCTTGACTATCCTGTTTTTTGATTATGTTCGTCTATCTATTTTTTAACCCTTGTTGCGCTAAGCCCTTGAATCCACCCCGTGCTACTCCAAACTTGACGACTTTTTACGACCTGACAAGACACTCTTTTCCGACTTTAGGACACACCCTTTTCACCGACAGACCCCTGCTTCGTATTTTTATTTTTTGCCAACGCTCAAAAAAATTGAAGTTTTTATTGCCTCCCACGTTTGGCACATTTGCCTTTGCCTGCCTACCCACAAGCCAACCCGAAGGCAAAGTCAAAAGAGCCAACCGCCCACGCTCTGTTTAGTGCATTGGTTCAATTAAACTTTAGTGGTGAGAATGAACTTTTAATCATAAAACAATATTATCTTTGACTTCGCGTTTAAGCGACTGAATGAAAAGAATTACCGTCATACTCTTAATGCTCCTTTACATGATACCCGCTATTGGGGTAACGGTATCGGCTCATCATTGTGGCGGCAAAATCACTTCTGTTTCGCTCAAAATTCTTGACTTCGGACACAAATGTCCTTGCGGCAAAAAGCCCATGAAGAAGAATTGCTGCAAAGACGAAACAAAAACCTTCAAGCTAAAAAGCGAGCAACAAAAGGCACATCAGTTTTCGCTCAAAGTTTTCAAAGCATTTACCGTTCAACCCGCTTTAGTAGAAAACTTCACTTTCTGCTATCAGCAGCCGTTGGTTTTAAGCGAGTTCTCAACTGCCGACCATCCCCCAAATGACTTAAAGCATCCGCTTTATATCCGTCATTGCGTTTACCGCATTTGATTTTCTGCATTGATTTTTAAGCCGACACTTTCTTAGTGTATCGGCTCGTTGTGCTTTTATCAGCCTGACAAATTCAATCATTACTCAAAATCAAAAAAATGAAAATGAAAATCACAAAATCAATTTTTGCAACAGCAGCTATCGCTGCTCTTGCTCTTATCGTTAGTATTTCTTCTTGTAAGAAAGACCACGGCAACGACCACGATATGGATATGCTCAACATAGACTATCCTGCTGCCTACATTGTAAATGGCAGTTCCAATAACATTTCCGTAATCAAACTTTCTGACAATTCAGTTACGGAAACCATTGACTTGAATGGCGCAACCTATCCGCACCATATTTATTTGAACCCTGCTAAAACAAAATTGGCTGTAGCCATAACCAGCACCGATTTAAGCGGTGGACATGGCGGACACGGTGGAACGCTCACAGGTTTGAAAGTTCAAATCATTGATGCCGTTACCGGCATGATTGATAAAGAAATTGCGCTGAACAAAATGCCGCACAACGCAATTTTTAATCCTTCGGGAACAGAACTTTGGCTGGGTCAGTCCGACAGCGTTCAAAGTCAGGTATTGGTTTACAATACATCTGACTGGTCTTTGAAAAACACCATTGATGTAGGTGCAGGGCTTTCCGAAGTAACCTTTTCTTCTGACGGCTCAATGGCTTTCGCTTGCAATACCGATGACGGAACCGTTTCCCTCATTGATGCCAATAATAAAATGATACATGCCACGCTCACAGTTGGGCAAGACCCTGTTGGCGCATGGACAGCAAGCAACGGAAAAATGTATGTGGACAATGAAACAAGCCAAACCATTTCCGAAATAACTGTTTCATCCATGAGTGTTACAGCAACTATCAATCTTGGTTTTAAACCCGGCTATGCTGCTTACAATTCAAGCAATGGCGAATTATGGGTTTCTGATGCTACCAACGGCAAAGTTGCCTACTACACCTTTGACGGCTCAAATTGGAATTTGCAAAATAACATCACCACAGGTGCAGATGCTCATGCCATTGCATTTACTGCCGATGGCAGCAAAGCGTATGTTACCAATCAGGGCGCAAACACAGTTTCAGTAATTGATGTGGCTTCGCATACAGTAACTAAAACTATTTCAGTGGGAACAAAACCAAATGGCATTGCAATAAAACAATGAAGCTCTACATCAAAAATATGGTGTGTAGTCGCTGCAAAATGGTGGTGAAGTCCGAATTGGAAAAACTCGGACTTCACCCGCTTGCGGTTGATTTGGGTGAGGTGGAAATAGCTGCCGATTTGGAGGGCTATCAAAGACAAGATATTCACGCTGCCCTGCAAAAATTCGGTTTCGCTTTACTGGATGATAAAAAGAGTGTCGTCATTGAGCGGGTAAAAAATCTGATTGTTGATTTGGTGCAAAACAAAAACAACCAACTCAAAACAAATCTCTCCGACTACCTGAGCAGGGAATTAAACCACGACTACACCTACATCACCAACTTGTTTACGCAAGTGGAAGGCACTACCATAGAGCAGTATTTCATTGCTCAAAAAATTGAAAGAGTAAAAGAACTGCTCGTTTACGATGAAATGAGTTTGAGCGAAATCGCCTATCAACTCAATTACAGCAGTGTTTCACATTTAGGCAAACAGTTTAAAAAGGTAACAGGGCTAACACCATCGCATTACAAGCAACTGAAGGAGAAAAAACGAAATCCACTTGATGAACTGTAAATTATACCAATCAAATCAAAAATTGTATGCCGCCTTTGGTGCAATGCAGGTGCATTTTTGTGCCATTGTTAAACTAAAAATAAAATAACATGACACATACCTATCAAATTACAGGAATGACCTGCGCAAACTGCGAAGCCAAAGTAAAATCTGCTTTTCTTTCATTACCCGATATTGAAAGCGCGGAAGTATCTAAATCCACAGGCACAGCCACCATCACCATGATAAAACACATTGCTTTAAGCGAACTGCAAAAAGCAATAGCTGAAAGAGGCAATTACAAAATCACGGCAGAACATCGCAGCGAAGCAACCGAACAGGCAAAGAGTTGGTTAGAAACCTACAAACCCATTCTGCTAATCTTCGCTTACATCACTTCAATTACGCTGCTTGTTCAATTCAACAATCACCATTTTATGCCTATGCAGTGGATGCAGCATTTTATGGCGGGTTTCTTTCTCACGTTTTCGTTTTTCAAGTTGCTTAACCTTTCGGGCTTTGCAGAAAGCTACGCCATGTATGATGTAATCGCCAAGCGTATTCCCGCGTGGGGTTATGTATATGCTTTTACCGAATTGGCGTTGGGCATTGCTTACCTCATCAACTTCAATCCGCTTATTACAAATGCCGTAACCTTTTTAGTAATGTCAATCAGCATCATTGGCGTTTTGCAAAGCGTGTTAAACAAAAAGAAAATTCAGTGCGCTTGTTTGGGAGCAGTTTTCAATTTACCCATGAGCACCGTTACCATTATTGAAGATGCGCTGATGATTGCCATGAGTGGCGCAATGATTTTACTGATGCTTTAAATAACATAAAACAATGACCGAACAAAAATTCATTCCCGCCCTTGGCTACGATTTTCTGAGTGAGTATTACGACCTTACCATCAAACTCACCATGCCCGAAAAAAAGTTTCGGAGCAGGTTAATAGATTTCGTTAATCCGCTCTCAGGCGAAAGTATTTTAGAGTTCGGTTTCGGCACAGCGCAAAACCTTATACTATTAAAAGAAAGAAAACCCGAAGCATTGGTGCAGGGAGTTGACATTGACCCGAAAATTAAATCCATTGCCGAATACAAATTGCGAAAGCACAGTTTAGAAGTGCCGCTTCATTTATACGATGGAAAAACTTTGCCCTTTGCAGATAATTCATTTGATAAAGTTTTCAGTTCATTGGTCTTTCATCAGTTAGATGCAGAAAACAAATTGACTTGTCTTAAAGAATTATATCGTGTCCTTAAACCTGATGGTATGTTGATTATCGGAGATTGGGGTAAAGCGAAATCAAAGTGGATGAGATTTTCATTTTATGCGGTTCAACTGTTGGATGGTTTCAAAA
The DNA here is from genome assembly GCA_016786765.1 of Chitinophagales bacterium. Classification (GTDB taxonomy): domain Bacteria; phylum Bacteroidota; class Bacteroidia; order Chitinophagales; family LD1; genus CALAYL01. Next base: position 3,925 of record JAEUUZ010000030.1, read on the forward strand.
CTACTAATGACAATGTGAATGGCTTAATGCCTCAGTTTATTTCCGATGCAGGTTTTCAGGATGTGGAGGAAGAAGATTTCATCAACACCCTAATTGGAACATACAGTTATTATACAGCAATAAAATCAGAGCAATGAAATACACAGTTCACATATTTATTACGCTCTCGCTTTTGTTTTGCGGTCAACTTTCATTCGCACAAACCACACTCACCGAGCAGCAAGCCATTGACCTTGCCCTCAAAAAAAGTCCGTTGCTCAATGCTGCCACCTTGCAGGTGAAACAGCAAAAGCAATTACAGGGAACAAGTTTCAACCTTGCCAACCCTGACATTACGTTGGAAAGCCCCACAGGTGAATTTATGACCGTTGGCGTTTTGCAGTCCTTTGAATTTCCAACCGTGTATGTAAAGCAGGGGCAGCTTGCCAAGCAGCAAACCGTTTTAGCGGAGAAAGGAAAAACTTTGACCGAAGCCGAAGTAAAACAGCAGGTAAAATCCGCTTACCTCAGTTTACAGTTTGCTAATCAGATTTTGCAGCAACTTAAAAAACAGGACAGCATTTATTTCAACATTGCCGATGCAGCCGAAAGACAATTCACCGCAGGGCAAATTGATTTTGTGGCTAAAACATTTGCCGCTACCCAATACGGTGAAGTGCATAATCAATATGTGCAAGCCCAAACCGATGCACAAATTGCTTTGCAGCAATTACAACTTTTTACAGGTATTGCCGACAGCATCACAACAACTCCATTTAGCAAAGGCAGCGCACCGTTTTTAATTTCGGGCATCACCACCGACAGCGCAGCAATCGTCAGCACTCCTTTTATTCAATACTACACTCAAACGCAAACCATTGCAAAAAAGTCATTGCAATTAGAAAAGAACAAAGCATTGCCCGGCTTTTCATTCGGCTACATGAACCAGGGCTTGAAGAATACCGAAATCCCTTTGCGGCTTCGTGCAGGCATCAACATTCCAATTTGGTTTTGGCAATACAGCGCAGCTATCAAAGCGGCAAAAACAAATCTGCAAATTACAGAGCAAAACACTTTGGCGCAGCAGCAAAACCTAACGGCAAAAATGCAACAGGCAAAAGGCGATGCCATAAAATTTCAAACGGCTCTTTCCTATTACGAAAGCACAGGACTGAAACAGGCAGACGATTTAATTACTTCATCGGGCAGAATGTTTTCAGCAGGGCAAACCGATTACATCGCTTATCTGCGGACACTTTCCGATGCTTACAACATTCAGGTAAAATATCTTGAAACACTTCGCAGCTACAATCAATCCATCATAAACATTAACTACTTAAACGGTCAATAATGAAAACATTAATGAAAATCAAAAATCTTGCGGTTGCGTTTTTGCTTCTTGCAAATTGCTCGTTGCTTTTTGCCAGTGGCGGAGACGACCACACGCACGGTGATGAAAAACCAACGGCAACAGGTCAGCAGCAAAAATATTTTTCATCCGAAGCCGTGTCGGATAAATACGAATTGTTGTTGCGCTACGAACCCATTCACATTGGCGAACCCGCGCACCTCACTTTGTTTGTAAGCGAATATGCCACCAACAAACCCGTTAATAAAGCCGAACTGAAAATCACGGCACCGGAAGATAGCAAACTAGTTTTCACCGCCAAACAGGCAGGCGAAGGCACATATACAGTGGAAACAAATTTCCCCGAAAAGAAAAAGTATTCCTTGACAGTGAGCATCAACAGCGCATTTGGGGCTGACCTTATTTTACTTTCAAACATTGAAGCAGGAAAAGAATTGCCACATGCAGAAGAAGAAAGCAACCAATCCGCTTTTGCTAATTGGCAAACTTGGTTGTTGGTTGCCCTTGCGCTTATTGTCGGTTTAGGTCTTGGAGTGCTTTTGCAAAAACGAAATACCAAAACAGGCAGAAGCACAATTGCGATTTTTTTACTTGCCGTTAATTGCCTCTTACCCGTTGCTCAATCAAACGCACATGGCGATGATGACCACGGAGCAAAAAAATCAGGCAATAATTTTTCTAACTCTTTTTCAGTTCCAAAAGAAACACAGTTCCTCTTTGATGTGTTTACCGAAAAAATGCAAATCGGAAGTTTCACCGAAAGCACAAAATTGTTCGGAACAATTATTCCGAGCAGCAACGGTCAGGCATTGGTTACTACTCCGCAAAACGGAAAAATTATTTCGCTTAATGTTCGTGTAGGTGAACAAATAAGAGCAGGGCAATCATTAGCAGTAATTGAACAAAACATTGATGCGGGAACACAGGTAAATCTGTTGGCAGAAAAAAACAACCTGACTGCCGAATACGATGCAGCCAAAAAAGAATTTGACCGCCTCAATTCCATCAAAGACATTGCCGCCAAGCGCGATGTGGACGAAGCCACCGCACGTTTACAAAAAGCGGAAACCAATCTCAAATTATTCACGGGCAATTCAGGAAAAACAATTTCGCTCACAGCACCCATCAGCGGCATTGTTGCCAACTTTAAATTGTCAATCGGTGCTACCGTAAACGCAGGTGAAACGCTTTTCACCATCACCAACCTTGCACAGATTTATGCCGAAGCGCAGGTATTTGATAAAGATGCTGCCAAAGTAAAACAGGGTGCAAAGTTTACCATTGAGTGCGCTAACGACAGCCACAAAACAAGTGAAGTAAAACTGCTTTCGCTTGCACAGGAAATAAACGCCACCAATCAGTCGCAGCGTGTTCTATTTGAGTTGGGCAACCCCGACAGCGATTTCAAAATAGGCGAGTTTGTAAACATCCGTGTTTTTGCTTCCGAAAATTCACAACAGATTTCTTTGCCCAATTCTGCCATCACCGAAATAAACGGCAAGCCCGTTGTGTTTATTAAAGATGCAGCCGAAAAATACACCGTCAGCTATGTGCAGTTAGGCGAAAACAACGGCACTTACACAAGCATCCTCAAAGGTGTGGAAGAAGGTGAGCGTGTAGTAACCAACGCCAGTTATCAACTCAAAATGATTTATCTCAATCAATAGTTTTCAAACAATTAAAAACAATTACAAAATGAAAAAACAATTCAAAACAATTACAGCAATGTGCGGGATAGCCACCGCGCTATTTCTTGTATCCTGCAATAGCAGCAGTAACAAAGAAAACACAACCGCAAAAACAGAAGAACATCAACACGGTGAAGGCGACCACCATGAACACATTTACGCTTGCCCCATGCACCCTGATGTTACAGGCAAGGAAGGCGACAAATGTTCTAAGTGCGGAATGGCTTTGGAACACATGGATGAAGCACCTGCAAATGGAAATTTTCAAATGCAGTTTACTTCTTCACCGCAAACTATTGAAGCGGGAAAAGCAGCAACACTTTCTTTCACGCCAAAGAATAAGGACAACGCAGGTGCAGCCGTTCCTTTAGAGGTGGAACACGAAAAGAAAATTCACCTCATAATGGTAAGCGAAGATTTATCTTGGTTCAATCACATTCACCCCGAATATCAGGCAGACGGTTCTTATACCGTTACCGAAACTTTCCCCAATGGTGGCAATTACATTTTGTATGCTGATTACAAACCCTCAGGAGGAACACATCAGGTAGAAAAAATTGCAATTACAGTTAGTGGTAAATCCGTTCCGAAAATTTCTTACTCAAAAGATAAAGTATCGGCTACAACTAATGGTATTACACTCAATCTAATTCCCGAGGGTGGCAAATTTGTAACAAATGCAACCATGCACATTCAAGGTAAACTCACCCAAAACGGGAAACCGTTAGATGCAAATACCTTAGATAATTATCTTGGTGCTAAGGCTCACATGGTTGTGGTAGGTCTTAACGATAAAAATTATCTCCACGTTCATCCTGAAGTAGAGAACGGCAGTTTAGACTTACATACCACCTTTGAAAAGACAGGGATTTATCGTGGTTGGGTGCAATTTCAAAAAGATGGCAAGTTGAACACAGCCGACTTTGTTTTTATTGTAGCCGAGGGTAAAGCCGAAGATGGTCATACTCATTCCCATGGCGATGAAATGAAAGACATGAAAGGAATGGATGAACATAAACACTAATTCAAATTGCCTTGCTATTTGCTAATCGTTAATTGAATAACTCATGCTCAACAAACTCATAAAATTCTCGCTTCAAAACCGCCTGTTTGTCATTGCACTTGCAGCGTTGCTTTTGGTATATGGCGTGTTCACCATCATCAGTTTGCCTGTTGATGTGCTGCCCGACCTCAACCGCCCAAGGGTTACTGTTTTCTTAGAGGCAAACGGCATGGCTCCCGAGGAAATTGAAACGCAGGTAGCCCTGCCGGTTGAAGCCGCTTTGAACGGTATGCCCGGTGTGGAGGCTGTCCGCAGCAGCTCTGCCATCGGCATCGGGATGGTGTTTGTTGAGTTTGACTGGAGCACCGATATTTTTCGTGCGCGGCAATTAGTGGCTGAAAAGCTGCAAACCGTTGAGCTGCCAAACGGCATCACTCCCGTAATGGGTCCCATTTCTTCCGTCATGGGGCAAATTATGTTAGTGGGTGTTTCCGCTGACAGCACTTCACCGGCAGAACTTCGCACCCTTGCCGATTTCACCATCCGCAGACGACTGCTGAGCATCAAAGGAGTTGCACAGGTGATACCCATAGGTGGCGATCGTTTGCAATACCAGGTTTTAATTTCATCAGCAAAACTTAAGCAGTTTAACCTCGCTATTGACGATATTGATAAAGCCCTTGCCACCAATCTAAACAGCACGGGTGGCTTCTTCAATCAATACGGCAGCGAAGTATTCATTAGAAATGTAGGCCGCGCTTATTCATTGGATGATTTGAAAAACACCGTAGTAGCCAACCGCAACGGGTTGCCGGTGCTGCTTTCGCAGGTGGCAGAGGTAAAGTTTGGCGCAAAGCTGAAAAGGGGCGATGCCAGTATCAACGGCAAACCGGCTGTTATTCTTACCGTAGAGAAACAACCCGCCTTCAGCACTGTTGCATTAACCGCTGAAGTTGAAAAAGCATTGGCTGAATTACAAACCTCTTTACCAAAAGATGTAAAGCTCAATTCAAAAATATTTCAGCAGAAAAATTTTATTGAAGCTGCGCTTACCAATGTAGAAGAGGCTCTGCGCGATGGATTTATTTTGGTGGTGATTATTCTGTTTTTATTTCTGCTCAATTTCAGAACAACAATCATCACGCTCACCGCTATTCCACTTTCGCTTGTTATCACCGCTATTATTTTCAAACTCTTCGGTTTCAGCATCAACACGCTAACACTTGGCGGTTTAGCAATTGCCATTGGCGAATTGGTGGACGATGCTATTGTGGATGTAGAAAATGTTTTCAGGCGCATTAACGAAAACAAACACGCACAAAATCCCAAACCACTTTTGCAAGTGGTGTATGATGCCAGCAGCGAAGTCCGCAACTCTATTGTGTATGCCACAATAATTGTTGTGCTCGTTTTTCTTCCTCTCTTTTATATGCAGGGCATGGAAGGAAAAATTTTCGCGCCTCTCGGCATTGCTTACATCACTTCAATCATTGCATCGCTTTTTGTTTCGCTCACCGTTACGCCCGTTTTGTGTTCATACTTATTGAAAGCAAGAAAAGAGAACAGCGAAGCAGATAGTTGGTTAGTCCGCTTCCTAAAAAGACAAGACACCAAATTATTGCATTGGGGATTAGCGCGACCTAAATCAATTATCGGTGCTGCCATTATTTTAATTATCGCATCCGTCAGCATCGTTCCTTTTTTCGGAACAGAATTTTTGCCGCCATTCAATGAAGGCTCTTTCACCATCAATCTTTCCACACCCGCAGGAACTTCGCTGGAAGAAAGCAACAAAATAGGAACCATGGCAGAAGACCTTATGCTACAAGTTCCCGAAGTTGAATTTGTAAGCCGCAGAACGGGCAGGGCAGAATTAGACGAACACGTTGAACCTGTTTCCAATTCCGAAATTGAAGTAGAACTGAAAAAAGAGAACGACCGAACCCGCGATGAAATTCTTGCGGACATCCGCAGCAAGTTAAATATTCTCAAAGGCGTAACCATAAATGTGGGGCAGCCCATTTCTCACCGCTTAGACCATCTGCTTTCAGGTGTTCGCGCACAGGTAGCCATTAAACTTTTCGGAGCAGATTTAACCGACTTGCGAACCAATGCCAATCAAATTTCGGAAACCATAAAATCAATTCCTGGGGTTGTAGATGTGCAAATTGAAAAACAGGTAATGGTTCCACAACTCTTAATCAAAGTAAACCGCGAAGCATTGCAGCGTTATGGTTTGCAAGCGGGTAAAGTAGCAGAGGACTTGGAAATTTTCTACAACGGAAAAGTTACAGGACAAATTTTAGACGGCAACAAAACATTTGACATTCTGCTTCGCACCACCGATGAAGAACGCACCAATATTGAAGCCATCCGCAACACACTCATTGATGCACCTGACGGAACGCTTATTCCATTACAGCAAATCGCCAGCATTGAAAACACAACTGCCATCAACAGCATTATGCACGAAAATACACAGCGCAAAATCACCATCAGTTGCAACGTGCAGGGCAGGGACTTGGGAACAACCGTTCAGGAAATTCAAAAAACCATCACCCAAAAAGTAAAACTTCCGCAAGGTTATTTCGTGCAATACGGAGGGCAGTTTGAAAGTCAGAAGTCAGCATCCAAACTCATTCTCTTTCTCAGCGTCTTTTCTGTCATCGGAATTTTTCTTGTCCTCTACTCGCATTTTAAGTCCACGCAAATCACTTTGCAAATCATGCTCAACATTCCTTTAGCTTTAATCGGAAGCGTTATTGCCGTTTTGCTCACAGGCGGCACTTTTTCAGTAGCAACAATGGTTGGCTTTATCACGCTTACAGGCATTGCTTCGCGTAACGGCATTATGATGATTTCACACTACATCCACCTCATGGAACACGAAGGCGAAACATTCAGCAAGCAAATGATAATTCGCGGCTCGTTAGAAAGATTAGTTCCCGTTTTAATGACCGCACTCGTTGCGGCACTTGCTCTCATTCCATTGACATTAGATGCACAAGCATCAGGAAAAGAAATTCTCTATCCCGTTGCCATTGTTATTCTTGGCGGACTTATCAGCAGCACTCTTTTAGATATGATTGTAACACCTGTGGTGTTCTACACTTTTGGAGAAAAAGCGATGAAGAAATATTTTAGCGAACAGAAACAAGTAATAGGATAGCAATATGAAAAATTCATTCTTAATTACATTGACTGCCCTGATGTTCACCAACATCTCTTTACAAGCGCAATTTTCAATTAGCGGAATAGTTACCGCTCAATCTCTGCCCGTTTCAGATGTGCGAGTTACAGTCTTCAATTCCGACACAACATTTTTTAGGGAGGAGCGAACAACTCTTGCGGGTAATTATAACTTGACAGGCATCCCATCTGGCACTTACACACTTGGGTTTGCTAAAATCAATCAGGAATATTTTGATACACTTATAACAATAAGTTCATCTGTTTCAAATTTGAATATTTCGCTGATAACCGAAACTGAAAAAGGTATATGGGATGTAATAATGATTTCACCGGAAAGATTAGGTGGAACAGATTTGGGCATCTTAATGCCGGATGGAAAAATCCTGTATTGTCATGATACAAAAGACCCGTTTTATTTTGACCCCTCTGCAAATGACACAGTAGCAGTAATTGGCAGCGATAGCATTCAGGGTTGTGTTGGTCCTATTTTAAATAGTGATGGGAAAGTTTGGTTTTTTGGAGGAACTCTGCAAGCCGTTTATGGACCTGGGACTAAAAAGGTTAAGTCGTTTTCCCAAACCTCTTTTTGGCAACCAGAGGGTAGTATGAGTGATTTTCGTTGGTATCCTACAGTTTCACCCTTGCCAAATGGAAACATTATTGTAGCCGGTGGTGGTGGTTTAAATAATCCTGTTCGCGTAAAAACTTCGGAAGTTTACAATCCTCAAACCGGCAGCTACACGGTTGCAGATACTATTGCAATTGGTAATGAAGTTTCACCTATTCTTCCGTTGTATAACGGTAAAACTTTAATGACACACCGACCTCCGCAGTTATTTGACCCCTCAACAAATCAATGGGATTTAGCGGCAGATTTTGTTCAAAGCAACCGCATGAGTAATGGCGACCACAGCGACCACGAACTTGTTCTTATGCCAAATGGAAATGTCGTTGCAATTGGCTATAAACCCTTCAATAATCCACTTGGAACTTTTGTTGAAATGTATGACCCCGGTTTAAATCAATGGTCGCTTAAAAGCAGTATAAATCCAGTTCGCTCAAGAGCCAAAGCCATTATTCTACCCGATAAAAGAATTTTTGTAGCAAATGGGGAAAAGGAAGACGGCAATAATAATACTCCGGTCAATCAGTGGAACTATATGAAGCGAACAGACTTGTATGATGCATACAACGACACATGGAGAAACACGCAGGACATGAATTATTTCAGGGAATATCACGCCATAATTACACTGGTTCCAGATGGAAGATTGATAGCTGTTGGAGGTGAAGGTCAACCCGGAAACGAACCTTCACAAAGCATTATTGAGGCATACAAACCGCCTTACCTATTCAGAGGTGTTCGTCCTGAAATTCACAACCTTTCAAATAATTCTTACGCAAGAGGAAGTCAGATAAATTTCAATATTACCAAAACCGATAGTATTACGGGTGTTCATCTTATGTCAAATGCTGTAAACACGCATTTCATGAACAGCAGCAGTAACCGCTTTCTTGAACTTTCATATATCCAAAATAACGGAAACGTTACCGCAACTCTGCCAACGGATAGTTTATTGCTACATGCTGGATATTATATGCTCTTCGTAATGGTGGATGACATTCCATCCATCGCGCAAATTATTAATGTGGAAGATAGCACGGTTTCAATTCCAACGGGAATAAATGAAATCTTTAAAACAGATGATGTAACAATTTACCCTAATCCTTCCAATAGCTTAGTTTATATTAAATCATCTACTCCTATTGTAAAAGCAAGTATTACAGACCTTGCCGGGAAGCAAGTGGTTGGTTTTTCTTCTGAAAATCTTGAAAACATTAACACCCAATCTTTAAGTAACGGAACATACTTTCTGATTTACCAAACAGCCAACGGACAACAGGGAGTAAAAAAATTTATCAAACAATAATTCAGTATTCAATGAAAAGACTATTAACCTTTATTTTTCTCTTATCAACTGCCACTCTGATGGCTCAACAAACTCCGCCTTGCTGGTTTGATACCTATCAAAGACAAAATCAATCACTCATTCAAAATGCCGAAACCATCATTCGCAATAGGGTTCAAACCGTGGATAATGCTTCCCGTGCCGCACATAACATTAAAATAATTCCGGTGGTGGTGCATGTCATACACAATGGAGGAGTTGAAAACATTTCTGACGCACAAATTCAAAGTCAAATTGATGTGCTTAATGAAGATTTTAGAAAAATTTTCGGAACCAATGGCGATGGCAACGGAGTAGATACCGAAATAGAATTTTGTCTTGCCAAACTCTCACCCAATGGACATTGCACCAACGGTATTGTTAGGGTTCAATCAACTTTAACCAATCACCTCACTTATCAGCGCTCGCAACTGAAGCAATTAAGCTATTGGGATAATAATCGCTATCTTAATATGTATGTTGTAAAAAGCATTAATGGAAATAGCGGCATTGCGGGTTATTCTTCTTTTCCGGGTGGTCCTCCTGACGAAGATGGAATTGTAGTGCGTTACAATTATTTCGGTAAGATTGGAACAATCGCTAATGGTTCAAATGGAAGAACAACCACGCATGAAATAAGTCATTGGTTTGGCTTGTATCACACTTTCAATAATGGTTGTGGAACAGACACCTGCACCGATGGCGATTATATATGCGATACTCCTCCTGCTGCAAATCCTAATTATGGTTGCCCGACTTTGAACAGTTGCTCCAATGATTTTCCCGATTTGAACGACCAGATTGCAAACTACTGCGACTACTCAGATGATGCCTGTAAAAACATGTTTACCGCAGGTCAAAAAAACCGCATGGATGCCACTCTCAATACTTTCAGAATGCAGATTTGGAGTGCTCCCAATGTTACCGCAACAGGATGCGATACTAATTTTGTAATGCCTTCACTATGCCCGCCTGTGGCAGATTTCACTGCACTCACTACCAATATTTGCGTAGGCAGCAGCATTACTTTTTTCAACCGTTCTCTTAATAATCCAACTGCATATAATTGGATATTTAACGGAGGCTCGCCTTCCACTTCTACATTTGCCAATCCGGTAGTTTCATACAGTTCCCCCGGAACGTATGATGTTACGCTTATTGTTTCTGACAGCACCGGAGCAGATACGCTTGAATTACTCAACTACATCATTGTATCGTTGCCCGTTGTAGGTATGCCCAATACTTGGGGCGATAATTTTGAAAACGGAAATTTTCCAACCAATGGTTTAACTATTGACAATCCCGATGGTGGCATCACATGGGAACGCACAACCGATGCGGCTTATGAGGGCATTGCTTCTGCCCGTATTCAAAACCTCATTAACACCAACTACGGTCAATCAGATGCATTGCTCTTGCCGCGCATTGATTTTACCGCATTACAAACGCCAATAAAACTTGGTTTTAAATGGGCTTACGCCCGAAGCGATGCCAATTACAGCGATGAACTGATTGTGCTTATCTCAAACGATTGCGGCACAACGTGGACACAAAAATTCTACCGCACAGGAAACAGTCTGGCTTCCGGTCCTACTCAAACAACTCTGTTTATACCCGACAGCACACAATGGAAAAATGCAAACATTGATTTGACTACTTATTCTACAAACGACCATGTTGATATAAAAATCGTGAATGTTACAGATGGAGGAAATGCACTATACATTGATAGCTTAAAGCTGGGCGATTTTGATTTCAACACTTTACCAAGTTCAGTAAATGAAGTAGAAAAACAAGGCAGGTTGCTTTTGTTTCCTAACCCTGCACAAACTTCACTTACAGTAAAATTCGCCACCGGTAATAATCAAAACATTAACCAAGTAGAAGTAACAAATGTTATTGGCGAAAAAGTAATTCTGCTTAACAACCTGAGCGAAAAAGAAACAACAATCAATACAAGTCAACTACCCACCGGATTGTATTTAATATCCGTTAAGTCAGGCGGCACTTACTCACAATTGAAATTCATCAAACAATGAAACATAAAATTATAACACTTTCTTTTTGTGCAATAGTGCTGTTGATTTTTTTCAACGGCACATCAAACACACAATCCCCTTGCGACAGCCCCTACGTTGGCGGACACACAGGCGCACCGGGCGAAACCGGCTGCAACGGCTGCCATGCCGGAACCGCCAATGCAGGAACCGCCACTATTGATTTTGATTTAGGCACATCTGCTTATGTTCCCGGACAAACCTATCAGGGTTTTGTCCGCATTCAGCAATCCGGTTTTGATAAATTCGGTTTTTCGTGCCTTGCACTTAAAAATTCAGATAACACCACTATCGGTTCTTTTGGTTTATTAGAAACAGTTAGGACAAGAACCTATGCCGATGGAAACCGAAACTATGTCAGCCATACACCTTGCGGGGCTGATAGTTTAGATGCTAATAGTTGGAATTTTACATGGACTGCCCCAAACACCAATCAAGATACCATCACACTTTACATCGGTGCCTTAGTGGCAAATCACAACCACGCTACTACGGGCGATTTCGGTTACACGCGAAAAATTGTGCTTCCTGTTCAGGCAGTAAACAGTATTTCCGAAAATAGTTCAGTTCAACTTGCCATTTATCCTAACCCTGCAACAAACGAAATTACTTTTCAACTTCCCGAAACTAATCCGCACTACGATTTCAGCATAACCGACCTCACGGGCAAAACAGTAATGAAGCAAAACAGTTATTCAGGTAAGTCGCTTAATGTTTCTCAGTTGCCATCAGCCATATATTACTTGCAGATAAAAACAGAAGGTAAATTCTATTCATCAAAATTTCAAAAACAATAAAATAAAAATGAAAAAAATAATTTTTCTATCAATGTTCCTTTCGGCATTAATATCTGCTCACGCTCAAAACGGAAATTTATTATTCTCCAATTTGCAAGTGCATACGATTCAACTCAACTTTTCACAGGCAGGATATTGGAATACGCTTGTTAGTAACAAAGCGTATGACGATGCAAACGACACATCAACTTACATTCCTGCAACGGTAACTATTGACGGCAACCTCCTTGACTCTGTAGGAATTCAGTTGAAAGGAAATTCTTCTTATTATAATTATCCCGGTAACAAAAAACCATTCACACTTTCATTCGATGAGTATGATACCAATCAGATTTATGATGGTTTAAAATCATTGAACCTCAACAACGGTTATCAGGACCCCACCATGATGCGCGAAAAATTATTTTTAGATTTCCTGAATGAAAAAGGATTGAGCGCTCCCCGTGCCAACTATGCAAAACTTTACATCAACGGAAATTATTGGGGCTTATACCTGATGGTGGAAAGAGTAAATAAGACTTTTTGTAAAGACAGGTTCGGAAATAAAAATGGAAATCTTTTTAAGGGCGATGGCACATCCGCCTCATGTGCAAACTTGAAATATCACGGAGTAATGTCCTCCTACTATAACTGCTACGAGTTAAAAACAAACACCACTGCTAACGATTGGTCAGACCTTGTAAACCTTACTTATCAAATCAACATGACAACTGCCGCACAATTTTATGATTCAGTAAATGCTGTGCTCAATTCCAATTCCTTTATCAGTGCATGGGCTGCATGTAATTTGTTTTCTGACTTTGATTCCTATTCATTCCGCTTCCAGCATAATTACTACATCTATCACAACACAGCAACAAACAAATTTGAATGGATAACTTGGGATGTAAGCACCGCATTTGGAACTGATATTCCGCAAACCATTCAGCAGATTGAACAGAACAGTGTGTTGTATCTCGTTCCTCCGGCTACTAACAAGCCGCTTAGTAATCGAATGTTGTCTGATACATTGTTCAAACAAAATTATCTCAACACTATTTGCGATTTTGCCAATAATAATTTTTTGCCTGCTGTTTTGTTTCCGAAAATTGACAATATCAGAACTCTCATAGATTCCGCATTCTATGCCGACCCGCTGAAAATGTATTCAAACCAAAACTTTGATGATAACATTGACAACAATATTAATTTGGGTTTTGATATTCCCGGTTTAAAATCTTTCATCACCAACCGCAGTGCAAATGTGCTGAATGAACTCACTACACTCAATGTTTCATGCATCACAACAGGAATTTCAGAAGAACAGCAAATAGCAAATGCAGCAACAAATATTTTTCCAAACCCGGCATCAACCGCTATTACTTTACAATCAAATATTGATTTGCAAAATGCAGAAATCAGAATTATCAATGTTTTTGGCGAAACCGTTTTGCAAAAAATAATTTCTTCCGGAAAAATAACGGAATTGGATATTTCTCAACTATCTGCCGGAATTTATTTCCTGCAGTTGCAAACAGGCAATCAATTCGTCAATAAAAAAATTATCAAAAACTGAAATCTAACTAATTCAATGAGCGTTAATTTCAATCAGATTATCACCCAGTATAAAACCGACACACAATCGGTTTACAATACCTGGTTTGTTGACAACGACCAGCGTTTGAAGGCATTTCGCAGTATCCGTAGAGGTGTAATACAAGTAATTGATGATATTAAAAACAAAACCTTCCCAAATGATTTTAAAGGAAGCTCGTTGGAGTTTGTTTTGAATTGCATTGCAGAACAAAAGCAGGTTTTTGTGGGTGTAGCACATCCATTCTATTGGAAATCTAAACTACGCATTCCCGATATTTACGAAAACCAGGCGAACAAAACTGCCTTTGGTCAGTTTCTTGAAAACTGCATCAGCGCAAAAAACGAAGAGCAGGTGCTTAGGGAAATTGTGCGGTTAGATGCCTTAAAAATTAAAGGACTTGGTCCCGCAGTGGCAAGCATCATCTATTACCTGCACCCTACTTTATTTCCTCCCTTTAACACAGCCATAGTCAACGGGTTTAACACATTATTTAATGACAATAAAAAATTAGGCAGTTGGAGCGAATATTTGAAAATACGTGAAGTGCTCTTAAATACTAATTCAAATTTTAAAAGTGAATTGTCAAACGATTTAGGCGCTATTGCAGGGTTGTGTTTTGAAATAGGAACACAAAAAATGCTCATTGGCAAGGATCAATACCTTAGCGAAACCGAACGTAAAAAATTTGAGAAATCAATTGAAAAACGGCAACAGGAAATCTCCGAAGAAAAACAACAGGAAAACCTGCACACCGAAATGCAATATCACTTGCTGAAAATCGGAAACTCACTCGGCTTTGATGTTATATCGGCAGTAAATGACAAGTCCAAAAATCATTGTGGAAATAATTTTTCTTTCCTCTGCCTTAACTGTTTTCCGGAAATCAATACTGATAAAGATACATCCGCTACCATCAAACTCATAGATGTGCTATGGTTTCAAAAAAACACAAACAACATCGTTGGCGCTTTTGAAGTAGAAAAAAGCACAAGTATCTATTCCGGTATCCTGCGTCTGACAGATTTGTTTTACAGCATTGCCGATGGTGATGAAGTATTCTACATCATTATTCCCGACAGTCGAGAAAAAGATGTAGTGCTTCAACTTTCTCGCCCAAGTATTAGAAATTCAAAAATCAATATCAAATACATTCTTTTTTCTGAACTCAGGGCTCATTGTGACGCTATCTGTAAGTTCGGAACAGACATTACAATCATGAATAAAATCTCAAAATCAGTTTAAATCAAGACAACTATGAAACTAATTCTTTGGCTCTATCAAAAATTCAAATGGCTAATCAAAAAACTATTTCAAAAAAAATGTTGTCAATAAATAAAATCAATTACAAACAATAAAAACAAAATCAAAATGAAAAAACAAACAGTAGTAGCAATCGCAGTGGCTTTGTTCACAGCCATGTCGTTTAGTGCAAATGCACAACACGACCACAAAACAGGTGAAACCCACCAGCATGGCGCACCGCATGGCGGTCAGGTAGTATCGTCAGGCAAGTATCATGTAGAACTGGTTCGTTCCAAAGATAAACTCGGTGAGGTATTCACCATTTATCTATTGGACGAAGCTGAAAAAGTTATTACCAACAAAGGTAAAACCGGTGTGCTATTTATTCAAACTGCCGATGCCAATTCATCGCAGGAAACACTCGCCCCCGCAGGCGATGACAAATTCACATTTACTTACAAAGGCAAAGGAGCTATCATCAACGCCATTGTAAGTATTAAGTGGGGCGATGAAAACGCAACAGCAAAATTCCAGTGGAATGCTCCACCGAAACAAAAACAGCCGGAAGAGCATAATCACAATGACGGACACAACCATCAGCATTAAAATCAATCAATAACTCTCAAACAATTAAAATCAAATCAAAATGAAAAAACAAACATTTCTCACAATCGCTTTGATGTTCACAGTAGTGATTTCCAAAGCACAATCAGTTCCTAACGGAAGTTTTGAAGCATGGTCGAACCCCAACGGCTATTTAGTGCCAGATGATTGGGAAACTTTAAACGACATGACCACCACAGCCGGAGTTTACACGGCAACAAGAGGCGGCACTTCAAGTGATTATTATTTGAAACTCACCTCACAAAATGTTACAGGGATGGGAGTAATGCCGGGTATCGCTGTAAGCGGTATGCTTGACATGGGAAATTTGACTGCACTTTCAGGATTTCCTTTCGCTTTCAGACCTGCGGCATTTGCAGGTAAATGGCAATACATGGGCAACTCTTCCAGTGATATTGGTTTTGTAAGCGTTTACCTTACAAAATGGAATACTTCAATGCAAATGCGCGATACTATTGGTATGGCGATGCAAGATTTGAGCGGCATGGAAATGAGTTGGTTCAATTTCAGCATTCCTTTCACTTATAATTCAACCGATGTTCCCGATAGCTGCATCATTACGATGAGTGCCAGTGGTGCCAATCCCGAAGCGGGAAGTTATTTGTATGTGGATAATCTCAACTTTACAGGAATTATCGCAGGAGTTGAGAACACTGAAGTTACAGGCACATTCAAAATCTTTCCCAATCCCGCTAATCAAGATATTCAAATTGATTTATCAGGGTTAAAAGCAACCGCACAACAATTTGAAATTACTGACCTCACCGGAAAAGTGATTGCAACAAAGCAGACGGATGGTTCATCGCTGCAAACCATTTCCATAGGCGAATTGCCTGCCGGAAACTACCTGCTAAGAATTTTCACAGCAAAAGGAATTGTAACTCAAAAAATTTCAAAACAATGAAAACCTCAATATTAACATCCGCTCTTTGTTGGCTTATTTTTCAGTCGGCACATTCACAAACAGCTATCCCAATTCCCGATACGCTTTCAGGGAACAGCATTACATTGACAATGCACCAAGACAGCGTTCAGTTCTTCCCCGGGCAGTTTACGCAAACCTTAGCTTTTAACCAGTATGCTTATTTGGGACCTACTTTGATTTTAAACAACAGTCAAAATGTAAACATCACTGTCAATAATCAAATTGGCGATACTACCAATGTTCATTGGCATGGTCTGCATGTTTCACCTTCAAACGATGGAGGTCCGCACATTATGATTATGGATGGAATGAGCTGGAACCCGCAGTTCACCGTTTTAGACAAAGCATCCACCTATTGGTATCATCCGCATTTTCACGGCAAAACGGCTGAACATGCCATTAAAGGTGCAGCAGGTATAATTATAGTGCGCGACAATAATGAAGCACTGCTAAATCTGCCGAGAACATACGGGGTGGACGATTTCCCGATTGTAGTTCAATCGGCACAATTGGATAGCAATAATCAATTCATGCCTTTCGGAATGCAGGACAGCACCGTGTTTGTAAACGGTGTCCGTGCCAATTATGGTTATTCAGCGTATCTCAATGTTCCGGCTCAAGTGGTGCGCCTTCGTTTGTTAAATGCTGCCGGAGAGCGCACATTCAATTTTGGCTTTACAGGAAATATGCCGTTCAAAATTATTGGCAGTGATGGTGGTTTACTCAATGCACCTGTTAATGCAACTCGCATAAGAGTTTCACCGGGTGAACGATATGAAATTTTGCTTGACCTTTCTTCCATGAACGGGCAAAACATCAATTTGATGAGCTACGGCTCTGAATTACCAATGGGTGTGCAGGGCGGTCCCACCATGCCAATGCCACCCGGTAACCCGCCAATGGATAGTCCACTGAACGGGGTTGATTACAATATTCTACAACTCAATGTTGGTAGTCCAACCTCTAATCCCGTTACAAGCATTCCTTCAACACTTGTAACGGTAACGCCTATTCCGGCAGCCCAGTCAAACATTACACGCCCAATAGAAATGATGGCCATAAATATGATGGCTATGGATGGACCTTTCTTTTTCAATCAACAGTTGTTTGATATGGAACGGATAGATTACTACATACCTATTGACAATACCGAGATTTGGGAACTTACCAACAACACGATGGTTGCACATCCTTTCCATATACATGATGTGCAGTTTTATGTATTAGACAGAGATGGAAATCTGCCGCCTGTTCATGAACGAGGTAGAAAAGATGTGGTGCTCGTGATGCCTCAGGAAACGGTTCGTTTCATTACAAAATTTGAAACCTTTACTGATACCGTAGTTCCTTACCCGTTTCACTGTCACATCCTAATGCACGAAGATGATGGCATGATGGGACAGTTTTTGGTCGTTCCGTCCGGCTTTACGGGTATTGACGACAATTTTGTTTTGACACAAAGCATCACGGTATTTCCTAACCCAACTTCTTCGTTCCTGCAATTTGAATTGCCAGAAAATGAATTGGTTTCATACAGGATTACCGACATGAGCGGAAAAGTGGTTCAAAAGCAGGATAATTTTTCTGGCAACACTATTCATGTTTCTCAGCTAAGTCAGGGCATTTATCATGTATGGTTCCGGTCAGGCAGCAAGTATTACTCATCAAAATTTCAAAAACAATAATCATTCAATTTCAACAATCAAAACCAAAACAAAATGAAAACAAAAATCACAACAGCAGCACTATTACTCACAGCAGTAATGTTTATGGCTTCATGCGAAAGCAAAACTTCTGAGAACAAAACAGACAAAACAGAGCAAACAGAAAACGCCATGTATCAATGCCCCATGAAATGTGAAGGCGAAAAAACCTATGACAAACCCGGCTCTTGCCCTGTATGCAACATGGATTTGGAAAAAGTGGAAGGAAACCATGACCATCACAAACACGACAGCACGCACACAAATCACTAAAGCAGTTCAAACACCGCAAACTAATGATTGAAAAAATAATTTCATGGTCAACGCATAACCGCTTTTTTGTTTGGCTCGGTATTGTGCTGATTATTGTTGGTGGCGTATGGTCGGTAATGACCACCCCCGTTGATGCCATTCCCGACCTTTCCGAAAATCAGGTGATTGTTTACACCGAATGGATGGGGCGCAATCCGCAAATCATGGAAGACCAAATCACCTATCCGTTGGTTTCCAACTTGCAGGGCATCCCAAATGTAAAAGCCATTCGGGGCGCATCCATGTTCGGCATGAGTTTCATTTTTGTCATTTTTAATGACGATGCAGAAATATACTGGGCGCGAACCCGTGTGTTAGAGCGATTGAACTTTGCTCAAAAAGCATTGCCGCAGGGTGTAACGCCAACTCTTGGTCCCGATGGAACAGGCGTTGGTCATGTGTTTTGGTATTCGCTTCAGGGCGATGGTTATGATTTAGGCGAACTCCGTGCTGTGCAGGACTGGTATGTAAAATTCGCTTTGCAGAATGTGGAAGGAGTGAGCGAAGTCGCTTCATTCGGTGGTTTTCAAAAACAGTATCAGGTAAGTATCAATCCGCACAAATTGGTTTACTACGGCATATCGGCAATGGATGTGGCAAACGCTTTAAAAGCCAACAACCGCGATGTAGGCGGCAGCATTTACGAAATGAACCGCATGGGTTATATGCTTAGAGGCTTAGGCTACATCAAGGATATAAAAGACATTGAAGAAATTTCCGTTGGCGCTTACAACTCTATTCCCATAAAACTGAAAGATGTGGCTGATGTGCAAATGAGCAGCGACATCCGTTTAGGAATTGTGGAAGAAAACGGAGAAGGCGAAGTAGTAGGCGGAGTGGTGGTTGCCCGTTATGGCGAAAACGCCAAAGAAGTAATTGACCGTGTAAAAGAAAGATTAGGCGATGTCGAAAAAGGTTTGCCCCCGGGTGTAAAAATCAAAGTTGCCTACGACCGCAGCGACCTCATTGAAGCAGCCGTTGCCACTTTAAAAGAAGCATTGATTGAAGAAATTATTGTAGTGGCTCTCGTTGTTTTATTGTTTCTATTCCATGTGCGTAGTGCAACAGTTGCAATAGTCACTATTCCGTTATCCGTTTTAATTGGGTTTATGTTAGTGAAACTTTTTGGCATTTCTCTAAACATAATGTCATTAGGTGGCATTGCCTTGGCAATAGGTGATTTGGTTGATGCTGGAATTGTGATGACCGAAAATGCTTACAAAAGTTTGGTGAAAGAAGTTTTAAAAACAGACGAATAATGGAAAAGCAAAGAATAGGAAATACAAAAGAACTTAGCGAAGAAGAGCGCATCAAAATCATTGAACGTTCATCGCGCACGGTTGGAAGAGCCGTTTTCTTTTCCATTTTGGTAACGCTCATTTCATTCGCCCCCATACTATTTCTCGAAGGTCAGGAAAAGAAACTCTTTTCTCCATTGGTATTAACCAAAACCTTTACAATGATTGGCTCTGCTATCGTGGCATTGTTCATTGTTCCCATGCTGTTGCGCACATTGATGAAAGGTAAACTCACGCCCGAAAGCAGAAACCCCATTGCAAATTTCTTTATTAAAATTTACAGCCCCGTTCTGCGCCTCTGTCAGCGTTGGAAAAAAACTGTCATTGCCATTTCAGTTTTAATCGTATTGGGCAGTATTCCTTTTGTGTTGCGTTTGGGTTCTGAATTTATGCCGCCTTTAGATGAAGGTTCGCTGTTGTTCATGCCTGTTACACTCCCCGATGTTTCCAACAACGAAGCCAAGCGCATTTTGCAGGTGCAGGACAAACTAATTATGTCCGTTCCCGAAGTGAAAAATGTATTGGGCAAAGCAGGTCGCGCTTACACCGCCACCGACAATGCACCCATGAGCATGATTGAAAGTATTATTCTATTAAAACCAAAATCAGAATGGCGCGAAGGAATGACCACCGAAAAACTGATTTCTGAATTGAATGAGAAAGTGCAAATCCCCGGTGTTACCAACGGATGGACACAACCCATCATCAATCGTATCAATATGCTTTCAACAGGTGTGCGGACAGACATCGGGATTAAAATTTACGGACAGGAATTAGACACCATTTACAACATCGCAAGACAAATAGAAAAATCATTGCAGGGTATTGAAGGTCTTGCCGATTTATATGTGGAGCAACTCACAGGCGGTAAATACCTTGATGTCAAAATTAAGCGTGAAGAAATTGCCCGATACAATCTTTCGGTTGAAGAAGTAAACATGCTTATTGAAATGGCTTTGGGTGGAATGCCCGTAACCAACACTGTTGAAGGCAGACAACGTTTCAGTGTGTCCATGCGTTTGGCACAGGATTTCAGAAGCGATATAGAAGAAATAAAACGAACCCCCCTTCAAACATCGGGCTACGGAGTAATTCCATTATCTGCTGTTGCAGATTTGGAAATTACAGAAGGTCCGCCAATGATAAGTTCCGAAAACGCCATGTTGAGAGGGACAGTTTTGTTTAATGTGCGCGGCAGAGATATGGGCAGCGTTGTGAGCGATGCCAAAAAGAAAATTGAAGCCGATTTCAAAAACCTGCCCAAAGGTTACTTCATCAACTGGAGCGGACAGTATGAAAGTAAAGTCCGTGCAGAAAGCCGTTTGAAAATTATTATTCCCATTACGCTACTGATTATTGCTTTCGTTCTCTATTTCACTTTTCATTCTATAAAGGAAATGGCGATTGTGCTTTCCAGTATTCCCATCGCCCTAATCGGTGGCGTGTATTCCATGTATTTTTTTGAAGTGAATTTTTCTGTGGCTGTTGCAGTAGGTTTCATTGCCCTATTCGGAATTGCAGTAGAAACAGGCGTGTTGATGCTCGTTTACATGAATGAAGCCATACACGATGCAGTGGATAAAAAGGGAAGCGCAGAACTTTCACAGGAAGAAATTCAGACAGCAGTTTTCTCAGGTGCAGTAATGCGTGTCCGTCCTAAACTCATGACTGTAATGGCTGATATGATTGGATTGATGCCAATTCTCTTAGCTACAGGTGTTGGAAGCGATGTAATGAAACCCATCACTATTCCTTTCGTGTTCGGACTGATTACTTCTACACTTTTTGTTTTAATCGTTTTGCCGGTGGTATATCAGTTGGTGAAAGAATATGAAGTAAGAAAACACGGCAAAGTGGAATTTTTAGAAATCAAAGATTAAAGCCATGAAGAAAAGAATTGTATTGCTCAACATTTTTTGTCTTGCCATATTCAGCATTTATGGACAGGACACCTCACACATTTCATTAGACACTTTACTTCAGCGCATTGAAACTAATTACCCCACCATTCTGCAATATCAACAAAACATACAATCATGGCAGGCAAAAGCGCAGGGTGCAAAATCATGGATGCCGCCTACTTTCTCCACAGGCATCATGAGTTTCCCCTACAACCTTTCAATGGTGAAAGAAAAGAACGACCCCATGAACCAGGCGGGTATTGCTTTTTCTATTGAACAAATGATACCCAACCAGACAAAGCTGAACGCCAAACGCGATTACATTAACTCATTAGCCGAAGTGGAGAAGTCAAAAAGCAACTGGACAAAAAACGAATTACGCAGAGAAGCGAAAATCCTTTACTACAACCGTTTTGTAAATCAGCAAAAACAAAAAACAGTTTCCGAAAGTGAAGAGTTGTTGAACCTCTTGCTCACCACTGCCGAAGCAAAATTCAGCAGCAACCAATCGCAACTGCAAACGCTTTACAAAGCCAAAGCCCGTTTAGCAGAATTGAAAAATATGCAATACATGCTTTCAGGTTTAATTGCCGAAAGCAACATTGGCTTGAACATTCTCATGGTGCGCGATGTAAATACGCCATTTGAAATTGACACGCTCATTCAGCCCCGCAATTATTCATTAGCAAATACCGATACAGCCAATATCACCAACCGAAGCGACATCACCGCACTTACAAAATACATCCAGTCCATGAAACTGGAACAAAAGGTAATGAAAGTGGGTGTCCGTCCCGACTTCGGTGTTCGTGCCGAACACGCCCAAATGTTCGGTATGCCAAGCCAGTGGTCAATTATGGGCATGATGACCATTCCCATTGTGCCTTGGTCATCAAAAATGTATTCGTCTGAAGTAAAATCAATGGGCTTTCAAATTCAATCAATGGAACTGGAAAAGCAAACCATGCAACTGATGGCAACCAAAATGCTCACCGAAAAACTGACGATGCTCAGTTACGAAAACGGGCAGTATCAAAATTACAGTCAGCAAATTATTCCCGCTTATGAAAACAACATGCAAGCCAATCTACTTGCCTTCAAACAAAACACAGGCGACTTGTTTGTGCTGCTCGATGCGTGGGAAATGTTGCTGATGAAAAAATTGGAAATGTATGACCGCTTGTTCAACATCTTAAAATTAGAAGCAGAATATGAATACGAGAGAGAAATTAAATAATCAAATAAGCATTATTCTGTTTTTGCTTTTATTATCGGTGTTTTCATCGTGTAAAAATGAACACAGTGAGCAAGGTCACGAAAATCATGTTCAGGATGAAGGCGATTACATCTGCTCCATGCGCTGCGAAGGCGAAAAAACTTATCCGCAACCCGGCAATTGCCCCGTTTGCAAAATGAAATTGCAATTAGTGGAAGAAGAATTGGTGCAAACGGTTTCGCCCAACAAACAGGTTTTGTCCCGACAGGCAACCGTAAAACTGCAAACTGCAAACGAAGCACAATCCATTAAGGCGCAGGGCTATGTTGATTATGACCGCAACCGAAACCAGAATGTAGCGGCACGTTTTGGTGGAAGAATTGAAAAACTTTTCGTGAAATACAATTTACAGTTCGTCAATAAAGGCGATAAAATTCTTGAACTCTACAGCCCCGAACTCAACACCATTCAGGAGCAACATTTATTTCTGCTGAAAACTGAAAAAGGAACAACCCTGATTGAACAATCGCGCGAAAAACTGAAACTGTTGGGAATTGCCGAACAACAAATTTCAGCGTTGGAAAACAAAGGAACATTCACACAAAACATTTCTGTTTTCAGCCCCGCAAGCGGCTACATTCTTTTCAATTCCGAAACGCAAACCAACTCCGGTTCAGATGCAACACAACAAACATCTATGAACAGCATGGGCATGACCGCTAATAATTCAGCTACTCAAACATCGGGTTCGGCAGGTGTGCAAATCCGCGAAGGAATGTATATCAACAAAGGCGAAACGCTTTTCAGCGTAAACGATTTACAAACCGTTTGGGCAATCATTTCCGTTCCTTCTGAATATCATTCATCCGTTCAGCCAAACACGAAAATCAATATCGTTTCTGAATTGTTTCCCGATAAAACATTCAACGGAAAAGTTTTATTGACAGAACAAACATTTGAAGAAAAACAACAACGCTTTATCAGGGTAAGAGTTGAATTGCACAATCCGAAAGCATCGTTGAAACTCAATTCCCTCGTTACGGCTGAAATTTCACTTGAAACTAAAACGGATTTTCAGGTTCCCGCTTCGGCAGTTTACCGCACGGGCATGAATGTTTTTGTTTGGGTAAAAATGGGAACGACCAAAAGCGGAACTGGAATTTTTGAATTGCGAAAAGTTATCACAGGCGCATCGGGCAATGGAACAACAACCATAATAAACGGTCTTGCACCCAATGAAGAAATTGCTCTACACGCAGGAGCATTAACCGACAGCGAAACATTTTTAAACGGAAATTAACATGAAGCAGAAAATAATTTTCCTTTCAATAACTATTCTTCTTGCATTGGCAGGTTGCAAAAGCAAAAATGAAAATCATGCAGGGCATGATAGTGGAACATATTACACCTGCCCCATGCACCCAACCGTAAAAAGCAACAGCCCCGGTTCTTGCCCAGTGTGCAATATGTCTTTAATCAAAGTAGAAAAGCAGAATAACGAACATGCACAGCAAGCGGGCAATTTCATTACCATTGAAAAACAGCAACAGCAATTAGCAGGAATAAAAACCGACACGGTAAAATTTCAAAACATAATTCCCGCTTCAACCATTTTAGGAACAGTTGCCATTGATGAAGAACAGGTAACAGCCATCAGCAGTCGTGTAAAAGGCAGATTAGATAAACTCTACATCAAAACATCAGGCGAATACATCAAAAAAGGAAATCCTGTTTACGCCATTTACAGCGAACAGCTTTTTGCCGATGAAAAAGAGTTTCTCATCCTGTCAGAAAAGAAGAAAATTGGCAATACTGAAAATAAATTGTTGGACGATATGCTTTCGGCATCCAAAAATAAACTCATGCTTTGGGGGCTTTCAGAAAAGCAGATAGAGGAATTAGAAAAAAACAAATCCGCTTCACAGCAAATTATCTTTTATGCACAGACCGAAGGTTATGTTACCGAAATACTTGTAAAAGAAGGAGCGTATGTAGAAGAAGGAACATTACTTATCAAACTAACAGCATTAAATCAGGTTTGGATTGATGCACAGGTTTACTCCAATGAAATAGAAAAAATTAGCGGCAGCAGTTCGTTTCAGATTTTTTCTGAAACCTATCCCGATGAAGTTTACACAGGTCGCCTTGTGTTCCGCAATCCAAGCGTGGAAGATGGTCGCAAAGTGCAACTGCTGCGCCTGAGAATTGACAACACAAAAAACAAACTCATTCCGGGCATGATGGTGTATGTAAGTCCGAAACAAAATTCAAAACCTGTTTTAGCCGTTCCGAAATCTGCCGTGCTATTGGAGAAAATGAAAACCGTTTGGGTAATGGCACACGAAAACACTTTTGAGCAGCGCATGGTTAAAACAGGCGCAGAAAATAAATTCTGGATTGAAATTTTATCGGGCTTGAAAGAGGGTGAAACAGTAGTTACGGAAGGTGCATATTTAATTAGTAGTGAATTTATTCTAAAAAGCGGAGCAGGTCAAAGACATGAGCATTAGACAACACCTGTTTAAGCGAACTGATTTTTCAGTTCTGCAAAAGCCCTCGGCATCCACCGGGGGCTTTTCTTTTTGTAGTGCTGTAAGGTTTACACATTTTTCACTTAATACAAGTTCCTTTGCATAGTTCTTTTCCATATAAATCAAGGCAGATTATCGGTAAAAAGATAAAGCAGGTGCGTGAGAAAAAACAACTCACGTTAGAACAGTTGGCTGATTTATTAGGAACAGACAGACAACATATTTGGAACATTGAGGCAGGCAGAAAAAATTTCACGATGGATTATTTAGATAGAATAGCAAATGTGCTTGATGTTTCACTAAGCGAATTCCTGAATACAAATATTTAATCACATCAAAAACAAACAACATGGCATCAACATCAGAAACCGGACACGCAAAAAATGTAGCCAACTTTGAAGACATTATTTCCTTCTGCACCGGCTACGGAGCAACTTACAATCCTTCCAAAGTTGCTATACAATTACCCTCACTCAACGCACTTCGCACCAATGCCGAAAATGCAGTGGCAGATGTAAACTCAGCCAACACTGCTTTCATCAATGCAACCAATGCACGGCAGATTGCTTTCAATCCTGTAAAGCCATTAGCAACCCGTTTGGTAAATGCTTTAGAGGCTACCGATGCAACCGATGAATTGATTAAGGATGCAAAAACTTTAAACAGAAAAGTTCAGGGAGCGCGTAAAGGCAAAGGCACAACACCCGAAACTCCACCAACTCCTCCCGACACAGCAGCAGAAGACAAACAGATTTCCGTTTCACAACAGAGCTACGACAGTATCATTGAAAACTTTGAAAAATTGGGGCAGTTGGTAGCAACCGAACCAACCTATACACCAAATGAAGTTGACTTACAGGTAGCTACACTGATTACTTTTCATGGCAACTTAAAAACGACAAACACAGCAGTCATTAACGCAACTACAGCTATCAGCAATGCACGTATTGCCCGTAATCAAGTGCTTTATGCCCCAAAGACAGGGCTGTATGACGTTGCACAGGAAGTGAAAAAATATGTGAAGTCAGTTTTCGGAGCGACAAGCCCTCAGTATAAACAGGTGAGCAAAATTAAGTTTACTAAGCCCCGCAAGTAGTATTCTTACTTGACAACTTTCAAAACTGCCTTGACAATTTAAAAAGTTTCAAGGCAGTTTTTATTTTCTATCGTTACACTCGGTAAACCTTGCATGACACTTTATACTTTTCGCAATCCTCTTGACAATGTTACCGATACGTCCGACACTTTTCACATTACGCTCGACAATGTTAGCATGACAATTTATAATTCTTACTTCCTGTTTTATACTTTTTGCAATCCGCTTTTCATACCTGCCATGACAATTCTTAAATCTCCTATGACAAACAACAAAAGACAGGCAACGCACTAAAAAAATACACTCTTGCAAGTCGCGCAAGCCACCCCGCGAACCAAAACTTGCAAGAGAGTATTTTTTTCTGCCGCCCAATAAAAAACTTCAATTTTTTCTTCCCACCCTTCTAAAAAATAAAAATACCCCACGCACCCCCCAACCCGACAATTTCCCTTTCCATTCCAGCGTCATTCCCTGACAGTTTAGTGCTAACTCGACACGACAACACCTTCGACAGACAGAAGGGCATCCGGTAACAGCGGTTTGGCGCAATGCGGGGTGACGTGGTTAATTTGAAGTGCAGTTTTTCTTTCATACATTAGCCGTAGCTTGACAGTTTGGTGCTTCCTAATCCCGCACTGCTGCCAAGCCGCAAAACGTTAGTTGCAAGCGGCTTTGAACATTCCCCGAGTTCAAGAACTTAACGCAACAGTTTACCAAAATTAACTTTGTTGCATGGAATCTAAAAAGTATCAACGATTATGCTTTGCTGAGCGAGTGATTATTGAAACTCTGCTGAAACAAGAAAAAACCTATTCTTACATCG
>JAEUUZ010000048.1 GCA_016786765.1 Chitinophagales bacterium
GAGACTCTGGAAGTAGCGATAATATTTTTGAGACATCCATGAAGCAAATCTTATCCAATAGATTCGCTCATGTGCAATTTTGATTCCCTTAGTTATCCTGATTATCAAAAGTTTGTACTATCTTCCGAACAGTTGGGGTGAGAACACAAACCGAGTACAGAAAATCTATCCCATCAAAATTTCATTTATCTTAATCGCATAATTGATAAGTATGAGTCTCTCAAAATTGGTTCCCAATTACACCTCTTTTAATGCTTGGGCAAATTTGAATATGGTTACTTGGCTGCAAAGCATCGACAGGGAACTGCTGTATACGCCTGCAGTATCAAGTTTTACGTCTATCGACTATACCCTGCAACACATTTTACGCACCCAGCGCTTTTGGTACACGTTCATTACCGAGCAAGATACTTCCACTTTGAATTGGGCAGTGCGAGAAAAAGAAGTGGAACACATTATGCAGGAGCTTCTAGGGCTTTCCGATGAAATGAAAAATACTTTTGCAAATTATTCGGAGAACGAATTGCTTCAAATTCTGCATTTGGATACGCCTTGGGCCAACAACAGTTTAAGTCGATATGAATACATTGTGCACGTAGTGAATCACAGTACGTTTCACCGCGGCCAAATAGTAACCATGGCGCGCAGTTTGGGAATAACTTCTGGTGTGCCGAATACCGATTACAATATTTTTAATACACCATTTTAGTTTGAAAAGTAGTTCATAGCTAACCGAAATACATTTTTATGCGCATAAAATCCATACACTATTTTTCAGGAATTGTGATTTCCGTTTTTGTAGCGTTTCACTTGTTGAATCATGCCTCGAGCGTATTTGGAGCCGAGCAACATATTGCTGTAATGGAGCTCTTTCGGGTGGTGTATCGCAATGTGTTTGTTGAAACGCTTTTATTAGCGGCCGTGTTGGTGCAAATTATTACCGGATTGTGGTTGTTCAACAAGGGTAGAAAATGGGCGACTACTTTTTTTGAAAAACTGCAAATATGGTCGGGTTTGTATTTAGCGATTTTCTTTGTCATTCACTTGAGTGCAGTGCTAGGAGGGAGGTTAGTGTTGCACCTCGATACTAATTTCTATTTCGGAGTGGCAGGGTTGAACACGTTTCCATTCAATTTGTTTTTTATACCCTATTATGGATTGGCGGTGTTGTCGTTCTTCGGACATATAGCTGCTATTCACCAACGTAAAATGAAGCCATCTGTTTTGGGTTTATCGCCAACAGCACAATCGAAGTTTATGCTGGGTTTTGGATTACTGTTTACGCTGTTCTTGTTTTACGGATTAACGAACCATTTCCAAAGTGTTGAAATACCTGCTGCTTATGGCGTTTTGGTTGGGAAATAAGTGATTTTGCAATTCATATTTTGCTACTACACTAAATCCTAAGTTTATACTTTTGTAAAATGAAAATAACAACACTTTTAAAGTCGCGCATTTCAATAGTGCATTCTGCATTAATTACAGCAATGGTTACTTTGATTATATGTCTTTCCGCATGTAAGCCGAATGGGAGCCAATCGCAAGTCAATACGCCAACTGAAACTAAAGATAGTGCTGCATTGCAAATCTCTACCGATTCGCTGGATGCTGTTGTCAACTCGATTATTGCCATTTCCACCAGCGATTTTCATAAAAACCAACAGCCCATTCCTGTTGCCTTTCGGGAGGTACAATTGAAATATTATTTTAAACCCAACAAAGAACTCTTGTACATTTTGTGCGGTGAATTTTCAACACAAGCCGAAAACGACAAAGCCGAATGGACCCATTTTACGACCATCATAAACAGCGATTACGAGCAATGGATTGGGCCCAATGGATTAACCTATTGCGAACATTCAACAGCCATTGATTACACTAAAGCTGAGTTAGCGACTTTGTTGAAACAACGTTTAGATGAACTGAATATAAAGCAATAGTTTCAGTGTCTGCTTTACATTTCCGTAATAATGCTGAATACGCGCAGAATGCCCGCGTGCGGATGGGAGTGGAAATCCTTTGACAATTCTTATTGGCAAAGATTGCAACGGACAGCCGGTTTCACGCCCCAAAAGGAAATTTGTTTTTATTTTGCGCCATGGCCAATACCTCTTTTCAATTCAAGCAATTTGTGGTGGAGCAGGCGCATTGTGCCATGAAAGTGAATACCGATGGGGTGTTGCTTGGGGCTTGGGCGAAGGTGGGCGAGGCTGCGCGTATTTTAGACATTGGTACCGGCACGGGCGTAATTGCGATGATGATGGCGCAGCAATGTCCAGCCGCAATGATTGATGCCATTGATATTGATATCGGTGCTGCCGAGCAAGCCAAAGCGAATGTTGAGTGTTCGGCTTGGAATGATCGTCTGTGTGTGTATCACAGTGCTTTACAAGATTTTAAACCAGCATACAGCTACGATTTTATTATCTCGAATCCACCTTATTTTGTAAACGATTTGAAACCTGACAATGCGCGAAAATCGGTGGCTAAACATAGCGTTGACTTGAGCTATGACGAGCTGTTGACAAACGTTCATCGTTTATTGTCGGACAACGGAACCTTTGCTGTAGTGATTCCCTATTTCAATAAAGCTTTGTTTTTGGAGAAGGCGACCGGGTTTGGGTTATTTGTTTCGTCTGCTTTGCGGGTGCAAGCGCGTGAAGATAAAACGCCATATTTAGCCTTATTGCAATTGGTGAGAAGGAAAGGGGAGGTGTTGGAGGAGGGGTTAGTTATTCAAACCCTTTCCGGTGAATATACGGCAGGATACAAAGCACTTACACAAGCCTTTTACCTTAAGTTTTAGACAGCGGTTAAATGCGGTGGAAAAAACGCATTTAGATTTGGCAATTCCTTTTATATTCGCAACGCAAAAACATACTGAATGAACTTTTCTACCAACGAAAACCAAAAAATGATTGCGCAAATTTGTCGCGATTTTGCAGAGAAAGAAATCCGTCCGAATTTGATGGAATGGGACGAGAAACAAATTTTCCCGCGTGAGTTGTTCCGTAAAATGGGCGAACTGGGCTTGTTAGGCGTTTATGTGCCGCAAGAATACGGTGGTTCGGGCTTTACGTACTTTGAATATGTTACTGCTATTGTAGAAATTGCAAAAGTTTGCGGTTCAGTAGGTTTATCGATGGCAGCACACAACTCGTTGTGTACCGGCCATATCTACTACCACGGTAGCGAAGAGCAAAAGAAAAAATACTTACCTAAATTGGCTTCGGGCGAATGGATTGGTGCTTGGGGATTAACCGAGGCGAACACCGGTTCGGATGCGATGCGTATGAAATGCGTAGCAAAAAAAGAAGGTAGTGAGTGGGTGATTAACGGAACGAAAAATTGGATTACGCATGGAGCAACAGGCGATGTGGCCGTTGTGTTGGCGCGTACGGGTGAATTATTGGATTCAAACGGCATTACCGCTTTTATTGTAGAGCGTACTAATCCGGGTTTGAAAGCAGGTAAAAAAGAGAATAAATTAGGTATGCGTGCTTCGGAAACGGCAGAAATGATTTTCGATAATTGTCGTGTTTCTGAAGATGCTGTGATTGGTAAAGAGGGAATGGGCTTCCGTCAGGCGATGCAAATTTTGGATGGCGGACGTATTTCTATTGCCGCTTTAGGTTTAGGTATAGCTAAAGGCGCCTACGAAGCAGCTGTGAAATATGCTAAGGAACGTCAGCAATTTGGTCAGCCGATTGCTCAATTCCAGGCAATTGGGTTTAAATTAGCAGATATGGCGACCAAAATCGAGGCCGGAGAATTGTTAACCATGCAAGCCGCTTATTTAAAAAATGAGAAAAAACCGATGACGAAAGAATCGGCTTTCGCTAAATATTATACTTCAGAAATTGCCGTTCAAATCTCAACCGATGCCATCCAGGTGTTCGGTGGATACGGGTATACAAAGGATTTCCCGGTAGAAAAATTCTATCGCGACTCTAAATTATGTACCATTGGAGAGGGAACTTCCGAAATTCAAAAACTAGTAATTTCAAGAGAAATTTTAAAAGGTAATTTGTAAATCAAATTTTTTTATATATTCGCACACTCAAAATAAAGAAAAAAACATGCTAATAATTGACACAAGAGATTCGGACTCATTAGACAAGGCACTTAAGAAATATAAAAAGAAATACGAGAAAACACGTATCCTTAGACAATTGAGAGAAAGACAAGCGTTTACTAAACCATCGGTTCGTAAGCGTAATACAATCCTTAAAGCTAAAATGACTCAGGATTACAGAAAAGAAAACGATTTGTAAGATTGTATTCTAAACTATAGTGAAAACTGCCTTTCGGTTACGGAAGGCAGTTTTTTTTATGTAATAAAGGTTATAAGTGCTTGTAAATGAATAGGATTTAGTAGATTTACTGAAAGCAAAAGAATATGAAAAAGGTATTGTTGTTTATTGCTGTTGTTACCTTGGCTAGTTTCCAAGGTTGTAATGCGTTGAAGAAATTAACGCAGTTTCGAGTGAATCAATCGACTGATTTTAGTGTGCCTTCATCGTTATTAGTGAATGTACCGATTAGTTTGCCATCTCCGGAGATTACCACGAATTCATCTCAAACCTTTTCGAATAACAATACTTCGGCTGATATGATAGAGAGCGTGAAGTTGGAGGAAATGAAGTTAACCGTAACATCTCCATCGGGCAAGAGTTTTAGCTTTTTAAAAGATATTCAACTCTACTTATCGGCTCCCA
Organism: Chitinophagales bacterium; assembly: GCA_016786765.1. Lineage (GTDB taxonomy): Bacteria > Bacteroidota > Bacteroidia > Chitinophagales > LD1 > CALAYL01. Next base: position 4,719 of record JAEUUZ010000048.1, read on the forward strand.
ATTTACCCGAAGTATTGGTGGCGGAAAAATTGAATGTGAGTTCTACCACGGGTGAGTTATTGTTGGACGTGAAAGACGTTGAACTCAAGGAATATCTGAAGAAAGATAAGCTATCGTTGCGCTCGCAAGTGTTAACCGATGAAGTGCTTACGCAAAGCATTCAAATCAAAGCTGATTCGCGTTTCTTTGTGGATGCGAAGATTTTGGGGTTTTGATGTAACACAAATGACAAAACTATGACAGACTGAATCGTGTTGGTTTTAGGGGAAAGCGTACATTTATGCTATTGCTTTCAAGCTTAACCCCAAGAAATGAGAAAACAAATACTCTTATTCTTCTTATTCTCCATTTTTGTTGCACAAAGTAAAGCACAGCGTTATAATGTGCGCACAATTCACAATGCTTCTGCACTAAATTATAGCACTTGCAAACTTTTAGGTGATACACTTTATGTGGTAGGTAATTTATTTCCGAACGAATCAAACAGTTATCAACGCGCTACATTAAATAAATTTCATGTTTCTTCAGCTTTTGTTGGGCAATCGTTAAATGCAAAGGACACCACATTTGATTTTTTTACAAATACAAAGAATTGCATTTTACTTGGGAATCAAATCGTTTCAGTTGGCAGCGGTGGATTGGGTTCTACACCAAAAGGGATTCTATATTCGGCTAATCTATCATTAGATAAGATAGATTTTGTGTTGTTTGAAGACACCAACCGCGTCTCGATTTTCTTTTATCAAATCATATTAGGAGGAGATAGCTGTTTCTATATTACAGGTACTTCACAGGATAAGAATTATAATATCCAGTTAATGGTTCTAAAAATTAAGATCGATGGGACTATAATTTGGAGAAAGTATTATCCTTCTTACGATTTATTTCCAACCTCCTTAAATCAATTAGGTAATGGGAAGCTGCAAATTGCATCTCTTCGGGCTAAGCACTACCCTTTTGACAATGATTTTACTATTGCGAAGCATTGGTTATATATTACAGAAATTGATACCTCAAATGGAGCTATTTCATTTGTAACGCAGCTTACATCTGATAGCATAACAGGCTCGGTTTCTATGATTAAAACATCAGACAAGGGATATATAATAGGAGCAGATGCAATAGATTCAGTTGAACGGAATTTCATTGCCAATCATGGTTATATTGGAAAATTAGATAGTAATTATTCAATAGTTTGGAAGAAAAAAATTGTCAGTAGCTATGGCAATTCACATTTTAATACTATTAAACAATTAGCTGATGGCAATTATTTAGGAATAGGAGAGTGTGTGAATTTTGACTCGGACACAACTATCCCATTTTCTAATCCGCTAAAGAGTTTATACGCTGGTTGGCTCGTTAAATTCAATGAAGCCGGAGATATACTTTGGGACAGAAAGTATTACGGAGTAACCAGCTATCAGGAGTTTAATCGTTTATTTGATTTTGCTGAATTGCCCAATGGCGATATTATTGCATGCGGGGAAAGCACCAATATGTATAACGATGATAATTTTACGCAAGATTCCATTTTACAAATGGGCTGGCTGTTGCGCATTGGGCCTGATGGTTGTTTGAGTGGTACCAATTGCGGTTATACCAGCATTGCTGTACCCCAAGAAAACAAGACAATTGAACTTTCTATTTACCCAAATCCTGCAGTAGATAAAATCAATATTGAAACTAAAGCATTAGATGACACAGAAAACTATTCTTTTGTCGTTACCGATTTAACAGGCAAAGCCATCACAAATCCTGTCCGTTTGTTTCAACATTCCAGTTATATCGTGAATGCCGCAAATTATAGTAGTGGTTCTTATATCGTAAGTGTTTTCCATCATCAACAGCTTCTTTTCTCCAAGAAAATTGAAAAACTATGAAAAGATTAATACTCCCATTTTTTATTCTCCTTTTTGGCTCAACTTCTGCCCAACAATGGTGCAATACTGGGGCAAAATGGACCTACAACTTCTATAGCATGGCTAGTTTTGGGTATCAAACTTTAGAGTATGAAAAAGACACTATAGTTTTAAATCAACCTTGTAAAAAGCTGATTGGCCAACTTATACAACCTTTCTATATTGGCCCCGGAGTTCATCCATTCCGTATTGACACATCAAGTATTAAACCGATTTATACTTATTCGAATAGCGATTCGGTATTCTGCCTTGTGAATAGTTTTTTCAGACCTATCTATCTTTTTAATGTGCAAAAAGGCGATACTATATACAGCTATAATTTTAATCTACCTGACAACAGTACAACCGGGTGTGATTCCATAGTTCAACAAGTCATTGATTCAACAGGGACAGTCATTTTAAACAACGACACGTTGAAGATGTATGTTGCCCGACCTATCAACTATTCAAGTAGTCTTTTCTATCCCTATAAAGTTATGATTGCTGAGAAACTCGGAGCAATAGACAATTATTTTTCTCCATATTTCATCTGTTATACAGATGGCAATGCATATACCTTGCGCTGTTACAGCGATAGTGCCTTTTCAACTTATCAAACCTCAAGTTCAACTGCTTGTGACTATATTTTTACGAGTATTATGAACGAAGACGTAAACAAAGTAAGTGTACATCCCAATCCTACTCAAACAACAATTTATGTGACAGTCAATCAAGAAACAAGGATACAGTTTGCGTCTATTTATGACCTTGTTGGAAAACAATGGGTAAGATTGGATGATGTAAGCGATTCAAAAAATCTGACCTTCGATGTACGAGATTTGCTTTCTGGTGTTTACTTCATTAAGTTGACTTTACGCACCGGGAATACGCTTTTGACTAAGTTTGTCAAACAATAAAGATTAACGGCTATTTCTTCAACTCCTGAATTTCCTGCTTCAACTCTTGCATAAGCGTCAAAATATTCTGAAAGCTGGTATCGGAGCCTTTGTTGACGTGGCTGATTTGCACCACACCTTTCCAAATTTCCAATACATCTTGAACCGGAATAGGATAAGGCGTGTATGTAGGGTTATCGGAGCGGAGAATCAATGTGCCTTCCTCTTCAACCTGATTGAAAATACGTTTGTACACAATACCATCGTTTTTTGAAATCACCACATAGGTTTGTCCGTCTTTTAAATCGGCAATACGCTCCACGTATTCACCAATCACAATCGAGCCCGATTGTAGCGGAGGCATGGAATCCCCTTTAATTTCAAAGGCTCTGTAGGTTCCTACCGGTAAGAACGGCAAGCGAAACCGACTTAATTCTTTGATATATTCCGGATCGGCATAACCGTTTAAGTAACCGGCAGCCGCTTTGGCATTTATGATTTCGATGTTTTCGTTTTGCTCTTCGTCAACCGTAATGGCTAAAATGCGCGAAGGCTGCATCAGCGGGGTGTTCAACTGTTCATCGGAAAACAGCGGCACTTCCTTCATTAACCGAAAATCTTTGTTCAGCAAATGGTCGATGGAAACGTGAAAATACTTGGCAATTTCAGCCAGTTTTTCGTAGCTCGGATTGGCCCGTCCTTCTTCGTAGGAGCCAATTTGAGAGCGTTTCACCTGTAGCTCAAAAGCCAATTCATCTTGCGTAAAACCACGGACTTTACGGAGAAATTTCAAATTGGAATTAAAATACATTTTGCTAAATTTTACAACAAAACTAAATAATTTAGCGGAAACAAAAAAGTTTTATATTTGTATTTATGATTTTGCACCTCGATTTAGATTCTTTTTTTGTTTCCGTAGAGCGCATTCTCAATCCGGACCTTATTAGAAAGCCGGTAATTGTGGGCGGTTCAGGTAATAGGGGAGTGGTGTCGAGTTGCAGTTATGAGGCACGTGCCTTTGGGGTGCGTTCAGCTATGCCGATGATGAAGGCGAGGGCGCTTTGTCCGCATGCCGTTACCGCCAACAACGGTTATCGTGAATATGGCAAATACTCAAAAATGGTTACCGATATAATTGCCGAGAAATCGCCACAATTTCAAAAAGCGTCCATTGATGAATTCTACATCGATGTAAGTGGCATGGATAAATACTTCGGGGCAGAAAAATGGAGTCATGCGTTGAGACAGCATATTATCAAAGAAACCGGATTGCCCATTTCGTGGGGTTTAGCAGCCAATAAGTTGTTGGCGAAAATGTGCACGCAAGATGCCAAACCCAACGGAACATATGTGATTCCGCTAGGAGAGGAGCAACAGTATTTAGATCCAAAATCCGTTGGCACCATCCCTTTTGTAGGGGAGAAGATGGTGGAAACCCTTGCCCGTATGCGCATTCATACCATTGCTGATTTACGGGCTTTTGAGCAAGAAGCGCTCATGAGACGATTCGGAAAAAACGGAATGTGGCTGTGGCAAAAAGCGCGCGGTATCGATCATTCGCAGGTGCATAGCGGACGGGAAGAAAAATCTGTTTCCTGTGAAAGAACCTTTTCGAACAATATTTCAAATCGAAAAGAAATTAAACATTTGCTGTTTACCTTATGCGAAAAGTTATCGTTTGAATTGCGCAGTAAGCAATGGCAAACAGGCTGTGTAACGGTTAAAATTCGATTTGCGAATTTTGAAACCCATAGCCATCAAAAGCAGATTATACCCGAGTTTGCAACGCCTGATTTGTATGCTGTAGCTGAAAAATTATTGGACGAATTGTGGGAAGATAATGTGCCCCTTCGCCTAATTGGTATACGTTTCAGCGATTTATCGGGCATTGAAGATCAGTTGACATTGTTTGATAATTCGGAGACTAAACGCAATTATTTTTCAGCCGTAGATAAGTTGAAAGCGAAATACGGCAAAGGCAAATTGTTTTTTGGCGGTAACATGGAGTGAATAGATAATTGAACATTCAACGTAAGTTGTTTATTATGTTTCGCATAGCCAATTCAATCCTTTCAATAAATAGCGTACGTTCGTTTTGTGAAAATCGATATAGCTAAATACATCAACAAAATTCCGCCCATTTTCAGAAATGTTTTTTTTCTGTCTTCTATTGCATTTTTAGTGTGGATGCTCTTCTTGGACGATAATAATATGATGTCGCAATACCGATTGTACAAGGAGTTGAGAGAAATGGAAGCCAAAAAAGAGTTCTTCAAAAAGGAATCCTTTGCGGCTACTGCAGAGTATAATGCTATTGTCGACAATCCCCAATATGTAGAGCGTTTTGCGCGCGAAAAGTATTGGATGAAAAAAGATAATGAAGATTTATATATCATTGTGAAAACGGACAAGCAATAATGAGTAGAGGAATTCAGGCCTTCACGCCACAAGGTTTTGCAGATTATGAATTAATAGATTCTGGAGGGTTTCTGAAGTTAGAGCGTTTTGGGCAGTATGTTACTATTCGTCCGGAGCCACAAGCAGTGTGGGATTCCACACTTTCTATGCCGGAATGGGAAATGATGGCGCATGTACGTTTTGAGCCAAAATCCAGCTCTTCAGGCAATTGGGTGAAGTTGAAAAAGAATATGCCTGATCAGTGGCAAATAAAATATGCCATTCAATCTATAGAGTCAAAAGAAATTGCATTCCGATTAGGGCTTACTTCATTCAAACATGTGGGCATTTTTCCTGAACAAGCGGTGAATTGGGAGTTTATTGCAGATTCGGTTGCGCGTATGCCTAAGCAACCTGCACGTTTTTTAAATCTCTTTGCTTACACAGGAGGTGCTTCTTTGGCTGCAAGAGCTGCAGGAGCAGAAACGTTGCATTTAGATTCCATAAAACAAGTAGTGAACTGGGCGAATGAAAACCAACAACTGAGCGGATTAAAAGATATTCGTTGGGTGGTAGAGGATGCATTAAAATTCGCACGAAGAGAGGTGAAACGAGGGAATAAATACAACGGTATTATTTTGGATCCGCCTGCATTCGGCCATGGACCGAATGGGGAAAAGTGGAAGTTGGAAGATCAGATTAACGAGATGGTGAAATTGGTATTGGAGTTGTTAGACGATCAATATCATTTCTTGATTTTAAATGCTTATTCGCTTGGATTTTCTTCGTTGATATTAGAAAATCTTCTACAATCGGGCGATAAAAAAAGAAAGGTAGAAATTGGCGAACTTTACTTGGAAGATCGCTTCTCCAAACGATTGCCATTAGGTGCTTTCGGACGGTTACGCAATTTTTAATTGCTGCTCGTAAGCCGTTAGTAATTTATCGAGTAATGCATTGAATTCAATTAATTCTTTTTGCGATAAGGGCATTAATTCGGTGGTGAATAATGTTTCATTGGCTTTGTCGATTTCAGCTAAAATGCTTAAGCCTTTTTCTGTGATTTTTACGTCAACGGAACGTCTGTCGTTAGGACAAGTAATACGTTCTACACATCCCAAAAGCCGAAGACGTTCGATTAATCGAGACACATCGCTATTTCTATCAATTAATCGGTCTTTAATTAAATTGAGATTAGCCGGGTTGGGATATTGCCCGCGCAAAATGCGAAGTGCATTAAATTGTTGATGAGTAATACCAAAATTCCTAAACGCATCTTGTTGAGAAGAAGTTATAAAGTTCGCACTGTACAAGAGCCCTACAATGGCTTTTTCATGCTCATTTTTGAATTGCTTTTGCTGAATTAAACGTTCGATTGCTCCCATAATCTATTTCCCTTTAAAATAAGAAAGCAGGAGCGTAGCCGCTCCCGCATTTCAAAACCAAAACCCCCGAATTGGTTTATTTCTTGTTTAATTCAATATTGACGAATACTTGAACTTCATCACTTAAAGCAAATCCCCCTGTATCTAACACTTTATTCCATGAAATGTTGAAATCAGAACGTTTTACAATTGTAGATGCTCTAAAACCTGCTTTAGTATTTCCATACGGATCTTTTGCAGTACCGTTGTATTTTACGTCAAATGTAACCGGTTTTGTTACACCGTGCATGGTTATTTCACCTGCTAATTTATATGATTTTTCACCAACTTTTTTGAAAGATGTTGATTTAAATGTAATGGTTGGATATTTTTCTGCATCGAAGAAATCAGGACTAGCTAAATGCCCATCGCGTTTTTCATCGTCTGTGTTAATCGATTTAACCTGAATGGTAAAATCAGCGCTTAAATCGGAGAAATCTTCTTTTTGTGCAGTTACGTTTGCTGTAAAGCTTTTGAAGTTGCCCTCAGTTTCAGAAACCATCATGTGTGTTACTGAAAACTTCACTGAAGAGTGCGATTTGTCTAATTGCCAAGTTTGTGCATTGGCCATGGCCATTGAAGCTACGAGAGCTACGGATGTGATAATTTTTTTCATTTGATTTAATTTTAAAACAAATATATGTTTAAACATTAAATGTTGCAACATTTAAATGAAAAAAAGAGTTAAATCGTCAAAATTGTGATATAAAATGTGCCACTTTTTGTAATTAAATCAACAAAAATTTACGCGGAATAATTATACTTTTGCGCTCTCAAAATCATAAAATGAAATTTTATAAATTAGTATTAGAATACCGACTTTATCTAGGTTTTATCTTGTTAGTTGCAGCCATTGGTTTTGCATTTGTACCGGATTGGGTCAGTTTTACGGTTTTACTTATTGGAGCATTTGTAGCCATAGGATCTCATTTTTTCTTTGGTCCCTTGCGTTTGGTTCAAGATGCTATGCAATCCGGAGATATTGAAGCCGCTAAGAAGTATTTGGCCATGGTGAAATATCCGAATTTGTTGTTTAAGCCGGTTCGTCAGGGTTATTATATGATCCAATCGAATTTGTCGATGATGAACAAAGATTATGCAGGTGCAGAAGCACATTTAAAAGAGAGTTTGAAGAACAAGACAGATTATATCGGAAAAGAATATGAAGGCGCCTCGTACTTACAGTTAGGTATGTTAGCCGCTCAAAAAGGCGATACAAAGGATGCAAAGGCTAATTTACGAACTGCCCTTCAAAAAGGATTACCCGATAACGATAGTAAAGCCACAGCATTTTTGCAATTAGCTTCTATAGAAATTTCTTTAAAGCAGTTCAAACCAGGAAAAGATTATTTTAGAAAGGCAAAAGCCCTTAATCCGAAAGCAAAAGAATTAAAGCAGCAAATTGCTGAAATGGAAAAATATGTGGCTAGAATTCCCGGTTAAATTCTAATCTTGATTCATTGTCAAATCTGCATTCGAATTTGTAATACTTTATATTGCAGTTAGCATGTTAGTTCCTGTTGTTCTCAGAATCAATTACTCTTCAGTTTATTTCTTAACTATTGATTATTAGATAATTGCGTTTTACATTATTTACTATAATTAATATTATGTTAAATGTAAGTTATAAAGAAAAGCCGATACTACTATCGGCTTACTCCATTATTTTGTAAGTGAATCTATATTCCCTAGAGCTGCTTTTACAGAAGCATTATCCGGTTTAATGGTTAGCGCTTTATCTAAGAAAGGTTTTGCCTCTCCAAAAATTTTGGTTCGATTTCCTTTAAGTTCTTCATATTTTACTTGATCAGCTTTACCATATCCTAAAGCATTCATCTGATCGGTAATTTCTTTAGCTTTGTTAAAGATCATGGCTCCCATTCCGTAGTTGCCGTCAAAGCTGTTAGGGTTAAGTTTTATTAAACTTCCATAGGCTTCTCTTGCATGAGTTTCATCTTTAAGTTGCTCATAGGCTTGTCCTAAGGCAACATATAGTACTTCGTTTGTTGGGTCTTGATCGATAATTTTTTTCAAATAATCTACTGCAGCACCACTCTTACCGGCACTAATTAAAGCATTTACCTTGCTGATTAGCAAATCTTTATCGGATGGATACTTTACCAAACCTTCCTCTACAATTGCATTAGCGGCATCTAAATTGCTGTTTTTCTTATGCAATTGATAAAGGATATTATAGTATTTAACATCCGGAAATTTTGCTATTAACTTTGAATATACATCAACGGCTTCTTTATAAAGGCCACCATTCTCGGCTGAAACTGCTGCATTATCTAAAGCTGTTTTTGCTTCAATTGGACTTTTACCTCCTCTTGCTTCAATAATGGTATTGATTTCAGGGATCAAGCCAAAATTCTTAGCAGCAAGATCAAATTTCTTGGCTTGAAATTGATCCACACCATCGTTGAATATAGTTGTTGATAAAGCCGTTAGGTTCTTTACAGCATCTTCCCAATCTTTGAATTTGGGATCATTAATTTCGTTCATTTTCTTAAACGATACTAAAGCTTCTAATCCTGCTTCTGGGTATTTACCATGTATTTCTTTTTCAGAAGCAATAAATTGGTAAACTTGAGAACGATACCACCAAGCTCTAGCGCTATTCATAGTTTGCTCATTAGCAACAGCTTCATTAATATATGGTAAAGCAGCTTCTAGATTTGACACCCCTTCTCCTTTCTTATAAGATTCTAATGCATTCCAAGTGGAAACCAATTTCCCTTGTTGTGCATTAGCGCTTTCGATTATTCCGAAACAAGCAAAAGCGAAGATTATTTTTTTCATTTGTATGTTTTTAGTTATTCAAATAATAAATATGCCAACTTCTGAATGTTAACGTTTATTCAGAAATAGGTTCATTGGGGTCAACAGGTTCAGCTGAAGCTAACTCGCCATCTTCATCCGGGTTAAAACTACTTCTGCCATCTTTAATTTTCGCAATAGCAGCAATACTGTCTTTTGAATCCAACTTAATCAATCGTACTCCTTGCGTTGCTCGTCCCATTACTCTAAGAGAATCTACAGCAATACGTATAGCAACCCCCGATTTATTGATAATCATTACATGGTCATTATCGGTAACATTCTGAATTCCAACAAGATTTCCTGTTTTTTCAGTAATTTTAAGAGTATTTACACCTTTCCCTCCTCGGTTGGTCACTCTATAATCTTCCAAATCGGTACGTTTTCCATAGCCTTTTTCAGAAAGTACCATAATGGTTTCTTCCTTATTATCCGGGTTAACGGTAATCATACCTATTACTTCATTTGATCCATCTTCTGCCAAATCAACTCCAATTACCCCAGAAGCAACACGGCCAACCGCCCGTACTTTAGTTTCATTGAAACGGATTGCTTTTCCTTCTTTAGTCGCTAAAACAATTTCTGATTTACCGTCAGTCATGCTTACTTGTACTAATGTATCTCCTTCTCTAATCTCAATAGCATTCACTCCACCCTGACGAACATTCGAATAGGCTCTTAAAGTAGTTTTCTTTATAATACCATTTTTCGTACAGAAAATCAAGAAGTTATTATCAAGATATTCGTCATCTTTAAGGTTCTTCACAGGCAAGTATGCCATGATTTTTTCTGAAGGCGGAATGTTAATCAAGTTCTGGATTGCTCTTCCCTTTGAGGTCTTTTCTCCTTCCGGAATTTCATATACCTTCTTCCAATAGCATCTTCCTGCATCGGAAAAGAACAATAAGAAGTTGTGGTTAGTAGCGGTAAACAAGTGCTCAATAAAGTCTGCATCCCTCGATGCACTTCCTCTAGAACCTCTTCCTCCCCTATTTTGCGTTTTATATTCGCTTGATATTGTTTTCTTTATGTAACCCAAGTGAGAAATAGTTACAACCACTTCATCATCGGCAATTAAGTCTTCCATGTTGATGTCTCCGGCAGCGTACTCGATATTAGTACGTCTTTCATCACCATATTTCTCTTTAATTTCAGCCAACTCATCTTTAATGATTTGGAAACGTAGAGGCTCTTCGTTCAAGATACGATTCAAGTAATTGATGGTTTTCATCAATTCATCGTATTCTGCTTTTATCTTATCTCTTTCAAGACCTGTAAGTCGCTGTAAACGAAGTTCTAAGATAGCCTTAGCTTGAATTTCACTTAAGCCGAAATTCGAAATCAAACCATCCCGAGCAATATCAGGCGTTTGTGATTCGCGAATTAATTTAATCACTTCGTCTAAATGATCGAGTGCAATCAATAAACCTTGTAAAATGTGTGCGCGTTTTTCGGCCTCACGAAGTTCGTATTTCGTTCTTCGAACAATAACCTCGTGACGAAAATCGACAAAGTGACGAATTTGATCTTTCAAATTCAAGGTCATCGGACGGCCACCCACTAAGGCAACGTTATTAATTCCGTATGACGTTTGAAGCGGAGTAAGTGAATACAACTGATTTAAGATAACATTCGAAATGGCATCACGTTTCAATTCGATAACGATACGAATTCCATTTCTGTCTGATTGGTCGCTCAAATCGGATATACCTTCGATTTTCTTCTCTTCAACTAGCTCGGCAATCTTTTTGATCAAATCAGACTTAACAACTTGGTATGGGATTTCCGTTACGATGATACTTTCGCGGCCTTTATCATCGGTTTCAATTTCAGATTTACCACGTAATACAACACGTCCTCGTCCGGTTAAGAACCCGGCTTTCACCCCTTCAATACCGTAAATTGTTCCTCCGGTTGGGAAGTCAGGAGCCTTAACAGTTTGCATTAAGTCTTCTATGGTAATATCATTATTATCAATATATTGTATAGTTGCATCGACAACTTCCGACATATTATGTGGCAACATATTTGTAGCCATACCTACTGCAATTCCAGAAGCTCCGTTCACCAAAAGATTCGGGAAACGAGCCGGTAAAACGGTTGGTTCTTCCAATGTATCGTCAAAGTTAAGACTCATGTCCACGGTATCCTTTTCGATATCGCGAAGCATCTCCTCTGCTAGTTTTCTAAAACGAGCCTCGGTATAACGCATCGCAGCAGGCGGGTCGTTATCAATAGATCCGAAGTTACCTTGCCCGTCTACCAAAGGATAACGCAAAGACCAATCTTGCGCCATACGCACCATGGAATCGTATACCGATGAATCGCCATGCGGGTGAAACTTACCTAACACCTCTCCTACGATACGGGCAGATTTTTTATACGGCTTACCTGCTCCAACACCCAATTCGTTCATCCCGTAAAGAACTCTTCGGTGTACAGGCTTTAATCCATCTCTTACATCCGGAATTGCCCGGGAAACAATCACCGACATCGAATAATCGATATAGGCCGTTTTCATTTCATCCTCAATATTGATATTAATAATTCTGCTATCGTTATCTTCAGCCATTTTTTGCTATAATTTTTAAAAAATCGTTTTTAAGTGCCAATAAAGCGTGCGAATATAGTAAATTGACACCCCCTCGAGAAGTTATTGTGACGCGAATTATCCACAATTTTTGTTGTAAATATGAAATCCGGATGCAAAATGGTGCTTTTTGTAAAATCAGCCCAATGTATTAGCTGTAATTTCAAAATCATTGAAAAGAAGCTAAGTTTAAAGCCTCTTATTTTGTTGACCGATCATACATGATTATACTTCCAGCAACGGCAACATTCATGCAATGATCTCCTGGCAATTGAACCAATTTATGGCATTTTTCTAATGCCGTTTTACTTAAGCCGTTATCTTCCGACCCCAATAAATACACACAACGAGGTGGATGAACAAATTCTGCCACAGGAACACTCTTTTCGTCCATTTCAACACCCACTAACTGACAGTCGTAGGGTAAAGCTTTGTAGAATGCTTCAAAGTTTTCGTAATTATAGAGCGGGATATGCTTCCAACTGATGGCTGTATCCGTAGCTTGAATTTTATATTGCTTCCCAATGGTAAAGATGAAACTAGCTTTCATTATTGAAGCGCTTCGCCAAAGCGTACCAATGTTCTGATCTGTTTTGAAGTTCTCGATGCCGATGCCAAAGAATGCCATTGGTAGTTGGTTTAGGGGTAATGATAGTTCAAATTTATTCATCCCAAGTGAGCAATTTTGCCATCTGATTCCAAAAATCGGGATATGATTTAGAAACTACAGAAGGATCTGTAAATGTTATAGGCGCTAAAACAGCGAGTGGCGCAAAGCACATGGCCATTCGATGATCGTTATAGGTTTCGATGGTAACAGGGCGAGCAACAAATTTTCCTTCTAGTGTAAAATTACCATTTAATGTTTCAACAAGCTCAACATCAAACTTTTTCAATTCAGCTTGCAAAGCGGCAATACGGTCGGTTTCTTTAATTCGAAGCGATTGAAGTCCTGAAAATGTTGCTTGAATTCCTTTAGCAGCACATAATACAATAATGGTTTGTGCTAAATCGGGATGCGGTGTGAAATCAAAATGAAGCGATTCCGTTAACGTATTCTCCAACTTCGATAAGTAAAGGGCGCCTTGTTTAAACTCACTTTTTACCCCAAAGTAGTTCCCCCATTCTAACAATATTTTGTCGCCCTGCGCAGTTTCTTCTTCCAATCCTTCTAGAACGATTGCTGCCGATGGATAAAGTGCAACAAATGAATACCAATATCCGGCATTCGTCCAATCGTCACCAGCGCTCAACACTGTTGTTTTATATTCTTGTTTAGCGATGGTAATTATCGGAAAGTTAATCGCTGATTCGATTCCGGCTTTTCGCATCAACGCTGCTGTAAGCAAAATGTAAGGTTTAGATGCAACTTCACCGGTAATGGTAATCTCCAAACCGTGGGGCAAAGAAGCCCCAATCATCATCAACGAACTAATAAATTGGCTACTAATCGAACCATCAATAGTAACTTTATTGTTTAAAGAATCAAGATTAACCGGAATAATTTCGATGGGTGGAAAACCCGGTTGACCAAGGTAATTGATACGAAAGCCAATTTGATGCAAAGCTTCCACTAAATCGTGAACAGGGCGTTTATGCATACGATCAGTGCCTTTCACAATTTTATGTTCGTTGCGCATAGCGAAAAAAGAAGTAAGAAAACGCATGGCTGTACCTGCATCGTCAATATTTACAATTAGACTTTTAGAGTTCAATGCTTTTTGAAGTAAAAGGGTATCGTTGGCCGTTGAGAAGTTTACAATCTTCATGTTTCCATTGCTCAACGCTTGTAAGATTAACAACCTGTTTGATTCACTCTTTGAAGCAGGAAGTTGAATTGTTGCCGACAAATGCGTTACCGCTGTATTGGGATTACTAAGTGTATTGTTCACAAGTAGAATTATAATGATTTAATGCTAACAAAATTTCATCGTGGTGAATGGGTACATCTAGTTCAAATTGTCCAATGCCATACAATAAAACGCAATTGATTGTTGTTGTGTTTTTTTTGTCTTTTAATGCAAGAGAATAAATAGATTCAAAGGCATCGGGATGGATTGGGGCAAGTGCGATTCGGTAATGGAGGGTTGAGGTAATACTGTTTAAGTCAATATCAGAGATTTTTTGCCTATTGTAGGTAATAAATGATTCCGCAATTAGTCCTATTGCAACAGCTTCGCCATGCAATAAAGGCGCTGAAGTTGTCAAATAATAACTTTCAATGGCATGACCAATAGTATGGCCGAAGTTTAAGGCTTTCCGAACCCCTTTGTCGAAAGGATCTTGCGAAACAAAATGGCTTTTGATAGCTACAGCACGTTCAATCAAACCCTGCATATCGTTATAAGACAACGTACTTTTGTTATCCGATTTTGTGAATTCCAGAAATGCCTCCTCATCATGAATTAGATAGTGCTTAATGATTTCAGACCAAGCGCTATTTAGCTCTCGTGCAGGTAAAGTGCTCAGTAAATCACTACAAATATATGACTCACAGGCAGAATCAAATACACCAATTTGATTTTTGAACCCCAAAAAATCTATTCCTGTTTTCCCTCCTACTGATGCATCTACCATGCCTAAGAGAGAAGTAGGGATATTGATATGGGTAACACCACGCTTGAAACAAGAGGCCGCAAAACTTCCCAAATCGGTAATCATCCCACCGCCAAGCGAGAGTATCAACGCGTTTCTATCGACATTAAGTTGAGTAAGTTGTTCCCATATGGATATACATGAAGCAATGTTTTTATGTTCCTCTCCTGCAGGAATTACAATAGTATCAGCGTTGATGCCTAAGCGATGAAAACAAAATTTAAAGGTGTTGGAATCGGCAATGCATACAACTTTTGAATAGTGAATAGCGATAGATTGGAGATGCGATTGAAGCTTATCTAAAGTAAAAAAAGTTACGCTTTTCATTAGAATTTACGCTCGAGAATGATGGAATGTATGATGGCTGAACGCATATCAAAATTAACCGGAGTGTCTTCTTGTATAGGCATTTCATCAACAAATTGAATTTGAGCACCACCTTCATTAAAAGAGGCTTCTTCGTATACTTTATATACACTTTTGCCTTCTTCGAAAACGGGATTAATTTTTTCTTTTACAAAGATATCCTTCTGCTTAACCGGTTTTTTACTCTGTGTTTCAAGGGCTATATCTTTTACCTGCTGTTGTTTTGACTTGAATTCTTCAATAGCTTCGTCAAAGGTAGAGCGTTTTTTAGGTTGTGGAGCAATTGTTTTTTTAGGTTGATCTTTTGCCTTTTTTGTAAGCGAATAAATCACGTACCCCAAACCCAAAAAAAGATAAAATATGCCCTTAGCTTCCATTATAACGAAAGTAATAAAAAGTGAGGTAAAGCAAAAGTATTAACGAATATAAACGGTCTTTACATTCACAAACTCGCGTAGGCCAAATTCGGAAAGTTCCCGACCAAAACCACTGCGTTTAATTCCTCCGAAAGGCAAACGAGCATCTGATTTTACAATATCGTTAATGAAAACGTTCCCGCTTTGTAATTGCGGAGCTAGCTCCTCTCCTGCCTTTTCATCAGCTGTCCAAATGGACGCTCCAAGTCCAAACACTGTGTCATTGGCTAGTTCAATAGCATGAGCAGTTGAATTTGCTTTGATAACCGTCCACACCGGTCCAAAAATCTCTTCTTGAAAAGAACACATAGTTGGTGTAACATCAGTAAGGATGGTTGGTGAGACAAAATTGCTTTCAGCTGAAATGTATGATGGATTAGTAATGGACTTTGCCCCTTGAGCAATAGTTTTTGTTATCTGCGCACGAACTTTTTCAGCTAAATCCTTTCGGGCAATAGGTCCAATGTTTGTATCTTCTTGCATTGGGTCGCCAACTTTTAGTGCATAAACAGCATTAGTTAGTTTTTCTATAAACTGAGAATAGTTCTTTTCAGTGACAATAAATCGTTTTGCGGCATTGCACGATTGCCCAGAGTTGATGGAACGCGATTTAATAGCTCCGGCAATCGCTAAATCCAAATTAGCATCATCGAGCACAATGAAAGGGTCATTCCCGCCCAATTCCACAACGCATTTTTTTATGTTTTGTCCGGCTAATCCGGCTATAATAGCCCCTGTAGTATCACTTCCGGTGAAGGTAACACCAGCAATTTCAGGCATTGCAATAAGTTTTGCTACATCGTCATTTGTGAAGCAATAATTCACCAATAGGTTTTTAGGTAAACGTTCATCTTCAAATAATTGATGGATAGCTTCAGCACATTGCGGTACGTTTGGAGCATGTTTCAACACAGTAACATTCCCTGCCATTAGCGAAGGCACAGCAAAACGAAACACTTGCCAGAAAGGAAAATTCCAGGGCATAACAGAAAGAATTACACCAAGAGGTTCAAACGAAATATAGCTTTTCGAAGCATTGGTCTGTACAAATTCTTTTGCCAAGTATTGTTCAGCATTGGGGATATAATAATCAAAAGCAGTAAGTGTTTTGTCGATTTCATAATAAGCTTCCCGAATGGGTTTGCCCATTTCAGCAGTGATTAAACGGGCGAATTCTTCGCGTTTAGCTTGAATGTTTTCTGCAACAATGCGTAAGAATGCTCCTCTTTCGCTAATACTATAAGAACTCCACTCCTGTTGTGCTTTAACTGAAAGTTGTAGGTCAGGAAACAAAGAAAATGAATACGTTTTGTTTATCTCGTTCGTATATGGATTGATAGATTGATACATGGTTTATTTTTTCGGGTGACAATCGAGATTCACTTCAAGAATAAAATTGTCGAACACTTGAGCGATGTAGAGTTTATGGTCATAAATGAGCCCCGTAGATGCAGCGCTCATTACTTCTCCTGAATTGTAATAAACTAAATTTTTTTCGTGTGTTTCTTTATTGATGGTGAAAATAGCGGTGGGCGATTTCTTGTTACTGTTCTTCATGTGTTTTAGGAACTTTCCAAATTTCAAATGGCCGGCTACTACCAGATTATTTCCGTCTAAACGAATATTATCGGCTCCCTTCACTTTAGCAATAGTTGTTTTATTGCTCAGTTTTCCATTCGAAAATGAGTATTGATATACCTCTCCGGGCATGGTAGATGCTTGATAAATTGTACTTCCATGCACTAAAATTCCATTGCCGTAACAAACTTTTGCATCTGCATAAGATGCTGTTCCATTTTTCCAGTAGACAACCTTAGCTTTCTTTTGTTTGAATAAAATCTCGAATACATTTCCTTGTTTATTGGCATCGTTACTCACTAAAAAACTACCATCCGAAAAGCCGGAAACTGCATTGGGTGAAGTAAACGATGGATCGGTGATCTTTTCTAAGAAATAGAGGGTATTGTTTTTCCAATAATAGCGAAAAATTGAGTTTGTTTTATTTGTACTACAATGGCTAACGACCAATAAAATCAAACTATCGTGAACATTCACCAAATCAATTCCATGTGGATTAAAACATAAATCGGCCGGCTCCACACGTTTAACAGGGCTTGTTGTTTTTGCTTTAACATCATACACAAATATTTCCGACATATCTTTCTCTGTTTTTCTTCTGGAATTACAGGATACTAAAAGTTTGGGTTGTGCGGGATTGGTGATAGTATCAATCACTATATCTTCCGGGCCATAGCCTAAGTTTATGCGTTGATAGCAATAGTCTGAATTCACCAATTTACTTTGCGCATGGGCTGAAAAGGTGAATGCAAATAATATAGAAAACAGATAAGTAAATGGATGGATACGCATAGCTCAAAACTAAGATTAGATTGTGAATCTAATTACAAAATAGCACTCTTCTAACTTTTTTTACTTGTTACCTTACCTACAACTTCACGCGATACTATTTTTCATTTAAGAACTGAATTACATCATTTCGCACATCCTCTGGTCGTTCTAACATAGGCACATGCCCACAAGAATCATAGATAACTACTTGGCTTCCTTTAATGTCTTGATGGAATTGTTCTGCATATTCAGGCGAAACAATTTTATCGTATTTACCCCAAACAATAAGTGTAGGACAGTTGATTTGCTTGATTAAATTTTGGTCTAAATATTTTTTAGAAGAAGCCATAGCAAGGATATGCGGCAGATTCCCTTCACGATTCCAAAAGTCGTTTAAGCGTTGTACTTTTTCTTCGGTTAACATTGGTGCTTTGTAGAATACACGTCCAACCCCTTTTGCAGTTGCAAACTTTGGTATACCTCTTTGTAACAAAAGTTGCACTATTTTATATCTGAAAATATATGCATTGGCGGATTTAGAAACCTTTTCCATATCATATCCTGCACTGTTAAAAAGAATCAACTTTCTAACCACATTCGGATGTTTGACCGTTAAATTCCAAGCCATCATACCTCCTAAGGAATTGCCCATAACATAACAAGAATCTAGGTTTAAGGTATCCAGTAAGAAATTAAAATACGCATCATATTCTTTTGTATAATCTATGTCTTTACCGGTTAGCTTTGGAAAATCAGACAAACCAAAACCCGGCAAATCAACGCGTATAACTCGATAATCTTTGTTTATTAAAGAGTCGAGTATATAGAAATCGCGATTACTTCCTCCAAAGCCATGGATCATTAATATGGGAAAGCCGGAGCCGCTTTCGGTGTAATGAACTTCGCCTCCCTTCCAGTTCAAAAATTTTGAATTTGGTAAACTGTACTTTTCCTTAACATAGGATTTGGATAAGGTTAAATCTTGTCGAATAGAAGTCAGATACACAAAGGTCAATCCAATGGTAATAATCAAAAACAAAAGTACTTTCTTAAGCATATAAAAAATTGATGCGCGAAGATGCACTATTTCTTTTAGTCATATGGCTGAACTTTTGTTAACTTCAATTGTTAGAACACAATAAAATAAGCATATGACTTTCTCGAAATTAGCTTTAAGCTACCTACTTACCACTTTAGTTTTCTTTGCCATTGACATGACTTGGCTCGGTTTTATCGCAAAGAATCTATACCGAAAATACTTAGGTGGATTTTTAAGTGATAATGTGAACTGGACTGCAGCTATTGTCTTTTATCTATTATTCATTGTTGGAATTTTATATTTCTCTATTTTACCTTCAGTTGAAAAAAACGACTTTAGTAAAACGGTGATTAGTGGTGCGCTGTTCGGTTTATTCACTTATGCCACTTACGATTTAACCAATTTGGCTACATTAAAAAACTGGCCATTGAACATCGTTTTCATTGATATTATTTGGGGTATGGTGCTAACAGCATTAGTAAGTTCTGCCGGATTCTATATCGTTAAATGGTTAGCCTAATGCTATCTGTGTTCATTACTTGTGCATTGCTCATTATACTCTATGCCACCGTATGGTATGGAATAGCTGTTTATAAGCAGCGCAATGATGTGGCCGATATAGCTTGGGGTTTAGGGTATGTATTTATCTGTTTCTATCTATTTCTTTTTCAATCAGAAGCTCCGATTTCTTTATTGCTTTATATATTGGTTACGCTATGGGGGCTGCGTTTAAGTATTCATATTTACGCCAGAAACAAAGGTAAGACAGAAGATTTTCGTTACAAACAATGGCGGGAAGAATGGGGTAAAACCTTTTATTGGCGAAGCTTTTTGCAAGTTTTTCTATTGCAAGGTATTATACTGCTGATTATCATTTCGCCTGTTATTTTTTCAACCACTGTTGCCGAACAAAACTTCAGTAGCATAACCTTAATTAGTGTAGTGTTATGGGGTGTTGGATTTTTCTTTCAAGCCATTGGCGATTATCAGCTAAAGGTATTTACAAAACAACGCAAAAGTAAAGAAGAAATTATGCAAACCGGTTTGTGGAAATATTCTAGGCACCCGAACTATTTTGGCGAAATACTGATGTGGTGGAGTATTTTCTTTATTGTATTGCCTTTTGATAATGGTTGGTGGTTTATCATTAGTCCAATTACAATAACCTATCTGTTATTGTATGTTTCAGGAGTGCCATTATTAGAAGCAAAATACAAAGGAAACACTGCATTTGATAGCTACAAACAGCGCACAAATGCCGTTTTCCCATGGTTCCCGAAAAAGTAGATTTATATCAAACTACTTTCTTTTTAACATCCAAATCGTATTCGAAGAATATTTAGGGGCTTCTAAAACGCTTATAATCATACCATACTTGTCTGCAATTGCTTGCAATCGATTCTGAGAAGTGAAAAACAACTCACCGTGTCCCATTTTATTGAACCCAAAATTTGTAGAGAAAAACTCGCTCAACCAAGTTACTTTTTGCCCTTTTTCGTCTTCAACGTTAGCATCTTTGATGATAATTAACCCATCCGGATTCAAATGTTGAATACAATTCGCAATTACATTTTCTTGCTCCTCATACTTTAGATAATGTAATACATCGTTTATTACATAAGCATCTTGTGGTACAAATTCAACTTCAGTAATGCTTTTAGCGAGGAAATTAACATTCCGATTTTTCGAATAATTATTATTGGCTACATCAATTTTAGGCTGGTCATAATCTACACCTGTGATGATACGATCCGGACAAATAAAATTGAGCATATACGCCATGTACCCATAACCACAACCTAAATCGGTTATTGTACCTTTTCTTGGCAAGACCTCATGGTACGTTTTATAATAGTTTTCGAGCTGAATTTTTTTCCAAGTGTACCATTCTAACACACCTCCTTTATATACATAGTTCATTTCTAAGCGTTGTTTAAAATAAAATGGCTGCTCAATTTCAACGCGAAGTTTTTCAAATTCATTTTTAAAATACTGACTAATGTTTTTCGTTCTTTCAGCATATCCAACACCAAATGTTGTATCTGTAGGTTTTATTCTTGGTAAATATTTCAATGTCATTTGTCCGTTAAACAACATAAAATCGCCTTTGCCCATAGTATGATTGATGCCATGTAACAATAAGGGCTGAATGTCTAGATTCAACTGCTCTGCCAAGAAAAATGCCCCTTTCTTAAAACGTTTCATCTTACCATCAGCAGAACGTGTCCCTTCCGGGAAAATCACAATTGAGTAACCTTCGCTCACTTTCTTTTGTAAGCGTTCGATAGCGCCTTCTGCCCCATCGGCTACCGGATAGTAATCGCCCAATTTTACCACTTGTCCGAAGAATGGCGAATTGTATACCCACTCATTCGTTAACAAAATGATTTTAGGGTGTTGCATTACCGTTATTAAAATATCGAGGAACGATTGATGGTTACTGATGATTACGGAAGGGGTAGAAAAATCGGCAAACTCTTTATTGATATGCACTTTACGCACATTGGCCATCATATACACCAACGATTTTACGAAGTTGCTTAGCAAAACGTGGTAGATATATTTTCGTTTGGCTTTTGAAGGGAAGGGCAATAAGTAAATTAGTGGAAAGCCAATCAGAGCCAAGAGAAATCCGCCAATTACAAAATACATAAACGCCACAGAAGCCAATAATAACGTAGGTAATGTCCAAGGTGCAAAGCCTATCTCTTTTCGATTTTGGATAAAGTAATTATACAATAGCGGCTGAATAGTTTGTCCTATGATAATCACACACAACAACCCGAGCATCGACAACCAAGCTATAGATTTTAGTGCAGGATGTTTAGCAAAGATTAATGCACCCAAACCAAGTATGGTCGTAACTGTAGCCAAGAATATAGATGATTTGTGAGAAGACAACACATCCTTACCAGATTTGAATTTTTGCGTCAATCCATCCGTAATAAAAATGCTGAAATCGTCACCCAATCCAAAGATGAAGGTGGAGATAATAATATTGACAATATTGAATTTCAAGCCAAATAGTCCCATAATTCCTAGAATCCAAATCCAGGTAACGGCCATTGGAATGAAGGTAATGAGCGCCAATTCTATTCTTCCATAGCTAATTAAAAGCGCAAGGAATACAATGAGCGAAGTGTACAATAAAATCTTGTTGAAATCGGTATACACACTTTCAATCAAACTATTCGTAACAATAGCTTTATCGAGAATGGTAACGCCTTTGAGTTGTTCCAGTGCAGGATATACCGATGCTCTATTGGCTTTTTTTAGTTGAACAGAGGATAAAACGGCATATCCATCGTGCGTTTGGGCAATTTGCTCTGCTCCAATGGAATGAATAATGAAATCCGTTTCCGCTTTAGTCAAAGGCTTTGGATTACCGTTCAACAAATCATAAAAAGCTTGAAAAGCTTCCGGCTTGAAATGATAGGCACTTGAAGCTGATTTGATTCCATTGATTACAGCTTGTCGTTTTGCATCGCTCCAATAAGTATTCCAACGGGCAATGCGTTTTTGTTGTTCGGCTTCCGGTATCACAAAAGCGCTGATAGTGCTGTAATTTTCAATGTGATGGTTTTCTTTTTGAGCAGCTAAAGTGCCCGCCAAATTTGCCGTTTGATTCAACGCTTCATCTAACGTTAACCCTTTCGTGGATATATAAACGGTTTTCACGCTATCGCCTTGCAATGCATTCATTGCTTTTTCAAAGCCTTTTAGTTCATCGGTTTGATAGCTTAATTGATTTAAATCGCTGTCGAATTGTACGCGATTAACAAAGAACAGAAAAACAACAGTTAAAACTGTAATACCGAGTGCCACCCATTTGTTTGGCGTATACTTTATGGTAGTAAAACGTTCAAAAGATGTAGTTGCTTCCGAAAATTCAGGGACAAAAACAGGCAAAAAAAACAAGGTGAAAATGGAAGTGCCAATTAACGTCCAACCGGCAAACAAACCAAAATCGGCTAATATGGGCGAATGCACAAATTGCAAACTAAAGAACGAAGCCACTGTTGTGAAACTGCCTATACTCAATGGTTCTATTAAGTCGCCAATGGTTTCTTTTATAGAATGTGAATGCTTGTAATGGTTAATAAAGTGAAGGGCATAATTAATACCAATCCCTAAAATAACGCAACCAGCGGCTAAGGCAATGGTAGAGATGGAACCTTTGGTGATGGCAATCATACATAAAGCCAATAAGGCTCCGAATAACACAGGGAAGAAAACAATAAATGGAATTCGCTTCTTGCGGAAATAAAAGCCAATAAAGGCCAATAAGCCTAATACAGTGATGGATAACGTGAGAAAAGTATCTTTTTTCAACTGTACTGCATTACTATATGCCACAGGAGAGGCTCCATAATACTGGACTTCACAATCAGGATATGCTTTTTGTAGTGCAGCAATTTGATTTTTCAGTTGCACAATAAATTGCTCATTTACTTTGCTGTTGTTGGATGCAAACGAAGGAGTGAGTACCATCAGCACATTTTGCATGTCTTTGGTAAAGAAATAACCATCTTGCAATACGATGTTCTCGTTGAATTGCAACTGGTTCATTTTCTTCAACACCAAAGCGGTAATACCAATAGGATCTTTTAAAATTTGCTCTTTCAGCACAATGCCCGAAGCCGATGAAAGTATACGATAATCGTTTTCCAAAGCTTTAGAAATATTTCCATCAGCTAACATCGAATCGATGGCTATGTAATCATTCTTCTCTAAGAATACTGGCGCATTGCGTTGAATTAATGCATATAACTCCAAAAACTCCTCATCGTTGGTTTTACATTTCAGATGTTGTACAAAGCGTTGAAGCGAATCACCAAAGCGTTCATCCAAGTAATCGGCAGAAGCGGTAAGCATTTCAGCAGGTACCGAGTCGTGCTTAGCGTGTATCAAAAACACTACTTTCTCCGATAATTTTGAATCCTGAAGGGTATTTAAAATTTCAGATGCTTTTCCGGCATTGGGCATCATTTTAGTTACATCTTCTTCAATCTTTAAATGTGAAGCGCCCAAACCGAGTATTAAAACAATAGCAATTAACAGACCATAGAATACGGCCAAATGTGTTTTAAAGTAGGTATATATTGTTGCAAAAACGTTCTCCATCTTCTTAATTCTCTATGCTTTTTCTTTTCTGAACTTCACCAAAAAATAGGTCACCAACCCGGCCACAACAGCAGCAAAGCTGGCTAACGTAAAACTCCCTAAAATGTACTGTATCACATTTTGGTGAATCACAGCTAATGTAAGTTTTGTGCTAAAGTTAAGATGAGTTGCCTTTGGCATCCAAAGAGCACCAAACTCATAACTTAAAAAGAGCAATAGCGGAATCATGGGAGGAATACTGATGTTAGATACTACCAAAGCCAGTGCATTATTGAGTTTCAAGCGCCATGCAAAGAAGGCTACTAAAATCATCTGAAAACCCCAAAACGGTGCAATACCAAAGAACATGCCCAAGGCTACAGAGCTCGCTTTTACTGTAGGTGACTCATGCGAACGGAAAAGATACTCTTCGAAAAACTCACTTAAACTTTTTTTTTTGAGTAGACGGTATAAATCTCGGGGTTTGATGTAAAGCAAAAGCCAAATCACCAACACGGAATTCAGAATGCTAATACGGGTGAAATCTTTCAATGGACGAAAATGCGATACGCGCTCTTCAGCAGGTGGATAATAGACTTTTACCGGAACGGCCTCCACGCCTACTCCATCCCATGCTGCACGCACAATTACTTCCACTTCAAACTCGTAGCGATTCGAAAAGAAATGAATGTCTTGTAAAGGTTTTAACGGATAAAGCCGATAGCCCGATTGCGTATCGGGCAGTTCAATACCTGTTTCCAACCTGAACCAAAAATTTGAAAACTTATTCCCGAAATTGGATTTGCCGGGCACATTTTCAACGGTCATATTGCGTGCGCCAATGAAAATACAATTCTTATTTCGCTCTAATGCATCTATAAACACAGGTAAATCAGATGCGTAATGCTGACCGTCTGAGTCGATGGTAATAGCATATTCGTAGCCATTTTCCAAGGCAAACATAAAGCCCGCTTGAAGTGCAAATCCTTTCCCTCTGTTTACCGAATAGGTATGGATTTTAATGTTCGAGAATTGTTGAATAATCGATAACGTATCGTCTGTAGAACCATCGTTCACAACACAAACGTCATCGGTATACTCCAAAACGTCTTTAATCACCTGCGCAATAGTATTGCGGTTATTGTATGTTGGGATTAAAACACAACATCTGTTATCTCTGAATCGCTGTTTCAACTGCTCCATATCAACTCGAGTATTCTGTGCTTAAATCGCCTTTAAATTTCAAAAACACGGTACCTTCGGCACTAATTACGGCATTTAGAACTACTCCCGTTTCTTGACTAGTCCAGTCTAACGTAAAAGTAAGCAGCGGATTCACATTTGGATTAATGAAGGATAAAAATTTCATTACTGAAGCGCCCGTTAATACCAGGTTTTGTTGGGAAAGGACATTAAACAATTCAACACAAATTTGCGTTTGGCAAACACCCGGTAATATAGGTTGTCCGGGAAAGTGCCCTTCAAAAACGGGATGTGTAGTATGTAAAGTAATTTGGGCAGTGAGGGTATGCTCGCCTATTTCTTGTGCAACAATATGGTATAAATTATCTAAAAGCATTATTCAGTCTCGTTTTCAATCAGCTTTGTAAAGTTATATTTTATCGGCAAACCACTATGTTTTATAGTAATATGATTTGCAGCTGCATTTCTTCTTTGCTTCACCTTTCCTGCTTTCGTTTTGAGGGTTAATTGAGTTTCATTTTTTATGTTCTTCCGTTTTAGCACTTGAGCATCAGGGAAATATACGAGTGAATTTAAGTCAGAAGTGAGTACAGACAAAATGCCTTTTTTACGCAGTGGTTCGATGCAATCCACTATTTCAACACTATCTTTTGTCATCTTCAAATCGAAGAACTTGAAACCTGTTTCAGTGGTAAATACCATGCGTTGTTGAACGGAATCAATAGCTTTAACAGTAAGAATCCCACTAAAATGCTTTCCGAAAAAATCCATTTTTGTAACGTAGTGATCAGCTGCAGCTTGTTGAGCAAACACGTGAGTAGTAAACAAACAACTACTTAACAGCAAATAAAGTAGCCACAAGTGGTTTGTTGAGCTCTTTGTTCTGGAAAGTAATGATGGTATTATCGGCTGATTTTTCATGTAGTTCTAAGCGAGATGCACTGTAATCTTTCTTTTCGATAAAGATATAAATCACCTTGAAAAAGTCTTTCATTCCTTTGCCGATGGGCGTCATTTCTAATTTATATTGAGTGGAACTTTCGAATACTTTGGTTGAAAAGTCGGGGTTGGTCAACGCAGTTCCATTCACACAATCGGTCATAATACGGTTCACCGATTGGAAAATCTTATTCGAACGCAAATCCACTTTAGACGTTTTTGCATCGTCTTTGATCAACATTTTCCCGTTGTTCATTACCATCAAATATTTAAATGGTGATGTATACTCCAAACGGACTTTATTGTCTTTTTCGAAATAGAAGAACCCCTTTGAAATTAACTTATCGGAAAGGGCACTTAAATTTTTCTCTTGTACAAAAGAGGCTTTGATAGAGGTGATTTTCTTCGGAATCTCAGCAAACTTTTGACGAACCAATGTTTCATCTTTTACCAACGTAAAGCCATTTTGCGCAGCAGATGTGATGATTAAACCCAAATAGAAGAACAAGAAAAAGTTGCGTTTCATTCTTATTTTTTATCGTGTTTCATAAATAATGAAAAATCGAGTTTATCCTTTATGGGCTTAGCTTGCAACGCCAATTCCAACACTTCACTCATATTGTTCACATAGTTTACTTTCAAGTTTCGAATATAGGTTTTATCTATGGCTTCCAAGTGCTTTCTGTTTTTTTCAGGCAGAATAATTTCTTTGATTCCGGCTCTTTTGGCTGCTAATATTTTTTCTTTGATTCCTCCAACCGGCAATACTTTGCCGCGCAAACTTGCTTCGCCAGTCATGGCTAAAAATGGTTTAACCCTACGTTGTGTAAATAATGACGTTAAAGCCGTTAAAATGGTAACTCCCGCACTAGGTCCGTCTTTCGGCACTGCTCCTTCCGGGAAATGCAGATGGACATTCACTTTGGCAAATATATCCGAGTCGATTCCATATTCCGCTGCATGTGCTTTTAGATAAGTAAATGCAGTTGAAGCCGACTCTTTCATCACATCGCCTAAACTGCCCGTTAATACGAGTTGTCCGCTTCCTTTGGTAACTGCCGATTCAATAAACAAAATATCGCCACCTACCGATGTCCAAGCCATTCCCACGGCAACACCCGGTTGATGTTCTTCGCTATAGATACTTTTATCAAAACGATCAGGGCCCAGCATTTCTTCTACTTCCTCAAAGGTAAGTGCTGGGTTATAGCTTTCTTCAGCAGCAACGTATTTAGCTATTTTACGCATGATGGCGGCTAAAACTCGGTCTAATTCTCGTACGCCCGATTCTTTAGTGTATTGCTCCACCACTTGTTCCATCACTTTATCGGAAATCACTACATCTTTTGCTTTCAAGCCATGATTAGCAATTTGTTTCGGCATCAAGTGCTTCTTTGCAATTTGAATTTTCTCTTCAATGGAATACCCTTCCAACGATATAATTTCCATACGATCGCGTAAGGCAGGTTGAATGGAATTCAAAGAGTTTGCAGTTGCAATGAATAATACCTTCGATAAATCGAATTCCAGTTCTAAGTAATTGTCGTAAAACGCATTGTTTTGTTCAGGATCCAATACCTCTAAAAGTGCGGAAGACGGGTCACCTTTAAAATCGTTACCCACCTTATCGATTTCATCTAAAATCATCACCGGATTCGAAGATTGTGCCTTTTTCAACGACTGTACTACTCGTCCCGGCATAGCCCCAATATAGGTTTTGCGGTGACCACGAATCTCTGCTTCATCGTGTAAGCCACCCAAGGCTATACGAACATATTTTCGTCCTAATGCCTTGGCTATCGACTGCCCTAAAGAGGTTTTACCCACTCCCGGAGGACCAACAAAGCACAAAATCGGAGATTTCAAATCGCCTTTCAACTTTAATACAGATAAGTATTCCAAGATGCGTTCCTTGATTTTATCGATACCGAAATGATCTTTATCGAGGGTAGTTTTTGCTTTTTTAATGTCGTTGTGATCTTCAGTATACACGCCCCACGGCAAATCCAGCAATAATTCGCAATAGTTCATTACTACCGAGTAATCAGCAGCAGCGGGGTTCATGCGTTGTAATTTCTC
Organism: Chitinophagales bacterium; assembly: GCA_016786765.1. GTDB lineage: Bacteria > Bacteroidota > Bacteroidia > Chitinophagales > LD1 > CALAYL01. The sequence continues at coordinate 32,833 of JAEUUZ010000048.1, forward strand.
TAGTTCTTTATTTACAGCTAGTCGAACAGCGTCCGGCAAGTTCATTTCAGCTGCTTTTTCGCGTAAACGTTGTACATCGCGATCGGGATTGTTGTGCCCTAATTCTTCTTGAATTTGCTTCAATTGCTGGTGCAAGAAGTATTCGCGCTGTTGTTTATCGATATCGCCACGTACCTTGCTTTGAATTTGATTTTTGATTTCGAGCATTTGGAGTTCCGAATTCAGGTACTGAATAACGGTTTTCACTAACTCACTCATATCGTTAATCTCTAATATTTCTTGCTTTTTCTTTACCTCAATATTCAAATTGGAAGCAATGAAAAAGGTCAGCGTAATCGGATTATTGATATTTTTAATCATGATATTGGCCTCAGATGGAATCTGCGGATTAATCTTGATGATATTGTTCGCCAAATCTTTGATAGTCATAATAGACGCGTCAAATTGCTTATCGCCTTTCGGGAATTCCTCGGAAAGGGATTTCAATTTAACTGTCATGTAAGGATCGGTAGTTAGCAATTCCATGCTTTCAAATCTGCTTCTTCCTTGTAAAATAGCTGTTGTAGAACCATCCGGCATTTTAATCATGCGCAGAATCTGAGCAACGGTCCCAATTTTGAATAAATCTTGAAAATTAGGTTCTTCGATGGATACGTCAATTTGACTTACTACACCAATCAACTTATTGGTCTTATATGCCTCTTTGACAGCCAGAATGGACTTATCTCTACTAATAGTTATCGGCAATACTACACCCGGGAAAAGGACAGTATTTCTAAGCGGTAATAAGGGTAATGTGTTCGGAATCGCTGTTTTATCTCTATGCGAGTCGTCTTCATCCAATAATATAGGTAGGAAATCGGCATCGTCATCGCTCACAGGTTTCACAAAAAAATCATCTTGAAAATTTGTCATAATTACTTCACAATTAGTCTGAAAAATAAACGTCTTGAGTAATAGTCAATTAATGTGCCAAGCAAAATGAAACCTTTTTTTTGGACAGTCGTATATACACAAAAAGGTCCTTATGAAAGCATTGAAAATCACACACAACATCGCCAACGCAGAAAGCCATATTTTAGACAAATACCTCATCGAAATTTCGAAACACGAATTGTTATCGGTTGAAGAGGAATATAGCTTGGCAAAAAAAGTACGAGAAGGTGATTTAGATGCCCTTGACCTATTAGTAAAATCAAATTTGCGCTTTGTTGTTTCTGTAGCTAAGCAGTACCAAGGCCAAGGCTTATCGTTAAATGATTTGATTAACGATGGTAATTTAGGTTTGATTCGAGCGGCTAATAAATTTGATGAAACCAAAGGCTTTCGCTTCATTTCGTATGCAGTTTGGTGGATTCGTCAGGCTATGACGCAGTCTATTGTTGAACAATCAAAGATTATTAGAACACCAGTTAGTCGAAATTCTTCGTATTCAAAAGTGAAGAAAGCATTTCAATTATTAGAGCAAGAATATCAACGCGAACCGGATAGTGATGCCATTGCTACACGAGCAGGTGTGAGCGAGTCAGTAGTCAACGATTATTTGAATTCTATTTTAAAAACGGTTTCTACTGATGTTACGTTTGGTCACGAGAATGAACAAACCATTGCTGATATCATTGCTGATTTTGCTTATAATGAACCCGATAATCTGTTGATTAAGAAAAATATGGAGAAAAGCGTTGCGCAAATCATTGATGAGTTGCCGGAACGAGAGAAGGATATTTTAGTTTGCTATTTCGGTTTAAATGGAGATGATCCGATGACATTAGAGGAAATTGGGGCGAAATACGACTTGACCAGAGAGCGTGTTCGTCAGATTAAAGAAAGAACGCTAGAGCGCTTAAAATCGAAAGGTTTGACTAGAAGTTTAAAGGATTATTGAAAGAATCAAAGCTTATATTTGTAATATTGCTCCTGCCATGAAACAGCAGGAGTTTTTTTTTACACTAACCGAAATAGATGCCATTGCTGAACAACTTTTAAAGCAATTCCCATCTGAACGTATTTTTTATTTTAAAGGAACACTTGGTGCCGGCAAAACGACTTTTATTAAAGCCCTGTGCAAGTGTTTAGGAATAGAAAATGCGCTCTCCTCTCCTTCCTTTTCTATTGTGAACGAATATGCCGGAAAACAGCATTCGAAAGTCTTTCACATGGATTTATACCGATTAAAAAATAGCGAAGAGGCAGAAGCTATTGGATTATATGAGTATTTCGACAGTGGACAGTATTGTTTTGTGGAATGGCCTGAAATCATTGAAGACTATCAAAATGGAGTTACCTTGAACTTTGATATCGTGGATACCCAAACTCGAAAGCTGACTATTTCCATTTAACAACAGAAATTCAGTATCTTTGAGCAAATGCAGTGATGCTATCACTTCATTTTTGATTGTAAAACATACCCAAGCACGTATGGCAGCCGAAAAAACACAATTCAGCGGATTAGTAACAAAATTAGGGCTTCAACCCATGGAAGCACCGGCTATGGTCGCCAATAAACAAGCTAAGTTATTCATTGGTATTCCTAAAGAAAAAACGTTCCAAGAGCATCGCATTGGCTTAACACCGGAGTCGGTTAAAACATTGGTAGCCAACGGTCATCGAATACTTATAGAGTCGAATGCCGGTTTCGACAGTCATTTTTTTGATACCGATTATTCGGAAGCGGGAGCAGAAATCACTTCATCCACGGAGGAAGTATATAAAGCCGATATTATTATCAAAATTGCACCACCTCAACCTAACGAGATTGAAATGATGCAGTTGGAGCAAACACTTATTTCTCCGTTGCATTTACCTACAATCAACAAAGAATACATTGCAAAGCTAACGGCAAAGAAAGTAACAGCTTTGGCCTTTGAATACACGAAAGACCAAGCCGGATTTTATCCATTTGTACGCGCCATGAGTGAAATTGCCGGAAACTCTTCTATTCTCATTGCTGCCGAATATTTGAGTAATGCTAATCATGGAAAGGGTATATTATTGGGCGGAATTTCAGGTGTACCACCGGCAAAAGTAGTTATATTAGGTGCCGGAGCGGTTGGAACCTATGCAGCACGCGCAGCTATTGGCTTAGGCGCTATTGTATCTGTTTTCGATAACAACGTTTACAAATTGCAACGCTTACAAGAGCGTATTGGTGCACGCATTTTCACTTCTACCATTTCGCCAAATATATTGGAAGAAGAGTTACAACTTACCGATGTAGCCATTGGTGCTATTCATTCCAAAAAAGGCAGAACACCAGTAATTGTGAATGAAGACATGGTGGCTAAAATGAAAGCAGGTTCGGTGATTATTGATGTGAGTATCGACCAAGGGGGCTGTTTTGAAACATCAACGATAACATCCCATTCAAATCCAACATTTAAAAAATACGATGTAACGCATTATTGTGTGCCAAACATTCCATCGCGTGTTTCTCGAACTGCTTCTTATGCCTTCTCCAATATCTTAACCCCAATTTTATTGCATTGTGGCGATGTGCAAGGTATCAAGGGTTTAATTTACGAAGATGCTGGAATTCGCAATGGAATCTACTTATACAAAGGAAATCTTACCAACGAACATATTGCTAAGGCCTTTGGTATGAAGAACACGAACCTTGAATTGTTGTTTGCAACCAACTTCTAAATTACAGCGATTTATCACTTCTTCGAATAGCCAATAACTCTGCAGGCGTCAATTTACGTTCCCATGAATTATTGTATTTTTTGAGGAAAGGCAATGAACGAAATTGTTCAGCTGAAATTTTCTTGTTAATGTAATCTGCAAACGCATTGAATACATCAGGTTTTTCGTCTTTCAATACAAGTAAAGCAGCATTAAAGCCCGCCTTTACGGCAATAGGAACGCCACCGCCCAATTCTGCCCAATGGCCACTTAAGATTAAGTGTTTAACCGGAGTGCGATAATGAGCTACCTTAGCCTGCATATTCTCTTTACCTGGGCGCGCACCCATCATGGTTCCATTTTTATTTCCGGTGTAACGGTAATGCGTAATTGGCGTAGCTACATCATAAAACAAAATGTGAGACCGAAGTCCGGGTGCTACTTGTTCTTCTACCCTTCGAATAAGTACATTGGCTATTTCTTCTTTAAGTTTGTTGTATGCTTCGCCACGAACATAGTTCCCTTCACTATCCTGTTCTGCTTTCCAATTACTGAATTGTTCCATACGGGCAGGCATGAAAATAGTAATGGTTCCATTTCCTTCCGGAGCCATAGTTTTATCGCGATAAGAGGGCGCAAGAATAATGATTTCAGACTTTTCGGGGTCACCGCCAGATAAGTCCTTTCTTGGAATGCCTTGCTTCGAGATATGAATCATTTCTTCTCCAAATCCTAATTGTTCAGGCGGACAATCGAGCGCCACTGAAATTGTTAAAGAAGAATTATATAGTACTGCATTACGAAGCTTATCTTTGAGTTTATTAGGCACAACCGATTCCGGCAACATCCTTTCATACAAGGTTTCTACATCGCAAGAAGCCAATACATATCGGCTATTCACTTGATAAGTGTTGCCTCGATGATCTATTTCAACACCTACAGCCTTATCGCCTTCCAATAAAATCTTATTCACTTTACTATGGAAAAATATGTCGTTTCCATAGTATTTAACTACATGCGAAAGCCATTCCGGAAAGGCTTGTCCTCCACCCACCGGAGGGTTTTGAAAATCGCCAAAATAGGCCCAGCCAATTGGAATTAGGCACGACAGTAAATCGGGTTCGGTACTGAAAAATTGATGTAACTTTTCATCTTTAAAATAACGGTTAAGCCCTTTTTTTAAACCTTCTTCGCCACTGAAGCGAACATGCTTTATGAATGGCAATACAAAACGTAACATTTTCATGCCGCTGCTCGCTTTCTCATACCATTTCAATGTTTCAGAAGAGCGAATGTTACTTCCCCACTTATACATGCGTTCGCCTAGTTCTTTTGCATCTTTGAAAAAACGTTCAATGCCCGCTTTTTCGTGCGGAAATTCTCTTTGTAATTGTGCTTTTAGTTCATCGGGGTTATCGGTGAGCAAGTAATCGTGATGATCGCCTCTGTAACGTTTAATTCTTTTCTGTGGAATGGCATGCGGATAATCAGTGCCAATCGATTCAAATACTGTATTTACAATTCCACCGGGATTACATTGATTGAGCCAGTGTATGGCGGTATCGAAACGAAATTTGTTACGATGAAAACCGGCCAAATAACCACCGGCCTGACTTGCCATCTCCACTACTACAACGCTATATCCGGCTTTGCTGAGCAAACTTGCAGCTGTAAGTCCGCCAACGCCTGCCCCAATCACCACAATGTCGTAGCTGTCTTTGATATTAATGTTACTCATCCTCCTAACTTCGAAGTAACAAATAAACACAAAATTCATCGACTTGTTCATAAGCGTGTCATAAGTTTGTTATTTCTTCGAATTTGAAGAGAAAGGAGTATACTTTTCACAAAAAAATAGCGTTTATTTACAATAGTTATGAATAAGATTTTTTTCTCTTTTTCTCTGTTGTTGCTTGGTCTTCAACAAGCATTTGGGCAGTTAGCGGATTCTGAAAAATTTAAGAAACGTGCGGCTAATGCGAATAATGTAGTAATGATAAGCCCCTCTTATAATGCTCAATTTCCGTTTGGCAACATGAAAGATCGATTTGGTTTTAATTCCAACGTTGGCATGCTATTAAGTTATCGTTTCGGGAGAAGTTGGATTGCCGGTATCGAAGGGAATTACTTATTTGGTAATAAAGTAAAAGAAAATAACATCTTGGCCAATATCACAACCAGTGAAGGCAAACACATTACAAATGAAGGTTATTTAGTCGACACTAAATTATCAGAAGAGGGTTTTTCTGTAAAAGCAGTTGGCGGCAAAGTTTTCCGTGTTTCAAAACGTTTACCAGGCAGTGGTATTTTCTTATTAGGTGGGGTAGGTTATTTACAGCATAAAATATTGATTCAGGCGCCAACCCGTTTGGTTCCTCAACTCGATAAAACATATCGAAAAGGATATGATCGATTATCGAGCGGACCTGTTCTATCGTTAGGCACAGGGTTTATGTTTATGGAACGAAAAAAACTGTTGAATTTTTATTTGGGTTGCCAGGCCGATATTGCTTTTACGAAAAATATTCGCCCTTGGAATTTCGACCAAGGGAAAAAAGACAACACGCAACGTAAAGATATATTTGTAGGCGTGAAACTCGGTTTCATTATTCCGGTATATACCAATAAAGACAACGAAGATTTATACTAGTGACCCTTAGCATTATTGTTTATCGGCTTTTTATTTACGGTTATAGTGGCTTTCTGAAACTAGCGTCTTTGTTTCATTCCAAAGCAAAGTTTCTAAAGAATGGAAGAGCAGAAACATGGGAGAAACTTTCAAACATTAAGTCTTCAACATCCCAACGCATTTGGTTTCATTGTTCATCGCTTGGGGAATTCGAGCAGGCTCGCCCTTTAATCGAAGTACTGAAATCAAAGCAACCCAATCTCTTTATTGCATTAAGTTTCTTCTCTCCCTCCGGTTATGAAGTGCGTAAAAATTATCCTTTAGCGGATGTCGTTTTTTATCTACCTGCCGATACTGCTTCGAATGCTAAACAATTACTAGAGCTTTTAAAACCAACAACAGTATATTGGATTAAATACGATTTTTGGCATTTTATTCTTTCTGAAATTCAGCAACAACAGATCCCCAATTATTTGGTGAGTAGTATTTTTAGAAAGGAGCAGCCCTTTTTCACTACCTGGGGTAAATTCTTCCGCCATCAACTCACATTTTTTAAAACAATTTTTGGGCAAGATGAAGCTTCTATATCATTATTAGCATCAATAGGAATAAAGGCTGTAGTGGCCGGAGATACACGATTCGACAGAGTAGCAGCCATTGCCGCAGAAAATACATCATTGGAAGGTGTAGCACGGTTTTGCCAATCGCAGAAAGTAATGATTGCGGGCAGTACATGGAAGGTAGACATCGATCAGTTGAAAGTGGCACTTCCCTCAGATTTTTTAGCGCGATACCGATTAATCATTGTTCCGCATGATGTGAATGAATCCAATTTACTGTATATAGAAACCCAGTTCCCGGGAAAAACAGTACGGTATTCGCTTTATTCCGATAATGATAGTGCACCAATACTCATTATTGATAGCACAGGAATTCTTTCGACAATATACCGTTATGGAACGTTTGCCTACATTGGCGGTGGATTTGGCGTTAGTGTTCACAATATCTTAGAAGCTGCAGTGTATGGATGTCCTACCATTTTTGGTCCACAACATAATAAAGCTAAAGAAGCAATAGATTTGATTCATCTAAAAGGAGCAATTGCAGTATCCAATTCAAATGCATTAAGATCAGCGATAGAACGCTTTCAAAATGATGAAAATTGTCAATTGTATGCTAGCGTTTCCAAAAACTATGTAGAACAAAATGTTGGTGCAACTGCTCGAATTCTTGAAGCTACCAATTTTGGTGGTTTACTTTAAGATACGCCAGTTATTGGGATAGTAGTTATTGGTTCGATTGTCCATTACCTTTACCCAAGCCAATCCTAAGTTTTTATAAGTAATCAAGTGCCAGCCCCGTTGATGTCCGGGAAAATGGATGTTATCACACTTCAAGATTCGAATAGCCTCTTCATAACTTACTTCAATTCGACTTACACCCTCGGCAATAGAAGTGCTGAAAGCCAATTCAGGTGAAGGAATCAAGTCTTTTCCTTTTTGGGTACACACAATGGTGCCTTCTTGTTTTATGCGTAAAGTTTTGCGGAAAACATCCTTTAAAGCAGCATATTTTTTGCTCACCAAATGATACTCTTCTTGATAGGTAATAACAGTATTCGCTTCAGTTTGTGTTATCCATTGTTGAATATCCGCTAACACTTTTTCAGTAGCAGATAATTTCATTTTTCTCGAATCTGAATCGCTTAATGGCTTCTGTAAAGCAGCAATAAAGAAACCCTCTCCGTTTGTTTTATGCGGATAAAAAGCATATCCAACAGCCTCTCCCGAAGTGATACTAGTTACACCATTCTCCTCAAATGTTTGTGCTGGTTTAATGCATTGCAATGCATATTCTCGAGTAAGCCATTCAATGCGATGGATGTTTTCTCCGGGTTCAAATGTACAGGTGGAATAGATCAACAATCCTCCGGGCTTTAATGCAGGTAAAATTGCGGTTAAAATCTCTTCTTGACGATAAATGCACGTTTCAACATTGTTTTCATTCCATTCGGCAATGGCATTATTATCTTTGCGAAACATACCTTCTCCGCTACATGGTGCATCTACAACTATTAGGTCAAATAAGCCTTCTAAGCGCTGAAAATCTTTAGGATCGTTTTGTGTTACAACCCCATTAAATGCACCCCATTTAGCAATATTCTGGCGTAAAGCTGCGTTGCGATTTCCAATAATTTCATTGGCAATAAGTACACCTCGACCTTCCATCATCGCCAGCAAATGCGTTGATTTACCTCCCGGTGCAGCACATAAATCGAGTACAACCGGTTCAGGAATATGCGAAAGAAAAGCATTTGCAAATTGCTCTAAAAACATGGATGATGCCTCTTGTACATAATAAGCACCTGCTTGAAAAATTGGGTCGTATGTAAACGAAGGTCGTTGTTTCAGATATCTACCATTAGCACACCATGGAGTTGAGGCTATAGGCTCGAGATAACTGTCGTCAATAGTTTTCAGCGGATGTTTACGGATACTTATTGGCGATTCGGAACTAAAGGAATGCACTAATTGCTCCCAATCATTGGGTAAGTTTTTTTGAATAGCCGCAAGAAAAGCCTCAGGCAGTTGCATCTTTGATGGTTTGTTTTTTGCCTAAAAAAATACTGAGCAGCACTCCTGTTAGAATTAAGGCTACGCCAAGATAATTGAAAACAGTGTAATGCTCGTTGAAAATGAGTATACCGAAAATAAAAGCATAGACAACGCCTAAGTAATTTATACTAGACACCACACCAACAGCCTCTCCTTGCAAAGCTTTAGTTAAATAGAGTTGCCCCAAATATGTAAAGATTCCTACTAAAAGCAGATATACACTATCCATCAGCGTTGGCACATGATAATTGAAAAGCATAAAACACAAGCCGGTTATTGCGCCTATCAATTGAAAATGAAACACCACCACCAGTGGATTTTCTTTGCCTTTAAGGGTTCGTACAAAATTATATGCAGCTCCGGAACATAAGGCAGAAGTTAATCCTATGAGGAATAGCGGCATAGTAATACTTGTGTCAAATCCTTTCAACACAATAATTCCGGCAAAGGAAACAGCAAAAAAGAGATACTGAATTTTTGGGATGTATTCACCAAGAATTAAGCCGGCAATAATGGTAGTGAAAATGGGTGATAGATATTGGATGGTAACCGCTGTAGCTAAAGGCATTCGTTGTAGCGTGATAAAAAATGTGTAAACAGCTAAGGTTCCACTCACCCCTCGAAGAAGCAGTAATTTACGTTCACTGCCAATCCAATCGATCTTTTTTATACGCATGCTTACACCTGCAATCGCTAATGCAATGAAGCAACGAAAGAAAACCACTTCCATAGGCGGAATATGACTCACCTGCTTAATGCATACATTCATCAAGGCAAAAAAAAACGTGGCCATCATCATATGCACCACGCCTTTACTTATTGTGATTGCTCGACTCAAGCGTGCCCGTGTTCAGATAAATAACGTTCCGCTTCTAACGCAGCCATACAGCCCGAACCTGCTGCAGTTACTGCCTGTCGATATATTTTGTCTTGTAAATCGCCACAGGCAAAAACGCCTGCAACATTGGTTTTGGGTGTACCGGGAACTGTAACAATATAATCTTGTTCATCGGTTGTAATAAAATCTTTAAACACTGCTGAATTCGGCTGATGACCAATAGCTACAAAAAATCCAGCAACTGGAACTGTAGTTTTTTCGTTGGTTACTCGATTCACGATGCGAACAGCATCAACTACAGTATCGCCTAAAACCTCATCTGTTTCTGAGTTCCAGTACACTTTGATATTGGGCGTATTCAACACACGCTCTTGCATAATTTTCGAAGCACGCATTTGATCTCTGCGCACAATCATGTGTACATTTGAGCATAGCTTCGATAGATAAATGGCCTCTTCACAAGCCGTATCCCCTGCTCCTACAATGGCTACCTCTTGTCCGCGGTAGAAAAATCCATCACAAACAGCACAAGCACTAACACCATTGCCGTTCAAGCGTTTTTCAGAAGGCAAACCCAACCACTTTGCTTCTGCGCCAGTAGCTAGAATAACCACATCTGCATGAATCTCAATAGTATCATCAATCCATACTTTATGCGGAGCACCACTAAAATCAACCTTTGTAGCCATACCGAAACGAATATCCGTTCCAAAACGCTCTGCTTGTAATTTGAAATCCTCCATCATTTCAGGCCCCATAATCCCTTTCGGATATCCGGGGTAATTTTCAACATCTGTGGTATTCATTAACTGACCACCTTGCTGCAAACCTGTATACATCAATGGCTTCAAACCCGCACGGGCGGCATAAATGGCTGCTGTATAACCAGCAGGACCGGAACCTATAATTAAACACGAAACTTTTTCCATCACTATTTTATTTAAAAATCAAAGGTCTAAATTCTATTCGAAGGGCGAGTATAATAATTCTTAAATAAGAGAATTCAACATATGAACAACTAAGTGCTCATTTTCTATTTAGGCACCTTTATCGAATAGTATCGTGTGGCATATCCGGCAAAAACACCTATACCACCGGTTACATTCGATTTTACCTTAACTTGGTTGGCAAATGGGTTACCTGATCCATCGTTTTCAAGCGTATAGAAGAAATCATAGGTCTGATAATCAATGTTCGACCACTTCAATACTACTGTGTCTCCTTTCCAGAAGTAGCCATAGGTTGGGTCGTTTTGCTGAACGTTAGTAGCAGGTTGACCTCGCTCTAAAGGTAAAATTAATGATTGTCCGGAAAACAATTTGTCGTCATACACCGATTGCGATAGCGGTGGATAAAATGGCTGACTATTGCGCTTTGTCCAATAGCGTGAAAAATTACCAATAGTTGGAGGTACATTAATATGTACGAAAACACTTACTAAAGAATCGTTACTTGGTTTAGAATGTGGCTTATAACTTAACGAATCGATTCCTCCAAGTGATTTAGGAATAGTAGTTGATGCAGTAAGAAACCGTGCCCCCGATTTTATAGTCATGTCATATTTATGCTCTTCCTTCCCATAAAATGCACATGTTCCAGTGGTATAATAGGCAATAATATCAGGCACTGTATAAGCACAAACATTGGGTACTGCATTGCTGTCGTATGCAATAATGCCTAATCCTTTCAATAAATCAGCCTTAGTCGAATCAGGAAAAGGCAAATCTTTTAAGCAAAATTCAACCAATTTAACCGAGTCCTGTGTGTTTGCATCTTTAATCCAAATCTCAGCATCATGTTCGAAGAAACCCGACAAATCATTCAAATTCAAACCGCCAAATACTTTCGATGTTTTAGTCAGTAGCACTAATGGTGGCGTATTAGTTTCAATATTCGCATCCACTACCAACTTTAATTCAGGGTCGGGTAAGTTGCCTTGAATTTCCTTTGTACAAGAAGTGGTTATAAATGTTGCAATAATAGCAACAATGCCTAGTTTAATAACATCACGCATATTCGTAAAGAATTGAGGGTATATATGGTTAGTGTTTGCGTTCATGGCATTAAAATTTAAAGTTCCATGTTAACGAAGGGAGAATGGGGAATAAAGACGATTGCTTTAAAACAGGTTGTTGATTTCCTTTGCCGGGTTCGCCTTTAATCGCTAGGTATACAAAATAAGGGTTTTGGCGGTTATACACGTTATAAATAGAAAAGTTGATATCATAACTCCATTTTTTCTTCTGCACCATATAACTCACACCTAAATCTAAACGGTGATAGGCGGGCAAACGCCAACTGTTTCTATCGCCCCATTCGTAATGTATATTTCCACCTACATAATAGATGGCAACAGGCAAAGTAGTAGTGTTTCCTGATGCATAAACAAACGTTGAGCTCACTCGCCAATGTTTAGAAATGTCCCACATGAGCACAACATTTAAATCGTGTCGTCTGTCGTACTTAGAAGGAAACGTTTTACCATTATCAATACCCGGGAAAGTGCGGGTACTCCATGCCAAGGTGTAGCCAATCCAGCCTGTCCAGCGACCTTTTGCTTTTTTCACAAAGAATTCCGAACCATAAGCTCTACCGCGACCGTAGGTGTACAAATCCTCTACATCATAATTGATGTTTCCTACAGCAGATTGACCATTTTCGATAAGATTAAATAAATCCTTATAATACAGTTCAACCGAAGTTTCAATCATATTGTCTTTGAAATTTTGGAAAACGCCAAGGGAATATTGCATACCGGTTTGTGGTTTAACATTCGGACTGCTCGGCACCCACAAATCGGTTGGTAATGTTGAATTTGACACCGGTACTAAATGCACGTATTGCTTGGTCATGTGAAAGCCGGCTTTAATCGAAGTGGCTTTTGCAACTTGGAAACGCATACCAATACGAGGCTCTATACCGAAATAAGTTTTAACGACTTGATCTAATGCAAATTGTATTGTGTCCTTTACAGAGCCATTTTCGTTGAACTCAATTTTCTTGTATGGTCCAACTAAATTAAACATAGAACCTCGCAGACCAATATTCAAACGAAACCATTTGGTTACGTCAAATTCATCTAAAAAATAAATGGCCGTTTCGTGTGCATACTTTTTATTGGCATTTGAATTTTTGAACGAATTCGTTCCATCACTACCTGTTGCTGTATAAGGAGTAAAAATATGGTGATTGTAGTGTATTCCGAACTTCATTAAATGCCCGATAATGGGCGAATAATCGTAATCGATTTTGGCTGAAATTTGTTGGATAGACGATTTTACATCAAACTTAACATCTAAAAATTTGATGTTCGCTGCAAAACGATAATCGTTGTAGACCAACGAGGTATTCATAAACAATTTCTCGTCAAACACGTGATTCCAGCGAGCAGTAACAGTACTGTTTCCCCATGGAAAATCAAGTGAAAACTGTCCATCAGGATCTTTAAATTTAAATACATCTCGGCCAAAATAACCACTGATATAAATTCGATCTTTATCAGAAAACCGATAATTGATCTTCGCATTAATATCGTAGAAGTAATAACTGTTACCAGCAAATTTACCATCTTGAACTTTCTTCAAAATTTCTTTGGTAAACAAATCGATGTAAGTTCTTCTGCCGGAAAGCATTATGGAACATTTGTTCTTCTTAAGCGGGCCTTGAACCGTTAACCGCGAGGCAATAATACCAATACCACCCTCTGCAGTCCATTTTTTCATGTTCCCTTCTTTCATTTTCACATCAACCACTGAAGATATTCTTCCGCCATAATTTGCAGGCATGGAGCCTTTCTCTATGGTTACTGATTTAATAGCATCTGAATTAAAAACAGAGAAAAAACCGAACAAATGCCCTGTATTATAAACTGTTGCTTCATCTAACAACACTAAGTTCTGATCGGGACCGCCACCGCGAACATAAAAACCAGAATTCCCTTCACCTGCAGCTTGAACGCCAGGCAATAACTGCAATGTTTTTAATATATCTACTTCGCCCAATAATGCAGGAATGGCTTTTGCGTTCTCCATTGTAATTTCTTGTCGGCCAATATTGGTGCTACTTACATTGGCATCTTTGCGTTCTGCAGTAACAACTACTTCTTGCGACAAAACTGAAGAATTACCCATTTCCACATTCAATTTTGTGTCCTTATCAAGTGTAACCGGCAACAATTGCGTAGTATAACCTACGTAAGAAATCTTAATGGTGTATTTACCCGGGGGTAATTGAAGAGAGTAAAACCCATATTCGTTGGTGGTTGTGCCTTTACTGATTTCATTGACATACACAATGGACGACATTAAACTTTCGCCATTGGAACCGTCTTTTACATAACCGGAAATGGTGTACTTAGTTTCTTTCTGCGCAGAAACAGAAAGCACTACCATAAAAATCAACAAAGTAAGTATTCTATGCATGGGTGAAATTTAGCGATGCGAAAGTAACGTAAATAGCCATATTTATGTTTACGAATTCGTTAAATAGAATAGAATAATTAGGTCGGTGGTTGAATTTGGAAAAAATGATACAATATCGCTTCTCCTCAATAGAGCTTACCAATAAAAAAAAAGGATAAATAAGCCGGCAAAGCAAAAAGGAAGGAATACATAAATCTGAAAGGTTTTCTGAGCAATATGTGGTAAAAAAGCTAAAGTACAAAGAGCACAAAAAGGTTGGTCGATTTACTTTTTTTTATTGTATCGAACTTATTCCATAAGCTAAAGCCTTTCAGCATGTATTTTTAATGTAAAGCATTAGTCGCATTATTGGAGATGAATTGTCATGTAGAAGTCATTTGTGTTAAGCCCTGTTAATCTGTTTAATTTTTATGGAATAAAAAAAGGGCAAACATCGTTATTAGATAAAACCAAAACATATGCAATCCAAAAGAAAAATCAAACCCATTCTTCTTGCAGGAATTTTATTGCTCATTACTTTAACTGTTGTAAGTGCCATTAAGCGGAAAGTAAAACTTAAACAACCCACAATACATTCGATAGTAGTCAATGCACCAGCTAATCAAGATGATAGTTATTATAAAATACCGGATAACATCAACTATAACGGAAAGGATGTATATAATAAGGCTGGGCTTCTTTCTTTGTCAACGGAAACTGGACACAACTTTTATGTAGTAAATGATACTGTGAATAATACCGGGTTTTTGTATGTAGAAGTTAAGGCTGATAATTACAATCCTACGGATAAGGTTCGTGCTCCTTTAAATATTGCATTAGTAATTGATCGAAGCGGTTCAATGGACGGGGATAAATTGGCGTATGTAAAGAAGGCAGCCGATTTTCTCATCGATAAGTTAAACGAACAAGACCAACTGTCGATTGTCGTTTACGAAACGCATGTTGGGGTCATTCAAAAATCAGCACCTGTGAGTAATAAACAATATTTACATACACTTATAGCAAATGTAGTAACCGGAGGAGGAACAAATCTTGGCGGGGGAATGGAAGCTGGACTTGAACAAGTAAAAAGTACATATAAAAGCGGCTATGTAAATCGTGTACTATTACTTAGTGATGGCCTGGCAAACGAAGGAATTATAGATCCACTTCAGCTTAAAGCAATTGTCAAAAAATGGTTTAACCAAGAAAGTATAAGCATCAGTACATTTGGTGTTGGAGACGATTACAACGAAAACTTAATGACATCACTTGCAGAAAATGGCGGTGGCAATTATTATTATATAAAAGACCCCAAACAAATACCTACAATATTTGAAAAGGAAGTAAGTGGATTATTGACACTAGTTGCGAAACAAGCAACATTGAAGATTAAACTACCCTCCTCTTTAATGGTTCAGCGCGTTTATGGCGGTAATTATGAAATGGATCAAAACGAATTAACCGTAAATTTGAAAGATATTTTTGCCAATGAAACCAAAGCAATATTGATAAAATTTAAAATAAATTCGGGAACGAATACCGACTTAGCGTTGCCGACAATATTGAATTTTGAAGATGCTACTCAGAATTCTGCAAAGAAAGAAATCCGAAATCTTAATACAATTCGACCAATTGATAATCTGAAGGACTATCTTTCAAACTTTAGTGAGCGTGTAATGCAACAATGTACAATGTTTGAAACAAACGACCTATTAGAAAAAACAATGAAAGCAGCTGATGAAGGTGATTATGATAAAGCACGAAAGCTTGGCTTAACAACAAAAGGCTATTTTGATAGCAATACTTCTAAGGTAAGAAAGAACAATGAAATTATAATGCAAGATTCCGTCCTCAGCAATTACAATGTAAATTTAAAAGACATTGAACAAAAAAATGAAATGGAAATTAAAAGTTTGCAAAAAATGAGTAAAAGCTCTAATTACACTATTAGAACAAAAAAATAAATCACGAGAAAGAAAAGTCCTCCCTGAGTGGAGGACTTTTTATTTATTAAGGATTTTCTTCATTCTATAGTTAATCATTTCTACTCCCTTTAGCGAAACCTTTTTTTCTTGCATTATCTCAAATCCCATTTTTTTGAAGAATGATTCTGCGGTTATACTCACATCGGCTTCGATAGCACTTGTATTGTTTTTGTGAGCTTCTTGTTCGATAAATGAATACAATTTGGATGCAATACCTTTGCGTTGAAAATCTTTGTGGATAAAAAGCAAATCAATATAATCGCCATTATCTAATGAGCAAAAACCTGCAATTCGATTCTTATGCAACGCAACAATAACATATTGCCGGGTTAAAACATTTAGCCATCGCTGTTCATTCTCGACACTCTGCGTCCAAACTTTTATTTGTTGTTCGTTGTAATCTTTTCGGCATACAGTATTTACCGTATCCACAAATAACTGCTGCAACTCTTTATAGTCAATTAATGTTGCTAATCTGACTGAAATATTTTCGTTGTTCATTGTTGTATCAATTACTTTGCGGGGTAAATGATATGACGGTAAGTGATTTTCAAGGAATTGTTTACAAATTGGCTTAATGAAACTTTGTTTGTTTGTCATTTTGTTTTTAACACGTTGAGTGTTGGTTAGCAAAAACAATACTTCTACATGTATTGTTACTTTGATTACATTATTGCAAATTTTAATATTTAAAAGCCAACAAACAACCGTAGAAATACGGAATTTTATTTTCCGTATTTCTACGGAGTTTTTGCGTAGAAATACGGAAATTTATACGGGAAACAAGTAGCTGAAAAAATGTGTTTAGGAAAATTCAAGAATATATGTATATCCCAATTCGGTTTAAATTCATGAAAAAAATTCGTTGAGCAACTATGGTTTGGTATAAACAATAGGTAATACCTTATACACAATACCTGAATAGGGCAAGATTTTTCCGGTTTCATACAAACAAAGAATAGTTCCATTATCTAAAGAGACTAGATCGCTGTATGCAGACTTGCCTTTATGCACTGTAAAGATTTTCTGCCATGATTTTCCGTCATCCTTACTTGCATGAATGGTTAGGTTTTTTCTTTGGCTTTTGTGTGAAGGATTTGAAAATAGTATTACATCTTCATATCTCAACAATGCACCTTGACAAACCGGCTCTATGAGTGTTGTATCAAATGTTGTAACACTCCATGTATTGCCTCCATCTATACTCTTGCTCACTTTTCGGCAGGGAAATGCTCTGTCGCTATTGCGCATGTTAAGCATAAGATTGCTATCACTCAATTCGACAACAGTGCTTTCATCTGTGTCTTTTGAAGATACACTTCCGCTCTTTTTCCAAGTTTTCCCGCTATCATCAGAAAATATCACATGCGAATAATGTACAGGATCCCCTTCAATAGTATGATTACAAGGCACCACAATCCGCCCCCTGTAGGGTTTATGTTTAACTTGAATTGCATGAACAGGCCCAGTAGCATACCAATGCCAATCAGTCTCTTTAACATCCTTTGTAATGTCTACCGGTACTTCCCAAGATTCGCCTTCGCTTTTTGAACGCAGTACAAATACTTTATCGTTGTTTAAAGTTACCAGTACAATGACATCTCCTGTTGTTTCATCAATAACTGGGGAGGGATTCCCGCAGGTATTAGTACCCTCATTCCAAACTACTGCTAATCTACTCCATGTTACACCATTATCGGCAGATGTTTTCATTACTAGATCAATATTTCCATGATCAAACAAGCTTTGTCTTCCTTCGCAAAATGCCAGTAGCTTACCGCTTTTTGCCCTAATTATAGTTGGTATACGGTACATTCCATACCCATCGGTGTGATTCTTAAAGAGATACAACGGAGGAGCGGTTTGTGCAGTTAACTCTAATTGGAAAAAAAAAGTTAGAAGAATTAACTGAATTGAAAAGGGCATAATGTTGCTTTCTTTAAAATTATTCGAAAAAAACGAATACCGAAATTGAATTTAGCAATAAGAGATGCTCTTATTTAATTTTTCTCATTTTATTCTTTTCTTCGTTTCCCAATCATCTTAAAACCCTAAACAATGAAAAGACAATTTTTTTCAGCGCTATTCTTGGCGTTATCTTCACTCCTAATTGCACAAAACCAGTATCAATACCAAGTTGATTTAATAAATGTATCGAAGGATCAGGTTAAAGTTTCATTATCGCCTCCTAGGATGGATAAGGATGAGTTAGTATTTATTATGCCCCGTGTTATTCCGGGGAGTTATTCCATAAAAGATTATGGCCGATTTATTAAACAATTTACAGCATACGATAAAAATAGGAAAAAACTTAAAACCAAGCAAAAAAACACAAATGAGTTTTATATCTATGATGCCCAAGCGATAAATAAAATCGAATATTTGGTGAATGACACCTGGGACGATAAAGACAAAAAGAAATTTGTGTTCCAACCCGGAGGCTCTAATATTGAAGCTGGATTAAATTACGTAATCAATCCACATTGTTTCTTCGGTTACTTCGATGGATTTAAAATGAATCCATTTCAAATTGAAGTGAAAAAGCCAAGTGAAATGTATGGTTCCGGCAATTTAACAAAATCATCAAAAGATAATATCACTGATATCATTGTAGCGCCTAACTATGTATTTCTGGCAGATAATCCGATGATGTACTGTGTTCCCGATACAACTTCATTTCAAGTGGCAGCAGCCAATATCCACATATCGGTTTACTCCGTAAATGGTATCGTAAAGAGTAAAAAAGTTGCGGAATATTTACAACCCGTTGCTGGTGCTTTAAAAGAATTTTTAAAAGATCTTCCAGTTAGTGAGTATCATTTTTTGTATTATTTTGATGATCCTGATAGATTACAAACATCAAAGGCAAAGGGTTTGAGCGGAGGCTATGGTGCTTTGGAGCATAACCATTCCTCGTTTTATTATCTACCTGAATCGCGCTATGAGAAAAAGTTGATTGAAACAGTGAAGCATGTCTCTAGCCATGAGTTTTTACATTTAGTTACTCCTCTTAACTTACATTCAGAAGAAATTGAACACTTTGATTTTCTACACCCGAAAATGTCAAAGCATCTTTGGATGTATGAAGGAGTTACAGAATACTTTTCCTACCTAGCACAGATTAGAGGCGATTTGATATCTGAAAAAGATTTCCGCAGTGAAATTCGTAATAGATTAAATCGTGGACAACAATATGGCAATTTTTCCATGACGGCCATGAGCAGCGATGTGTTAAGTCCTTCAAATCAGAAGTTGTATTCAAGTGTATATACAAAAGGAGCTTTAATTGCCTTACTCCTTGATATTCGCATTACTCAACTAACCGAGGGCAAAAAAACGTTACTATCAGTAATGATGGAGTTATCGCAAAAATATGGCACAACTCAACCGTTTAAAGACGAGCAATTGTTTGATGATTTTATTGCGTTGACTCATCCTAAAATTGGCGATTTTATAAACGCATACATTATCGGACAACAACCTCTTCCTTATAGCGATTTGTTTAAATTAGGCTGGGATTACAGTGAAGAAAAAAGAAAATCGGTTTATTTCTGTGGATATTTTGGCGTAAAATATGATGAAAAAAATGGTGCTTTCGCTTTTGCAAAAACAGGTGAAAATGTTTTTGGTCTTCTTGATGACGATATTCTCTTAGCTGTTAACGAAATACAAGTTACTACCGATAATTTTTCTGAGTTATTTGAAAAGTATTTACGTTTCAATGAAAGTGCAGAAGCAATCAATATAACCATTAATAGAAATGGAACACAAATGAAACTTCATGGCATACCTCGATCTGGTACTGCAACGATGACCAATTACTTGGGAGATATAAACGATTTGAGTGAATCGCAAAAAATGATTCGAAAAGCTATTTTAAATAAGTAGTTCAATCAAGTTTATATATCTCCATAATATCGGTAAGTATCTTTGGAAAATCAATTCTTAGGTCGATGAGCTTTCCGGAATGTATATCAAAGACCCAACCATATACTTGTAAACCTCTCTCTTTGTATGCTTGTTGGACAGCAGCTGTTTTAATTAAATTCACACATTGTTCTTGAACATTCAGTTCAACTAATCTATCATAACGTTTATCCAAATCAACAATACAATTCAATTCATCTTTGTGCAGGCGATACACGTCTCGAATATTGCGTAACCACGGATTCAATAATCCTAAATCTTGCGATTGCATAGCTGCTTTAACGCCTCCACAAGCGTAATGTCCGCACACTACGATATTATTGACCTTTAGATGGCGTACGGCATAGTTTAATACCGACATCACATTTAAATCAATAGATATGACCATATTGGCAACATTTCTATGAATGAACACCTCTCCCGGTTTAGCTCCCATTAAATCTTCAGCTGTAACACGACTATCGCTACAACCAATGTAAAGCGTATCAGGAGTTTGTCCCTTTGAAAGATTCGCAAAATAATCAGGGTCTAACGCTAATTTTTCTGCAATCCACGCTTCGTTATTCTTTCTGATTTGTTCAAAATTCATTTGTTTCGCTTTAAGTAAGAATAAAATTAGATGGTTTGAGTGGTTCTAATTGATGCGGGACTTGTAACATTTCCAACATATCGATTTCAATATTCCGACTCATTTGTGTTATGGGTACATCGTTTGCGCTTCCCTCAAATGGATTCTCAGAAGACTCTCCAATCTTTTCTAATGTGGTAAAAATCCAACCTGATAGAGCCGCAAAAGGAATAGTAAGCCAAATCATGTTATGCCCTAGTTTGCCAAACTCTTGCAACATTCCAAACGGAATCAGTAATACAAATATCTTCACGAACCAAAGATTTAGTGTAGCGTATTGTCTTGGATAAGGGAAGTTTTTGATACGCTCACTAGCCCCTTGTTGCGCATAAAAATCAACTAACATCTTTTCTAATTCCATATGCCGAAAGTCTTCAATAAACCCACTTTCTTTAAGGTGCTTCAGATGTGACGATTGTAAAGCAATAAGCTGAGCGGCTTTATTCGTTTTTTGCATAACGATTAAATACTCCTCTTCTTTCAAATAGGGTTTAATGGCATCCGCTAATTTGTGTTCATGTTCATCTACTTTGAACCACCGATTTTTGTATTCAAGGTTGTGAACTTTATAAATGGCTTCCCACGCTTTAGCTTCCCGCAATTGAAAGCGAAGGGCAGTAAGCCAGGCAAAATGTCGGTTATATAACTCAAGATGAATAGCTTTGAGCTCATCGTCAGCAATAACTTGTTTTGCATGTGTATTAGTTACATAATCTTTCACCATTATTCCCCAACTGCGACTACCATTCACTATAGAACCCCAAATTCTTCGTGCTTCCCACATTCTATCGTAAGAGGCATTGTTTTTAAAACCTACAACAAATGCAACAGCTGTACCTAATAGGGCTATCGGTAACCAAGGTAGTGCTAACCAGGTCCATCCTAACACTTTATATAAAACAACAGGTATTGTTGCAATGAGCAACAACATGTAAATGTCTCGTCTTGTCCAAAAAAGAACTTCCTTTATAGTATATGTGTTTCCTGTGTGCATCTTACAAAGAATTAAATACCAATAGATTGGTTAATATCCAAAGATACCTAATCAATCAAAACGGACAATTTTTTTGGAAATAAGTGTAGTATTATGCTTGTGCAATTGGTCCAAAGCCCATTGGGTAAGGAACATTTTCGTTATCCTCTATAACACCAAACTGGTCTTCGTATTTCTTGATATTTTCAGATAAAGCACGCACAAAACGCTTAGCATGCTGCGGTGTAAGTACAATTCTCGCTTTTACTTTTGCCTTTGGAATGCCCGGCATTAAACGAACATAGTCAATGATAAACTCTTGATTGGAGTGTGCAATAATCGCGAAGTTTGAATAAATACCTTCAGCGATTTCTTCTGGCAATTCAATATTGATTTGATTTTGTTGATTAGGGTCTTGAACGTTATCCATTGTAATAGTTTAAGATGTAAGATTTAGTGATTTAAGATTTTCAATTTAAAAGTAATTTGAAATTACAAATGTTTCATCATTTGTTCGTAGAAGGCAATCATTTCCATAAAATCATGAATACCTATTCGTTCGTTAACGCCATGAATGGTGCGCAATTGTTCTTTACTCATTCGAACTGGCATACAGCGAATCAACGACTCCGATACTTTCTCAAAATGTTTTGAATCGGTTCCACCAATCATTAGAAAAGGGGAGACTAAAACATCCGGAAAAACTTCACCACAAACGGCTTGGGTTGTTTTGAATCCAAACGTTGATGTACTGGTGATGGGTGATGGATCAAACGAATTCTCGGCTACTTCAATAACAACGCGTTCATCATTAACTACATCTTTTATTTCTTTCAGAACACCAACACACGTTTGTCCGGTAAGAATACGGAAGTTTACTTTCGCTTTAGCCTCTCCGGGAATCAAATTATCTTTCACACCAGCCTCCAAAATGGTAATGGAAGATGTAGTTCTGGTTACAGCATTCCCCTCCCCTCCTACATTTTGGTAAGCTTTTATAATGATTGGAGCAAATAACCATCGATTCGTGAATAATAGCCTTGCCGGCATTTTCATTTCCGGACCAACATAATCAACAAAATCGGCCAACACAGGTGATAACTGAGCAGGAAAGGGATGTGCATTAATTTTCTGTAATGCATCTACTAATACTCCTGTAGACGTTTCTTTCTCCGGTTTACTGGAATGTCCGCCTTTGATTTTTACAGAAATATTCAACGTCATGTACCCTTTTTCAGCCGTACCAATAAGCATCACAGGCTTATCAACAAATGGAACCATTTTACTCGTGCACATTCCACCTTCATCTAAATTGAAACGCGTTTTTATGCCCTTCGATAGAAAGAATTTCGCCACTTCTCCTGCGCCTAGATTCCCTCCAATTTCCTCGTCATGACCAAATACTAAGTAAATATCATTCTCCGGGGTAAAACCTTTCTTTAGTAATGCCTCTGTAGATTCTAACATCGCAATGGCACTTCCTTTATCATCCAGTGTTCCTCTACCCCAAACCATTCCTTCTGCTGTATCTCCACTAAATGGAGCATGTGTCCATTCGCTTTTATTCACTGTTTCGATTGGAACAACATCTAAATGGGCATACAAAATAGATGGTTTAGCAGCACTAGACTTCCCTTTCCATCGATAAATTAATGAGAAAGAATTTATCACTGTTTTCTCCAAACGCTGTGTGGTAAGCGGATAAACACTATCAAACAAACGGTGTACTGCTAGAAAGCCAGCAGTATCGGTATTTATATGTCCATCGTACGATACTGTTGGAATTCGAATAGCACTTTGTAAATGCTGTAATGCATCGTATCGAATGCTGAACGTTTTTCTTTCCCCGGATGTCCTTAACTGTTTTGATTCGGTAGTATATGTTTTGACAAACAACACACAAACCAATAGTAGCAAGACAACAAGAACGAATAGCAAGGTTTTCTTCAGCATCGTTTATTGTTTTAGCCAACCAATTTTTTGTATTTGAATCGTTTAGGTTGTTCGCCTAAACGCGCTTTTCTGTTTTCTTCGTATTCACTGAAACCGCCTTCAAAGAAGTAAACTGTTCCTTCTCCTTCAAAAGCTAAAATATGTGTACATACTCTATCCAAAAACCAACGGTCGTGAGAGATAACAACGGCACAACCGGCATAGTTGTTTAATGCTTCTTCCAAAGCACGAATGGTATTAATATCCAAGTCGTTGGTAGGCTCATCCAGTAATAACACGTTGGCTTCTTCACGCAAGGTCATAGCTAAATGCAAACGATTTCGTTCACCACCGGAAAGTACTTTCAATTTCTTTTGCTGATCGGCACCATTGAAGTTGAAACGCGATACATAAGCACGTGAGTTCATTTTCAATTTACCGGTTTCAATCCATTCATCACCGTTTGAAATTACATCAAACACCGTTTTTTCAGGATCCATTTTAGAGTGCGCCTGATCTACATAAGCAATCTTAACCGTTTCGCCAATTTCAAAGGTTCCTGAAAGTGGCTGCTCCTCTCCCATTATCATTCGGAACAAAGTGGTTTTACCTGCACCATTCGGTCCGATAATCCCTACAATTCCCCCTTGTGGTAAAGCGAAATTTAAATGTTCATACAACAAGCGATCGCCAAAACCTTTGGCTACATCGTTGGCTACAATTACTTTTGAACCTAATCGCGGTCCCGGTGGAATGTACAACTCTAACTTTTCGTCATTTTGTTTTACATCCTCTTCCAACATCTGTTCGTAGTTCTTCAATCGAGCTTTAGATTTGGCTTGACGGCCTTTCACCCCCTGACGTACCCAATCTAACTCACGCTCCAATACTTTTCTGCGTTTCGATTCCACTTTCTCTTCTTGTCCCATACGTATGGCTTTCTGATCTAACCAAGATGAGTAATTACCTTTCCAAGGAATACCTTCACCACGATCCAATTCCAAAATCCAACCTGCTACGTTATCCAAGAAATAACGGTCGTGGGTAATACAGATAACTGTTCCGCGATATTGTGCTAAGTGATGCTCTAACCACAACACCGATTCGGCATCTAAGTGGTTGGTTGGCTCATCCAGCAACAATACATCCGGTTCTTGTAACAACAATCGACATAAAGCTACTCGTCTGCGTTCTCCACCCGAAAGCGTTTCAATCTTTGCCTCAGGATCCGGACATTGCAATGCATCCATAGCTCGGTTCAATACCTGATCGATTTCCCAAGCATTTGCTGCATCTATTTTATCCTGTAATAAGCCCTGACGATCCAACAATTTGGTCATTTCATCATCACTCATCGGCTCCATGAATTTGTTACCGATTTCTTCGAATTCAGTAAGCATATCAAAAATCTCTTTCTTGCCTTCGCGAATTACCTCAATAACGGTCTTTCCATTATCCAACAGGGGTTCTTGCTCTAAATAACCAACAGAGAAATCTTTGCTCGATTCAATTTTTCCAACATAGTTTTGATCCAATCCTGCAATGATTTTGAGCAATGTCGACTTACCGGAACCGTTCATACCAATGATGCCAATTTTTGCACCGTAATAGAACGAGAGGTATATATCTTTCAGAATTTGACGGCTTGGCGGAATGATTTTACTTACACCCACCATCGAAAAAATAATCTTATTGGAAACTTCTGCCATTTCTTTGAAATTTTGTTGTGCGAATGTAATTATTTGCCCGGCTTATTTCAGAATTGTATAACATTGATTTTTGAACAATTTGCTATTCGTTTCATGCCCTCTAAAAGAAAATCCCTGAAGCCTGTAGTGTAAAGATAAATAGTAAACATGCATTGGACATTTAAGTTGCGAAGACATTTCGTTTTTCTACGTCAACTGTTTTGGGAAGCCTTTCGTGAAAAAATGTTGATCTCATTTGTTGCCACCTGCGTTTTTGCTACGCTCATTGCCATGCTGAATAATTTTCTTTACGATAGCCATGTTTGGGATCATTTTTACACTGAACCTGGCATTGAAGATATCTTCTGCGAATTCACCGATATGAAACGCTTTGTTCGTCAGCCTATCAATACATTCACTAATTTTATTTATCTCATCAATGGCATGTACTTTTTCAGTAAGGGCTTGGAAGACATGAAGAAAAAGCGTTCCTATAATCTAATTACGGCCAACCATTTCTATTCATTTGTTTTATCGTTTATCAGTTTTTACGTTTTTGCTACAAGTAGTTTCTTTCATTCGTCTTTAGTAGAAGTAGCTTCAGATATGGACTTTTCAGGGGTATACAGCATTTCTCTATTTCCGTTAATGTATTTATCGCATCGTGTATTATTAACGGTCCGAGGAAAAGATACGAGCAAAAAGTATTGGACAGAACGACTTATTCTCATCATTCTTTTTAGCTGTATTTATCTACTACTTACATTTGTAGTTCCCATGCATTATGTTCATCCTATTGTTGGAACATTTATTCTCCTCATCATTGGATTTGGTACGTATCTCGAAAAAAAATCGCCCAATACCAATAAAGACTATTTGATTGCAACAGGAATTTCCATCACCATGGCCGTTGTTTTTTTTGAATTTGATTTCAAGAAAATTATGTGCAATCCACATATCCTAATATACCCGCACAGCCTATGGCATCTGTTTAATGGGATGTCGATTTTCTTTTTCTATCTCTACATTCGCAGTGAAAGTTACAAACCGGAATACGACAATTTACGGAGTAATTTGAAACGTATGGCGCACGATAAAGTATCTGAACGATACAATTCTAAATCCAATTAAGCTCAAGCACAAAAAAAGCAAAGTCGTAAACACAACTTCGCTTTCTTATATGTTTTAATGATTAGTTAAATGAGCTCCACATCATATTAAAGTCGCCACTAGTAGCATCTTTAAACACCGATGGACTGCTGCTATCGTATTCCATTTTTGCTTTGAAAGTACCTGTAACTTTATAAATATTAAACATACCGTTGTTTTCAACAAATGCTACAGAATTGATTTTTACAAAGTAAGAATGATCTGTTGTTGAATATGAGTAAACATAGCTCATACCAATATTATGCTTAAAAATGATGCCATCAATAGGCAAGGTACCTGTACTAGTTGCATCGAAGTAAAAAGTTTTTCCGGCTAATGCTAGAACATCACTTTTCGTAATCGCATTAGTGAAAACAATTGTAATGCCGGCAGCATCATAGAAATTCTTTTCGCTGTTACACCAACCACCTAATTCATAAGAATCATTGCAACCGGCTTGAAAAACTTGGCTTTTGTTATAATAACTTTTGCCATCTAGATTATACTTAATGTAATAACCACTTGATGTGGGATCCGGATCTTTTTTACATGAGCTAAGCCAGGTGATGGAAAAAAGGGCAAAAAGAAGGAGGATTTGTTGCTTTTTCATAATAATTATTTTTTTGCGAAAGTAGGAAAAGGGATCATTGAATTCTACTATGTCTTTTGTGTCGAGAATATTTTACTTGCCATCATTAGGGCTAAGTTTAGATGAAAATGCATAAACTTTATTTATGCCGATTTACCATATGGATAAAGGCCTAACAATCAACAGCAAGTGCCCCTGAAATGCCTAAATAAACTTCAACACGAAGATTTTAAACTATAGATTCTGCGAAATATTTGCAGAAAATAAACCGGCATCAGGAGTTGATATGAATGTATTTGAAAACTCAACACTTGGCACGCTTACATTTACCTTCGATCCAGAAACAGTTACCGTAGCAACTGCACTTGCACTGTTTGATAAAGTATATGTTTTGGTACCAATATTCATAATAACATAAACTTGTCCTGCGCTTGAAACCGGAACATTTGTAATCGCATAATTTCCAGGAGCAGGTGGGAAAGAACTAAAATGAAAAACGAGATTATTGACTTCACTCGTAGAGGCTGTAGTAGCCGTCAATGTTTTAGCCGTTGTTGAGCCCACAGCTGAATAAGCAGTATAGTTTATACCTTTAAAACTCCAACTACCGCCTAAAAGGTTATTCGAATTGCTGCAAGATGTAATTAAAAAAAGGCTTAGTATTCCTAGAGCGGCTATGCTATTTTTCATTATAAGATGTTTTTACGAAAGTAACTATTCATTACTATAAGACAAATGTGCGAATTTGATAATGTGTTTTTAAAAAACTAAAATTTGGGCTTTTGTAATCTTACTTTGAAGTACCAAATCAAAAAAGTCATAACGGCAGGAAGCGCTAAAACAAAAAACAAAATTGAAAATAGGATAGCATCCAATTGAAAATGCTTTTTTACGCCTATTGGTCCTGATGATAAATAAATTCCCAAAAAAATAATCGAAAACATTTGTGTGGTAACCAACAAACTGTATATCAAACCAACTTGATTTAAGCCTTCCTTAGGGCTTGTGTCTACTAATAAAAAAGATAACAACTGATTAAACATCATAAAGAATACCATGACGATAAACATGGTAAAATTTTCAAGTTTTAAGGTAGAAAAAAAACTATAAAAAAAAAGCAAGAGAAAACTCAAGCCAATTGGGTAAAGTACTTTGTTTTTACTAATCATAGGTTCTTGGGTGTTTTCTATGGTAATATTAAAAAAAAATATAATTGTTAATAAGGCTATCTTACAATTATTTCTTCACTCCATTCTTTTGAACAATTTGCCGGAAAAGATTGTAAAGGTTTTATAAATAGCTTATAACAAATACATTGCCAAAATAAGCAAGGAAATACATCTCATTTATCGTTGTGTGTAAATGCAATAATTACAGTCAAATACAAATTGTCTTTTCAGAATATGTTCAACTATTCATGGACAAAGACAAAATCCTAACTAAAACGTAAGCGGATAGTTTAGCACTTCTTTCCCTCGAACTATTTCAATAGTTATCGTTTCTCCCTTCGAAAAGTGGCTAAGGGCCTTCATATATTCTTGAATTTCACTGATGGAATAGTTACCTAATTTAATAATTATATCTCCCTGTTTTAACCCGGCTTTTGACGCGGCTTTCCCTTCAGTCACACCATCTACACGTAACCCTTTCCCTTCAAAAGCATAGTCGGGCATAATGCCAAGCGTTACTTTAAAACTCGATTTTGTCTGCTCGGCATTTCGAGTGGTTAAGAATTGAAGACGAGGTAAATGGTCTATCGTATCCAACAACGATAGAATATATTCAAGAACAATTTGCTCTCCCTCGAAATTGATTTTTTCTACATCATCAGACGGTTTATGATAATCGCTGTGTTGCCCGGTGAAAAAATGAAGCACCGGAATATTTTTTAAATAAAATGAGGTATGATCAGATGGTCCAATGCCGGATGAATCTGTTTTAATTCGAAAATCTTTATTGGGTGTAAAAACTAGCTGATTTAGTTCAGGTGCGGTACCTGTACCATACACTAACAATAATTTGGTCGAGTCATTCAATCGGCCTATCATATCCATATTGAGCATGAAATTCAAATCAGCTATGTTTAACGTTGGATGATGAGTAAAATACTTTGAACCCAGCAAACCACTTTCTTCGGCTGAAAAACAAATAAACATGTAGTTATAGTGTTCCTGAATATTATTTTGCGTGAGATAGCGTGCGATATCTAAAACACCGGCAACTCCACTGGCATTATCATCTGCTCCATTGTGTATTTTGTTTTTCGGATTTGCATCTAAAGAATTGCCGTGATTTCCCCAACCTAAATGATCATAATGCGCTCCAATTACAATGGTTTGCTTAGCACCATTATCTAAAAAAGCCAATACATTTTTGCCTGTTCGTTGTATTTTATTGTTTTGCACAGTATCATGCGGATTCAAGCTTTCGCCAAAGGTAAAGGGTTGGAAGTAACCTTTACTCCCTGCAGGTTTCAATTTTATTTTTTTGAAATAATCTGCTATGTACTTTGCTGCAAGATTACCTCCCTTTTCACCCGGACTCCTCCCCTCCAGCTTGTCGGACGCTAAATATGTTACATGTTGGCGAACTGCATCTTTATTGATTCTTTGCGCCAACAGTATTTGGGCTTGAATAACAAGTAAAAGCAAGATTGTTTTCTTCATTTTTAGTTGATTTATGCTTTCCAATTACGATAAAAATAGTAGTGACGGGCCTTCTATTATTGTTTAGATTCGAAGACCATACAAATTTCTTCCCATTGGGCAAAAGCATTGAAAATACATTAAATAAATATCCAATGTAAATTACGAAAATCCATTGCCACTATCATTTCAAATAAACAGTTAAACGCAGCATTAAAACATTTATTTTCGCATAGTGAATGCTTTTTCAGTTCATAAAACTATTGTTTTCATTCAATTTTTAGCCTAAAAATTGTAGACCATGACAAAGGTTTGACAAAGAAAAAGCAGTACCCATTGGATACTGCTTACTGTATTGAAAAGTATTTACTATTTGGAAATTACTAGCTTCTCCGATTGAGTTCCTTTTGCTGAAAATAAGTTAATGGTATAAACCCCTTCCGATAAATCGGAAACACGAACCAAAGCTATTGGGTCTATAATGGCTTGCGTTTTAACTACTCGGCCTAAAGCATCTACAATCTGAATTTGCTCAAATAAATGATTATCCGGTAATTTTACTGTAACGATAGCATTTCCGGGATTTGGGAATACACTTACATTTACTTTGTAAGATTTATCATTAATTCCTGTGTTGTCCTGTTTAACGTTAATATTATCGATATAAAGAGCATTACCCCAACCTGTGAAGTTTTCAAACTTGAAGCGAACTTTCGGCTGTCCTCCTAAATAAGTTAAAGGTATGCTAACCGTTTTCCACTCATTCGATTCAGGTAAAAACGGAAGTGTTGTCTCGTTGGTGGATGTAGCTAATGCCGCACCTCCACTTTTCCAAATTGAATTCCATGTTATACCGCAGTCGAGCGAATAAGAAACTTGCAGCGTATCGGTTTTAGTACCACGTTTTGCATACGCATAATCAAATGCCAAATTAGTTCCCGGCATTGAGGTTAAATCTAAATCTTGTAACACAAATGCATCTTTTCGAACATTTGGGGTATTAGGATTACTTGCATAACCGTAATTATTAATCCAAATACAAGTATTACTTAAACTATAAGCACCAAGTCCTGTTTTTTCATTAAAAGTAACTGCGTCACTATTTGGATTCTCAATGGTCCAATCTGACGGAGGGAAAAACCCGCTCTCAAAGTCTTCTGTATACGGTGAAGGAAATCCCGGACCCGCATCCGCAACACTAAATGCTACATTTGAAGTATCGTTTGACGAAGTGTTATCTGTTCCTAATGCATTCACATCCGTGATGATGGCTTCAAAAGTATAGGCTCCATTTCCAAGTCCGGTAATTGCAGGTAATGCAATGGTTGTTGATCCTAAAGCAGGAATTAGACCTGTCCAAGGATATGTATTCCAACTACCATCAACTGCATAACTAAATGTAACGGTGGTAATATCACTCAATCCTTTGTTTTTCACTAAAAGTAATGGCTTAATACTACCTAAACATACCGAAGTACTAGGCTGAATCGTTTTCTCAATTGATAAATCTAAGCTTTTGAAACAACGCGTTGC
This sequence comes from Chitinophagales bacterium, assembly GCA_016786765.1. Lineage (GTDB taxonomy): Bacteria > Bacteroidota > Bacteroidia > Chitinophagales > LD1 > CALAYL01. Next base: position 63,988 of record JAEUUZ010000048.1, read on the forward strand.
AACAGATTTCAAAGAATTCCTTCCATTGTCTAAAATGGATTGCATACGGGTAACTTGACCAATAGTGAACATCGAAGAACAATCATCGTTAGTGTAGTCCATGAAGTTCATGAACATATTACTTTTCCCACATGAATTCTGAGGATAAGTCGGAAACCCAAAATACTGATCAGCTTGATCCGGAGTATCACCAATATTATCGGATCCTGCACCGGATTGTCCGGCACATTTTCCATTATCATCGCCCCAAATGTGAAACAAACCTAACCAATGCCCTACTTCGTGTACAAGTGTTTTACCTTTGTTATAGTTTGCCATAAGTCCAAATCCACTTCCTGCTCCAATAGTGTTATATCGGGCAACTAATCCATCTGTATTTGCAGCACCTCCCCAAGGCGGAGGGAATTGGGCATATGCTAACACACCCGAGGAAGCCATTGTACCACCCGGACGAACAGACCAAATATTCAGATATTTGTTTCTATCCCAAATTGTAGAAGGCTTAATGGTGTTATCAATATCGTTTTGTTCCCAATCAGCAGCACCTAAGTTATGCCGAATGATACCTGTTGTAGGATTTCCGGAAGGGTCGGTAATGGCCAAACAAAAACGAATTTTTGTAGCTGTTGCCAATGGTTTGAATTCTGCCGGAATATCAGCAGCGTTTTCATTCGTCATCGAGAAATACTTATTGAAGGCTTCCATTTGCGATAAAATCTGGGCCTCAGATATGTTCTCCCCTCCTGAAGCGCCAATAACATCACCATTATGAATAATGTGAAAAACAACCGGAATATAAATCGTATCAGAAATACCTCTATTAAAATCATTCAACCGGTAATTAAATTCATTGTCTTTGCAATATTGAATGTAATTATCGTACTGAAGTTGAGTTGCAGGATCATTTGCCATTTGTTGATGCAGTACATCCATTGACCCACACCAATTATTTTGTTGTGCTGTAGAACTACCGATAAGCAAGAAGGCAGAAATTGCAGTGAAAATTTTTCTCATGCTTGGTTTTATTGTTTTATAAATTTATAAGTCTTAGTGCCACTGTTTGTTTTCAATTGAATATAGTAAACACCCGAAGTTAATGCACTAACCTCAATAGTGGATGAATAGTTCGCAGCATTAACTTTTTCGTAAGTAATAATGGCTCTTCCAATTTCGTCTGTTAAAGCATAAGAGAATTCCACCGATGAAGAAAATTTAAATTCTAGCTGCAAAATGTCGGTTGCCGGATTAGGACGAATAGATACATTAGTCAAAAGCTCTATATCTTGAATACTATTCGGAATAATATCTGCATTTACCACAACACTGCAATTCGAAGCATCAAAAACAGTGCAAGAATAAGAACCAACCGACAATCCGGATATTGAACTAGTAGTGGCTCCATTATTCCAAGAATAAGAATAGGGTTGCGTTCCACCGGAAGCAGTAACAGATGCATAACCGCCATTGCCACCTTGGTAAGTATTTACAACCGAAGACGTAGCGGTAATTTGTGAAGGTTCAAGAATGGTGAATGTATCTATAGTTTGACATCCGGATTCAGAAACCGTTACATAGTATGTTCCGGCTAAGAGATTCGTAGCAGTTCCTCCGGTTTGACCGTTACTCCATGCAATTGAATAGTTCCCGGAACTAGATACTGAAGCAATAGCAGAACCGTTGTTCAACGCAAAACAAGATGCATTGAATGCTGAAACAGAAACGGACGGTCCATTAGTATTTCCAATAGCTACTGTAGCTGATGCACTACATCCACTGGCATTGGTTACCGTAACTTGGTAAGTACCTATACCAAGATTATCGGCAGATGCAATGGTTTGACCATTACTCCAAACATACGTAGCTCCTATACTTGACCCGGATGGAATAGCAATGGCTGAACCATTGTTTTGACCACAAGAAGCATCAGTAACATTAAAATTAATGGTTAAATCATTCGGATCTACTGCAACCGATGTTGCGCCTTGAACTGTACACCCTTTTTGATCGGTTACGGTTACCGCATATGTATTTGGAGCTAAGCCACTAATTGTTTGCGTAGTAGACGCACTGCCACTCCAAGTATACGAAAATCCGCCTGAACCTCCAGTTGCGTTGGCAGTTACAGTACCATTATTCTGTCCGCAATACGCATTGGTTTGACTCATAGTAATTCCAAGTGCAGAAAAAGGCTGAGAAATGTTTGCTATTGCTGTAGCATTACACAATTTGATGTCAGTTACTGTTACCGTATATGATCCCGCAGGTTTATTAATAATAGAAGAAGTTACATCGCCACTTGACCATAAATAGGTATATCCTGGAGTTCCGCCAGTACCGGAAGCGGTTGCACTTCCTGTGCTTCCTCCAAAACAACTCACCGCAAATGTATTTGTAGAGGCTGAAGGATTTGCATTTACAGTTATATAACCCGCTTTGCTAACAGAGTCTTTTCCTCCAGCATTGAATACTACTAATTTTACAAGATAAGTACCAGGGGTAGAATACGTTACAGTTGGTGATTGAAGCGAGGATGCAGCCGGACTTCCGCCTGTAAATGTCCAAGCCCAACTTGAAGGGGTGTTTTTAGACGTATCAATAAAAGCCACTGAACCTCCAGCACAAACACTGGTTTTATTAGCGCTAAACCCTGCAATTGGAGGTGTTCCGGTAGAGCCATTCACAACATTTATGTATGCAGTCTTGGTTACTGCTGTTGAAGCCCCACAACCATTTGATGCCGTCAGTGTTACATTATATGTTCCAATGGTATTAAACGTAATTGTTGGATTCTGAACTGTAGAAGTGGCCGGTGTTCCTCCTCCAAAATTCCAAGCCCAAGAAGTAGGCGAATTAGTAGACAAATCTGTAAAAGCAACGGTGCTGCCAACATTTACAGTGGTAGGAGCTGCAGTAAAATCTGCAACCGGCTTACTACAAGTACTTATCGCATCAAAAATATTGATGTTATCTAGCAATAAAGAGTTACCGTACTTAGTAATATTGATGAATGCAAATTTCACATTACTTTTGCCAACTAATGCACTCAAACTCACCGAATCTCGTTTCCATTGTGAAGCAGTTGGGACAAACTTAGCTGAAATCCCTGTTGCTGTAGCTAAAGAAACCCCTCCTTTTTTCCATAGATTGGTCCAAGTTACTCCGCAATCAATCGAATACATTATTTGCAACGAATCGTAGCTAGTTTGATAATAAGTGTAGGCATAATCCCATTTCAATCTGCCATTAGTTACGTTCGTAAAATCGTACGATGGAGAATAGATGTAATCTTTTTGGCCGGAATAATTTGAGGTATAATTGTCGAAATATGCCGATGCGGTGGATGTGCCAAAACCACTTGCACTGGTTGTGCGAACCCATGCCGTTAAATTATCAGGATTTCCAATAGTCCAATTGGCTGGCGGGAATGTTGTGCTTTCAAAGCCTTCTACTACAGGCAGTGGAGAAGCATTTACAACATTTATGTAGGCTGTTTTAGTGAGTGTATTTGTTCCAAACGTATTAGATACTGTTAACGAAACCGTGTAAGTACCTGGCGTATTATAAACTACTGTTGGCGCTGCAGCAGTTGATGTTGCGGGAGTACCACCTGTAAATGTCCAAGAATAAGATGTTGGCGCACCGGTAGATTGACTAGTAAAGGAAACTGAACTTCCCGGACAAATAGTTGTTGGAGTACCTGTAAATAATGCTACAGGCGAATTACTTACGGGTACACAGCCCAACGAATTTTTAAGAGAAGCTTTCGAACCTCCTGTTGCAAACAATGATTGAATACGGGTATTTTGTCCGTTCGTAAACATGTACATAGCGGCATCGTTCGTGTAATCCATATAATTCATAAACATTACACCTGGAGAAGCCGGAGTACAAGCATCAGTTCTCGGGAAAGTAGGCGAACCACTATTAGAGTTGGCTTGATTTGGGGTATCTCCAACTTGATCAGAACCGGAACATGAGCCTCCATCATCACCCCAAATATGATATAAGTTTAACCAGTGACCAACTTCGTGTGTTGCGGTTCTTCCTAAATTATAAGGCGCAGTAGCTGTTCCGTTAGTTCCAAATCCCGTATAAGTTACCACAACTCCATCAGTTGAAGCCGGTCCACCCGGGAATTGAGCATAACCTAGCAAACTACTTCCTAAATTACAAACCCATAGATTCAAATACGAATCTGCTGGCCAAGCCGGAGCAACAGTTTTAACTGCGTTATTCGTTGAAAATGAGGTAGTAGTGGTTGAGGTTCTTGTTATGCCCGTTGTAGCATTACCATTGGGATCACGTTGTGCTAAGCAGAATTGGATATCTGTATTTGCAGCCAAACTCTTCCATACAGCAGGTATTTTCGTTGTATCCGAGTTCAATTTAGCAAAATCTCTGTTTAAAACATCGATTTGCGATTGAATTTGAGCTACCGAAATATTCTGAACAGCAGTATTGTAAACAACATGAACAACTACAGGAATAGTTATTACAGCTCTATTGCTATTATTTGAATTTAAGTTATTCGCTACGTATTGTGATGTGAATTGTTCAATGGCTATCCGCTGCTGTGCAACTTTTGGATCTTGGAGTTCAAGCATATGTTGGTGATCCATAGTACCACATACACGCTGAGCAAAACTAGTTGTTGAAAACAAAAGGAAAAGGCTAAAAAAGAGATTTCTCATTATTCTTAAAAATGTTTAAAAACGAATGTAGCACAAATACGGAAAAATGGAAACGTGCCTTCGCTAAAATATGGTTTAATTTATAACCTTAATGTTAATATGTAATCGTATCGTTTAAAAAGTGATTAAAACCGGCTTGTTCTGTAAAATGTCTTCAATCTTTAACAAGATATCATCTGTTATTTTAGGAAGCGAATCCCAAGTTAATAGGTTTTGCTCCAACTGTTCAACTTTTGAAGCGCCTAAAATAACAGTTGAAACATTAGGGTTTTTCAAACACCAACCTATAGCCAAATGTGGAAGTGGAATAACTATTTCTTCAGCCAAAGTTTTTAATTGTTTGACTTTCTCCATTTTATCTTGCTCCGATAAAACGCGTTCTTTTAACCAACTCATACTCGGCATTTCAAAACGAGAATCTGCAGGAGAACTGTTAATATGCTTTCCGGAAAGCAAACCAGAGGCTAGAGGCGACCAAATCGTTGTTCCTAAACCAAACGTTTTATACACCGGCAAGTAATCAAGCTCTACCTTCTTTCGCTCGAACATGTTATATTGCGGTTGTTCCATAATTGGACCAATCAATTTATATCGTTCTGCCCAATAGTGTGCTTCTGTAATTTGTTGTCCGGTCCATTCGCTCGTTCCCCAATACGTAATTTTTCCTTGCTGAATAAGCGTATTCATAGCCCAAACCGTTTCAGAAATAGGTGTATTTACATCCGGGCGATGACAAAAAAACAAATCTAAATAGTCTACTTGTAAACGCTTCAAGGCTCCTTCGCAAGCTTCAAAAATGTGTTTTCGCATTAGTCCTTTTTGGTTCGGCAATTGTCCACCCCAAAACACTTTACTGGAAACAATGTAAGTACTTCTATCCCAATTGGCTTTCTTAAGTATATTACCCATTACAATTTCCGACTTTCCGGAAGCATATACTTCAGCATTATCGAAAAAGTTAACACCTGCTTCATAGGCAGTATGCATAAGCTTTTCGGCCACATCGTCTGTAATCTGACTACCAAAAGTAACCCAACTTCCTAACGAAAGGGCACTCACCTGCAATCCGGAATTGCCTAATCTCCTATATTCCATAATCTAAATTTAAAAGTAAATGAAGAACAGCGAATTTTACTATTTGTTCCAACCTTGGGGATTTTCTTTCCAAGCCTTTAGCGTGTCTAACTCGCTTTGTTTGATGTAATTATTACGCAGTGCAATATCTAAAAGCGTATCGTAATTCGTAAGGGTAACAGCTTTGCAATTCGCTTCTTTAAATGCGGTTTCGGCTTGTGGAAAGCCATATGTAAAAATAGCCCCTAAGCCTACTACTTCTGCCCCGGCAGCTCGCAAAGCATCTACCGCTTTTAAAGAACTTCCTCCTGTTGAAATCAAATCTTCTATCACAAAAACGCGCTGTCCGGGCTCTAATTTCCCTTCAATCTGATTTTCCAAACCATGGCCTTTAGGCTTATCACGTACATACACAAAAGGTAAATTCAATACATCTGCTACTAAAGCCCCATGCGGAATGCCTGCAGTTGCAACTCCGGCAATAACATCGGTATCACCAAATTCATCGTCAATTAAATCAGCAAAAGATGTTTTAATAAAATTCCGAACTTTAGGATGAGATAAGGTTTTACGATTATCGCAGTATATAGGACTTTTTATACCACTTGCCCAAGTAAAAGGATCAGCGGCATTCAAAATTACAGCCTTTATTTCCAATAGGAAATCAGCCATATCACGAGCTACAACATTATTCAAAATCATAGTGCAATTTTATATCATTTATTTGTAGAATTGAATTTTTAATGCTAATCCTTTATGCAAAAGATTGTTTACTTCGACAACTTCCACCTTCTTATTACCAATAAACCCGATGCATTCGATAAAAAGAGTTATACCATTATTCTTTCCGATGAAGAAAAGGTATTTGATTTTCGAACAGAGCCATCCATGTTATTCAATGGATTCAAAGGGAATATCGCATTAGTTACTCCATTTGTTGAAGAAGCTTTAGAATCTATTTTCGATTTCGCTGATGGAATTGTTGCCGCTGGTGGAATTATTAAAAATGCAGATGGGAAAGTGTTAACTATTTTCAGACGTGGATTCTGGGATTTGCCAAAAGGAAAAGTAGAAGCCGGTGAAAAGATTGAAGATGCTGCACTTCGCGAAGTAAAAGAGGAGACCGGTGCTGATGTAATCCGCGCTTCACATCGAACTATTGTAACCTATCACTGCTATGTCATAAAAGGGAAAAACTGTATCAAGGAAACTCATTGGTACCTGATGGACTTAGTTGGAACAAATACCCTTGAACCTCAAACAGAAGAAGACATTGAAGCCATTGAATGGATGAACAAAGGGGAATTTGAAAACAAAAAGGCGCTGTTTTATCCTTTAATTTCATCGCTTTTAACCGACTATTTCTCGAAATAGCGTTTAAGCGTTGATTAAGTCAATTGCTTCTTTCACCGTTTGCACCGGAAGACTGCAGCTTTTGTTTTTACAAATATAGAGCATAGTCTTTCCCATAATGTGTTTATCCATCAATAGCGGTAACTTACTATTCGACTTTGAACCTAATACTAGCACATTGGATAAAGCAAGTCGATCCAACTCATTCTTATATCTTTCACATTCTTCACCTACTATAGCTACTTGAGTAAATCCAGCAATTATTCTCAATTCAAGACGTGCCCAAGCGCTGTAAAAGAAAGGATGTTCTTCTGTTAGTTTCTGCATGTTTTGCGCCATTTGTAATGCCATACGCTGGTAACTGCTATCGTCAAATACTTCACCTAAATAATATAATGCATTTGCCATTACAGCATTAGAGGATGGAATTACATTATCGGCCGTTTCTGTTTTACGAGAAATTAAAGGTTCGTCATCAATGGAAGTAAAGAAAAACATACCATTTTGTGCATTGTAAAAGTGTTGGATACAATAATCGGTTAATGTTTTGGCGGCAAACAAGTATTCCTCTTGAAAGGTGGCTGAATAGAGCGCTATATTTGACGCAATACACGTTCCATAGTCTTCTAAAAATGCAGGTGTTGACACTTTACCTTTTTTGAAATTTCGATAAAGGATGTTATCTGATTGCAAAAGATTTTGTTTGATAAATAAGTTAATTTGTTCCGCTTCAGTTAAGAAACGGGCATCATTGAATACGTTATAGCAAACACTTAGTGCTTTTACTAATAATGCGTTCCATGAAGTGATTGATTTATCGTCTAATCCCGGAGCAATTCTTGAGCTTCGAACAGCATAAAGTTTATTCATCCAATTTTGTTCTTGTGTTGAACCAAAACCAGCTAAACTTTTTCGAACCAAATGGTTTTCACCTTCAAAATTACCATCTTCGCTAATCAAAAATCGTTCAACGAAAAGCGTATAATCGTTTGCCAAAATGGATTTTAATTCATCTATCGACCAAATATAATATTTCCCCTCTACCCCTTCGCTATCGGCATCTAAGGCTGAATAATAAATACCTGAGGTATCTCTTAAATCGCGCTGCAGAAATTCAAAGGTTTTGTAAATAACAGCCTTATACTCTTCTTTTCGTGTCAATTGGTAGGCTTTGGCAAATACTTCCAACAACTGAGCATTATCGTAAAGCATTTTTTCAAAGTGAGGGATATGCCAATATTCGTCAACCGAGTAACGGGCAAATCCACCGCCAACATGGTCAAAAATGCCCCCCATTATTAAGCTGTCAAGCGTAACCGTAATTGCCGCTAATACTTTCTTATCTTGGTTGAAATGAAACAAATCAATCATCAATAACAAAGACGAAGGCATTGGGAACTTGGGTGCTCCTCTCCTTCCCCCATATTGAAAATCCCAATTTCGAATCATCTTTTCTTTAATATCGTCCACAACAACTGGCGAAAAAGGTACATTAGCCGCCAATGGAATAATATCCAACTGCTTTAAATCATGCGTAATAGCCTCCGCTCTTTTAAGTGTTTCCGATCGTTTAGTTCGATATTCTTCTTCTAAAAAAGACAGCAAATACATCCATTGCTCCCGTTTAAAATAGGTGCCTGCATATACAGGTTTTCCATCAGGTAAACAAATCGCATTCAGTGGCCAGCCACCATGACCGGTAATGAGCTGAACCGCGTCCATATAAATGTGGTCAATATCGGGTCGCTCTTCTCGATCCACCTTAATGGAAACAAAAAATTGATTCATCAAATCTGCAACTTCTTGGTTTTCAAACGATTCATGTTCCATAACATGACACCAATGACAAGCCGAGTAGCCTATACTTACAATAACCAACTTGTCTTCTTCTTTCGCTTTAAACCATGCTTTTTCATTCCACGGCATCCAGTGTACCGGATTATAGGCGTGCTGCAACAAATAGGGCGATGTTTCATGTATTAATGCATTGGAAATGTGGCTATTATGCTCCGACATATGGTTTCTTTAAGTAAAATACAAAACTACATAACAAAACGATTAAAACCGAAAATAGTTGTTTTGTGTTTTCAAACTAAAATGAAAAAAACTCAAACTCAACTTTGCTTATTTTTATCATAAGTTTGATAATACGGTAGTGAATATTGTGTTTATGTAATTTTACTTTGAGATGAGCTATTTTTTATCCACAATGTGTAAAGTTTAGTTTGCCGGAGACGATATACAATTTGCACTTTTGGAAACTAAAATATATAGCAATGTTGTCTTTAAATCTTCAACGAATCTTCAAAGCTCGCGGTATAGAGCACCCCTATCGTTTTCTAGTAAAAGGAGGATTTGTACCTTTTACAGCACATAAGTACAAAAACAACAAGGTAGAGCAAATACGACTTGACCACATTGAGCAGCTGTGTATTCTACTAAATTGTACACCTAATGAGATTTTTGAGTGGATTCCAAACGACTTATTAGACGACAGAATGGATCATCCTTTGCAATCCATCCGAAGAAGGGATAAGAAAATTGATATCAATAAAATGCTATCCAAACTTTCGATTCAAAAACTGGAAGAGGTGGAACGTATGATTGCACAAGTTGCTTAAGCCTCTTTGAAAGAAACAAATTACTTTCTAATTGAATATTAAAATGAATGATTTCATGTTGCGTACATATTTAATATTATTGCAACATGTTCAGAAAAATAATATTCCCCCAACCTTCACCCCAATTGAGCGAAATTGAACAAAAAAGACGATCGTATGCCTTTTTTGTCAACAGCGGACTCTTTCTTTTTTTTTCAATAGTGTTTGTAATACACCTAACATGTGCAATGGGCACAGCACATTATACTGCGGATGTATTGGGCATTATTGGCACGCTAATCTCCATTTATCTGATTCGTTCCAATAAAATGGATAGCGCACTTAAACTCCTCATTGGCACTTGCCTTACCGCAATTTTCGTATACGGTATATTGGTCGATTATCTACATGAAGTAACAGTTCACTTCCTTCGCCTTTATGTTACGCTATTTGCTTTAGAAGGTACGCTTTTATTAATGGTATCATTCTTTTTAGACACTGTAAACTATCGATACATTGCCCTGCTGTTTACCTTTTTTCTTCTTATGCACTTTGGTGTAATTGTTCACCATTATGGCACAGCGCAAATTACATTAGAAATGTTTTCTTACTTTACAATTGCTCTCGTTGCCATCAATTTGTCTTGTTATATAGCTTCTGTAATGGTTCGCTTTAACCTTTCCCTTATTCGAAATATTAATGATGATAAACGTAAAATCTTAAAACACAACGAGAATCTAGAACTGGAAGTAAATAGAAGAACACAAGAATTGCAAAAAAGCAATGAAAATCTTAAGCAATTTGCGCATGTAGTATCACACGACCTAAAAGAGCCACTTAGAACAATTGCCAACTTTGCAGGATTACTTCAGCATAAACTCGATAAAAGCAATATAGTTGATATTGAAATAAACGACTATACCAGTTACATAAAAAACAACAGCACGTTAATGATTCGATTAATTAACGAAATACTTACATTCTCAACTATTCCATCTTCTTCTGCTAATTTCCAAGCGATAAATATGAAAGAAGTATTAGACCTAGTATTACTACAAATTGAGAGTTTAGTGCAAGAAAAGCAAGGCATTGTTAGATATTCCAGCTTATGTAATGTAAAAGGTGATCCCCTACTTATATATCAAGTTATGCAAAATTTAATTGTTAATGCCCTTCGTTATACCGCATCCGATACAACTCCCGAAATATCAGTAAACTGCATTCCTGGTGATACAATGTCAACATTTTCAGTGAAAGACAATGGTTTGGGGATTCCTCAAGAATATGTGGAGCTCGTTTTTAATCCGTTAGAACGATTAAAGCGCGATCAAAAGAATGATGGAACAGGAATGGGGCTTTCCATTTGTCGAAAAATTGTATTCGCACATGGAGGTAAAATTTGGGTCGAAAGTGAAGTAGGAAAAGGCTCAACATTCTTCTTTACACTTCCGATTTTAAAAAAATAGGTGCTAAAAATTAAACACAACTTTTGCGTTTATCCTTCGATTCGTTAAATAGTTTGGTACAGCATATTGGTTATTGTAAAAGTCTTTCACCCAAGTATAAGATACCGTATTACTGATACCAAAAATATTCAATACATCGATACTTATCCAAACCGACTTAAAGCCTTCCGACAATTTCGTTTTCGTTTTTGCCCATTTAGGATTCCACAATTGACCGGAAAAACCTGCATCTACTCTTCTGTAGAAAGGCATTCGGTTCTTATCGGTATAAGCATCAGCACCTGGCGATTTAAATGGTAAGCCGGATCCAAACACTAAGTTTAAATTAAACCTAATGAAAGGAAATTTCGGAATATAATCCTGAAAATAAAGATTAAATGTAACACGCTGATCAGTAGGACGAGGTTGGTAACCTATATCTTGAAACAAAGTATCACGAACTTGGTCACTATTGGTTGAATTGACGTATTTAATTGTGTTCCCGAGCGAATCAACAAATACCATCTTCTTATCCCCTTCTATATCGTTAAAGGTGCCCATTACCGACATGCTTATCCAAGACTCTAAGCCTTCAGCCAATTGGCCGTTTAATCGCATATCTAAACCGGTAGAAAAGCCTTTTGCATTATTCAGTCCGTTATACCGAATCAACACGTTATCAAATTCATACGGAACAATGTCCCATAAATACTTATAGTACACCTCTGTGGCAAACAAGAAAGGTCTTTTCCAAGCCTTAAAAGCATAACTTGCCCCGGCTACTATGTGTACCGATTTTTGGGCTTTTAAGTTAAGGTTAACTACCCCATCCATGGCCCGCATTTCCCGATAAAACGGAGGTTGATAATACATCCCCCCCGATAATGTAAAGATTACATCTGCATTCTTCTTGGTCTTTGGCCGGAAAGAGAACTGTACACGTGGTGTTATTACAGGTTCTTTATTTACATCCCAATAGTGGAGGCGGAGTCCATAGTTAAATGTTACTCGTTCTTCTTTACCCAAGCGCCAGGTATCTTGAATATATGCTGTAATTCGATTGGAATTCAACGTAAATGTTCCTTTCAATACATTATCCATACTTATGGTAGGATTGGCGGAAGGCGCCATTGAATCGCCATAAAACGATTTCTGATCGTCAAAATAATGTAATGAATATCCTGCAGAATCTAATCGATCCCATTCATTGATTTTATCATTTAAACGTTCGTGTTTATAGTCTACACCCCAAGCTACTGAATGTTTACCCGTTATCCATGTGCCGCGATGGGCTACCTGATAAATGCCTGTATTAAGGAAGTTTCGGGCATGATTCTGAATGCCTCCATATCCACGAAACGAACTTACTTCACCATAGTTTGATTTACTTTGATCGGTTTCCACATCCCCAATCCGATAGTCGGAGATAATATCAAAAGTTTCTTTCTCGCTATTATTGTAAACGGAGGCTAACAACTTTAATTTTATATTCTCTTTCGGGAAGAAATTCAACGCTAAACCATTCATAAACGAAGAATATCTATCGTTTTCTGAGCCTTCGAATGCCATCTCCAATTGCTTTACATCTTGTACACTACCAAATTTTGTAGTACGGGAATCAGGGGCAAAAAAGAACCGATTATTGGCATAATTACTAATCAATTCAACATTCCACTTTTCATTAATCAAGTAGGTAGCAAACAACTGAACATCAATAAAACTGGGACTATATTGCCCTTTTGTTTCCAAACTCCTTACGATGTACTGACTCAATTTCTGGCGGAATCCCACCAAAAAAGTAAATCGTTTTGATTTGTCGCAACCTTCCAAGTGCCCGGTAAAACCCAATAAAGATGCCGAGAAAGAACCTCCCCAAGCTTTGGGACGTTTATAGGTTACATCCAAAACGGAAGACAACTTATCTCCATAACGCGACTGAAAACCACCGGACGAAAATTTGATGTTACTTACTAAGTTTGGATTGGGAAATGTTAGTCCTTCTTGTTGACCGGAACGTATGAGGAACGGACGATAAACCTCAAAATCATTTACATAGACTAGGTTTTCATCAAAGTTGCCACCACGAACAGAGTAATTCGAGCTTAATTCATTTGTTTTGCTGAAACCAAGCGTTTGTGCTGCAAGAAAGGTTTCAATGCCACCACCACTTGCATCAGGCAACAACTGATTATCCACTTTCACTTCGCTTAAACTGCCCTGTTCACGAGTAGTTCGGTCTTTAATATCTACCTCTTTGAGGATATTCTCTTTAGACTCAAGTACAAAATTCAATTCACGAACCTCATTAGGTTTCAATTCCATTTTTTTCTCAAAAGGCTTCACGTTCAGGGATGTGAAAACAATGGTCCACATTTGATTAGCAGGTACTTTTAGTTCGAAAAACCCTTTTTCGTTAGAAGTAGTAAGTAGATCTTGATTTTCTTTTGCAACAATGTTTACCAACTCTAAGGGTTGTCCTGCTGCGTTCTTAAGCACTCCCTTGATTGTAGCGGTCTGCTGGGCATTAACTGAACCGAAGGCAAATAGCATTAACACAGACCAAAGAATGTGCTTTTGAAAAAGAAGTTTGAAAGTCATGTATTAATAAGAATTGTGCCTTTAACGACAGAAGAAATTAAATATTGTGCACGTTTTTCAATGCGGTAATAGTTGCTTTAGGATCTGGTGAATTGAACACCGCGCTACCTGCTACTAAAATGGATGCACCAACATGAATCAACTCCTTTGCATTATCGAGTGTAACGCCACCATCTACTTGTATTTTAGCATGTGCATGTTTTGATTCAATCAGTTCTTTAGTGAGTTCAATTTTATGTACTGCGTAGGGAATAAATTTTTGTCCGCCAAAACCCGGATTGACAGACATAATCAAGACCATATCCAGTAAGTGAATAATTGGTGATAATACAGAAACCGAGGTTGCAGGGTTCAAAGCCACACCCACATGCATTCCCGCTGTTTTAATCTTACTGATAAGCGAATCTAAATGTATGTTTCCTTCATAATGTACTGTGAGTTGATTGGCTCCGGCATCTCGGAATTGATGTACATATTGATCAGGATTTTGGATCATTAAATGAACATCTAAAAATTTATTGGTGTGTTTTCGTATCGCTTGAAGCACGGGAAAACCAAAGGATATGTTCGGAACAAATACCCCATCCATCACATCGATGTGAATCCATTCCGCATCGCTATGATTCAACATTTCTATATCCGCCTGAAGGTTGGCAAAATCTGCACTCAATACGGAAGGCGCAATAATTACATTATTCATTCGGCTAAGATAAAAAAAATGCCAAGTGAAACAGTATTTACAATAGCTTATTGCCCTACAATCTTTTTCAATTTATAGCTTTCGCCATGTTGTGATAAATCGAGTCCGAAGTTTTCTTCCTCCACCGATACTCTTAACGACACAATCTTGTCGGTGATATAATACAAAATATAGGAACCTACAAACGTATAAACCGATATGATGACCAACGCAAGCAAATGATAAAGGAATGTATGGGTTTGTCCGTAAAACAAACCTACTTCTTTCGCAAAGATTCCTGTGAGCAACATTCCCGAAATTCCGCCCAAACCATGACAAGGAAAAACATCCAAGGTATCGTCTAAGTTGGATTTATTTTTTGCGCGAACAGCTAAATTTGAAATAACTGCCGAAATGAAACCAATAAATATACTTTGTGGAATAGTAACGAAGCCTGCAGCAGGTGTAATAGCTACAAGCCCTACTACAGCTCCAATACATGCACCCATGGCCGATATTTTCTTACCACGTGCGGCATCAAAAAATATCCAACCCATCATAGCCGTTGCAGATGCAACAATTGTTGTGGCAAATGCTTGGATAGCCAATAAATTTGCACCTAACGAAGAGCCTGCATTGAAACCGAACCATCCAAACCATAACATACCTGTGCCTAAAATAACAAAGGGAATATTAGCAGGTTCAGTATGTTTACTGTCGCCAAATGAAGTTCGGGGGCCAAGAAACATTGCCCCTGCAAGTGCAGCATATCCGGCACTCATGTGCACCACAGTTCCCCCTGCAAAATCTAACACGCCCCACTGCCGAAGAAATCCATCTGGATGCCATGTCCAATGCGCCAACGGACAATAGATAAACAACGAGAATAAACAGATAAATATAAGATATGCGTTAAATTTTACTCTTTCCGCAAAACTGCCGGTAATCAAAGCAGGTGTTATAATGGCAAATTTCAGTTGAAATATTGCAAAAAGAATAAGCGGGATGGTAGTCGCAAACTTAGGTTCAATAGCAAAACCTACGTTTTTAAAGAACGCATATTGAAACGGATTGCCAATGAGTCCATGAAAGCTATCACCAAAACAAAGACTGAACCCAACAATCACAAATAAAAGTGTAATAACACCCAATGCAATAAAGCTTTGGAGCATCGTAGAAATAATGTTCTTTTTACTTACCATTCCTCCATAAAAGAACGATAAGCCAGGCGTCATCAACAATACAAGACCCGATGCAGTTAGCATCCAAGCAATATCAGCTTTATCCAGTCCAACTTGATCGCCAATGGTAAACTGCTGCGGAGTAAATAATCCCAAAACTGCAATGAGTGCTAAAACAACAAATGAAATTAAATACCGACTCTTCATATTAAAATAATATAATTATGTTTTATTTTTCGCAAATTGTAAAAATATAGATGTAAATGAATGAAATTTTTGAAATAATTTTTCAAAAAACAATGGAATTATTGAAATCTTGCAATAAAAGTCACGATAACGAAAAGGGAAACAGTAAATACAGAAGGGAACCTAATTTTTAGATACGTGGCTTCATAAATCCCCATAGCAATTTCTTTTCGGTATCGCTTTTTTGAAAAATTTCCAAACTTGAAATAATTATAATTTCAAGCGTAGAAATGCTAAAGGGCTTGTGTTTTGAAACATTTGCAGATTGGAATACGGCTAATGGTTGAGAAGAAAAAACAACGATGTACTTTACACCACATTTCTCCAATACATGTAACGACCAAGTTGATGAAACGGAAAGAATACAAGTACCTTCAACTTCTTGATTAACCGATTTAAGGATTTTTGCAAATTGTTCCTGCTGATCGGTAGGAAGTTCAGCAAATGGTAGATCCAACACAAAGGCGAATTTCGAAAACTGTTGATGTAGGTGTATATCTGTTTGCGTATTCAGTAAATAAACCTGTTCGTTATCAATAAGATATGCCATTGTTTGTACGTTAATTTTTAACTTGGAGATTATTTATCCACCGCTGTATATTGCCTCAAAAATAATTATAATTTTGAGCCATAATCCAAAACAATGTCAACAATCAACATTTCCATCGAAAGGGCAAAAGAAAGTGGTGTCGGTAATATCGACTTTAATGATTTACCATTTGGTAAGAACTTTTCTGACCACATGTTCATAGCTGATTACTACGATGGAGAATGGAGAGATGCGCGCATTGTCCCTTTTGCAGATTTTACTTTACACCCTGCAACTTCTGCAATACACTACGGGCAAGCTATTTTTGAAGGCATGAAAGCCGAATTAGCTCCGGATGGTCAACCCATTGTTTTTCGTCCGTTGAAAAATTGGAACCGTCTAAACAAATCCGCACAACGTATGGCCATACCGCCTATTTCGCAAGAGTTGTTCATGGCGGCTTTGGATACGCTTATCGATATTGATAAAGATTTCATCCCAACGGCTCCGCTTTCTTCGTTGTATATCCGTCCGTTTATGTTTGCAACAGAGAAATATGTTGGTATTCGTGTAGCTGAAAATTATCGCTTCTGTATTTTCACATCACCTGTTGGTGCATATTACAGCCGACCGGTTCGTGTATTTGTTAGCGATAAATATGTACGTGCAGCACCTGGTGGGGCCGGTTTTGCTAAAGCAGCAGGCAACTATGGTGCAGCCATGATGCCTACATGGGAAGTACAGAAAATGGGTTACGATCAATTGTTGTGGTTAGATGCCATTGAACATAAATATTTCCAAGAAATTGGAACCATGAACGTATTCTTTGTGATTGATGGAGTGTTGATCACGCCTGGCCTAGATCAAGGCACCATTTTGGAAGGCGTTACGCGCGATAGTTTGATTCAATTGGCGCAAGACGAAGGGTATGTAGTTCAAGAAAGAGACGTATCGGTAGATGAAGTAATTCACGCCTATAATGATGGAAAACTACAAGACATGTTCGGTGCAGGTACTGCGGCTGTTGTATCTTACATCGGAGGATTCCATTACAAAGGGGTTGATTACGAATTGCCTCCGGTTGAGAAAAGAGAAGTGTCTAATAAATTACGTGCGCGCTTGATGGATATCAAATCCGGTTTGGTTGTAGATAAATTCAACTGGGTACACCACGTGCCTGTAACACAATCGGTGTAAGCTTTACTCGAGCAAACGCTTCATCTCATTCAGTTTCATCATCGCCTCAATTGGGGTAAGTGCGTTGATTTCTACTTTTTGAAGCAACTCCCCTATTTGTTTCAATTTAGGGTCAGTCATGTCGAACATACTCATCTGAATTTGCGGATTGGATTTCTTCAACGATTGACGCATGTTACTATTGGCGCGTTGTTCCTCTAATTCTGCTAATAGTTCATTCGCTCTATCCAGAATTAAACGGGGCATTCCGGCCATTTTCGCAACGTGAATACCAAAGCTATGCTCGCTCCCACCTTCTACCATTTTACGTAAAAAGATAATTTTATTCCCCACTTCTTTTGTGGCCACATGAAAGTTCTTAATGCGATCATACTTTTCAGCTAACTCGTTCAATTCGTGGTAATGGGTAGCAAATAATGTTCGGGGATGCGCTACAGGGTAATTATGCAAAAATTCGGCAATCGACCATGCAATCGAAATACCATCGTAAGTGGAGGTACCTCGTCCAATTTCATCCAATAAAATTAAACTACGAGATGATATATTGTTAATGATACTTGCCGTTTCATTCATTTCTACCATAAAGGTTGACTCTCCCGCACTCAAGTTATCACTTGCCCCTACTCGGGTGAACAACTTATCAATAAAGCCAATAGAAGCGGTTTCCGCAGGAACAAAACTACCCATTTGCGCCATTAACACAATAAGTGCAGTTTGGCGAAGTAAAGCCGATTTACCCGACATGTTCGGACCTGTAATCATCAATATTTGCTGTTGCGCATCATCTAAATACACATCATTGGGAATATAAGCATTGCCCGGATCAAGCATTTGTTCGATTACCGGATGTCGGCCCGATTTGATATTAATTTCTAACGTTTCATTTATAGATGGTTTGCTGTAATTATTGACATTAGCGGATTCTGCAAACGATAATAGCGCATCCAAACGCGCAATAATGTTGCTATTCTGTTGAATCGACAAAGTAAAATCGCGAACATAGCTTACCAATTCATTGAACAAACGTTCTTCAATCCATTGAATTTTTTCTTCGGCACCTAATACTTTTTGTTCGTATTCTTTAAGTTCTTCAGTGATGTAGCGCTCTGCATTGGCAAGGGTTTGCTTACGAATCCACTCCGGTGGCACTTTCGATTTATGGGTATTCGTAACCTCTAAATAGTACCCAAAAACATTGTTGAATCCCACTTTAAGCGAAGATATACCCGTTCTATCTGTTTCGTCTTGTTGAATTTTAGCTATATAACTTTTTCCGGAAGAGCGAATCAATCGCAAATCATCCAATTCCTTATCAACGCCAACCTTAATGAAATTGCCCTTTCCAATCATAGCCCCCGACTCTTCTTCAAGGGTTTGCTCAATGCGTTCAGCAACCGGATGCAGCAATACAATTTTATTGGCCAAGTTCGTCAACGTTTCATCCTTTCCTTGCAATAGTAGTTGTTGAATTGGAGCAAGCGCATTCAATCCACGCTTCAACTGCACTAACTCGCGAGGATTAGCTTTATTCATGGCCACTTTAGAAATCAATCGTTCTAAGTCGCCAATACTTCGAATGAGCGTTCTTAGTTCGCTCGATGTCTCTTTTGTTTTCGTAAAATATTCAACAGCATTTAATCGCTCTTGTATAGCAACAATGGAAATCAAAGGCATCACGGTCCAACGCCTAATTAATCGTCCACCCATGGGCGAAACCGTTTTATCAATCACATCTACTAATGCCTTTCCATCGGGGTGCGAAGAATGTAACAATTCGAGATTACGAATGGTAAACTTATCGAGCCAAACATATTGCTGTTCGTGAATTCTAGATATCTTCGTAAAATGCGAAAGTTGGTGATGTTCGGTATCTTTCAGATATTGAACAGCCGCTCCTGCTGCAATAGTTGCAAAGGTTTCCTGCTCAATACCAAAGCCTTTCAGCGAGGTCGTTTCAAATAATTTGGTAAGTGTTTCTTGCGCATAGTCTAAGCTATATACCCAGTCTTCCAATTTACTGGTAATGTGCTTTGAACCAAAAAACTCAATGAATTCGCGTTGTTTGCTGCGTTGGTAAATCACTTCAGAAGGCGAAAAACTCTGCATCAATTTATCGATGTAGTCTTTTTTACCTTCACCCACTAAAAACTCTCCTGTTGAAATATCGATGAATGCTACGCCACAGTTATCTTTTTCAATATAAATAGAGGCCAAAAAATTATTGGCTTTACTCTGTAAGATATGATCACCTACCACAACACCCGGTGTTACCATTTCCGTAACTCCACGTTTCACGATGGTTTTGGTCATTTTCGGATCTTCCAACTGATCGCAGATAGCCACACGATAACCCGCTCGAACTAATTTTGGCAGATAGGTATCTAACGAATGATGAGGAAAACCTGCAAGGTCAACTTCAGAAGCTTTTCCATTAGATCGTTTAGTAAGTACAATACCAAGAATGGCTGCTGCTTTCTTGGCATCTTCGCCAAAGGTTTCATAGAAATCGCCTACTCGAAACAATAAAATCGCATCGGGATATTTCGATTTGATTTGATTGTACTGTTTCATGAGCGGAGTTTCCGCATCGGTTCCAAGCGCTTTAACCTTTTCAGCCATTCGTTGCTATAATCATTATTGGGCTGAAATTTATTAAAGATTTGGGAAGTTGACATAAAAAAAGTCCCACAGTTATTCACTATGGGACTTTTCAATTATTTATAAATATTATAGCTGAGCGTCTAAGCGAACAATATCTTTATTACTTAAAATACCTACAATCTTGCCGTCTTCAACTACAGGAAGGGCTTGAAACACACCACCGCTTAATAATTCACGTGCTTTTTCAATTGGATCTTTCGGAGCAACAGAAACTAAGTTTTTAGTCATAATATCAGCCACATTAAATACTCCATCTAAACCTTCAATCGACACTGATTTTCCGCCATCTAATTGAGCAATAATGAATTTCAATAAATCGGTATAGCTTACCATTCCGATGAGCACATCATTCTCGCAAATAGGCAAATGGTGAACTTTGAAAGAGGTAAAGAATTCAGCAACTTGTGAAAACTTTGTAGCAAGACCACCAACAGTAATTGTTTTGGTCATTAATTGCGAAACAATGATTTTATCTTCAAACATGATTTAAAATTTTATGCAAAGCTAAGGCATTTACATGAATTTAACATGATATTTATCAGTAATTTACGTTAGAAAACTGTTTTTTATCAGTAAAGTTAATAGGATGTGAATGCATCTGAATACCGGTTAAATGAGTTTCACCAAAGCATAGGTTAATAAAACAGCCCATAATACTAAAACAGTATAATGCATGCCAAACAATAACTTTCTAAAAATGCTGTTTTCCCCTTCTTCAATGTATAACTTTGGAATTGCGCTTATATAACTGATGAAATCCGAGAAATCGACCGCACTATTTTTTTGTCGGTTATACACAAACAATAATATGCATTTCAGCAGATGGAAAGCAGTTAGGAAGAGAATAAAAGGCTTTAATGTATGGAGCATCTTCTACTGTTAATTTTGATCGAAAAAATGGCGATCTTCTTCTATCGGCAATGGCTCATCTACTCGATTGACATTGCGAACCAAAAAAGCACATATAAAACCCATTACCGCTCCGGCTAAATGACCTTGCCACGAGATGCCCGTTTGCGGGACAAAGCCTGTAATCATTCCGCCATACAACATGGCCACTACAATTGCAATAGCGGTAGATTGACGATCTCTTCTAAAAATACCTGAACCAATTAGAAAACCCGCTATACCATAAATAATGGCGCTTATGCCAATATGTGCACCACCGGCTGGAGCCAATAACCAAACCAACAAACCACTTCCCAAGTGAATAGAAACAATAACCGGAAAAGCAACTGTTTCATAGGTATTGAACAACACCATCATCAATACAAAGCACGGCACCGAATTCGATATTAAATGCATAAAATCGCCATGAATAAAAGGAGAGAACACAATACCCCTAAGTCCAATATACTCGTGAGGTAAAATTCCATATTCGGCAAAGGATACACCGAAAAGCACTTCTACAAACTTAACAATCCATAAAATAATGATCAAAAGACTGGTGTATACAAATGATTTCGCAAAACTACTGTTCATATTTTAAAATTGTTCAACACTTTCTTTTTATGCTTGCAAAAGAATTCTATTTTCAAAACAAAGTTATAAAAGTGAAACATATATCCTTTTTTCTCTCGCTCATTGTTACCGCCACTTTAGTTTACATTTTGAATCACCCGTTAGGTCCTGCACCTGCATTGGGAAAGTTCTTAAGTCCTTTTGAAGGTTTTTGGCAAAATGCCGAGAATGAGAAAAAGTTTAACGATGAAACGTTTTCGTTCCCGGAGCTGAAAGACAAAGTAAGTGTGGTTTTTGACGAACGGTTAGTACCCCATATCTTCGCACAAAACAACGAAGACTTGTTTTACATGCAAGGCTATATTACTGCCAAATATCGGTTGTGGCAGATGGATATTCAAACCCAAAATGCAGCAGGAAGAGTGAGCGAAGTGGTGGGTGAAAAGGCCTTGGATAACGACCGACTACAACGTAGAATTGGCTTGCAATATGGAGCAGAAAAAGCTGAAGAATTTATCAATCAAGACCCGGAATCAAAAGCTATTCTTACCGCTTATTGTAATGGGGTAAATGCCTATATAAAATCGTTAAGCCCTAAAGATTACCCCATAGAGTATAAACTTTTAGGCTATGCGCCTGAAGAGTGGAAACCTATAAAAGTGGCTTTGTTATTGAAGAATATGGCGAATATGCTTTCGGTATATGAGTTTGATATAGAAAACACCAATTTTATACAGAAGTATGGAGAAAAAGAATTTCAACATCTTTATACCGAAGTAGATGATTTCAAAGACTTCATTATTCCCGAAAAAACACCATTTGATTTTAAAGCAGAAGAAGGATTTGCGCGTACTACCGATAAGCCTATTCGCGACAAAAGCGAAGTGATTACAGCCAAAGACCAACCTGTGTATGAATCGTACAATAATGTTTTGAAAAAACCGGATGAAATTACCGGTTCGAACAATTGGGCAGTAAGTGGTGCAAAAACTAAATCGGGAAAGCCATTGCTATGTAACGACCCGCACTTAGAGTTAAACCTTCCTTCCATTTGGTATGAAATGCACTTAGTTTCACCTACTATCAATGTATACGGAGCTACATTACCCGGTGCTCCTTGTGTTATCAGCGGTTTCAACGATTCGATAGCTTGGGGAGTAACGAATGCTGGTAGAGATGTTCGCGATTGGTTTGCCATTAAGTTTAAAGACGACAAGCAAGAGGAATACATGGTAGATGGGAAATGGGAAAAAACCATTAAGCGCATTGAACATATCTATTTGAAAAACAGTAAAGAATTTTTGGATACAGTGCTGTACACACGCTACGGTCCTATTGTGTTCGATAAAACATTCCGCAATGCAAAAGGCAAGCAGTTATTAGCGTTGAAATGGACAGCACATCAGCCTTCCAACGAGTTTAAGACGTTCTATTTGATGAATCAAGGAAAGAATTACGATGATTATCGAAACGCGTTAAAAAACTACACTTGCCCATCGCAGAACTTTGTATTTGCATCACGTTCCAATGATATTGCGATTGTTGAGCAAGGAAAGCATCCAAATGTAAGTAGTGAAATTACGGATGGAACAAACAGTAAAAACGACTGGACAGCCTATATTCCAAGCGAACACAATCCAAGTGTAAAAAATCCGGAACGAGGATTTGTGTCTAGTGCAAACCAATTTCCTGTTGATGCTACTTACCCATATCCCATTTCGAAAGTAGGCGTATATGAGAATTTCCGGTCTATTCGCATCAACCGAATGTTGAGTGATACCAATAAAATGGATGTAACTACTATGCAAAAAATGCACAGCGATAATTACAACATTTTTGCCGAAATGATTTTGCCCACTTTACTTGAATTAGAAAAAGGGAAAGAAACTGCAGAACAAACACAGCTCTTGGAATTCTTAACCGGTTGGAATTATAGAAACGATGCCGATAAGAAAGAGCCTGTTGTTTTCGAGGAATGGGCAAATGCTTTCAACGATATGCTTTGGGATGAAATGTTGGATCCCAATTTGCCGATGAAACGCCCGAACAGCTACTTAACAGCTAATTTCTTAAAAACTGACAGCACAAGTATTTTCTACGATAATTTGCAAACCGGAGAAAGAGAAACACGAGAAATGATTGTATCGATTGCATTCCAAAAGGCAGCAGCAAAATTGAAAGAAAAATACGGGTCCTTTGATAAAATTCCGGATTGGGGAACATATAAAGCCACTACTGTTATGCACTTGGCGAAACTGGATCCATTGAGCAAATTAAATGTGTATTGCGGTGGTAACAGGGGCATTATCAATGCTACGAGTGATCGTCACGGACCAAGTTGGCGTATGATTGTAGATTTTGGTGCGATGAAAGGATATTGCGTGTATCCGGGTGGTGAATCCGGTAATCCGGGCAGTAAATTTTACGATAATTTGGTGGAAAAATGGTCGAAAGGTGAATACTTTGAAGCGAACTTTTCTGCTGACATCGAAACAGTGAAAAAGAAAGCTTTATTCACAAATCAATTCAACAACAAATAAGATAAATCTTAAACTGTAACTATGCAACTCATTCGAAATATAATCATTATTGCACTCCTCTCCTTTTTGCTCCAATTGGTTTTCCCTTGGTGGATAATATGTTTAATTGGATTTATAGTGGGCTATTTTGGAGCAGATAAACCGTGGCAGGCATTCGTAGCAGGATTTTGTGCCGTATTCCTAGTTTGGTTTGGTTATGCGTTTTACATCGACCACAACAACAACCATTTACTCTCATCAAAAATCATTCAACTGTTCCATTTACCAAACGCTGTATCCATTATTATAGTTTCAGCATTGGTAGGAGGATTATCGTGTGGTTTGGCGACATTAACCGGCAGATTATTAAAAAACATCGCCTAAGCCAATTATGAAAAACGTATTGCTCGCTTGTCGAAATCTTATTCTTGTTGCCTTTTTGGCTGCCCCTACTTTTGTGTCGGCAGCTGAATTTCAGGTATCCGATTCTTGTAAAATCAGCTTATTGACTTGTTCACCCGGTAACGAATTGTATAGCTGTTTTGGGCATAGCGGCATTCGTGTAAACGACCCGTTAGAACGGGTTGATATTGTATTTAACTATGGAACATTTGATTTTGAACGACCGGGTTTTTATGTGAATTTTTGTCGTGGTATTCTTATTTATTCGTTGGGAGTAGATCAGTATTATGATTTTGAGAACCAGTACATCTATGAGCAGCGTGGGCTTTCAGAGCAAATTTTAAATTTAACAACTGAACAAAAACAAGCCATCGTTGAGTTTCTGCTAACTAATGCACAACGCGAAAATCGAGACTACCGTTATGATTTTTTGTTAGATAACTGCGCCACCAGAATTCGTGATGTATTTGAAAAACACTTAGGTAGTAAGTTAGCTTTTCATACGGAGAAATGGGACACCACAAAAACTTTCCGTTATTTAATCGATGAGTATTCCTGGTTTAAACGCTGGGAAAGTTTTGGTATGAATTTACTGATTGGCTTACCGGTAGATAAACCTACAACGCCTCGCCAGCAGATGTTTCTGCCAAATTATTTACGCGATGGTTTTACAACTGCAACAGTAAATGGGAATGAACCATTTGTAACAGCAACTCGTGAAATCTTACCTGCACCCAATTTTGATAAATCTGCAAATTGGACGTCACCGGAATGGCTATTTGCCATTATTTTAGGCTTACTTATGCTACTCACATTTGCAGAAATACGATTCCATTTTCACGTAAAAGTTGTTGACTTTATTTTGTTCTTCACCACTGGCTTATTTGGTCTATTATTTCTGACCTTATGGCTCTTCACTCAACATTGGACAACAGCTTGGAATCTGAATTTGCTTTGGGCTTTGCCAACACATCTTTTGCTTGCCTTTGCCATTTTGTTTAATGGATTGTATCCAAAATTGAAGCAAATTCTTTTCATTGCATGGATTGTAGAAATTGTTTTTTTAACGCTCCATTTTGTTTTACCTCAACCCTTTCAAATTGGGATGATATTGATTAACGCTATGCTGGTGACTCGATTATTTCGCCTGTATTGGAAGGCAAAATCATTGGAATAAAAAATAATTCAATAAAAAATTTTGAAATATAAAAGTGTTACTTAACTTCGATATATGATTTCCACAAACCTTAATTCTTGTAATATTTGCTGCTGTACCTATTACCCCGAGGGCTGTTGGTGAATCATTTGAGTTT
The DNA here is from genome assembly GCA_016786765.1 of Chitinophagales bacterium. GTDB lineage: Bacteria > Bacteroidota > Bacteroidia > Chitinophagales > LD1 > CALAYL01. The sequence continues at coordinate 89,937 of JAEUUZ010000048.1, forward strand.
AATAATTGAATAAATGAGCCCTTCAGCAATGGAGGGCTTTTTTAATGTATATATATGAGTAATATCGCATTATTTGAGAAAATTAAAGTGTTCAACAATGAGCACAAAGAGTATATTCCATCGAAGCAAGAAATTGAATTGTTTGCCGATGAACTGCTCGATTTTTTGTTTCCACTTCGCGCTCGATACAGTAATTCTGCTCCGTTTTCTGATTTGAAGTATGAATTACTGTTTAAGAAGCTAGAATTATTGCTTGCCCCTTTTGCAGAAAAGAACAACTTTAATGCTGCAGCGCTTTCAACAGCATTTTTTCACAACCTTTCACCCGTATTTGATTTATTATTATTGGATGCTGAAGCCATTCAACGTTTCGATCCGGCTGCAAATTCAATTGAAGAGGTAATTACAGCCTATCCCGGATTTTATGCGGTTTCTTTATACCGTATATCGCATATTCTTTATACCTTGGGAATCCCAACGATTCCCCGCATTATTTCAGAGCATGCACACAGTAAAACCGGCATTGATATTCACCCGGGTGCAACCATTGGTAAGTCGTTTTTCATAGACCATGGCACAGGTGTGGTAATTGGGGAAACAACCTTAATTGGCGATAATGTGAAGATCTACCAAGGGGTAACATTAGGAGCATTGCAAGTGTCGAAAGCGCAAGCGCAAAAGAAGCGTCACCCTACTATTGAAGACAATGTGATGATTTATTCAGGGGCTACAATTTTGGGCGGAGATACTTTAATTGGACACGATAGTGTAATTGGAGGAAATGTTTGGCTTACGGCCGGAGTGCCCTCATTTTCTTTAGTATTCGCTACACACGAAGTGAAGGTAAGAAACAGTAAAGAATTTGTTGAACCAATTGATTTTGTTATTTAAATAAACCTATAAAATAGAAAACACATGAAAGCGAACAACATTCTACAAACCATTGGCAACACGCCACACGTAAAATTGAACCGATTGTACGGCAGTGATAGCGAAGTATACGTTAAGCTCGAAAAACAAAACCCGGGAGCATCTATCAAAGATCGTATCGCTTTAGCGATGATCGAAGATGCAGAAGCTAAAGGGCTTTTGAAACCGGACTCGGTGATTATTGAACCAACGTCAGGGAATACAGGCATTGGATTGGCAATTGTTGCTGCGGTAAAAGGGTACAAACTAATATTAGTTATGCCTGAATCAATGAGTATTGAACGCAGACGGTTGATGGCTGTTTACGGTGCGCAATTAGAGCTTACTCCGCGCGAAAAAGGAATGAAAGGGGCTATTGAAAAAGCCAACGAACTAGCTGCAAACACATCAAACTCATGGATTCCGCAACAGTTCTCGAACCCTGCAAACATAGATATTCACAGAAGAACTACTGCGCAAGAAATTATTAACGATTTCCCTGAAGGATTAGATTATTTAATCACAGGTGTTGGAACCGGAGGACACATTTCCGGTGTTGCTGAAGTACTTAAAGCAAAGTTTCCTTCACTTAAAGTATTTGCCGTTGAACCGGCTGCTTCGCCTGTAATAAGTGGCGGACAACCGGCTCCACACCCAATTCAAGGGATTGGCGCAGGCTTTATTCCCGATAATTTAAAAAGAGAACTCTTAGATGGTGTAATTACTGTAACTAAAGAGGAAGCGTTTGAATATGCGCAACGAATTGCTAGAGAAGAAGGCATTTTTGTGGGTATTTCATCAGGAGCATCTTTGGCCGCTGTAGCCAAAAAGCTGGCTGAAGTGCCTAAAGGTAGTCGTGTACTTACGTTTGCTTATGATACAGGAGAACGCTACTTAAGTATTGAAGGATTGTTTTAATCAAGTCTGTTTGTTTTATTGTTTTTTGGAAGCCAGGGCATTATTGTCTTGGCTTTTTGATGTCGATATCTTTCAAACAGTTTACCCGATTGAAATGTACAGAAAAGTTATTTTTACAGTATGGCCGCAGAAACCTTTGAAACAATATTACAGTCGATTCAGAAGAAACAATTTTCACCTTTCTATATTTTTTATGGGGAAGAAGAATTTTTCATCGATCGATTAAGTGCAGCAATGGAGGAATCGGTATTAGCCGAAAGTGAGAAAGCGTTTAATCAAAACATTCTTTACGGGAAAGATATTACATCGTCTCAACTCATAGAAACTTGTAGAAGATTGCCAATGATGGCCGAACGTCAATTGGTGTTAATTCGAGAAGCCCAGTCGTTTCAATTCAGAAAAGAGGAAGATGAAGCGCCATTATTGAGTTATTTAAAACACCCAACTCCCTCAACGGTATTAGTTTTCGCATTTAAGCATGGTAATCCGGATAAACGGAAAAGTTTTTATAAAGAATTAATCGCAAAATCGGTTTCATTTGAATCTAAAAAGCTCTATGAAAACCAAGTAGGTTCATGGGTTAAGAAATATGTAACGCAACATGGTTTTGGCATTACCGAGGATGCAGTAGAGTTATTGGTTGAGTTTACCGGCAATGATTTGAGTACAGTATCAAACGAATTATCGAAAATTTTCATTAGTAAACCTGCGAAATCCACGCTATCGTATGAAGATATTGAGCAATCGGTAGGTATGCTCAAGGAGTTCAGTGTATTTGAGTTAAATAACGCGTTAGGAAGCAAACAAGTGGCTAAGGCATTTCGTATTGCCAACTACTTCAAATCGAACCCCAAAAGCGCTCCATTAGTGATGATGCTAGGTACATTACATGGCTTTTTCGTAAAAGTGTTTATTTGCAGCAATAATCGTGGAATGCAAGATGCAGACCTAGCAAGAATACTAAAGGTCAGTCCATTTTTTGTAAAAGATTACAGAACTGCTTCACAACATTATTCTCCTCAAAAGTTGGCGCAAATATTCCAAACCTTGGCTGAATTTGATTTGCGGTCAAAGGGTGTTGACAGTACCAATAATATGGGTGAAGGCGAAATGATACGGGAGTTGATCTACCGTATCATTCAATAAATCTCAAAAAAACGATATTACTTCGCTTTGTACTTCTCGTTCATACCTTTTACCACATCATTAGTGATATTGTAAGTACTATCTTTATAAAGGATTGAACCGCCTTTAGAATATGTCAGAATATAAGAGAAACGTTTATCAGCATTGTATTCAGTAAGGAATGAATCTAATTTTGCATTAAGTTCCAAATTAAATTTTGTTTGATCGGCCATTAGCGATTCCGACATTTGCATTTGCTTTTGCTCTAATGCAGCTTTTCGATTAATTAATTTTTCTTGGATGGCCTCACCTTCTGCTTGGGTAATTGTAGCTGCACGTTGTTGCAAATCGTAGGCTGCGCGTTGTAAAGATTCAGCTTCACCTTGTAAAGTGCTTTCAATGCTTTTCTGACGTTTTTCTAAATCAGATTTTCGCTCTTTAAAAAAGATATAATTGGTTTCTAAGGAATCAATATCTACATAAGCTATAATTTGACCTGATTTTCCGGATGCTGCATTTATACTTGAATTTGGAGCTTTTGTGCATGATTTACAGTCTTTAAAATGCAGATAAAACAACACAGCTACGGCAACGGCCAGAACCCCATTAATAATCAAACTAAGATTTTTCATTTCATTTATTTTATGCAAGGATAATATTTATTTTTTAACAGAATCAACAGGTGTAGTCGGAATCACCGGTGTTTCTATTTTTTTCACAGAATCAACGGGTGCTGGAGGTACTTGAGGTACTTCCGACTTCGCAGGCGTTTCAGCAGGAGGTGTTGTAACCGGAACAACCGTTTTCTTCACTGTATCCGTTACTGAAGGAACAACCGGAGTTTCTATTTTTACAGGTTTTTCAGTAGGCGGTGTAACAACAGGAACATCCGTTTTCTTTACGGTATCGGAAGTTATTGGAACAACAGTAGGGGCCGATTTCTTCACCGTATCTTGGGAAGTAGGAACAACAGGAGGTACAGTTGGCGAAGGGTTTTCATCCTTTGTTCCATATTTCTCTTTCAATTTATCGGCACGCGATTTTGGGGGCTCAGGTTTTTCCTCTTTCTTTTTCTCAGGTACAGCAACCGGCTCTTCAACTTTATTCTCTACAGGCTTTGTTTCAGTTGGTTTTACTTCAGCATCGGGTTTCTTTTCAGGTGCTACTTTTTGTTCCAATTTAGCTTTTGCAGCAGCGGAATCTTTCGCTGTCATTGGCGGCTTAGGCTTAACATATACCTTTTCGTTAGGCAATGAAGGATTTGTCTTTTCCTTCATAGCATCTACAAAAGCTTGCTTGTTGATTGTTGATCCAATGGTGTAGGTAAAGAATTTATTGTTCTTATCCATTACCTTTCTTTTATCAGGAGCAACAGCACCAATAGTTCTATTGAAATCATCGTAAGAAGATACCATGCCCAATAATCCCGGCTTATATTCGAAGTAATACCATTCGTTATTACCGGTTTTGATATAGATATTAAAATAATCTGCACCTTGGCGCGGACCAATTTCAATATAGCCTTCCAATTTTTTATGAATTGCTCGTTCGCCAATGAACGAAACCCCGATTTTACCATACGATCGGAACGTAAAATCAACCGGATCATAAATGAAATTCACATCCGAAAAAACTAGGTAATGCGGAAGATTTTTCGGGCGTTTAAATTGTTGTGTTGTTTCAAATTCTTTAATCAACTTTTCTTCATCTTTCGCCAGAGTCTGATAAATCGTTTTAAAACGCTCGGTAGTATAATCAATATCTGGCATATCGGTATTATCAACATACATTACGTTCTGTAACTTTTCTTGAATCGATTTGTTATCGAAATTCATGTCCAAGCCGAAAGTAACATTCATTAAAAGTTCACGTTTAGCTAAATCATTCGTAAACGAACCAACCGCTAAAGTTTTCATTAAGCCGAAATCAACAGGCAAGTTTATTCCTCCATCTCCTTTTACAATACCTTTGGCATCATCATATTTCAATACATCTCCAATGGTAGCATCGCCTTTAATTCGCTTTTCATCGCCAAAGCTGTATTCACCTGTTTTCTCATTTTGTGTAATTACACCAACCGGTCGGAACATGGCAATATCGTTGTAATCGTGAAGAGGCGAGAAAAGAACAGAATAAGGAGAAGGCATATCCCCAGATTTATCAAAATAAAGTCCCATACCTAACTTAGTTCCATCAGATGACTTGATAATCGAATCATAATGAAAGAAAAACTTATCCGGATTGATATCGTCAATAATATTAAAATCAGCATTAGTAACATTTGGATTCTTGAATAAGAGTTTTGCAAAACCTTTAAAGAACAAATCAGGATTTCTCCCGAACAGACTAGCCTCCCCGATATACGTTGCATTTGGATAGAGATAAAAATTATCTTTTGTTTCGATATTACCTTTTGCCACTAAACTGTAATCCGTAAATTGATTTTTCTTAAACCCAACGACTTCTTTTTTGCAAGTGATATCGGATAAAACAATAGGTTGATTCGGATGGTCTTTACAAGAATATTTGAAGAAGCCATTTCCTTTTAACTCTGCTTTACTAATGATATCAAGCGTACAATCTTCAATTTTATGGCGTTTCGTAATGGTATCTGCTAAAATTGTAGCATGCTTTAACTGATCCATTTTTGCTTCCGATTGAATAACGACTATACCACTATCGGGAATAACTACTGCATCGGCAACATAAATTGCACTAACTTGTTCGCAACGAAGAATAGATGTTTGCAGGTTATATGTTGCACGTTTAGATAAGAACTTCAAACCTAACTGGCTTGCCCGTGTAGACTCGAAATACTCTCCCGGAGAACCGGCAGGTACTCGAAAATCAAGTATCTTTTTCTCGATATCCCATTTAAACTCTTTAATGTTCGTTTTGTATTGATTATAGGCAAACTCAGTTGGATTATTCGGTAAATTTGATTTAAAATCGGCTTGCTTATTTTTGAAATCCACAAAAGCCTTTACGTTAGGTGTTTTGAATGTTACCTTATCGCCAAACTCTGATTTAATATTCAATTCAGCAGTATCGGCATTCATGTCATCGGTTTTAAAATTAAATTCTTTAGAGCTTAACAATGCTTCTTTCCAATCCAATGCACCATTGCCTTTTAACCCTTTACTTGTAAGTAACAAGTTCCCTTTTAGTGACGTTTGATTATCGTACATGGAGAACGGACGATCTTTCATGGCTATCAACATAGAATCGCTTTTCGGTTTCCAAAACACTCTGTTTCCGCCACTCGAAACATCCGGTGTTTTCACCCCATCACTTACTTTTGCAATATGAAATGTATCGGCAATGGCAATCATTGAATCGAGATAAAAGTTAATTTGATGTGATGACATAGAAGATGTTAAGTGCGTTAAATCACCTTTACCCGTTAAACCTCTGTAATCCAATGTTACATCGCCTTTGTATTTTCCTCCGCCTTTATAAGTATCCCAACCCGAAGTAGGAGCTGCGGTTGTAAAACCCAACGATAAGTCATCTTGAACTTTAATGCTCTCAGGAATATCGGGAAAAATACCACCCGAGACTAATTTACCTTTCCAGTTTATGGATTGAACGGAGAACGAATTCAAACTATCTAATCGGAATGGATCAATTTCAAAAAAGAAATCTTGTTTTTTATAAGAACCACCAGCAATTTCTCTATCGGCATAATAAGCGAAGGATTTGCCGGTGCTAATTAACCGTGGATATTGCAATAATCTTGCTCTTCCCGATTTATTGATGGGTAAATCCACATCCATTCTTCCTGCAATCCCTTCAATATTCGTGCGAAGTGTTTTCAATACAGGTTGATTGTTGGCATCAACTTTATCGCCATCAGGAATATTGATTCGCAATGAATCGAGTTGTTGAAACCCTACATAAAACGAATCATATTTAAAGTGATAGTTATTACCGAAGAAATCCATTCTGCCGCCATAAATCATTCCGTCAAATTCCATGTTTCGGTCTTTCTGGATTTTTACAAAATTATTGGCCGGATAGAATGAAACGCCAGCTGTATCGCTAATGGGTACATACTTCACTCCTTTCAACTCTATATTGTTATTCTTTAAATCAATATAATCGTTACCATCTTTAGGAATGGATTGTATTCTGATAATGTCGTAGTCTTTTTTCTTGGCATTCGACATTACATAATGCATTACTTTATCTCTTACTAATATAGTACTTGTAGGTTCGTCATAAATAATAAAGCCCTGTTTTACCAATTCATAAAAAATAGATTTAGCTTGTTGCTCTGTTAAGTGCGAATCGAACGCTTTAGCCACTTCATCGGCATTTAGTGCACGGCTACCTGTTTTTTCAAACAATCGTTTAATTACGGAAAGCGGCTCATAATCTCCTACTCCTTGTAATTTTCGAATACGGTTTTTATCGAAAAAATTATTTGATTCAAAGTTAGAACCCGTTTTACCGCTTCCTTCAAGTGTTTTGATTTGAATTCGGGTTGAATCTAAATTCCAAAAAATGGCATCGGCATCAAATTCATGATTATGATAGGTGTCGATAAATTTTGATTGCGACATGGCTGTTTGTCCGCGCATTAATTTCAACTGACGTGTTTTCACCTTGTAAATCATCACTAGTTCAGGGTGGAAAATGGTATCCTTTCCATTAAATAAAAGGATCTGTGCCTTTTGAGAAGAAAGCTCATCATTCTTTTTAATCGGAAATTCAGTGAAATATGCAGTAAGCACTTTTGTTATTTTATCGCTCTTATAAAATGTAACAGAGGCTTTCTCTTCAGGTGTTCCATAACCAATAACACGATTCCCGTAAAAGTTGAAACCACCGGTATAACTTACATTTGGGGCTAAATCTTTAATTGTAATTTTCAAATCTTTAGAATCAAAACGAGGGAATGTTGAACTGGCAGTATCACCAGTACCAAACTTATCGGAATACTTTCCGGATAAGGCTGTTGGAAAATATTCTTTGTGAAAAAACTCAACAGTATCAATTGTAATTATGAAATTATCGAGATTCAAAGTGTATTCGCCTTTAACATTGGCATAAACTGTGGCAGGACTTACACCAGCTTTCGCCCAATCTACTTTCCCGCCCTTTCCAATCCATTTATTTTCTAATGGATAGTAATCTCCTGCTGTATTATTGATGATGATGGTATCGCGGTTGGTAAAGCCTACAAATCGAGATGCAGGAAAACTTACTTTAACTTTGCCTTCACTATTACCTATTGTATAGCTTGTAGACTCCACTTTCCATGTTTTAGCACTCGAAGTGTTTATTGCTCCTTTACTGAAAAACGCATTACTAAACTCTGCAAACTTTAAGAATTCCTTGTTATCTCCCTTAGCCTTATTTTTGGCTGTTTGAATGGCAATATCTGACCAACTGGCAAATTTTGCAGGATCGCCTTTGGCTTTTGTAAATGCATTTACAGCTGATAAATAGTTATAAAAATAAGGGAATGGCGACATCACCCTACTTAGCATTACATTCGATGTTTCAATGATTTTTGCCATTTCCTGATCATTGATTTCTCCTTTTTTCACACCGGCTTGAAATTCGTCTACGGCTTGAGAACAATTCTCCAGCTTGTTGATTTTCATAAAATCGTCTAACGCTTTTAAGAACTTATCTTTTTCCGTTGGAAAAGCCGAAACTACTTGCGCTTGAGAAGAGGAAGCAAATACGAAAAGCAAAAGAAAATAAAATAACTTCTTCATTAATTTGATTTTGTGAGTGATATTAAAATCCATCCGTTTAAATGTTTCGTAAAATTATGTTTAAAGCCAACAGCTTTATTTAATATATCCAGTTCATCGGCATCTAATAGGCCGCTTAATAATAATACGCCTTTTGCATCTAATAGTGTATGCCATTTAGCAAGATTTTGCAAAATAACATGACGATTTACATTAGCTAAAATTATGGCAAAGGTGGAGATAAATTGATAATCGCTATCACCTAATATAGGATCAACATTTTGAATATTGTTTAAAGAACAGTTCTCAATACAGTTTTCAAATGCCCACTCCTCGTTATCAATTGCATCAATATGTTTAGCCCCAAGCATGGAAGCATAAATAGCTAAAATGCCTGTACCTGAGCCAAAGTCTAAAATCTCTTTTCCCTTTAAGTCAATATTTTTCATCTCCCGAATCATCAATTCAGTTGTAGGATGATGTCCGGTTCCAAAAGACATTTTGGGGTCAATTATAATCTCGGTGGCTGAGGTTGACTTCTCATGAAATGTTGCTCGGATACAAACATCGTCAATCACAATTGGCGAAAAATTCTTCTCCCACGATGCATTCCAATTCACTTCTTCAATCGTAGAATATTCAAATGAGATAAAGGCTAAACCATATTCTTCTAATACAGCTTTTACTTCATCTTGCGAGAGTAAACTATTGTCTATGAACCCAACAAGTGCATCAGCTGTTTCCTCAAAACCATTGAAATCAAAGGAACTCATCACTGCAGAAAGCAAATTGCGTTCCAATTTATCGGTAGTTAAAAATTTGTATTGTGCGTACACAGTATGGATTTAGTTATTTTTAAATTATTGAGCCGCTTGAATGATTTGATAAAACTCATCCACTTTTAACGATGCACCTCCTACCAATCCTCCATCAACATTGGGTTGATTAAATAGAGATTTTGCATTTGCTGCATTTACACTTCCACCATAAAGAATAGGAATAGCATTTGCTGTATCGGTAGTATATCGATTGGCTAATTCTTTACGAATATAGGCATGCATGGCTTCTGCTTGCTCAGGTGTTGCTGTTAAACCTGTTCCGATAGCCCAAACCGGCTCGTAAGCTATAATCACTTTACTGATTTGTTCTTCACTTAAATGGAAAAGACTTTCTTCAATTTGCCGGAATACATAACGATCTTGCTTTTCATCTATTCGAATCTCTTTCGGTTCCCCGCAACAAAAAATAGGTGTTACGCCATATTCCAAAGCTAAATCAACCTTGTCTTTCAGCGAAATGTTACTTTCGTGAAAATAGATTCTTCGTTCACTGTGCCCGATGATTACATACTCAATATGTGCCCCAGCCAACATATTTACCGATATTTCACCGGTAAAAGCTCCACTCACTCTGTCGGAACAGTTCTGTGCAGCTAATTTAATGGCTGAGTTTTGAACTAAATTGTGTAAGGTTAACAAGTGTAACGCAGGCGGAGCTAAAATCACTTCTGTATTACTTACCTTTTGCTGAAGTCCTTTATTAATCAATCCGGATACCAAAGCCACCCCTTCTTCTACAGTAAGGTTCATCTTCCAATTTCCGGCAACTATCTTTCGTTTCGACATTTTTCCTTCTTATTTTCTATATTTTTTATCGCGCTCAAACACTTCTTTTAAAATGGCGATATCTGATTCTGATAATTTTATTCCTCTTCGCTCCATCATTCGTTCTGCCACTTCCAACGCTTTTTCGAAAGTGAACGTACGCAACCATTGCGCTCCTCCCCACGAAAAAGACGGAATGAACTTTGGTGGAAAATCACTGCCAAAAACATTCGCAGAAACGCCAACAACCGAACCGGTGTTGAACATTGTATTAATGCCCGATTTCGCATGGTCGCCCATAATCAAACCATGAAACTGCATTCCTGTATCTTCATATTTTTCAGTAACATAACTCCACACATCTACATCGCCATAATTGTTTTTCAAATTCGAATTATTGGTATCTGCGCCTAAATTACACCACTCACCAATTACTGAATTGCCAATAAATCCATCGTGGCCCTTGTTGCTATACGCAAAAAACACAGCATTGTTTACCTCCCCTCCTACTTTGCAGTGCGGACCAATGGTAGTAGCTCCGTATATCTTTGCGCTCATCTTTAATCCCGCATGTTCGCATAGCGCCAACGGTCCACGAACCGCACAATTCTCCATGATTTCAGCCTCATGTCCGATATAAATATAACCCGTGTTTGTATTGAGAATTGAGGCTTCTACAACGGCATCTTCCTCAATAAAAAGTTTATCGGCAGGACCAATGAGTGTATTAGTTGGTGACAATGATTTTGAAACTCTACCTGCTGTAAGCAATTTAAAATCGTTCTCAATCTCTTGTCCGTTATACTTAAAAATGGCTGATGGTGATTCCACAAATTGAGCAACAACAACCGATGAAGTAAACTTGAGGTCTGGGATTATACTTTTGAAACTCGCGATATTTGTAACCTTTATTGTGGTTTTAAATGCAATAATTTTATCGGAGAAAGTGAATCCACTTTCAGTTGTCAATAACTGAATTTCAGCTACTAATTGGGCATTAGGGAAAACATTTGAAGCAATAAACAGTGTTTCAATATCATGGCTTAAAGCACCATATTTAGGTTGCAAGTAATCTTCAGTAAGCACTCCAACCGATTGCCCAAAATAACGCTCCCACTTTTCTTTAATCGTTAAAATACCGATGCGCATATCTGCTACCGAGCGGGTATATGATAAGGGCAACAATTGTGTACGGTTTTCCACCGTGTCGAACAAAACAATATTCACCTCTCTGTTTTTGCACTAAGCTATTAAAAAACGGCAATTTTTACAGACTTTTCAAAATCTGTACGACAATAAGTCACGTCAATTCAGACAATTACTGCAATAATTACCGAAAATCAGAGATGGATTTGAATTTGATGCTTCTTATACAAAACAACTATAAACCCTATGAATGTAAATAATTTCACAACCAAAGCACTTGAAGCAGTTACAGCCGCACAGCAAATAGCCTTCAACAATTCTTCTCCAACATTGGATACAATCCACATGTTAAAGGGCTTGTTTGAAGCCGATCAGGATAGTCTCCCTTTTCTATTAGAGAAGTCAGGCGTCAATAAAAATATCCTGCTTGGAAAAGTAGAAGAACAACTCAAAAAACTTCCAAAAGTAACAGGCAGTAGCGAAGGAGCAGCACAGGCAAGTTCGAAGTTCGGACAAATGGTAATGCAAGCTAATAAATTGATCAAAGATTTTGGTGATTCGTATGTATCAATTGATCACTTGTTATTAGCCTTACTTTCGGTAAATGACGACACTTCACAACTATTGAAATCAGTAGGCTTGGAAGAACGTAACCTCAAAAAAGCGATTGAAGAATTACGTAAAGGTGCAAAAGTAATCGACCCGAATGCTGATACTACATACAATTCTTTAGATAAATACGCTATCAATTTATGTAAACAAGCACAAAACGGAAAATTAGATCCTGTAATTGGAAGAGATGAAGAGATCCGAAGAGTGATGCATATTCTTTCTCGCAAAACGAAAAACAATCCGTTGTTAGTGGGTGAACCCGGTGTGGGTAAAACAGCCATTGCAGAAGGCATTGCACACCGAATCGTTAAAGGCGATGTACCTGAAAATTTGCGCAACAAAATCATTTATTCACTCGATATGGGTGCGTTAATGGCCGGTGCGAAATACCGAGGAGATTTTGAGGAGCGATTAAAAGCCGTAGTAAAAGAGGTAAAAGAATCGGATGGTACAATTATTCTCTTCATCGATGAAATCCACACCCTTGTTGGTGCAGGAGCAACTGATGGCGCTATGGATGCAGCGAATATTTTGAAACCGGAATTGGCACGTGGTGAGTTACGCGCCATTGGAGCAACAACGTTAAATGAATACCAAAAACACTTTGAAAAAGACAAAGCGCTCGAAAGACGTTTTCAAAAAGTAATGGTAGATGAACCAAGTGTGGAAGATGCCATTTCAATTCTTCGTGGCTTGAAAGAACGCTACGAAACACATCATAAAGTGCGTATTAAAGATGAGGCGATTATTGCTTCAGTAACTCTTTCCGACAGATATATTTCAGATCGTTTCTTGCCCGATAAAGCCATCGACTTAATTGATGAAGCAGCCGCTAAACTTCGCCTACAGATGAATTCTGTACCTGAAGAACTCGATGAAATCGAACGCAAAATAATGCAACTCGAGATTGAAATCGAAGCCATTAAACGTGAGAATGATGAAGTAAAGGTCAATCAATTGAAATCGGAACTGTCGAACTTGAACGAGAAACGCAATCAAATCAAAGCGAAATGGACGGCCGAAAAAGAGTTGTTAGAATCTATTCAAAGTAAGAAGCAAGAAATTGAAAACTTAAAAGTAGAGGCAGATCAATTAGAACGTTCGGGTGAATATGGTAAGGTAGCTGAAATACGCTACGGTAAAATTAAGGAGGCTGAAAATGCGATTCAAGTTTTGGAAGAAAAAAGAGCTAATACTTCAGGCGATAAGCGAATGCTGAACGAGGAAGTGAATGCAGAAGACATTGCTTCGATTGTTGCGAAATGGACAGGCATTCCACTTACTAAAATGATGGAAAGCGACACAGAAAAACTATTGCATCTAAACAACGTTTAGGTGAACGCGTAAAAGGGCAAGAAGAAGCATTGGAAGCAGTTGCAGATGCGATCAGACGATCTCGTGCAGGGCTTCAAGACGAACGAAAACCTATTGGATCTTTCCTATTCTTAGGAACAACAGGCGTTGGAAAAACAGAGTTAAGCAAGGCTTTAAGTGAAGTGCTTTTCAATGATGAAACAGCTATGATTCGTATTGATATGAGTGAGTTTCAGGAAAAACATGCTGTATCGCGTTTAGTGGGTTCGCCTCCGGGATATGTGGGATATGATGAAGGCGGGCAATTGACGGAAGCTGTGCGAAGAAAGCCCTATTCGGTTGTATTGTTTGATGAAATAGAAAAAGCGCATCCGGATGTATTCAATATTCTATTACAAGTATTGGATGACGGTCGTTTAACGGATAACAAAGGACGCACGGTGAATTTCAAAAACACCATCATTATTATGACCTCTAATATTGGTTCGGATATTATTCAGAAAAACTTTGAACATGTAGATGAAAGCAATTTAATTGCTGTAACAGAAACTACTAAAATTGAAGTTGTTGAACGTTTGAAACTATCTGTTCGTCCGGAATTTTTGAATAGAATTGATGATATTGTAATGTTCAAACCATTGTTGAAAAAACAGATTCGAGCTATTGTTGATTTGCAATTGAATCTCACTAAAAAATTGCTTGTCGAAAAAGAGATTGGATTAGTGCTCACCGACAAAGCGTTAGACTATTTAGGCGAACAAGGCTACGAACCACAATACGGTGCAAGACCATTGAAACGACTCATTCAAAAAGAAGTGGTCAATGAACTTTCGAAAAAAATATTGAGCGGTGAAGTAAGAAAAGGTCAAACCGTATACATTAATGAAGAAAACGGAGTGCTGATTTTTGAAAGTAAGTAATTTTTCAATCACTAAAAGTATTAGAAAGGCTACCCTAGGGTGGCCTTTTTTATTAGTCTTGAATTAATGTAATGGAATACGAAGATTGAAATCCTTTCCCGGCCGGTAATACAACTACCTTTTCCTTTTTCGTAAAATCATCTTGAAAACCATCAGCATCAGCACAACCTATCCACGGTTCAAGGCAAACGTAATCTGCTCCTGGCTTTGCCCAAATACCTAAATAAGGAAAACCTTCAAAATTCAGTTGAAGTCGCTTTTTGTGTTTATGAGAAACAATACTCACGTCCTCCGAGTGTAATTCTTTAAATATTAAAGCATCTTCTTTAAACAGATTATGATGCAATGCTATTCGATTCGACAAACATTCAACCTTAGACATTCGTCCATCAAACAAACCCGCTGTATTAATATGATGGCGAATTAACGAATCATCATTCGGAAATTCTATTGCATAATCTTCATACACCTCACCTTCAAAAAAGGGCACAGCAAAAGCCGGATGTCCGCCAATCGAAAAAGGCATAGCATGATTGCCTCTATTTTCAACTGTATAGGTTGTTAACAAAGATTGCTCTTGAAGCGAATACGTTATTCGAAAACTAAAGTCGAAGGGATACATTTGTTTGAGATGTTCGTTAGAGCAAAGTTCAAAGCTCATACTATCCTCAGCTTGAGCAATCAAACGGAATTCATTTCTTCGTGCAAATCCATGTTTTTCCATTTTATATTTTTCTCCTTTAAACAATAATGTATCGTTATTGCATCGTCCCACAATAGGAAAAAGAATGGGAGCATGTGCCGCCCAATAGGCTGAATTGCCCTGCCAAAGATGTTCTGTGTTGTCTCGTTTATCAAAAATAGAAACTAGCTCAGCGCCTAGCAATTTGGCATTTACGCGTAAGATGGCATTCTCTATTTGCATATTTTTTAATCTAAAAGATTTTAGTGTATTGATTTTTTGGTAATATTGTTGAAACAACCATAAATTAAATGAAAAAATTAGTACTACTACTTTCTGTTTTTGCACTGACTATTCAGTTGTCTTCTGCAACACCAATTGACAAAGCTGAAAAAAAACGAATTAAGAAAGAATTGAAAGGCTACAAAAAGAATCCTGAGCAGTACAAAGCCATGATTACAAATTACAAAACGACTATCGCTTCCAATGATAGTACTATTGATGTAACGAGAAAAGAAATGCTTTCATTGAATACCCAAATGGTAGAACAACAACAAAAGTTAGCAAAATTAGATCAAGAACTTCAGGAATGTAAAAACAAACCGGTTCCTGTATGTCCAACACCTCCTACACCAGGCGCTATTCCTGCAACTGGCTCTGTCTATAAAGTTCAATTTGGTTTATATGAGAAGTTTGACATTTCAGGCTATTTCGAAGTACCTAAATTTATTGGTGTAGAAAAAGTAGACAACTTGAATGCATACGTTGTTAGCTATTTCGATACGGAAGAGCAAGCACAAAAATTCAAAGCTGATTTAAGAAAACTTGGATTACGTGATGCTTTTGTATCTAAATATACTGATGGTGCGCGCGTTTACGAATGGGGAAAAAATCCTAAATACAAAGGCAAAAAAGCCCCTGCAAGTTTAAACGAAGCGTTAGGAAAATAATTCCAGCATTTTTATTGAAAATTACTGATTAGTCTAGCCCCAAAAGCTCGACTAATTCGCTTATAATAATGGCTGTTGCGCCCCAAATTACTTTACCTTCATAGATAAATGCAGGCACTTCGTATTGATAATCTTTGTGGATATTGATTTTTGTTTTGGTTCTGTTTTCAGGATTCAAGAAAAAGGAAATCGGGATTTCTACAACACTCTCTACCTCGTAATCATCCTTTTTGAATATTGGTTTATCTTCCGCAATGGCTGCATGTGGAAACACCAAGAAGTTACTCGGTGGAATATAAAGTTTTGATAATGGATTCACTAAACGAAAAACATTCGACTCTACTCCTACCTCTTCAAAAGCTTCACGAATAGCTGTTTGTTCCAATGTTTCTCCAATTTCTTGCTTCCCTCCCGGAAAACTAATTTGTCCACTATGCACACCCTCATATTGTCTTCTTTGCGTAAACACAAGATGCCACTCATTTTCTATAGGATAGAGCAAAACCAGCACTGCGCTTAGTCTTGGTCTTAATTTATCAATGGCTTCATCACTTAAATCAGCTCTGTACGATGGCGCCATTTTGTATTGGGCTTCTTTTCCGGGAAGCGGTTTTCGCAGTCGATTTTCGAGCTCAAAAATTGTCCATTTACTCACACTATATCTTTTACCAAGTTATTTTTAACTTTGCCCACTTTCTAAACAAAGTAGAAAACAAAAGTATGCAAAATAGATTTGTCGTTAACGGGAATATTAAAGATGTGCAAGATGTAATTTTGGCTTACGAGCTATTAGAAGCCGAGTTCAAAATTAACCTCTACGTAACAGAGCGAAAACTTCTCACAGCCGAGCAAATTGAATTCTTGCAGAAAGAATGGATTACCGGTGCCCCATTTACTTTTCCGGAAGGCATGCAATTAATCAATCCGGATATTAACGAAGACTCTATTGTACCGGCAGATATTAAATCCGACAAGACCGGAGAAATTCGTCATTTCCAAAACGAATGGGCAGTACAATTGCTTACGAACAAACTTTGGGAAGTCTATATCCAACGTTTAGATGAATTAAAAGCAAAAGCAGACGGATTAACCACATATAGTAAAGACTTGTTTGAAGACACGAAAAGTTTTTGGGAACAGGTTTTGGAGAATAAGAAGGAAAGAAATATTACACAAAGTCGTTTAGATAAAATCAAGGAAGATGTTAATGTAATTTTCGACAAATTGAAAACCTTCCGCAAAACAGAATCAGAAGAGTTTGAAAAAATATCGAAAGCAGCATTAGAAGACGTTGTAGGTAAGTTGGATGCTGTGAAAAAGAAAGTAACCGAAAAGGCAAACTTTAAAGATTTAGCTGATGAAATTAAAAAAGTACAACAATCGGTTCGTCAGTTGCGTTTAACGAAATCACATGATACAGCATTACGCAAAGCCTTTGACGATGCTTTCCATTACTTGAACGAAACCAGAAAGTCATATTTCAGCACCAAGAACGAATCGCGTGTTGCCGGCTTAAAAGAAGTAATTGGCAAAATGGAAGCCGGTTTAGAGCGTGATAAAAAAGACTTAGAATACTTTACCAATAAGGCGGAAAAGCCAAAAATCGGTTCGTTAGAATTACAATTGTTGAAAGTGCGTTTACGTCAGATTACTGAAACCATTCAATCGAAAGAAGAAAAGTTGAAAGACATCTATAAAACGATGGAAAGTTTACTTCGTCAATCAGGAACTAAAGAACATTCAACAACTGAAACTTCGGAGCAGCCAGTTGAAGTAAAAGAAACTGCAGCACCTGCATTAGAAGTAACAAAGGCTCCAGAAGCAGAGCAACCATCTGCTGAAAAGGAATAAAAAAAGCCCACACGAAATTCGGTGGGCAAAGGGGTAAAATAGTTTCAATTTATTCCTTGACTATTCGTTTTATCTGCTCTCCTACTTTTAGGAAATACATTCCGTTTGAAAGGAAACGCACATCTAAAATGTTATCTCCAAATTTCAGTTTGGTTTGCATTTGCATTTTTCCTTGCACATCATAGAGTTCAATGGATGTTGTGTTTGCAACCGTTATTTTAAGTATATCCTGAACCGGATTAGGGTAAACCGAGAAGAACACTTCATCCTTTTCTTCAATCGCTGTTGGCGCTGAACAACCCAGCATTCTTGCCATAAACACATAAGATGAATCCAGCATTGCAGTGGAGGCTGCATGTCCGCCAGTTGCAGGGAAAAACCCATACGCTTCTACCCCATTATTTTTGAATTGCGTATAAATAGCTCTTGAGCCACAGCCTACACCAGCACTACAATCAACAGGTACTACGTTATCATCCTGACAATGAATTCCGGCATAAGGAACATGATTAACATCGGCATAATAACCGGCAATGTCGCTGTATATAATTCTACCGAAAAACGACAATACCCCGGCCACTGCATCACTCGTATTTTTTAAAGCTGTCGGAGAACTGGCTTTCTTATCGCCATAGTTGGCCATTAGCTTTGCGGGATCCCAATCCCAACTGTTTTCATCCTTCAATAACCCTACATTAGTAGCTGTCATCGCTCCTCTGGAGAATCCGCCAATGTAAATTTGATTCGCCAAAACACCATAAGCACTTGCATTTTCGCGCACAAATCGAACAGCCGCTAAACCATCTTGCCATTCTCTATATTGACGTTCATAATCGCCTGATGCACCGGCTTGAATAAATTCGCTGGCCCATCCATCTTTTCTGTATTCAACAGCAAACGCTACCCAACCTCGTTTGGCATATTCGACACAAGTTGCTTTCACATCATTCACACTGCCATTCAATCCATGAAATAATAAAATAGCCGGACGAGCAACACTTGCATCACCCGTTGGTGTAATTTTAGTTATATGCAAATCTTGTGATGCGTTGGTTTCCCAGTTTTTATTGCTGCCATACACTTCCGCAGCAGCCTCAGTTGTAGCACTAAACAGCTTTGTAAAATATCGTCCGTTACTGCAATCTACTTGTGCAGAAGTTAAAAGGTGAATACATAAAACAGTAATGACTAAGATTGCTTTTTTCATGGTTTGAAAATGATGGAGGGTTAATCGATTTTGATAAACTTTTTCGTGTAATTCCCATTAACACATATAAAGTAACAAGATGGCGAGAGAGTTGAAACATCCATTTGATAGCTATTCGTATTCAAGTTGTTTATTTGAAAAACATTTTTTCCATTTAAATCAGTAATGCATATACTTTGAATATGCTCTGCTTTTATTTGAATCATTTGCGTAGCCGGATTAGGATAAATAGTTATTGCTTCGCTTGCCAATTCATCTTTAACTCCATTAGCCTTTCTGGGTATCACTTTTACAATCATGGGATGTGCTTTCCCATCGGAATGGAAGGTTTCTGAGCCCACGATAATAAACGATTCATCTCCATTCGGTGCAACATCTACCAATGCATCATAAGCCATTTCTGCGCTAGGCTGTTCATAGGTATCGAATGGTAAACTATAATTCGTTGATCCGTTATTAAATGTTGTTTCGGGTTCTAAATCGCTATTTATTTTCCCAATACAAACATGCGTGCCCGTTGCACTATCCCCACTTCCACCAAAATAGTATGCCCCTTTGTTTTCAAGCACTACCGAATAATACTTACTGAAGGGCAAATACATTTGCGAAGCAGTTAATGGTGTAACCATTGCAGGTAAACCATTTTTCCCTTGGCGATTGGATAATGCATCGTTCAAAACACGCACTGAACCATCGGCAGCTATTTTAGGGTTTACATTTTTATACCCGGCCGTAAACAAATTCGTATCACGAACAGCAATAGCATACACTTCGTTGGCTAATCCATTTTGATTTGAAGTAACACTGTAGCCTGAAACAACAGTATCAGGTGTTCCATCGGCTTTCCAATAGGTATAAAAGGGTTGAGGTGCCGTATTTGAAGAATTGCGTTCAACATAACTTCCTGCTGCATATATTTTCCCATTCGCAGCTACATCTAAAGCATAAAGACTACTGGCTCCCGGAACAAAACTGAACTCTTTGGCATCTTCTATTTTAGCGATGCCATTCGTTCCAAACGTGCTCACCAAACTAAAAGCAGCTCCATCATCATGTAATTTCACCACACGTGCTCTGTCTTCACCGGCCACAGATGTCCTTCCACAAACAAGCACATCATGATTAGGTAATAACTTCAAACGATAAGCTATAGATAACATATTATTAGGTAACCATATTTCATGTATTTTAAACCCATTCTTGTTGAACTTTACAAGATAAAATTCGTCTGAACCCGATTCTTGTTTTACCCCACAAGCATAAATTGTGCTATCTGGAGCTACCGCAACATCGTAAAAAACGCCTTCAAATTGATCCAGTAACGAAAATGTAGTGTTATCATTATCGCCATTGGGAAAAAACCGAACAATGGCTTGAAAATCTACGTTATTATAAACATACTTTCCAACCACAATGTAGTTTTCACCCTGACGATCAATGGCTCTCCATTCGCCTTTGCTGATAAATAATGTTCGTCCGTTATTTAAGTTTCCAAAACTATTATCAGCTTGGAAAGCTTGAGCAATGGCTGAAAAACGCAAAGTGGTAATGAATAATATAAGCAATAGTTTTTTCATGAGTTATGTATGAATTTGTTATTTCGGGCAACTGTATTCTAATGTCAAACTCTTTGTTGCTCCGGTTTCATAAGTTTCTAAAATGGATATAACTTTTCCATCTCCATCCTTATCATATGAATAGTTCGTTGTTGAACCTGTTCCAATTGGTGCACCAGTATTTTGGTCAAACTGTTGAAAATGAATTGAGGACGGCAAAAGATTGGAAATGGTAGCTCCGTAGAATTGTTTCGACTGAAATTTCAAATCCTCAATAGACGATGGCCCCCAGCCACCCGTCCAAAACAACGATTCAGGACAATAATTCATCACATTCTTCTCGGTTCCATAAGTAAATGTTTTTGTATACCATGGTTTATAACCATCGAAAGCATTTAACGCATAAAGGTTACCCTCAGAATTATACTTACAAACAAATAAAATACGTGTGCTGTTACTATAACCTAAGGTAATAGAGTCTATTTGTCCGGCAATATTAGTATAGCATCGATTAAAATAACTACTGCCTTTATAGTAAATGTAAAGCCCGGAAGTGGTTAATAAAACCGTATCGCGGTACGAGGTATTAGAATACGATATATAAAGACTGTTGTACCCATATGTGAAGATGCGTGCTCCCCCACTTGCACCAAATAAATCGAAGTTTTCTAACTTTGTTATTCGTCCATAAGAATCATACGAATACACTTCTTTACCATAATTATTGGTATTACTGATCACCTTACATTTTGTAATATCAACTGTTGGTTTACTGTCTTTCTTGCATCCATTTACGGTGAATAAAAGTATCGATAGAACAGCCATTGAACTTAAGTTTAGCGCTTTCATTTGGAATAAATTTTAGCACAAATAGAGCTCAATCTTCAACAGCAATCAAGGGAAAGATTTATGTGTTTGTAACAAGAAAGCAATAAATTAAGCCACTTACACATCTAATAATCAACTAAATAAGAACGATACATTAAAATCGATATGCAAATGTTTTATGGCGATAAGTGCTATTCGTGAAGTCTATTAAAATCTATTGTAACAGCTATTTTAGACATTCGGTAAATTCCTAATAGATGATAATTTCCAATTAATACAAGTCTATTTTCGTCAGCTTCTGCCATTTTGTCTTATCTTTGCATCGAATTTTAGAGAAATGAGTGACCAGCTATATAACAACGAAATTGCCTTTGAATTAGGGTCGAAAGACATTGATGAATCGAAGCAAGGCAATGCGCTTACTTTAGAACGCCCTAGTAACGTTGCTCCAAACGGGAAGAAATTTTATATCGAAAGCTATGGTTGTGCGATGAACTTTTCTGATAGTGAAGTAGTTGCTTCCATTTTGGCGAACTCCGGATTTGATAGTACCGATAATCATTTGGATGCCGATTTAATCTTAATCAATACCTGCGCCATTCGCGACAATGCGGAACAGCGTGTGCGTATGCGTTTGCAGAATTTAGGAGCTGTAAAAAAGAAGAAGAAAGGCGCATTAATAGGCGTATTAGGCTGTATGGCAGAACGCTTAAAAGATCAGTTCTTAGAACAAGAAAAACTCGTAGATATAGTTGTTGGTCCGGATGCATACCGCTCTTTACCGGAGTTGGTGTTTGAAGCCGAAAACAATAACAAAGCGGTAAATGTACTGCTAAGCCGCGAAGAAACCTATGCTGAAATCAGCCCAATTCGATTGAATTCTAACGGTATTTCTGCCTTTATTTCAATTATGCGAGGTTGCGATAATATCTGTTCTTTTTGTGTTGTTCCATTTACTCGAGGAAGAGAACGTTCGCGCGACTGGCGCTCCATTGTGCAAGAAGCCAAAGATTTATTTGATCGAGGCTATAAAGAGGTAACGCTATTAGGACAAAACGTAGACTCCTACCGTTTCAGTGACGATCCGAAATTAGTAGGCAAAAAACTACTCGAAGCAAAATACGAAGATCATGTAGTGAACTTTGCGGAATTGCTCGAAAAAGTAGCCTCAATTTCTCCTCTTTTGCGTATTCGTTTTTCGACTTCACATCCAAAAGATATGACAGATGATGTTTTGGAAGTGATGGCCAAATATCCGAATGTGTGTAAGCATATACACTTGCCGGTGCAGAGCGGAAACGACCGTATTTTGGGGCTCATGGACCGTTCTTATACAAAGGCATGGTACTTAGATCGAATTGCAGCTATCCACCGTATAGTGCCTGATGCTGATATTTCAACGGATATCATCACCGGATTTTGCTCTGAAACGGAAGAAGAGCACCAAGAAACGATGGAATTGATGAGCACCGTTCGCTTTGATTTAGCCTACATGTATTATTATAGCGAACGTCCGGGAACGCCTGCAGCAAAGCGTTTGAAAGATGATGTACCTGAGGATATCAAGAAGCGCAGACTAACTGAAATCGTTGCTCTGTTCCGTCAGATTTCATTGGAACGCAATCAAGAAAACGTTGGACAAGTGTACGAAGTACTATTAGAAGGCATTTCCAGCAAAAGCGACAAGCATTTTTTCGGAAGAAATTCACAAAACAAAGGCGTTATAGTTCCGGCACTAGAGGGCATGAAACCCGGAGATTATGTGAACGTTAGAATTGCTTCGTGTACGAGCGGAACCCTAATTGCAGAACATATTTAATTGATAATGGATATTCAAACAATAAAAAATCGCTTTGGAATAATTGGTAATTCACCACAATTGAATCATGCCATTAGTATTGCTGAGCGTGTATCATCTACCAATCTTACGGTATTGATTACCGGAGAAAGTGGTGTGGGGAAGGAAGTGTTTTCACAAATTATTCATCAACTTTCGAGCCGCAAGCACAACAATTTTATTGCGGTGAACTGTGGCGCCATCCCGGAAGGAACAATAGATTCGGAACTTTTCGGTCACGAGAAAGGATCTTTCACCGGAGCCAACGATGCCCGAAAAGGTTACTTTGAAACAGTGAATGGCGGAACCATTTTCCTGGATGAAGTGGGCGAATTGCCCTTAGGAACGCAGGCCCGTTTATTGCGTGTATTGGAAACCGGAGAGTATATTCGTGTGGGTTCGTCTAAAGTAATGAAAACGGATGTGCGGGTAGTGGCAGCCACCAATGTGAACTTACAGGATGCTGTTCGTACCGGGCGTTTCCGCGAAGATTTATATTACCGTTTAAGTACAGTGCCAATTACCATTCCGGCATTGCGGGAACGTGGTGAAGACATCTATTTTCTGTTCCGAAAATTCTGTATTGATTTTTCAGAGCGTATGAAAATGACGCCTGTTAAACTCAACGATGATGCGAAAGCATTGATTTTAAAATACACTTGGCCCGGTAATGTTCGTCAGTTGAAAAACGTTGCCGAGCAAGTAAGTATATTAGCCGTAAACAAAGAAGTTTCCGCCCATGAGTTGGTGCAAATTGTTCCGGACATCACTCAAAACAGATTGCCGGCACTTACTAAAGACGGACTTTTCGATGGTGCTTCGGCCGGTTATAGTGAACGAGAATTGTTATATAAATTGATTTTCGATTTGAAGAAAGATTTGAATGATTTGAAGCAGTTTGTTTTGAATGCAACGAATGGACAACCGGAAGCGTTTGAAAAGGCGGCCCATAATTTTATTCCTTCAGCAAAGCAGGATACGATTCCATCGTACCAACAAGAATATGTTGCACATACCCCAACCATCCATATGCCACAAAACGATGGTAAAACGATTTTCATTGAACCACAATCGCATTTTGATTCGCACGAAACCATTGAGGAATCGCTTTCGATTATAGATAAAGAGAAAGAGCTTATCATCAAAGCATTGAAAAAACATCGAAACCGCAGAAAAGATGCAGCAGCCGATTTAGGGATCTCTGAGCGCACATTGTATCGAAAAATTAAAGAATACGGATTAGAAGACTAATGAAACAAAACACAACACATTCTTTTCAATGGATGCCTTTGATTGCGGTATCGATACTGCTTAGTGTAAGCCTTGCGGCATGTAAAATTTACTCGTTTACCGGAGCTAATTTATCGCCCAATGTAAAGAGTGTAACCATTGATTTGTTAGATAATCGAGCAGCCAGTGCCCCTGCTTCTTATGCACAGATCTTAACAGAAAAGCTCAAATTGAAGATGGTAACGGAAGCGAATCTAAAGCAAGTGAATGCCGATGGAGATTTACATTTTTCGGGTTATGTAACAGGCTACAATGTACAAGCATTAGCACCAACTGCACAAGTACAAACCGGGGTAAATCGCTTAAACATAACGGTGCATATCGATTTTGTGAATGCCACAGATGAAAAAGATAAATGGGGACAAGAATTCACACGGTATGCAGAATTTCCGGCTACTGAATTGTTGAGCAACAGAGAAAGTCAGTTGATAGAAGAGATTAATAAACAACTGGTTGACGATATCTTCAATAAGGCTTTGGTGAAGTGGTAATTGTTTGCCTTTAGAAAGCGCTTTCCGATTCAGCCTTTGCGCTGTTGTGGAAAAAACAAATTACAATTCTCGAGTTTTTATTATATTTGTACAATCTTCACAGCAATGCTATTAATACGCTCGGCTCTAGTTGTCCTCTCAGGTTCAACATATAATGGAAAAACAGTAGATATATTTATTGAAAACGGTAAAGTGAAGCGCATAGGCGCTAAACTGAAGAATACTGATAACGCACCAGAGCTTACATTTCCTAACTTACATATTGCCCCCGGCTTTGTGGATATGCATGCTTATATAGGCGAACCCGGTTTCGAGCAAAAAGAAACTATTGCTTCGGCTTGTAAGTCGGCTGCAAAAGGCGGAATTACTCAGTTTTGTGTAATGCCGAACTTGAATCCGGTTTCGGGCACTAAGTCACAGATTGAGTTTCTAAAACATAGAGCAAAAGGCCAAGTGGCCACACTCCTTCCGGTTGGTGCACTAACCCACAATTTGGAAGGTAAAGATTTAGCTGAAGTTTACGATATACATCAAGCAGGTGCAGTAGCCTTCAGCGATGGATACAAAGCATTACCCAATGCAGGAATTTTAGAACGCGCGTTGCTGTATACTTCTGCTTTTGACGGATTAGTAATGGTGCATGCAGAGGAAAAAAGCATGTCAAAAAACGGAGTGATGCACGAAGGTATTGTGAGCACTAAGCTTGGATTACCGGGAATTCCTGCTGTTGCTGAAGAGATAGCCATAGCCAGAGACTTATCGGTAGTAGAATACACCAATGGACGACTGCATTTCCTTGATGTATCTTTAAAGAAAACAGTTGAATTGATCAAACAAGCCAAAAAGAAGAAACTTAACGTCTCTGCATCTTGCAACGCATACAACCTTATCTTATCGCATGATGCAGTTGTAGATTATAACTCGGCTACTAAAGTGAATCCGCCTTTACGCGAACAAAAAGATATTGAAGGCTTAATCAAAGGCATAGAAGAAGGAGTAATTGATACCATTACATCTCAGCATTCCCCGCAAGATGAGGAGTGCAAGAAGTTGGAATTTGACAAAGCAGACTTTGGAATCATTGGTTTTGAGACTTTATTCCCAATATGTAATACTGTTTTAAACAAAGCCGTTGGTTTGGAAAAAATCATTGATGTATTGGCTGTAAATCCAAGAAAGCTATTAAAACTCCCAGCACCTTCGTTTGAAGTGGGAAGTACTGCAGATTTTGTGTTGTTTAATCCATCTGAAAAATGGACTTTTACCGAAAAAGACATTGCTTCAAAATCAAAGAACACGCCTTTTGTAGGAAAAACCTTCACTGGAAAAATTTACCAAACCATTAATGAATAAACTATGAATTGGAACCCGGCCATAAAATGGGGTATTATTGGAGGATTAGTGTCAATCATTTTAACGATGCTGATTTACTTCGTTTCACCGTCATCGCTCGCATCGTTTTCCCTTATTTTTGTATTCCTTTTGGTGTCGCTATTCTTTCTGATTTGGGGTGGAATTGATTTCAGAAAGGCCAATAACGATGAAATTTCGTTCGTTGATGCGTTAATGGCAACTTTGATTATTGCCATGATCAGTTCACTCATCGGCACATTCTTTTCCTACATTTTGATGAATTTTATCGACCCACAACTACCCGAAATCATTAAACAAAAAGTGATTGAAAATACGGTGGAGATGATGGAAAAATTCAATACGCCAGACGATAAAATTGAGGAAGCCATTGATGGTATCCGGTCGCAAAATTTTAGTGGAGGCCTAAAAGATTACGCCTTAAAATTTGCAAACAGCATGCTCATGAACGCAGTTTTTTGTTTAATTGTGTCGGCATTCATAAAACGAAATACGAATAAAATTAAGCTTCCGGAATAAATTAAACGCTATGCACCTTTCCCTTGTCATTCCCGCTTACAATGAAGCTGAATCATTACCCGAACTCATCACTTGGATTGATAAGGTATGTTCTGCGCATGCGCTCACCTATGAAGCGCTTATTTTGGATGATGGCAGTAAAGACAATACCAAAGCAGTTGTTGGAGAGATTCGAAAGGCCAATACGAATGTTCGTTACATTCGTTTCCAACGGAATTATGGAAAATCAGCAGCGCTGAATGTTGGCTTTGAACGTGCGAAAGGCGATGTAGTAATTACTATGGATGCCGATTTGCAAGACTCACCTGATGAAATTCCTTTGCTCTATAAAATGATCACTGAAGAGGGCTTTGATTTAGTTTCCGGATGGAAACAGAAACGCTTTGATCCTATCACAAAAACGGTTCCAACCAAATTATATAACTGGGCTGCCCGTAAAATGTCGGGTATTTATTTGCACGACTTCAACTGTGGATTAAAAGCCTATAAAAATGAAGTGGTTAAAAGTGTAGAAGTGTATGGCGAAATGCATCGTTACATTCCAATTTTAGCGAAACGTGCCGGTTATGAGAAAATCGGAGAAAAAGTAGTGCAACACCAAGCCCGAAAATACGGCACAACCAAATTTGGTATTGAGCGCTTCTTGTTTGGATTTTTGGATTTGTTGTCGGTTTCTTTTATGACACGATTTTCCAAACGACCAATGCATATTTTTGGCGGATTAGGGATGCTCAGTTTCTTTTTAGGTCTTTGTATTACTATTTATCTTACTGTAGCAAAATTTGCCTTTGAGCAATACAGAATGACAGAGCGCCCTTTATTTTATATGGGTTTGCTTTCCATTATTGTAGGGGTGCAACTCTTCCTTACGGGTTTTTTAGCCGAATTAGTTTCCCGTTCTTCCTCCGATAGAAACCACTACTTAATCGCTGAAGAACAATAGTTTAACAGATTTTTTTTGGATTTTAGGCTTTGTGGATAAGTAAAATGAAACAAAACTAAGTCCATTGCGGTATATACTCATATAAAATTATTCATATGAGAACATTACTTACTCTTGCCGCGTTTCTTTTTACCCTTGAAAGTATTGCTTCCTCTCCATTTCCGATGAAAGCGATCAGCATCAAACGAGAACTGATGAAAGTTTTCTATTCGGCTAAATTGGATGATTACAACTCCATTACAAAAACAAACGTTTTCGTTACCAACTTCGAGAACTTTAGTGACGCCAACGCCTCTACTATTGTTATTCCGGATACGAAATACAGTATTGTTTACTCTTTAGGAAAAGATAGAAAAGGATGGTCAACAGTAATTAACGAATGGGATGAATATAATCAAGATGTAGCTGATCGATATAACGAATACGAACAGTTGCTAAAGTCAATGTTCAATATTGACAACGGATGGGTTTGTTTTGAAATGAAAGTGAACAAATCGGACGAAAAAAGCGATTTAATTTTCAGTAAACCGGGATATGGTTACATCACATTAGATTACTCTAAAAACGTTACCGGTAAATGCGCTTTGCAACTTCGTGTTAACCCTAAAGTAGATGAAATTAAAGAAATCCGTGCTGAGTTAGAACAACTCAACGATATGGTTTTAGCCAAATAATTGGTAAAACCGATACATCAAACACCAAAAATTCATCGATTAATTTTATTTTGCCTTCCACTTAAAGGCAACACATGAAAATAGTTATACTCGGCACCGCTCATCCACTGCGCGGTGGCCTTTCTGCTTATAACGAACGTATAGCTTACGAATTTCAATCGCAAGGCCATGTAGTGGTTATTTACACTTTTAGTTTACAGTATCCCGATTTTCTTTTTCCGGGCACAACACAATTCAGCGATCAGCCCGCACCAAAAGACTTAAACATTAAAGTGGCGGTGAATAGCGTCAATCCATTTAACTGGTGGAAAGTGGGACGAGAAATAAAAGCATTGAATGCCGATTTATTAATTGTGAAGTTTTGGTTGCCTTTTATGGCCCCTTGTTTAGGCACAATTTGTAAATTGGTAAGAAGCAATAACAAAACGAAGGTTATTTCCATTATAGACAATATCATTCCACATGAGAAACGCATTGGTGATTTCCAATTCGCGAAATATTTCGTAAATAATGTGGATGGATTTATTGCACAATCGAAATCTGTTTTAAACGATTTGAATTTGTTTGATGCTACCAAACCAAAACGATTTTCACCGCATCCTCTCTACGATAATTTTGGAGCAGCGATACCGAAGGAAGAGGCTAAAGCTAAATTAGGTTTAGATTCCAATAAGCACTACTTACTATTTTTTGGTTTTATTCGCGATTATAAAGGCTTAGACATTTTATTGAAAGCTATATCCGATAAGCGTTTCAAAGATCAGAATATCAACGTAATTGTAGCCGGAGAGTTTTATAACAATGCGGAACAATATCATCAGCTAATTGAAGAATTGAAAATTGCAGACTTGGTAACACTGCGTACTGATTTTATTCCGGATGATATGGTGCGTTATTATTTCTGTGCATCGGATATTGTGGTTCAGCCTTATAAACACGCTACACAAAGCGGAGTAACGCAAATTTGCTATCATTTTAATCGTCCGATGATTGTAACCAATGTTGGTGGACTTCCCGAAATTGTACCTAACGATGTCGTAGGCTTTGTGGTGGAACCTGAACCTACACTAATAGCAGATGCTATTTTGAAATTTTACGCAGAACAGAAGGGAGAAATCTTCGCTAGCAACATCAACATCGAAAAAGAGAAATACAGTTGGAATGCCATGCTAAAAAGCATATACGAAGTGGCAGGATTGTAGGATTAAAAATTTAAGTTTGGACTTGTTATTTGTAAAGACATTGAAATTAAGTTATGATAATACGAAGTAAAGCCCCTTTACGATTAGGATTAGCCGGAGGAGGTACCGATGTGAGTCCGTATTCGGATACCTTTGGCGGAGCTATATTGAATGCAACTATAGGCATGTACGCATATGCCACCATTAAACCAACCGATAACGGTAAGGTCGTTTTTCATGCCGTTGACAAAGGAGAACGCTTCGAATACCCGGCTACTACTACCCTCTCGATGGATGGCAACTTAGATTTATTAAAAGGAATCTATAATAGAATAGTACAAGACTTTGCCATTACACCGCTTTCGTTTGAACTTACTACTTTTGTGGATGCCCCTCCGGGTTCGGGTCTAGGGTCTTCATCAACCTTAGTGGTGGCGGTAATTGGAGCATTTGTGGAATGGTTGAAACTGCCATTAGGTGAATATGATATTGCCCATTTAGCCTTTACCATCGAACGAATCGATTTAGCTATGGCCGGTGGAAAACAAGACCAATATGCAGCCACCTTTGGCGGTGTGAACTTTATGGAGTTTTCTGCAAATGATAAGGTAATTGTAAATCCGTTGCGCATTAAAGAACGTCATTTACACGAGTTGGAAAACAACTTAATTCTTTTCTTTACGGAAACATCGCGCGTTTCGAGCGATATTATTGAGAAGCAGCGCGCCAATGTAACTAACAAAGACGTCAATTCTATTGATGCGATGCACAATCTGAAAGAGCAAGCGCAAATGATGAAAGAAGCGTTGTTGCGTGGAGAAGTAGACAGAATTGGCGAAATTTTGAACTACGGTTGGTTGCACAAGAAGAATATGGCTGCAGGTATCAGCAATTCGTTTATCGATAATATTTACGACCAAGCGATTGCAGCAGGTGCAACAGGCGGAAAAATAAGTGGTGCAGGTGGAGGTGGTTTTATGATTTTCTATGCCCCTGAAAACAATAAATACAAGGTAATTGAAGCGCTGAATCAATTGGGTGGACGAGTAATGCGCTATACCTTCTCACAGATAGGGATGACCAGCTGGACCGTATAAGCTCAATACAGATAAATGTTCAATTGCCAACAAGATTATAGTTTAGAAAATGACGTGGTTTTACTTCGTCCGCTTTGCGAAAATGATTACGAGCATTTAGTAATATTTTCCATTAACGAACCGGAGTTGTGGTTTTATTCTCTTGTTCCTGCCGATTCAGAAGCAAACCTCAAAACATATATACATTCCGCTTTAAACGGCAGAAAAGAAGGCAAAGAATATCCTTTTATTGTTTTCGATAAACGAACCGGGAAGTATGCCGGATCCACCCGCTTTTACGATATTCAACTCCATCACAAAACACTTCAATTAGGCTATACGTGGTATGGAAAGGTTTTTCAAGGTACAGGCCTTAATAAGAATGCAAAATTCCTATTGTTACAATTTGCCTTTGAAACTATTGGTGTTGAACGTGTTGAATTGAGAGCCGATCACAATAATAAAAGAAGTATTAATGCCATGAAAGCCATAGGCTGTATTGAAGAAGGAGTCTTGCGAAGTAATTGTGTGGCAGCTTCCGGTATTCGGAGAGATAGTATTGTTTTGAGTATATTGAGCCATGAATGGTTCGATACCGTTAAAACACAATTGCAAAAACAACTTTAATTTCTAGCTATGGCTAACGATGTTTTCATTACACATATCGATACGGCTTGTGTATTACTAGAAATTAATGGATTCAAAATTCTGACTGACCCAACATTAGATAATGCGGGCCATCTATACCACCATGGCTTTGGCGCCATGTCACGTAAAACGGATAATCCAGCTATTGCCCAAGACGCTTTAAAAAACATAGATTTAATTCTGTTGAGCCACCATCAACACAAAGACAATTTTGATTATCAAGGAAAGGCGTTTTCTAAGCAAGTTTCAACAATCGTTTCTACTGTTCCTGCTAGTAAAGCTATACCAGGCATCGTTGGATTAAAAGAATGGGAAGCAACTTCCATCAACACACCCAAAATCAACAACCTAAAAATTACAGCTACTCCGGCACAACACCATCCGTGGTGGTTACCGGAGTTCTTCTCGGGCAAAGTAATTGGCTTTATTATTGAATTTGATGGACAAGAAAACGGTGCAATTTATATATCAGGAGATACCGTTTATTTTAAAGGTATTGATGAAGTAGCCCAACGCTTTAAAGTAGACATTGGTATTTTCCATGTTGGCAGCGCACAGTTTCGCTATTTATCGGGGTTTGGACAATATACTATGGACAGTAAAGATTTACTTAAAGCTGTTGACGTAATACAACCCAATACAATCGTTCCTATACATTACAAAGGATGGACGCACTTTAAAGAAACAACAACTGCATTAACCAATGCCATTTCAGCCAATTCAACAGTAAAGAATAAAACGAAATTCCTTACTTCAGGAGTGCGGACAAAACTTCGATAAACTATTTAAGTACAACAAACAACGAATCAAGTTGTGCTATATTTTGAGGAGTAAACGTTAACTGTTTGATTTCCCTTTTCACATCTGCAATTCGCGCATCAGTCAATGGATGTGTGCTCAAAAACTGAGGAACAGTAGTTGTTTCAGCTGCCTTTAACTGCTTTAACAGCAATACCATTCCTTCCGGATCAACACCTCTTTTCACCAACAACTTCACTCCTTCTCGATCAGCTTCTTGCTCAAAGGCTCTGGAATACGACATGTTCAACAACTCATTCGCATTAAGCACAATTAAGGAAGCAATACCCGACACATCTCCCACTAATAGCGAAAGTAAACCATAGGTTCCTGACATTTGAATCAATGTTCGCGTGCTGTGATGTTTATGAATGTGCGAAAATTCGTGAGCCAACAATCCGGCTAGCTCACTGCTGCTTTTCATTGTTCGAATAATACTATCATAGACTACTATATGTCCACCAGGCATTGCAAAAGCATTGAGATCATTGCTTTTTACCACATGTACTCGAATTGGGTAACGACTTTCAAACCGAAGCGAGTCAAAAAACTGTTGCGCAATTTTGCTTTTCTCTTCGTTGAACGTAAACTCGTTTTTTGTTTGTTCGAAGAGTTTATCTCCTATTTGTACTTCAGTTTCAACGGGCAAACTATCGGCAATTTTTTCAATCAGCTTAGGTGCAAGAAAATAAAGTGAAACTGCAGCAATCGATACCAAGAGAACCACTCCAATAACAATTCCGGCAATCCATTTCATCCATCGATTGGAAGTGTGAATGACATGCTTATACGCTTGCATTGATGATAGTTCATCCAGAATTGCCTTATCCTCAAATTTCAAATAGGAAAGTGTGTCCACTTGATTGTATTTCAGATAAATCGGAACTGTTGTATCCTCCAAAGGTAAAATCCGCTTGACGTCCCAACGGATTACACCGGCACTTTGTTGCAGTAATCGAATTTCCAATTCATTCGTCCAAGGGCTTACTTGAACCGGTTGTCCCTCTCTATCTTGAGGCGTAAAAAAAGTGGCTGAAAATGAACGCATAACTATGCTCCAAACAATTCTTCACAATGAATTTGCGACACATACCAAAGCATATCGTCCTTCTCTTTCACTAAATGGAAATCCACTTTAGTTTCGTGCTTCTTGTAACGATTTCCTTTATGGGCTTGTGTTTTGTATTCTACATTTACTGAAACCAATGCTGCATTTCGCTCCTGACTAAATTTGAATTTCACATAATCTTCTTCCAACAACTCCATTTTATTGAATCCGGCTTTGAATTCTTCGATCTTTTCAATTAAATCTTCAGGTTCCATCATCAACCCTAGGCTATCTTTAAAATCAGATGCAAATACATCGGTAATAAACGAAAACCGATCATCGTAAATAAAAGTAATAATATCGCTGCACAACATCTTAACATCAGCTTCATCGTTCGGGTAATGCTCTTCGTAAATGATGTTCATCACCACGTTAGGCGCTTTTATCAGTTGAACTTCCGACTTGAACACATCTTCAGTAATAAAGCGATACATCTCTCGATCGCTAATGCCGGCAATGCTGAACACTGAAATCTTTTTCCGATGCAGCATTTTCATGAACTTACTTAAGCCGCGTTTAATTTCACGCTCACTCAAATCGTTAACATGGTTGTATTCCGGACGACCTAACAAATCATATATTACAGTAGGCTTGGCCTCTACTTGCTTGCGGTGAAAACGCTGTATTTGTTTAAGGAAAGCATTTTCAATGTCGGAAGGGATTTGACTGTCGCCAAAAAACTCGCCTCCAAACTCCGCCATCAAACTCATTTTCAGAAATTCATTTTCGTTTTGAATCTCCTCCGCTGATTTTGTTCTCTTCTTTTTTGGTAAATCTCCCCTCTTTTTATTCATTATCGATATTTTTTATTCAACTTTGACTAGCGCTTATTCCTTTTATTAATGACAAATGTACGGAACATCATGAAAACTACTTTCGCGAAAAATCCTTTTACCATTTTTTATATTGTTTTTGGCTACATCATCGTCTTTTCTGTGTGGTGGGCTTTTCTGTTATATCAAAAAAACGAAACCGCATTTAAGGAAAGAGTAGAAATCAACGCTATCTATTTTCAATCAAATAATCCTTCTGTAACTTACATAAATTCTCCCGAATATCATCAGTTAAAAGAGAAATATTCCCGACAAAAAACAATGATTCTGCTCGAAGGTACTGTTTTTATAGTGCTCTTAATCATAGGATTACTGGTGGTACGCAGAATTTTGGTGAAAGAGATGCAAGTTACTGAATTGCAGAAAAACTTCTTGTTGTCGGTCTCCCACGAATTGAAATCACCACTGGCATCCATTAAACTCAATCTTCAAACCTTGAATCAACGGCAGGTAGAGAAAACCATTTCCGACAAGTTGATGAATAACAGTATTTTGGATATTGCACGTTTGGAATCGCTCATCGACAATATTCTCTTCGCCTCTAAAATGGAAGCAACAAATAGTTTTATGTCGAAGGAACTGATTAATATCTCCGAAGTAACGGAAATGTTAGTCAAAAAACTTCAAGTGAATCCGAAGCAAATCAACATTTCCGGCCAAATAGAACAAAACGTTTATTTAGAAACCGATCCAACTACATTCATCTCTGCCATTAATAACCTTTTGGAAAACGCCATCAAATATTCACCGGAAAAAACAGCCATCACGCTTGGACTTCAACACACAGGCAATGCCATTTCGATAAAAGTTGCCGACCAAGGCTATGGCATTGCAGAAGATGAACGTGAACGCATCTTCGATAAATTTTATCGGGTAGGTTCAGAAAATACTCGTAAAAGTAAAGGAACAGGTTTAGGTTTGTACATCGTCAAACGCTTTGTTGATGAGCATCAGGGAAGTATAAACATCCAACACAACCTGCCGCAGGGAAGTATTTTTACCTTGTTGATTCCTGTTGAGGGCGATTGATAAAAATTTAAAACCACACCAAGCATGTCGTATCCATATCAAATCAAAACATTAGAAGATTATCACAAAACCTATGCAGAAAGTATTTCCAATCCCAAACAATTTTGGTTTGACATCGCACAACATTTCCAGTGGAAAAAGGCACCTACATCCGTTGAAGATTCATTGAACTGGAATTTCAAAGACCCCAAAGTAGAATGGTTCAAAGGCTCTACCTTAAACATCACCGAAAACTGTTTAGATCGTCATTTAGAAAAGAACACAAACACTCCGGCCTTGATTTGGGAACCGAATGATCCGGAAGAGCACTACAGAATACTTACCTACAAAGAGCTTCATTTTAAGGTGATGCAATTCGCCAATGTATTGAAGAATAATGGCGTGAAGAAAGGCGACCGAGTATGTATCTATATGGGTATGATTCCTGAGTTGGCTATCGCTGTTTTAGCCTGTGCTCGAATTGGCGCCATTCACAGTGTTATCTTTGGCGGTTTCAGTGCACAAAGTATTGCCGATCGTTTGATTGACGCGAATGCAGAGTTTATCATTACCCAAGACGGAGCACACAGAGGCAATAAAGAAGTACCGTTGAAAAATGTAATTGACGATGCTTTGTTGCAATGCCGATTCGTGAAACGTGTAATTGTCCTCACCCATAACCGTATGCCGGTGAGTATGATTAAAGGCCGCGATACCTGGTGGGAAAACGAAATCAAAAAAGTAGAAACCCAAGGGAATCCATACTGCGAAGCAGAAGAAATGGATGCCGAAGATCCTTTATTCATCCTATATACCAGCGGAAGTACAGGTAAACCCAAAGGCGTGGTGCATACATGCGGTGGCTATATGATTTACGCGAACTACACGTTTGTGAATGTATTCCAATATCAACCGGGGGAAGTCCATTTCTGTACGGCCGATATTGGTTGGATTACAGGACATAGCTACATTGTATATGGTCCGTTAAGCGCAGGCGCAACCTCATTAATGTTTGAAGGCATTCCTACATGGCCCGATGCAGGTAGGTTCTGGGAGATTGTCGATAAATTTAAAGTGAATATTTTATACACTGCCCCAACAGCTCTGCGCTCATTAATTGCCTTTGGCGATGGACCATTGGAAGGAAGAAGCCTAGATTCGTTGCGTGTTTTAGGTACTGTGGGCGAGCCTATTAACGAAGAAGCCTGGAACTGGTACTTCGATAAAATTGGAAAGAAAAGATGTCCGATTGTAGACACCTGGTGGCAAACCGAAACTGGCGCTTGTCTAATATCAAACATTGCAGGTGTTACACCGCACAAAGCAGCACATGCTACATTCCCATTACCGGGCGTACAAGTTTTGTTTGTGGATGAAAACGGTATACCCATTGAAGGCAGCGATTCCACAAAAGGCTTACCAACTGAAACCGTTTCCGGAAACTTATGCTTGAAACACCCATGGCCGGGCATTTTGCGCACCACCTACAATGATCATGAGCGATGCAGACAAACTTATTTTTCGACTTATGAAGATTTGTATTTCACCGGTGACGGATGCTCACGCGACAAAGACGGCAATTACCGCATTACAGGCCGCGTAGACGATGTGTTGAATGTAAGCGGACATCGCATTGGAACTGCAGAAGTAGAGAACGCCATCAACATGTATGTAGATGTGGTGGAAAGCGCTGTAGTAGGCTATCCCCACGATATTAAAGGTCAGGGTATTTATGCCTATGTGATTTTGAGTAACGATGTAACCGATGAAACGCTTACCAAACAAGATATTCTGCAAACCGTAACCCGCATCATTGGCGCTATTGCGAAACCCGATAAAATTCAGTTTGTGAAAGGTTTACCGAAAACCAGAAGCGGTAAAATTATGCGTAGAATTTTGCGCAAAATAGCCGAAGGCGAAACATCGAATTTAGGCGACACATCTACCCTACTCGACCCGGGTGTAGTAGATGAAATTGTGGCCGGTAAAGTATAGTTGTTTTTATGGTTCTTTCTACGCAAGAGATGAAACTTTGGGCGTGTCCTCCGTTGCACTTCGGTCAGGCTGCTACAGGGTGCGCTGCGCTCCCGTGCTCCACTGCGTTGCGCACCAAGCCTTTCGCATCCTTCACGTGGCATTGCTGTGAAAATGAAAAGTTGAGGAAAATAGGATAAATGGTGGAAAACTAACGAAGGAATGTATACCTGTTTGGAGTGGTACGGTAATTAAACCTACCACCGGATTAAATGTTATCTGGTAACTATTTCTTTATAGTCACCGTTTGTTCGCTTATCAAATGTTCAAGCGAAATACGTTTTCGTTTTTTGAGCGATTTGAAGAACATAGGCGATAAACCCGTAATCTTCTTAAACTGATTCGAGAAATGAGGCACACTGCTGTAGTGCAACTTAAAACAAATCTCTTTTAAGCTAAGCTCGTTGTAGATGATTAATTCTTTAGCCCGCTCAATCTTGTTAATGATAATGAATTGCTGCAAAGTAGATCCCGTAACTTCCGAGAATAAATTCGAAAGGTAGTTGTAATCGCATTCCAGTTTTTTACTCAAGTACTCCGAGTATTTTTCTTCCGGTGGCTCATCCGAATAATGAATCATATCGATAATCGCATTCTTCACTTTTTCGATTTGAATGGATTTTTTATCCTCCATCAATTCATGCCCGTTCTTTAACAACGCAGCCCTAATTTTATCGAACTGCCGAATCGTAATTTTCTGTTGCACTTCTAATTCACCCAGCTCAATACTCGAAATTTTGATGCCCAGTTTTTCAAACTCTTGTTTCACCATTAACTTGCAACAGTGGCTTACCATGTACTTGATATATAACTTCATGTTTGCTATTAATTTTGGGCGTCAAATATCACCAGAAGGAATGAAGATGTGTTACACAATTAAGGAGAATACTTACATCATTTCTGGAATCCCACGATTGACTAATTCGTATACAAAAAGTAGTGACTGTCATCTGTTACACTCCCCTACTAGGTAATAACAAAGACAATATAATTACGCTCCAATTGCTAGCAGCTTTGAGCTAATGGTTCACCTCAACCTTCGCTAGCGCGGTCTTTCAAACCGTGTTGAGTTCGAAATTCTTGTACGGCTTATTTATCCAGCGACCCCGATTTCTTCAGCATCTTACTTAATTGCTGGAAAGGTATTTGTACATTGAAATAGAGTTCCTTTACTTTTTTCTTGCCTTTTACCTTTTTTTGCTGCTTTTGATTAATGCTAAGCACATCCGTATAGCCAACAAGGGCTTGCTTAATACTGTTTAAGTGAAGATGATTTAAAATCGAATACTCATCTGGAACACGAGTAACAACATAAGCTGTTTCAATACTATTACCGTTTCCACTTCCCAAAATAGTATATATTAAACCAAAATAACAATTGGCAAATTTTTGCCCTAATTCCATTTCGTTTAACGCTTCACAACAATTCATCAACCTAAAAAGTAGGCGAATATTAACAGGATGCTCTTCAAACAATTGTTTGCCTTCGGTTAGTGCTTCTTTATAGTTCCCGGCTTTATAAAGCTCATTAAACCGATCCTCTTTTTTTGTACCGAAATCATAAGGATTATAACTATCGGTAAACACATTACCGTAATACAACAGCTTGAAATCGCTAAGCGTAAGTGTGGTATCAAATTGACGAAGTCGGCTTAGCAATGTAGGGTAGTATGCATACTTTGAACTGTCATTCGTTACTCGTTTTATTTCATCGAAATTAACGTTTACAATGGTTTGAGCATAGAAACAAGGCGCGTGAAGAAAAAGAATGGTTAATAAAACAAACTTCTGTCGTAACATAAAATGCTTTTAAAGGTGATGAAAGGCTTTACTCACTATAAATATAAGGTAAATTTTTACTTCAAACTACGCACAAGTCTTCATGTTCCTACTCGGCATTCTTGAATTAAATAGCCAAATAGTTTAATTTCGGGCGTTTGGCTATGTAATGAAAGCCCTAACAAATCAAAAAACGAGTTCAAGAAAATGCCAAAAATACTGCTTTCCGCTTTTGTTTTACTAATTCATTCCACCTTTGTTTTCGGACAAAAAAGTGAAGAAAAAGCTATCCGTAACGTATTTGAAACTTACCGAAAGGCTATCTTAACCGATAATGCCGATGTGGCATTGCAATGCGTTGATAGTAGAACAGTTAATTATTACGGGCATATACTCGACCGAGTCAAACATGCAGATTCAGTTCAAGTTTCAGCGCTTAATGTTTTTGATCGATTTATGGTGTTAACTATTCGCCATAGAACGCCTAAAGAACAAATATTGAGCTTTGATGGAAAAAGTCTACTTGCCTATGCCATAAAAAGTGGTATGGTGGGCAAGAACAGTGTTTCCGAAAAAAATAAAATTGGCGAAGTAACTATCGAATCGGAATTTGCAAAAGGTCAATTTATGTTTGAAGGGAAAAAAGTGCCCATTTTTTTCCATTTCTACAAAGAAAATGAAACATGGAAATTAGATTTAACCTCCATTTTTAGTTTATCAACGTTTGTTATTGAAGATATGATAAAATCGAGTGGTATGAGTGAAAACGAATACTTTTTTTATCTGCTCAAACTGATAACCGGTCGTGAGCCCAACAACGAAATTTGGCTGCCGGTGCAACGATAATTGGCACTCGCTCCGCAAAGCTCTATCCATAGTCTGACGCAGCGCCATTGGTTGGGGACAACAGAACAATATTTTAGTTCAATATTTTTTTTAGGATAAATAGGTAAGTCCTTACTCGCTCCATTCAGCCTAGGCTTCAGATCAAGGACAGATTAGGAAAGTTAGAATTTTCTGGTTGGTAGCGGAACACCAACCAGAAAATGAATAATCATTGCTATTTTTGTGTTGTAAAACGAAGGGATTTAGAATGTTTATCGTTAGAAATATTCACTACATACACACCATTAACCCAATTGGATACATCTAATGTTTGTTGCCCGGTTATGTAAAAAGTTGGTGTAGCCTTACGTCCCAATACATCGGTAATACTTACAGTATAAGCTTGACTACTCTCCGGAACGCTAATGGTGCAAAACCCTTTAGCAGGATTAGGGTAAATATTGACAGTTAAATTGCCTACATCTTGCATACCTACAATGGAAGTAACTACAATAACATTTGAAGTATCGGAACAGTTACTACTATTAGTGGCTATTACGCTATAGCTACCATTTTGGGTAGGGGTAAAACGCTGTCCGGTTGCACCGCTAATTATATTATTATTTAATAACCATTGGTAAGCAGTATATACTTGCGTTTGTAGCGTATCACCATTTTTCGAAATTACCGGACTTGGTACAGGCTTAATGGCTAAATGTAAAATGGCCAAGCTGCTATCGCAACCATTTACATTCGATAAGTTATAGGTAGCTGTGCTGTCGTTTGCTGTATATGTTTGTCCGTTAATCCAAGTATACGAGCCACATGCCGAAACGGGATAAGGCACAGGTATCTCTTGGCATTCGGAAGTCATCACTCTATTGCCGGTGCCTGTAATAGCAACGGCTACAAATTTACCTTTCCCATAAGCTACAGAATACCATTGATTATCTGCTGCCGATGTTTGCCCGGTCCAGGTAATACCATCGGGGCTCGTCATTACTCGGTTACTAACACCATTACTAGCTACGGCAACAAACAAGCCATTGCCATAAGTAACGGAGCGCCAAGGATTATCCGCTGCCGATGTTTGCGCAGTCCAAGTAATACCATCCGGACTTGTCATTACCCTATTGCCGGTTCCGCTAGTGGCAACAGCAACAAATAAACCATTACCATAAGTAACAGAACGCCATGCATTATCTGCAGCCGAAGTACGAGTGGTCCAAGTAATACCATCTGAACTTGTCATTACCCTATTGCCGGTACCCGAACTGGCAACGGCTACAAATTTACCATTACCAAAGGTAACACCATACCAGTCATTATCTACAGCCGTTCGCGAGGTCCAACTTGCACCATCAGGACTCGTCATTACCCTATTCCCTGTGCCAGTACTGGCTACTGCCACAAATCTACCATTACCATAAACAACCGAGCGCCATTGTAAATCGGCCGCTGCAGGGTACAATGCCCAATTACTTCCATCGGGGCTGGTCAATACACTATTTCCGGTAATGCTAACGCCCACAAATTTGCCATTACCGTAAGTTATCTGACTCCATGCATTACTGGTTGCATAAGTTTTAGAAATCCAGTTCATTCCATTATAACTAATCATTATACCGTTACCTAAACCGGAGCCGGCAATGGCTACAAATTTA
Organism: Chitinophagales bacterium; assembly: GCA_016786765.1. Taxonomy (GTDB): domain Bacteria; phylum Bacteroidota; class Bacteroidia; order Chitinophagales; family LD1; genus CALAYL01. Next base: position 131,346 of record JAEUUZ010000048.1, read on the forward strand.
TCATCGCCATAAGTTACACCATACCATGCATTTTCAGCAGCCGCATTATGCGATTGCCAGTTAGAAGCATCGCAAGTAAATTGCCCATTGCCCGATGAACGAAGAATTTTAAGACTAAGCAGCACAATACTATCGCAACCGTCAACTGTAGTCAGGTAGGCTGTTGCCGTATCTGTACTTTCATCGTAGGTATTGCCGTTAATCCAAGTAAAAGCATCGCAGTGGCTTTGTGTATCTCTACTCACCACCGCAGGGCACACGGGCGAAGTAATTACTCTACCGGCAGTTCCGGCAGTAAAACGATCAATAGCAACAAACAGTCCATTGCCATAGGTTACACACCACCAATCCAAATCTGGGATATTGACTTGAGATTTCCAATTTATACCATTAGGGCTGCTCATTACACGGTTGCCGGTGCCATTGTCACCAACGGCTACAAACATACCTCCACCATAAGTAACTGCATGCCAATCGCCATCGGATGCCGATTTTCGGGGTGTCCAAGTAATCCCATCTAAACTGGTCATTACCGTATCGGTATTTGGACCAACGGTTACAAATAAGCTATTGCCATATGTAACACCATGCCATTGTTTTGCTAAAATATTTCGCGAAGTCCAGGTAATACCATCTGGGCTAGTCATGGCTCTATTACTGCTCCCAACGCTAGATACTGCAACAAACAAATTGTTGCCATAGGTAACACTTGTCCATTGATTTGCTGAGGCAGCAGTGCGTGCCGTCCATGTAATCCCATCGGGGCTTGTCATTACCTGACCTGTAGCACTGTACGATACGGCAACAAATAAACCATTGCCATAAGTTACCCCAATCCACTGGTTTCCAGTGATAGCTGTTTGCAGTGTCCAGTTAATACCATCGGGGCTCGTCATGGCAGCATTATCGCCAACAGCCACAAATTTTCCATTACCATACGCAACAGCAAGCCAATCATTAGTAGGCGTATTTCTGCCGGTCCAGTTAATACCATCTGGGCTCGTCATAACCCCGCTTGATACTCCAGATGAAGATACGGCTACAAATAAACCATTGCCATACGTAACCCCTTTCCATTGTATGTTGGTGGCGGCATTTCGGGGCGTCCAATCCTTTTGAGCGTAGACTAGTGTATTCTGCATTAAAAATATAACGGTGGATAAAACAAGTAGGTGTAAACGATTTTTCATAGTAATAATTTTAAGAATTGAAAGTCATAAAAGAATAAAGAAATAAACCTGTTCGTTAAGTTAAAGGTACTTATCTCAACTAAGATTACAAAAAAGGCTATATAATGCCAAACCCACCCATGTTTATTATCGTTTTGAAACTTCATTGACGGTGTTTTAAAACTAGGGCTTGTCCTCCGTTGCACTCCGGCCTGGCTGCATCAGGGTACGCTGCGCTCCCGTGCTCCACTGCGTTCCGCACCAAGCCTTTCGTATCCTTCACGCGGCATTGAAGTGTAATTGAAAATATAAGAAAAGACGGGTTGGTGGCGGAACACCAACCAGAGGAATACCTATGAAATATAAAAATTAACCGAGTTTACAACAAAGATAAGCCGGCCTAGGATTAGTCTGGGGTAAGGCAATACAGCAAAAACTGCTTAAAACGCAGAAAGGCATAAAGTTACAGCCCTTGCCCCTATCCCAGCATTTTCCGAAGAACTACGTGAAAATGGCGTATTTCTACGCAAAGTGGTTTTGCGTAGAAATACGTAAAAATGGAGGAGAAATACTGTTGTTATTGTGGTGGGAATTGGTGAGGTTTAGGAGCATAATTATTTAACGCTTTCTGAGCGGTGTATGGACGCACGAACCTCGGGATAAAAATTAAATCAGGAAACATGTTCCATCTTTTCAAAAAACAAACTCAAATTAAGGTAAGCAAAGGCGGTAATAATCCGTTTTATTTTACGCCCCAAGAGGCTGTGAATTGGTTTGATTTTTCAAAATTACTAAACACATTTATTCGCGTAAAAACCTCCTCCACCATCTTAGATAATATTGATAAGCGGGAAGTAATGGATAGTTACCCGCCTGATACAAACCATGATTATTCAATGACGAACAGTGATGAATTTTGGTTGGATTATATGGCTGATACAGGTGATGGATTTAATGCTACAACAACTGTTTTTTATGCAATTACAAGACCCCATTTACAAATTGGCACCGAAAATACACAAAGAGGTAGAGCGTTAGTAATTGGTGGAGATTTAGTGTACCCCGATGCAAGTGAACAAGAGTACAACAATAGATTCAAAGGTCCTATTCGATTGGTATTTCCAAATAAAACCGCTGACCCGGAACCTCATCTTTATGCCAATCCTGGTAATCACGATTGGTATGACGGACTGTCGGCTTTTAGCAGAATGATGCTCCAGAAGAAAAGCATTGGGGGGTATAGAACCAATCAAAACAGAAGTTATTATGCGCTTAAGATTACGCACAATGTTTATTTTTTCGCATTAGACAATCAATTAAAAGGCGATATTGATATTCCACAAGTAAACTTTTTCATTAACTACGTAAAAAATGAGAGCCTCAAGTTTCCGGAGGAAAAAAAACATATCATTCTAAATATTGCTGAACCTTGCTGGTACGGCTATGACATTAAAGATAAAGGCAAGCGCAGACAGCGGTTCGATAGCATAGATTATTTTATGAACGAAATGCGAAAATGCGATTCCACACTATCCTTTGATGTGTTGTTGGCAGGCGATATTCATCATTACAATCATTATAAAATTGCTGCTGTAAATGGAGTGCACCCCGAGAATAAATATGGCGTAAAACATTTAATCACATCTGGCGGTGGAGGCGCGTTTAAGCACATGGGTACCCATCTTCAAAACGATATTCAGTTACCCATTGGATCTCCAAATAACAGCTTTACGAATACCGGAAATACCTACCCCAATGCAGAGCATTCTCAGAAACATAATAGAAACAATCTCTTTTTCCTTTTCCATAATACAGCATTTGCAAAGATTCACTTTTGGGTTTCCATTATTGGTTTATTTACTTTTTATCTGTTTAGCAATTACAAAGGTTTTACGGCCTTGTCGCATCAACATAGTTTTTGTTCGTTTATTGTAGAAGCAATAAAATTAGCATTTGTTTATCCTTTAATTATTGTTGCAGGTATGTTGTTGCCCTTTTATCTATCAATGATCATCAACAGCGTAAAACCCGCTGACATAGGAGAAAAAGACAATCAGATTTATGGTATAACGCAAGGCGCTATTGTAGTGTTGTCTTTTTTGGCGCAACTCACTGTTTTATATTTGAGCATTTTTCTTTTTGCTCGGTTTACTATTTTTGAAGAAGGTCATATTTTTAAACAGTTTGATGATTTTGGGAAAGGGCTAAACGTTATCATTTTATTAACTGCATTTGCGTTGTTTTTTGCTATAGTAAATTCCATTTTACAAAGCACATTGTATGGCTTCTATTTATACTTAAATTATCGATTTTTTAGTTTAAACACCACCGAAGCTTCTTCCGGCAAAGTAGAAGAAGGTTATAACCATTTTTTAAGGTTTAAATTCACGAAAGACAAGATTACCATTTATGCCATTGGCATTGAAAAAAATATAGATTGGATGCGTGAAATAAAAGGGAAATCGGAGAAAGAAATTGAAGCATTACAAATGAATAATGCGAATGATACGCCTAGATTTAACGTAAATCAATGCTTACTCGAAAAAATTGAAATCGTGTTGTAGCCAATCAAACTTTATGTTAAAAGCCTTTTAAATTAGGCGTGCCCTCGTTGCACTCCGGTCAGGCTGCTACAGGGTGCGCTGCGCTCCCGTGCTCCACTGCGTTACGCACCAAGCCTTTCGCATCCTTCACGCGGCATTGTGCTAACTAAAAAAATATCGTTTTAAATCACCACACGCAAAGTGTCTGACAGAATTATTTCTCCGATAGGGTATCGAAAAAAGCCTGAATCATTGACATCTATCTTTTATTTTTTAAACAGATTACAAAGATCTTCAACGATTAATCTGCATACATCAAATACTTTTACCCCTCCATACTTCAAATCTGATTTCAGTCTTCCACTATTTCTATAAAACATGTAAGCCAATAGATACAGCACAACAAATACAACCAATCCATACGATAACAAAAAGTCTATTACAGCATTACTATCCATTATATAGCATTGTAATTAGTTCTAAAATACTTAACCCAAACATTACTATTTATTAATACTGCATCAATAGCTCACCCAAGTAACATTCTTATCATAAAAGAAGATAACGTTTCCAATCAAATCGGTTATTGTAACTGAGTCTCCAAAAGGATATTGTTGTATTGAAAATTCAGGTTCTATTTGTAATGCTGAAAAATGTTGCTGCACATCCGGTATTTGTATTTGACATTTAAATGTATCCGACAAAACATCTGATTTTCCATCTGGCGCAAGAATGCAGCAAGGCTCTTTGCGAGGGGTTCTTGTGCCACTACTGTAAAAATTATTCTATCAATTTTATCTCAACACATCCTTTCTTTCCGCAATAATCACCGGCACTACTATATTTCCAATTCATAGGATTATCAACAAAACCGGCAACCACCGGGTTATTATGGATATAATCTAATTTCTGTTGCATCATTTCATTAGAGAGCAACTCAATGGGGTGGCTTTCATGTTGCCAAAATTGATAACGACTCGTATTGCTTTTTATATCCCCTGCTTCTTTAAACATGGCTAACATCCATTCTTTTCTACTTTCTTGGCTGTTTAATTGAATTGCCTCCATTATTTTGAGCGATGTATGCTTTTTCAAATCTCGCATGATGTTCGAAAGCTGACCTGTTGGACTACTTACTATCATATGCACATGACTAGGCATTAAACAATAGCCATATACTTCCAAGTCTTTGTGTGCTGAACAATAATTTACACTGTCTACCCATATTTGACTGTATTCTGCCCGAATAAATACATCAATCCAATGAACAGTTGCATAAGAAATAAAATACAACTTTTGACTGTCCCGAAATTTGTATTTGGTACTCATGGCTTAAAAATAATTAATTTCTATTTGGGCACAAGAACCCTAACCAAAGACCAACCCTGCATTCTTGCGCCAGAGAAGGGCTAAAAGCTAGAAGCTCCCCAACTTCTTAGAACTAATCATTCGAATTTGAACGATATGTTGAATTGTGCTACTATTCGCGTGAGGGGTTGCAGTGGACATCCTGCACCAATTCTTATTGGGGCAGATGGGAACGGAAAACCCGGTGCCGTTTCCGAACGGCACACGCCCAAATCAATGCTTAGTTTTATATGTACTTTCGGCTATTCACAAAATCTCAACAAAAAAAGGTGAATAATGGCGCGATTTTGCACAAAGTGTTGTTTTTCATTAGTTTAAGCGCTTCCTTTTTGTTGAAAACCTGTGGACAACCTTTAGTTCGGGTGAGGCCTTTTCAATGTTTAACTGCTTTTTTAACTTCGTCCCCCCGCAAAAAGCCATTAGCCATTAGCTACTAGCTGTTAGGGAAAGAAGAGGACTAAACTATTGAGTGTATGCAGTTAACGACATTAGAGATTAAAGGATTTAAGAGTTTTGCCGATAAAACCACTATTAACTTCAACAATAACATTACGGGTATTGTGGGGCCAAATGGTTGCGGGAAATCGAACGTGGTGGACTCGATTCGTTGGGTGCTGGGCGAGCAGAAGACTTCGCACCTGCGGTTGGAGAAGATGGAGAACCTGATTTTCAACGGCACGAAGAACCGTAAGGCTTCGTCATTGGCGGAAGTGTCGCTTACGTTCGAGAACACCAAAAACGTTATTTCTTCGGAGTACAAAACCATTACCATTACCCGCAAACTGTTTAGAGACGGGGAAAGCGAGTACCGCTTGAACGATGTGGTTTGTCGGTTGAAAGATATTACTTCGTTGTTTATGGACACGGGTGTGAGCTCCGACTCCTACTCTATTATTGAGTTGGGGATGGTAGACGAGCTGTTGAACGACCGCGATAACTCGCGTAGAAAGTTGTTTGAGCAGGCAGCCGGTGTTTCGAAATACAAAAAACGCAAGAAAGAAACGCTCGATAAATTAAAGAACACTGATGCGGATTTAGAGCGGGTGAAAGACTTGTTGTTCGAGTTGGAAAGCAACTTGAAAACCTTGGAAAAACAGGCTTCTAAGACCAAGAAGTTTTACGAACTGAAGGAGGAATACAAAAACTTATCGTTGATGTTGGCGCGTTTTGCGTTGCAGGAATACAAAGAATCGTACAAAACGTTGGAGCAACAACGTCAGGCCGAAGAAGACAAACGATTGGAGATTGAAACGGCTATTAAATCGGCTGAAGCGACTTTAGAGAAAGAGAAGCTGACGAACGTAGACAAGGAAAAGGCTTTGATGGAGATTCAGAAGAAGCTGAATACCTTGGTGAGCGGGGTGAGTGTGAATGAGAACGAGCGTAACTTGTTGAATTCGCAAATCAAATTCGCGCACGATAAAATGGATAATGCCGAGAAGTTATCGATTGATGCGAAGGACCAATCGGAGAAATTGAAATTGGCGATTGAGCGTTTGAGTGCCGATAACAGTTTGGAAGTGGAGGTGTTGGAGAGCAAGAAGAGCGAGTTGGCGGTGTTAGAGAAAGAGTTGAACGAAATTCGTACGGCTCATGGCGCTATCAAAGACAGTCTGGGTGCGGAACAGAAAGCCTACACGGAGAATGAACGTCAGATTTTTGAGATAGAGAAAAAGTTAGCCGTAAACAAATCGAGCAACGAAAGTTTGCAGAAAGATTTGTTCAACAGCGAAGAAGATATTTCTGTGAAACGTAAGGAATTGGAGTTGTTGCAGGTTTCGGTAGATCAGTTGAAAGCCGAGAAAGATAAAACAGCCAAGGCATTAGAAGCATTGGTAGCCGCTGAAACCGCTCGTGCGCAACAGGTAGCAGAGTTAGAGAAACAAATTGAAGCTACTCGAACCGAGTTAACGCAAGAAACACGTACACTCGATTCGAAACGCAATGAATATGATTTGACAAAGAGTTTGGTCGATAATTTGGAAGGTTTTCCTGAGTCGATTAAATTCTTGAAGAAGAATGCGAAGTGGAGTAAAGAGGCTCCTCTCCTTTCGGATATCATTTATTGTTCGGAAGAATACCGTGTGGCGATTGAGAATTTCTTAGAGCCGTATTTGAACTACTATGTGGTGCAAAACATGCAGGAAGCGGTGATGGCGGTGAACTTGTTGAGTGATGCGGCTATGGGTCGTGCGAATTTCTTTGTGCTCGATCAAATTGAAAAGTACCAACCGAAACCGGCTGTGAAAGTAGAAGGCGGTGTGGCGGCTACGGATTTAGTGGAGATTGACAAGAACTATTCGAAGCTGAGTGCATTCTTATTAGACCGTGTTTTCTTTGTGGATGATGCAGTAAATGTGGGTTTAGACAATGTGGGCGATAAAGTGGTGTTGCTAACGAAATCGGGGAAATTTATTCGTCAGGATTTCTCGTTGAGCGGTGGTGCAGTGGGCTTGTTTGAGGGAAAGAAAATTGGTCGTGCGAAGAACCTAGAAAAACTGAAAACCGAGATTGAGAAGTTGGAAAAAACAACCTATCAATTACACACTAAAGTATCGGACACTCAAATTAAAATCAATCAGCTGAAAGCCGCTACACAAGCGAAAGATGTGGATGCGCAGAAAGGCAACTTGAATCAGATTGACAATAAATTGTCGGCTTCATCGGCCAGTATTCAAAGTTTAGTGAAGTTCTTGGAATCGAGCGATCAGAAAAGCAAGTCGATTAGTGAGCGCTTAGCTGCATTGAAATTAGAGGTAGATACGTTCTCGGGCACATTGATGGGATTGCGTGAAACACAGGCTACAAAGAAATTAGAGTTAGAAAAAACCGATAAAGAATTCATTGATTTAACGAACAAGTTAAGTGAATCTTCATCGCGCTACAACCAGAAGAACATTGAGTTCCACCAGCAGCAAAACCGTGTGAACTCGTTAACGCAGGAGTTGAATTTCAAGAAGAGTCAGATTGAGAGCTTGGAAAACCAATTGACGCGTAATGTTCAAATTATTGAAGAGAGCAAAAAGCAAATAGAAGAAAGCAATGCCAAGTTAAAAGCCATTGAAAGTACATTGTTGGATGGTTATGCCAACAAAGAAGCCTTTGAAAAAGAGGTATTGGATGCCGAGAAGAACTATTACGATTCGCGGGGTTCGATTAACGAAATGGACGCCAGTGTGCGGGAACAAACAAGAACTAAAGATGCAATTGCGAATACGTTAGCGAGTATTTCGGAGAAGTTAAATGAGTTGAAATTGAACTTGACCGGATTGCGGGAGCGATTGAATGTGGAGTTCAACATTAATGTGAATGACATTATCAACGAAGAACTGGATGCGAAATGGAATCGCAAAGAAATTGAGGAAGACCATTTGAAGATTAAGAAACGCGTGGAGACGTTTGGGGAGATTAACCCGATGGCGGTAGAGGCTTACAATGAAATGAAGGAGCGTTACGATTTCATTATTACACAAAGAAAGGATTTGGAGGATGCGAAGACATCGTTATTGAATACTATCCAGGAAATTGACGACAGTGCGAGAACGCAGTTCTTAGATGCATTTACAAAGGTGAGAGAGAGTTTCATTCGCGTGTTTAGAACATTATTCTCGGAAGAAGATCAATGCGATTTGTTCTTGGCTAATCCGGAAGATCCGTTAGAATCGAAGATTGAGATTATTGCGAAACCTAAGGGTAAACGACCGACTGTAATTGATCAACTTTCGGGAGGAGAAAAAACATTGACGGCAACAGCTTTGTTATTCTCGTTGTACTTGTTGAAACCGGCACCTTTCTGTATTTTTGACGAGGTAGATGCTCCGTTGGATGACACGAACATTGCGAAGTTCAATAAGATCATCAATGAGTTCTCGAAAGATTCGCAGTTCATTATTGTTACGCACAACAAGCAAACCATGAGCAGTGTAGAAGCTATCTACGGTGTAACCATGGTGGAGCAAGGGGTATCGAGAGTGGTACCGGTGAGTTTTTCGAATTTGAATTAAGCGTTTTCAAACACATATAAAATGCCGATGAGTTTTCATCGGCATTTTTGTTTAGCACCCTGCTTTCCCAATCACACGCTTTCTGTGCTTTACGCCCCATTCAGCAATTTCGCCAACTACCTTTTGTAGTGTTTTGCCATAAGCAGTAATTTCATACTCAACGGTAACCGGTTTAGTATCATAAACAGTACGTTTCACCAATTGATTTATTTCAAGATCTTTCAATTCTTTGCTGAGCATCTTTGCTGCTATACCTTCTACATCGCGAAGTAAATCGCCAAATCGTTTTTTCCCAAAACCTAGCGATCCCAAAATTTGAATCTTCCATTTTCCGCCTAGAATATCCATAGTATCTTTTATCGCCAGCATCTTGAATTTACAAGCCTCGCCATGTTGTGCAACAGGCTGTTCGGTGAGTACATTTACTGATTTTGCCATAATAAATAATTTATAGTTAGTTTCTTAGATGAAACTACTTTCCATTAGGAAACTAGTTTCAAAAGTAAAGTAAAGAATTTACTTTTACAAAAAAATTAATCAAAATGAATAAGAACAAAATTATCTATTGGACAAGCACAGGTCTTGTATCAGCCATGATGTTGATGAGTGCGGTTATGTATTTCACTATGCCCGAAGCGAAAGAAGGATTTGCGCATGCCGGTTTTCCGGATTACTTCAGAATTGAATTAGGAACAGCTAAACTATTAGGGGTAATTGCCCTGCTTTTACCGTTTACACCGGCTAATGTAAGAGAATGGGCCTATGCCGGATTCGGAATAACCTTTATTTCGGCAGTTATTTCGCATCTTGCCATTGGTGATGATGTAAGTAAATGGTCGGCTCCGATTTTTGCTTTTGTATTGTTAGCGGTATCTTATCTATTTAAAGACAAAAAATAAAACATGAACTTACAAGAAGCATTGCATTGGCGGTATGCAACAAAACGCATGAACGGACAAAAAATTGAATCGGCAAAAGCGGATCGTATTATTGAATCGATTCGTCTTTCTGCCTCTTCCTTGGGATTACAACCTTATCACATTTTTGTGATTGAAGACAAAGCATTACTCACCAAGATACACGAGAATGCATGTAAGCAGCCTCAAATATTGGAAGCATCGCATGTTGTGGTGTTTGCTGCATGGAACGATTTTAGTGACAGCAAAGTAGATGCGTATATGCAGCAAATAGCCGCTGAGCGAAATGTTCCTCTAGAAAGTTTGAAAGGGTTTGAAGATAACATCAAAGGCTTGATTAAAAGCAGAAGCACTGCAGACAATACCACATGGGCTGCAAAGCAAACCTACATCGCTTTAGGTTTTGGGTTAGTAGCAGCAGCAATTGAGCAAGTTGATGCTACACCAATGGAAGGCTTTAATCCGGCTGCATTAGACGAGATTCTAGGTATAAAAGGTAAAGGCTTACAAAGTACTGTCATTCTCTCGTTAGGCTATCGCGATGAAGCCAACGACTATCTAGCAAAAGCAAAAAAGATAAGACGAAAAAAAGAAGATTTAATCACTTCTCTTTAAATTTAAAAGCCCGATTCGTTTCGGGCTTTTTTTATGGGCAAATGAGATCTATTTCAATGAGTGGATATCCATCTCATTACAAATTATCATTATGATATTTATAAATCCTTTTAATTTAGGTATGGAATCCTAAAACAAAGTATATGGCTCGTAAAATATTCCCCCTACTTCTTCTATGCTCGTATGTAATGACGGCAAATTGTCAAATAGATTTAAAGTATACTTTTCGGAATTTATATCTAAAAAAGCAATACAGTGAAATTGTTCAATACAAACCAAAAAGCAATGAGCAATATACAGCTAAGGCCTTTTACTATATTGCCATGTCGCATTACATGTTAGGAAACGACTATAAGGCTTTAACTGCAATGGATTTAGCTTTTGAAAAGGGTCCAGTAGACCACGACATGTATTTCTACAAAGGAAAAATCTTAAGCGCTATTGGTAAAGATACTGAATCCTTACCCTATTTCGACAAAGCCATCGCACTTATTCCCGATGAGCCCGATTTTTTTGATGGAAAAGCTGAAGTCTATTTCAAGCTTAACAAAATTGATTCCTGTTTAATATACTTAACAAAAGCAATGCGATACCCAAACTGCGATGTAAGAGCTTATTTGCTTAAAGCTGAAATTTATCAAGCACAAAAAAAGTATGATACTGCATTAATGACATATAAAAGTGCTCAAAGTTTATTGACAATACCTTCTGAAGCATACCAAAACTGCTCCTTCAATATTGGACTTGTACAACAACTTATGGACAATAATGACGATGCTAAAACTACTTTTGAGGAACATCTTCAGCACTTTGGAAATGACTTTCATGCAATAGCAAAGCTTATTCAAGTATATTATGCACTTTCTCTTTTTGAAGACGCAATACCCTTAAAACAAAAACTGTATAAAGCCCACAAATCTAAAACACTGCCCCCTGAAATGGATAAAATGTTTTGTCTTGAACAATTTTTATGGAACGGAAAAAAAGTAATGGTGTTTGAACATTATGAAGCATCAAATGATGCTTTGTTTCCTAAACTCAGCTTTTATCTAATGAAAGAAGATAGTCAAATCGAATGCAAAGTAGATTTAGAGTCGGGTATGGCCTTTCAATTAATAAATTCAAAGCGGAAATACGTACTTTGCTATATTCGAGAGAATATTCATTTAACGTATTGGTCATATGTGTATCCAGAAAAATTCAAGTATCGTGAGGTCAAAGAAAACGTGATTAATATACTTAACGAGAAAAATAACTAGAGATTCTCTCCACCCTTCAACACTGAATAAAATTGTATTATTCGTTTAAATGACATAAAACTTTATCCAAAAGATTGTAAACCATATAAACGTGTTAGCGATTTAAATCACTTTGCTATAATGAAACTATTATCTCAGCAACTTAGATAGTCATTTATATACAAATCATGATACATATGAAATAGCAAAGCCTCTTCAATTGAAGAGGCTTTGCTATTTCATGTGATGAGGCTTATTCTTTCTTCATCAACTTGAATGTTTTGTAGCTGTCTTTGTATTTCACTTTCATGTAATACAATCCGGCTGCAACATGCGACAAGTCGATTTGGTTCACATACTCTAATCTCGATTTCGCTAACACTACTTGACCAATATCGTTCAAAATTTCAAAACTGTATTCCGTTACATCTTTTACTTCGTAAGGAATAGTCATAGAGAATTTATTCGTGAACGGATTCGGATAAATAGAAGCTTTCAACGTAATGTTTATGTCATTGAGTGCTGTAACAAATACATATACAGAATCAGATACACTGTAACAACCGCTCGCATTCGACACTCTCACTTGGAAGTAGCCGGTTTGTGTGGCAGTATAAGTGCTGCTTGTTGCTCCTGCGATGAAGGTATTGTTATTCATCCATTGAACATTTGTAGCCACTGATGAAGTCAACACAGTTCCATTCTTCGTAATTGATGGTTGAACAGGAACTGGATTTACTGTAACATTGGTAGGTAACGAAGATGCACTACATCCATTCAACGTAATGTTCAATGTGTACACTCCGGCATTGGCCGTTGTTGCACCATTAAGGATTACGTCTTGGGTATTGTATGTTGTACCATTTGGACCAGACCAAGAATATGTAGCACCCGAAACTGGAGCGGTATTCAAAATCAACTGTGCATTCTCACACACCGGTGAATTGGTTGTAACAACAGGTGATGTTGGAGTAGCATTAACAGTAATCGTAAGCGCATTCGAAGTAGCCGTTGGATTCGGAACACATGTGAAGCTTGATACCATCACACACGTTACAACAGCTCCGTTGCTCAATTGATTAGCCGTAAATGTAGGCGAGTTGGTACCCACGTTTACACCATTCACTTTCCATTGGTAAACCGGAGAGCTTCCTGCATTTGTAGGTGACGCATTGAATACAACTGATGCTCCGCTACAAATAGTAGTTCCAGGATTTGCACTGATGGTTACAGAAGGATTGCTAGCATTACTTACCAATATTGTAATTGGAGTAGATGTAACAGCCGTAGGGTTACCACAAGGATTTGTGATGGTCATAGTTACGGTTACCACATCTCCGTTATTCAATGCAGCGTTGGTGTAGGTATTACTGTTTGTTCCAACATTGGTGCCATTCAGTTTCCATTGGTAGGTAGGATTCGTTCCGGCATTCGTAGGCAATGCAGTAAAGGTTACCGAAGTACCTTGGCAAATGTTTGTTGAAGATGCATTCACAGTTACCGTTGGCGTAACAATTGGATTTACCGTTACAACAATGGAGTTCGACAATACAGTTGTACTGGTTACACAAGGCAACGAAGATATCAATTCGCAAGTTACCACATCATTGTTGCTTAATGAAGACGTAATCAAAGTACTTGAACTTCCACCCGTAATAGTTCCATTCACTCTCCAACGATACACAGGCGCTGAACCGGCATTTGTTGCTGTTGCCGTAAACGTAACCGCTGTTCCTGCACAAATATTGGTACTGCTCGATGTAATCGCAATTGTAGGTGTAACTGGAGCACTTACGTTCATTGTCAAACTGTTCGAAGTAGCCGTTGTTGGTGTAGCACAAGCAGAAGATGAAGTGAGTACACAATTTACGATAGCACCGTTGGTTAATGTAGTAGATGTAAATGTGGCACTATTTGTTCCACTGTTTACACCATTTACTTTCCACTGATATATAGGAGTAGTTCCTCCATTGGTAATAGCAGCTGTAAACACTACACTAGCTCCTGAACAAACTGAAGTAGTTGGTGTACTGATAGCAATGGTAGGCGCTGATGCAGTATTCACTGTAATGGTAATCGGAGTTGAAATTACCGTTGGCGTTGAAATACATGCTGCATTTGATGTCATTTCACAAGTTACTACATCTCCGTTGTTCCATGTTGATGAAGAATATACCGTTGCGTTTGTTCCAACATTCGAACCATTTACTTTCCACTGGTAAACCGGACTCGTTCCTCCATTGGAAGGTGTAGCCGTGAATGTAATTGACTGACCGGAGCATATAGTAGTAGTCGATGCGCTAACACTTACAACTGGTGTTGAAGGCGATGAAATAGTTACTGTGATGTTATTCGAAGTAACTAAAGCAGGACTTGCACAATTGGCATTACTTGTTAATTCACAACTTACAATATCTCCATTGCTAAGCGTTGATGTAACAAATGATGTTCCTGTTGTTGCATTCGAACCATTCACTTTCCATTGGTAAGTTGGAGCTGTTCCGCCATTAGTAGATGAAGCCGTGAAGGTAATTGAAGTACCTGTACAAACTGAAGTTGCGGAAGCCGAAATACTTACTGTTGGCACTACTGATGGTAAAATCACCATTGCTAGCGTGTTTGAAGTATCTGTATTCGGACTGATACAAGCACCCGTTGCAGTTAAGATACATTTTACAAGCGCACCGTTAGTTAAGGTATTCGATGTAAACGAAGCACCGGTTGCCGTATTTACTCCATTCACTTGCCATTGGTAAGCCGGTGTAGCACCGCCATTGGTTGGTGTTGCTGTAAAGACAACTGATGAACCTGTACAAACATTATTCGCACTTGCTGCAATAGTTACATCCGGAGCTGAAGCAGGGTTCACTGTCATTGTTACCGGTGTAGCCGTTGCTGTTGGTACAGTAGGACAAGATGCAGAAGATGTCATCACTACTGTAATTACATCTCCATTATTCAACGTTGAAGAAGAATAAGTAGCACTGTTTGTTCCTACGTTAGAACCATTTAATTTCCACTGGTATGCAGGAGTACTTCCGCCATTCGAAGGCACTGCAGTAAAGGTAACTAACTGACCTGTACAAGTGTTAGTGGTTGAAGGAGAAACACTCACCGCTGGGGTAACTGCAGGTGATACTACAATAGTGATATTGTTCGAGCCGATACTTGCAGGGGTTGCACATGCAGCATTCGAGGTCAATACACAACTCACCACATCGCCATTCACAAGTGATGTAGATGAGAAGGTAGGTGTATTACTTCCGCTGTTCGCTCCATTCACTTTCCACTGATATGAAGGCGATGTTCCGCCATTCACAGGTGTTGCTGTGAAGTTA
>JAEUUZ010000011.1 GCA_016786765.1 Chitinophagales bacterium
TGTAAGAATAGGTTTTTTCTTGTTTCAGCAGAGTTTCAATAATCACTCGCTCAGCAAAGCATAATCGTTGATACTTTTTAGATTCCATGCAACAAAGTTAATTTTGGTAAACTGTTGCGTTAAGTTCTTGAACTCGGGCGTTTTCAAATTAGGTTTCAGCTAACGTGTTGCGGCTGTTGCGGTGTGCGGGATTTGGGTGAATAAATTGGATATTTAGTACAATTTAAAAGTAACTCAAATTTGCCAATGAACCAAACAGCCCGCATAACGCAAAACCGCTGTTGGCTGCTGGTGTAATATTGTCAGTTTGATTTTACCGTCATTAACAATGGACTATCAAATATTGCAGCAGGAGAGATGACAATCTCGTCTGTTGGTATTTTGTTGCCATATCTTTCTCTCATTTTTTTCTTAACAGCAGGATTTGTCAGATTAAAGTCACTTATCTTTTCGAGCTTTCCAATTTCAATACCAGTCGCACGTTTATAAATTTTCCAAATCAATTCCGAACAGTAAATTTTTTCGTCAGACCACTCAAAAGTCAAGTCGTAGTTTTTACCGCTAAGTTTCTCACCTTCAACTTTTAGTTTTTGAAGTGTCTGTGGTGTCAACACTTCGTCTGCATTTTTAAGTCGTTTGATTACGTATTTTGCGTCTTGTCCGCGTGCGATCCAATTGTCTAATGGAGTGCGTTTGACCGGTTGAACAGCCTCAAACACGTAAAATTTGTCTTGGTCTTTAAATATTAGTCCGCAGTGCGAATACTTTGACTTTGTCGCAAGTTGAATTGCTAAGCTTTGTTGTGAAAGAGAAGTCTGGAAAATTAAGTCGCCATTTTTTATTTTGTCATTGTCCACAAGCTCTTTCACCTCAGTTTTGGCTTTGTCGATTTTGTAAGTCTTTGAATGTCGTTTAATAAAACGAAAACCAACAAATGTCAGCACAATTAAACTCAATAAAAGAATTGTCTTTTTCATTTTATGTCATTTGTCGTTTTCGTCAGAAACACTTGCAGCCAACGTTTTGCGCGTTTGCGATGAGCGGGATTTAGAAGTTTGATTTTCATAATTGGTTACAGTTTAAAACTAACTGAAATTTTCCAATGAAGCAAATTGCCCGCTTAGCGCAACCGCGCTGTTAGCAGTTGGCCACATCACGTCATAACAACCGTCAGACTATCGTCCTACGATACGTCTGGCGAGTTGGATGCAATACAGCTCAACAAAATGAACAATCTAGAGAAATGTATTTTGTCGAGTTGTTATTACGTCAATGTCCTGGGAAACAATGCAGCGATTGATTGTCATAATTGTCCGCGACCGATGTTGCGTCATTTATGTCCGATTGTCGTGAAGAAAGCGTCCAGCGAACAAGTCCGTTTATGTCAGCAAAAGGGTAGGAGCGTTACCGTGAAATTGTCTGTCCGGATGCGATATTTTTGCGGAAAAAGTCTTTGAAAATAATCTGTCGTAAAATCGTCAGAATGGCTTACTGCTAACGTTTTGCGCGTTTGCGATGTGCGGGATTTAGAAATTGGATTTGCATAGTTGTAATAAATTAAAAGTAACTGAAATTTTCCAATGAAGCAAACTGCCCGCATAGTGCAAACGCGCTGTTAGCTGCTGCTGCCGGAGTAT
>JAEUUZ010000026.1 GCA_016786765.1 Chitinophagales bacterium
AACTGAAGAAAATCTACGATTAAGTCAATGTCACTATTTGTATTGAATTTATCTGTCAGAACAGACCCAAATGCATAAAGCTGTTTCACCTTATGACTTTGGCATAGGCTATTAATTTCGTCAGTATGTTCTTGTATGATCTTCATCTCTTACTTTTTATACTAAGTAAATATACAAAAAATCAAATTTGTTTCAGGAATTCTGATTTTCTCAGTCGGGGCATTACACATAACGGTTTGCCGCTTGCCGCAGTGGGGGATTTCGGAGCACTTCACTGTCAACCAAGCACAAACTTTGATAGAAGCACTGCACTTGATTTAACCACGTCAGCCCCCATTGTGGCAAACGGCTGTTAGCTGCTGCCTTTGTTATCTTTGTTTTGTTTCTCTAATATTTGATTATAAAGTTCATTTCGTCTGTTAAATGATTTTATTGTCCCAATTACAGCCCCACTTTTTGAAAGCAAGTAATTAAACTCCCAATTGTCAGAGTCACTATAAACGAATTGTATTTTTTCAGGGTCAAGGCTTTCTAATTGTTCAATTTTGTCTGCGATTGATTTGAGTTTCTCTTTGTCCAAAGAAGTTAAAACTCTGTCTGCTTTATGAGTCGTGATTACTAATTCAATATTGCAGTTTGTGTTTGGATATGATATGACAAAATTCTTGGGTCTGTTTGCCGGTTTAACTTTTTTAATAGTCTCAACTGCAAGTTTTGAAACTAACTTATAAAACTTGGCTAAGTCGTCACCTATTGCTTCACCCAATTTTTCAGTAACCTTAGATTTAATAATTCCCAAAGTGCCTGCAATTATTGTTGTAATAGTTATGATTGTTTCAGGGTCAGGTAATTCTGACTTACGTCCAAATTCGTGTGTGTCAAATTCTAAATCTACTTCTTGTTTAACTGAGTTATAGATGTCATTAATATCAGAATAATTTTCAAAGTTTGCTCTATCTGTCGCAATTGCCATTTTTGAAACTTCTTCATCTGCACATTCTATAAATGGATATTCGCCTTCACTAAAAAATTCTTTAAGAAGTTGTGTTCCGTCAGAAAGTCTGATTATTTCTTGCTTGTCAAAGTAGACCATTTCCGCAGTCAAATAGTAATGTTCATCTTGTCCTTTTACAATTTCTCCATTCATTATTGCTCCAAAAGGGGGGAATGTTCTTATGTGTTCTAAGCCTAGTCTCGGTTTCCTTTCCCCATTTAAAAATGGCAGCATACTGTCAAGAGCACTTTTTGCCATTATATCTCCTTGTTTGTCAAGGTGTGTTGATGTTATTACGTATTTATCTCTTCTTATCATAAATGTTTGTTATGATGGTTGTCTAAGGTTGCAGCTAACGTTTTGCGCGTTTACGCTGTGCGGGATTTAGAAGTTTGATTTTCATAATTAGTTACAATTTAAATCTAACTGAAATTTTCGAATGAACCAAATTGCCCGCATAGCGAAAACGCGCTGTTAGTTGCTGGCGGAGCTTTTGTACATTCTGTCGTCCGCTTTGCGTTTGCGTCCATTTGTCTTTTTTTGTCAGCGATTTTGCAAGTCGATTTATTTGTCTGAAAGCAGTGAA
>JAEUUZ010000023.1 GCA_016786765.1 Chitinophagales bacterium
ATACAGTAACATCGTAAGTGCAATGTTTATAAACGAAGGCAAAACGGCTGTTGGCGATTTCGTTCCAAATCCTGCAAAAGATAAAGCAAGTATCGATTTGTTTATTGGAGCCGATCAAACTGTGGTTGTAGATGTGTACGAGATAACCGGAAAATACATCAAGTCGGAGAAGTTGGATATGAAGAAAGGCTTTAATACCTACTTTATTCAAACGGAGGATATGTCTGCAGCAACATATGTAGTTTCATTTAAAATGGATGATCAACGCATCAGCAAACGATTGAATGTGTTGAAATAAGCACAGTCGAATTATACGAATTTAAACGCCTTCTCGGAAACGGGAAGGCGTTTTTAGTTCCCCCTATAGTTCCCCCTGATAGTTAGTTTTAGTTTATGTTTAAGATAACAGACAAACATCTGTTTATTGTATGATAGTGCTTTGAGGAAAATATATAGCGAGCAAGAGTATTGTTGCCACTCAACCTATTCTTATGATACAGCGCTACCGATTATTTTCGTAAATTAAAATAAAACAAAAAACCCTCGTGAATTTTCATTCACAAGGGCCTGTTTGAAAGTTGTGGTGTGGGAGGGAATCGAACCCCCGACACATAGATTTTCAGTCTATTGCTCTACCGACTGAGCTACCGCACCAACTTTGGGACTGCAAATATATGTTTTCCTTTTATTTCTCAAAATCTATTGCAAAATCTTAATTTCATAAGGCTTTTTATCCTTATTGGGAACCGAGGTAGAACGCATCCAAGTATTCAACAACTTGATGTGTTTATACAAGACTCCGTTCGCTTCTGCAAAGCTTGCTATATCTGTAATGGAAGAATCTACGGTAATCGTTTTAAAAGTATACGGCTGGTATAAATCATTATCTTCTAGCATATAACCTGCTTTCCGTGGATTCGCAAAAATTGCCTTCATGGCGAGCATACGAAAAACATAACGGGAGGTCTCTTGTGTCAAAAACAAGTCGTAGTAGTTCTTAACGTGTTGTTTCTGCAGTCTGGAATTAATCCCTTCAATGCCCATATTGTAGCTGGCTGCAGCCAATGTCCAACTGCCCAGCTTTTCCTTTGCCTCTTTTAAATAGGCGCAAGCAGCTCGCGTTGATTTCTCTACATGATACCGTTCATCTATATCTTCATTGATTTCTAAACCATATCTTTTCCCTGTTCCGCTCAGAAATTGCCAAAAACCGGATGCACCTGCAGGAGAAGATACATCTCTAAATCCACTTTCAATGAGCGGTAAGTACTTAAAGTCAGAAGGTACGCCTTCTTCCAAAAGTATCTTCTCGATTTGATCAAAATATCGATTCGCTAGTTTCATCGATAAAAGGGTGTTGCTTTGCCAATAGGTGTTGATTTGCAATTCCCGGTCTAATCGTTCCCGAACTTCAGGATCGCTCAGCGGAACCGCTTCTCCAGCGAAACTCATCTCGCCTTCAATGGTGAGTGGGAATACAGCCGTAATACTATCGGCCGTTTTTACAAAACGAATAGTCTTATTTTCTTCTGCAATTTTCGGAAAAACGTTAATGGGCTTAGGCTTTAGGTTTTCAATCAGCTTCGCTGATGCAAATCCAAGTCCTAAGCAGGAAACAACGATTACCGGTATAACAATGCTCTTATTCATTATAGCTAAACATAAACAATTTTCCGGCCAAAAAGAGGTCCAATGCCATTTTATGGGCTATAAACCAATAACGAAGACCAATGAGATTTATTATTTTCTAGTTTCGTCTTATATTGGCAAACAATTAAATACTGAACTATGGGTCGCGCATTTGAATATCGCAAGGAAAGAAAAATGAAACGCTGGGGTGCAATGGCAAAAGCCTTCACCCGAATTGGAAAAGATATTGCTATTGCTGTTAAAGAAGGAGGGGCGAATATTGATACTAATTTCCGTTTGCGTCAAGCGATACAGAATGCAAAGAGTGCCAATATGCCAAAAGATCGTGTAGAGAATGCGATCAAAAAAGCGTCTTCAAAAGATGCAGAAAATTTTGAAGAGGTAACCTACGAAGGGTATGCAGCACATGGTGTGGCTATTGTAGTGGATACAGCAACCAATAATCCTACTCGAACAGTAGCAAACGTACGTTCTTATTTCAATAAATTAGGCGGTGCAATGGGTACGAGTGGTTCTGTGGAATATGCCTTTCAGAAAAAAGCGCTTTTCAAATTCAACAAAGCTGCGCATAATATTGAAGAGCTGGAGTTTGAATTGATTGATGCCGGCTTGAGCGAATTGCAAGTAGAAGAAGATTTGATTTTGGCCTATGCCGATTTCGTGAATTACGGAAATTTGGCTAAAGCCCTTGAGCAGAAAGGAATTGAAATCGTTGAATCGACTTACGAAAAAATTCCTGACTTCTTCAAAGAAGGACTAACCGATGAACAAGCTGAAGAAGTTATTAAACTGATTGATAAATTGGAGGAAGACGATGATGTAACGTTCGTGTTCCACAACATGAAATAAGCTTATTTTTTTATTCCGTCAATCGCCTGAAACGATGTGTTGATGCCTTTAATCAACGCAGAACTAAAGCCTTGATGCTCCATTTCGTTTAATCCGGCAATGGTACAGCCTTGAGGGGTTGTTACTTTATCAATTTCACTTTCCGGATGGGTATGTTCATTTTGCAGCATTACTGCAGCGCCTTTTAATACTTGTGTAACAATGTGTAACGATGTTTTCGAATCAAATCCGATTTGAATTCCCCCTTGCATCATGGCTCGCATAAAGCGCATTACGTATGCAATTCCGCAGGCGCCAAGCACTGTAGCTGCATCCATTAATTTTTCTTCGATAAACACTAATTCGCCTAACGAGGAAAAAATAGTATTGGTCAATTGCTTATCCTCAGCAGTTACGTTTTCATTAACGGCTATACATGTCAGTGATTCTGATTGCGCAATGGCGGTGTTAGGCATAGCGCGAATAATGCGTTTTGCAGAGCCGAAGTAACTGTTGAGTTCGGATAGGCTTACGCCTGTAATGACTGAGATAATTAAGGCATTGCCCACTTCATTTGCAATTTCTTCAGCAATGGCCTTTACCTGATGCGGCTTCACCGCTAAAAGAATAACATCGCTATTGCGGACAGCTTCTTTATTGTCGGATAACACTTTGATGCCCTTGTCTTTCAGATATGTCACCGATTCAATATTTCTTCGGGTAACACAAATTTCAGCAAATATGGATTTTGATACTATTCCTTTGGCAATTGCTGAACCTAAGTTTCCGGCTCCAATAATGGTTAATCGCATGTTATTTTTTTTGTGCTGTGAGTAAAAAATCTTTTAATACCGAAAATGAATTCGGGATATTCAATTTTTGTTGCGGCTTGTTCAATAAGTCGCTGAGTTGTTTCGGCAGTGGTATATTGACACCTAAAATCAGCTCAACATCAGCTTTGAATTTTGCAGGGTGTGCGGTAGCCATTACAACACAGGTTTCATTGTTTGCTTTTTCTTCAGCTACGCGAATGCCTACAGCAGTGTGCGGATCAGCAATGTAATTGTACTTTTCGTAGATTGATTGCATTGTGGCTTTGGTCTGTTCATCAGAAACAGTATAGGCTGAAATTTCGTCTTTTATTTTCGAAACATCGTTTCCGAACAAGTTGTTGATGCGTTCCATATTACTTGGTGCGCCTACATCCATTGCATTGGAAAGGGTTTGAACAGAGGGGCGAGGCGTATACGTTCCGGTATTGAAATATTCCGGTACTACATCGTTGGCGTTTGTTGCTGCGATGAAACGTGTAATCGGGTAACCAATTTGTTTGGCAAATAAACCTGCCGAAATATTGCCGAAGTTTCCGCTCGGTACAACGATTGTAGGACGAATAGTTTTTTCTTTAAATAGTTTATTCGCCACATAACCGTAATAAATCATTTGCGGAATTAATCGGCCTATATTGATGGAATTTGCAGAAGATAAATTAGCAGATGCTTTCAATTCCTGATCGGCAAATGCTGTTTTTACCAAATGCTGACAATCATCGAATGTGCCATCAACGGCAATAGCTGTAATGTTTTTGCCGAAGGTAGTGAGTTGTAATTCTTGTAAATCGCTCACTTTCCCCTTTGGGTAGAGAATAACTACATCAATATTTTCTTTATCGAAAAATCCGTTCGCTACAGCACCACCGGTATCGCCCGAAGTTGCCACAAGAATAGTGAGTTTTCGGCCTTGCTTTTGCAAGATTTTACTCATGACATTAGCCATAAACATGCCGCCAAAATCTTTGAACGCCAATGTTGGTCCATGAAATAGTTCAGCTACATATAGTTGTTCGTTCAGTTGTACTAAGGGCACATCAAAGCAAAACGATTCACGGACAATGGCTTTAATTTCATCGGTACTGAAATAGCCGCCAATAAATGGAGTCAGCATGTTTTCGGCTACACTGTGTAAATCGTTACCTGCTAATTGCTCATATACATTCGTAAAAGCAGAAGGCATATATAGTCCGCCATCACTAGCGATGCCATTTAGAATTGCCTCGTCAATGTTGACAATATGGTTTGAATTTCGGGTAGAATAGAATTGCATGAAATTAGTTTAATCAACAAATGAAAACGCCTTCATAATTAATAGGCGAACAATAAATTTCAAACGGTTGTCCTTCAGCTTGCATGAATGTTTGCCAAGCTTGTTTCACTTGGTTGGCATTTTCTTCACCGTTGCACCAGGCGAAAACAGAGGGTCCTGAGCCCGAAATATTAAATCCAACGGCTCCGTTTTTCATGGCTTCTGTTTCTAATGTATCGAAGTGTGGAATCAATTGCTTTCGGTATGGTGTGGCAATTTCATCACCCAAACCAAATTGAATGAGCTTGTCGTTGCTTGTGTTTAAGCCGGTGAGCAAGGCTGCCGTTCTTGCAGTTTGTTGTATCACAACGGCTTTATCGTATTGTTTGGGTAAAATAGCCCTCGCTTCAGCTGTAGATACTTTTACATACTGATATAGCACAACAATAAACGTGTTTTCTGGATAGGCCAATTGTTCAATACAAAGCGGATTCAAGCTTTGAATATACGTGATGCCGCCCAACATACACGGAGCTACATTGTCGCCATGAAAGCCTTTGCTGGCCACATATTCGCCATCTACCGCAAACGGAATAAGTTCTTTTTTCGATAGTGGGTTTCCGAGTAATGCATTCACAGCAAACACACCGGCAACGGCACTTGAGGCGCTAGAGCCTAAGCCACTATTGAAAGCGATATGTTTTTTCAATATTACATCAAACCCTTTGTTACTGTCTAAATGTTTGAGTAACGAAACTATAGCTACAGTACAAGTGTTTTCTGCTGTTTCTCTTGGAAGTAAACCACCATCGCCAATAATTTCTTGCAAAATCACCAGATTGTCGGAGCGCTCTTTAACCGTTACCACATCAGCAGTTTGATGAATCGCTAAGCCCATCAGGTCGAATCCGCTACCTAAATTAGCTACCGTAGCAGGCGCTTTTACAGTAATTGATCGCATTATACTAAGTAGTTTGATACTGTAATAATATCGGCTAAAACACCTGCGGCTGTTACTTCTGCTCCAGCTCCCGGACCTTTGATTACAAGCGGTCTTTCTTTATAACGCTCAGTGGTAAACGAAACAATATTATCGCTACCCGATAAATTATAGAACGGATGAGAAGCATCAACGGCTAATAACTTAATAGCGCCTTTCCCGTTTTCATATACCCCTACCATTCGTAAAACTTTGCCTGCTTTTTCAGCTTTACAAACCATGTCGGAAAAATGGGTATCAAAGGTTTTTAAAACTTTGAAAAAATCGTCTACCGATTTTGCTTTTACACAAGGTGCCGGTAAAATAGATTCGATGTTGATGTTCTTTAATTCTGTATTAGCGCCACATTCCCGAGCAAGTATCAATAGTTTTCTCGCAAAATCTTTGCCACTTAGATCGTCACGCGGATCAGGTTCAGTGTACCCTTTTTCTTTTGCCATTTTCACGATATCACTGAATGGTGTTTTCGAATTAAACGAGTTGAAAATAAAGGATAATGTTCCCGAAAGAATGGCTTCTATTTTGATGATTTTATCGCCACTCACTAACAAATTGTTGAGTGTGTTAATCACCGGCAAACCTGCACCCACATTCGTTTCGTACAAAAACTTCACATTGTGTTTCGTGGCCGTTTGTTTCAATAAGTTATAATAAGCTTGAGTGGATGAATTGGCGGTTTTGTTGGGCGTTACAATACTGATACTGTTCGCTAAAATGGTAGCGTAATGTTTCGACCAAGTGTCGTTACCGGTACAGTCCACAAACACGCTGTTAGAGAGCGACATGGCAAACATTTTTTCTGCAAACTTTTGCTCATTTAGCTTTTCACCTTGCTCGCTCAAAATCTTCTTAGCGTTTTGAACGCTTATTTTTTTGTCGGAGACCAACATGCTCTTACTGTCTGCAAAACCCGCAATGTTCAATGCAATGCCGTGTTGTTTTTTCAAGAAATCATTACTGGCGTTCATTTGCTCAATCAGTTTTGAACCAATGAGACCAACACCGGCAACAAACACGTTCACTGTTTTGTATTGCGATAAGAAAAATGCATCGTGCACAGAATTCAATGCCTTAGCTAATTGTGGTTGTTTTACCACTACTGAAATATTCAACTCCGATGAGCCTTGTGCTGCAGCAATTACGCTCACACCATTCTTGCCAAGCGTTTGGAATAATCTTCCGGATACCCCTGCCGTATTTTTCATGTTCTCACCAATCACCGCCAGAATCGATAAATCGGTTTGAATAGCCACCGGCTCGATAAGTTTCGTTTTAATCTCCAAAGCAAAAGCGTTCTCTATAGCTTGTTTGGAACGAAGCGAATCGTTTGGTTTCACAGCAAACGAAATATTGTGCTCCGATGAAGCTTGTGTGATGAGAATGACATTCACTTTCTCAATCGCTAAAGCCGAAAATAAGCGTGCTGAAATACCTGCAACACCTACCATTCCGGAGCCTTGGAGGGTCAATAAATGCACTTGCTCAATGGATGTAATCCCTTTTACAGTATGGTCGCTTTTTGCCGCTTTCTTCGAAATAAAGGTGCCGGCTTGTTCGGGATGAAACGAGTTTTTAATACGTAATGGAATATTCTTCTCTAGTGCAGGAACTATTGTTGGCGGGTGAATCACCTTGGCCCCAAAGTAGCACATTTCCATGGCCTCGTTGTAGGTCATGCTATCGAGGGTGATGGCGTTTTTCACTTTGTTTGGATCGGCACTCATTACGCCATTTACATCCGTCCAAATTTGAATTTCATCAGCTCCAATAGCCGCTCCCACAATAGCTGCGGTATAATCGCTTCCACCGCGACCTAGTGTAGTGGTAATGCCTTGCTTATCCGATGCAATGAAGCCGGTAGTCACTACAACAGCACCTTGTTTGCTGAAATACTCGCGAATGGCCTTGTTTGTAGCCGGGAAATCAACCTTCGCTTCACTGAAAAATGAGTCTGTCTTGATGATTTGACGGGCATCACAGAATGAAGAGCTGATTTTACTTGTGTTGAAATATTCGTTGACAATAGTGCAGGAAAGTCGCTCGCCAAAGCTGGTGACTAAATCGCGGGAACGTAACGAAAATTCATTGATGAGGAAAATACCTTCATAGATTTTTTCTAATTCAGAAAGCATGTCATCCACTTTTTTTGAGATGGCTTTGTTCTGCTTAAAAAGTTCGCGGATAGCCTCGTTGTGCTTGGCTTTAATATCCGATACTGTTTTTTTGTATGATGGATTGTGTACAGAGGCCTCTTCTCCGGCCTTAATCAACAAATCGGTTACTTTCGACATGGCTGAACATACTACTATTACTTGCTTGTAGCTTTTTGTATAAGGTTTGATTATCTCCGGTAATGCCTTGATACGCGCTGCGGAACCCACAGAAGTACCGCCAAATTTTAAAACGATTGTGCTATTCATGTCCGAAAAATAAATAATTTACAAAGAGTATTTACAGTGAATCACTATTTTAAATAAAAATGACAAAGTATTCTTTTCAGTTTTTAATTGTACTTATAGCGGCACTAACGCTACAATCATGCGGATATTATTTTAGCAACACTTGGAAAGTTAAGCCAGATAAGCATTATAGCGCGGATGGAGTTGCCAGTAAAGAGCGGCAAATGCCTAATTATGCTAATCATTTTATCATTAATCATTGGGCGAATCAACCCATTCCTGATTGGCATTCCGAAGGGAAAGTTTCTGCTCCTCGTGTGATGATTGCTAAATTGATGAAGGGGAATGCGAATAATGAAGTGAATGAATATTTATTGGGTAAAACACCATGGGGCAAAAATGGAACGGATTGGGCGTTGAATAAGCATGGTGATTACGATTTTTCGGAAGTTCCTTTGCAATGGATCCTGCAGCTGTATGGCAACGACAGAGACAAGTTAACTGCTCCGGCTTACGACAATTTATTAAATCATTTATTGACCCATTCCGGAAATAAGCCTCATCAAGTAACCCCAGGCAGTTTAGGCATGATGCGCGAAACGGAAAATCATATTTTGATGGGTGAAACCTCGCGTTACCTGAAAAATCAATGGTTACACGAACATGGCGACACTTCTTGGCTATACGACAACGAGCGAAACGGTCTGAATGCTTGGTGGATGGCTTTGTTGAATCAGAAATTAGAAAAAGGTTTCTTTGAGTTTAATGCCGATCCATATTCAGGTTATTCTATAACGGCTTTACTTACGTTTCATACTTTTTGTCATTCGGCTCAAGTAAAAGCCAAATGTACTGCTGTGTTGGATGAAGTGATGTTGAAATATGCTTACGGAAGCTTAGAACTCAAACGTTATCCGCCATTTAGAAGACGTTATGAGCGTGTTAAGAGAAGAACATTCACATCAGATCCTATTTCTGATATTGTAAAAATGTTGTTGTCGAAGGAAATGCAAGTGGATGCATCGGTTCAGCCAACACGACATCATTATCACCATTGTTTAATTGCATTGTTGAGTGATTATCGCATACCGGAGGCAACAGCACATTTGATGTTGCATAAAAAAGAAAATTATTTAGTGCAGTACGGACATGGGAAACGTGCACCTGGGGAGATTTATAGTGGTGGCGAAAAGTTTTTAATTGGAGCAGGGGGATCAATGTTTACAATGCTTTCGCAACAAGCGCCACGACCTATTACTTTGTTTTTGAATGATGGTGTGCAAAATATCGACAGTTGTTTTCATATCGATGGAAAGGGAAAACGACCGAATTGGAAGATGACCGGGGTGTTTCGTAATTTTGGTGTTGCAGCTCATCCAGTATCCATTCCGGAACAGTATGCAGCAAAAGATAGTAGCGGGTATTGGAAAATTTTCGAGCCGTATACAAACGATCAAACATTTCATGTGCTGACCTACTCCACTAAAAAAACCGGTTTAATTTATGTTGTAGATAACGACAATCTATCTGCACAAATGCGCTTACAGCAAACCATTGAGCAAAACAAAAAGCAAAAGCAAAAGCAAAACAAAACGTTTGTTTATACTAACGGAGACGTTCTGGATTATAATTTGTGTGCTCCCAAAACCAAGTGGATTATACAATCGGTGAATGGTAAAAAAATGGATAGACGTTTTGTGAAATGGTCGGCTAGAGTGAAACAAATGTAAATATACAACTTTGAACTGAATCGAATTTTGGAAAGAAGTCTGTAAGTTTTTATCCGGTGCATTTTTTGTAACAGCCGGTGCTAGTTGGTATTTCGCTTGGTATAATGTAACGGTTCCATTTCTGAATGCAACCATGTCGCCAAGCTTTTTATACATCAGAGGCGGTATGCATTTTGTTTTCTTTTTGGTGTCGTTTTACATTGGTTTTTTGTGGAAAAAGAAAAAGGGTTAATGTGATTTTTAGTTCAACGATAAATTATTTGGATTTTCTCCGAATAAATCGTTTTCTTTCCTCTCCAAACCAAAACCGTGGATACCTTTAGAAGCTACATCAGTTTTTTAGCACTCCTTTTAATCAAAGGGGTTTCGCGCCTATTGTTTCGATTTGAAATTGGTTGGCCAAACGGGGATAAAAATGTGAATTGGAAAGAAATTCGTTTGATTGTTTTGCTGAACCACACCTCCTTGCTTGAACCTTTATACTTAGGTTTTTTACCGATAAAGTTCTTGAGAAGATTATCGCGAAGGATGGTGGCTCCGGGTGCCGATAAAACACTCGATCGTCCGTTTGTAGGGGCTTTGTATAAGTTGTTTAGTCCGGGTATGGTGGCTATAACCCGTAAGCGGGACGACAGTTGGCAACAATTTATGGATTCGATTTATGAAGATTCGGTAATTGCCATAATTCCGGAGGGCCGAATGAAACGTGCGAATGGCTTAGATGTGAACGGACAAAAGATGACCGTTCGTGGCGGTATTGCTGATGTGTTGCAAGGCTTGCACCATGGACAAATGGTGCTGGCATACAGTGGTGGATTGCATCATATTCATGTTCCCGGAGAAAAGGCGTATCACATTTTCAAAACAGTGAAAATGAATATAGAGACCTTTGATATTGAAGCCTACAAAGCTTCTTTCAACGAAACCGTTGGCAGCGAAGCTTGGCGTAAAATCGTAATTGATGATTTGCAATTACGATTGGAAACGAAGATTCCGGAGCTATGATATTCATAAAGTTTCTTCTTCTATTTGATTTATAGAATTTAGTACTTTTAGTGAAACTACCCATATTACAACTATGCACCAAATCCCAAATCAAAAAATCAAACAAGCCTATTTTTTGTTTTTCCTTACCCTTATGGGTGCATTGCTGTTTTATTGGATGAAGGATTTTATCAGTTCGTTCTTAGGGGCCCTAACCATGTACATTTTACTGCGTAAGCCAATGCTGTTTCTACAAGAGCAAAAGCGCTGGAACAAAACATTGGTGGTTGTTCTGTTGATGTTGGCATCTATACTTTTGTTAATCTTGCCTGTTGGACTTACCACAATGATGCTGTCTTCCAAAGTGGGTTATTTGGTAGAACACTATAAAGAATTTCTAACCATTCTCCAGCAATATAGTGCTGAGATAAGTCAACGTTTTGGAATAGATATATTGTCGAACGATACCATTCAAAAACTTACAGAAACCGGTGCACGAATTATTCCTACCATTTTATCAGGCGCATTGAATTCGGTAACACAAGTGGCGGTACTTTATTTTGTGTTGTATTTTATGTTGATGGAAGGGAGTGTGATGGAGAAAATAGTGTTGGAGAATTCCCCATTTCATAACGACAATACGCTTCTTCTTGCCAAAGAGCTAAATACACAAACAGTTTCAAATGCCGTTGGTATTCCGGTGCTAGCTACACTACAAGCTATTTTCGCATGTGTCGGCTATTTGATTTTTGGGATGGATCAAGTTTTGTTTTGGGCGGTGATCACCGGGTTGTTTTCGATTTTGCCATTGGTAGGAACACTTATTATATGGGTGCCGTTGAGTGTATATTTATATTTCAATGGTTTGCATTGGCAGGGTATTGGTCTTTTTCTGTATGGGGCATTTGTAATCACGAATGTCGATAATGTATTTCGTTTTATGGTACAGAAAAAATTGGGAGATACCCATCCGCTCATCACTTTTTTCGGTGTTATAGTGGGTTTAGATTTGTTCGGCTTTATCGGAATTATTTTCGGTCCGCTTTTAATTTCATACTTTTTGATTCTATTGGAGATTTATAAAAAAGAGTATGCCGGTAAAGAAAATTGGGTAAAATAGATTCAAGAAAGTTGGCGACTTGTGTATCACAAAAAGCCCAATTGCTTTGCCTAAATTTTCCTACTATTACGTACCAACGCTAACAATATGAATTTTTTACGCTTTATAATATCTGTTTACTTGTTAGCGTTTTTGTTTATTCTTTATTACAAATTCAGATACTGGTTTTACTATAAAATTATCATCTATCATTTGATGGTAATCTCATCGGGGATGTTTGTTTTATTGGTGCTCGGTTTGGCAACTACTTATCTTTCTTCCAACAAACTTAAAGCTGTTTTAAATACACTCTATGCTTTGCTTTGGTCGTTTTTCGTTTTCTTCTTGAGTATCTTTTATTGCATAGTGCTAATGGGAAAGAAACAAGGTGTGGGAGTCTTGCCTTTTAAAGTATTGTATAGCCATTTAAAAAGCTTTAATGCTGTTTTAGCACTCGCAGGCATTCATCAAAATGTTGCTTGGGTTGTAGGTATTTGCTTATTAATACTTATGCTGGTATTGGCCCGCTTTATCTATACCCTATTGCCACACAGCAATGCTGCACTGAAAGAATATATACGAAAATCAGTAAGTATATATACTGAAACCAATAACGAGAGCAAAAGAACAGACCTCTTATTGTTTGCTGTCTTTTTAGTAGCGCTCGTTGTGATGTATATCCGGGCAACACCATTACAGCGCTTGCAAGGGGCGCACGAACCTATTGCCACCATGATATTTGGTGAGACACAATACATGGGCATGTTTCATTTTGCCAATTATAAAGAACCTGCTTCTGTTAGAGCGAATTATCCAAAATCATTAGTGTTTAATAAGAAAAATGTGATTTTGATAATTGTGGATGCCTTGCGGGCAGACGAGTTGAGCCTTTACGGTTATTCCCGTAAAACTTCACCATTCTTACAACAACTCTACGATGAAAAGAAATTACAAAAGATAGATTATGCCTTTTCTACCTCTTCTGCTTCGTTTCCAGGTATATTGAGTATTCTGCGTGGAAAGCCTGCTTACAATTTAGCCTATCACAATTATTCGCTTTCCGAAGTGCTCAAAGATCAGGGCTATCAAGTCAACTACATTCTTTCTGGCGATCATGCCAATTGGTACGACATGCAGTATTTTTATGGAAAGGATATCGATTTGTATTTCGATGGAAGATATTCTGATCGCTATGTGTGCGATGATAACTTGTTATTCGAAGGATTGAGTAAGGTTGAACCATTTAAAGACAAACCTGCATTTTTCTATTTGCATTTAATGTCGGTGCATTATGCCGGAACAAAGCATCCTGAATTTGTTCGGTGGACGCCAGCCTCTGTTGAATGGGAGCCTGTCCCATATCGCAACAACTACGATAATGGTGTTCTTGCAGCTGATCATACATTAGAAAAGGTGTTTAAGGAGTTGAAGGCAAAAGGATATTTAAATAATAGTATTGTTGTGATAACGGCCGATCATGGAGAATCTCTTGGGGAGCGGGGTGTTTATGGGCATATACAAAATGTATATAATGAGGAAATTCATATTCCGATTTTAATTTACGACATCGATACTTCTGTGCATTATGACAAGCGCGACTACGCAGAACAGCCTGACATTGCGCCCACAATTGTTGATCGCTTAGGGTTGCCGATACCAAGTACCTGGGAGGGAACATCATTGCTACGTGATTCGTTTCCGGAATTTACGTTTCATTCAGTAAGTAATGATTATGCAATGATACACCGTAATGGCAATAAGCTTTTTACCTATTACTTTAATGCGGTGAGTAGAAAAGAAGAGTTGTTTGACATACGGAAAGATGTACAAGAACAACACAATTTATTTGCGGAAACAGATGCGGATTATGTAGCGTTATTACGAAAGGAAATGAAGGAATATTTAGCCTTGCATCGAAACTATTGAGTGGCGTAATGGCCTACCTCGGGCTCTTTCATTACTCTATCCATCCACCAGAAAACCATCCATAAAATAGCACCATAAGTTAGGACTAAGAATACGTACCGATGATAAACTTGATATGTGGTTTCTGATAATTGAGTCATCAATATGGAGAGGGAAACCAACCGAAAAAGATTAAGTAGAAAAATAACGAAAATGCCTAAGGGAATAAACCAAGCCTTATCTTTTGCTTTGCCCTTAAACAACAACATCGAAAATCCGAAAACAAACATTGCCGGTATCGCTAAACAATGTTCTGCAACCCAAGTATAATGTTGTGGAGTAATGTTTATAGTAGTTCCATCGGCATAGGAGGGGAACCCTAACAGCCGAAGTATGTGGCAAGTGAGGTTGGCATAAAGTCCGCCATAGTCTTCCAGTTTAGCTTGCCAAGCATACATACTTTCAGTAGTTCTCCATAGGTAAGCGTGTAGCGCCTTCCAACAGCCATATACGAAAATCACCTTTAAAAAAAAAGACACTTCCTCAAAGGAAAACAGATGTTTTCTTGCAGTCATAAAACGGGAAAAATAAGAGGACGAGTAAGTGTTAAACTTCTTTTTGCGCAGTCACTTTTTTGTGATTATCTCTTAGTTTCTTCACACCATAACCTGCAATACCACCAACTAAAAGGGTAATGCCTCCATCGATAGGAGCTCCACCACCGCCACTAGTTGAAGAACCACCGCCAGATAAAGAAGATTGAGCAATTGCTAAAGCCGAAAGGCCAAACGATAAAAGTACCGATAGGGTGTATTTTAAGTTTTTCATATTATTTAAACTGTTGAATGTATACAATAAATTAAATATATCTTTTTTATCTAAAAAACTAAAAGACAGGAATATGTTTCAGAATGTAAGCAAAGGCTCGGATAATTATTCCCCAATTTTTGTTACCGGAACTTCCGAAACACCGCTTCCCCAGTTTCTATTAGGTTCGTTTCCCATCTTAAATTCAATTACTCCTCCATTATTGATATCGCTATATTCTAGGTAACTTTTATTATAGGGCTTCCCATTCAATTGGGCTGCTTGGATATAAGCTCCGCTACCATTGGTTTTCACAGTGAACTGCTTCTGGTTTTCCAATCGAATGGTTGCAGTCGGAAAAATAGGAGAACCAATAGCATATTGGCTACCACCAGGGCATACAGCATAAAAGCCCAAAGCGCTCATCACATACCATGCACTCATTTGTCCGCAATCTTCGTTGCCCGCTAAACCATCCGGTGCGGCATGATACATTTCATTCATAATTCTACGCGTCATGGCTTGTGTTTTCCACGGCTGCCCTGCATAGTTGTATTCATAGGCAATTTGATGACTAGGTTCGTTACCATGCACATATTGTCCAATCATGCCGGTGATATCGGGAGGTGAATGTCCGGTAAGTTTCGATGATGTAGTAAATAGGGAATCTAAAAATGCTGCCAGTTTTTCTTTACCTCCTAACAAGTTCATTTGGCCGCTCAAATCGTGCGGCACATAAAATGAATATTGCCAAGCATTGCCTTCAGTGTAATTGTGATCTACGCGGTAGGGGTCGAAAGGCGACATAAATGCATCTTGCTTCGGGCGCATAAACCCTGTGGAAGGGTCGAACAGGTTTTTATAATTCAAGGCTCGTTTAGTGAAGTAGAGATAGTCATCTGTTTTGCCCAATTTTTTTGCCACCATGGCTATACACCAATCGTCATAAGCATATTCTAAAGTGCGCGAAACGTTCTGTCCTTCACCCATAAACTTGATATACCCGTTTTCTTTATAACTACGCAAACCGTTTCGATCTTCCATAGCGCTATTTTTCATGGCCGCGTATGCCTTTTCCTGATTGAAGTTTTTTACATCTTTCATGAACGCCTCTGCAATTACAGGAATGGCATGGTAGCCTATCATACAGTCGGTTTCACAACTTGAAAGCTCCCAAACCGGTAATCTTCCGCCTTGTTCAAATTGCGCAATAAAAGTATTCACGAAATCGGAAGTGCGATCCTTATCTATCAGGGTCAGCAGCGGATGTAAAGCTCTATACGTATCCCACAACGAAAACACGGTATAGTAATTAAAAGAAGGAGTTTGATGTATTTGAAAATCACGTCCACGGTAACTTCCATCTACATCCATATACATATTGGGAGAAATCATACAGTGGTATAATGCTGTATAGAATTTCTGTTTCGACTCTTCGTCAGTAGATTCAACATTAATTTTATTGAGTTCATTATTCCAAAGAAAAGCAGCATTGTTTTTTACTTTTTCAAAATCGAATTCAGGTTGTTCTTCTGCCAGGTTTTTTCTTGCATTTTCAATACTCACTGCCGATATACCAACCCGCGTATAAATCACTTCTCCTTCTTCGGTATTGAAACTTACAAAGGCTTTGAGTAAACTGCCTGTATCGTGTTTCAAACTTTCATTCACCACATTCGCTTTTACAATCCCTGATTTTGTAAAAGGTTTCGAAAACTGAATTACATAAAAGAGCATTTGATTATTTGCCCATGCTGCACTAATTCGTTTACCGGTAATTTCAGTATTGCCCACAAAATTGATTTCACCTTGTTTAACTCTATCGCGATGAGTAAGATCAAGAATAATGTTGGCAGATGTTGATTTTGGAAAGGTGTACTTATGCAATCCAGAGCGGGAAGTAGCAGTAAGTTCTACTTTAACTTTTGACTTTTCCAACAAAACACTGTAATAGCCTGCACTTGCCTTTTCGTTTTCTTTTTTGAAGGGAGAGGCGTATTGCTTGTTTCCGAATTTGGGCTTACCCACCGTTGGCATTAACAAAATATCGCCATAGTCGCTACAACCTGTTCCGCTTAAATGGGTATGAGAGAAACCGTAAATCACATTGTCCGAATAATGATATCCCGAACAGCCATCCCAGCCTTTTAATCGTGTATCCGGACTCAACTGTACCATGCCAAAAGGAACCGTTGGGCCGGGAAAAGTATGCCCATGTCCGCCTGTTCCAATGAATGGATTGACATACTTTGCATAATCATTTTGCCCGAAGCACAACACCGTAAAAAATAAACAAATACCGAAAAGGAAATGATGTTTCATAATAATGATTGTGTTTGCAAATATGGGAGCGTTCAACCGAACTTACAATTTTTATTGAAAACAAATGGACGTTAACCATTTTGTCGTCTAACAATCGATTCCAGTAGGTATTATTATTTATATTGAAGTCAAAACCAACTATTACCATGCGTAAGTCAACAAAGCAATATTCTCTGTTTATGTTTTTGCTCCTCTCTATGTTTGCAAATTCTTCTTTTGCAAACGATCCGGTATATGAACAGCGCAGAACAGATTACATCAATCATTCGCTAGCCAATTTTTCACGCCATACTATTACTATTCAAGCCTATATGGGCGTTCCAGTCGATTCGGCAACCTTATATAAAATGGTTGGAAACATTACCAAAACCGGAACGGTTGACTTCGACATCGTGCAGCTTGTCCGTATCTTGTGTTTAAGCACAGGGCAATATGATAGCATCATTTTACCGGCAATGGACTCAGTACCTTTTTGGTTAACAAAGGGCGATACTTTGCATGGGTATTGGTCAGAAAATCATATGATACAATGGATGTCATCCGATTGGTTGTTGCACGAGCGCTACGGAAAGCCAGTCGATGCGAATCTCGATAACCGCTTGCGACATTATTTACGACTCAAAGTAAACTATGGGTTTTATGAGTTTTTTAGCTCTGTCTATTCACCCTATTGTTTAAGTGGGTTGTTGAATTTGGCCGATTTTGCTCAGGATGCAGAAATCAAAACGCTGGCAACATTGGCCTCTCAGCGTTTGTTAAAGGAGCTTTTAATGATTACTAACGATCAAGGTGTTTTCTTTCCAACAGCCGGCCGAAACTATTTCGGGAAATATGAAAGCGCTTACGATCAAAATCATAACAATCTTATTTATTTATTAACCGGTTTTGGTGATGCACCAACGTCTGCTTCTCACGCTGGAGGCTTTTTAGCATCATCTTCATTACCCGTTGATTCTATTACTGCTTCTTGGACTTCATCGTTAGATATTACTTATCCCATCGGCCACACTTTAGATACTAGTTTTATTTTGAATAGCGGGCAGTCTCAACTCGATCGAACTATGTTCCAATGGAGCTTTGGCGGTTATTTTGATCCACGACTTGCAGGAACCACCGGTCAGCTACTCATTGATTCTAACCTGTGGAAGCATGTCGATTTTGAACCCTTTGTTTCTTTTTCGTTATTCGACTCCTCAACAATTGTTGCTTTAGCACAACAACTTACGGTGGCATCAAAAAGTACAGTAATTTGCAATCAGGATGCCGTAATTTTTAAACATAAATCGATTACACTCTCCTCGGTTAAAGATTTCTGGAAAGGGAAGTTAGGTTATCAGCAATTCCCTTGCGTTGCTAACATCGGAACTACGGCTGTATTCACAGCTAGCGGCCAGGTGAAGCAAAATTGGGATGCGCGTTCAGCTTCAAACTTAAACGACAATCTCCCTTATGTTGGACAAGAACACAATGTAGCTTTACTCATGTATCGTCCTGAATTTAAATCGCCTATTCTTCCATCCAAAAATCCAGAGGTAGCATTACATTTCAATGCTGCTGATTTTGATGAAGTGCTGCAAGACAGTTTGTGGTTATTAGGCCGCCAAGCAAATCAATACGTTGCGGTGCGTAGACATTGTTTAGACAGTATCAATAATGTTGCCGCATGTTATATGGATAGAGGTCAAGCTTGGGTAATTATTGTTGGAGATTCGGCTATGTATGGCACATTTAATCAATTTAAGACTAAAGTAGATCAAGCCACTTTTCAAGAGCGTTGGTATATGGACACGTTGGCTCAACCGAATCAATATGTGTATTATGCGAAAATCAATTTTGATACCACAACAGTAGAATACGCATGGGGAGTTGATAGTGTAACAACAACCGGCATCAAAGAAACGGCTTCGAATGATGCGCTTAAAATTTATCCGAATCCTTCATCCGATAAATTGAATATTGATCTTTCTGCTATCCAAAATAAACAAGCAAGTATCCAAGTCACCAATATGTTTGGTCAAGTTATCTATTCAGAAAAAGGGAGGTCGAATTCGTCCAATAACAAAACAATATACGTTTCTGATTGGCCAAGTGGCACTTACACCATTGCTGTAGAAACGGCTGAAAACAAATATGTTAAACAGTTTTTGAAAAATGAATAATGCATTTTATTGCTTATATTCAATAAACCAAAACATAAAACTATGCATTACTTGTGGACAGCTATCGTAGGCCTAATTGCTGGTGGATTAGGAAAGTTATTATTACCGGGTAAAGATCCGGGTGGAATTATTGTAACCATGCTTATCGGAATAGGCGGATCGTTTTTAGGCGATTACGTTTCCGGTTTGTTGGGCATTACACTTTTCGATGGTCTAATTGGAGCCGTTTTAGGTGCAATTGTAATACTACTGGGATGGCGTTTTGTGAGCACAAAAATGTTGAATAAAACATCCTAGTATTTTTGAAAAAAATCAAATTAGCCACTTCAAAAGGAGTGGCTTTTTTTTGCGTCTATATTCTTTCCAACGAAACCATAATAACGCCCAATGTAATGACAAACACACCTGCAATACGCATGGGCGTTACATGTTCGTTGAAGTAGAAATAGGAAACCAAAAATAAACCTACAATGGTTACCGAGAAAAAGATGGCACTGGCTACTTGAAGAGGGATACTCTTTAAACTTTCGGTGAATAATACAGAGTTGATTAAACCAAACACTAAGCCAATAGCAAGGAACCCCCATTTTTTAAGTGGCTCTTTATCGTGAATGGCAGAGAAGTTGAATCCTACATTGGTTAATATATTGGCAATAATGGCCGCATAAAGCAATACGTATTTCATGTTCCGAAATTTTTGGTTACACTAAGGTTAACCAATAATATTCAGAAAAATAAATGAACACAAGTAAATCAACGCAATAGGCCGTTCTATTGCTCCGATTCCTGGCTTAATGTGCGTTGGATAAAATTGTCGATAATCTCGGAAGTGCGTTCCGGATTTACCATGTGGTATAAATGTTCTCTAAACAAGTCGTGTTCTTGTTCGTTCGTCACATCAACAATCTCGATGTTCTTCCCTTGATACATGCGCGGAACAAAACGAGCTACACCATCGCGTTCGCTTTTCAAGATTAACACCGGAATGTTGCGTTTCGGAATGTTCAATAATCCAATTTGTTTATCGAAAACAATACTTTGCTCTAATGCCGAATGTGTTTGAATAGCAAACACCTTAGCCGGTAGTCGATTCAGAGCACGCTCTATGGGAATACGATTCAAGTGTGGCAAAGAATCCATGTTGGTCATCAAATATAAAATACGTTCTTTCGCTGCTCCCCAAATTCTATCCCGCATTGAACTTTCCTTGCTGATAAGCCAATCAGAAAGATTAATTCCTCTTCTTCTAACACCCGATTTAGTATCGAGTGGAATCATTCTACGCAGTGTAACAATAAGCGTTTTTGCAGCTATGCCTTTAGCGAAAGATAGTGCAGGCAAAATTACATTATCCAAAAAGCCTAATATAGCGTGCTTAGATTCTTCTCCGAAAAATGGATTTGCGCCAATTCTACCTTTCAAATATTTTTTAACGGCCGGGTATTTATCCAATTCGCGGTCAATCATCATAAAATATATGTTGCCCATCGAATGGTCGAAGATATATACAGGATGGCCATTCGAGCCGAAATAATCTACCACAGCATTAATGTTTCGAGCGATATGGTGCGAATATTCTGATGGTGGTAAATCGTTCGGAATAGAGCCATAATGCATAGCCGCAGCAATATATTGGTGCGATGGTATAGTAGCCAATAGGCCGTCAAACGAATTCAACCCCAAAAAGCCATGAATCAGAATAATTACCGGCAATTTTTCTTTTGCATTCTCATTATACGGATTAGCAGTGTCTATACGAATTATAGAGTTTCCATAACGTGTTTCGCGTATAACTTCTATTTGAGGCCAAGTTAACGCAGTGTCGTCAATAAAAACGGTCATCCGTTTTTGAATGTTTGGTATGTAACGCAAAAAACCCGGACTTTCGTTGCGCTTTGCATCCGCTGCATAAAGCCAAGCAAGCGGTCGTCTTTTATCGGCTTTAGTTGCTAAAAAGGCAATGCGTTTTGATAACTTAAGAAAATAAGGTGTTCCTGTTAGTTCTTTTTCACGTCTATCATTCACAATTACTGCAATATCAGTCGAATCAAAGGCCCTAGAGTTTCTGTCAATGGCAGCCACGCGCCCACTTGGGTTACTGGCTAGAAAAACATAGTCAAATCCTTCTTTATCGTGTTCTTTTAAAAAACTAGACACCGATTGATTGAAGTCTGCCGCGTAGGCTTCTAAACTCTCTCGATTAAAGTTGTAGCCAATAATCTGTTGTCGCGTTACCAATCCTGTACGAAATAGTTTCTTCACAAATTCGCGGGCATCCATTACGCCATCTGTGTTTCTTTGGCGTAGCGTGGGCGAATTCACAAATGTATAGCGTATGTTTTGCTGGTTTTTCAGTTCGCTGTAATGCTCAAAAATATAGCGGTAAGCACCCGATGGTGATTTTCCGTGCGAAAGCCCAACCATAAACATTTGCCCTTTTTCTAAGGTGCGATTTGCATGTTTAATGAAATCTTTTCCAACGGCTTTATCAAATTCTTCAGTCGTTAAAAAATACTTTGTATCGGGAACTTCCGGTCGATCTGCTTTAGTGAGCATCTCTGCACTTGGTTCGGTTTTCATAATTACTCCTGTTTTCAATGTTTGCCTTATTTTAAAACGCTATGCGATATTGCATATTTTTTTCGCATTTCAAAGGAGTTTCTTGTCATAATCATATCGCATCTTAATAAATCAAATATGAAAAATGCATAATTCGTTTGTGTTTTCTCTCTTTTCCAACATGGTGTTGTAAGCACATCTTGTTCTCTTTTCCAAGTCAAATGATAGTGCGAAAAAACGTGTTGCCAATTGGCCTTAAAGGCAATTAACAACACGTTTTATATGCTAATGCAATGTTTACTTAATAGCTATTTTCAGCACATCTGATTCGGCTAACTCTGAAAAGAATTGTTTGAATTTTTGATAATCACTGGCATCCAATACATCTTTTGTTCGTTTAAATGTTCGCGTAGCAACAAATTCATTCGGCAATTTTCCCTTTTCGTATTTTATGCTGTATTCACCAACAGGGCAGCTGAGTTGAACATCTTTAGGCATTTCCACCAAAACACTACCGGTAGGCAATGTAACCGCAATTTGCTCATATTCTACCTCTGTGCGTTGCAGTTCCCAAAAGCTAAATGGATACTCTCTTGTTTCTAATGTAGTAAAATTCACGTTGTCAAACTTATCGCCCCACGGCATCGAAAATATTTTTAATCCTGCTATATCAGTAAGTGCTTTCTTAACATTGTAAGTGTATGAAGTTACTACAGTATCGGTAAGTTTGGTCAAGTCGCCAAAGTTACTTGCCGTTATCTTTACAGGTGTTGTGAAGTCAGAAGAAATAGACTCGGAAAGTGATTTTTCTTGATCTTCTTTGCTCAAATCAATATTGGCTGCTCGCGTAATAGAAGCTTCGCTGCCAAAACGAATATTCGTTCGATTCACATTCATGTCTTTATTATCGAATGCTATTGCCGTTATTCGTTTAACGCCCGGACGAATAGTTTGAGGATTGATTAGCGGAGTAAGTCCTTCAATTTTTACGTTTTCTTCTTTGCCGGGGATGAGCAAGCAATTGGCATTAATGTTCGAGGCAGGTAGCGCATTGAAACTTAAATAGGGATCTGTAAGTTCCACAAAGTAGCTTTTGTTACCATCATTGAATTTCGCAATACAATGGTCAAAATTGGTGGAAGGTAAATTGAGGTTTTTCTTTCCATTCGATTTAGAGTCAACCAAAACAAGAGAAGCATCGAGTTTTGCTTCCTTACACATGGCTACAAATAACGTAGATACATCTTTACAATCACCTTGTTTAGTGGCAAGTGTTCTTGATGCCGTTTGGGGAACAAGCGGACCGTGTAAGAACGGAACATTGCTGTACGATATGGTAGAAACTATAAAATCGTGAATTTTTTGTGCTTTCTCTAAAGGTGTTTTTGCAGTGCTGCCTTTAAACAAATTTTCTACCGCCTCTTTTAATTCAAAGTCTTGTTTGGCTTTGTTTGAAGATAAATCACTATACCAAGTCGACACATAGTTCCAGTCAGGAATACTAGAGAAATCAAGTGTTGGAGCAATGTCGCACAAGTTTAGATTGAACGGCTCGTTTTTAATTGCTTTTTGATCTAAGGCTTCCCACGAGTACAATTTGTAATTTTCGAATGTTTCTTGTTTGAACGTTACATTGCCGTTCATTACTTCGTATTTGAATTTTTTCTCTTCCGGAACCAACAATCGATAGCGATTAATTAAACTTGGAACTGAATACTGAAAGTTAAATTGCCCCCAAAAATGTTGTGCTAATCGGCCAGCTGTGTAATTTTGAATTTTATAGGAAATATAAATGGCGTCTCCGGGTTCAAGATTGGTAAACACGAAAGTATTATCATCATTTTCAGCTTGTAATTTACTACCGTCTTTTTTAAGCACTTCGGCTTTGTCGAGTATGATTCGTTGTGTGTAGGAATTGTAATAAACTTGATATTGTTTCCAGTTATCAACTCCGCTTTGGTTAAACACTTTTACGGCTAATCGCACTTTTTTCTCTGAAGCCCCTTCAGGATAAATGACTTCTTGTTCATCGTTTAGCAACACCACACAGTTATCGTTAGGATATGTTGATGCTTCAGGAGCTTTTTTAAACAACTCATAGATATCTTCTTGTGAAAAGTTCTCGAACAGTTCTTTCTTGCCATTGAGTTTGCGCAACAATTTTCTTGATTCATAGTCTGTTGGAGAATATTTGATGGCATTGGTATAGCAAGTAGCTGCTTCCTCTTTCTTGTTCATCGCCTCTAAAATTTTCGCCTTATCGTTGTGGTATTTTCCGATATAAGGCGCGAATTTCAATGTTGTTTCTACATAATCCAAGGCGTTCTTGTATTGTTGTAAGCTGAAGTAAATATCGGAGAGTTGAGAGAAATACCCTACGGCATACGGAAAGTTTTCTAACCGTTTGTTGTAAAGTGAAATTGCTTTTGAACTTTCTCCAAGTTTGAATAGGTTAGATATGAGTTTTAGTTCAGCTTCTGCATTATAATGTTTCTTCAAGAAAGACTCTAACAATTGATTTCCCTTGCCAAGATTCTTCGTTTTTTCCATTACAATGGCATATTGTAAGTTCATGTAGACATAGCTCTCAGGATATTTTTCGTACAGTTCTTCCGCCATTTTGTATAAACCGGTGATGTCTTTACGATAGGCTAATAACGAGAGTTTTAAAGGTTCTGTGTAACTGCTTGTGCCATATCGCTCCGTAAATTTGTTCAATTCTCTTTCGTAGCCATCATAGTCTTCTTTTTGAATAAAACTGTTGATGTTTAATTGATGCGACAATATAGATGTAGGGTCGTTCTTTTTTACAAACTCTTGCTCCTTTGTTAGGTCTGTTTGGTTATTGTCTCTTGAATACGCTTCAATCATCCTATGCGATATCATTGTGCTTTTCGGCTCTTGATCTTTCAAGAGTTTGAAGCTTTTGCGCGCTTCATAAGTTTTATCGTTGCGCATCAATGTTTCTGCATAAAGCAGGCGAGTAAAGAAATCGTTCGGTTGTTTTGCAATTTCGTTTTCGAAATAGGTTTCCGCAAAGAGTTTAAGCGGTTGACTGGTATAGGCTGCCGCCTTATTGTAAGCTTGTAGTTGATCTGTTGCAGTGATCCCGTTTACAGGATTTCCTTCTTCATCTGTTAGTCGGATAAGAAAATTAGCTCTACCCACTTCACTTTCTCCAATTTGAACCAATATTCTGTTATATCCTTTATTGAGTTTGATTTTTTGATTGTAAATGTCCATGTCGCAATTACGTTCCTTAGACTCGTTCACAATCAAAGCATCATTCACCCATATTTTTAGTGAACCGCTACAACCCGAACGCAAAACTACTTCTTGATCGGTTTCGCTTTGCACAAAAGACTGAGCATACATAATTGCATTATCAGCTATAAAGTAGTAATCAAAGTAGTACCATTTATCCGATTTTGAAGCAGGTGGTGTGAACCATTTAACATCGGCATTTGCTTTGTTTTTAAACACGTGGTCGGCCTCAGGATGTGCAAGTGCTCCGAAATCCTTGTCGAATCCGCTTCCTACAATATTGTCAAACTCGCCAAGTAATTGCCAATTGTCTATCGATCCAATCTGATTGAATTCTTTGTTGGCATCTTTAAATTTCTGAATGCTCTGATCGTTTAGCCCTAAAGTATGATGTGCCATGGCTTTCAATGTGCCTGGTGTTTTGGGATCGGCAATTAATTTTTCAAGGAAATCAACTTTAATATCTGCCATGTTCGATGAACTAGCAAAACCAAACGGCATCGACCAAAGCGCATAAATGGTTGGGTATGGATTTGGATCCACCTTTTCGGTATAAAATTCCGAAAACGACTTAAATGCCTCACCATCTCTACCAAGGCACCATAGCGTAAACATTTCACCTAGCTTTGCATTCTTTACGTTTTCTTTACTGGAAAGCGATTGCCTAAATAAGCGCAATGCATCTTCAGTTTTATTCGTATTTAAAGCTGTGAGCGCATCTTGGTAAGTGTTTGCAACAAGCGCTTGTGATAGTGCAAAAAGCACTATAAATAATAACGGTCTTCTCATGTTTTTGGGTTTTTAAAAGCTTATTATAGTTTTAGCTAGTTTAGGGAAAAACAAGCAAACACAAAAGGTTTTTGTGAAAAATGCAGTAAAAAAGCTAACCCATTACGTTTTTATTTCTTTTTCTCCATCGTTTTCTCTACCGCTTTCTTCCAGCTGTCATACATTTGTTTGCGGTGCGGCTCTTTCATTTCAGGTTTGAACTTTCTGTCGATTTGCCAGTTTTTTTGAATTTCGGCCTTTTTATAGTACCCAATGGCTAAACCGGCTAAATAGGCCGCGCCCAATGCAGTGGTTTCTGTAACTTTTGGTCGATCTACGGGCACATTCAAAATATCAGCCTGAAACTGCATCAGAAAATTATTGGCACTGGCACCTCCATCTACCCGCAGTGTTTTGAGTTTCAGTTTCGAATCGGCTTCCATCGCATTCAACACATCGCGTGTTTGATAAGCAAGGGCTTCTAATGTAGCTCTTACGATATGTGATTTATTGGTGCCTCTTGTTAACCCGAAAATCGCTCCACGTGCATACATATCCCAATACGGTGCACCTAAGCCCGCAAAGGCCGGCACTACAATCACCCCTTCCGAGTCGTCCACTTGTGTGGCATGATATTCCGAGTCGCTGGCGTGGTCCAAAATTTTCA
Source organism: Chitinophagales bacterium (assembly GCA_016786765.1). GTDB lineage: Bacteria > Bacteroidota > Bacteroidia > Chitinophagales > LD1 > CALAYL01. The sequence continues at coordinate 26,224 of JAEUUZ010000023.1, forward strand.
ATCCATCACGCAACCACTGAATAGCCGCACCGGCAATAAACACACTGCCTTCAAGCGCGTACTCTACTTTTCCGTTTAAGCCCCACGCAATAGTCGTTAGCAATCCGTGTTTCGATTTCACCATTTTTTGTCCGGTGTTCATCAACATAAAACAACCTGTGCCGTATGTGTTTTTGGCAGTGCCTTCTGCAAAGCAACCTTGCCCGAACAATGCTGCTTGTTGGTCTCCGGCAATCCCTGCAATAGGGATTTGTTTTTCCGGAAATACATTGCGATCGGTGAGCCCGTAAAATTTACTGGAATCCACCACTTCCGGCAATAACAAGCGCGGAATTTTAAGTGCATCCAAAATTTTATCGTCCCATTTTTTGGTTTTGATATTGAACAGTAAGGTGCGCGATGCATTACTGTAATCGGTGATGTGCAATTGTCCGCCTGTAAGGTTGTACACTAGCCAAGTATCCACCGTTCCGAAATACAATTCACCATCTTCTGCTCTTTTTCGCAAGCTTTTATCATTATCGAGCAGCCATTTGATTTTAGTTGCCGAAAAATAGGCATCAATCACCAAGCCGGTGGAGTCGCAAATGTATTTGGCGAGTTCCTTTTTCTTTTTGATTTCATCGCAAATGCCGGCTGTTCTTCGGTCTTGCCAAACAATTGCATTGTGCACCGGCCGACCGGTTTTTTTATCCCAAATTAAGGTCGTTTCGCGCTGGTTGGTAATCCCAATCCCTGAAATTTGTGTGGCATCAATCCCCGCCTTTTTCATCACTTCACGTGCGGTATAGATTTGCGAATCCCATATTTCCATTGGGTCGTGTTCCACCCATCCGGCTTGCGGAAAAATCTGTGAAAACTCTTTTTGCGAACTGGCTACAACTTGGCCGTCTTTGTCGAACAAAATCGAGCGCGAACTTGTTGTTCCTTGGTCAAGGGCTAAGATATAATGTGGTTTCATCGATATCGGTTTTGGTTTTTTAATGAATGGTTTAGTGCTTTTTGATGCAATTTTGGGATTTAGGTTTTTAGTTTTAAAAGTTTACTTTTACTAAAGATAATGAAACAACGACTTCGGTTATCCACAGATTTTTCGCTCCACTCTATTTAGAGCGTTTAGTTTTATTTAAAAATTTGTGAATCAAACTGTTGCAGTTTAAAAATAAGAATTTATGGCGGTTAAAAAGTCTAAATCAGTGAAACTGATTGAGGTTAAATCGGAGGTGGGCGCTGGTACACGTGGCGCAAGTTTAGGGGTAGATGCGATTAAGATTGCGGCTTTGGATTTTCGCTCGCAGTTTTTCAAAAACAATCGCGCCATGGTGGTGCCCGATGATAATGCTGCGCTCTATGGCGAAGTGGGAAACCGTTACGCAAAGCGTATCAAAAGTGTGCTGAAAATGTACGAGCGCATTGGTGCAGGTGTTAAAGAGGTGCTTAAAGACGGTAAATTTCCTATTGTACTTTCCGGAGATCACTCCAACGCGGCCGGAACTATTGCCGGTATCCGCATGGCTTACCCCGATTCAACCGTGGGCGTAATTTGGATTGACGCACATGCCGATTTGCATACCCCTTTCACAACGCCATCGGGGAACATGCATGGTATGCCTTTGGCGGTCTCGTTGGCGGAAGATAATATCGAGAATAAAGTAAACGATCTCGATTACGAAACCATCGACTTGTGGGAAATGCTGAAAAATGTGGGTGGTATTGCTCCTAAAGTGGAATACCGCGATTTGTTGTTCATGACGTTGCGCGACTTTGAAGAACAAGAAGCCTATTTGATTAAGAAGCATAAAGTAAAGGTGCTTTCAACGACCGAAATTCGAAAAACGGGTATTACGAAAATATGCCGCGAGGCGATGAAATACTTGTCGCATTGCGATAAGATTTACATCTCTTTTGATGTAGATTGCTTAGACCCAACAGTTTCAAGAGGCACCGGAACTCCTGTAAAAGGGGGTTTGAACGAAAGGGAAGCAGCCGATATTATTCTCGATTTTGTGCAGAACGAACGTGTTTGCTGTCTAGAATTTACAGAAGTAAATCCAACGCTCGACTCTGAAAATGTAATGGCAGAGACCGTGTTTGAAATTTTACAGAAAGTGGTTCGCCAAATTGAAATCAGTTAATCTAAATGCATTGCAATAAAAAAGGCTGCTCGAAAGAGCAGCCTTTTTTGTGGATATAGATGAATTATTTCTTCGGTTCTTCTTTGTGTTCGCCCGCTTTGCAACAAGGTTTGCCATCTGCAGATTTAGCGCAAGCTTTTCCTTCGCTGTGTTTGCATTCCGAAGCAGGTTTTCCTTGGCAACAAGCCGGTTTTGCATCAGCACTTGTTTGTGCTTTTTGTCCTTCTTTACAGCAAGCTTTTCCATCGGCAGATTTAGCACAAGCTTTACCATCTGAATGTTTACATTCAGCAGCCGGTTTGCCTTTACAGCAATCTTTTCCGTGCTCTTTCTGGCATTGAGCCGTTGTTTTGTCTTTGCAACAAGCCGGTTTAGCTGTTTCTTGCTTGGCAAATGCAATAGTTAAAATTAATAATGATGCAACAATAGCGCTGATTCCTTTTTTCATTGTGTTTTTGTTTTTTATTTAGATGTATCAAATCCAAAGCCAAAGTTATAGAATAACTTGGGGCGAATATAGCATTTCACAAATTTAAGCATTATGATTTTGGTAAGGTGCCGATTACTGTGATGCCACCTTTTACTTTCTGTTTCAAATCCACGTTGATTTCAGTGCCAATAGGCAAAAATAAATCTACGCGCGAACCGAATTTAATAAATCCAAATTCATTGGCTTGTAATAACTGATCGCCTTCTTCTACGTAGTAGCGAATCTTGCGCGCCAATTTTCCGGCAATCTGACGTACCAAAATTTCCACGTTATCATTTTCAATAACCACGGTGTTGCGTTCGTTCTTCTCCGAAGATTTCGGATGCCAAGCCACTAAGTATTGCCCCGGGTGATATTTTTGGTATTTCACCACTCCGGCAATCGGGCTTCGATTCACATGCACATTGGTGGGCGACATGAAAATAGATACTTGAATTCGGTTGTCTTTGAAATACTCGTTCTCATGTACTTGTTCAATCACCACTACTTTACCATCGGCCGGAGCAATAATTTTTCCGTCATGGATATACATTTCTCGCTCCGGAATTCGGAAGAAGTAAACAACGATAAACAAAAGGAAAGACGACACTAATGCTAAAATCACCGAGAAGAATGCACTTTGTGCAATCAATGCAATGGGAATGTTAATCAGTAGCAACAGGAACCCCACGGCAAGAATAAACGTATGCCCTTCTTTGTGGATATATACCTTTTTTACATTCATATATTATAAGTCAGCTTGCAAAGATATACTTTATTCCTAAAGCAATCAACTTTGAAGGAAATCGAGCAAAAGCTTGATTTGTTGGAACTGATCGGCTAACCATGCCGCAAGGGCAATAAAAGGCACACTTAGAATGATAGCGTCCAAACGATCGAGGAAGCCGCCATGCCCCGGCATTACGTTACCCGAGTCTTTTACGTTTACGCTTCTTTTCAAAAGCGATTCAGCTAAATCGCCATAGGTGCAGGCTATTGTAGCCACCAAGGCAATAAATACCCATTGCCAACTGGTATAGGTAGGCGCATAAATGATGAACGATGGTAGTTCTTTTGCTACCCATGAAAGAATAACAGGGTAAAAATAAGCAAGGGTTAGGGTTACCAATAACCCACCGGCTAATCCTTCAATGGTTTTTTTAGGCGAAACGCGTTCAAACAATTTTGTTCTACCTATTAATGATCCAAAAATATAACACCACGAATCGTAGAACCAAGAAATGAATAAAATAGCGAGAACAAATAACTTCCCTTTGTCGAAGTACAATTTGTTCAAAATCAATACCGGTAAGAGGATGTACACGAGGCCAACAACATTCCATGCAATGTTCTCAAACGGATTCTCGGATTTTGCATACAATTCGATAATGAAAAACGTAAACAAAAACACCGGGAACACATAGGATATATCAATAAAACTATAGCGGTGGTTCATCAAAAACGAAAGCAATTGAATAACAACAGCAAAACTAATGGCTAAGTATTTATAGCGTTTGGCGTATTTTCCATCGTCTTTGTGCGCAATAGAAGAAAGCGTGTAAAATTCCCACAATCCTCCAACTGTGATAATTAGAATTAAAGGCAAATAAAACCACTTACTCCAAAGGATTCCGAAAATAATAAGGATGCCTAACGATAATCCTGAAGCGGCTCTTACAGCAAAAGTTTTCATAGTATGTTGTTAATCGAACAATAGGTTATGAATCAATAGCATCGGAAACCAAAAGGGCGCTTTGATTACGTTTGCGAAACCAAAGTAATAAAAGCACCATGATAATTCCACATACTAAAGATAAAAGTATAGGAGGACTTGTTGTTTCGCTCATATCGGTTGGTGTTACCCCATTGAAAAAGGCAAATTTCAATGCAATCATGCTGAAATTGTTCAGAAAATGTGCAATGATACTCACCCATAAATTTTGTGAATAGTAATACAGCCAGCCCAGCACAATACCCATCATCCAAATGGCCACAAAATTATCGAATTCCAAGTGCATAACACTAAACGAAAACCCGGTAACCACAATCGCTGCCATGCCCGTCATACCCGATTTTTGTAACATGTTTTGAATTACTCCTCTAAAAAATAATTCTTCTGCAATGGCAGGAAGTATGGCTAAGGCCAACACCAAAACAAAAAAATGCGTGTTCGAATTTTCGGAAAAGAAGGAAACAATCAAAGCATCGGCATTGCCTTGTGTGTCTCGTAAATAGGCTAACTGGTTAGGTAAAGGGATTTGCTTGTTGAGTTCTACAATAAAGTTAACGAAAACAATACCGCAGGCAATAATTACAGCAGCTAAAAGGATGTTGACTAGGGAAGGCAAACGATTTACTTTGAAGAAATCACCCAAATCGTAGCGCATGACCTGTGTGAAGATGATGGCCGGCAACAAAAACATCCCCCAAGTGGATGCCAACGACTGCATAAAGAGCGCAGCATACGTATGTTGCTTTTGAAGGGTGAGCGAAGTAATAAAACCATCGGGATCGGCAATACCAAAAAGGGGCGGCAAAGAAAATTTAACGATATAAAGACAAAGGAAGAGGCACATGGTGACCAAACCAAACAGTATGGCCAACTGCAAAAATGGATGTGGTCTGTTATGGCCGGTTGAATTCATGCCTCACAAACCTACGAAATTATTCGAAACACCAATTTAGTGACTTGATTTTCCGAAAAATATATCAACAGATGGATTACTTTTGCGCCAATGGCTAAAATAGCACATATCGATTTGGGGGAGAACCCTTTATTGCTCGCACCCATGGAGGATGTGAGCGATCCGCCTTTCCGTCATTTATGCAAAAAGAACGGGGCCGATATGCTGTATACCGAGTTTATATCCTCGGACGGGTTGATTCGCGATGCAGATAAAAGCTTGAAAAAGCTCGATATTTTTGAGGATGAACGCCCCGTGGGTATCCAAATTTTTGGCGGTGAAATAGATGCCATGACCCGCTCGGCCGAAATAGTGGAAGCCGCAAAACCCGAATTGTTGGATATCAATTATGGTTGTCCGGTCAAAAATGTAGTGTGTAAAAATGCAGGTTCCGGAGTATTACGCGATATCGATAAAATGGTGAAACTCACTGAAGCTATCGTAAAATCCACCAAGTTACCGGTTACGGTAAAAACACGTATTGGCTGGGATGCGAATTCCATCAAAATTGTGGAAGTGGCGGAGCGTTTGCAGGATGTGGGCATACATGCCATTTCTATTCACTGCCGAACCAAGCACCAAATGTACACCGGCAAAGCCGATTGGACATGGATTGCCAAAGTGAAAGAAAATCCGCGTTTGCGCATTCCTGTTTTTGGCAATGGCGATGTAATGAATGGGGAAGATGCGAAAACCATGCTCGAGCAATACGGTGCCGATGGAGTAATGATTGGCCGCGCGGCTATTGGCTATCCTTGGATTTTCCGCGAGGTGAAACACTATTTGAAAACCGGACAAAAATTAGCGCCACCCACTTTGGAGGAACGTGTTGCTGTGGCCAAAGAGCATTTGCAGCGCTCTATTCAATGGAAAAATCAAACCTTGGGTATATTGGAAATGCGTAGACATTACGGTCCGTATTTTAAAGGCTTGGAAAACATCAAAGCCTACCGTATGCGCTTGGTGGAAAGCATGGACCCGAAAGAGATTGAATCGATTTTGGATGAAATCTATTTCCATTACAAAGACAAAGAAAATATCTACGCTAAATCGAATACACCTACCGAATATCATGGTGTGGATGGGTGATGAAGCTTTTAGCTACTAGCCTTTAGAAGGAAAGAAACTGCCATTCTTTTGTGGGGCAGTCAGGTGTTCTTAACCAACTGGTTGTAATATGTGAAGGAGACAAAAAATGATAGGTAATGAAAAATTATGTACTTGATACAAACGTTATTCGCTATATCGTAGGTGAAAAGCAGCTCCTAATGCCGATTGATGCTTATAATTTATCAAATAGCTTTAAGGCAATAGAACAAAAAAATAACTGTAAATTTTATGTGACTTTAGATGTTTTTTTTGAGTTGATTAAACATTTTAATGATGATAGTGATAAGCCAATTATATCAGCTAAAAGGGAGACTAGGTTAGGCTTTGTTTTTGCGGTTTTTCTTTGTTCTGAAGAAAAAAAAGGAAGATTTAAAATTGATATGAATCGTATCATTAGTTCCTTTTTTGGAACTGTTGAAAATGAAATTTTAGAAGAAGAGCAACAAGAAAGTAGGTTTGACTCTTTTTTAGTAGCTTATATTCAAAGCTTTGCTAATAAAATAAGTACAGACCTTTGTACATCTCTAGATTTAGAGATCGAAGAGATATTAGAACATGGTAAAGCAAGAATTGAAATTGCAAAAGATTTTATATCGCAATATTACTGGACAATTAATGACCTTAATAATGTTCAGCAGAGAACTAAAAGTAGTCCTTTTTATCTAGGAGATATTTTTTTCAATAAATTACGAGAGCAATTTGATAGGAAAAAATTTGCGACTTTTAAAGAGGAAGAGATACAATTATTGTTGTTGATGATTAATGCAAATATAGTTAGTGTTATTTATTTTCACTTTCGAGGAAGTAGTATAGAACAAATGGTCGATCCTGCAGAATCATTGAGAATTTTAGAAACGCTCAAGTCAACTTTTGCTTTGAATCATATATATTTTATAGAAGTAGTAAGCACACCAATAAAGAATGTAAAAAACACAACTTTTGCGAATAAGATTAATCCTTCAAAAGGTAATAGCCATTATGGAAGGGGCTTATACAATGAAGAAAGAATCAACCGGTATAATGATTTTTATATTCTTGCGTCCTGCGATATCCATTTTCGAAAGCACAATAAAAGTGAATGGCAAATAATTAGCAATGATTATGAGCTTCTTATGAAGGAAAGAGAACAAGGAGGTAAGTTTAAGCATATCCCTATTAATATTAAAAAGGAGCGCGCAGAAAGAATACTAGATTATCAAATATTTTCTCAAACAATTTTGAAGCTATCCTAAATGAAGTGTTAGATAAAATTGAAATAGGTACTTTTCAAAATAACGAACCTTTTGTAATAATATTCTTTAACACTAAATCATTAATGTCTTTATTTGCTAATGTTTGAATTTCAATTTTAGTGTTTAAATCGATTTCAAAGATTTTAAAAATCGGTTTATGGCTTTTGTAAATAATGAGTGTATAGGGATCACGCGAGGACGATTTAAGACCCTCCCAACTTTCACCGTATTCCACTAGATTATTCTTACAGGCTTCGACAATATTTGCATGAACACCATCTTCTAAAATTAAATCCCCATTAGATCTCAACCCAAATCCACCAATAATATATTGTCCTGTTGTCTCAGCCTCTTTTTTAAAGCGTTCATACCGAGAGATAAAAGACTTTTTTCGCATAAATTCAACCATGAATTTTATTTGCTCTGTCTTCTTGTCTCCTAAGATTGGTAATAGAGGCTTGTAATTCATAGAAATGGGGATATCTTCTTCTTCCGATAGTCTATCTTTGTATTTAGGAATGATTACCCAAGAAAAGATGGATTCCCTAGTTTTGAAACCATTTACTCTTTCAATCGAATTTTTATAAAAAATAACACCGATATCTTCATAGGTATATTTTTTTGAACACCAGATAAAATAAGAATCATACAGTTCTAGTTCATTTAGTATCAAAGGCTGTTCGTCTGTAGGAGTCGCTAAATGAGAATTTCTGAATTCATTTATTGAGTCAACTTTCTCTTTAGCAAAATTAACGCTACTATGTATAAATTCGCCAATTTTACTTTCCTTACTATTATCTGTAAACCATTCATTACAATACCTGCATTTTGTTGCTTCTAATTGTATTAACTCTGCGCAAAAGGGGCATTTTTTTAAATTTTCAGACGACATTGTAGGGTATTTAGAACAAAGAAAACATTTTTTATTTACTCCCCCTTTTACAGTAGAAAATAATTTCAGAATTAGAGTGCAGTCGGGTGTCCACACCCGACTGATAGTATGTTTTCATAGCACGATAATTTTGTTTGCTTTAGCCTCTAACACCTAAAAGCTAGTGGCTAGCGGCTCAACAATCATCTTAGTAGAAGTTTTTCAAAAGCAAACGGTATGCGTTTAGGATGCACTACTTCCCGTGAGGGGGTGAAGTGGAAATCCTCTGCCGTTTCCTAGCGGCAGAGATTGCAACGCAACACCCGGTGCGGCTTCTTAGCGGCACACGGCCGGCAAGTGTTAATGTTATGCTTTTTTGTTTTTTTTGCTTACTTTGTAGCGTGCATACGCAATACCCTATTTCGAAGTTGGCGCAGATGTGTGGAGGAGAATTTTACCCCCGCTTTGATGCTGATGCCATTGTCTCATACCTGCTTACTGATAGCCGTAAACTTCGGCATGCCAACGAGGCGTTGTTCTTTGCTATAAAAAGCAAGCGACAAGACGGACATACATTTATTCCGTATTTGATTGAGCAAGGCGTTCGCAATTTTGTAGTGACTGATGAAACCGTTGTGGCGAAATACGCACAGGCCAATTTTATTGTGGTGAAGGATACCATTTTGGCCCTACAAAAAATGGCTACATTGCACCGTAAGCAATTCACTTATCCGGTAGTGGGCATTACAGGTAGCAATGGCAAAACCATTTGTAAGGAATGGTTGTATCAGTTGCTGAACGAGGATTTCAATATAGTTCGCAATCCGAAAAGTTTCAATTCGCAAATTGGAGTGCCGATTTCGGTGTGGAATATGACAGCCGATAATACACTCGGTTTGTTTGAAGCCGGGATTTCCGAGCCCGATGAAATGTTGCGTTTACAAAAAGTAATTCAGCCAACAATTGGGTTGATTACAAATATTGGTGAGGCGCATTCGGAAGGATTTTTGAATGCCAAACACAAAACGAAAGAAAAGCTGAAACTCTTTGCGGACGCGGAAATTATAGTGTATTGCAAAGATCATGGCGATATTAATAATGCAATTGGCGAAATCAATTCGTTCAACAAAGCCATTGACGATTCGCAGAAACTAAAAACCTTTTCGTGGTCGAGCCATGCCGATTCCGATTTTCGGGTGGTGTCGATTTTGCAAAAGAATAACAAGTCGTTTATATCGGCCTTGTATCATGAAAAAGAGTTCGATTTTGAGATTCCGTTTTCCGACAAAGCTTCTGTAGAAAATGCCATTCATTGCGTGTGTGTAATGGTGGTGTTGGGAGTGGACATGGATGTGATTCGAGCGCGTATGGATCGCTTGGTAGGCGTGGCTATGCGCTTGGAAATGAAGGAGGCCGTGAATAATTGCACGGTGATTAACGATGCGTATAATTCCGATTTAGAATCGATACGCATTGCACTGGATTTTTTAAGTCAGCAGCATCAACACACAAAACGCACCATCATTCTTTCGGATGTTCACCAAAGCGGCAGGAACGATCCGGATTTATATCAATTGGTGGCCACCATGCTGAAAGAGCAGCATGTAGATCGTTTGATTGGCGTTGGGAAAAACATCATTCGCCAAAAAAAATATTTCGAAGAAGCGGGCGTAAAAGAACTTTTCTTTTTCGAAACCACCGATGAATTATTGCGTACGATTTCGGGCGATTGGTTTAGAAATGAAACCATTTTGCTGAAAGGCGCAAGAATATTCGAGTTTGAACGAATCTTGAAAATTTTGGAGCGTAAGTCGCATCGCACGGTAATGGAAATAAATTTGAATGCTTTGATACAAAACCTAAAAGTGTATCAAAGTTTTCTAAAACCGCAAACGCGTGTGATGGCCATGGTGAAAGCTTTTTCGTATGGCAGTGGCAGTTTTGAAATCGCCAATATTTTGCAATTCAACAATGTAGATTATTTGGCGGTGGCCTATGCCGATGAGGGCGTTGAACTTAGGAAAAACGGTATTGTGTTGCCCATTATGGTAATGAATCCGGAAGAAGCGGCATTCGATCAGATTTTCAGTTTTAAATTAGAGCCCGATATTTATTCGTTGCGGTTATTGGATGAGTTTATTTTGGCCGTGAAAGAGAATGGGGTGGAAGATGTTCGCATTCACTTGGAGATTGAAACCGGGATGAACCGACTCGGTTTTACCGAATCTGAATTGGCAATAGCGTTAGAAAAAATCGCACACTATCCGGCCATCAAAATCGCCTCCGTATTTACGCATTTAGCCGCTAGCGAAGATCAATTGTTGGATGCATTTACCGATCAACAAGTGGCCATTTTCGAACGTGCTTCCAGTAAAGTAATTCGCCAGTTTGATTATAAAATTATCCGCCATTGTTTGAACTCAACCGGAATAACGCGCCATGCAAAATATCAGTACGATATGGTGCGGTTAGGGGTTGGTTTGTATGGGGTAGATTCATCGCTTGTTATTCAAAATAAATTGTTGCCTGTAAGTACGCTCAAAACAACGATTTCACAAATCAAAAAAGTGGAAGCTGGAGAAAGTGTGGGTTACGGCAGAATAGGCGTAGTGAATCAGCCTAAAACGATTGCTACCATTGGCATTGGTTATGCCGATGGGTTGAGCAGAAGATTGAGTAATGGAGCTGGTTTTATGCGCATTAACGGCAAATTAGCGCCCGTAATTGGCAATATTTGTATGGACATGACTATGTTAGATGTAACAGACATAAGTGGTGTCGAAGAAGGTGACGAGGTAATTGTTTTTGGTGCTGATCCAACGGTGCAGCGTTTAGCTAAAGCAATAGGTACCATACCATACGAAATACTTACAGGAGTTGGAGGCAGAGTAAAGCGGGTTTATCTGCAAGAATAAGCTCGATAAGGGGTTTAAAATTCACTGTTTTAATAATGTATATCTGCCAAATTTGACATTTTGCAAAAAACTATTAAATTTACTAAATACGTTACCCTGAAAAAAAAGTTTCATTTATGACAAAAAAAATACTCTTTTCGTTTTTTGCAGCATTAGCTTCATGCTTCTCCTATGCGCAAACTATTAGTTACCAAGTAGAGATTTATCAACTCGGATGGGAGGGTCGAGGCGACCAAAGCGGTGACCCTGAATACACTTATCATGTGTGGGCTACAGACAATCAAGTGGGTGCCACGGAAACAGGAGGACAGTGTATTTACACAGGAGATGATTATGGTCCTGCAACGAGCAATGGGTTTGTGTCTTGTGCCCCGGGCGGTACATTGTTTGGTTCTGGCGTAAACATCAGAAATGAGATCAACGTTCCTAACTCTACAACAACGGCCTTGATTCGTTTTGAGGCATTTGAAAAGGATTGCAGCAATAATTGTTTTTTCGTTTCTTCATGTGGTTTCTTAGGTTCATTGGAAGATGATGATCGTGCCCAATGTAACAATTACAGTATAAACTTTAGGAGTTCAGCACCTTGTGTTTGGACTGATTATCCTGTTCAGAGTTGTGGAACTTTTTCTTACGGGGTAAGAATTAGATGGTGGTATGAGGGGATTTTAGGCGGAAATATTGGATCTAACCAGAGTTTCTGCGGATCCGGAGACCCGTCAACCTTAAATAGTACATCTTTAGCAACAGGAGATCCTTATACCATTTATCAGTGGCAATCATCACCTGATGGAGTAACATTTGCAAATATTCCAGGTGCAAACAGCAAAGACTACGATCCTCCTGCAGTTACTACTACAACATTTTTCCGAAGAAGAGCTACTGCTTGTACGAGTGGCGCAATAGCATACTCTAATAATGTTGTTGTAACTATCAGCTCTCCACTTGCTACACCTCCGGTTGCAGCAGATCAGTCGTTTTGTGGAACATTTGATCCAGTGTTGATTGGTGGTCCGGCTTCAACAGGAACGGCTTGTATCGTTTATACTTGGGAAGAAAGTGCTGATGGTATTATTTGGGGAACAGCAGTGGCGAACTCTGCAGCTTTAACTTATGACCCACCGGTAATTTCCGGTGCTACGCGATACTACAGAAGACGTGCTGACATTAGTTGCGGTTCGGGCAATCCGGCTGGATGTGCTAGTTATAGTAATATTGTTACAGTTAGATCAGTTACTCCAATAACGAATAATGTGATTTCCGGAGATCAAAACCTTTGCGATTATGGGGACCCTACATTGCTTTCGGGAACAGTTCCAACAGGTGGTGCTTTAAATTTTTATCAGTGGCAAAGCAGTCCGGATGGATTAGGTTCATGGACAGATATTTTTGGTGCGAACAGTCAGAATTTTGATCCACCACCAACGGGTACATCAGTCTATTATAGACGTATTATTACTTCACCTCCATGCTCAAGTACCAGTAATGTGGTTGCTGTATTGGTTACACCTGCAATTACCAATAACGTCATAGCTACGAATATCTATCAGCGTTTTTGTCAATCCGGTGACCCGGCAGTGATAACAGCCAGTACACCTGCAGGTGGAACGGGAACTTACACCTATGCTTGGGAAATCAGCACCAATAATGGAGCTACATGGACTCCGGCTCCTGGGGTGAACAACGGTATAGATTATGATCCGGGTGTTACTTCTGTTACAACGGAATACAGAAGAAGAGTAACATCAGGTGTTTGTGCTTTGGAGATGACAACCTATGCCAGAGTATTAATACTTTCCCTTCCAACCATATCATCAGTATCATCATCCAATGTTTCTTGTTTTGGTGGCAACGATGGTTCTATCAATGTGTCGGCCAGTAGCACCAATGGGAATGTTTCTTTCTCTAATAATAATGGGGGCACCTATCAAATAAGCGGAACATTTTCCGGTTTAACAGCAGGCAACTATAATGTTGTTGTTCAAGACGATAGTTTATGTTCCAGACCATACGTAGGTAATCCTGTTGTAATTTCAGAGCCACCTTTATTAACTTTGGCAACTGTTAAGCAAGATGCGAGTTGTGCAAGTGTTTTTGATGGTAGCATTACAGCTACGCCAACAGGTGGAACCGCAAACTATACTTATACTTTAAATAACGGACCTTCACAGCCTAACAATGTTTTCTCGGGGCTTTCTGCAGGAACTTATACAGTTGAAGTAACTGATAGTAAAGGCTGTAAGGCAACATCTACAATTACTATTGGCAACTCCTATATTGTTTCTGCTAATCTCGATTCATCAAGAAACGTAAGTTGCTTTGGAGGAAACGATGGTGCTATTTATGTAAGTCTTACAGGAGGAATCGCTCCATACTCATATTCTATTGATGGGTTTATTTTCCAACCTTTATCTTCTTTCACCGGATTAACATCTGGAAATTACACAATTACGCTTCGTGATTCTAAAGGTTGTACAGAGTATTTACCGGTTTCAATTACACAACCGGCTCAGGTTTCGGTAATATTAGATTCTATAACTAATGTTTCTTGTGCAGGTACTGGTACTGGAGGAATTTATATTACCACCACTGGCGGTACAGCTCCTTACACTTATGTTTGGACTAATGGTTCAACCAATGAAGATTTAACCAATGTAAATGCAGGTACATATAATGTAGCGATTACTGATAGTAAAGGTTGTACAGGTAATGCCGGTGCAACAATCACTCAGCCACTTCCTTTATTTGTTACTTTAGCTCAATCGAGCAATGTATTATGTAAAGGGGACTCTTCCGGAAATATTGATATTACAGTAAGTGGAGGTGTACCTCGTTATACTTTTGTTTGGAATACTACAGATACTTCGGAAGATTTGTCTAATCTAGTTGGGGGTAATTATGCGGTTACTGTTACTGATGCAAATGGCTGTCAGAAGTTCTTAACACATACCATTACAGAACCGGCACAGGCACTAGCAGTGGTGTTAACGAAAACTGATGCAACTTGTAATGGTGCTGCCGATGGAACTGCGACAGCAACAGTGAGCGGAGGAACATCTCCTTATACTTATTTGTGGAGCAACAATGCCACGACTAACAGTATTTCCGGCTTGGTTGCGGGTGCTTATTTTGTGACAGTACAAGATGCGAATGGATGCAGTATAGTTCAAAGTATTAGCTTAACTCAGCCAAGTCCATTTGTTATTTCCGGAACCGTTACTGACGTGGACTGTAAAGGACAATCAACCGGTGCCATCAATGTTACTGTTGCACCTGCTGGAGTGTATACCTACGCTTGGTCTTCTCCAAGTGCAATTGGGCAAAATCCTGCTGGTCTAGCTGCCGGAACTTATACTGTAACTGTTAATCTAACTTCAAATCCGGGATGTACTGTATCGAAAACGTTTACAATAGCCGAACCGGTTGCAGCGCTTACTTTAAATATAGCCGGGTTTGATTCTGTAAAATGTGCAGGAAGTAATACCGGATTTATAGACATTACAGCTAATGGTGGTACTCCATCTTATTCATATGCATGGAATAAGAACGGTTCAGCATTTGCTACCACAGAGGACATATCCAATCTTTCGACTGGTAACTATGCAGTTACAGTGACTGACAGTAAGGGTTGTACCGCACAGTTAACCCAAAACATAAGTAATCCAATTCCAATTACATCGTCAATTGTGAAAACAGATTTGAGTTGTTTTGGCGATCAAAGTGGAACAGCAACATTAACAGTTTCTGGAGGCAAAGCCCCTTACACTTATTTGTGGTCTAATTTCCAAGGCTCTCAGAATATCGGTCAGCTAAGTGGTGGTTTGTATTTTGTTGTGATTACAGATGCGAATGGTTGCGAAAAACGTGATAGCGTTACGATTAACGAGCCAACACAAGTTAAATTATCCCTAGTGTCAACGAATATTTCTTGTTTTAATGCAAACGATGGTACGATTGATTTAACGGTAACCGGAGGAACTCCATTACCTGGAAGTCCAAGTTATACTTACGCTTGGTCACATGGGCCAACTACAGAGGATGTAACTGGTTTGGCGCAAGCTACTTATGCTGTTACCGTTCGTGATGCGAACTTATGTTCAGCTACTGCAAGTGCACTGATTGTGAATCCTCCGGCTATTAACTCATTTGTTGTTATCACAAATCCATTATGTAATGTAGCAAACGGTAATAATAATGGCGGAGGAGTAAGCGTTGGTGTTTCGGGAGGTACACCAGGGTTCACCTATCAATGGTCGAATGGAGCATCTACTTCATCGATATCAAATTTGATCGGTGGCGTTTATGTTGTTACCATTTCTGATTCAAGATTGTGTACAAAAATAGATTCCGCAGTTGTTGTTGAGCCGGACCCAATTGTGTACAATGTATTTACTAAGAATGTAAGCTGTAAAGATAACAAAGACGGATTCTTAGATATTACTGCTTATGGCGGAACACAGCCGTACTCTTTTGTTTGGTCAAACGGTAATTTAACCGAGGATGTTGGTGGTTTACCGGGAGGAAATTACACTGTCGATATTACTGATAAGAATGGATGTACTGCACAAGGTTTCTTCAATGTTAAAGAGCCTGATTCATTACGAGTATCCATTACTAAAACGGATGCAACCTGTCAAGGTGCCAATACGGGTTCTGTTTATGCAATTGCTACAGGAGGAACACTGCAATACAATTATTTGTGGAGTAATTTCTCTTTCGATTCTATTCAGAATAATATTCCTGGTGGAACTTACAGCGTAGTTGTTACAGACTCAAATCAATGTAAAGCAAGTGCAACGGCTACCGTTAATGGTCAACCTACTATTATGTCGGTTACTAAGTCGGTAAGTAATCCGAAATGCTTTGGCGCAGATAATGGATTTGTTTCTTTGGCTGTAACCGGTGGTGCACAGCCTTATGTTTATAATTGGAATACTACACCTGCACAAAGTGGAAATGTAGCAACATCGTTAGCTTCAGGAACATATATTGTTGCTATTACCGACAAGTCGGGCTGTTCAATTAACGATACTACAACATTAACAGATCCTGCGGCATTAGTGGTTACAGCAAATGGATTGAATCAAGCGAGTTGTGCCAATACAAGTGATGGTGTTGTTGTAGTTAATGTTGTTGGAGGAAAGGCTCCATTCATTTATCAATATAACGGCTTTGTTCAGTCTTCTGATACCTTCCGAGGCATTGGCCCGGGTGTTTATTCTGTTCTAGCCCGCGATGCGAATGGCTGCGAAGCCACTGCAGTATCTACTATCGCTGCTCTTGGTCAGGTTACAGTTGATCTTACTTCTGATAAAGAAGTGATTTTAGCAACACAACCCGTTCAACTTTTGGCTACTGCCGTATCGGATACTTTTATTAAGCAATATATTTGGACACCTCTAAGTGGTAATTTTGATTTCAGTGGATGTGCAGATTCAACAAACTGTAATAATCCAACAGCTAGACCACGACAAACAACGACTTTTGTTGTAACAGCAATAGACGAGAGAGGTTGTTCAGCAACAGATACGCTTCAAATTGAAGTAAGTAATGATAAATCGTATTTCATGCCAACAGCATTTACACCGAACGCAGATGGGTTGAACGACTTTTTCGAATTTGATGTATTAGGCGCTGTTACTTTTGATGTAAACATCTGGAACAGATGGGGTGAGAAAGTATTCAGTAATCCAAATCAGAAAAACGGAATTACACAGTCTGCAGCAAATGGGGCATGGGATGGAACTTTCAGAGGAAAGAAAGTTCAATTTGATACCTATACTTATCAAATTGTTGTAACCTATTTTGATGGAACAACAGAAAATAAAGCAGGAACAATTACTGTTATGCAGTAAAAACGAATAACCAAAACTGAGGGCATCGCAATATACTTGCGGTGCCTTTTTTTTATCCTTAACATTTAATGTGTTGGAAATAGCTTAGTTTTGTAAAATGGTAAGAATACTTTTCTTGTTATCTCTTCTTGGCATCTTTATGAGTGCTGGTTCAAGCGATGCAACACATGTATTGCCAACAAAGCTCTCCGTTTCTCCCATTCAAGAGTTATATGACGCGTGTGGATTGAATGGTCGATTAAGTTTTGATGCATTTCAAAAATGCGTAGAAGGCTTTAATAAGTATAAACCGGCCAAACCAATTATTGCAATTTGCGACTTTTCAAAACCTTCTGATCAGAAACGCTTTTTTGTTATTGATCTAGTACAAAAGAAAATCTTAGCCTATACCTATGTAGCACATGGCAAAAATTCGGGTGAAAAAATGGCTACCAGTTTTTCCAATCAACCGGAATCACTAAAAAGTAGTTTAGGTTTTTTTAAAGTCGGACAACCTATCGCGACACTGAAACATGGAATGTCGTTGGTTCTTGATGGTTTGGAAAAGGGGAAAAATGATAATGCTCGGGCAAGAGAGATTATTATGCATGGAGCCACGTATGTGTCTGAGAAATTTGTGCAACAATATGGTTACACGGGCAAAAGTTTTGGTTGTCCAGCTCTTCCACAAGATGTGATGAAAGATATGTTACCCCTGTTGGCTAACGGAAGTCTTCTCTATATTTATACTCGTTAAGCTGTGGTGAAATTTCGTTTTGCATTCCTTTTTTCATTTTGCGGCATCTTTCTCCTTTTTCTATTTTCCGGTTGTGGTAAAATGTACAAGCGCATCTTTGCACGTGAAAGCATTGTACAAGACTCTTCTATTTATTCAAATTTAGACTACAGCGATTTAATTCTAGATAGTGCGTCTATAGTCCATTATATCGCTAAGGACACTGCTTTAGAGGTGTTTTCAGAAGACATTCTAGCCTTTTACAGCAGAAGAAACTTTCAATCGGCTTGGTTTACGAACAACAGTATGTCGAACAGTACAGATGCGTTCTTCAGTACACTCAATGACTATCAGATTAATTTTGAAGACCCATCGTTGGCTCGCCCTGCATTAATTAGTTTATGGAATCAAGCTAAAGCAGACTCTAATTTTTTTGCAAAAAATTCAGAGGAGCGTTTGAGGTTTGAACTTGGTCTCACCTCTACATTTTTTCAATATGCACAAAAGGCCTACTTCGGTACCAATAAAAATCCAAAGGATTTAGAATGGTTTATTCCACGAAAGAAAAAAGATTACCAGCACCTGTTGGATACTTTAGTGCAATCGCCAACATCTTATCAAATCAACGAACCTGTAAACGATTATTATCGACACCTAAAGTCTGCATTAATAACCTATAGGGCAATAGAAAAGCAAGGAGGTTTTCCTGTTGTGCAATACGTAAAAGGCCTTCGGAAAGGGGACTCGAGCGAACATATCCCTCTCCTTAAACTGTATTTAGCAAACACTAAAGATATTCTCGAAAACGATTCATCAATGCTGTTTACCGACTCGTTATATAGCGCGCTAAAATCTTTTCAATCGCGCATGGGTCTTCGTGCTACAGGCATTCCGGACAGTTTAACTATTCGTGAGATGAATGTACCTGTTCGCCAGCGGATTCGACAGATTATGTTGAATATGGAGCGATTGCGATGGATTCCGGAACAAGCGCCCGACAATTATTTTTTGGTGAACATTCCGGAATACAGACTCCATGTTTTTGAAAATAAGCAATATCAATGGAGTATGAATGTGGTAGTAGGTAAGACAGCAACGGCTACAAGTATTTTCTCCGGTAATTTATCGGTTGTAGGGTTCTGTCCGTATTGGAATGTACCTCAGAGTATTATCAAGAATGAAATGTTGCCTAAGTTGAAAGCAAATCCGGGTTATATCTACAAAAATAATTTAGAGGTGCTGAAAAACGGTAAGCTGATTAATCCGTATTCAGTAAGCTGGGGCAAATACAAAACCGGAGTGCCCTTTGTCATTCGACAGAAGCCCGGACCGTCAAATGCGTTGGGTCTTGTTGCTTTTTATTTTCCGAATTCTTACGATATCTATTTGCACGATACACCGGCTAAAAGTTTTTTTGGAGAAACAAACAGAGCCTTCAGCCATGGCTGTATTCGATTGTCGGAGCCCGAGAAGTTGGCCCAATATGTATTTAGAAACGACTCGACACTTTCAGCAGATAGTATACACGTGTTGATGAATCAGCACAAAGAGAAGAAGGTGCGTGTAAAGCCATCTATTCCTGTATTTATAGGGTATTTTACGGCTTGGGTAGATCATACCGGAAAACTAAATTTCCGTCATGATATTTATGGTTTGGATACTAAACTCGAAAGAGAAGTTTTTGGTACTGAAAAGCTAATGCAATAGCAAACAAAAAAGGCTGCTTCAACATAGAAGCAGCCTTTTTAAAAAGTACAATAGTATTTAGAAATAGGCCTTTACATACGAATCGTCATCTACCAATGTTTTCAATCGGTTTAAAGATTTACGAGCAGAAGTATCAATTTGCTTATCGCCATAGGTTAAAACGAAGCCTCCAATTAATGAAGCATCTACTTCGTGTACCAACTTGATTTCTTTAATATTTTCTTTTGCTTTTAATTTATTGATAATGGTATCAACCGTGGCTTTGTCCACAGCAGTAGCTGTTGTTAACTTCACATTGGTGATATTGTTCAGCAAATCATATTGGCTGATAAATGCACCAGCTACCTCGCCTAGGAAGCTTTCGCGCCCTTTCTTAGTTAAAAGCACAATAAATTTATTAGTAAGCTCATGTACATTTGACCCAAAAACTTTGGTCAAAATGGCCTCTTTTTTATCGGATGGAATAATCGGGCTTTGCAACATGATATGTAAATCGCGACTAGTTTTTAGCGTATTTGAAATAAGCGCCATGTCTGCTTTCACTGCTTCTAATTGGCCTTTTTCTTGTGCTAATTGAAGTAATGATTTTGAGTATCGTGAAGCCAATCGGAATGATGACATAAATTCAGTTTTAAACTATAACGGAAAATTAGTTGAGGTTGCTTTCTTTTACTAACGCATCAACAAATGCTTTGTGATCGGTATCGTTTTTTAATTCTTTGCGAACAATTTTTTCAGCGATTTCAATAGCTAAAGCGCCCACCGAGTTTTTTACCTCAACAATAGCTGCTTTTTTCTGGATTTCGATTTCACGGATAGCGTCACCTACCTTTTTATCCGCTTCAGATTTTGCTTTTTCGATGATATCGTTTTTCATTTTTTCGGCAACGATACGGGCATCATGCAAAATTTGATTTCTTTCCTCTTTGGCTTGGTTTAATAACTCTTCGTTTTTCGATACCAATGCCGCCATTTCCGCTCTTGCTTTTTCCGCTTGTGTTAACGACTCCTCGATGTGCATTTCGCGCTCTTTCAACGCACTTGCAATGGGCTTGAACGCAAATTTACCTAAGATAAAAATCAAGGCAACGAAAATAATAAGCGCCCAAATAGCTAATCCCGGATTTGGAGTAATTAAGCTGAACGGATTCGCTTCTTCTGATAATAAAACAACTAATAACGTGTTCATATTTATATAGATTTTTCTTTGAAATTCATTTGTTTAAAAACCAGTACTCCGTTGGCAATCCCATTGGAGTACTGATTTTAGGTTGAATTACTTCAACAATGCAACGATAACGGCAAACAAGGCAACCCCCTCGATGAAGGCTGCTGTCAAAATCATTGCACCTCTAATGTCGTTAACAGCTTCCGGTTGACGAGCGATTGCTTCAGCTGCGCTTCCTCCGATTCTTCCGATTCCGAGACCTGCGCCTACTGCTGCTAATCCTGCTCCGATAGCTGCTACTCCTGGTACTGCTGCTTCTAATAACATGTTTTTTGTTTTTATAATGAATGAATAATAACCGAATTAATGATGCGCTTCTTCTCCGTGACCGTGTTCTTCAACAGCCATGCCGATAAATACGCTTGTCAACATAGAAAAGATAAAGGCTTGAATGAATGCCACTAAAACTTCAATGCAACTGATAAACAATGTAAATGGAATGGCAATGGCTGAACCCGCAATTGATCCTCCCACACTCTTCCCTGCATTGCCAAATACGAATATCAAACAAATCAAACTTAATACAATGATGTGGCCTGCTACCATATTGGCGAAAAGACGTATCATCAATGCAATAGGTTTAGTGAAGATACCTAAAAGCTCCACCGGGAACATGATTGGCCACAAGAAATAAGGTTGAGGTAAAAGAATGTGCTTCCAATAGCCTTTGTTTCCGCTAAAATTGATCACAAGCATGGCCACAAAAGCCATTACTAAAGTAAATGCGATGTTTCCTGTAACGTTTGCACCTCCTGGGAATACTGGGATAAGGCCTAATAAGTTTAATACAAGAATGAAGAAGAAGATGGTCATGATATAA
This sequence comes from Chitinophagales bacterium, assembly GCA_016786765.1. Taxonomy (GTDB): domain Bacteria; phylum Bacteroidota; class Bacteroidia; order Chitinophagales; family LD1; genus CALAYL01. Next base: position 47,965 of record JAEUUZ010000023.1, read on the forward strand.
GGCAAATACTTTTCGTATTTAGGTCCAATTCCAGGTTTAGCAACATCGTCTCTTATGAAAACTACCATTGGTTCGATAAGTGATTGCAATCCTTTAGGTGCTTTTCCTTTGTTGGTGGTGTAGGCTTTAGTTACTGAAGTGAAAACAACAATCAAAATAAATGCAGCTAACAACATGGTTGCCACATTTTTAGTTATTGAAAAATCGATAAATCCTGCGTGATCTTCGCGTACAATACCCCCGTGCTCACATGTGTAGCCATTTACTTCTTTGCCGTCTTCATATTGAAAAGTGGTTATTCCACTTTCAGCTGAATAAAGAATACAAGGTAAACCGATATGCGCCATTTCTAAGATATCCCACTCATGTGAATCGGCTATGTGGTGCAGAATCATTGGCGTTGGGTTGAATTTTTCATCTGCTTTTGGTGCTTCTGTATGCGCTTCTTCCGTTGTTGTTGCAACTGCAGTCTCTGTTTCTTCAGCAGAAACGGCTAGACTACTCAATACAATTCCTGAGAAAAGGATTATTCGTTTTATATAGGCTGTAAACACGTGATTGATTTTTAAAATGCGGTGCAAATGTAAGCCTTTTGCAAAATATTCCAAATGCTTGTGCCACAAGAAAAATGCAATCAAAAGTTCTCATTTGCAATTTTTGGCATTAAGTTTGCAAATCGCAAATCAAAATTTATAATTTATGAAACAACTTAAACCCATTTTACTAGGGATTCTAGCCGTTTGTTTCTTTTCCAATGCACAAGCACAATACAATAAAGTATTAGCTGCAAGTAATTTCGGAGGGGTATCTACTGTTAGTTACAATCCCGCTATTGCCGATAACCGTATGAAGTTCGACTTGAACTTAATTTCAGTTGGTTTGGAGGTAAACAACAATTACCTTGGAATAAGCAATAAGCCGCTTTTAAACAGAGATCTTTTCAATGACGATAAGTTTGCCGACAAATATTTGATTGAGCGAGTAAACGGTAAAAACAAAAAGGCTTTTGTAGGTATGGACGCCCAAATTCCTTTATCCTTTATGTTTGCATGGGGAAAAAACCGTTCTAACAAAAATGCAATTGCATTAACCGCGAACATGCACAGTATTACAAATGTTGATAATATCAGCGAAACATTGGCTCGTTCAAGTTATTTCGGATTAGGCAATAAGGCGGATTCAATTACAGGATTCAACTTCAAAAACCTTTCAGAGAAAAATGTGGCTCTCCGTAACTTAGAGTGGATGGATGTTGGCGCTACATATTCTAGAGTAGTTTACGATAAAGGGCGGCACTTTGTTAAAGTAGGAGGTACTATTAAAGTGCTTTTGGGTGTTGCATCAGCATATTTGTATTCCAATAAAGCCGATTATCAGTTTAACAATTATGATAGTTTGAATATCTACAACAGTGATGTAAGATATGGACACAACAAGGGCTTGGAAGAATTTGGCGATAGAACGTTTAAATATGACGGTTTAGGTTCACTTAAAAAATACATCACTCCGGGTGCAGCAGCAGATTTAGGTGTTGTTTACGAATGGAGACCTGATCAAGATAAGTACAAGTACACCATGGATTGCAAAGAGTGGTATCAAAGAGAGCGCGATAAATATAAATTGGCTGTTGGGTTCTCTGTAATTGATTTGGGGGCAATTTCGTTCAGCAAATCAGTAAATGATCGTGACTTTAATGCCGATATTCGCAATTGGGAAGTAAAGAAAGAGCCTATCAATGGTGTTCAATCTTTCGACTCAGTGCTTAACTCTAAATTCGGAAGCACGTATACCGGATCTGATAAATTTACGGTTTGGTTGCCGACACGTTTCAACCTATACATTGACTATCATATTTGGAAAGGCTTTGGTTTGAACTTGGGAACTACTATTTCTCCGGTTATGGCGAAAAACAAAAACCAAATTCATTACCCTACTTCGGTAACATTAACGCCTAAATACGATCACAAATGGGTGGGTGTTTATGTTCCACTTTCTTATGATGAATATGGTAACTTTAGTGCGGGTGCAGGTTTGCGTGCCGGACCACTTTTTGTTACATCATCGAACGTGATTACATTGTTTGGTAAGAAAACAAGTTTCAACGCCAACGTTCAAGTGGGATTGAAAGTTACAATTCCGAACAGCTTGCACCGCGATCGCGATAAAGATGGTGTATCGAACAAGAAAGATAAGTGTAAAAAAGAGAAAGGAACTTGTGCTACCGGAGGTTGTTCTGATAAAGACAATGATGGAGTTACAGATAAGTTAGATCTTTGTCCGGATGTTGCAGGACCATTATTCTTAGCAGGTTGCCCTGATAGAGATGGGGATAGCATTCCAGACATGCGAGATTCTTGTCCGGATGTAAAAGGACCGAAAGAATCTTTGGGTTGTCCTGATACAGATGGAGATGGAATCTGGGATAAATATGACGAATGTCCTACTGAAAAAGGAACAAAAGAAATGAATGGCTGTCCTGATCGCGACAACGATGGTGTTGCCGATAAAGATGATGCTTGTCCTGATGTTCCTGGAGAAAAGGCGCACAAAGGTTGCCCAGATTCAGATAAAGACGGATTGTACGATAACGAAGATAAATGTCCTCGTGAAGCCGGTCCTGCTGAAAATCAAGGTTGCCCTTGGCCTGATACTGATGGAGACGGAGTATTAGACAAAGATGATGCTTGTCCGAAAGTATTTGGAGTAGCTGAAAACAAAGGCTGTCCTAAGTTGGATAAAAAAGAAGTAGAAACTGTGAAGTTCGCTTTCCAAAACTTAGAGTTCGAAACAGGTAAAGACGTGATTAGAACGAAGTCTTACGTTTCCTTGAATGGTTTAGCGAAGTTGTTGGTTGACAAACCTAGTTATGGTTTGAAAATCGAAGGCCATACCGATAACGTGGGTGACGATGCTAAAAACTTAGACTTGTCGAACAGAAGAGCAGCAGCCGTTAAAGCATATCTTGTTAAGCGAGGTGTTGATGGCAATAAGTTAGAAACTGCCGGTTTTGGCGAAACTCAGCCAATTGCAGATAACAATACAGTTGCTGGTCGTCAGAAAAACAGACGAGTTGTGATGAATATTATTTTCAAGTAATCAATTGCACCCAAGTGTTAAAAAGCGTCTCGGAATTTCCGAGACGCTTTTTTTTATGCTGAAATTTTAAATGCTTCCCTTAGTTTCTTCTTATTCTTTTTGTATCATTGGATATAAAACCAAACTAATATGACAAGAAAAATTCTACTGTTTACAATTGTATTTCAGTTCTTGGCTACAAAGATATTTGCTCAGTGCGCAGAAGTTAATCAACCTAAAGTTTTATTGGTGGGCGACAGTTGGGCGTTTTTTATGGATGTAGACAAAACCTTCAATAACTCTTTGAAAAAATACGGACATTCTAACTACAAGTATTTGACAAATACAGTAATTGCTGAAAATGGAGCAGAAACAAATGATTTTTTACTAGCCAATAAACAACAGATGATTGATTCACTCATTAAGGCGAATCCTTCTATATCGGTAGTGCATTTAAGTATTGGCGGTAACGATGTTTTGGGCGATTGGAAAGTAAGTTCTTCTTCCGGATTTGTTGATACTCTTTTTCATGGTATTTCAACGCGAATGAATGCTATAGTAAACTTTATTAAGTCAACTAAACCCGGAATAAAAGTAGTTTGGAGCGGATATGTATATCCAAATTTTGGAGAAGTGATTCAAACCTCTGGATGGGGTTCAGGTCATCCATTCTATAGTAATTGGCAGAAAATGGAATTTCCTACATTCATTCAATTGAATACCATGTTGAACCGATTTTCGGATTCAATGGAAGTGTATTCAGCCGGTGACCCCCAAGTGGAATTCTACAAGTGCACAGGTTTGTTACAGAATACGTTTGGACAAACTACCCCACTAGGTATTGCGCCAAGTGGAACCTACGCCCCTTATAGTTTGCCTATGCCTGAAGGTGACCCTAATTATCCTTCACCGAAAACATCGATGCGCGATTATGGTATTACACGCGATTGTTTTCACCTTTCTCCACAAGGCTACAGCGATTTCATCGACTATCAAATGCAGAAGTTTTATCAGAAATATTTAATGGATGATTTGTATTTGCTTTCAGAAAACAATACGCAAACCGGTACTGTTTCTTCAACCGGTGCTGTGGCTGACACTTTGCTGTTAGGCGAAAGCGGAGGAAATTCTTTTGCGACTGTTCTATCGTTTAATACATCAAGTATGGCTGATACTGTTCTTAAAAAGGCAAGTATATTCTTAAGAAGAAATCGACTTACAGGTGCTAATCCAATCAGTAATACCTTATCCATTAAGGTAAAAAGCGGAAATTTTGGAACAACCGTAAATGTAGAAGCTGCTGATTATGCTGCAACTGGCGATGCTTCCGGAACGCCTTGCTTGTTTGGCTCGAATGCAGGAAATGCTAATTGGATTCGTTTGGATTTGCCTGCTGCTGTTTTGCCTTTTATTACTAAAAACGCTACAACACAGTTTATTATTTCTGCTCCAAGCTTCACAGGAGGTGTAGTTAATTTCAACAACTCAAGCAACCCTGAATATGCACCTATATTGAATCTAGATTATGGCGGAACACCTACAACAGGTATTCTTGAAAATGAATCTAGTGTTACTTTGCATGTCTATCCTAATCCCGCAAACAATTTGCTGAACATTGAAACGAATGGAGCAATCATTCAACACATTGATGTGGTGGATGTTTTGGGTAATATTACACTTAGTCGCGCTACCGATAAAAATACCATCGATATTGCATCGTTGCCTACAGGCATCTATACGATTCATGTGAGTACGAATGAAGGAATGGCAAGACAACAATTTGTAAAACAATAAAAATCAATACAACTCACAGCCATTGGAAATTAAAAGCACTGCTGGTATTACCTGTAGTGCTTTTAATTTTTTATGTATTTCCATTTCTTGTTTTTCTTACTTCACGGCAAACTCCCCAATCGCTATATCATTTCATCCGGTTCACAGAGATAATTGATGATTTACATTTTAGGAATATGTCTGAAACCGAGAAAGCAGTTATACTTTGTAGGTACGTGGGTAAGAATGTCCGAAATCATAAAGATGGCGATAAGATTGACGATGTATCAGCCTTTGAAATCCTTGAAAAGGGATATGGTGCATGCGATCAAAAAGCGCTTGTTTTATTGGCTCTGGCTGAACAGGCAGGTATTGAAGGGCATCTGGTATACTTATACGGTTACGATTCCGTATCTCATCACACAGTAGCGGAACTCAAGATTAACGACTCTTGGGCAATGTTAGACCCTTATTTTCAAAATCAATATTGGGTTTCAGCGAAAACTTTAGCAAGTGTACATGATGTTGTAGCGCATAAAGTTCAAGTAGTTGATTTACCTTTAATCGATTCAGCCAAATACGCCCGTTTATTTGATACCCTTTATCCCTATAAAATTTGGCCTCGAGAAAAACCAAGCAGAATGAATCGCATCACTGTGTTCATTATGACGTTAAGCTTCCGTATTTACGGGCGTTACATGACAACACCATGGAAAAGTATTTATCTCAGGAAAGCGGAAGGTAGAATGCCTTAAACTTGTATTATTCTCCTTCTGTTTCCGGTCGCATTTGCGGGAAGAATAACACCTCTTGTATACTTGCTTGATTGGTCATTAACATGACCAATCGGTCGATGCCAATACCAATACCTGAAGTAGGCGGCATGCCATATTCTAAAGCGCGTAAGAAGTCGTGATCAATAAACATCGCCTCGTCATCGCCTCGCTCCATCAACTTTGCTTGTTCTTCAAAACGTGCACGTTGATCGATAGGGTCGTTCAACTCGGTATAAGCGTTCGCGATTTCTTTTCCGTTGACCATTAATTCAAAACGCTCTACAAGTCCGGCTTTGCTGCGATGTTTTTTAGTTAACGGACTTAATTCAACCGGGTAATCAATAATGAATGTTGGTTGCGTGAAGTTGCCTTCGCATTTTGCGCCAAAAATTTCGTCAATCAATTTTCCTTTACCCATAGACGCATCGGTTTCGATGTGCAATTTTTTACATACATCTACTAAGCCGGCTTCATCCATTTCGCTCACATCAAAGCCTGTGAATTCTTTGATGGCATCGTAAATGGGAACACGTTTGAAAGGAGCTTTAAAGTTCAACACTTTATCGCCCATGGTTACCTCTGTTGTTCCATGCAACTCGATGGCAATTTTTTCTAATAGATTTTCGGTGAAATCCATCATCCAGAAATAATCTTTGTAGGCCACGTAAAACTCTAATACGGTGAATTCAGGGTTGTGCGTTCGGTCCATTCCTTCGTTACGGAAATTACGACTGAATTCATACACAAAGTCGAAGCCGCCTACAATTAAACGTTTCAAGTATAATTCGTTAGCAATTCGAAGATAAAACGGAACATCTAAAGCATTGTGGTGTGTAGCAAACGGACGAGCGGCAGCACCTCCGGGAATGTTTTGCAACACAGGTGTATCTACTTCCATTGCTCCGTGTGCATCCAAAAAGTCGCGAATGGTTTTTACCAATTTAGTGCGTTTAATGAAAGTGTTGCGTACATGCGGATTTACCACTAAGTCCACATAACGTTGACGATAGCGCTGTTCCGGATCGGTGAAGGCATCGTAAATTTCGCCATCTTTTTCTTTTACAATTGGCAGTGGTTTCAACGATTTTGCCAATAATTGCAATGATGAAACGTGAATCGAAGTTTCTCCGGTCTTTGTTTTAAACACATAGCCTTTCACTCCTACAAAATCGCCAATATCTACAAGGCGTTTGAATACTTCATCGTAAAGTGTTTTGTCTTCACCCGGGCAAATCGCATCACGGCCAATATATAGTTGGATTCTTCCTCCTGCATCTTGTAATACAGCAAAGGCGGCTTTTCCCATCAAGCGTACCGACATAATTCTACCTGCTAAGCTTACATCCGGTAAGTTATTTTGCTCAGCATCAAAAGTGTCTAATATGGCTTGCGAATAGTGTGAAACGTGGAATAACTCCGGTGGATAGGGGTTCACGCCCAAGGCTTCCAGTTCGGTTAATTTATCTCTTCTAACAATTTCTTGTTCGCTTAAATGCTGACTCATAATTCTTTTTTTGGAGCGGTGAATATAAGAAGAACTCGCAGAGAAAACAGCCTCTTTTCGTCTAGAATTCAATTCTTGGAAAATTGTTGCTGCAACAGACCTTGCTTTTCTTTATTTTGCGCAAAATATGTTGGCATGGCAGGCGAAGAAAAAAAGTTCATCTCTGATTCCGGAATAGAAATAGAAAGGGTATATGTTCCGAAAGATCGATTAGTAGAAGAGCCCGGTGTTTTTCCTTTTACACGTGGAGTGCATTCCGAAATGTATCGTTCGAAGTTGTGGACGATGCGCCAATATGCAGGTTTCAGTACTGCAGAAGAAAGTAATAAACGGTATCATTATTTGTTATCGCAAGGGGTGAGTGGTTTAAGTGTTGCTTTCGACTTGCCTACACAAATCGGGTACGATTCCGATCATCCGTTAGCTGATGGCGAAGTAGGGAAAGTGGGTGTAGCTATTGATTCGTTGGTAGACATGCAAACACTGTTCAATGGGATTAAGTTGGAAGAGGTCTCTACGTCAATGACTATTAACTCTACAGGCTATATTTTACTAGCATTCTACATTGCTTTGGCGAAACAACAAGGTGCTGATTTAAAGAAAATTTCGGGTACTATTCAGAACGATATTTTGAAAGAATATGCAGCTCGCGGAACTTATATTTATCCGCCTCGTCCTTCTATGAAAATCATCACCGATATTTTTGAATACTGTAATACTGAAGTGCCGAAATGGAATACGATATCCATTTCCGGGTATCACATTCGTGAGGCGGGATCAACAGCAGCCCAAGAATTGGCATTCACATTAGCGAACGGAAAAGTCTATTGTGAAGCAGCAATAGCAAAGGGTTTAGACATTAATCAGTTCGGGCAGCGACTGTCGTTTTTCTTCAATGCACACAATAACTTTTTCGAAGAAGTTGCGAAGTTCCGTGCGGCCCGTAGAATGTGGGCCAAAATTACAAAAGACCTCGGTGCAACTGATGCGCGTGCACAAATGTTACGCTTTCACACACAAACAGGCGGTTCAACACTTACGGCTCAACAACCGCAAAACAATATTGTACGAGTGAGTTTACAGGCAATGGCGGCTGTATTAGGCGGTACACAATCGTTACACACCAATGGTTTCGATGAAGCCTTGTCGCTACCAACGGCCGATGCTGCGAAGTTAGCGCTCAGAACACAACAAGTCATTGGTTTTGAAAGTGGAGTAACGGAAACGGTAGATCCCTTAGCCGGCTCATATTTTGTGGAGCAGATGACAGACCAGCTAGAAGAAAAAGCATGGCAATACATCACTTATATTGATTCGATTGGTGGGGCAGTTTCCGCTGTGGAGAAGGGTTTCATACAAGATGAAATTGCCAAGGCGTCTTACGATTTTCAGAAGAAGATGGAATTGGGACAAAAAGTTATTGTGGGTGTAAACAAGTTTGTTGAGCCGGAACGAAACGATACTGAAATTTTGCGTATTGATGATTCGATTCGTGCATTGCAAACGGCTAAACTGGCAAAACTGCGCGCAGAGCGAAACGCAGAAGAAGTGAGCAAAACATTAAACGCATTTAAAGATGCAACTGTTGAAGGAAAGAATATAATGCCTTTTGTTGTGAATGCAGTGGAAGCCTATTGTACATTGGGCGAGGTAGCCGATGTGTTGCGTGGTATTTATGGAGAATATCAAGGATAAAAGCAGTAAATAAATAAAATGAATTGGATTACACTATTGTTGTTTACGGTTTTTGCAAATCAGCCACAACCTTTTCTTGATGAGCCTTTGCCTGTTTTTCCGAAGAACGAATTTCGTTCTCCTCTCGATATTCCTATTGCTTTATCGGGTAATTTTGGGGAGACGCGAAAGAATCATTTTCACATGGGTCTTGATATGAAAACCAATGAAAGAGAGGGTTTGAATGTGTATGCCATTGGCGATGGATACATTTCGCGCATTGGTGTTTCTCCATTTGGCTATGGAAATGCAGTGTATGTCACGCATCCCAATGGATATACTTCCGTGTATGGACACTTGCAGCAATTCAATAATCGATTAGCACAAGAGGTTCGCAAAGAACAGTATTCGAAAAAGAGTTTTGCAGTAGATATCACTTTCCCCCAAAATAAATTGCTTGTAAAAAAGGGAGAAGTAATTGCATTCAGTGGTAATACCGGTGGGAGTGGTGGACCGCATTTGCATTTTGAAATTCGCGATGCTCAAGAACGAACGATTAATCCTTATCATTTCGGTTTTATAGTAAAAGATGATGTTGCTCCTGTGGTAAATGCCGTTGAGTTTTTTTCGCAGGATGCAGATTTTTTGGATAGAGAAAAGAAGCGAATCGGATTGAAAAAAGTAGGCGATGCCTTTGTTTCGTCCGACAGTATTTTAAGAATCAATGCGGATGCGTTTGGTATTGCGGTTAACAGCTTCGATCGGATGACCAATTCTACGAATTCTTTTGGGGTTTATTCCATCACCCTCTCCGATAATGGAAAGGATGTCTTCACGTTTAAAAATGATCGTCATTCTTTCGATGAAAAGCGCATGATTATTGCCCATTTAGATTACCCTGTATTTTTGAACGAAGCATTCCGTGCTTTTCATAAATGCTTTGTGGAGCCGGGTAATAAATTGAGTGCATACAGTGCAGTGCAGAATAATGGTAAAATCAATTTATTGGATGGGCAAGTTCATCAACTTACAGTTTCCATTGCCGATTTTTCGAACAATAAATCACTCATTCGTTTGAACGTTGTAAGAGATACCGCATCCGGCTTTTTCAAATCGAACAGCTCCCCCTTTACTATTCTGCTGAAGAATAATTTTCTGAACGTTTACAATACCGATAGTCTTAAATTAAGTATTCCCGGAGATTGTATTATTAACACCACTAAATTGAAGGTGGAAAAAACGGATGCCAAAACGAGTGGGATTTTTTCAGCAGTTTTTACCATTAATCAAAGTTTGGAGCATTTATTAGGTGCATTTACAATTAAGATTAAGGCAGTACTGCCAACCTTTTTGCAAAACAAAGCGGTGCTGTTATGGCGAGATGAAAAGGGGAAAACAGTCTCCAAAAATGGAGCCTTTGAAAGTGGCTTTGTAAATGGAAATGTGCGTGAGTTTGGAATCTATTATGTAGGGATAGATACTGTGCCACCGGTGATTCGTCCGGTTTCATTCAGCACTGTTAAGCCGGTTCACACAAGTAAAAAATGGATTTTTTCAATGTCGGATGCACTCAGTGGAATTAAAAAATACGATGTGTATATTGACGGAGAATGGACATTAGCAGCCTACGATGCAAAATATGCTTCGTTAGCTGTGATTAATGAAAATAAGTGGACATTGGGTGAACATCAGATCCGAATTGTTGTTACTGATGAGCGCGACAATGAAAAAGTGTATGCGTCAAAATTCATTTACTAAACAGCACAATTATGAAACTTAAAGTTGGCGACAAAGCTCCGGCTATAAATGCAAAAGACCAGCATGGTAATGAAATCACACTAACGCAATTCAAAGGGAAAAAGGTGGTGCTTTATTTTTATCCCAAAGACAGCACACCCGGTTGCACGAAGGAAGCTTGTAATTTCCGCGACAATTATAGCGCATTGCTGAAAAAAGGATATCAGGTGATTGGTGTGAGCACCGATAGTGAAAAATCGCATTTGAAGTTCATAGAAAAATATGAGTTGCCTTTTCCGCTAATTGCAGATACAGACCAAAAGGTGGTTAATGATTATGGAGTTTGGGGGCTCAAAAAGTTTATGGGACGCGAGTATATGGGGATTAACCGAACTACTTTTGTAATTGATGAAAAAGGTAAAATCGAGAAAGTAATCGAAAAGGTTGATACGGAAAATAGTACGCAACAACTATTCGACTAAATTTTCCGAATTTCCCGTCATCTGCTTTTTATTGATTAGTGTTTGCTCGTAAACATAATAGGTAATGAAGACAACTAGAATCAACACAATTATGGTGTTTTCAAACCAGTATTGAGTGGGGTGAATCCATATCTCTTCTAATAAATTCCATCTACCGATTACTTCAATAAAATTCCAAAAAATGACTACAGTTGGTATAGCATAACGAATTGCGTAATCAAATTTGCTGATTTTGATAAGTTTTAAATACAAATAAATTGACCAAAATAACGAGCCAAATGCCACTATAAATGTGGCAGGATGCTTATCTCCCGCTATTTCTTTGTCGTAAACCAAGAGGAGCACAATATAGAATGTCCACAAAACCATTATCGTTTCTACAAAAGTGACTATGGCTAGTGGACGATGGTTATGTGCAGTAGATGTGAGCAGTTTTTTAAACCCAGCAAGTTTTTGGAACCAATTGAAAAAAGAGCATTTATTTTGTGTAAATAAGAAAAGTAGCAAAAAGGCAATCAGCAGTCCAACAGAAGATAACATTACTAAGTATTCCGGCTTTGTAGTCACTTCTCCATTTTCAATAAGCGGTGCCACATTTTGTTTTTCTGCTATCCAAACGAAAGAAAATTCTATCCAACCGGTCCAAATTAATATACCCGATAACAAGCCAAGTAGCGTGGCTGTCCCTTTTTTCTCAGTGATCTGAAATCCCCAGATCAGCAGTATTAGTCCTAGAAAACCAATACCTGCTGCTCCTACTAGCTTATTGTGCACTAACATTTTCTCGTTAAAAACCATGAGTGCATGACCTACAGGCATCAAGAGCAATACCAGCAGAAACGAAAATGTGCCAATTAAAAAGGTTGATCTTTTTTTCATTTTTTTTATTTAGAATAATTCTAAACAAAAATAGTATTTAGAATGAATCTAAATAGGCTTAGTGGAACATTTTAATGAAAAAGTCGTTTAACGCAATAAAGTGGTCTGTTTTTTATACATTCGATGAAATAAATATTGAAAAAAACATGAAAAAAACGTTTACTCTTTTAGCCTTCTCTCTTTCCGTTGTCTCTATCGTAAAGTTTTCCAATCTAACAGCAGAACCTGCGAAAACACCTAATGGCGGTTATTCCGGGGCACCGGCTTCCAATCGAACATGCCAAACCAGTGGTTGTCATCCAGGAACCAGCACAACAGACGATACTCAATTTATTTTGCAAATGGACACACTACAATCAGGACTTTCTAGCGGTGTAGTTACTTCTTCAACAAAATATATTCCGGGGAAAACGTATTTTATGTCTTTGCAACTCACCGGATCAGCTAATCGATATGGGTTTTCGTTATCTTCGCTTAACGGATCCAATGCTCAATCCGGCTCATTTACTGCTACAAATGCAACTACTACAGCAATTGTAACAGGAGCATCAGGAACTACATGTATGAGTCATAAAAATGCCAATACTACAAAATCTTGGATTTGGCAGTGGACAGCTCCAACCAATGGCGAAGATGTTGCTTTCTATTATGTTGGAATGTTAGCCAATGGAAACAATAATGAATCCGGAGATGTTGTTTATAAAAGTAGTATATTCATCAATGCTGCTGTAACTCCAAATGCGATCGGAAATATTTCTTCTATTGCTAATTTAGGATTATACCCAACGCAAACGGTAGCTGAATTTGCTATGAATATCGAATTGAAAGAGGCTTTGAAAACTACAATACAAGTAATGGATATGAAAGGAAGTGTAGTTAAAACACTTTTTGAAGGAACGTTAAATGAAGGTGCCAACAATGTGCGTTATGATATTGCCGATTTACAAAAAGGCAACTATATCGTAAATGTAAACACTGAAAAAGGAGCAGTAAGCAAGCATTTAATCAAACTTTAATTTTCTAAAACGTTAAAGTCCGGGCGAATTCGTCCGGACTTTTTATTTTCACAACATGAGAAAAACAACACTAACACTATTAACACTTATTTCATTTGGCGTTTTATTGATAAAATGTTCGAAAGATAAAGCTCCCAATAACACTTGTACTCCATCAAGTATAACATACACCACAACGGTTAAACCTATTATGGACGATAATTGTGCAACATCAGGTTGCCACGATGCATCAACGAAGCAAAGCGGTTACGACTTCTCATCTTATGCTGCCACTAAAGCAGGAATCACCAAAGGGTTGTGTTGTATTAAGGAAGATGGTTGTGTGTTAATGCCACCTTCCGGAAAGTTGGCAGACTCTTTGATTACTGTAATTAGTGATTGGTCGGCAGGGGGCCAATGCGAATAATTTAAAACTTAAAATTCAAAGTTATGCGAAGTCTGTTGTTCATCATCTTATCAATTGTTACTTTCCATTCACAGGCGCAACAATATGTTTGCAAAACCGGGAAAGCACACTTTTTTTCCAAAACGGCTATGGAGGATATTGAGGCTACTTCAAATCAAACGGTTTGTGCCTTAAATACCGAAAATCAAAAAGTAGTAGCAAAGCTTACCATTACTACCTTTAAATTCCACGATAAGCTGATGGAGGAGCACTTCAACGAAAATTATATGGAGTCAGATAAAATTCCATATTCTACATTGGATGCAGTTATTAAAGAAAAAATCGACTTCACAAAAGATGGAGTTTATGATGTAACTTTAGTTGGAACATTGGATTTGCATGGTGTTAAGATGCCCCGTGAGGTAAAGGGCAAACTTACCGTGAAAGGAGGAGCCCCGGTGTCTGCAACTGCAGATTTTATGGTAAAATTGGCTGACCACAAAATCAAAATTCCAAGTGTTGTAGGCGTAAATATTGCCGAAGAGATCAAGGTAGATGTGGCATTTATCTTTGTGAAATACGAGAAAAAATAAGTGTGAACTGTTATCGATTATGAAACATTCAATTCAACAATAATAATGCAAATCCATATCCACAGATATGGATTTGTTTTTTAAAAATTCAAAACAAAAACTGATGAAAAAAAATCTACTCTTTTTAATGATGCTTTTAGGGCAATTTTCTTTTGCACAAAACGATATTGTTGATGATATTCTAAATGAACAAAAACCGAAGCGCGAATATGTAGCCTATACATTCAAGAGTACACGTATCATTAATGGACACTCCATAGAAATGGTAAAGAAGAATGCCATTGATGTTCGTATTTCTCATCGTTTTGGGGATATTGCAGTTAAAGGAGTAAGTGGGCATACTTTAGGTGGTATAGATAATGCATCAGATATTTTAATCTCAGTAGAGTACGGTATTTTAGACGACCTATCCATTGGCGTTGGAAGAACAAAAGGAGGGACTGCAAATGTTGGTTTAAAAGAGCTATACAATGGCTATATTAAATATCGCGCATTGAAACAAACAACCGATTTTAAATATCCAATGTCAATTACATTTATTGCAAATGCCGTGATTTCTTCTCAAAAATTCGACCCGTTTGTTGCGAATCAATTGCTAAAGAATGAACCTATTGCCCACAGGGCTTCATATATGTTACAAGGGTTATTTGCGTGTAAAGCCACACCATGGTTGTCATTACAACTTTCTCCAACATTTATATGGCGAAACTATGTGCCATATAACGATGTGAACGGGATGTTCTTTTTAGGGTTTTCGGGGCGGGCAAAAGTAGCCAAACGCACCGCCATCATTTTCGAGTATTTCACTGCATTAGGTGCTATGGGAAATCGCCAATACGGTGGTTTTGTTCGTGGGAAGAAAGGCCTAGACTATTATCCAAATCTTCATGTTGGTGTTGAGTTTGAAACTGGAGGACACGTTTTTGCCATAAACTTAACGAACTCGGAAGGTTTGATTGAAAACGATTTTCTTCCATATAATACAAAAACATGGAGTGCAGGTCAAATTCGTTTAGGATTTACCATATCTCGTATTTTCCAACTAGGTAAAGGAGGAACATTTAGTAAGAAGGCTAAAAAGTAATTAGTGGTATAGCATACATAAAAATGCCTGTTCAAAAGAGCAGGCATTTTTGTTTGGATAAAGTTTACAATTGGAAGAAGAATGCTTTGTTCAGGAAAGGGTTAGATTTTCGTTCCTCGCCAATTGTCGTTTTTGGGCCATGGCCGCTAAAAACGATTACATCATCGGGCAATGCCATTAAGGTTGCTGTAATCGAATGAAAAAGGTCTTCGCCATTAGAGCCGGGGAGATCATAGCGCCCTACACTACCTTTAAACAAAACATCTCCGGCAATGATGACTTTTGCTTTCGGAAAATAGAAACAAACACTGCCCGGGGAATGCCCAGGGGTATGCAAAACATGAAACTCAGTATCTCCGAATTGTTCCACATCACCATCTTTTAAAAAGCGTGAAACTGCTGGTTGTTTTGGTATTTCTATACCAAACATAGGTCCGTAATTCGGAGCTTGCGCCAAAACATCTTCTTCAAGCGCATGAATTTCTAATCCAAGATTATATTGTTCAGCCATTATTGGGTTTCCCGGAATGTGATCTACATGACAATGGGTATTCAATAATCGAATAGGTGTTAATCCGTTTTTTTCAATGTAATTCGTTACTTGTCCAATCTCGTAAGCGTTACTGCATCCCGGATCTATAATTAAACATGCTTTGGCATTGTTATGCACTATGTAGGTGTTTTCGGCAAAAGGATTAAATGTAAATTGCTTTAGTGAGATCATGTTTTTTGTTCTTGTAGGGCGAAAATTCAAAAACTTTTCAAATTTTATAGGCTAATAGCATATATTTAACCATCTTCGTAACATTCTCCGATAGAGAAACGGCACCAAATAATGAAACAACGTTTTCTTTTATACTCCATGCTCATTTTTAGCGGCATGTTTGCGCAAACTCCGGACACAAAGTTCGGACAAAGCAGGGTGCAATACAAAGATTTTAATTTCTCTTATTATCCGTCCGATCACTTTGTTACTTATTTCTATCAAGGCGGTCAAGACATCGGAAAATATGTAGTGAATGCCGCTGAAGAATATTACGATGAGTTAGCGCAGCAATTGGATGTAAAAGTGAAAGCCAAAACAGATATTATTGTTTATAACACGCTTGAAGATTTAAATCAAACCAATATTGGCATTTACGAGCCAGATCAGAATCAAGGGGGCTTAGCAAAATTACCCCACAATCGAATTTTTATTTATTTCAACGGTAGTCACGAACATATCGATGAGCAAGTAAAAGCCGGTATAGCTCGTGTGTTAGGTGCTCGTGCCGTATCCGGGAAGGAACGCGAAACACGTTTCTACAAACGCTTACCGGAATGGTTCACCAGTGGTTTGAATTTGTATTTATCTAAACCGTGGACCTCCACTGCCGAAGATCAGTTACGCGATGGTATTGTGAGCGGACGCTATGAAACCTTCAGACAGTTAGGGAGCGATGAGATAACGCATGTAGGCTATTCTATTTTTCATTACATCGAAGAAAAGTATGGCAAAACAGCAGTGAATAATGTTATTTACTACACACGCTTAAATCGCAGCACTGATTATGGTTTACAGTTTTCTGTAGGGGTAAATTCTAGCGAATTGCTAGTGCAATGGTTTGCCTATTATCGCAGTCGTTTTCAGGCTGAAAACCTTCAAACAATAACTCCACGCGATAAGGATAATGTTAAAATTCCGGTAAAAAAGGAAACACAATATTTCGAAACGAAAATTTCTCCTGACGGGAAATTTATGGCCTACGCCACAAACAATTGGGGGCGAGTACAGATTCATCTCAAAAATACAACATCGGGCGAATGCAAAACCATTTACAAATATGGTTGGAGAACAAGAACGCTGTTTACCGATTTAAAGTTGCCATTATTGGCGTTCACCCCCAAAGGCGACAAGTTAACTATTGTATACAATAGGCGAGCTGTCAACCGAATGGTGCATCACACTTTAGAAACAGGAAAACAAGAAAAGGTTCGTGTAGAAAAATTCCAAAAAATAACGTCTATCAATTATATGCCAGACGGTAAGTCTTTGGTAATGTCGGCATTTCAAAAGGGACAAAGCGATATTTATATCTATACATTAGCATCCACATCAACTAAGCAGATTACCGATGATTATTTCGATGATTTTGATCCGGCTTTTGTTGATGTAGACGAAATTCAAGGCATTGTATTCTCAAGTAACAGAGACGATGATACGTTACGTAAAGTGCGTTACAACAACCAAGCCTTTAATAAGCAATGTGATATTTTCATGTATGACTTGGATGCGGCCGAAGTATATCAGATTACGAAAACGCCCAAAATCAGTGAACGTAAGCCTTTTCAGTTCTCTTCCGATAAATATCAGTTTTTAAGTGATGCAAATGGAATAATGAATATTCATACGGGCCACTTAGAATCACAATTCGATCATAAGCAGGTAACATACTATGTGCTAAATAAAGAAAGTAACGAAACAGATTCAACCTCATTCCCTGAAAGCCTAGATATAACTACTATCTTAGATACTTCAGTTTATAGTATTCTTAATACACGAAAAGAGGATATATATAAAATTAAAGGCGTTAACCATCAACTCACAAATTTTTCTTCAGATATTCTTGAACTCAGTTTTGAAACAAAGCAGAACCATGCGTTAACACGATTTCAAAAAGAGGGGAAGCCTGCACTGTACAAATTTATCTTAGACACTTCGGTAGATAACAGTACATCCGATTTCATACAAACTGATCGTGTAGTTAAGCAAACGAAACCTATCGAAGTATCACCTCTGCAGCAAGAAGCGTTCAAGATGATTGTTATTGATGGCACAAACGATGCACCTGTATATAACGCAAACGACTTTCAAAGTGAATTCGATTTTTTAGAGCACAGTATTGAGCCCGATTCTGCATTGCAATTGATTACACAAGAAGCAACTCCACCATCATTTATAAATGAAGAAGATATCGTAGCAGGCGCACGTTTTAAGCCATCAAAGGTTCGTCCATATTTTGTTCGATTTATGGTTGATAAGATAATAACGCAGTTGAACAACGACCCTATCATTACAACCTATCAACCCTACAACGCTGCCAATCCACAGTATTCGTTTCAACCGTTGAACATCTTATTCAAACTAGGAATTACAGATATGTTAGAGGATCACAAAATATACGGAGGTTTAACTTTCCCAACACTGGGCAAAGGTGGTTTTTCCTTTACCAACTTAGGGTATTTCCTCACCTACGAAAATTTGAAAAAACGGTGGGATAAAAAACTTACTTTCTATCATCAATCGGTGAGCGATGTGGCCACATCTGTAATCCCCGGAAGTACGGATGCGCTACCGGTGAGTCAATCGGTAAATTACAGCATAAAAACCAACTTGCTTAATTTAGAATTCAAGTATCCTTTTGATGTGTTTCATGCCGTGAGTTTTGGATTAGCCTACCGAAATGATCGTTATGTTTTTAAATCGGAGGATAAATATTCTCATTTCTTGAACGACAATGTAATTCATTGGTTTATCGGCAAAGCACAATATGTTTTTGATAACTCGTTTGAAGTGATGGAAAACATTCGTTCGGGCTCTCGTGTGAAAGTGTTTGCGGAATTACATAAAGACATACCTACAAAGCAATATAACGTATTAGATTCTAAACTTCGTTTGCCTGATTTCAACAAAACCATCTTTGGCGAATTTGGTATTGATGCGCGGCATTATCAGAAGCTTTATAAGCAAATAACGTTAGCTACTAGAGTAACATTCAACACTTCTTTGGGAAATGTGAAGATGATGCACTATATCGGTGGCACAGAGAATAACTTACTTACTTCTATTCCTGCTTTAGGGTCAATCCTTGGTCAGCCTACTGCAAGTGCAAGTGCACCTGTAGACAATACGGTGAAGTATGCCTATCAAACGATTGTATCGCCTGTACGGGGATTTTTAGCAAATACTCGAAATGGCTCATCTGCTGCCACTGCCAATCTTGAAGTACGCATTCCACTGTTTTCGGTATTGGCCAAAAACAAATTGCGTTCAGAATTTCTTCGAACCTTCCAAATTATTGGTTTTGTGGATGCAGGGGCCGCATGGAATAGCTGGGATGTATTCAAAGGTAATTACCCAGTGTTTTACGAGGAGTATCAGAATCAAACCACCACCTTGCGTATTCGTAAAGTGAAGTCACCAGCCGTGATTGGCACAGGCTTTGGATTACGTGCAGCTTTATTGGGTTATTTTATAAAATTTGACGCAGGTTGGGGTTACGATAGTGGTACTTGGAGTAAAAAGCCGGTGTTGTATTTGGGCTTCGGATATGATTTTTAAAAAATGATGGAGAAAAAAATGTTGTTGCGATCAGAAAAGTTAGTCAAACGATATAAGGGAAGAACCGTTGTTAACGAAGTTTCTGTAAATGTAAGTCAAGGTGAAATTGTAGGTCTGTTAGGTCCGAATGGTGCCGGAAAGACGACTTCTTTCTATATGATGGTGGGTTTAATTAAGCCCGATGAAGGACAGATATTTTTGGACGACAAAAATATTACCGATATGCCTATGTATCAGCGGGCACATAACGGAGTTGGCTATTTACCACAAGAAGCAAGTGTATTTCGACATATGACAGTGGAAGATAATGTGGCTGCTGTGTTGGAAATGACTACTTATTCAAAAGCGGAACAGAAAGATCGTCTAGAAAGTTTGTTGAGTGAATTTGGTTTGAATAGGGTGCGAAAAAATATGGGCAATGTGTTGAGCGGTGGTGAACGAAGACGAACAGAGATAGCACGAGCGTTAGCAACAGATCCTAAGTTTATTTTACTCGATGAACCCTTTGCCGGTATTGATCCCATTGCGGTTGAAGATATTCAGCAAATTGTATCGAAGCTAAAAACCAAAAATATTGGTATTCTCATCACCGATCACAACGTGCAAGAAACATTGTCAATTACCGACAGGGCGTATTTGCTTTTTGAAGGAAAAATTTTGAAAGCAGGATCAGCTGAGGAATTGGCGGAAGACGAGCAAGTGCGTAAAGTATATTTGGGTCAAAATTTTGTGCTTCGCCCTAAGGCGAAAAGTGTCTAGTTTTTGCAATATGAAATTAATCGATTGCATTGCTAAAGCCTACTTCGCAACTCGCTATTCCGTATTAATGAAAGCGGTTAGGTCTGTATCCAGTCAGCAGCAGACCCTGCATCATCTTATAAGAGCCGGCAAAAATACCGTGTACGGTAAGCAATATTGTTTCGCAGAAATAAAAACGTACAAAGATTTTGTGCAGCATGTTCCAGTAGTGGATTATCCTGTTTTATTTCCTTATATCGAACGAATGTTACAGGGTGAACAGAACGTACTTTGGCCTACTATCAAGCAATTTTCGCGTTCCAGCGGGACTACTTCCGGAAAGAGCAAATTTATTCCTGTTAGTCGAGAAGGGCTTGTAGATTCTCATATTGCTACCGGAAAACATTTTTTAAGTACCTATTTACATGACTATCCTGAAAGTCGATTTTTTCAGGGCAAGGGAATTGTGCTCACGGGAAGTTATTACCACTACGACTATTCTTCAAACCCTGAAATTGCAGATGTTTCAGCATTGTTATACCGATTTACAGATACTTGGATAAATTATTTCAAAGCACTATCTGTTGATGTGGCATTAATGGATGATTGGGAAATAAAATTAGAGGCTATAGCTGAGGTAAGTATTCCTCAATCCGTGACCAATATTTCCGGTGTGCCTACTTGGATGTTATTGCTTTTTCGAACAGTATTAGCTAAAACGGGAAAAGCAACTATAGCAGAAGTTTGGCCTAATTTAGAGTTGGTGATACACGGAGGTGTTGATTTTTCACCTTACCGAAAACAATTCGAAGAGATTATTGGGAAGCAGGTTGTTTTCAGAAATGTCTATAATTCTTCGGAAGGTTTTTTTGCTTTTCAAGACACCGATGAGGACACGATGTTGCTTGATTTGGCTAATGACGTGTTTTACGAGTTTGAAGAAGAGAAGTCAAAAGTAGTTGTGCCGTTAGCTAATGTAGCATTAGCGAAGCGTTATGCTATTATTGTTACTACGAATTCGGGAATGTGGCGTTATCGCATTGGGGATGTGGTTGAGTTTACATCATTAGCCCCATATAGACTCAAAATAGTGGGAAGAACAGGGCAATATATCAATGTATTTGGGGAGGAACTTATTCAGGCGAATGCTGATGCAGCTCTCGCAAAAGTAACAGCTGATTTAAATCTACATGTGATAGACTATACCGTGGCACCCAGTTATTTTTCGAATGAGCAAAATGGATATCACGAATGGTTAATTGAATTTGAAACACCTCCTCAGGATCTTGCTCATTTTGCAATACAATTGGATCTTGAGTTGCAGCGGCTTAATTCCGATTACGAAGCAAAACGATATAAAGATTTAGCACTCAAATGTGCAGCGATTGTTATTGGGTCAAAAGGTGTTTTTGCTAAATGGTTGAAGGAAAATAATCGATTAGGTGTGCAAGCAAAAATTCCCCGATTAGCTAACGATCGAAAGATTTTTGGACAAATATTGTCCGGCAATTAAAAAGCCGTTTCACAATTGCGAAACGGCTTTTTAATTGATGTAAGTTATCGGTTATTCCTTCTTTATTTCATCCGTTGAAGGAATAAGTTCCTGCGATTTTTTCTTAGCCGGTTTTAGCTCTGTAGGAAGTGGTTCAGATGTTGTAGAAATACCCTCACCGGTTTTTTTCTTTCCACCTTTAGCAAACTCAAAGTTCAGCGTAAAACGGAAGGTATTATCGAGCGGATTTCTCAACGAGGTTGTAGGTACTAAATACGAAAGGTGAAGCGAGGCAACACTGTATTTTACTGTGGCACCTACAGTAAGAAACTGACGAGCTCCTTTAGAAGGATGCTCATAGTAATATCCTGCACGAACGCCAAACATTTTTTTGTACATATACTCTAACCCAATACTGTACATGTTTTCGTTGAATTTTTCAGCTGAACCGCCCGGTGCATAGCCAAACGATCTGAATATACCTTGAACCGATGATGCCTCTTTATAATCTAAAACGCCATTCGCGTTTTTGTCGTATTCTGCTTTAATTTTCTTAGTTGTAGCATCATAGTAAACGTCTTTAGGAACAGGAGTAGGAACTAATAGACGATTCAAATCAAAATAAAAACCCAATTGATGTTTTTCGTTTGCGTTGAATACATAACCTAAGCCAATGCCCATGTTGGCAGGAATAAAGTCTTTGGTTGTACTTGCTGTATACGTAATTTTACTACCTAAATTAGAAAGGTTCATGCCGGCATATAACTCGTGCGACACTTTTCCTTTGCCGGCAAATGTTTTGTGAACAAGCCATGAAATATCTCCAGCTCCTGCAATTCCTGTTTGAATCACTTCTCCGTTAGATGTTAACCCACTTGCAAGGTTGGAGTAAATAAAACGTAGGGTAACACCAAGTGAAAAAATCTCGCCAAATTTTCTAGAATACCCTGCATCTATTGCCATTTCAAATGGTTTTCGCGTACCTAAGTCGTTATTGTTTTCATCGCGGAAATTGATGCTTCCCAACGAGAATAGTCTTAACGAGGCCTGAATGGTTTGTTTATCTTTAATCTTGCCATACCCCGAGATATTCGCCAAATAAATATCATCCACTAATGATTTCAACCATGGCGTAAATGAAACGCTAAATCCGAAATCTTTGTCGATAAAGGCCATTTTAGCCGCATTGGCTTGTGCTCCACCGGCATCGGCTGCCATTGCAATACCTACATCGCCCATACCCCCTTGGCGAGTATCTGTTGAAATACGTAAAAAGGGAACTGCCGTAGTAATTGTATTTACTTTATTTGGGTCGTAACCATTGCTTACCTGTACTTGAGCATTCGCTACTTGTGATGCCGTAATGGATGAAAATGCAAATAACGTGCACCACGCTTTCCTGCTGTACCAATTCATAAATTTGTCTGTTTTGTTTAAAATTCTAAACGTAGATGTGCTTCATTCAATAGCAGGTTGAGTAACAAAAATATATTTTTAAACTGTTTTAGCAATTAATAGACACAAAAAATACGGAAATAGTTGTTCTGTCTATGCTTTATTAATTATTTGAGCACAACTAATCGCTCCGTTTTTTGCACAGCATTTCCTTTAGAGTCGATAAGTGTGAGCCTATAAACATACACGCCTTTTCCAATGGGTGCACCTCCGTTATCTAAACCATCCCAGGCTATACAATCTACTCTAAACCCATCTGCATCAAGCGTTTGGTTGATTCTTTTCACCATCACTCCTGCAACACTATAGATCTTTATGTCTACAGTAAATTGCTCATCTGCACAATTGTGCTCGAATGAAAAGCAGGTATGATCGATAACCGGGTTAGGATAATTCCACACATGTGTTAACGCAAGCTTAGCCGAGTTGGAAACAATAAATTCGGTGTATGCCTCTCCTGAATTGTTATAAATATCCCAAGCCTTTAACTTAAGACTATGTTTGCCTTCTGCCAATTTCGAGAAAGGATATTCTACTTTCCCTTTTCTAAAATTATCTAAATCCGAGCGATAAAATTCATTGAGCACAATTGGATTTTTAGCATCACCATCAAGTATTGCGGTGATATCGTGTCCTAGTCCGTTACCTGTTGTATTTATTCCGCCTTTTGCTTCAAGAATGCCAAACATCTTTGGGTTTTCATCTGTAAGACCCCCAAATTCAAACGTAACACTATCCATATATAACTGTACCTGTGGTCCGGTAGTATCAACATAGAAGTTGTCTTCAGCTCCACCAATTTTAATGGAGTTGTTATAGCCGTGTGCATCAAGTTGATCACCGTTATCAGCATAATAGCTAATTCTTCCATCGCCAATTTGATAGTTAATATCAGATGGAACAATAAAAGAATATTCAAACACACCATTGGTTACAGAACAAGCGCCTTTAAACAATATGTTTTTGTATGCGTTGAACGATTGAATCGGATACCCCGGTATATTTCCAAGTGATTTGAAACTGGAAAGTTTATCATACACCAAGGGATTACATGTTCCATTGAAAGAAGTTAATCGATTACCGCTCCAATCTTGTACTTCACCTTTAATAGTAACTTGTTTAAGCGCTTTAAGTGTATCTGTTGATAATCCAATTGGCGTATTATTAATTTCGGTTGAAACCACATTGTATTCAGGGTAGTTTAATGTTAATGCTGCATCCCCCAAGAACACAAATTTTCTTGTGTTTTCTATATCTGTACCATTCATGATATAGTTTTTGGTATTGGTCATTAAATCGCCCATAGTGGGCTTTTCACCATGAAATTGTTCAAACAACTTAATAAATAAAGCATCCTGTAATGCATCATTCGCATCAGAAAAAACAGGGCGAACAGTGGTAATTAAACCAATCCCACCGCCCATGCTGTTCGTCATTAAAAATTCACCTGCAGATTTTTTTTCAGGATCATCGAACTTGCTGAATTCGCAGGTTGCAGTAATAAAAAGGGGCAACCGGTATTCGTTTTTTAATAGTTGAATATCGTTCAAATTAAAGATACGTGCATTCGATAGGTTGGCAATGCCACCATGTCCGGTATAGCTAATCGCAAGCGTTCCATTGTTTATTTTATTCAGTATGGCGGCATTTACATCGGGGTAGCGATCACCTCCCGGAGTCGACAGCACTTGATAAGCATCCAAGATTATTTTTTCAACATTGTAGTTAGGGTTGTTGATACGTATGTACTCGCCTAATTTATCGGCTTGTTGCTGGAAGATAGTTCCCCCATGTCCGATTTCATCGCCAATGGTAGTGATAACATTTCTCCATTCACCTAACGAAGGCGCTGATTTATACTTTTTAATTTTACTTACAACACCTTCGGCTTCTTCTAATGTGCTTACTGGAAGTCTACCAATGGCAATGTCGCCTCCTTGTCTTGAGTTCATATCTCCCCCTTCTGTAGGGTCAAGACATCCGAAAAAGTCGTCCGAAGTATAAGAGCTTAGCGGATAATTCGAGTTGTAACTTTGATACGTAGGCACTTTATTGTTGTTGTCACTTATTCTGTCTTTAGGATCGAAAGATCCATCGCCAAAAAGTGTCAAATATTTTGGGAGTTGCGTAGAATCCGCACCTGCTCTATCATAAAACATTTTTACAAAATCGCGAATGGCTGAAATATCTTGTTTGCCTGAACCAAACTCGTTGTAAATTTGCTCAGTAGTAACTACAGCTACTCGCATATTGTTTCTTGTGTTATGAAAGTTGCCAAGCTCTTGAGCTGCCGACAATAAATCATTGCTGGTTACAATTAGTAAATCTTTTTGCGGTATACCATGAAGATTCTGATTGGCTACTTCTCCGATATATTCCGGGGAAGAGAAGCTGCCATTGCGATCAACGGCAATAAATTCTTTAAGCGTATTGGTTTCGTAATTGAATGAGTGTGAACTGCCATTGCTTTGTGCAGCCACATCTACAACATTTGTTGGATCCGTTACATCCCATACACGCGTATTTGAATTCGTATTACTTAACGTGAATTGCGTAGTGTTACCTGCTCCGGTCACATCTGCATTGCGGAAAGGCATTGCGCTGCCAGTCAACGATAGCGAACGTTTAGCCACCACTTCTAAATAGTTGATGTATCCGTTTGAGGTACTGTTTTGATCTGGGTTGCTGAAGTTGTAGTTGAATGTAATTTGATTTGAAGAGGAGAAAAAACTGCCTTTTTTCACATTGTCTTCGTACACCGGTTTGTATGTGTATTCAGGTATTCCACCTATGTTTTGTGTTGCAATAGGTTGTCCGTTTCCGGTTAAGGTGATGGTAGAGTTAAAGGGGGAATTGGCCGCCACATCCGATGTATAACTTATTGGTGATGCTGTAATCAGATTTGGAAAGTCAAACGAAAAAGAAATATCTGTTTTGAAACTACTCATTTTGTCTCCTAACCAAATTCTTCCTGACGAAAGAGGATTGTATTCTTCCAATTCATGGAATTGGTAGTCGTCAAAGGTATTTGCGGTTTGATTGTAGGTTGGTGGCGAGGTTACGTTGCCAATTGTTTTTCCTGTGCCTTGTGTATTGGTAACGAAATAAAAGTTTTTATCTGCATAAATATTTTTTTGATGCGAAAATGTTTTTGTGCCCGCATCAAATACCCATTTATTGGCACCTTGACCATAAAACAAAATGTAATCACCGGCATCTAATTTATTGTTGCCATTATTGTCAACGCGAACAATTGCATTTTCTTGAATATCATCAAAGCGAGTTTCATTATTTTTTTCAGGCACCATTCCACCTCCATTGCCAAACACGGCAATTTTGCTGAAATCTCCGGATACATCAAGGTTTAATGTGTTTTTGATAAATTCATAATCTAACTTGTAAATGCCATCCGATGTAACTCCAATTTTTCGCCATTGTCCGGAGGCTAATGCCGAAGCCGAGGCATAACTTCTTCCTCCTCTGTGGGCCGCTTGTGATGTAGTTTGCACACTTAAATCAAAGGCAACTAATTGTTCTATAACACCATTATTGACGCGCATTGGTGTGATAGCAATGTTTGCAACGGTTTTCTTTTTGATGGTCGAAACGCTTGTATTGACCGTTATTGTAGTGGGCAATACATCAACATTACCGGTGAACGAATGTACCGGAGTGAATTGTTCATTTGTGATAGAAACAGTATTCACAATTTCTCCTTGAATCGGTAGCGATATTAGATGTATTGGAAGAAAATGGTTTGAAGAAGAATGAATAGCATTTTTAAATGTAGGCACTGAAATTATTTTTCCTTCAGCATCCATTAATGCATTCGTTTTACTCCACTCGATTTGAATGTGTTGACGCTGTCCATTCGCATGTGTGAATGCAAAAAGAACAACCCATGCGAAAAATATTTGTTTAACACACAACATATTTAGGGGTTTGACGTTGAAAATTGGCATGATGACTTCTTTTTTTATAAACTGAATTTTGAAATTCGAATGCAATAACGCAGTTTCGTTCCCTTTAGTATGTATAAATATAGCGCAAAGAAAATTTATTTTACAATAGCAATTCAATTTTGCTGCATACTTTCTGTGCTTCATGCCCAGGATGTAGAGTTATCGCAATATTGGACAGCTCCTTTGCACATTAACCCTGCTATGGCCGGCATATCGGTGGGACCAAGAGCTTCTGTTAATTATCGCAATCAATGGCCTGAATTGGGTAATGGATTTAATGGGGGCTTTACCACATATATGGCCGGAGTGGATGGCTATATTCCTAAAGCGCACAGTGGTATTGGATTGCTTTACACCGGTGATTATATTGCAAATGGGTTATTATCTACTAATAAAGTAACCCTTTCCTATGCTTTTCAAATAAAATTTTCCAAAAAATTGGGATTGCGTTTGGGAATTGAAGGGTCCTTTATTCATCGCAGAATTAAGTGGAACGAATTAACTTTTTCAGATATGATAAATCCTTACACCGGATTTTACAATAATGTGAATGTTCCTAATACTACCGCTGAAGCAATTCCACAGCGATTTAACACCTACGGTGGAGATGCAGGGTTTGGTATATTGTTGTTTAACGATAAATTTTATGGAGGTTTTTCTATGCGAAATGCCATCATGCCCAAGGAGTCTTTTTACACTAATTCAACAGCGAAAGCACCATTCCGATTTATTGTTCATGCTGGGGCAAACTTCAATATTAAGCACGCTCGGATGTACAAATACAATATTTTTGTATCTCCAAACGTTCTATTTGCAAATCAAGACAAGAACATTCAATTTAATGCAGGATTAATGGGCGGAGTGAGTTTAGTTTATTTTGGTGCGTGGTTTAGGTACGCTTTTCGTAACCCTGATGCGGTTATTGCCGTATTAGGTGTAAGAAAAGGGAAATTCCGGTTGGGATATAGTTACGATATAACAGTTTCTAAGCTGGCCGGTAAGACAGGAGGTAGTCATGAATTATCACTTATTTTCAATTTTTCTGGGTCTGATGATAATTCGCTGAATCCAAATGCAGATAAAGCATATATCGAGTGTCCGGAAATCTTAAAGTTTTAACATTTTGTAATAAAAAATTTATATCTTAGCGAACCTTTAAAAAACAGACATTAAATGAAAATGAATCTAAAAAAATGGTTAGTACTGTCCAGTTTGCCCGTGTTATTTGGGGTTGCGTCATGCTCTAATAGCGGTGGATCGGCTGGAAAGTCTTCAGTAACCGGCTGGGAATACAATAACACCAAGAATGGTGGGTTTGAAGTTCGTCCTTATTCCGGACAAGTAACAGGACCTGGTCTTGTACTTATTCAAGGGGGTACTTTTGTGATGGGTAACACCGAAACCGATGTGTTGTATGATTATCACTCTGTGCCAAGACGAACAACAGTAAGTTCGTTCTACATGGACGAATCTGAAGTAGCTAACGTACACTATCGTGAGTATGTATATTGGTTATTTCGTGTTTTCGGAACAGATTTTCCTGAAGTAGTAAAAAAAGCACTTCCTGATACATTAGTTTGGAGAGATGAATTAGCATATAACGAACCTTATGTTGAATATTATTTCCGTCATCCTTCTTACAATTACTATCCTGTAGTAGGCGTAAATTGGTTGCAGGCAAACGACTTTGCTGCATGGCGTTCTGATCGTGTAAATGAAAGAATATTAATTGACCGTGGTGTTTTGGCTGAAAATCCATCTCAAATCGGGAACGATAACTTTAATACTGAATCTTATTTGCAAGGGCAGTACGAAGGTGCTGCAGGAAAACGTCCAATGAAAGATTTAAATCCTGCAGGAAGCGGTACACGTAAAGTGCAAATGGAAGATGGTATTATGTTACCTAGCTATCGTTTACCAACCGAAGCAGAGTGGGAATATGCAGCTATTGCAGCCATTGGTAACCAACCTGCAACTGGAGAAGAGCGTGTAACCGATAGAAGAATTTATCCTTGGAACGGTACTTCTACACGTTATCCAAAAGCTGGTAACTGGCAGGGTGAATTCTTAGCGAACTTCAAACGAGGTCGTGGGGATAACATGGGTATTGCTGGTAAATTGAACGATAATGCCGATATTACTGCACCGGTTAAATCATTTATTCCAAACGATTATGGTTTATTTAACATGGCGGGTAACGTTAGCGAGTGGGTTATGGATGTTTATCGTCCGATGACTTCTACAGATATGAACGACTTCCGTTCTTATCGTGGTAACCAGTTCAAAACAAAAGTAACTGATGCGGATGGTAAACCTGTTGAGAAAGACAGTTTAGGTAAGATTTCATATAGAATGGTAACAAAAGAAGAGTCTCAAAACAGAAGAAATTATCGTGACGGTGAAGTAAGAAATTACATTGACGGTGATGAAGTTTCTAACGTTGATTACAAATTCGCTACTTCTTCATTAGTAAATGATGACGCTCGAGTTTACAAAGGAGGTTCTTGGAAAGATAGAGCTTACTTTATCGCTCCGGGTTCTAGAAGATACTTAGATCAAGCATTATCTACAGATGATATTGGTTTCCGTTGTACTATGGATCGTTTGGGTTCACCGGCTGGAAATGAATTCAAAGGGGGTAATCACTACAAAGAAACTGGCGCAAGAAAATACAGAGGAAAATAATTTCTCAAAATAAAATAGAAACGGCTGACGATAATTTGTCAGCCGTTTCTATTTTTATGAAAGAATAGTTTTTGTTATGAAGATAGAAGAGTTGTATTTACTGTTTATGCAGTGTACGGGTATCACTACAGATACGCGAAGTATAAAGGATGGTTGTATGTTTTTTGCATTGAAGGGCGAGAAGTTTAATGGAAATCTCTTTGCCTCAGATGCATTAAAGAATGGAGCGAAATACGTTGTTGTCGATGAACAAATTCATCCATCCGATTGCGAATTGGCGAATGTTGTTTTAGTGGATAATGTGCTTAAAACCATGCAACAGCTGGGCTTGTATCACCGTCAACAAATCGGATGTAAAGTAATTGCATTAACCGGCAGTAATGGAAAAACAACCACAAAGGAGTTAATGGCAGCAATATTAAGTACTTTGTTCAAAACACATTTCACCAAAGGGAATTTAAATAATCACATCGGCATACCCTTAACATTATTGGAAATGCCTGCCGATACCGAAATCGCTGTAATTGAAATGGGCGCGAATCATCAACTGGAAATTAAAGGATATTGTGATTATGTGGAGCCAAATTATGGTTTGATTACAAATGTTGGGAAAGCTCATTTAGAAGGCTTTGGTGGCGAAGAAGGGGTAGTGAAAGGGAAGACGGAGCTTTATGAATACGTTGGACGAAAGGGTGGGTTTCTTTTTGTAAGTGATCGAAGTGAGCGATTGATAGAACGTGCGAACGCTTTTTCAGTTGAAAGCAATATTATTTACTATGGTGAAAATGAAGCCTCATTTGTTTCCGGACAAATAGTGAGGAACGGAGAGTGTTTATGCATTGCATTGCCAAGTGGCTCTTCTATCCAAACACAATTAGTAGGCGACTATAATTTTGACAATGCTATGGCCGCCATTTGTGTGGGGAAATACTTCGGTATTGACGAAATACTTATGGTCAAAGCTCTTCAAGAATATGTCCCATCCAATAACCGTTCTCAAAAGATTGTAGTTGGAACAAATACTATAATCCTTGATGCATATAACGCAAATCCTAGCAGCATGCAAGAAGCATTAAAGAATTTTGCGTTGCTTGATGCAAACAATAAAATGGTAGTGTTAGGCGAAATGATGGAGCTGGGGGAGTTTTCAACAGAAGAGCATCAAAAGATTGCCAATATTGTTTTGCAAATGAACCTGATGAAAAGCGTGTTTGTTGGTAAACAGTTTGCTTTCTTAAGGCATAATACAGCGTTCCTCTATTTTGAAAATGTAGCACAATTAAAGGATTGGTATACACAACAACAATTTAGTTATACTACCCAATTAATCAAAGGTTCACGAAGTAATGCATTAGAAGGTTTACTCAAATGATAGTAATCTCAAACTAAAAAAGGGCACAAATTTGTGCCCTTTTTAGTGACCAATACTGAAGTTATCCAACTTTAATTTCGATTGATGATTTTGCTTTTACTTCTTCAATTTTTGGAAGGGTAACACTTAAAATTCCATTGTTGTAGGTTGCTTCAATCTTTTCGGCATTCACTGTTTTCGGCAATGTGAAGTGGCGATTAAAACTAGAAAAGCTATACTCTTTTCGAGTGTACTTTTCGCCTTCTTCTAATTTGTTATTTTCTTTTTCAGCCCAAATTTTCAAAGTGTTTTCTTCCACAGCAATTTTAATTTGTTCCTTTTCAAAACCCGGAGCAGCAACTTCAATTTTGAAACTGTCTTTAGTTTCGATGGTGTTTACCAATGCCGGTGTTTTAATACTGTCGAAGTGTGGAGTTGTTGGAAACTCGTTTTCGAAAAAGGTCTCTAAAAGATTAGAGAATCTTGGGAAAGTTACTCTTCCTGTTTCCGGTCTTACGCTTACTAGTGTCATATTGTTTTGTTTTTGATTTTTTAAAAATGTTTACGAATGCAAATCTTCAAACAAAATGCCATTGCATTTTTTAAGACAAAACGGCTGATTCGTTTAAAAAACAAAGACAAAATGTCTTTATTGCCCTAGGGATAAAGGACAAAACTGCCCTTTACCTATACTCATATTCAAAAATATAGAGATAATTCCCTAGTTTTCCTTAATGAACCAAACCGACAAATATTTTGTAATTGTTAATCCAGCCTCCGGTAATGGAAAAGTGGCAAAGAAATGGGACTCCATTCGGGTCGAATTACAAAAGCACTTCAACTTCGAGTTTCAACTTACGGAATACCCTTCTCATGGCGAAAAGATTGCTATTAAAGCCATTGAAATGGGTTATCGCAAGATTATTGGCGTGGGAGGCGATGGCCTTCTTCAGGAGATTTCTAATGGTATTTTAAATCAAAATGCAGTACCATCTGCCGAAGTTACAGTGGCTTTACTCTCTAATGGAACCGGCAACGATTGGATTAAAACCTCAGCTATGCCCGGTAAACTATCCAAGGCAATGGATACCATTAAAAAAGGGAAAACGATTACTCAAGACGTTGGCAAGGTAACGTTCACGAAAGATGGTGTTCGTCAAACTCGTTACTGTGTTAACTTTGCAGGGGTAGGCTTTGATTCGTATGTGGTGGCGAAAACCTTGCATTTGAAAAAGTATGGTGCGATTGCATACTTGCTTGGTATGTTACAATGTCTATTTTCTTATAAAAAGCCGGTGTTGAAAATTTCAGCGGCTGAGCATTCAGTAACAACCGAGTGTTATTTGTGTATTACCGGCATTGGCAAATATGGTGGTGGAGGAATGAAACTAATGCCCGGTGCGCTTTTAGACGATGGATTGTTTTTTGTTTCTGTAGCGAAAAACTTATCAAGAATGAAAGTAGTGACCAATATTCATAAGCTCTACAGTGGAGATTTGGTGCACATGGATGAAGTAGATGCTTTTGAAACAAAGAAGATTAACATCGAAGTAGTTTCTTCTGACCAAGATGTTTATATCGAAGCTGATGGAGAAGTGCTTGGTACAGGCCCTTTTGAGATAGAAATTGTTCCAGCAGTGTTAACTGTTATTATAAGCGAGAATTAAGCGCTGTAATCGTAAAACCCTTTACCCGTTTTCTTTCCTAAATGACCCGCATCAACTTTTTGTTGTTGAATGCGCGATGGACGAAATTTTGCTTCTTGATGAAAGGCTTGATACATGGAACTTGTAACGGCAAAGTTGATATCGTTGCCAATGGTGTCCATCAATTTAAATGGTCCCATTTTAAATCCTGCTGATTCTAACAATTCATCTATGTTCTGCATTTTGCAGGCGTTTTCTTCCAGTATTTTCAACGACTCAACATAGTAATGACGCGCCACTCGGTTTACAATAAAGCCCGGTGAGTCTTGACATAAAACCGGAGTTTTGCCAATAGTAATACACAATGCTTTTAATGTTTCAATAGTTTCTTCATCAGTACTAGCCCCTTTAATCACTTCTACCAATTTCATTAAATGAGCTGGATTGAAAAAGTGAAGACCTGCAATTCTGCCCGGTTGGCTTATCCCTTTTGCAATGGCGGTTATAGCTAAGGAAGAGGTGTTTGATGTAAGTATTGTTTCAGTTGTATTTATCGCGACTAAATCAGCAAAGAGATTTTGTTTGATAGCCATATTTTCAACAATGGCTTCAATAATCAAATCGGCTTTTACTTGATTTAAATCGGCAGTAAAAGTTATACCAGATAATGTTTTTTGTTTTTCAGTCTCCGTTAGTTTTCCTTTTTCAACAGCTATACTCAGGTTCTTTTCAATTCCCTTTTGTGCTTGTTGTAAAACAGCTTCATTTAATTCAAACAACACTACACTGAAGCCATGTTGTGCAAACACTTGCGCGATGCCTGAGCCCATTGTGCCCGCACCGCAAACGCCAACTGTTTTAATCGTTTTCATCTTATTTCGCGTTTTTAAACTGTTTCAAAAAGCGAACATCGTTTTCGAAAAATAAACGCAAATCATTGATTTGGAATTTGAGCATAGTGCTTCGTTCAATACCCATACCGAAGGCATAACCTGAATATTTTTTGGGGTCTAACTTACAGTTTTCCAATACCACAGGATCTACCATGCCGCAACCGCCAATTTCAACCCAACCGCTGTATTTACAAACCGGACAGCCTTTGCTGTTGCAGATAAAGCACGAAACATCTACCTCTGCACTTGGTTCTGTGAAAGGGAAGAACGAAGGGCGGAAACGGATCTCTGTATTTTGTCCGAACATTTCTCTCACAAAGTAAAACATGGTTTGTTTCAAATCAGCAAAGGAAACACCTTCATCGATATACAAACCCTCGAGTTGGTGGAAC
This sequence comes from Chitinophagales bacterium, assembly GCA_016786765.1. Lineage (GTDB taxonomy): Bacteria > Bacteroidota > Bacteroidia > Chitinophagales > LD1 > CALAYL01. The sequence continues at coordinate 81,878 of JAEUUZ010000023.1, forward strand.
GTACAGTGCGCACGGGCTGAAATGGTCTCGTTACGGTACACACGGCCCGGCATCAAAATTCGCAATGGTGGTTTTTGTGATTCCATCATTCGAATTTGAACCGAAGAAGTGTGCGTTCTTAGCAATGTATTTTTATCTTCCGAAATATAGAAGGTATCTTGCATGTCGCGTGCCGGGTGATCTTTAGGCGTACCCAACGCAGTAAAGTTGTGCCAATCATCTTCAATTTCCGGGCCTTCAGCTACCACAAAACCTAAACGAGAAAAGATCTCTATCATCTTGTTTTTCACAATCGAAATGGGATGTCGTCCACCAAAATCAGTAGTGAATCCTGGTGCAGTTAAATCAGCCGATTCGCTGCTTTTGGCTTTGCTATCGCCAAACGAATCTTTCAAATTGTCGAATTTAGTTTCGGCCGTTTGCTTCAATACGTTCATCAACTGTCCGTATTCTTTTTTGCGCTCGTTCGGCACTTGACCCATAGCTCCAAAAAGATCTTTGATGATTCCTTTTGTACCGATATACTTAATACGGAATTGCTCCAACCCAGCAGCATCTGCCGGTTGTTCCGCTTCTATTTGTTTTAAAATTGTGTTGGCTTTGTCGAATATCTCTTGCATCTGCCAAAAATAATATTTGTGGAGATTTGTTCTGCATTATCTGCAAACGAATTCTTCAAGATCCGGTTAGGTTATTTTTTAAGCAGGGAGTAGCGTATTTCATTCGTGAATGCTCCATCCACAGAACGCGTATAAGTCACGGTTAAATTTCCATTTCGGATGGTGCCGCTTCCTATGTTTAATGCTCCTGTGATGTCAGTTTCATTGATGCTGAAGGAATCAGCGCTTAGGAGTTTTACGTGCGTTAAAGTATAAGCAGCCGGGCTTCCATTATAGGCATCAATCGCAATTTCGCGGTTACTTACTTTAGACACTGAAGCATGTTTTTCTCGTTCTGCATCAACATAATCGCCCTGCAAAGCAGTCGCCCAATCCAAAGAATTGTCTTTGGAGCAACTTTGCAAGAGTGTAAATACACTTAAAACGGTTATGCTTTTGAGCAGTTTCATGGTGTAAATAGAAGTAACATAAATGTATACCACTAATTTTTTAACGCATTTTTGAATTATTTATTTTGAGAAAACGGCAATGAATCGTTAAGATTATTTTACTTTCAATGTAAATGCCCCATCGACTATGAAAAATTGCAAACCGTTTACGCTCATTTTCTCCTTTTTTTGTATCGGTATTACAGGGTGTTATAAAGAAAATGTTTTTGTCTACGATGAAATTTCTTGTGCTCAAAAACCATGGACGTGTATTATAGACTGTCCGGTTGGTGAAACACGCGAATCGCTAGATGCCATGCAAGAGCAATGTGTTCTTGAATTTCTTCACGACAAGCATATCTGCGCAAAAAAGGTGGATATCATATACACTAGCGATGGTTCAGATGCAACAGTTTGTGGGGTGAAAACCGGGCTTAAATTTATTGTAACTGCACCTGCGAAATCTTCTGCTTCACTTAAAGCATTAGGTTTTCATTGATGAAGTTAAATGCTATTTTCTCGAATAATTAGGCGCTTCCTTTGTAATCATCACATCGTGCGGATGCGATTCGTTAATGCCGGATGATGTGATACGAACGAATTTTGCTTTCTTTAATTCTGCCATATTTTTCGCTCCGCAATAACCCATACCGGCTCGCAACCCACCTACATATTGATACACAATTTCAGCCACTGTGCCTTTGTAAGGGACACGGCCAACAATGCCTTCCGGTACTAATTTTTTAATATCATCTTCTGCGTCTTGGAAATAACGGTCTTTTGAACCTTCCTGCATCGCTTCCACAGAACCCATACCACGATAGGATTTAAATCGTCTACCTTCGTAAATAATGGTTTCACCCGGACTTTCATCTGTTCCAGCAAAAATACTTCCTGCCATCACCGTATCTGCCCCGGCTGCCAGGGCCTTCACAATATCTCCCGTGTAGCGAATACCTCCATCGGCAATAATCGGCACACCGGCTTTTTTAGCTGCCTGATATGCTTGATGGATTGCTGAAAGTTGTGGTACTCCTACACCCGCTACAATGCGTGTAGTACAAATAGAACCCGGACCCACACCCACTTTCACACCATCAACCCCCGCATCAATCAGTGCTTTAGCGCCTTCTGCTGTAGCGATATTGCCCGAAATGATTTCTAGTTTTTTGAAATTCTTTTTCGTGTTTTTTACGTTTTCCAAAACACCTTTTGAATGTCCGTGTGCAGTATCAATAGTCACCACATCCACACCCACTGCCATTAAGGCTTCAATGCGGGTAAACATATCGGGCGTAACGCCAACGGCTGCTCCACACAATAGTCGTCCGAAGCCGTCTTTGCTAGAGCTTGGGTGAGAACGCAATTTCAAAATATCTTTATAGGTAACCAAACCCACCAATTTCCCGGCATTGTCGATTACCGGTAATTTTTCGATTTTGTATTTTTCGAGAATCCCTTCGGCTTTTTTCAAATCCATGCCTTTGTGCGCGGTGATTAGGTTTTCCCGTGTCATCACCTCACTCACCTTACGTTTTTTATTTTTCTCGAAACGCAAATCGCGGTTCGTTAAAATACCTACTAATTTGCCCGATTTATCTGTAATTGGAATACCTCCAATTCTATTTTCGCTCATGATTTTCATGGCATCACCTACTGTGGCTTCGGCTTGTAATGTAATGGGGTCGAGGATAAGGCCACTATCAGCACGTTTTACTTTTCGTACCTGTTCGGCTTGTTTTTCGATAGACATGTTCTTGTGCAGAATCCCAATTCCTCCCTCACGTGCAATCGCAATAGCCATAGCCGATTCGGTTACGGTGTCCATAGCCGCAGAGATCAACGGAACATTAATTTCAATGTTGCGTGTAAGTCGGGTGCGTAAGCTAGTGTCACGTGGTAAGATTTCCGAATAAGCGGGAACTAATAAAACATCATCAAATGTTATCCCTTCGAAAGCGAATCTATCGCTGGTAGAATTTCTTGTTGCCATGTGTAAAAGTAGAAAAAAGAAATTATTACAGAATTTTTTGAAAACTAAAGTTGAGCAGTTAGTTGAGAAAAAATAGTCTTTCCTTCGAACTATTTCGTTCTAATACACTTTGTTTATATATTCGAAATTCACAATCAACACCAAACCACAATGAAAGACTTTACAAGACTCTTTGATGTCATCTATTATCAAAACGAGAAATATCCGCAAACGGATGCCATTTCAAGAAAGATAGACGGAGAGTGGAAGCACTACTCTACTAAACAGATTATTGACACTATGACTCAGGCGAGTTTGGCTCTCCTGAAATTAGGTTTAAAAAAGGACGATAAAATTGCTATTGTATCTCCAAGCCGACAAGAATGGAATATCATTGATATGGCTTCGTTGCAGGCTGGTTTGGTAAATGTGCCGGTTTATCCAACAATCAGTGAAAGTGAATATAATTTCATTTTCAACGATGCCGAGATTAAGTACGCCTTTGTTTCGGATGCCGGTTTGGTGAAGAAAATAAAATCTATTCAGCCGAATGTACCTTCGTTGATTGATGTATTTTCTTTCGATCAGGTGGATGGTTGTAAAAGTTTTGATGACTTTTTAGCGCTCGGTGAAGGAGGTGATGTGGCGGCTTTAGAAGCAATAAAAGCATCCGTTCAGCCAAGCGAATTGGCTACAATTATTTACACCTCTGGAACTACCGGTAATCCAAAAGGAGTAATGCTTTCCCACGATAATGTGATTAGCAATATCAAGGCGGTAAACCCTATGCTACCATTAGATTCAGAGAAACGCGTGTTGAGCTTCTTACCATTGTGCCATATTTTCGAAAGAACGGTTTGTTTTGTGTATATACTCAACGGGGTTTCTATTTATTATGCCGAAAGCATGGAAACAATTGCAGAAAATCTAAAAGAAGTAAAACCACATTTCTTTACATCTGTTCCACGTTTATTGGAGAAAGTGTACATGAAGTTGGAAGCCGCTTCTATTAACCTAGAAGGATTTAAAAAGAAATTATACTTCGCGGCTATGGAGTTTGCGAATAACTACGATTTAACCAAAAACTACGGTTTGTTAGATTCGTTAAAATATAAGCTCTACGATAAATTAATTTATACGAAATGGCGTGATGCTTTGGGCGGAAATGTGTTAGGTATTTGTACCGGTGCTGCGAAATTGAATCCAAAATTAGCGCGTGTATTTACGGCTGCAGGAATCTTAGTGGCAGAGGGTTACGGACAAACAGAATCGTCACCGGTTATTTCGGTAACTCCGTTTGAAAAGGATATGATTGTTTTCGGTACAGTGGGTGCAATTATCGATGGGGTGGATGTGCATTTAGACCATCGCGAAGGGATGAAAGAAGGCGAAGGCGAAATCTTGTGCAAAGGTCCGAACGTGATGATGGGGTATTACAAACGACCTGATTTAACAGCAGAAACCATTGTTGACGGCTGGTTGAAAACAGGCGATGTGGGAACGATTGTAATACACAAAGGGAAAAAATATTTGAAAATTACCGATCGTGTGAAAGAAATTTTCAAAACTTCCGGAGGTAAATATATTGCACCACTTTCGTTGGAAAGTAAAATGAAAGAGATCCCATATATCGAGCAAATGTTGGTAGTGGGAGAGTCAAGAAATTATGTTTCGGCATTGATTGTTCCGAATTTCGTGAACTTGAAAGATTGGTGCGTATCGAATGGGGTAAAATCATTATCGAATAAAGATTTAGTAAACGACCCGGCTGTTCGCAAAATGTTCCAAGAAAAAATTGACGAGAAAAATAAACACTTCGGCCAGTGGGAAACTATTAAACGTTTTGAATTATTACCTGACGAATGGACCATTGACGGTGGCGAGCTAACGCCAACATTGAAGGTGAAACGTAAAATCGTAACCGAAAAATATCAAGCTTTAATCGAAAAGCTATACAGTTAAAACAACGAGAAACCGCTCAAATTTTGGGCGGTTTTTTATTTTTTGAATAAGTTTTAGCTATTTAGGCGAACCAAAACTAAAGTTCGTCACTAAAAATCATGTATGAATAATTTATTGAAAGGAAAGAGAGGAATCATTTTCGGAGCATTAGATGAAAATTCTATTGCTTGGAAAGTGGCATTGAAAGCGCATGAGCAAGGAGCGCAATTCACGCTCACCAATGCACCGGTTGCTTTGCGTATGGGCGAAATCAAAAAACTTTCTGAAATTTGTAATGCGCCTATCATTGGAGCAGATGCAACAGTTGTAGAAGATTTGGAAAAATTGGTGAGCGAGTCGATGAATCATTTAGGCGGTAAATTGGATTTTGTTTTGCACTCGATTGGAATGTCGCCAAACGTCCGCAAAGGGAAAACCTATACCGATGTGAATTACGAATGGATGCAGAAAACCTATGATATTTCGGCTTTTTCGTTGCATAAAACGTTGCAGACTTGTATGAAGCAAGACGCATTAAATGATTGGTCCAGTGTGTTGGCCTTGACTTACATTGCCGCACAGCGTTCGTTTCCGGGTTATGGCGATATGGCTGATGCAAAGGCAACGTTGGAATCAATTGTACGTTCATTTGGCTACTATTATGGTACCCAAAAGAAAGTGAGGGTGAATTCCATTTCGCAATCACCAACGATGACTACTGCAGGTTCGGGCATAAAAGGGTTTGATTCGTTTTTCGGGTTTGCTGAAAAAATGTCGCCACTGGGCAATGCTCCGGCTGATGCTTGTGCCGATTACTGCGTGTCGATGTTCTCGGATTTAACGCGCTATGTAACCATGCAGAATCTCTTTCACGATGGAGGATTTTCGAATGTTGGCGTGAGTGATGCAATTATGCATTTATTTGAAGAGAAAAAAGGCGAATAAGTCAAAGTAACCCATAAAAAAATGCCGAGTTCTATTGAGCTCGGCATTTTTATTTAATTCTATTGAATTATCTTCTTCTCAAGAAAATCATGATGTAATACATTAGTGTTGCAAGAGATCCTAGAGCTGCTACTACATAAGTCATAGCCGCCCATTTTAAAGCATCTTTTGCTTGTTCATGCTCTTGCGATGAAGTAACACCACTTGATTCCAACCACGCCAATGCACGTGCAGAAGCATCAAATTCTACAGGTAAAGTGATAAAACTAAACAATGTAGTCATAGCAAAAAGTACAATTCCTACCAACAACACCCAAGCACCAACCATTCCGGCAAAAGCCATAATAACTACTCCTGCTAATAAAATCCATTGTACCCAATTCGATGCAAAGCTTACAGCAGGCACTAATTTAGAACGCATGCCTAGCCACATATAAGCTTGTGCGTGTTGCACTGCGTGTCCACACTCGTGTGCCGAAATTGCTGCTGCGGCAACACTTCTACCTTGGTAAACTTCGGGTGAAAGATTCACGGTTTTGTCAACCGGATTGTAGTGGTCCGTTAATCGACCTTCAACCGAAACGATTTTTACATCGTCAATACCGTTTTCGCGCAACATTTTCGCTGCTATTTCTGCACCACTTAAGTTCCCACGCGATGGAACTTGCGAGTATTCTTCGAATTTACTTTTTAATCGCCATTGAATCAACCAACTGATGCCTAAAATGACTAATGATAGTATCCACATAATTTTTGTTTTAATGAGTGAATTGCAAATAGCATGCAAATTCTCACTACTGCAATTTTGTCAGTCTAATTTAAAGCTTTTTATCAATTTCTACGTAAATCGAATTTTTCAATCTTGTTGTATAAGTGCGAACGTTGAATGTCCAAAACATCAGCTGTTTTCGATACATTCCAGCCATGTTTTTTCAGCATGTGTTCAATGAACAGTTTTTCCATGTGCTCTTTAAAATCCTGAAATTTTTCGAATTGTTCAAAGGTATCAGTAGGTGTATTTTTGGCGTGAATATTCGTTACGAAGGTTTTCACATCCTCATCCGTTATTTTCGTTTCGCTCAAAATAATTAAACGCTCAATTACGTTACGCAACTCACGAATATTACCTTCCCACTTCATGTTTTTTAATTCTTCCAAAGCTTTTGGCGTAATTACTTTTTTCGGAATGCGATAATCTTCGCAGATTTCTTTCACGAATTTTTCGGCCAATTGTGGAATATCATCTGCTCGTTCGTTCAACGTTGGAACGTGAATAATAATCACACTCAAACGATGATATAAGTCCATACGAAAACGACCTTCTTCAATTTCTTTTGTCAAATCTTTATTGGTAGCGGCAACCACACGTACATCTACTAAAATGTCTTTATCGCCACCCACGTGTGTGATGCGGTTTTCTTGCAATGCCCGAAGCATTTTCGATTGAGCCGACATGCTCATATCGCCAATTTCATCCAAGAACAAAGTCCCGCCATTCGCCAATTCGAATTTCCCTAATTTGGTTTTGATGGCAGAAGTAAAAGCTCCTTTTTCATGTCCGAACAACTCGCTTTCAATTAGTTCTGATGGAATTGCTGCACAGTTCACTTCAATTAAGGGCATTTGTGCACGATTCGATTTTTCGTGAATCCAACGCGCAACTAATTCTTTTCCGGTTCCGTTTTCACCTGTTACCAAAACACGTGCTTCAGTAGGTGCAACTCGATCAATAGTTTCTTTGATTTTCAAGATAGCCGGTGAATCGCCCACAATTTCTCGCGTACTCGACACCTTGCGTTTCAACACTTTGGTTTCGGTTACCAAATTGCCTTTGTCCATGGCGTTACGCACGGTAATCAATAAGCGATTTAAATCAGGCGGCTTCGAAATAAAATCGAAAGCTCCTTTACGCACGGCTTCTACAGCTGTTTCGATGTTTCCGTGGCCGGAAATCATAATCATTTGCGTTTCTACGCCTTCTTTTTTCAATTTGTCTAACACTTCCATGCCATCCATTTTCGGCATTTTGATATCGCAAAGGGCTACATCGTAATCGCCATCTTTCAGCATATCATAGGCTTTCTGGCCATCTTCCGCTTCGTCTACTTTGTAGTTTTCGTATTCCAGAATCTCGCGTAGGGTTCTGCGGATGGCTTTCTCGTCATCGGCAATAAGTACATTGGGCATGGTTGTTCGTTTTTAGGTTGTTTATGTTGTTCCTCTTTTTCGTTAGAAATCGAGATTAAAAATTAATTCACTGTATGCCTATAAGCCGGATTCTGTTCCTTTGATTGCTCAAAGACCTTTGTCATTTAACTGCGACATCAATCACTTGATGCCTGATGCACCCAACCCCTCAGCTCGAGCGAGTAGCCCTCAAGCGCTGATATACATGGGCTTTCAATCCGCCAGGTTTACCCAACTGCGCTATTACTAACGCAATTCGTGTGCTCTTACCACACGTTTTCACCCTTTCCGCAACCGAAGTGGCGGTGGTTATTTTCTGTGGCACTATCTCTGTTGCTATTACACAACATCCACCCGTTAGGTGGCGCGGCACTCTTTATTGTCCGGACTTTCCTCTCCAGATAAATCTGAAGCGACAAAGCAACATACAGCTGTCGGTAAAATTATACGTTTATTTTTCTATACAAATAGCGAAATCAGCTTTGTGCATATCTTGTTGGAAATGGTGGATGGCGGAAGCTTCTAGCGGCTAGCCTCTAGCTTCTAGCAGCTAAAATGTTACCTTCGTTGCATGTTGCTACGTTGGAAAATTGCACAATGGTTTGAGTTACAGTGGTGGAAGCGCTACCTTACGGGTAAGTCGAAGGAGGAGTATATCGCCTGGAAAACCAATTATTGGTTGCTGTTGATGCGCACTTTGGAATTGGAACGAACAATTGAAGAAGCAAATACCATTATTGATTTTGGTTGCGGACCATTCGGACTTCCATTAGCCAATCAACAGTGGAAAAAAGAACTGACTGCGGTGGATCCTTTGTTGGATGAATATGCAATTACGATTCCTTTTTTCGATAAGCACGATTATTCCGGTACGCATTTTATTACCCAGTCGATGGAGGACTTTTCTTCACCTGAGAAATTCGATCTGGTGTTTTGCATGAATGCCATCAATCATGTGCATTCCATGGATAAAGCCTTTGATGTGGTGGTGGGAAGCACTCAACAAAACAGCAAAATTGTGGTGAGCATTGATGCGCATAATTTTTCCTTTTTTAAATTTTTGTTTCGATTGATTCCGGGAGATATTCTACATCCTCATCAATACGATTTGAAAGAATACAGCTCGTTTTTGGAAAGCAGAAATTGCAAAATAGAACAGGCCGTTTGCATAAAGCAGGAATTTTTCTTCGATCACTATGTGTTAGTGGCGCGGAAGCTGTAACGATTACTTTTTCAAATAAATCGGCATTTCCATATTCAAGAAAAAACATGGGTGAAAAACCACTTGCCCTAGGGTGTTGAACTCTATAGCAGGTGCAGGCAATTTAATCCAGTTGAGGGCACCTAGCACCATTCGTCCGAAACGCGTACGGGCTTTGATTTGCGTTAAATCGTAGTCGAGCGAAATGAAAAATTTTCGGTAGCGTTTCACCGAAGAATAATCATAGACGTTACCTTGTTTATCGGTCCATTTATTTTCGAAACCGCCATATAAATTGCCGGCTCCATAGCCCACGGCAACGCTCAACCATTTTGCACGTTTTTGATTCGGGTTGAAGCGAGCGGGATTCACACTTAACCAGAAATTAATGTTGTTATAATCTTTCAGAATCTTTTCGAATACCGATGTGCCGAATAATTCGTTCGCTCGGTTGCGCAAATCACCTCGTGGGTAATCCACCAAATGCAGCGACATCTTGAGTTGTATGCGTTGTTCACCCCAGGCCATATTCTGCGACATCGCCAATAATGAACCGAAAGCATTCGCGCCAATATCGCTCCAACTCGCTCCCCATTTCGAAGAAAAGCCATCCAGAATTTCAATAGAAGATTGCGCTAAAAAACCGCTCAATGCCCCATAGCCGGCAGCTTGCATACGATTCATGCCTGCCCAACGATAAATATGATAAGCGTATTGTGCCTCCACATACGAACCCGTGATATGTCCGCATTTATCGATTTGATTCCATTCAGCTGCATCATTAAAAAAATGGAATTTTGATTTCGGATATTGTGCATACCATGCGTGGTTCAAGTATAACATGCCCCCAACATAAGCTGCACCAATGGTTCCGGAAACTACGCCTATCCTCGTTTTATTTAATCTCGGTGAATAATCTAAAATGGATGTTTTTTTGCGGAAATGGAAAGTAGTGTCTTGAGCGAAAGTAGTGGAATATATGCTTTGAATACATAGTAGAGCAACGAACATAAACTGCAGCAACCTTTTGGGGTGTCGACCAAGGCGAAAAATCTGTTTTCCTTTCAACAGCATAATGGAAATTGAAAATTTAATGTTGGTCGTTTAAAAAAAATTATTGCCCCCAATTTTCTCTGTCTAAACTACGAAACTGAATGGCTTCTGCTATATGTTCTGTTTTTATTTCTTCACAATTCGCTAAATCGGCAATGGTGCGGGCTACTTTCAAAATGCGATCGTAGGCACGGGCAGAGAGGTTCAGCCGCTGCATGGCTTTGCTCAACAGCATTCTAGCTTGATCGGAAATTACACAAATTTCCTGCACTTTTTGCGCTTCCATTTGGGCATTGCAATGCATTCCTTCCATCTGCTCAAAACGTTTGGCTTGTATTTCTCTAGCCCGAATCACTTTCTCGCGAATGGTATTACTGTCTTCTGTTTTCCGTTCCGATGACAATTCGTTAAACGATACCGGAGTGACTTCTACATGCAAATCAATTCTGTCGAGTAATGGCCCCGAAATTTTGTTCAAATACTTTTGTACGATACCCGGTCCGCATACACATTCTTTCTCAGGGTGGTTGAAATACCCACATGGACAAGGGTTCATCGAGGCTACTAACATGAAACTAGCCGGATAAGTTACCGAAAAGCGCGAACGCGAAATGGTAACCTTTCGGTCTTCCATGGGTTGGCGCATTACTTCGAGGACACTGCGTTTAAATTCAGGTAATTCATCCAAAAACAAAACACCGTTGTGTGATAACGAAATCTCTCCGGGCTGCGGATTCGAGCCACCACCAACAAGGGCGACATCGCTTACCGTGTGATGTGGCGAACGAAATGGACGAGTATACACCAACGAAGTGTTTTTTGATAGTTTTCCTGCTACAGAATAGATTTTAGTAGTCTCGAGCGATTCACTGAGAGAAAGCGGTGGAAGTATAGTGGGCATTCGCTTGGCGAGCATGGTTTTTCCTGCACCTGGCGGACCAATCAGGATTAAGTTATGTCCACCTGCAGCCGCAATTTCCATGGCACGTTTGATGTTTTCTTGTCCTTTCACATCGGCAAAATCAAATTCCGAATGTTGAATGTTGGCGGCAAATTCTTCACGTGTGTCTACCACCGTTTGTTGTAGGGTTGAATTGCCATTGAAGAACTCAATTACATCCAACAAACTTTCTGCACCATACACTTCGATGTTGTTCACTATAGCAGCTTCGCGCGCATTCTGCTTTGGCAAAATAATGCCTTTGAATTTTTCTTTGCGCGCCTGAATGGCAATAGGCAATGCGCCTTTAATGGGTTGTAAGCTTCCATCGAGGGAAAGTTCACCCATAATAATGTACTTGTCGAGCTCATCAATATTATCTATTTGCCCAGATCCGGCTAAGATACCAAGGGCAATGGTAAGATCGTAAGCAGAGCCTTCTTTTCGAATATCGGCAGGGGCGAGGTTAATCACAATTTTTTGTCGGGGCATTTTGTAGTTGATATGCTTTATGGCGGTTTCCACGCGGTGCTGACTTTCTTTTACCGCATTATCGGGCAAGCCCACCATAAAATATTTCATCCCTTGCTCCACGCTGGTTTCTACCGTAATGGTTACGGCATCTACCCCATAAACTGCACTTCCAAAGGTTTTTACTAACATGGTTTTACAAATGAACTTAAACTTAAATAAAAAAATTGAACGCAATTCTCTTCCAAAACTTTCATCGGTTTTTTTTACTTTCGCAAGGCTAAAAAATAGAATATGACAGATACAGATGTTAAAGATTTATTGAACGAAGTGCGTGCGCAAATGAAAAAAGCCATTGAGCATTTTGAATATGAGTTGTCGAAAATTAGAGCAGGACGTGCCACTACGTCAATTCTTGATGGTGTGAATGCTGAAGCCTACGGGGCTTTGACGCCAATCAGTCAGTTAGCGAACATTTCTATTTTGGATGCAAGAACCATCTCTATTCAGCCTTGGGATGGAGGTTTGTTACACCCTATCGAGCGTGGAATTTTGATGGCGAACATTGGTTTAACGCCACAGAACGATGGAAAGGTTATTCGTTTGAACATCCCTGCATTAACCGAAGAGCGCAGAAAAGACTTGGTAAAGCAAGCAAAAGTGGAGGCCGAAAACTGTCGTGTATCGTTGCGTAGTTTTAGACGAGACGGTAACGAGAAAATCAAAAAATACATTAAAGACGGTTTGCCTGAAGATGCCGGAAAGCAAGCAGAGACAGACATTCAGAACACATTGAACGACTTTTCAGCGAATGTCGATAAGCACTTAGAGTTGAAAGAAAAGGAAATTATGACGGTGTAAAAGCCTTCATTGTATACGAAATAACAGAGCCGCGTGATATTCATGCGGCTTTGCTGTTTTTAGAAATAGCCCTACCTTGAAGCATGGACAGTACTCGTTCGCTATGGAATGACGCCCCGGCTGTGCGCCTTTTATTACCCCTAATTGCTGGTATTATGGGGGCTGTTTCCCTTTTGCACTTTGTGTTTCAGCCACTAGTCTTCAATCCGCACTTTCGTTTTATTGTTGCTTATTTGTTGTTAAGTCTAGCCCTATTGTGTGGGGTGTTATTATTCCTGAATCAATTGAAAAGTGTAGTAACCGGTTATCGCCTTCGCTTTATAACCGGAACGGTTGTGCAATTACAAATGTTTATTATCGGTTGGTTGCTCGTTTTTGTCCATACAAGCGTGTTTGATCGTTCGCATTTGATTCATTTTCGTTCTGAAGAATGTATGTATATGGCTCGTATTACTGAACCTCCTGTGCGCAAAGAAAAGACTACCATGGCTGTGGCTGAGCTTTTACTAAAGCAAGGCGAAGAGAAACAAGTTGTTTCAGGATTGGTGATGCTGCAAATGCGAACCGATTCGAACAGCGCGAAAGTAAAGTACGGTTCAGAAGTCTTATTTCATGGGCTTCCTGAGTTATTAGGCGGACCCAAAAATCCATACCAGTTTGATTATGGGCAGTATCAGCGCTTTCACAATATTTATTTTCGCGTTTTTCTAAAAGAGGAGGCTTGGCGCATAGTTGCTCAAAAACAAGGGAATAGTTTATTAACAGCCATTTACGACTTGCGTGATTTCTTTCTTTCGCTTATCGAACAACATGTAAAAACGAAAGATGAATTAGCGGTAGCCAGTGCCATTATGTTGGGTTATCGCGATTATATGAATGCTGATATAGTACAAGCCTATGCCAGCAGTGGGGCCTTGCATGTGCTCAGTGTAAGCGGTTTGCATGTAGGTATTTTGTTTTTAGCACTACAGTTTTTATTACAGTGGATGGATAAATATCGACAATTGAAATGGCTAAAAGTGCTGCTTGTTTTAGCGGTAATGTTTTTCTATGCAGTACTTACAGGTCTTAGTCCATCGGTGTTGCGGGCCGTGGTGATGTTTACTTTCTTCGTCATTGCCAAAGTTCTGAATCGCGATAATAACATGTACAATGTGTTGGGCGTTTCATGTTTGTTACTTTTGTTTTGGAATCCGTATTTAATTACTGAAATAGGATTCAAACTTTCATATTTAGCTGTATTAGGCATTGTTGTGCTCTACCCGATTTTACAGCCTATTTTGACGTTCAAGAATAAAATATTGAAAGGTGCTTGGTCTATTACTTGTCTTTCTATTGCTGCTCAGATTGCTACATTCCCCATCAGCTTGTATTATTTTCATCAGTTCCCGAATTTGTTTTTGATTTCAAATCTAATCATCATTCCGGCCAGCGATTTTGTGTTGTATTTGGGGATGTTGATTTGCATTACATTCAAAATACCCTTTGTGTTTAAGATTGTAGGTTGGCTCTTCAATTTTCTGTTGGTGTGGATCAATAAGTTCGTTTACTTCATCGATAGTTTGCCTTTTGCGTTAATAGAAGAAATTCAAGTAACACAAACAGAAATGTATTTGATATACGTAATCATTGCCCTAGCACTGCTCTATTACTTTTCACCGAAGGGAAAATATGGTGTATGGCTATTGGCGGTATTTATGGTATATGCTTCCGTTCGGACGCTTCGGCTTTTGCAGAATGAAAACCAAACCCAAATCGTTTGCTACTCGGTGCCCAAACATACTGCGTTATCCTTCATTCAAAACACAACAGCATATACTGCTATAGATAGTTCTCTGCAAATGCATGAAAGCAGTATGTTGTTTCATATCAAACATCATTGGTGGGCATTGGGTATAAAGCACAGCATGTCGATAAGGCATAGCGATATTCGGCAATTGGAATTACCCATTGGGCAATTATATGTTTTTCATGGAAAGCGAATCTTGTTGATTGATAAACCGGTGAAGCTCCAGGAGGCTATTGCTTTTAAGCTGAAATTAGATGCTATTATTCTTTCCGGAAATCAACGACAGCGTATGGCAGTGCTTCATCATCTGTTTGATACGAAACAATATATTTTCGATACTTCTAACAAAAATTGGCGTGTCAAAAAATGGAAAGCTGAATGTGATGCAATGCACTTACCCTACTTCGATGTAGCGCAATACGCATATGTCGAACACCTTAAATTATAACAGTTGTGGAAAATTTGATTTCACAATGGCAGAAATTGGATACAAATTTACCCGATTCAATACTCCGTCATGCTACTATCGCTTTTCGAAAATATAATGCCTAAGTCACAGAAAGTAGTGGAAGAGAAGGAGCGTGTAGAGGCATTCGAAATTAATGTTGGCGATTTGGCCGTACCGGTTAAGATTTTGTTCGAAGATCGATTCAACAATAGAGTTACAGTAAATTCGAATGGAATTACCATAAAAATCAGTGCGAAACAACCCAAAGAGGAGCAGCGCAAAAACATCGATTACTTTTTGAAGTGGGCCAAGGAAAAGTTAGGCAGTAAACCTGAGTTGCTTGATTTCCTTCCACAGCGCAAGTACATGAATGGCGAAGTGATTCACATCGGTGGCTACGATTTTTTTATCAGCATCTTCTTCCAAGAGCAGAAAAAGAGTACGGCAAAAATATTCAATAATCAGATTGTGATTTCGTTAGCGAAAGGCTTATCGGCTGAAGCCCAAGCCAATACTAACAGTTATTTGGTATGTAAATGCTTGACCAAGTTTTTTCAGCCCATTATTACCGAACGTATTCATGAGTTGAATAGTCGCTATTTTGGTAAACACATTAACTCCGTGAAGCTGAAATACAATACCAGCAATTGGGGCAGTTGCTCTACGCAAGGGAATATCAATATTTCACTGCGCTTACTTTTCGCTCCGCAAGATGTAATTGATTATGTATTAATTCATGAGTTGGCGCATTTAATTCACCCGAATCACTCCAACCGTTTTTGGAACTTGGTGGAGAAAATAATGCCGAGCTATCGTGATAAGGAAAAGTTCCTGAACGATAACAATCACAAGTTCTATTTGTAGTTATTTGAATTTGCTGTATTGAATGACATAGCAGCCGGGGTAAGCCTTCTTCACCTTATCAATCATAGCATCTGCCTCAGTTTCTGAAGTAAATTTACCTAAAAACAAGCGATACATATTTCCCCTTGCCAGTGCAAACCGCTCCAAGCTGACCGGCATTTTGTATTTTATTACCAAATCATTAGCCGTTTTCAAAGCAATATCCGCATTCTCATAGGCTGCGATTTTGATGCCGTAATCTTGGAACAGAACAGTATCGGGCGGTGAAATGGTAATAAATTGAGAGTTTTGAAATTGGATAGAGTCAACAGGTTCTGTTTTATCTTTGCTGATAATTTCATACATCACCTGTGTTGTTCCACTATTGATAAACCCTAATTCTTTTGCAGCTGCTTTAGTAAGGTCGAGCACTCGCCCTTTTACATATGGGCCTCTATCGGTCACTTTTACAATTACCGACTTGTCGTTGGTGAGATTTGTTACCTTAAGCATAGTTCCAAAAGGAAGTGTTTTATGGGCGCAGGTCATTTTTGTGTTATCAAACAACCCACCACCGGCCATTTTTTTTCCGTTGAAATAATTATCGTAAAAACTGGCTATTCCACTTTCCTGTGCACACAGTCTGCCGGAAGAAAATACTCCCAGTATCAGACAACATGCTATAATATATTGCTTCATAGGACAATGTTGTGTAAGTAAGATAAACATTCTCCTTGGATTACAAAAGCCGTGCCGAGTATAATTAGGGTTATTTTCTACTCAAAGCCGCCTCAAAAAGGGCTGCAAATCGGAAAACATCTTCGAACGAATTGTACATTGGGACAGGGGCAACACGAATTACATCCGGTTCACGCCAATCGGCAATAACCCCGTTTTTAGTTAAGTAATCGAATATTCTTCTGCCATCTTTTTTCATTTGGATGGAAAGTTGACAACCTCTTTCGTTAGGCTTTTTTGGAGTAATGAGCTGAAAATCAGCGCTTTTTATTTCAGAAAGTAGAAAATAAAGGTAGCTCGTTAGGTTTTTACTTTTAGCGCGAAGGTTTTTCATGCCTGCTTTTTCGAACAACGAGAGGGCTGCAGCATGAGCCGACATAGAAAGAATGGGCGCATTACTGATTTGCCATCCTTGGGCACCTTCGGCAGGCTCGAAATGTTTTTGCATTTTAAAACGCGTTTTTTCATCATTACCCCACCAACCGGCTAATCGTTTCAGCGAAAAGTTCTTCGCGTGGTAATTGTTTACGAAAATACCGCTCACTCCACCCGGACCCGAGTTCAGATATTTATAGCTGCACCAAGTGGCGAAATCTACATTCCATTCGTGAAGTTTTAATTCCACATTGCCGATAGCGTGCGCTAAATCTACGCCAAACGTAATTTTGTGGTCGCAGCAGGCTTTAGCAATGGCTTTTATGTCGAAGAACTGTCCGGTATAATAATTCACAGCACTAAACAACACTAATGCTAGTTCATCTTTGTGTTTGTGGATGGTTTCAGCAATATCTTCAGTGCGTAATATTTCTTCTCCTTTTCTTGGCTTTGCTTCTATTATGCAATCTTTTGGTTTTAGTCCATGCAAACGTATTTGTTGTTCCACTGCATAATAATCGGAAGGAAACTCGCTCGCTTGCATCAAAATCTTTTTCTTTTTGCCTTTGGGTTGGTAGAAGGAAATCAGCAATAAATTAAGATTCACTGTAAGTTGGTTCATTGCCACTACTTCACCTTTTTTCGCCCCTATTAGGTTCATTAATGGCTTTTCGAATTGACGATGATAACTCAACCACGGATTTTTGGCGTGAAAATGCCCTTCTACACCAAAGGTTCGCCAGTCTTTCAACTCTTGTTCGATATATGATTGGGTCACTTTTGGTTGAAGACCTAATGAGTTTCCGCAAAGGTAAATGCTGTCTTTCTTACCGTGTTTCGGAATAAAATATTCGTTGCGGAAAGCTGCTAATGAATCGTTTTTGTCGAGTTGTTTCGCGAAAGCGAGTGTGTTTTCAAATGTCATATCATCGAATAGTTACTACTTATTTGTGCATATGCAGGAAGCGCGATTTTTCCATGCCCAGCCAATTCAGCGCATTTTCATAAAGCAATTGGTCTTTTACAGGTTGGCTAGGATTTAGCAATTTAACCACTTCCCCCGGAATTAATTCACCTAACGGGAAAGGATAATCGGTGCCCAACATAATTTTGTCGCTGCCGATTAAATCGATAATAAACTGCAACATTTTGGGGTCGTGTGTAAGTGAGTCCACATAAAACTTACCCAAGTATTCACGCGGATTCACATCGTTATCGAGTGCCGTTAAATCGGGGCGCGCTTTATAGCCTTGTTCAATTCGTCCAATGGTAGCCGGGAAAGTTCCTCCTCCATGTGCAAATGCCACTTTTAGTTTTGGGAAGCGTTCAAACACACCGCCAAATATCATCGCGCAAATAGAACGAGTGGTTTCAGCCGGCATTCCCACAAGCCATGGCATCCAATATTGTTGAATTTGTTTGGTGCCCATCATATTCCACGGGTGAACAAATACACTCATGTCTAAGGCTTGAAGGGCTTCGTAGATAGGGAAGAACTGGCGTTCGTTCAGGTTCAAATCGTTTACATTGCTTCCAATTTCAATACCGCTTAAGCCAATTTTTTTGCAGCGTTCAATTTCCTTTATAGCCAATTCAGCCGATTGCATTGGGATAGTGCCTAAACCAAAGAAACGATTTGGATACTTGGCTACTATCTCGGCAATGTGATCATTTAGAAAACGAGAAGTGTCATACGCATCAGCAGCTTTCGCCCAATAATGAAACATAACGGGAATGGTGGACAACACTTGCATGTGCACGTGATGATGATTGCATTCTTCGATTCGTTTCTCCGGATCCCAACAATTCGACTGGATTTCACGGAAGAACTCATCGTCTTTCATCATTCTTGCACAACAAGGTTTGTGATGCTCTAAGTGTATAAAGCCCTTGTACCCGAATTTATCTGCCCAGCGAGGCATTTTTTCTGGTATGATATGTGTATGTATGTCAATCTTAAAATGCAAAGCCTTTGGTTTTGGATTTTGACTTCAAATATATTTTTTAAAAAGAGTAAATTGGTAAATCATTATTAACTATTAAAATCAAAAATCATGTTCGATCAATTATTAGATATTGTAAAGCAACAGGCGCAAAGTGCTATTGTGAATAACGATGCAGTTCCCAATCAGCACAACGATGCCGCTATTAACGAAGCCGGTAGTGCAATTCAGCAAGTACTTTCAGGTGCCGTGGCTAATGGAAATTTACAAGATGTGATGAGTCTTTTCAGCAATGGTGGTGGCAATGTAGCTTCTAATCCTTTGGTGGGAAACATTGTGAATAGCCTTGCGGGTAATTTAGCTTCGAAATACGGAGTTGACAGCAGTGCTGCTTCATCTATTGCATCTTCATTAATACCTCAGGTATTGAGCCAATTCACACAAAAAACTGCAGATCCTAACGATAGTTCTGTAGATATGAATAGCGTTATCAGTTCGTTAACGGGTGGCAAAACCGGAGGTGTAGATTTCAATTCGGTGTTGAGTCAGTTTTCAAAAGGTGGCGGACAGGGTGTTGATATTGCTGGTATTGCAGGTCAGTTATTGTCTAACCAAGGTGGAGCAGGTGGATTGTTAGGAACAATTGCCGGTATGTTTGGTAAGAAGTAATATAGCTTGTTCGATATTTAGTAAGGCTTTGCAACATATGTTGTGAAGCCTTACTAATTTAATAGAAGGTATGTGTGCATGCTTTGTTTTGGCCATAAAGGCTGTATTCGAAATTAACAGTAATGCGCTTATTGTTAATGTCATAGGTCCCCATTCCATAGATTGTGCCCGAGCCACCTAGTTGTTGATTTGGAAATTCAATCGTATTCCCTGAGCCGTCAGCAGCCCCACGTACATATCCGGTTATGGTATATTGATTTAGGAAATTGTTAAGTACAAGTTCCGATACGTTGCTGCTACCTGTGCTTTGGAAACTTGTATAATACGTTGAACCACCTCCACCATTTTGGCAATTTTCTGAAACAGTCCATTGATAGTTGGTCATTCCATTTTTGGTTAAAAACTTTGTTGCACTAAGTAGTGAACAATCGGCTCCTTCATACCCATCGCGGCAATAGCACACACCACCGTTACATACTTGGTTTGTTCCACAAACGGTGTCTTTGCACGACTTATTATCGCAACCGGAAATCAAAAGAAGTACAACTGTTGAAAGGGCTAAGGCTAAGGATTTCATGTTTATTGATTGTGCTGTAAAATTAGCATTATTATCGGAATGCAATTTAAACTTTCCCAAAAATTAAAATGCCATTTCATTCGAAATGGCATTTTAAAACGAAAAGAAATTATGCTTATTTTTTAGGTGCAGCTGTACTATCAATAGGCTTTAATTCATCAATGATAGTAAAGATGGTACGTCTGTTTTTTGCTCTTCCTTCAGGATTGTCTTTGCCGTCTTCTTTTGTATTAGGGGCAGCAGGCTGAGAAGTTCCGTAAGCTTTTGCAACAAATCTTGCTTTGTTTAATTTTTTCTCGTATACAAAATAATTGATTGCTACTGCTGCACGGTGTTGAGACAGTTTTAAGTTATATTCTTCAGTTCCTTTTCCATCGGTGTGCGCACCTACTTCAATAACTGCATTTGGATATTGTTTAAGAATATCAACTACTTTTTTCAAAGTATCTCTTCCTTCAGGTAAGATTCTTGCACGGTCATATTCATAGTAGATAGTGCCGATTCTTCTTCCGAAAAGAGGATTAACTTCTACTTTTTTCTTCAACATTAAGTCGAATAAAAGCGTGTCAGAGGAAGTGCGATTATCGGTATTGAACGAAAGTTGCGTTTCGTAGTAGCCGTCTTTTTTAGACGTTAATTTGTAGCCTCTGTTAGGCTCTAGGTCAAAGAAGTATTGTCCATTGATTACGTTGTACTGACCTAACTCAAATCCGTTACGTTCGTCAAATAACACAACGTTTCCGTTCTCAGCTAATGTTCTTACGCTATCTTTTTCTTCAAACAATTTTCCGTTTACGGCTAAGAACAATCTTGATGTTTCTACAAAGAAAATATCATCGCAGCATGTTTCATTTCTTAAGCTCATACCACCTGCACGGTTCGATACAACAAATCCTTTTGTATTGGCTTCGTTCAACGTAAAGTTAATGTCATCAACGCTAGAGTTAACCGGTAGTCCTAAGTTTTCAGGCTCCATCCACTCGCCACCATTATCCCATGTAGTGCGGAAAACATCAAATCCTCCAATGTTAATCCATCCGTTAGAACTGAAATAGAGTGTGTTTGTTTTCGGCTCATAGAAAGGGGTAACTTCGTCTAGTTTCGAGTTGATTTGCGGACCAACAGAACGTGGTTTGCTCAAAGAACCGTCTGTATTGATTTTCGAAACAAAGATGTCTAATCCTTTTCCAAGATTTCTATCGGAAACAAAATAAACCACATCATCTCCTTCTTTGTTTTTACCAACAGCAGGTTGTGTAGACGTAAATAAAGGATCGTTTACCGCACCGGCATTCACCCCTTTCTCCCAAACACCATTCACCAATTTGCTTACAAAGATGTTGCATTTTGAATGTTGCAAATCGGTTTGTGTGCATTGTGTGTAATACATGGTGTTACCGTCTTTAGTGAATGCAGGATTGCCTACATGTACATTTGGCACGTTCACGTTTTCAGAAATTTCAACACCTGATGTAAATTCGTTTCCGTTTTTCTGCGATTTGTAAATTCGAGAATAAGTAGAATAAATTTCTTTTTTGTTGACCTCTTTTGTTTGGTTTGATTTCAATGAAGTGAAATACAAAGCATCGTCTTTCATAATAGGCGAAAAATCGGCATAAGGTTGGTTTAAGTTACCGTCTAAGTGACGCACTTTGAAAGCCGGTTTTTCTACCGAATCGCGGAAGAAAATCCCTTTTCTACATCCTTCAGCTTCGCGTTTTGCACGTTTTTTCAATTCTACAGAGGCATCATCATCTTTTGCCAACTTGGTGTATTTTTTGAAGTTTTTTTCAGCCTCTTCATACTGTCCGAGATATTTTTGCGTCATTGCATATTGGAACAAATACTCCGGTTTTTTGTGTTTAACCGAATCTTTGTCTACCAATGTTTTATACCACTTGTTTGATGCTGTATAATCTCTCAACGCAAGCTCTGTAGGCGCTAGTGTTGTTGCGAAGTATGTTTTCTTTGGCTTCTTTGCAGCACCGGCTTCCAGATACGCAGTTGCTGTTTCCAAGCTTCCCTTTTTTAGAGACTTTTTAGCCAATTTTCTGTTTTTTCTCCAGCTTAACTTATCAGGAGTTGTAGATGCAGATGCTGAACCTGATTTGGCAGGTGCTTCCTGTTGTGCAAACGTTGACACAGCGAAGAAAATCAGCGAAGAAAGTAACAAAGTTGTTTTTTTCATTATCAATAAGGTTTTTTTGAGCTCAGCGAATGTAAAAAAATATTGATATAACAAAGAAAAAAGAGGGGCTGTATCTGCAAAATGTAAACCTTTATAAAGAAACTGTTTAGATTTAATTCAAAAAGTTAAGATGAAAGGCAAAGTAGTATGGATTACAGGAGCGAGTTCGGGTATTGGTGAGGGACTTGCCTATGCTTTTGCGCGAAGAGGTGCAAAACTGGTGCTTTCCGCTAGAAGAGCATCGGAATTAATACGGGTGAAAGAGCACTGTAAACTGAATGAAGATGAAGTGCTCGTTTTTCCATTAGACATTGAGCACACTGAAACGTTTGAGCCAGCACTTCAAGCAGTATTAAATCGGTTCGGTACTATTGATGTTTTGATCAATAATGCGGGTATTAGCCAACGTTCATTAGTAAGAGAAACCCCATTAGCTGTAGATAAGCGATTGATGGATATAAATTATTTAGGTACAGTGGCACTTACAAAAGCGGTGCTGCCTACAATGCTGGGAAAACAACAAGGACAAGTTGTTGTAGTAACCAGTGCCGTAGGAAAATTTGGTTCACCATGGCGGAGTGGGTATTCAGCTTCAAAGCATGCTTTGCATGGTTTTTTTGATGCCATGCGTGCCGAGTTGTATGACGATAACATTAAAGTGCTGTTGGTGTGTCCGGGTTTTGTGCGCACAAATGTTTCAATCAATGCATTGAATGAAAAGGGAGAACCTTTGAAGCAAATGGATGAAGCTACTGCCAAAGGACTTTCGCCAGATGATGTTGCAAATCAAATATTACGCGCTATTGACAATGGAAAAGAAGAAGTGGTGATTGGCGGATTAAAAGAAAAGTTTGGCGTTTGGATGAAACGACATTTCCCATCGATTTTTTCCATAATGATTCGGAAAATGGCCGTACGATAAAATCAACCTCTGTTTTTTACAAAAACTACATATCCCCAATAGGCAAAAAAAGGAGCAGCAAATACATCCGCTGAGTAATGAACGCGTTGCCAGATGAGGAGAAATCCAACTATACAGGCAGTGCCCGTAAGCCAATATTTTAGCCACTTTTCGGGGCTACAGAAAATAAGAAACGACAAATCGGATACATGTCCCGAAAAAAACAAATCGTTTGTTAACTCCGAAGAACTTCCCGGCACAAAACAATCCAGAAATGGATCTACTAAAACGATTTGCCCTAGGGGTGCAGCAAGCGGTATCAAAAAGATAAGAATTGTTCGCACAATGAAAATGGCAGTAAAGCCCTGAAAGGCGCAATAGAGCAATTTTGGATAGAAGATAAAATGGCGCAAAAATATAACTATGCCAGAGTAGGTGAGAAGGAAAATAAGCGGTGAAAAATTATGCGGAGGTAACATGTTTTGAATCACATCGTTCAGCACAACACCGGGTCGGTCTTTGTTCATGGCTACCAATTGCGCAAAGGCAATATACGTTACAAAGCAAAAGGCAAAATTGATGTAGAAACGTCTCGCGAAGTCTTTCTCTTCCAGCACGTTAGTCCAAATTGCTTTTAAATTTTGCAGGGTGTATTGCATTACCAATATTCGCTAAACTATGTCAGAAAGGGAAGTTTCTGAAAAAAATTAAGTTTTTTTTAAGTAGGTAATGGGTAGAAAAAGGGCCGTTAGATTACTTGCTCAATTTAGCGATTTCGTCTTCTAAAATTGTTTCATCGCCTTCTACATAGCCGGAATGGGTATATACAATTTTGCCGGTTTGGTCGATTAACACAGTGAAGGGAACGCTTTGAATATTCAAAGCGCGCTTAAAATCTTGATTGATGTCCAAAAATACACCAAAATCCCAACGTTGTGCATCCACATAGGGCTTTACTTTGCTTGAATTGCGAGAATCATCAATAGATACGGCAATCATTTTTACATTGTATTTTTTTGTCCAATCTTCGTAAAGCTCGCTCACCGTGTTTAATTCTTTCTTACAAGGCACACACCAAGTAGCCCAAAAGCTGATAATGGTAATTTTTCCGTCTTTGGTGAAATCTAAGCTGTTTATCGATTTGCCGTTAAGGTCGGTGATCGCTACAGAAGGCAATGTTTTTCCGCCTTCCACACATTTGCCGGTAAAAGGAACGGCTACCAAAGCCACAAACAATATCATCAGTTTTATAGTATTCATTCTATATTTTTATAAGTTTATAACTTCAATGTGCGTGCCAAACTTTATAATTGCGTCCACATGAAGGTGTATAGCTAAAGATTCTTTGTGAAGAACAATCATTTACACCAAACTAAATTTATGAAATTGCTTTATATACGATGAAGTTTGCAGCAAAAATATTTTCCACGATTTGTGGATTGTTGTTTCTAATGAATGGAAATAGTCAGTCTGTTTTTTCAGGTTCTTTTCAATCGAATACCAATTTTTTTATTCGCGATCCATCCATAGGGGCAGCCAATTTGCCGCATTACGATAAACTTAAAATTGGGAGTGATATTTGGTTAAATGCGAACTATAGTAACGAGAAATTAGGCTTAGATGCAGGTGTTCGTGTTGATGTTTTTTTGAATTCAATTTTGCGAAATCCAACTGTACCAAATACCAACGTGGGCCTGGGTAATTTTTATATCAGAAAAAAGGTTAAGGATTTCACGTTTACCGGTGGCTATATTTATGGACAAATCGGTTCCGGTATTATTTATCGTGCCTATGAGGAGCGTTCACTGGGTATCGATAATGCCTTAGTTGGCGGTAGAGCAGAATATACCGGGAAACATCTTCATATTTTTGCGTTTAGCGGTTTGCAAAAAGATTATATGCTTTCCGTAAACACAAGCCCGGTTTATATGCCAATTATCAGTGGAGGGGCTATTGAAGGGAATGTGCTCATCAAAGGTAAAATATCGCTTGTGCCCGGTGT
Organism: Chitinophagales bacterium; assembly: GCA_016786765.1. Classification (GTDB taxonomy): domain Bacteria; phylum Bacteroidota; class Bacteroidia; order Chitinophagales; family LD1; genus CALAYL01. The sequence goes on from JAEUUZ010000023.1 coordinate 106,970, forward strand.
AGGCATAATGAATCGTTCTATGGATCAAAATTCGATAAGTAAATTGATTACGCGTATTGAGGCACTTGACACCAACGATCGCTTTATTCCGAATTATAACGTGTATGCATTTACATTCTACAACACACTTACAGCAGGTAATTTTGTTTGGTATGTAGAGGGGGCATACAAAACAAAGGATGCTTTTTATGGAATAGGCAATCAATTGTTGAATAAAAGCGGTAGTACAATTTTTACCTCGTTAAGCTATTCCAAAAAAGGGATTGGCGTTAACGTTCAATTTAAGCGCACAGAAAATTTCCAGTTGCGAACTTCAGCCAACGAAAATCTATTTCGCGGTTTATTGAACTTTCAGCCGCCTTTAGCGCGCCAGAATGCTTTGCGGATGCCGGCTCGGTATTTTGCTGCTGCCCTCGATCAACAAGAGTTGGCGTTTAGTGGAGAGGTGAATTATTCGCCCAATAAAAAATGGAAGTTTGTGTTGAGTGGTTCCGAGATAGGCGATTTTTTGTTGAAAAAACCATTGACCTACGATATCACAACAAAGTCTAATGGAAGCGGAGGTATTGATACAGTGAATACTCCGATTCGCAATTTCTTTATTGAAGGGTTTGGCGCTGCAGAATATAAGCCGAACAGAAATATGCAACTCGATTTTGGCTTTCAATTTATTCGCTACAACCGCCAAATCTACCGTGGCGATGGCGATATACGTGTAAATGCCTTTACACCTTTTGTAGAATGGCAACATAAGTTCAATAAAAAAATGTCGTACCGTATCGAGCTACAATATCAATATGTGCCGAAAGATTTCGGACAATGGATGTATGCTTTGGTAGAGTTTAATGTAGCTCCAATGTTCTCGGTGGCCGTTTCAGATATGTGGAATTTCAAACCAAACAAAGATAACCCGGAAGATATTTATCGCACTCAACATCATTTCTATTCCATATTTGCGGCCTATACCTACCATGCTACTCGCGTGAGTTTAAACTATGTGAAACAAGTGGGTGGAATTGTTTGTACGGGTGGTGTTTGTAGATTTGAACCTGCATTTAGCGGGGTGAGATTAAGTTTAACCAGCACATTTTAATGCATTATGAATACGTTTAAAATATTTTTTGCTATTGCAGTAAGTACGCTTTTGATTTCTTCTTGTAAGGAAGTAGGTACAGTAGTAGATTTAGGAAAAAGCAAGCCACTAGGCCTTTTGCTGGATACAGCTTATCTCGAAGCCGTTCAAGCACCTGAAACGAAAATGATTCTAATTGAAGAATTCACAGGTGTACGATGCCTAAACTGTCCGCAAGGGCATGCTGAATTGCGCAGTTTGAAGCAAACCTATCCGGGTAGATTGATTGGTATTAGTTTACATAGTAATATTCAAAGTGAAGTATATGCCTACAGCAAAGAGGAACTGAAATCGGCTATTGCTCAAAAGATAGAAGAATATTTATTATACCCTGGGTATAAACCGAATGGTGCTATTGATCGGGTGAATTTTTCAGGTGCGCAAAGTTTATGCAACGATTATTTGGATTGGGCAACACTTTTGCCACAACGCTTGTCGGCAGCAACACCGGTTAATATTTCATTAACGCCTACGTTTAATGCTACAAGCGGAGAATTACTGATTGATGTGAAAGCGCATTACACCCAAGCCCAAACCGAACCGAATAAATTGAGTTTGTTTTTAGTGGAAGACAGTATCATCACTGCTCAGTTGCAGCCGAATAATACCGTGGATACAAACTATATACATAATGAAATTGTGCGGGAATCGTTTAGTGATACTTTAGGCGATAAGTTAAATCACGATTTAAAACGCGGTACAACTGTACAACGAGTTTATAAAGTGAATGTGTCTGGCAAAAATTACGAATACAAACACCTGAAGGTGTTGGCTTTCATACATCGTTACGCCACAACAAAAGAGATTTTACAAGCAAAAGAAGTAGAAATCGAGAATTAATAGAGAACCCGATTTTTGAATAGATAATATAAGCACGAAAAGAATATGGAAATTAGTTATAACTGGCTGAAACAATATGTAGACTTTACACTTACGCCAGAAGATGTTTCGGAAATTTTGACCAATACCGGATTAGAAGTAGAAGAATTCGAGACCTGGGAATCAGTGAAGGGCGGATTAAAAGGGGTGGTGATTGGGGAAATTAAAGAGTGTGAGCAACACCCTGATGCGGATAAATTGAAAGTTACCAAAGTAGATATTGGCACAGGCGAATTGTTACAAATAGTTTGCGGTGCACCGAATTGCAGAGTAGGTTTGAAATCCCCCATTGCAACTATTGGCGCAAATTTGTATCCGGTGAATTCAGAAGAGGTTTTCGCGATTAAGAAATCGAAAATTAGAGGAGTAGAATCGTTTGGTATGATTTGCGCAGAAGATGAATTAGGCTTGGGAGAAAGTCATTCCGGCATTATGGAATTGCCATCAGACACTCCGATAGGATTATCGGCTGCTGAGTATTTCAAGGTAGAAAGTGATATTGTTTATACCATTGGATTAACGCCAAATCGTTCGGATGGATTTTCGCACATTGGTGTAGCAAGAGATTTGCGAGCAGCTTTACGTGGTGTGTACAATGTGGGTTTGGATTTGAAATTACCTACGTCTGTAGTGGCGCAAAAATTCTCTTCGCCAATTGCCGTTAAAATTGAGAATGCCAAGACTTGTAAGCGTTACAGTGCTTTGTATATCAAAAATGTAAAAGTACAAGAATCTCCACTTTGGTTGCAAAATAGACTGAAAGCCATTGGGGTGAAGCCAATTAATAATATAGTTGATGTTACCAATTTTGTATTGCACGAAATGGGACAACCACTGCATGCTTTTGATGCTGCAAAAATTGCAGGTGAGCAAGTGATTGTTCGCAATTGCAATGCAGGTACTGCCTTTGTAACCCTTGATGGGGTTGAACGTAAGCTCGATGGGGAAGATTTAATGATCTGCGACACACAACGCGCATTATGTATTGCGGGTGTGTATGGTGGTTTAGATAGTGGCGTATCGGATAGTACTACCGATGTGTTTTTAGAATCGGCTTTTTTTGATCCGATTAGTGTGCGCAAAACAGCTACACGTCATGCTTTACGTACCGATGCATCACAGCATTTTGAGAAAACAACGGATATTAATGCGACTACTCTTGCAGCCTTAAGAGCAGCGGCTTTAATTGTGGAATTAGGCGGAGGTGAAGTATCGGAAATGGTAGATGTGTATCCGGATGCTGTTGCGAATGCTGTTGTAGAGACTTCGTTTGCACGCATTAATGAATTGGCGGGAACGAATTTGCCCCAAGAAAAAGTGGAGGCGATTTTGAACGATTTAGGTTTTGTGATTCAACCGATGTCGGGTGGAATGTTACATTTAACGGTACCTACATACCGCGTGGAAGTTACACGTGAGGCCGATGTTGTAGAAGAAATATTGAGAATCTACGGCTACAACACCGTGCCTATGCCGAAACGTTTACATGCATCGCTATCGTTTTCACCGGCCATCGATTATTTGAAAATGGATAACAAGGCAGCCGACTATCTAGTGGGTGCAGGTTATTTTGAAGCTTCAACAAATTCGATTACACAATCGAAGTTTGAGCAAGATAAAACGTTGCAAGAGCAAACAGTCCGTTTGTTGAATTCGCAAACTACAGAATTGGATGCTTTACGTACTTCCATGGTGTATGGTTTGTTGGAAGTAGTGAGCAGAAATATCAACTACAAAAATCAGGATATTCAATTTTTTGAATTTGGGAATACGTATCACAAAACCGCAGAAGGCTATTCTCAACAGCGCCATTTAACGTTGTTGCTTTCGGGCAAAACGCGCGAGCAAAATTGGATCTCGAAAGCAGAAAAATTCACCTTCTTCCATTTGAAAACGGACGTGTTGAATTTGCTAAATCGCTTTATGGGCGGCTATGTTACCACTTCATTTGAAAACGAATCGGTGTTCGAGTTTGGTTTGAAAATTATGGTAGAAGGCCAGTTAGCAGGAACCATTGGCAAATTAAAATCGAAAATTTGTCAGCAGCAAGATGTGAAACAAGATGTGTTTTTTGCGGATATTAATTGGTCGGTGGTATTGGAGCGCAGTGCTTTCCAGCAAGTTCGTTTTTCCGAATTATCTAAATACCCTGCCGTGCAGCGCGATTTATCGATGATTGTAGAAGATGCTTTGGCGTTTGAAAAAATTGAGCAATTATCGTTTGCGGAAAACAAAAAATTACTACGTTCGGTGTCGTTGTTTGACGTATACAAAGGCGAAAAAATTGAAGCCGGCAAAAAATCATATGCCGTAAGTTTCACTTTCTTAGATGAAACCAAAACACTTACCGATAAGGACATTGACAAGGTGATGAATCGCTTGATGGATAAGTTCGAGAAAGAGATAGGGGCACAGATTAGGAGAGGGTGAGTATTGGCTATTTAAGATTCATTAAAAGCCACAATCATCGCTTTCGCAAGTTTAGCGAAGCGTAACTTGCGAAATTAAATAAATGATGTTTTAAACATCATAAGAAATCAATGGCTATCATTCCTTTTCCACCCGCATAATCTACAGCGCTTCCGTATATCCAATGTTCAGCTTCTGCCACAAATCCTGCTACGATTGGATTATTGTGGATATAGTCAATTTTTTGATCTATCACTTCATTTGAAAAAAGTTCAATGGGTTGGTTGTCTTGTCGCCAAAACTGAAATTCCTTATTGTTAGGATTATACGCTCCCGAACTTTTAAAGATAGCCAACATCCATTCTTTTCGGCTCTCTGCGGGGTGATTGGCTATTGTTTTTATAATTGCTTTGCTACAGTGTTTCTTCAAATCGCGAATTACATCTACTAAACTAAATTGCTCTTGTACACTTACTACTAGATGCACATGGTTTGTCATTATCACCCATGCGTGAACACGAAGTCCTTTGTGCAATTGACAGAACTTTAGACTATCTACAACAATATCTTTGTAGTTGTTTCTTGTAAATACATCTATCCAACCTACAGTGGCAAAACTTAGGAAATAAATGCCGTTGGGGTTGTGCACTTTATATGCTCGGCTCATAACTTTTGTTTAACGCAAAGTTACAAACTTTGCTTATTTATACTCGCAAGTTACGCTTCGCTAAACTTGCGAGAGCAGGGATTTTGATTATATTTTAATTATCTGAGTAGTGTGAAAGAACCTGTTTTTTTGTAGGCGATTTTTTTTTGAGGATTGTCAGGTAAAGGTAAATCAGCAAAAATATAGTACATATAAACTTCTTGAGGTTGGTCTTCACCCCTAAACTTACCATCCCACTTTGTCTCAGTATTATCGTGGATTAATTCACCCCATTTATTGTATACTCTGAATTGTTGAATTGTTATTTTTTTGTCGAAGTAAACTGGATAGTAAAAGTCATTTTGACCATCATTATTTGGCGAAAATGCGGTTGCCATTTCAATTTGGTTGATTCCATATACAGCGACATCGTCAATATAATAATAGGATTGTTCGTAAAAATCCGGGTTTCTCCCTTGGACGGTATCCCACGTTGTGTTTTGATTATCTGTGAATACTCCAATAGTTATAAATTGCTCGCCACCCGTTGCTTTAAAAAAACCACTTACTTCAGTCCAATTTTCATTATTCGTTATTGACTTATTTGGGGTGTTGATAACTTGGGGGACTACACGAAAATTTTCATCGGATATGCTAGTAATTGGTGTGTCAGAAAAATAAGCACCGATATTATTGCAACCTAAGCCGCTCCGATCTGCTAGTGAGACGTAAAATTTGGTTTGATAAATCTTACCTGCTTCTAAAGGTAAAATGAGCTTACACTGTATATATTCTCTGATAACTGGAATTATCGAACTATCACCAATAACATAAATACCTGCATAAGCATTTCCGGTTTTTGCATTTTGAAAGCCAACATCATTTTGAGGAATCCCAACATCTAAAATATTACATGAGTTATAATAATCTGGAGAAGCAATATTAGGATTACTCCAATTCTTGGTATAGCTAAGTTGACTTAATGTATTCGGACAACTATCATACTCCTCAAAACTCGGATTTGGCACCAGATTTATCTGTGCAGTTGCGGGAGTGTATATGAGTTGGAGTAGACTCATTAACAGGGTGGTTTTTATTAGTCTTTTCATATAGCCAAAATACGTTAATGGGCATGTATAATCGAGTTAAAATTTTTTTTCGAAATGTGCAATATGTGCCGTAATTTTTTTTTTAGTTAAAGTGATGTTGTACACGTTATATGCTCAGCTCATAGTTTTTGTTTAACCCAAATTTACAAACTTTGCTTATTTATACTCGCAAGTTGCGCTTCGCTAAACTTGCGAGAGCAGCGTTATTAAAAAAAATGATTATCGAAATAAGGTGAGATTTGAAATTTTGGAAATAGGTTTGCCATCTACAACGACTGAAACATACACAGCATATACATCCGAGGGTTGTTGTTCGCCTTTAAATATCCCATCCCATGTATAATTACTGTTGTTTGAGGTGAAAACCTTTTCTCCCCATCGGTTATAGATATTCATTATGTAATCCACATAATTTGTACAATTAGTTATCCATTTATATGTGTCATTCATATTATCACCATTTGGGGAGAAGGCGGTAGGTAAAATAAAATCACAATTTGATACATTAGTGTAACAAATTGTGGAATCTTCACTCAAACAGACGTCATCTAAAAAATAATAACTTTGAGAAGGTGGAGAAGCGTTTGACAAGTATGATGTATCTAATTGATTAATGTCAAAAAGTCCTCCAATGATTAAATACTCATATGCGGAATCAGCAATAAAAGAACCTGAAACTTTTATCCAATATACGGTATCTTTGATTACAATACTAGAAAATACTTGACTGTAATTTGATAATTGCTTAATGCCTAAACTATCATAATGATATAATGTTGAGAACATAACTCCCATTTTGTTTGAGGAAATATTTAAGGAGTAATTATTATAAGCTAGCGATAGATAAAAACTCACATAGTATTTATTGCCTTTTATCAATGAGCTGTTTAGTTTTACACCTATTTGTTCTGCATTGTTATTTACATCACAATTTACGAACCCAACATATGCTTCTCCCGTATGCGCCTTTTGATAACTTAATACATTAGCAAATCCAAGATTTGAAGAACAATTATTAAAATAGTCAGGTGAACCTTTGAAAGATCTCCAATTCTTCAAATTGCCATCTACTTCTTCGAGGCTATTCGGACAACTAACATACTCCTCAAAACTCGGATTCGGCACCAGATTTATCTGTGCGGTTGCGGGAGTGTATATGAGTTGGAGTAGACTCATTAACAGGGTGGTTTTTATTAGTCTTTTCATATAGCCAAAATACGTTAATGGGCATGTATAATCGAGTTAAAAATCTTTTTCGAAATGTGCAATATGTGCCGTAATTATTTTTTTAGTTAAAGTGATGTTGTACACGTTATATGCTCAGTCATAGTTTTTGTTTAACCCAAAGTTACAAACTTTGCTTATTTATACTCCCAAGTTGCGCTTCGCTAAACTTGCGAGAGCAACGAATTAATGCCACCGCTACTACCTTGAACAATTAGCAAAGTAAATACACTGCCCGCAAGTGATGGCAGCGAAAATCCTCTGTCCCGTTTCTTAGCGGGACGGAGATTGCAGCGAACAGCACGACCCGACCTCAGGAGGGATGCGCCCAATACATTCTTCTTCATTTTTGTTATAAATGCGGGCTTGTTTTAAAGGTTCAAGAAAATATTCTTATTTTGAATCGAAATGAAGCTGAAGTCACTTTTTGTCGTTTTACTATTTGCCCCTGTGTTTGCCCAAGCATCGCATGTGCGAGCCGGAGAAATTTACTATCAAGTTACGGCCCCGTTTACCATTAAGGCTACTATTGCCACGTACACCAAAATTGTAGGAGCGAATCCCGGGGCGGATAAAAACCAACTTTCGCTGAATTGGGGCGATGGGTCTTCTTCTGTAGCAACCCGCGTAAACGGTCCAATCAATGGTGACGGTTTCCCCAATGGCGAAGATATTGGCAATAACATAAAGCGCAATTTTTACGTGACAACGCACGTGTATGCAGGTGTGCCACCAGCGCCTAATAATTTTTATTTAATTACTTGTGCCGATTCCCTACGCAACAACAATATTTTGAACATCAATGGAGGATCATCAGATGGAGTGATTTTCTTCGTGGAAGACACCATTAAATTCCCGAATGATATTTCCAATATTGGCTTTAATTCGTCACCAATCTTACTTAATCCGCCTATCGATTTTGCGAATGTGGGAGACACGTTTTATCATAACCCGTTAGCCTACGACATTGATGGCGACAGCCTTATCTATGAATTGATTGATCCCCTGCAACAGAGCGGTGTGCCTGTGCCGGGCTATAAATACCCAAATCAATTGTACATCAGTGCGAATAATAAAGTCTCGCTCAATCGCTTTACCGGTGAATTTATTTGGGCGGTACCCCAAGCCAGTGGCATTTACAATATTGCCATTTTAATTCGAGAATACAGGCGAGGTGTGGTGATGGGAACCATGATTCGCGACATGCAAATTATTGTAGAAAACAACAACAATCAGCCTCCGCAAATTAATGCATTGAATGATACCTGTATACGCGCAGGAGATGCACTGATACAGGATGTTACGGCTAACGATGGCAATGCTACTCAGCTGGTTACTTTATCGGGCAATGGCGGCCCCATGCAGGTAACGAACAACAAAGCCACCTTCCCAACACAAGTGGGGAATCCTGTAACAAGCACCTTTACTTGGAATACCTTGTGTGAACATATTCAACGATTGCCGTATACCATGGTGTTTAAAGCAGAGGATAACTACAGCACACCATTAGTAGATCAAGAAACGTGGTTAATTAATGTGGTACCGCCACCGGTTAAAAATGTTACAGCCACTGCCATTCACAAGCAGATTACAGTGCGCTGGAATAGCTATGATTGCAGTTCTTTCGTTAATTTCAGAGGCTTTTCGGTATGGCGAAAAATTGCCAGTAATCCGTTTACCCCTACCTATTGCGAAACCGGATTGGCCGGACGCGGATATACAAAAATTGCAGACCGACTTACCGATACGTTTTTTGTAGACAATACGGCTATTCGCGGGAATGAATACTGCTACCGAATTTTAGCGCGCTTTACCAAAAAATCGCCAAACGGTATTTTTGAATGGGATGAAATTGAAAGTGTACCTTCTAACGAGGTTTGTATTTATTTGCCTTTGGATGTACCGGTGTTGACCAAAGTAAGCGTACAAACAACCGATGCAACTACCGGCAAAATGGATATTGCTTGGACAAAACCCAAAGCGGGCGGAACTAACCTAGATACCTTACTTGACCCACCTCCATACCGATTTGACTTGTATCGTTCTACAGGATACAATGTAGCTTCGCCTCAGTTGGTGTATAGCGTTACCAAAAATACTTACTACGACTTGAACGATACGATATTCACTGATTTGAATTTGAATACCGAATTGAATCCATATACCTATCAAGTTTATTTTTATTCGCAGGCCGATACCATTGGCAGTTCAGATCCTGCATCATCGGTGTATTTGAGTATTGGTGCCAGCGATCAGAAATTGAATTTGAGTTGGGATTTTAACACGCCTTGGGCGAATGATACATTCCATGTATTCAAGCGCGATAACGGCACTGGTTTGTTTAATTATTTGGCCACAACTAATGTGAAAACACTTACCGATACTGCATTGACCAATGATACTACCTATTGTTACTACATCAAATCGTTTGGGCATTATACTAATCCGTTAATTCAACGACCGCTCATCAATTTGTCGGAGATACAATGTGCCGCTCCAAAAGATACCATTGCTCCTTGTCCTCCGGTTTTAGAGGTTTCCAATCAGTGTTCGAACTTGAGTTCTGATACTTTTGTGTATGCCAACTTTTTGAAATGGCATAACTATACGGATAGCTGTGGGGCCGATGTGGTGAAGTACAAAATTTATTTCCAACGCGATACAACAACCGGATTTCAATATGTTGATTCTACCGGTAATATCAGTGATACAACATATACTCATCAACTCCTTGAAAGCTTGGCCGGTTGCTATGTTGTAACAGCGATAGACCGATTAGGGAATGAAAGTCCGAAAACGAATACAGTTTGTATAGATAATTGCCCGGTGTATGAGCTGCCAAATACCTTTACGCCAAATGGTGATGGGGCGAATGATTTCTTTACCCCGAGAAAACCTTACCGCTTTGTGTCGAGAGTAGAGTTTAAAGTCTTTAATCGCTGGGGGGAAAAGGTGTTTGAAACTACTGATCCGGAATTGAAGTGGAACGGACAAGATCAGAAAACAGGAAAAGATTTGCCGGATGGGGTGTACTATTATGCCGGTTATTATTACGAACAACATTATGGAGCTGAAGTGAAGAAACCGTTGCCATCCAAAAAAGGAGGTGGGTTTATTGAGTTGCTCCGCTAATGCAAAACACAAAATATGTTTACCGGAATTATTGAAACAATTGGGAAAGTGGTGGCCATTGAAACGAATGGCGTTTGTGTAGATTTTGTTATTCAATCAGCTATTTCTTCGCAGTTGAAAATTGATCAAAGTGTTTCACACAATGGTGCCTGCTTAACCGTGGTGGAACTGAGTGAAGATTCACATCGTGTAACGGCTGTGCCGGAAACATTAGCAAAAACAAATTTAGGGCAGTTAAAAGCTGGAGATGTAGTGAATTTGGAACGTTGTACCATAGTTGGCGGAAGATTAGACGGACATATTGTTTCTGGCCATGTAGATGCAACCGGAACCTGTGTGCATGTATTGGAAAATCAAAACAGTTGGGTGTTTACGTTTCGTTATTTGCCTTCTGCTAATGCGTTGGTGGTAGAGAAAGGGTCAATTTGTATTAACGGTATAAGTCTAACCGTTTTTGATGTGCATGATGATGTGTTTTCTGTAGCTATCATTCCATACACATACGAGCACACGAATATTCATGCCGTGAAAGCGGGGTCAACAGTGAATTTGGAGTTTGATGTTATTGGGAAATATGTAGCAAGGATAACTTCCTTCAAACAGTAGTATTCCTATTCGTTTTTCACTTTTTTTCCTTTTCTTTAGCCAACAAAAAGAAAGCGCTTTGAAACTATCGATTATCATGCCTGTCTTTAATGAAGCAAAAACCATTCGCGAGATTATTGCGAAGGTGCAGGCAGTACCCCTCGAAAAAGAATTGGTGATCGTAGACGATTGCTCTACCGATGGCACCACCGACATTCTTCGTAATGAATATGACGGAAAATTCGATAACGTTCAAGTATTATATCACTCGGTGAACAAAGGAAAATCGGCCGGTATACGCACCGGAATTCCGCATGCTACAGGCGATATTATTTCTATTCAGGATGGAGATTTGGAAACCGACCCGAACGATTTTATTGCCTTAACCGCACCAATTAGAAGTGGTGAAGCGCAAGTGGTGTATGGTTCGCGGTATTTGAACCCGAAAGAGGCACATTTGTATTTATCGTATCAATTGGGCGGAAGAGTTTTATCTACCGCTGTAAATGTGCTATACGGTCAGCGTATTACCGATGAACCTACATGTTATAAAGTGTTTCGGGCTGATATATTAAAGTCGATAAAGTTAACCTACGATCGCTTTGAATTTTGTCCGGAAGTAACGGCCAAAGTGTCGAAGTTAGGATATAAGATTAAAGAATTGCCGATGAACTATTACCCACGTTCTTTTGACGAAGGGAAAAAAGTGAACTGGAAAGATGGCGTGAAAGCCTTGTGGGTGTTGTTAAAATTCAGGTTTGTCAATTAATTATGAAACAAGAACAAAATAATCCGGGTTTGTTGCGGAGGAATCTGCTAGTGGCCTTTATACTTGGAGTGATATTATTACTCCTCTACGTTTCTGTGCCCGGTTATCATTGGGCGATTACAGAAATGGCGGTGCGTAACAAAGAACTTATCGATCGTATTGAAACCAGACGGCTAAACACAAATATGCCCGAGCTGACAATGGACGATAAGCGTTTGTTCAAGATCAGTAACTACTGGTATTTGAAATATTTGCGCGAAAATACACCGGAGAATGCGGTTATTCTTTTACCTCCACATTCGGCTATTGATACATCTGACGAGATGAAATTTCTGAACAGTGCCGAATGGGTAGAGTACTTTATTTTCCCGCGTTTGTGTGTGGGTGAAGACGATAAAGAAAAGAGCAAAGCTTTGTATGCCAAGGTAACACATGTGGCTATCGTTAACGGTTGGGGTTACGATAAACTCCACTATTCGCCCGAGAAACGCACTAGCGAAATTGTATTGCCCATTGATTCTCTAAAAAAGTAAATCGTCAATTTTACAGCCATGATGTTATTTGTAGGAATTTTGATGTTGTATGTGACTGGTGCAAGTATTCTTGTTCGCTTTGGCACTCGGTTTAGCTGGAAAGAAATGATTTCTTTTTCGTTTCTGTTAGGTATAGCCGCGCAAACGTTTTTCATGTTCATAGCTGATTTAATTGGTTTTGGATTCACACATTTGGTGCTCTTTTTTGCCAGTTTCGCTTTGGTGATATTTAGCTACGATTTGTTGTACAGTTATTATCAAGAGCACAGACAAAACATTAAACTACCTGCGTTTTCGTTGGGTACGCTCAATTATCCTGCCGCTTTATTGTTCTTGCTGATTCTTGTGTTGTTTTATATTATCGCACAGAAAAACCTTTATTGGCCGGCTGCGGAGCACGATTCTATTGCCTCGTTCGACAAACTGGGCATGGTGATGGCATTAGAAGGAAAAATAAAAATCAGCTTGTTTCAATACAATTTGCAAGGTTCAGGAGGGATTTATCCGCCATTATTTCACGGAGGAATAGCCTATATGTATCTCTTTGGAGCAGAATCGCCAAAGATTATCACTACGCTATTCTATGCCTCGTTATTGCTTTCTTTTTATGCTTTGTGCAAGAAATATGTGAGCGCAATCAATGCCTTGTTCTTCACCTTGTTGCTGGAAATGGTTCCGGAAATGTATTCGCACGCTGCTTTGTTGTTGGGAAATATTCCAACAACGGCCAATGTTGCAGCTGCAGGAATAACCTTGTTCTATTGGATCGATAAGCGCGAAAATGCCTATTTGTGGCTTTCTGCTACGTTTATTGCTTTGTCGCTTTGGACAAGAAATGACACCGTAGGTTTTGCAGTTGCTGCAGTTGCAGTGGTGGCTTGGGTTTTAGCTAAAGAAAAAGATTGGAAACGAATCGCTATTTATACTGCAGTGTCGTTTTCTACGTTAATACTTTGGACACTTTACCTTCAACTTAAGATTGATATTCCTCAATCATCGCGTTTTGTGGATCACTTCGGATTTGATGCACATAAAATGGAAGTGATGATATTATATGTGTTATCAATGTTATCGTGGTTGCAGTTTGGCACCATGTCGCCCGGTCATTTGTTGTATGGTTTAGCCTTCATTCTGCCAATCATTATCATATTGTTGAATTTCAAAAACATTCGGAAGGATCATACCGCGAAACTGGTTTTTATCTTTATTTCGTTTGTGGTGTACTTTTTGATTTTCTTTATGCTTGACGAGAAAAAGCAAGCTGCAACAATTTCGGAATTAATGGAATCATCATTCAAACGCGGTATGTTTTGTTTTATTCCGTTATTGTTGTTTTATGCTTCAACTTCGAGTATAGCTAATTCATTTTCTACATGGGTAGAAAACTTCCGACTCGGAAAATAAAATACATTAAAACGTTAGCCAGCTATTCAACTTTTCGAACACCCAATTGATGTGTTTGCTCATGGCTGCATAAGCCAAGCCAAGTGGTGCGTATACGAATAAGCCTCGTTTATATCCTGAAAGCATCCAACCGCCATTGCTAAACAAAGTTCCATCGGTGTTATCCATTTGGTAATACAGCAAAGTGTATCCACCAAGGGCTACTGCAATGATGAATAGGAACGCCCAATTGTCTTTTTTGATAATAGCCGGAATGTTTACTAATACTGCCAAAACAAATATCCAGAAGGTCCATGCATACGTTTGAGGATTCGTCATTATACCCCAAGCAGTAGAAAGTACTTGTCCTAATTTTTCTGAATTCCAAAACAAGTGATCGATGAAAAAACCTCCTTGCGACTTAGGAATTACTGTTTTTGAGTACAGGCTCCAAATCACAAAGGTGCTCATGGATGCGCCAATAAATAAAAGTGGTTTTATGTTTTTTTCTTTCACCAAAACAAATGCAGATACGAGCAACAATGCTCCGGTCACCATTACCACATCTGAACGCGTCCACATCCCCAATGCCATGAGTAGTGCTGAGATAGCTAAAAAGCCCGGTACTCTTTTTTCATACCATACTAAAAAACTTAATACCGCTCCAGCGGTATAAACTGTACACGGGTAATTAGTGAGGGAGAATGCCCCATGTGCAAACATCTCAGGCGTAATCACCATAAACAAGGTGAAGAAAATAGCGCTGGTGGAACTCACAAATCTTCTGAGCAATGCATAAAATAAGAATACCCACGGCACAAAGAAAAGGGTGTTAATTAACTTTGGCGTGTCCATGCCATTCATGTAACAAATAGCATTGTTAAGTGCCAATAAAGGTGGATAGAGTAAACGAGGGCCGCAACCTTCAACTATGGCTTTGTTCGTTAGAATCGAATTTGCTAAATGCCCTTCATGCGCAATGGCCTTCGATAATAAATCGTAGCCTTCAATGGTATCGAATTCTGCCGGTGGCCAGTACAAACATTTAGTAGTAATTCCCCATACTAAATAGGTTGTCATACCTGCAAATACAAGCCACACCAAGTTGAACCATTTGAAATCAGGTTTAATCACCGGCTTTTCAAATGGTCTGATGCCTTTGAAATGCAAGAAGGCTAATACGCCAACACAAATGGCAATACAAAGCAACAGTAGGAGCTGCAAGTATCCTAAAGTAATTGTATGAAAAAGAATATCGCTTATGAACATGAATAAGCTACTTAATCCTAATCCAATTGGAAAGGCAAATGCCAGTTTTTCGAGCAGCGTGAAATGATTTGAAATTGTAGTGACAAGAATAAATCCTGTAATAAATATTAAAACAAATAGCATAGTAGACGATCTTTAGTTAGGGCAATGAATACAATAAAAATTAGGGCAAATTATTTTAGTTTCAAAATCATGAACGGCTCCGGTTTCTCAATGGGAGGCGATACTTTGTCGATTCCCCAGCCGTTAATCGATACCAAGTAATTGGCTTTTGCATAATTGGGATTAGTAGCTTTTTCATCTTCGTATACAACAACACGCGGATACAAAAAATAAGTAATCCATGGTAAATCGGGCGCACTTTTGAAGCCTACATCCGTAAACGTTTTCTTGGGTGGTAAGAGAATAACAGCAGATTCAGGTGTTTCGTTCTTCATTTTGTATACATAAGTAATTTCACCTTGTCCCCACTTGGCTTCATACTTTTGTTGTGTATTCAAATCGGGGTGCTGCTCTATAGTTTTTAAGTTATTGGCTAACATGGTGTTGAACAGCCAATCGTAGCCGTTTTGGCTCTCTTCGTTGTGTTGAAACAAAATCATTAAAAAGATACCTGCAACAAAAGCACCACCCACATTGGCAACCACTTTCATGAACTTTCCGGACGATTCGGTTTCCGGCTTTTTAATAGCTTTCGCTTGTGAGGCTCGGTTTTTTGGCTCAGGCTTAACGTGTTTATTTTCTTTCATGGGCAATTGATGTTATGGATACGTGTTCAAGAATAGGAAATATTATTGGGAGAGCGAAGCGTCTTTATATTGTATGAAAAAGATAGGCAGTTTATCCTATAAATCGTATTTCAAAATAGAAGAAGTGAAAAACTTCCCCCTCAAATAGCCTTTCGGAAAGGAGTAAATATTGTTTTTGAGTATAATTTTCACTGAAAATCAATTAATTATGGGTCACTGTCCAATTTTTTCAGAGAAATATTTGATAGAGTGTGGATAAACTATATCTTTGCGTTCCCTTTTTCAGAAATAGATAAAAAAATAATAACCGAATGGGTCACAAAACGAGTCCGATAGCAAACAGATTAGGCATCACCAAAGGATGGGATAGCAATTGGTATGGTGGAAAAGATTCTGCTCAGAAATTAGTTGAAGATGCTAAAATCAGAACGTATATCAATGCGCGTATCAATAAAGGAGGTATTAGCCGTATTGTTATTGAGCGTACGTTAAAACGAATCACTGTAACAATTCACACTTCTCGTCCGGGAATTATTATCGGTCGTGGTGGAAATGAAGTAGATCGTTTGAAAGAAGAGTTGAAAAAATTGACATCTAAAGATGTTCAAATCAATATCGTAGAAATCCGCAGACCGGAGTTGGATGCTGCAATCGTTGGCGAAACTATCGCAAAACAATTGGAAGCGCGTATCAACTATAGAAGAGCCCTTAAAATGGCTATCGCTTCTGCAATGCGTATGGGAGCTGAAGGAATCAAAATCAAAGTTTCTGGCCGTATCGGTGGAGCAGAGATGGCACGTTCTGAGGAGTACAAACAAGGAAGAACTCCTCTACATACTTGGAGAGCAGATATCGACTACGCATTGAGCGAGGCGTTAACTGTATACGGAAAATTGGGCATTAAAGTATGGGTTTGCAAAGGAGAAATCTACGGCAAAAAAGAATTGGTGAGTTCATCATCATTAGAGCAAGGTGCAACCGGTCCGGCTGGTCAACAACAAGGACAAGGAGGTAGAGACGGAGGTCGTCAACCGCGCAGAGATGGTGGAAGAGCAAGAGCACCTAAGAAATAAATTTACGGAAAAGATAAAATAGTCAGGAGATGTTATTACCTAAACGTACAAAGTTCAGAAAGCCCCAGAAAGGCAGAAATAAAAACACAGCTACTCGTGGAGCGGAAATCGCTTTTGGTGTTTTCGGTTTGAAAACATTAGAGTACTGCAAAATCACAAACAAACAAATCGAATCTGCAAGGGTTGCGGTTACACGTTTCATGAAGCGTGAAGGAAAAGTTTGGATTCGTATATTCCCTGACAAAGCGATTACACGCAAACCGCTAGAGGTAAGGATGGGTAAAGGTAAAGGTAATCCGGAAGGATGGTGTGCACCTGTTAAGCCGGGAATGTTATTGTTCGAATGTGATGGCGTTTCTCGCGAAGTTGCAGAAGAAGCAATGCGTTTGGCTGCTCAGAAATTGCCGGTGAAAACCAAATTTGTGGTGCGTAGAGATGCTGTTGAGTATAACGAGGTAGCATAATATCCAAGTAGATAACTGATATAAATAAAAAGAAAATGGCCGCTAAAAACACAAAGAAAACAGATCTTTCTAGCTTAGACGATGCAGCATTGGCATCTCGTATCGCAGCAGAAAAAGCAGATTTGCAACGTTCTACTTTTTCTCACGCTATTGCAGCGATTGAGAATCCGATGAGCCTTAGAGTTCAACGTAGAGGTATAGCTCAGTTGCTAACTGAACAAACCGCAAGAAAAAACAAAGCCTAATTAATAAAGACGAACGAAATAGCTGAATTATGGAAAGAAATTTAAGAAAAGAGCGTGTTGGAGTTGTATTGAGTGACAAGATGGATAAGTCTATCACTGTTACTGAAGTAACTAAAATCAAACACCCAATCTACGGAAAGTTCATGAAACGTACTAAGAAGTATGTTGCACATGACGAGACGAACACTGCAAAACACGGTGATACTGTGAAAATTGCAGAAACTCGCCCAATGAGCAAAACGAAGAAGTGGAGATTGGTAGAGGTGGTAGAAAGAGCAAAATAATTTTGAAGATAAAGATTAAATAAAGTAATCATGTTACAACAGGAATCAAGAGCGAATGTGGCTGACAACAGCGGTGCCCGTGAGGTATTAGTTATCCGTGTTTTGGGTGGAACAGCTCGAAAATATGCTTCCATTGGCGATAAAGTGGTAGTAGCTATTAAAAAGGCGTTACCAACCGGTGGTGCTAAAAAAGGAACAGTATCTAAAGCAGTTGTGGTTAGAACCACCAAAGCGATCAGAAGAAAAGACGGTTCTTATATCCGTTTCGATGATAACGCTGTAGTGTTGTTGAACGCAAACGATGAGCCAAGAGGTACTCGTATTTTTGGACCTGTAGCGCGTGAGTTGCGTGATAAATCTTTCATGAAGATTGTTTCATTGGCTCCTGAAGTATTATAAGAATTTTAAAAAATCATACACATGAAATTGAGTGTAAAAAAAGGCGATAATGTAATCGTTATTACCGGTGAAAACAAAGGTAAAACTGGTGTTGTAAAAACAGTAAATAAAGAAACACAGCGTGTAATTATTGAAGGTGTTAATCTTCAAAGCAAACACACGAAACCAAATGCACAATATCCGCAAGGAGAAATTGTGAAACAAGAAGGTCCTATCCACGTATCGAACGTGGCATTGGTATCTGACGGTAAAGCCACTAAAGTAGGTCGTAAAACTGAAGGTGGAAAATCTGTTCGTTTCGCAAGAACTACAGGAAAGAACTTAGACTAATTGGTCTAGTAAATCATATTGAAATCCCGATTCGAAAGAGTCGGGATTTTTTTGTGTTGGTGATGTGTACTAAATGATTTTCGACACTATACTTTGTGAGCCTTGTGCAATCTTTGTGATACTTTGCTCAACAGCCTCACTTCTTGGTAAGCTACTAATGGTAGTTTTATCCAGTTTTCACTTTGAAATGCCTTCTCATTCTGTTTGCATAATTTTTATTCCTTAGTTTCACCGTAAATATTGACGATGAAATATCTTTTCTTTTTGCTTGTCTGTTTTCAAGTTGTTACAAGTTTTGCATTGCCGGGCGATACCACACAAATGCCCTTTAATGCTTCGTTTGTGCCGAAAGATGCCTTTGTATTCTATGTGATTGGCGATTGGGGAAGAAAAGGCAAAGGCAATCAAAGGCCGGTGGCAGAAGCCATGAATAAATGCGCAGGAATGGTAGCGCCTGAGTTCATCATGTCTACAGGCGATAACTTCTACACCTTTGGTGTAAAAAGCACTAAAGATAAGCTGTGGAAGAAATCGTATGAAGATGTTTACAATGGCGCCAACATCAGCAAAACGCCATGGTATCCGGTGTTGGGTAATCACGATCATTATGGCAACCAACAAGCAGAAATTGATTATTCGAAAGTTAATACACGCTGGCACATGCCGGCCGATCATTATGCGGAAACAGTGACTGCTAAAAATGGAACGGGTATCACATTTGTGTTTACCAATTCAGAGCCGTTGGTACATCTTTCTGCCGAGGCGAATAAGTCGCAATGGACGTGGATGGATTCTGTATTGAAACAGTCATCATCTACATGGAAATTAGTAGTAGGACATCATCCGGTGTATTCTTCGAATCCTATGCATGGCGATAGTCCGCCATTGCAAGAGCAGTTAAAACCTATGTTGGAAAAATATGGTGTGCAGGCGTATTTCTGCGGACATGATCACGACCTACAACATCAACAACCGAAGGGTAGCCCGGTAGACTATTTTGTTTCCGGGGCAGGCTCAGAACTTAGACCCTCTGCGGCCTACGAACATACGTTGTTTGCAAAAAGTAAAGCCGGATTTGCCTTAGTAGCCATCACAAAAGATAAGATGTTGGTGTTCTTTATCGACAAAGATGGGAATGTGATTTACAGGTATGAGAGAGATCGAAAGTTGTAAATGGTTTTGGTTGGTGGCGGAACACTAACCAAAAGTGACATTTTCTCCCTGTTTGGCGTAGTCTCTGACTACGTTACAGCGTTAGTTAATCTCTGATTAACATTTTCGGTAAATCAATCTGAGATTGATGTTCGCATTGACGTGGTAGGAGACTACACCAAACGAAGATAAAAATAGAAGCGCGTGAGAAAAACACACGCGATATATTTGGTTTACTTTGTAGCTTCAAACACTAAATTATACTTGCTCGTCATTTTTAATGTGGTGCTGTTGAGTGTAGTAATGGTCCAAGGATTACCGCCTTCCAAATAGGGAGTACTGCTTGAGCTTGTTTTGGCGGTAAAATTAATCACTGTGTTGTTCGCAGAAAGGGTGTAATCATCGGTTTCTTTAGTGAACAATACTCCATCGTAAGTAAGACTGAAATCGGCCGTGCCTGTTGTTGCAGTTGCGTTTGTAAGATTTATAAAGCCAGCTTCGGGTGCTAGTAATGTAGCGCCATCCCATATTTTAATTGTCCAATTGCCAGCGGCAGGATTTGTAGTAGTTTCGTTTTTTTTACAAGCCGACAAAAGAAGAACAAGGAGCGCAAAAACGGTAGTGTATTTTTTCATGGTGAATAGTTTTTTGTTTGTGCTACAATAATAGTGGTTACAAACTAGAAAAGCGCTGAATGGTAAGAATTACAGTGTTTTGGGTAGAATAATTTTGTTGCGATTTCACTCGCATCTTGCGAGCGAATTCCAGCTTTGCCTCTGGCATTTATATATAATCACACGCAAGACGCGAGCGAGGGCAAAGAGGTAAATGGTTTTGGTTGGTGGCGGAATACCAACAAAAGGTGTAAAAAGCGCGAGTGTTTTTCACTCGCGCTTTTAGAGATTGGGGACTACATCGCGATTATACCGTAAAGCATAATACTATATCACTTAGATTAATAGTTGAAGCAGATGATTTTTCAATCAATTGTAAACTTGATGCTTTTGCAAAATAGGTTTTTGTTCCATCGGCATTCGATTGTACCTTATAGATGTTTAAACTTAGCTTTGCATTTTTTGAGGAGAAAGATGAATAATAAGTGCCCGGAACAACATAGAATATTTCAATACCGTCATATAAGTGGTCTGGTGATGAGCGAAATGGCTGATCTCCTGTACTGAACGGTGGCATAGACTGTGTTCTACGGTATAGGTCAACTGATAAACGGGTACTTCCATCAAGTGCTTCCATGGTGTAGCTTGTGTGATAATACTTTCCAGCAGGTCCTATACAAGTGCCAATGGATCTATTGCTTTTAAACCCTTTACTATACTGGAGATTCATTTTTGATTTGTTATTGTCTACATCCGCAATAAAATAATACCCTATCTGCCCGTCTACCAAATCAATATTTGTTTTTGGTGCAACAGGATTGGTTGGTGTACTGTTTTTGTTTGGAACGACTTCTTCTTTTTTACATGCGCTTAGCACAACAATACAAACGAAAGTTAGTAGTAGCGACTTTTTACTTGTTGTTAGCATAACAGTAGATTTAAGTGGTTAAAAAATATTGAAACGAAGATATGTACCTGCAAAACAGTAAAGTTGAGATTGTTCTAATTTCTTACCTGTTCAAATATTATTATTGAGACTATAATGTTTTATGGTATTGATATAATACTGTAAAATATTACGCTTTTAGCGTTATTGTTTTATTCACTATTAATGTTCAAAGTCAGTTTAAGGTGGTAGTCATTTTGCTCACAACCGGTGGCAATTCCAAGATTTGTACTTTCTTCATGCGTTGGTCACTAATCGCTAAAAGCTAGTAGCTAGAGGCTTTTTTAGAACGACATTTCAAAATAGAGGACACTGTTCAATTCAGCACTACTTCGCGTGCGGGGTTGCAGCGGAAATCCTTTACCCGCTTCAGAGCGGGGAAAGATTGTAGCGAAAAACCCGGTGCCGATTCCCAGCGGCACACGCCCAAATGGAACTTTAGAACGGAAAAACAAGATATAAAACCCTTTGGGATGCCTAGCGGATGTTGCTGAGTACGTAATATTTGCCTTAAGAACAGAAATTTCAGAATAAAGCACTCGTTTTGGTTTGCTTTTCAGCGCAAATCTGCTACTTTCGCCCCCGAATTAAAACAATCAATAAATATATTTTATGGCTGAAGTAAGACCAGACGAAATCTCTGCAATTCTGAGAGAACAGTTATCCAATTTTAAATCTGCTGCTGAACTTGAAGAAGTTGGAACGGTATTGCAGGTGGGTGATGGTATTGCTCGTGTTTACGGGCTTACAAATGCCGGCTCGGGAGAGTTGGTGGAGTTTGAAAACGGTGTGAAAGCAATCGTTTTGAACTTAGAAGAAGACAACGTGGGTGTGGTTTTGATGGGTGCTTCGGGTACGATCAAAGAAGGAGATACAGTAAAAAGAACGGGCGTTATCGCTTCTATTAAAGTAGGAGAGGGAATGCTTGGTCGTGTTATTAATACATTGGGCGAGCCTATCGATGGTAAAGGCCCTATTGCAGGCGATTTGTATGAAATGCCATTGGAGCGTAAAGCACCGGGCGTTTTGTTCCGTCAGCCGGTAAACGAGCCTTTGCAAACGGGTATCAAAGCGATTGACGCGATGATTCCAATCGGTAGAGGTCAGCGTGAGTTGATTATCGGTGACCGTCAGGTTGGTAAATCGGCTATCGCTATCGATACCATTATCAATCAGAAAGAGTTCTACGATAAAGGCGAACCTGTTTATTGTATTTATGTGGCTTGCGGACAGAAAGCATCTACCGTAGCACGTGTAGTTAAAACATTGGAAGAAAACGGTGCATTACCATACACTGTAATCGTTTCGGCTTCTGCAGCTGATCCGGCTCCATTACAATATTATGCTCCATTTGCAGGATGTGCAGTGGGTGAGTTTTTCCGTGATACTGGTCGTCCGGCATTGATTGTTTACGATGATTTGTCGAAACAAGCGGTGGCTTACCGTGAGGTATCGTTGTTGTTGAAAAGACCTCCGGGACGTGAGGCTTACCCTGGTGACGTATTCTACTTGCACTCTCGTTTATTAGAGAGAGCGGCTAAAGTGAATGCTAACCAAGAAGTAGCTTCGCAAATGAACGATATTCCTGAGTCGTTGAAAGGTAAAATTAAAGGTGGTGGATCGCTTACAGCGCTTCCTATCATTGAAACACAAGCGGGTGACGTTTCTGCTTATATCCCTACGAACGTAATTTCAATTACAGACGGTCAGATTTTCTTGGAGTCGAACTTGTTCAACTCGGGTGTTCGTCCTGCGATTAACGTGGGTATCTCTGTAAGCCGTGTGGGTGGTAACGCGCAAATCAAATCCATGAAAAAAGTAGCAGGTACTTTGAAATTGGATCAGGCGCAATATCGTGAGTTGGAGGCCTTCTCTAAATTCGGTTCGGATTTGGATGCGGCTACGAAAGCGGTGTTGGACAAAGGAGCACGTAACGTGGAAATTTTGAAACAAGCGCAGTTCTCTCCATTCTCGGTAGATAAGCAAATCGCTATTTTGTTCGTAGGAACGAAAAACTTAGCGAGCAAAGTGCCGGTGAACAAAATGAAAGAATTCGAAAAAGATTTCTTGGCTCAATTAGAGTCACGTTTCCCTGAAACATTGAAAGCGTTGAGACAACCATTGACTAACGAAGTAGAGAAACAACTACAAACGTTGGCAGAAGAGGTTGCGCTTAATTTTTATTAATATTATAGAGTTGTCGGTTCCCGAAGTTTTTCGGGAATCGGTAACGAACAGCTAATCGCTATAAAACATGGCAAACTTAAAAGAAGTTCGTATTAGAATAGGCTCGGTGAACACCACGATGCAGATTACCAAAGCAATGAAGTTGGTATCGGCATCGAAGTTGAGACGTGCACAGGAGCGAATAACCATGATGCGTCCGTATTCCGAGAAGTTGAATTATATCTTAGGTAACATTACTGCAGGTTTAGAGGGTGATGTATCGATGCCATTGAGCAAAGAGCGTGAGGCGAAAAACGTATTGGTAGTATTGTTTACATCTGACAAAGGATTGTGTGGAGGTTTTAACTCGAACTTGTTCAAAACCACTAATCGCTTAGTGTCTGAAACCTATGCAGCGCAACGCAAAGCAGGTAATGTAACGTTGATGTGTATTGGTAAGAAAGGATATGATGCGATGAAGAAATTCACGGATTTGAATTTCAATACCGAGCATATGGGCTTGTTTTCGACCATTTCTTTCGACAAATCACAAGAGGTATCTAAAGAAATTGCTGCTGATTTTATTGCCGGGAAATACGATGTAGTAGAATTAGTATATGCTAAATTCTTGAATGCTGCATCGCAAGATTTCATGGTAGAGCGATTTTTGCCTTTCGCGAAGAACGAGAAGAGTACCACTGCTACAGCAAAAACGAAAGCTGATTATATTTTCCAACCGGAGAAAGCCGTTTTGTTGGAAGAGTTAGGTCCGAAAATTTTGAATACCCAGTTTTTCAAAGCGATGTTAGATACGAATGCTTCTGAACACGGTGCCCGAATGGTCGCTATGGAAGCAGCAACTAACAACGCGAATGAGTTGTTACGTTCGTTGAAAATTCTATACAACAGAGAGCGTCAGGCGGCTATCACCAAAGAGATTTTGGAGATTGTGGGTGGTGCTGCTGCGTTGGAGGAAAAATAATTTGATAATGAGTGGATTTGATGATTTGATAATGCCACTGAGTTACAGACCATTTTATA
Organism: Chitinophagales bacterium; assembly: GCA_016786765.1. Classification (GTDB taxonomy): domain Bacteria; phylum Bacteroidota; class Bacteroidia; order Chitinophagales; family LD1; genus CALAYL01. The sequence continues at coordinate 131,503 of JAEUUZ010000023.1, forward strand.
GTTAATTTAATTTAGCAAACGCAACGTGGAGAATCTTCACCAAAATATCGAAGCGCTTATTTTCAGTTCAGAAACGGCTGTTTCGAAGGAAGATATTGTGGTGTGTATTCAGAAATTATATCCTGAATCGATTATTGAAGAGGCATTGATTGAGCAACATCTTCAAGATATTTTACAGAAATACAAAGCCGATTATTTTTCGTTTGAATTGCGCGTAATAGGTGGCGGTTATCAGTTCTTTACGAAACCGGCTTATCACAAAACGGTGTCTATCCTCATCGGACAAAAAGAGAAAAAGCGTTTATCAACGGCTGCGTTGGAAACCTTGTCTATTATCGCTTATAAAGGCCCAATTACAAAGAGCGAGTGCGAAGCAGTGCGTGGTGTGAACTGCGATTATTCAGTGCAGAAATTGCTTGAGAAAGAGTTGATCGAAGTAGCGGGTCGTTTAGAGCATGCTGTAGGTAAACCGGTATTGTATAAAGTAACGCCTTTGTTCTTGGATTACTTTGGCATAAATTCAACAGAAGAGTTGCCAAAACTCAAAGATGTTATTGCCCCTGAAGGCGAAAACACAATTGGCGAAGTTGCTGATGTGATCAGTGATGTAGCTACTCCTTCTGCCGAAGCAGAAGAAGCTGAACAAGCTTAATTTCCAATAATTTTTTTCTAAAGTTCGATTACTCTACAGTAACCGATTTTGCTAGATTTCTTGGTTGGTCTACATTACAGCCTCTCAGCAAGGCGATGTGGTACGATAACAACTGAAGTGGAATAGTAGCGATAAGTGGCTCTAAGCAATCTCTTGATTCCGGAATCTCGATAGTGTAATCTGACATGGCTTTTACTTTCGTATCGCCTTCTGTAACTATTGCAATTACTTTTCCTTTACGCGCTTTGATTTCCTGAATAGTGCTAATTACTTTTTCGTAATTTGAACTATGCGTAGCAATGATCACTACCGGCATATTCTCGTCAATTAAGGCGATTGGGCCGTGTTTCATTTCTGCAGCAGGATAACCCTCGGCATGGATGTAAGAAATCTCTTTTAGCTTTAAAGCACCTTCCAACGCTACAGGGAATCCGTAACCTCTTCCTAGATACAAAAAGTTAGGCGACTCGTAGAACTGGTATGCGATTTCTTTGATTTGCGTTTCGCACTTTAATGTTTTCTCTACTTTAGCCGGCATGGTTTCTAACTCAGCAAACACCTGACGAAGATCTGATTTTGTAATTGTTCCGCGAATATCGGCAAAGCCAAGCGCTAATAAGGTTAATACAGAAACTTGAGCGGTGAATGCTTTAGTTGATGCAACACCAATTTCAGGACCAGCGTGTGTATAAGCGCCTGCATGCGATGTGCGTGGAATGGAAGAGCCTACCACATTGCATAATCCGAAGATAGTAGCTCCTTTTTCTTTCGCTAATTGAATAGCCGCCAACGTATCAGCCGTTTCTCCTGATTGTGAAATCGCAATCACTAAGTCGTTTTCGTTAATGACCGGATTTCGGTACCGGAACTCAGAGGCATATTCTACCTCCACCGGAATTCTAGCAATATCTTCGAACAAGTATTCGCCAACTAAACCCGCATGCCATGACGTTCCACAACCGATGATAATAATGCGGTTTAGGTTCTTGATTTTATGCTCGTATTCTTTCAACGAACGCATCGCTAAGGTTGCCGTCTCGGTATTGAAGCGTCCGCGCAACGAATCGTGAATTGATTTTGGTTGCTCGAAAATTTCTTTAATCATGAAATGCTCGTAACCGCCTTTTTCTATGGCTTCCAAGTTCATTTCTAACTTGTGAATAGCAGGTGTCATTTCAATGTTACCAATGGTTTTGATAGTGAGTTTACCATCGTTAATATAGGCGATTTCGCCATCGTTGAGATACGTTACATTTTTGGTGTATTCAATAATTGGAGAGGCATCTGAGGCAATGAAATATTCTCCATCTTCACCTATACCAACTACCATTGGACTTCCTTTTCGAGCACCAATGAGTTTGTTTCCGTCATTTCTTGAGATAATAACGATGGCATATGCACCAACAATTTCGTGGAGAGCAATGCGCACAGCTTCATCTAAATCTACATTTTGTGATTTTTTGATTTCTTCGATCAAGTGAATCAATACTTCTGTGTCTGTATCGCTTTTAAAGGTATGCCCCTGTTTTATAAGCATTTCTTTAAGCGTACCGTAGTTTTCAATTATTCCATTGTGAATAATAGCTAATTCCCCGTCTTGAGATAAGTGCGGATGTGAATTGATATCATTGGGTTCGCCATGCGTTGCCCAACGTGTATGTCCCATACCTAGATGGCTGGCTGTGTTTTTCCCTTCGGTAAGATGTTCTAAGTCAGACACCTTGCCTTTGGTTTTATAAATATTGAGTGTTGTATTTAATAAGGCTACACCAGCACTGTCATACCCTCTGTATTCAAGTCTTTTTAATCCTTTTATTAGAATAGGATAGGCCTCTCTAGGACCAACATAAGCAACAATTCCACACATAAATTACGATAGTTTTGTGAATGTAAGTTTTAATCTGATTCTAAATTTATTATCTGATTTGAAATTAGTAAGAATTAGGCGATCACTTTTTGAAGCCGAAGAAAGGGAAATATGGAACCCGTTGTTTGGATAATTTCCTTTAACTACACCTTGCATATGCTGTGTGATATTGAATGTATAACTTGTGTAATCAACACCGCTTTCCGTTCTCGTTACATTCGTGGCTAATCCATTGTTATCAAACGCACTAAAGCTTTCATCTGCACCTGATGCATTAATTTTGGAGAGATAGATGAATGAAGGTAAAGGATAAGAAGTGTCTAAACCACTTACATCATTCCATTTTGTTACTATTAATTCTGCTTTATTAATCGCCAAATTTTCAGGTAAATCTAACAGGGTAGGGAAGGTCACTTTCACTTTTGTTCCAGCACCGGATTGAACATACAATAGCGAATCGGAAACCGCTGTAGAAGCTAAAGCTTGCTGTATGATTCCGGAATAGATATGGTCGAAGTGATTGATACGTGCCGAACTGGTACTGATATTTAAGTTGAATTGCAATGAGTCGTTGGTGTTGTTATGGTAGTATATCGCCACTTTAGAGTCGGTGAGGCTTACATTGGAAACCCCATTGCCTAAAGCACCTTGGGCGGTTACGTAAATACCTTTAATTAAATTTAAGAAATTCGTGTTGTTTGAAAGTGTAGCTGAGTCCATATTTAAAACGCGTTGTCCAAACGCGTTGTTAAGTTTAATGCGCATTTGCGGAGCTTCGGTGCCACTAATTGTTTTTACACTATCGGTATAATTCGGCACAAAGTTATACGCCACACCAATAGGGCTTCCATTTACACTAAAGGTAGAATTCGTTAAATAGCTTGTATTTAAGGGGTCAATACTTTCCGTAACTTCATACACAGCAATATTGACAGGTTTCGTGTTCTTTCCGTACGAATCGTAATAATACAAGGAAAGCACGCACGAGTCAACCACAGGATTATCAGAAAAAACGGAACCATCTTTCGATAATCGGCACTGCGTATAAAAGCCGCACACTACCTTGCCGAAAATAGGATCATCCATGCTACCAACAATACCATTGCTCACCCCGGCTGCAGAGTAAGGTAGATCGGCAATGGTTTTACTATTAACGGTGAAAGTATCAGTGGTGTTCAAATTCAAAAAATCGTTCGGTCCATTAACTAACGAAGAATCTTTAACGATTGGATCTTTACAACCGTTCAAGACAAAGGCAAATAAAAATACCGCGCTTATTGCAAACACGGTATTTATTCTGAAATTAATTCTCATCTAAGGATATTTTATCGGTCGAGTGCGTAGATACTAAAATCACGCCAAAACCTTTCACTTTTTTTTAGTTAGCCATAATGTTTTGGTAGAAGGTATTCACAAGCGGTAAAGCTTCGTCTTCTACTGTGGTGAGATTGAATACCGGCTTACCTTTTGCTTTTTTCACGAAGCTAGATACCTTTTCGTCCAGTTTTTCTTCCAAAATCAAAGCATCTGCAAATTCAGAACCACCGATATTTAAGCTGGTGTTATCGCCATCTTTAAAGAAATCGATATGTTTTTGCGTGATGTTTTCGCTGATTTGGATTTGATCGGCAAAGTTTTTATTCAATTTGTTGCTGAACGAATTCTGAGTTACTGTGTACACAACCTTACTTTTCGCGAATAAAGGATCGTCTTTGTAAGTAGTTTTCAAATACAATGGGATTAAGCTGGTCATCCACCCAATACAATGGATGATATCCGGAGCCCAACCAAATTTCTTAACTGTTTCAATTGTTCCTTTGCAGAAGAAAATCATACGGTCTGAATTGTCTTCGTAGAAGTTGTTGTTTTCGTCTTCGAATACCGATTTGCGTTTGAAGAAATCTTCGTTATCCAAAAAGTACACTTGTAATCTTGCGCCTGGTAAAGAAGCTACTTTAATCACTAATGGATAATCTTCGTCATTAATAATTACGTTGATTCCGGAAAGGCGAACTACTTCGTGCAAACGGTGTCTTCTCTCGTTGATGTTTCCGAACTTCGGCATCAGTACTCTGATTTCCATTCCGTTTTCCTGCATGTACTTCGGCAAAGAGTTCGCTATTTTAGAGGCTTCAGTTAAATTGATATAAGGATCCATCTCTTGTGTCACAATCAAAATTCGCTTTTTTTCCATCTTGCTTTTATTTTGTTGAATAAATGATATTTTGGCTCTGCGATAAAACCGATAGGAGATATTGGTTTTTTAAGCAGGGGACAAAGATAATAATAAAAAATTTAAAGTTCACAAATCCAATTCGCCCAATTCTTTTTAAACCTACGGAAATGCTCATTTTAAAAACCCAAAAAGATGTTGATAATCAAGTTAATATACTTAAAGGGAAGGGTAAATCTATAGGCTTTGTTCCCACCATGGGGGCACTCCACGAGGGGCATTTATCATTAATTAAGAAATCGAACCGTATAAACGACATTACCGTGTGCAGTATTTTCGTGAATCCGACCCAGTTTAACGACAAATCAGACTTCGAAAAGTATCCGGCTACATTAGAAAAGGATATTGAAATGCTGGTTTCGGTGAAATGCGATATCCTTTTTTTGCCTTCGGTGAATGAAATGTACCCGAAAGGTTTCGGTAATACAGATAAACCCGACTTCGGCTATTTGGCCACAACATTAGAAGGTGAATTTCGTCCCGGTCATTTCGATGGTATGGCACAAATTGTAGAAAAGTTGTTGCGAACCGTGAATCCTGATCGATTGTATATGGGACAAAAAGATTTTCAGCAGGCGATGATTGTAAGGCAACTCATCAAAATTCGAAAGTTGAAAACGGAGTTGGTGGTTTGCGCTATCGTTCGCGAGAAGGATGGACTAGCCATGAGCTCAAGAAATGTTCGACTCGATAAAGCTTCACGAGTATTAGCGTTGGAATTGTCGAAGACCTTGAACTATTTGAAACGTATCATTCGTCAGGATACAGGAGAGGATGCAAAAACGTTATTGAAAAAGGCAGAGGTGCGTATCTCGAAATTCCCCGATGTTAAACTGGAGTATATAGCTTGGCGAAATGCTTCAACATTAAAACCTGTGACCAAATACAATCCTGAAGCAGAGCAAGTGGTACTGATTGCTGCTTTTGTAGGCGGTGTCCGCTTAATCGACAATATGCTGGTGAATCCCATATCATAAATCAATACATCTTAAATTATAAATGCAATGAATATTCTTTTGTTAGGTAGCGGTGGACGAGAAAATGCTTTTGCATGGAAATTGAAACAAAGTCCGCTTTGCGAAAAACTCTTTATTGCTCCGGGGAATCCCGGTACTGCTGCATTTGGAGAGAACGTGAATATCAGCGCCACTGATTTTGATGCCTTGAAAGTATTTGTGTTAGCCAATCAAGTGCAAATGGTTGTTGTTGGCCCGGAAGACCCTTTGGTTAAAGGCATCTTCGATTTTTTTGCGAATGATGAACAATTGCAGTCGATTCCGGTGATTGGTCCTTCTAAAGTGGCCGCACAACTGGAAGGCAGTAAAGCTTTTGCCAAGCGATTTATGGAGCGACATAAAATTCCTACAGCCGGTTATCGCGAGTTTAACTTAGAAAATCTAGAGGAAGGCTTGCGTTATATTTATCAGAACAGCGGTCCGTATGTATTAAAAGCTGATGGATTAGCTGCAGGCAAAGGCGTTTTGATTATTGATGACCAGCAAGAAGCGAAAGAGGCATTGCGCGAAATGATTGCGGAAAGCAAATTTGGGAAAGCAAGTGATACTGTTGTGATTGAGCAGTTCTTGAAAGGGATAGAATTTTCGGTGTTTGTGATGACCGATGGCACTAATTATAAACTGTTGCCGAATGCAAAGGACTACAAGCGAATTGGCGAAGGAGACAAAGGTTTGAACACAGGCGGCATGGGCGCTGTTTCTCCGGTGCCGTTTGTTACCGATGAATTAATGGAACGTGTGGAGCGAACGATTATTCAACCTACCGTGAATGGATTAGCCACAGAAAAAATAATCTACAAAGGCTTTATTTATGTGGGTTTGATTTTGGTAGGGAAGGATCCGTATGTAATTGAATACAACTGCAGAATGGGCGACCCGGAAACAGAAGTGGTGATGCCGCGATTGAAATCGGATTTAGTGGAATTGTGTGTGGCTATAGGCAACGGGACATTGAATACAAAAGAAGTAGAAATCGATAGCCGGGCGGCAACAACAGTGATTTTGGCTTCCGGAGGTTATCCTGAAGACTTTGAAAAAGGGAAAACAATTTCCGGATTGGCTGAAGCTGCTGCTATGCAAGATGTGCTTGTATTTCATGCCGGCACTAAACGCGAAGGCGATAACATTGTAACCAGTGGTGGGCGAGTATTGGCGATTACCGCTTACGGTGTAAATGGGAAAGAGGCGGTAACAACTTCCTTAAAAGCTTGCGCACAAATTCAATTCGAAAAGAAATACAATCGGAGTGATATTGGGTATGAGTTTTATTGAATCATAATTACCCTAAATAAGGCCTCAACGCTCTATTTCTCGAACTCGATCGCAATTTGATTATCGCTTTGTCTTTAATCTGACGAATTCGTTCGCGTGTGATGCCAAGCGTGTCGCCAATATCTTCCAACGTCATTGCATTTTCAACGCCAATACCGAAGAATAATTTAATCACATCGCGTTCGCGTTCTGTAAGTGTAGAGAGCGTTCTGTTGGTTTCTTGTTGCAACGATTCGCGGTAATCAACACCTTCATCAGCCAATTCAGCGTTCGGATTATCCAATACGTCAATCAAAGAATTGCTTTCCCCTTCTTGGAAAGGCGCGTCCATCGATACATGTCGGCCGGCCAAATCAAGCGCGCCTAACACTTCGTCAATGCTGAGTCCTAAATAAATGGATACCTCTTCAGGTGTAGCTTCGCGTTGATACTTCTGCTCTAACTCAGAAAAAGTTTTATTGATTTTTGATACCAATCCCACTTTGTTCAATGGTAATCGGACAATACGTGAATGCTCTGCCAATGCTTGAATAATTGACTGACGAATCCACCACACAGCATAAGAAATAAACTTGAAGCCTCTCGTTTCATCGAATTTTTGCGCGGCTTTTACTAAGCCCAAATTTCCTTCATTAATTAAATCGTTTAACGAGAGTGCAGAGTTTTGATATTGCTTGGCTACCGATACCACAAAGCGGAGGTTAGCACGCGTTAGTTTGTCTAATGCGCGTTGATCGCCTTCACGGATTCTTCGGGCCAATTGCACCTCTTCTTCAGCCGTAATCAACTCCTCTTTGCCAATTTCAAGCAAGTATTTCTCTATCGACTGACTTTCTCGGTTGGTGATTGATTTGGATATCTTTAGCTGTCTCATAGTTTCACGAATACATTAGTTAACAAACAGGATGGCAGAGAAAAACTTGCAATTCTTTTGCCAACTTGATTATTAGAACGCTTTAGAAACCAAAAAGTTGCTTCGCGATTGTCACGAAATTGTCAAAAAATAGTTAAAGTGCTGTGTTTGCAGCTATTCTGCGCCTTGTTCTAAAGCGCCTTTCGCAATCAGATATTGACCGGAGATGTACAAAACCATAATCCAAAATCCCGACAAAAAAAGGTTCCCATCAAACAGAAATTTATTTAATGCGATAATCGAATCGGAAAACATAAATAACAGAGCACCAGCAAAAGTCAAAGCAAAACTTTTTTCGTTTACTCTTCCGAAGCGATTCACAGCAAACACTACCATAGTGGCAATGGCTAATGAATAGACGGCAACAGGGCCTTTCATTTCGCCAGGCACATTGCCGAAGAACGAATACAATAACAGAATGAAATAGGCAAGTAACGGCACCAATACCCAGAATTTTTTCGGCAACAATGCCTCATTGTTTTTAAATGTAACATTGGCAAAACACACAGCATATAAAATGTGTGCCACTAAAAAACTGCCTAGTCCCAACAAGAAGAAAATTTCTTGATTAAACGGAATCATCAAAAATACATCCCCAAGCCACGAAAAGAAAAAGGCAATCAAGAATTTTTTGTGAAATGAACTTATTGGTTTACTAATGTTACTGTAATAAAACAGCATCAAAACAGGCATCAATAATGGTTTTGAAATAAATTTCAATAGTTGGTTGCCGGTAACTTCCGATGCGATTTCCAATAATGCTACGATTAAGTAAACAATAGCTAAATTCATACTATGTTGGTTTTGATATTAAGCAGTTTCCAAAATACAATAATTAAACTTACATATCAAAAATGGTTTTTTTATCATTGGTGAAGAAATGAGAATACAAGACGCCATCAATTTTTTAAGCAAAACTTCGGTTCGAAAAGTAGCGAATGCGGGATTGATTTTGTCGTCATACTATTTGTCGAAAATGCTGAAAAAGCCTATCCAATGGGGTATGCCGATTACCATTTCGATAGAGCCCACTACGCAATGTAATTTAGAATGTCCGGAATGTCCTAGTGGAGTGAAGTTTTTTACTCGTCCGACCGGGTATATAAGTCTTGATTTATTTCAGCGACTGCTCGATCAAACCCATTCGCATTTGTTGTATATGTATTTTTATTTTCAAGGCGAGCCATATCTACATCCACAGTTTTTTGAATTAGTGCAGACGGCTGCACTGCGAAATATTTACACAGTTACATCTACAAATGCACATTTTTTAGGTAAGCGAAAAGCTGAAGAAACGGTAAAAAGTGGCTTAGACAGAATCATTATTTCGATCGATGGAACAACACAAGAAACTTATTCTAAATACCGTATTGGCGGAAGTTTGGACAAGGTGTTAGAAGGGACAAAAAATTTAATAGAGGCAAAAAAAACGTTACAATCGAAAACACCCCACATCGTTTTTCAATTTATTGTGATGCGCCACAACGAGCATCAAATGGAAGATGCAAAACAATTAGCAAAAAGAATTGGCGTAGATGAATTGAAATTCAAAACGGTGCAAGTGTACGACTTTGAACACAATGCAGAATTAGTGCCACAAAATGAAGCCTATTCTCGTTATGAAACGAATACTACTAACCCTACTATCAAAAACAAATTATTGAATCATTGCTGGAAATTGTGGCATTCGTGTGTGATGACTTGGGATGGAAAAATTGTGCCTTGCTGTTTTGATAAAGATGCATCTCATCAATTAGGCGACATCAATAAAAAACATTTTTCTGCTATTTGGAAAAGTGAAGCTTATCAGAATTTTCGGGCGAAAATTATTCGTTCTCGTTCTTCCATTGATATTTGCACCAATTGCTCTGAAGGGACTACGGTTTGGGTGGAGTAGCGCGTAGCGAAATGAAAAATCAAAAAAACTCTTGATAGCACTAATGAATAATTTTTATTTTTGCATATTCGCCCCTTAGTTCAATGGATAGAATAGAAGTTTCCTAAACTTTTGATGCAGGTTCGATTCCTGCAGAGGCGACATAACGGCTCCGTAGTTTAACGGATCAGAATACTAGATTTCGGCTCTAGTGATGGGGGTTCGATTCCCTCCGGGGCTACAAAAAAAGGGAGTATTAATACTCCCTTTTTTCATTTATCTAACATAAGTATTATCGCTCTACAATCAATTTTTGCTTTATACTTCCTATGTTCGTTTGAATGCTGATTTGATACACTGCAGCAGCAAGTGAAGCTGTTCGAATCATTAATCGGTGATTGTTGTATTCTGTTTCAACGTTTACTATTCGTCCAATAACATCTGTCAATTGGAATTGCTCTACCTGAATATTATCGGGCAGTTCAACATAAACTATTGCATTGGCAGGATTTGGATAAATATGCAAATAAATATCTTGAATAGCCGTAATTGATGTTGATGATTCAATGGTAACAGTACTTTGCGATTCGCATCCATAGACATCTTTAACGGTAAGTGTATATGTGCCCGGTGCTAAACCTGTTACAGCAGCTGTTTGTGCTCCGTTGCTCCAAGCATAGCTGTAGCTTGGGGTTCCACCGGAAGTTGACACGGATGCTGTGCCGTTATTTTGTCCGCCAGATGAATTTGTTTTCGAAACCGTCAATACAATAGCACTGTTCTCTGTAATGATAACGGAATCGGTTTTCACACAGCCATTCGCATCAATCACTGTTAATGTATATGTGCCTGCAGCTAGGTTTGAAATTGTGTTTGTTTTGTCACCATTCGACCAAGAGTAAGCATAGCTTGGTGTTCCACCGGTAGCAGTAATAGTAGCGCTTCCATTGTTGCCATTCGCGCATAACACATTAGTGCTTTGCATAGCAGTGCTGATAGCAGTAGGAGCGGTAATGGTAAAACTATCTGTTTTTTGACATGCACTTCCATCCGATATAGTTACAATATATTTGCCAATGCTCAAATTGGATAGTGATGCTGTTGTACTGCCATTATTCCAAGCATATTGATAGTTGCCTGATCCTCCATTTGCTGTGATGGTAATAGCGCCATCGTTGCCATTAAAACACTTTACATTACTCGGGTAAGTGCTAGTTGTTAGCGTATTGTTTGCGCCAACTGTTATCGAAGCAGAAGTGGTGCAATTATTGGCATCTTTCACTGTTACTGAATAGTTTCCTGCAATAAGGTTGGTGGCAGTTCCAGTTGTTTGTCCGTTGTTCCAAACATAACTATATGTTGGCGTTCCACCTGATGTTGTAGCTGTAGCGTTCCCATTATTAGCAGCACAATTAGCATTAACTGAAGTTGTAATTGCAGAAAGAGATGTAGGCTGAGTAATAACAATCGTGTCGGTTTTAGCACATCCACTACCATCGGTAGTCGTTACGATATAGGTGCCCGCAGCAACATTTGCTATTGAGCTGTTCGTTCCTCCATTACTCCAATTATAGCTGTAGCTTGGCGTTCCTCCGTTTACACTTACTGATGCGCTACCCGAATTGTCACCAAAGCATTTATTGTTTACGGTTGATTTAGAAACGGAGAAAAGCGCTGAACTATTTACTGAGGTGCTGTTTGAGGAAGTGCAATTTTTTGCATCTGTAATCGTTACACTATATGAACCTGCAGTAAGATTCGTTATTGTACTTGTTGTTTGTCCGTTGCTCCATAGATAGCTATACCCTGCTGTTCCTCCTGTTGCATTAATAGAGGCTGAACCAGTGGCAGCGCTACATCCTGCATTGGTAGAATTCATACTACTCGTAACTTGTGAAGGTTGTGTAACTGAAAACGCTTTTGTTGCCGAACATCCTTTTGTATCTGTAACAGTAACAGTGTAATTTCCGCTACTTAAATTCGAAATAGAAGTTCCGGTTGCACCGCCTGTCCAAGCGAAGTTGTATCCTGCTGTTCCACCGCTTCCAGTTGCAGCAGCTGTGCCATTCGTTCCACCAAAACAACTTACAGGTGTAGGTGTAACAATAGCCGTTGGTAATGAAGTCGGTTGCGAAACAGAAAATGCTTTCGTTGCTGTACAACCTTTTGAATCAGTAACAGTAACAGTGTAATTTCCACTACTTAAATTCGAAATGGAAGTTCCTGTTGAACCGCCTGTCCATGCGAAGGTGTAGCTAGCCGTTCCTCCACTTCCTGTCACAGAAGCTGTACCATTCGTTCCACCAAAACAACTCACTGCTGTTGGTGTAACGGTTGCTGATGGTAACGATGCGGGTTGTGTAATGGTAAACGATTTAGTAGTGGAGCATCCACCTCCATCAGTCACAGAAACGGTGTATGTTCCGGCTTTTAGGTTAGATACAGTTGCTGTATTTTTGCCATTATTCCATTGATACAAAATTGTAGGTTGGGCTCCTGACGGAGTAACAATAGCCGTTCCGGTACTATCGCCAAAACAATTTACATTAGTAGATGCTGTAGTTGTATTCAATACATTGCTGATGTTTGCAGTAGCAGTGCTCCGTAGGCTTATACAATCGGGTTCTTGCACTTCCCAATCGTAGAAATAATAATAGTAGCCTGCTTGCCCGGTTGTTGTTCCACCTGGGATGTTGTTGCCAATAATGGAAACAAGTCCTTTAGAATCATTATAGGGATATGCAGCACCTGCAGTATTTCTGTATAAGTTCATTGAATCTTGAACACCTAATTCATAGATTGTTGTTCCACTAGGTAAAAGGTCGATGTTTAAGGTTATTCTACTGCCACCGTTAGGGATAAATACATTTTTTTGGGCAATAATAGTTCCAAATGTATCGCGATATTGAACAACACGGAAACCATCGCCTTGCGCATAAACATATACAGATACCAGACGCGAGGCTTTCATTACTTTAAAACGGAGTGCCCGAAGGTTGTTGCCGTTAAAGATGGAACCTGCCCCAATGGTATTACTTGCAGCACCTACTTTTACAATTGTTTGTGGTACTACTTCTTCTGCATAGTAATTCGTAGTAGAAGAAATACTTGGTGTTGCAAAAGGATTAGTTGAACTTATCTTGCTAGTATCACTCGCATTCGAATACCAATTAATGGTGTTTGTACTTGTAGCTGACAATGATACTGAACCGATTGTGCATCTATTCCCATTAACTACTGCTGGTCCTGCCGGTTTCAGCACTGTTATCAAACTGGTTGATGTCTTCATATTACTGCCGAAACTATTAGTGGCCGTAAGTTTCACTGTATAGGTCCCGTTATTGAGATATTTTTTTGTTGGATTTCTTAAAGTAGAAGTAGTAGCATCGCCAAAATCCCATAGCCAAGCGGTAGCTCCACCGGTAGATTTATCGGTGAATGCAATAACGCCCGAGCAAGTATTGGTATCGCTAACGCTAAAATTAGCTGTAGGAGCAGTTGTAGGTAAAATGCAGGTCCAATTGATTGCAAATCCTGAATCAACAACTCCAGGATCAGTAAATTCTTTTATAGTAATGGAGGATCCTGTTGATGTTATTGATGCCGGAAGTGTGTTCCCGGTAAAGGTTCCTAAAATAGGGCTACCGGTCGATGCTCCGTCATATACATAAAGGTAATCGTAGCCGGATTCCATTCTAAATTTTGCAAAGGAAATTTGCACCCTTGATGCACCTGTTGGTGAGATGGTAACAATGCTGTTTACATTATCGGCATATAATCCGAATTGTCCACCATCATCATACACTGTTCCTGTGCACGAAGTTTGTGTTTGTGCAGTTCCGGATGTTGGCATATTCACCACGCAAGGATTACTAGAACTCAAACTCACTAAATTAGATTTAACAATAGAGTCGTTGCCGCATGTGCCACCCGAAGCCACCAATTTTACGGTATATGTTCCAAAGGTAGTATAGGTGTGCGAGGGACTTGTAGCCGTGCTTGTTGTTCCATCTCCAAAATACCATATGTAGCTGTTGCCATTAGTAGATTGGTTAGTAAAATTTACAGTAAAAGGAACAGAACATCCTAATGTGTTACTTTGAACAAACTGTGCATCAACGGCTGCCGTATAAATAGTTCCTACGCCTACAGCATACCAAGCGTTACCTGTGCTTGTTACTTCTTGCGAACAGCCTCCATACAAATCTGTTGCAGATTGTAAAGCATAAAATCGGGCATCGGCATATTGTGAAGTATTGATTAAATAATTCGTGAGTGTACGATAAGCAATTGCATTTGATTTTGTTCTGCCAATAGCGGTTACATTAAATGCATTGCCTTTATCGTTTGTTCCGTTTCCGCCCATAGTGAGGAGGTAATACCAATAATTTAAAACTCCACTGTTTGTGTGTACACCACCATTATCAGCAGCACCTGTAGCCCAATTCGTTCCGGTATAAGTGTCGGGATCGCCATATGCATTTGGATTTGACATCGATCGGAATGGTGTGCCAATGTCTTCGCCCATTAACCAATTCGATTGCGTTGGCGTAGCGTAATATTCGATAGCTACACCAAAGATATCGCTGAACCCTTCATTCATAGCGCCTGATTCGTAGGAATAATCAAGGTTTGCTGTGTATTCAGTCAATCCGTGAGTGATTTCATGGCCGGTAATATCCAACGAAGTTAATGGAGAGTAGGATGTATTTCCATCACCAAAAGTCATTTTAGTTCCATCCCAAAACGCATTCACATAATTGGTGCTGTAATGTATGTACATGTTTAACTGGAATCCTGCATTGTCTATACTATTTCTTCCGAAACTATTCCAAAAGAAGTCATACGTTTTTTCACCGCCAAAGTGCGCATCCAAGGCATATTGATCTTTGTTGGCATTAGTGAGATTCCAAGTGGTGGTAGCGCTGGTAAAATCTAAAGCCGTACCGTAGTTAGTGCCTTTTGAAAGATTAAATGTGCGTATTCCGTTTCCTCTTCCGGCTTCTCGTAATCGATAACCTCCCGTATAACTGTCTGAAACAATACTCTGCACTCCTCTATAGCCCGTTGTAGCAGTAGAGGGGGCGTCTGCCGTGTGAAGTCTTGTATCTTTTCGCAATATGGACCCATCTTGTGCATCAACATAAATATAGTCTCTTGAAAGCGGTGCTTGCGCATAAATATCGAATTGCCAAGCGAAGCGGAAATCTGAAGAAGTTACATCTCTATCCGCCTGAATAATTACCAGTTTTCCTTTTGGAAAGTAGGTGGCAGCCGGATTTTTTGTTTCTAGTTTAATGTGACTTTCTTCATCTGCAACTTGCCATTTGTAGGTAGTAGCATGGATATCGGCTAATGCACTTTTCAAGGCATCTGTTTCTGCTAAACTGAATGTGTTTTTAGGTTTTACATCTTGGAAAAGCAAGCCGTTCACTTTGCGGATTCGTCCGTTTTGAGAGTGCAAAATAAAGTTGCCATCTTTTATCGGAATTCCATTACTGGTGATCTGGCAACGAATATGGGAGAACCCGATTTGGTCTTCTTCTCTGCTAGTGATGATATAATTTATATCACTTTTCCATCCGAAAGCTTTTCTTCCCCATACCAAAAAGCCTTCTTCATCGGGTTCCGCTCCTTGATAAAACTCGATAAAGGCAGGAATTGGATTGTTGTTTTTTATCCAAATATGCTTTGCTCCCGGTATTTTGGCGGAGGCTTCTGCTCCGCGAAATTCAATACCAAATTTCCCAAAATCTTGAGCAAAAACAGTAATGGAAAAAGAAGAGAATAGGAAAAGTAAAAGTTTTGTTTTTTTCATTAAAATAGTTGTTTTCTTTTATACGCATTACCTTATGCTTTGTTCTTATGCTTACACCATTGAAAATAAGCCAATAATTTTCAGATTTGAAAGTAATACGAATTGAATAGGTCCTGGATTTAACAAATTAGTTTAGCATTCGTTTGTATTTAATGTTCAATGTGCGTCTTATGCTAAGTAACCCAAAGGTATTATTGAAAAATAGTAGCTTTGATGGAATAAATAGGTAAACAATGGGTCACGACCATGCACATCATCATCACCATAAAGTAGAACGCTTCAACAATGTACTTTTGCTTGGAGTTGTTTTAAATACCGTGTATGTTGGAGTAGAAGCAGGTGCCGGCTTGTATACAGGATCGTTGGCTTTGTTAACCGATGCCGGCCACAATTTAAGCGATGTTGGAAGTCTACTTTTGTCGCTTTTGGCATTCAAACTGGCTGCTGTTAAACCCAATGATAAATACACCTATGGCTATAAGAAGACTACGATTCTCGCTACATTAATTAATGCCATTGTGCTCTTAGTTGCCGTTGGAATTATTTTCTGGGAAGCTATCCATCGATTTAATGCACCGAAAGCAATGCCAGGAATTACTGTGGCTATTGTTTCTTTCATTGGGATTATTGTTAACGGACTTTCAGCATTTTTGTTCTTCCGAGATAAGGATACCGACCTTAACATGAAAGGAGCCTATCTACATTTGGTGGCCGATACTTTGGTTTCTCTTGGTGTTGTAGTTGGAGGAGTAGTAATGTATTTTACCCATATGTATTGGATTGATTCCGCATTAAGTATTGTGATTTGTTTAGCGATTCTTGTCAGTTCTTTCCGTTTGCTTAAAGACAGTTTGCGTCTTTCTCTAGACGGAATTCCGGTGGAGATTGACGTGCAGAAAATTGAAAAAGCAGTGCTCAACATTTCAGGAGTGAAGAGTCTCCACCATCTGCACATTTGGGCAATGAGTACAACAGAAAATGCAATGACAGTGCACGTTGTGATTTCGAAACAACTTTCTGACATTGAAGTTATGGGGCTCAAAAAGGAAATTAAACATGTTTTGGAGCATTTGGCGGTTCACCACTCCACCCTTGAAATCGAATCGGAAAGTTTTGTATGTGAACAGTCTTATTGTTGTTGAAGTGGTTATTACTGCGAATAATGTAGACTCCTTCTAGTATCGTATGATCCCCTAATTAATAAAAACTGAAAAGATATATTTGTGGTTATGCTTGTAAAAATTAAAAACATATCCGGTAATCCCTTGCCCGAATACCAAACCGAAGGTTCTGCAGGTATGGATATTTGTGCATTTATTGAAGAACCTGTACTACTGAAACCCGGAGATCGGAAAGCTATCCCTACCGGACTTTTTCTTGAAATTCCAGATGGATACGAAGCACAAATCCGTCCACGCAGCGGCTTAGCGCTTAAATACGGTATCGGTTTGCCTAATTCACCGGCCACCATTGATAGCGATTATAGAGGCGAATTGAAAGTAATTATTATGAACTATTCAACAGAAGATTTTCGCATACATTCTGGTGATCGCATTGCCCAAATGGTGATTGCTCGCTACGAAAAAGTAACTTGGAAACAAGTAGAAACGCTCACCGAAACCCAAAGAGGTGAGGGTGGATTTGGACATACGGGAAAATAAAACAATTTTTAAGCAGAAATAAACCTAAAACAAACGATGAATATTATTATTCCGATGGCTGGTTGGGGAACCCGCTTACGACCACACACACTTACTGTTCCTAAGCCAATGCTTTCTGTTGCCGGCAAGCCGATAGTTGAACACTTGGTAAACGATTTAGTAAAATGTGTTGATGAAAAAGTAGACAATGTGGTCTTTATCATTCGCTCCGATTTCGGAAAAAAAATTGAAGAACAGTTGATGCGTATTGCTGATACTCTTCAAGTGAAAGGGCACATACGCTATCAGGAGGAACCACTTGGAACGGCTCATGCCATATTATGCGCTGGCGATTTTCTGAACGCTAAAATTATTGTTGGTTTTGCGGATACGTTGTTTAAAATGGATTTCAAAATAGATACCAATAAAGAGGGTATTATTTTTGTGCAAAAAGTTGCCGATCCATCTGCCTTTGGAGTTGTGAAATTGAATGCTGAAGGGATTATTACTGACTTTATTGAGAAACCTAAAACGTTTATCTCTGATTTAGCCATCATTGGAATTTATTATTTCCGCGATGGGGCAAATCTGCGTGCTGAAATGCAGTTTTTGGTAGATAACGATTTAAAAGAGAAAGGTGAGTTTCAACTTACCAACGCCATGGAAAATATGAAGCAGAAAGGGCTAAATTTTGAAAAAGGCGAAGTCGTAGATTGGCTTGATTGTGGAAACAAAAACGCAACTGTTTCAACGAACTCTGCCTACTTGAACTACTTGATGGGAACGCCAATTATTGATGCTTCGTTAAAGAATATTAATTCAACGGTTATTGAGCCATGCTATATTGATGCCTCTGTAACCCTTATCAATAGTGTGGTTGGTCCAGGTGTTTCGATTGGCAAGAACGTAACTATTGAGAATGCAGTAGTTACGCACTCCATTATTCAGAGCAACACAATGCTTAAAAATAAGTTAATTACTAATTCAATGATTGGAAATAATGTTAGGTTAGTAGGAGAAATGGAAGATCTTAGTATTGGTGATTATACAGTTATAGAATAATGCATAAATCAGTTCGGTTCACATATATCATAGCCCTTTTGGTGCTGCTTTCTGCTTGTAGTTCAACAAAAAAGACTACACAAGGTAAATCCAAACTTACCGAGGAGCAGTTGATGAAAATACAAGGTTTGCAGTTAGACGCTGAACGTGCAAAGCTCATCGAGGATAATAGCGAAGCCATAAAAAAATACAACGAGTTGTTGCAAGTTGATCCTCAAAACGATAATGCATACTACCAGTTGGCGATGTTACATTTCCAATCCAACAAAATGCACGATGCCGAGTTTGAAGCCGAACAAGCTGCAAAATTAGCACCGAGCAATAAATGGTACACCGATTTATTATCTAAAATTTATACGAAATCCGGAAACACAAAAATGGCCATTAAAACGTTGGAACAGGTCATTCAAAAAAATCCCACTGATCCGGATAGTTACTTTGATTTGGCCTATTTATACCTGCAATCTGCTCAACCGCTTAACGCAATTCGTGTGTACGATCAATTCGAAAAAAATTATGGACTTGAAGAAAGTGTTGTGATGCAGAAAGAGAAACTGTATTTAAAATTAAATCAGTTTGATAAGGCAGTTGGAGAGATTAAGAAACTTATCGATGCCTATCCCGGTGAAGTACAATATTTAGGTATGCTAGCCGAGTTATATGCACTGAATGGTAAGAGAGAAAAGGCTTCTGAGGTCTATCAGCAAATTTTGGCTATTGACCCTGAAAATGCTCAAGCATTATTGGCCACCGCAGATATTAGCGCATCAAAAGGTGATACGGTAGCACGTATTGAAAGTATGCGCAAGGTGTTTGCGAATCCAAACATGAATATCGATTCTAAAGTGCGTATGCTGTTGCCTTACATTCAGTATTACGAAATTAAAAAGGATAAGATTGTGGAGGCGCAAGAGTTGAGCGATATTTTGGTAAAGACACATCCCGATGAATCAAAAGCACATGCCATTCGCGGAGATGTGTATTATATCGATAAAAAAGACGATACGGCCTTAGTTGCATACAACCGAGCTATTGTATTGCGTAAAGATATCTTCAATGTGTGGTTGCAAACACTAATAATATACAGCAGCAAACGTGAATGGAGTACTTTGGAAAAAACCAGTAGCGATGCGCTAGAGTTATTTCCAAACCAAGCAATCATTTATTTGTATAAAGGGAATGCGGAGTATCAATTAAAGAATTATGAGAAAGCCATCAAAACATTTTCGAAGGGGGAGAAGATGAGTGGGGATAATGCTCCGCTAAAAGCACAAATGCTTGCTAATTTAGGCGATGTTTACTTCAATCTAAAGAAAAATGCCGAATCGGATAGCGCCTATGATCGTTCGTTAAAACTGAATCCGGAAAGTGCATATACATTAAACAACTATAGTTACTATTTGTCGTTGCGCAAAGAAAATTTAGAGAAGGCAAAACAAATGTCGGCTTATGCCAATAAACTTGAACCCGATAACGATTCTTTCGAAGATACTTATGCTTGGATTTTATTCCAGCTAGGTGATTATAAAGAAGCAAAAGTATGGCAAGAAAAAGCAATAGGCAGCTCTACTACCAATGGTACTTTATTAGAGCATTATGGCGACATTCTTTTTAAATTGGGAGATATCGACAAAGCGATAGAGCAATGGAAAAAAGCTAAATCTGTTGGTTCTGAGTCGAAAACCATTGATGCCAAAATCGCTTCAAAAAGTTATGTTGAAGAATAAGTCACTTCACCCATACACTGTTTTTGTTTTCCTTGTTTTAGGATTAATATTAAGTTCGTGTAAATCTAAAGGCACCGTGAATAAAGGAAGTGCATTGGCTGTACCCTCTATTCAACGCATCGATCCTGCCCTTCGGCCGTTTGCGCATCAATACGATTACTTTTCATTTAAAACGAAACTCGATTACGAAGATGGTAGAAATGCATTTTTGTTTACAGCCAATATTCGCATCCGGCAAGATAGTTTAATTTGGGTGTCGATTACCGGTCCTTTGAATATCGAAGTGGCTAGAGCTATTATCTCCATTGACTCTGTGAAAATCATGAACAAGATGAGCGGAGAAAAGGAGCGTTATCCGATTCAGTATCTCAATAAATATTTCCCCGGGGAAGTAGATTATTTTCTCATACAGGATTTTTTATTGGGTAACCCCCTTGCTGCCTCAAAAGCGCCATGTGTATTGGATACCTCAGCGGATGTAACCCAGTTTACCCAGCAAGACGCGAAATTGAAAGTGGTTCATCATGGCAATACCAAAAACTATACACTTCAAGATGTGCTGTTGAAAGATATACTCGTAAATCAACAGTTGGATGCTACCTTTGAAGATTACCAAAAGGTGGATTCTAATGCTTTCAGTTGTGCCAGAAATATTCAAATACAGCGCGGTGCCCAACTCATCAAAATCAAAGGTGAGGTGTACAAATTCCGTGCGCACGAACCGCTGGAATTCCCTTTTTAAATCGTTTTCGGTTACTTTATTTTTATTGCTATTCTTGGTTTTGAACACAAGTAATGCCATAGCGCAAATGTCGGTAGAGAATGCCAAGAAGAAAGACCAACTGCAACAGCAAATGAAAAAGTTGCAACGCGAAATTGCCGAAATGGAAAAGGCCATTCAAACTACTTCTACGCAGAAAAAACTTACCCTGCAACAGGTAGAGGAAGTGAAAAAGAAAATCAAACAAAAGGAAGGGCAGATTGCCGGTTTTAAAAAGGAAGTGGGTGCATTAAGCAAAGATATCAAAAAAACGGAAGTTGAAATAGACGAAAAGGCAGCACGGATAGATTTGATGAAGAACAAATACGGCTATGTATTAGGGCAGATTTATTCTTCGTTGATTCAAAACACAGGTAATGTTTCTTTTTTGTGGAATAATAATACATCGTTTATTACCTCCAATTATTTAAAAACCATTTCCGATTACAGACGCAGTCAGGCGAACCATTTGCGCGATAATATTTTGGTGTTGGAAGATAAAAAATCTGACCTCGAAGCCTCAAAAGAGGAAACCGAAGCACAGTTGAAAGCCCAAGCCAATTTGAAAAAAGAGTTGGAGGTTACCCAAAAAGAGAAAGATAAAGAGATTGCTTTGCTATCTGAAAAAGAAAAGCAAATCCGCGCCATGATTGAGAAAAAAAATAAGGCGTCTAAGCAACTCAATAGCAGCATTCAGCGGATTATTGAAGAAGAGATTCGATTAGCGCAGAAGAAAGCGCAACAAAAAGCTTTGGAAGCGCAGAAGAATCAAAATAAAGGGAATACTACACCTAAACCCGTTGTTACCAATAAACCTGAAACATATTTAACACCTCAAGAGGTAGCTTTGTCGAAAGACTTTGCCTCCAACCAGGGCCGTTTACCATGGCCAGTGGTGAAAGGTGCTATTGTAGGCTATTTCGGGAAACACGAGCATGCAACTATTAAAGGGGTGTTTATTGAAAACAACGGTATCGATATTAAGACCTTGCCGGGTTCCAATGCAAAAGCGGTGTTTGAAGGAACGGTAGTAACTATCTTTAATTTACCGACAACCCAGAATTGCATTATCGTAAAACATGGCGAATACTTTAGTGTGTATTCCAATATTGTTATTCCTATTGTAAAGGTAGGTGATAAAGTAACCACCAAGCAATCGCTGGGCAGTATCTACACCGACCCAAGTGACAAAGCCACTAAGCTGCACTTAGAAATCTGGCATGGCAAGGATAAAGTAAATCCTGCGAGTTGGTTGGCAGCTGCGAATTAAACCAAGTGTTTTATCAAATTCATCGAACATTAATCTGCATTCAGATCCATAGTTTTATGTCCTGCACTATGCCCGCGTGAGCGATGGAAGCGGAAATCCTTTGCCGATTCCGAGAGGCAAAGATTGCAGCGTACAGCGGGGTTCCGAGCCTAGGAGGAACTCGCCCAAATATTTTTTACGGGCGATGCTGTATTTATTTCCCATTTCATTGTATGTTCGCAAAAACTAATAAAATGAACTTTCCAGCAGATTTACGTTACAGCAAAGAACACGAATGGGTGCGCGTTGAGGGCAACATCGGTATTATTGGCATCACAGATTTCGCGCAAAAAGAATTGGGCGATATTGTGTATGTAGATATCAATACGATTGGCGATACATTGGCGAAAGACAGTGTTTTCGGTACAGTGGAGGCGGTGAAAACCGTTTCGGATTTGTTTATGCCTGTTTCAGGAAAAGTGTTGGAGTTTAACAGTGGCTTAGAAGCGGCTCCTGAGGCGGTGAATACCGATGCTTACGGTGCGGGATGGATGGTGAAAGTAGAATTGAGCAATCCGGCTGAATTGGATGCTTTGATGGATGCTGCGGCTTATCAAGCTTCGATTGGCGCATAATTCTTATGAATAGAAATTTTGAAACAAAGGAGTTGCATTGGCGACTCCTTTGTTGTTTGTGGGTAGTGGCGATACTCTTTTTGTCGCTGATGCCGGCCCGAAACGTACCGGAGGTGGGCGTTTGGAATGCCGATAAATTGGTGCATGCGGGAATGTATTTTGCCTTGGCGATGTTGATGCTGAAGAGCCAATGGCTTTCGATTACTTCGCTGAAGTATTTGTTAGTAGTGGCTTTGGTGTGTATTGGTTTTGGAGCATCAATAGAATGGTTGCAAGAGAATTGTACTACCGATAGGCATTTCGATGACCTCGACATTGTGGCGAATACATTGGGCGTTGTTCTGTTTTTATTCGCCAAAAGATTTGTGAAATTGGTCTGAAATAAACGAGAAAGGATTAGATTTGAATACATGAGAAAAGTGCTTCAATTTGGTTTGCTGTTGGTGGTTCTTTTGGGAAGCAGTTCGCTGTTTGCCCAGAAGGGGCGCGATGAAACGTTGGCCAAGAGTTATTTCGAAAATGCGGAATACGACAAGGCGGCTTATCTCTATGTGCAATTGTGGGAGAACAACAATCAGGCACAACAGTTTTACGCGCCTTTGCTGAAATGTTATTTGCAGCAAAAGAAATGGGATGATGCCGAAAAATTGGTGCGTAAGCAAAGCAAAAAGTTTAGCGAAAATTTTTTGTATCAAATTGATTTGGGTGCTGTATTGCGATTGAAAGGCGATGAAGGTGCTGCACAGAAGCAGTTTGAGAAAGTGATAAAGGAGCTTCGTCCGAATGAAAATGAATTGCGCCAAACAGCAGGCTATTTCGGAGAAGTAGGGGAATTGGATTTCGAGATTGCCACCTTCAATAAGGCGCAAAAGATGTTTGGAGGGAAAATAGATTTCTCCACCGATTTGGCTTCAACATATTTGCAAAAAAACGATTACAAAACAGCTGCAGCTTATTATTTGGAATATATTGATCGTCATCCCTACGATGCCCAACCGGTGAAAAATACCATACAAACAGCCCGGGGTGGCGATAAGTTGATGAGCGAAATGGAAACGCAACTCTACACCAAAATTCAAAAACAGCCCGACAAAGAAGATTACATTGAATTGCTGACTTGGATTTATATTCAGAACAAAGATTTTGAAGGCGCATTGTTGCAAATGAAAGCCATTGACAAACGCAAAAGTGGAGATGGTTATCGGGTATTAGAAATTGCGCATATTGCACAAACGGAAGGCTTTTACGATGATGCCATTTCGGGTTACGAATATGTGGTAGCGAAAGAGCCGCGCACATCGCTTTATTTTCAGGCACGTACCGATGTGTTGAATTGCCGAAAAGAAAAAATCGCCAAAAAAATTAACTACACTGATGCCGATCTACAAGCGTTGAAAGCCGATTACGAATCGTTTATTGCCGAGAACGGAAAGAATGCCCGAACGGCTCAGTCTATAAAGGAATTGGCCGATTTGTATGGGTTTTATATTCATGATATTAATGCTGCTGTTGCCACCAGCGAAGAGTTGATTGATTTGCCCGGAATTCCGCAGAGTTTGAAAAATCAAGCAAAATTATCGTTAGGCGATTTTTATTTGATAAGTGGCGATGTGTGGGAATCTTCGTTGGTCTATTCGCAGGTAGATAAGGAAGAAAAAGATTCTCCGTTAGGGGAGGAGGCGCGATTTAAGAATGCCAAGTTATCATACTACAAGGGCGAATTCGAGTGGGCCCAAGAGCAATTAAATATATTGAAGGCATCTACCTCGCAATTGATTTCGAACGATGCGATTAACTTGTCGGTATTTATCATTGATAATTTAGGCATGGATACCATTTCGGTGCCTATGGAGCTATTTTCACAAGCCGATTTATTGATGTTTCAGAATAAAGATGGCGAAGCCGATAAAGTGCTAGACTCTATTGTGTTTACTTATCCGGGGCACGAATTATTTGACGACATTGAATATGCGAAGGCACAGATTTATTGCAGAAAACGTCAGTTTGAAAAAGCAATACCGTTGTTAGAAAACATTGTGAAGAATTACGGTAAAGATCTGAAAGGCGATGATGCTTTGTTCTTATTGGCAGATATCACCGAACGGGAAATGAACAATAAAGAAAAGGCGAAGGAGTTATTCAAACAATTGATAGTGGATTATCAGAGTTCATTATTAGTAGTAGAAGCCCGTAAACGTTACAGAGTCTTACGTGGCGACAAACTGGAATAAAAGACATTTAAGATGTAAGATGTGTTGATTTATGAATTATTCCATATTAACTTAAATCGTAAAATCGAGAAATCTTAAATTTAAAATCTTAAATCGTAAAATGATAGTATATAACGTTACAATAAAGATTGACTTAGATGTGCACGATATTTGGGTGCGCTGGATGAAGGAAGACCATATACTGCGTGTTATGGAGACAGGTTGTTTTGTGAGTTTTAAGATGTACCGCATTTTAGAAGAAGACCAAAGCGATGGAATAGCATACGCCATTCAATATTTCGCAAAAACCATTAACGATTACTTTGATTATAAGGAGAAGTATGCTACAGCCCTTCAAAAGGAAGCAAAAGCCATGTTCCCTGATAAGTTTGTGGCACATCGAACACTTCTGAGGGAGGTTTAACAAGGATTTTGGAGTGTGTTTTTCTCAGATTAAAAATACTTTATAGCTTTGGCAAAACTCTAAAAAAATAAGCTATGAAGAAAAATCTGTTACTCATTACAGTTTTGTTAATGCATTACTGCACATTTGCTCAAAGTGAGGCTAAGGTAAAAGTCACTTGGGGAGGCGAATATTTTTTACCTAAAAAGCATAGCGACCTCGGATTCATCGGGAACGAAAAGGATGGTTATGTACAAATAGGGCACCTTTATGGAAAATCACTTTCACTTCAACGTTTTGATAATAAGTTCAATATCAAAAGCGAGAAAATCGTTAACCTAAAGGAATTACCAAAGGGCTATATGAATGAAGGATTCCAGGAAATCAACAATCGCTACTATTGGTTTTTCTCTACTTGGGATAAAAAAGCAGAAATGGAGCATTTGTTTGTACAAGAAATTGATGTAAACAAAGGTGATTTTGTAAAAGGGGCAAGAGAAATATTGTCGGCTAAGCGTCTTTCTGGTACTGTTATAGCTACAGGTTTCTATCAATTCAACACTTCTAACAAATGGAACATTACGAAGTCTACTGATGGCAAAAGCAAGTTGTTGATTCAATACCGATTGAAGCCAACAGAGAAGAGAGATAAAATCAACAAAGATGTTATTGGTCTATTTGTTTTCGACTCGAATATGAATAAGGAATGGGGTAGTGAGCATCAAATGCCATATACTGAAGAGCAAATGGATAACAACGATTATTACGTTGACAAATTGGGTAACGTTCTCTTAGTAGCAAAAGTTAAAGAGCTTGAAAAGTCGAAAGATAAAAAGCATCCGAATTTCCATTTTGAAATTTTGAAGTGGAGTAAAGAGGATACAAAAACACAAATTATACCTTTCAAATTTGACGATAAATTCGGAACAGAGGTAGTTATTGCAGAAGATAATACCGGTGCGCCATTGGTAGTAGGGTATTATTCAAAAGTAAGAGCTTCAGGTAGTGCTGATGGATTTTTTGTTTTGAAAGTGAATGTTGCAGAAAACAAAGTTGATAAGGTTTTCAAAGGTATGTACGAGTTTCCTGCAGAAGTATTGAAACAATTTGAGTCTGCACGAGCACAACGAAAAATTGAGAAGAAAGACGCTAAAGATGAGAGCGAAATTGGAGGTTTGCGTTTTAGAAATCTTACAATATTTGAAGATGGTTCATTACAACTTACCGGAGAACAATACATTGTTACAGTTACTGTGTATATGACGAAATACGGCCCACAAATTAAATACAATCACTTTTACGAAGATGTATATGTAGCAAAAGTAGGCGCAGATGGTGAATTGAAATTTGTAACCAAAGTACCTAAAGCACAGCGTGCAATGAGTACCGCATTTTCTTATTGGGTAGGTGGTATGTCCATCAAATCGTATTTCTTTAAAGGGAAGGAGTATTTATTATTCTTAGATAACTTTAAGAACCTGAATATTTCCGCTTCAACAGCACCTGCATATCATGCAGATGGATTAGGTGGAGTGTTGATGCTTGTTGGTATTGACGAAAATGGTAAAACAGCTAAATCTAAACTCTTTGATTTTAGAGAAGAGAAACGTCAGTTAACTGTAACTAATTTCAGCAGCGTTGGAACAAACCAAGTAATGGCGAGAACCATCGGAAAGAAAAGAGTTAGTAAGCCCTTTATTCTAACGTTTGAATAACTTTTTTTATCTCAATATCCTAAAAAATGGAGCAAAGTAATTTGCTCCATTTTTGGTATATCCTCATCACACTATTTCCGTATTTTAAATTAACCAATATGAAAGCTAAAACAATATTATTCCTATGCACCTTTTATAGTCTACTAATGGCTACAGCGCAAACATCTTCCGACTTTTCCTTGTCCAGTAATGCATCTGAGCAAGCCTCAGTTATAACTACGCACAGAAAATCAGTAGTATTTAAACAAGAACTCGATTCCCCGTCTACCATGCAAATTATTTACTTTAACGATAGTAAAAGTACCAAGGTAGAACATGATGAAAAGTACTATCTAAAAATGGCTAAAAGCGAACGGACAAGAGGCATCGTTTTTACCACATTAGGTTATCCTATGATTGGAGCAGGTACCTATCTTTTTGTTGCTGGGATACAGAAATTTGTCAATGGCGATGGTTTTGATGGGGATGAACCGGGAGGTGTAGCCCCTGTGGTTAGTGCTATTATAAATGGAGCGGGTCTTTTGGCAGCTGGCATCCCCTTTGCTATAAAAGGACCAATGGCACTTGCAGATGCTAAATACTTTAAAAAGAAAGCAGCTGAACAAAAAACAAGCTTTGAGGTTGAGCCTACAATTTTGAGAACACGTGAAGCAAATACAGCATGTGGTGTTGTATTTCGCTTACATTTCTAAAGTCGATTAAGCTAAACAATAAAGGCCAACAACTTATGCTGTCGGCCTTTATTGCATTTTGCTACCGTTGTCTTAAGGTTGAAAATTGTAAACGCCTGCACCCGTGTTAATCGTTCGGATACGTAAAGCATATTTGCCTACAGCATTAGCAACGGGGCCAATAGCTCCATTATAGGGAATAAATCCAGTAGTCCCCGGCAAGAGATTTAATTGTACTTGGACATTGTTTAACAAATTAATGAGTGTTACGCTCATTGGTGAATTGGTTCCGTTTTTAAACATGGCTGAAACCGGAACATTAGGCACAAATTGTTTTTTGTAGATGTACCAGTCGTTATCCATTGCTGCAGGTATTGCATTGGCTTTTCCGCAGAAAACAATATTAAAAGCAACAGGTTGAGTAATATCCACTGCGCCCTGTTGGAAGTTGTTTTGGGGCTCTACATCAAAGTTGCAAATGTTTGCGGTAGTAGCATTTCTATGGCTTTTCTCTTCTAGTTTTGCAGATAAAGAAGCATTATCAATAGGTTCTGTTACTTCACTTTTTTGGCAGCTAGATAGGATCAATCCGATACCGATGCTTGCTATGGCGAATACGCCTTTGATAGTTGTTTTCATAATTCTGTAAATTTTTTATTTTATGCCTACTCTATTCGCTTTTCGGCTTCCGCGTTTTGCTGAAACAAAAGTAGATTGGATATTGCCCTTAAAAAGTACATTATTGGAAAATTGTACGATATTTATTTCGGTTAATTTTGCGCTTATTTTCTATACATGCGTCTGAAAACATTAATAAAAAAGCGTTTTGTTGAATGACAAAAAATACACTTTGTACAATTTATATTGTCAGTTAGTAGTTTAAAATACTACTTAAAAGCGCACTTTTTTTAATTTTTCTCATGATTTCAAAGTAGATTTTGGGAGAGCTTTTAGTGTTTAATGAGGCATGAAAATTTTAGGGCTACACCATTGTTTCGACTATTTTTTTAAAAAATATTTGGAGAAATGTGGATAAGTTATACCTTTGCGTTCCTTTTAAAAATAGACGGTCGGAAATCGTCTTAAAACATATTGTAAATGAGCACAGTAAAATATACTCCGCGTCTTGCTACGCGTTACAAAGAGCAGATTGTACCTGCGTTGATGAAAAAATTCAACTACACTTCGGTGATGCAAGTACCACGTCTTCAAAAAATTTGTTTAAACCACGGTGTTAACGGAGCTACCTCAGATAAGAAGTTGGTAGATATCGCTGTACAGGAGATGACAACGATTGCTGGTCAGAAAGCAGTAGCTGCAAAATCAAGAAAAGCGATTTCAAACTTTAAATTGCGTGAGAACATGCCAATTGCGGCTCGTGTTACATTACGTCAAGAAAGAATGTTCGAATTCTTAGATCGTTTCATTTCAGTTTCATTACCTCGAGTTCGTGACTTCAAAGGAATCAACGCAAAAGGCTTTGACGGAAGAGGAAACTACAACATGGGTATTAAAGAGCAAATCATTTTCCCGGAGATTGATATCGATAAAGTAACCAAAATGGCGGGTATGGACATCACTTTCGTAACTACTGCGAAAACAGATGCTGAGGCTTATGCATTGTTGGAAGAACTTGGAATGCCTTTTAAAAAATAATTTACACAATCTGTACAAAATAAAGCAATGGCAAAAAAATCAATAGAAGCAAGACAACGAAAACGCGAACGTTTAGTTGCTCAGTACGCAGACAAAAGAAAAGCATTGAAAGAAGCTGGTGAGTTGAGTTTGTTGGATAAATTACCAAAGAACTCTTCAAAAGTTAGACTTCGTAACAGATGTGCATTAACAGGTCGTCCAAGAGGTTATATCCGAATGTTCGGTATTTCTCGTATCACTTTCCGTGACTTGGCCAGCCAAGGTAAAATTCCTGGAGTTACTAAAGCTTCTTGGTAATCAAATCAGATCATTAACAAAGAAAATTAACCATTATGGTATTAGATCCAATAGCAGATTATTTAACCCGAATCAGAAATGCTCAAGCAGCAAATCACCGTTTTGTGGAAATTCCTGCATCGAATTTGAAAAAGAAAATCACTGAAATCCTTTACGAAAAAGGATACATCTTGAAATACAAATTTGAAGATGAAGGTTTCGGTGGACAAGGAGTAATCAAAATTGCATTGAAATATGATGCAGCTTCTAAAACTCCTGTAATTAAATCATTGAAGAGAGTATCAACTCCAGGTCTTCGTCAGTATTCAGGGTCACAAGTGATTCCTCGTGTATTGAGTGGATTAGGAATTGCCATTCTTTCAACTCCTAAAGGAGTTATGACAGATAAAGAAGCTCGCGTACAAAACGTGGGTGGAGAGATTTTGTGTGAAGTATTCTAATAAATTGAATTTTTAAAGATAAAGAGTTATGTCACGTATCGGAAAAGCGCCTATCACATTGCCAGCCAAAGTAACTTTGGAGGTATTGAAAGGCAATGTCGTAAAAGTAAAAGGTCCTAAAGGTGAATTGCACCAAGCAATTGATCCGGATATCACTGTGAAAGTTGAAGGCAACACTGTAACGTTAGATCGTGCTACAGAGCAAAAACGTCACAAAGCACTTCACGGAACTTACCGTTCCCTCATCAACAATATGGTGATTGGAGCCGGAGAAGGATTCACACGTGTGATGGAGTTGGTAGGGGTTGGTTATCGTGCAACAGTTACCGGACAGGTATTGGAGTTAGCATTAGGTTATTCTCACCCAATCGTTGTGCTTTTGCCAAAAGAAATCAGCGCTAGTGCAGAGCAATTGAAAGGACAAAATCCGAAAGTAACATTGTCTTGTGCAGACAAAGATTTGTTAGGATTAGTTTGTGCTAAAATCAGAGTTCAACGTAAACCGGAACCATACAAAGGAAAAGGTATTAAGTTCGAAGGTGAAGTACTAAGAAGAAAAGCAGGTAAGTCAGCATCTAAAAAATAAGTAGGTAGCAAATAAAAAAAAGGAATTATGGGAACAAGTAAAGTATCCAGAAGACATAAAATCAGCAAACGTATCCGTGGTAAAATCTCCGGTACACCGCAAAGACCTCGATTGGCAGTATTCAGAAGCAACGCTGAAATCTATGCGCAATTAATTGATGATACAACAGGTGTAACTGTGTTGTCTTCTTCTACTAAATCGAAAAGTTTTACAAGAACAGGAAATAAAGTAGAACAAGCAAAAACAGTAGGAACTGAAATCGCGAAATTAGCTTTGGCTAAAGAAATCACTGAAGTAGTGTTTGATCGTGGTGGATTTTTGTATCATGGTCGTGTGAAAGCATTGGCTGAAGGTGCTCGTGAAGGAGGCTTGAAATTCTAATTTTGAAATAATATCAATCAGATAAAATGTCTAAAGGAAACATCCAAAAGTTCAAAGCAAGCGAACTTGAATTGAAAGAGAAAGTGGTAAACATCCGAAGAGTAACGAAAGTTACGAAAGGAGGAAGAACGTTCAGTTTTTCTGCCACAGTAGTGATTGGAAATGGCGAAGGAATCGTAGGTGAAGGTTTAGGAAAAGCAAAAGAAGTTCAAGAAGCGATTCAAAAAGCGATTGACGATGCTAAGAAAAACCTAGTTAACGTGCCTTTGTTCAAAGGAACAATCCCTCACGTTCAACATGGCAAGTTCGGTGCAGCAAAAGTAATGTTGAAGCCTGCTTCACACGGAACTGGAGTAATTGCCGGGGGTAGTATGCGTGCGGTTTTGGAAAGTGCCGGTGTAAAAGACGTATTGGCAAAATCTTTGGGATCTGCAAACCCAAGCAACGTAATCAAGGCAACATTAGATGCATTGAGCCAGTTGCGTGATCCACACACAGTGGCACAAAACAGAAAAGTAGCAATGGAAGTAGTTTTTAAAGGATAAAAAATAAAATCATGTCAAAAGTAAAAGTCACAAAAGTGAAAAGCACAATCGACAGAAATGAGCGTACTAAACGCACTATGTTAGCATTAGGCTTAAACAAAATTGGCGATAGTAACGAGTTGGAAAATACTGCGTCTGTAGCTGGTATGGTGGCAAAAGTTGCCCATTTATTGAAAATTGAAAATATCTAATGGATGAAGTTTTAGGTTAGTAATAGCCTCAAAACGGGAAACCGATAAACATTAATAATCATGGAATTAAATAATCTAAAACCGGCATCAGGTTCTACTAAAGTAAAGAAAAGACTAGGTAGAGGAGAAGGTAGCAAAACAGGCGGAACAGCCGGTCGTGGTCACAAAGGTGCTCAGTCAAGATCTGGTTACAAAGCGAAAAAAGGTTTTGAAGGAGGTCAAATGCCTTTGCAAAGACGTCTACCAAAAGTAGGTTTCAAAAACTTTAGCCGCGTTGAATTCGAGAAATTGAACTTAAGTAAATTGGAAGCTGTACTAGCGAAATATGCTTTAACTGAAATTACGGTAGAGAACTTGAGAGCAAATCGCTTATTGAGCAAAACAGAAAAAGTTAAAGTACTTGGAACTGGCGAATTAACATCTAAAGTAAATGTTTCAGTTCACGCTATCAGCGAAACTGCTAAACAGAAAATCGAAGCTTTGGGAGGAACAGTTACTATTGTAAAATAGTCAAATTGAACGTTATTGGTTTATAAAAAAAGCTATACAAAGGATTTCTGAATAGAAATCCTTTCTTTGCTAAATGTAAACTGATTGTTTTGATTGAGAGATATAACGAATTTTAGACGGAAAAATAGTATATATACAGATGAAAAAATTTATTGAAACATTAAAAAATATTTGGAGTATTCAAGAGTTGCGTGAGCGAATTCTCTTGACACTTGGACTTGTATTAATTTATCGTCTTGGTACTTATATCGCCCTACCCGGTCTTGACCCAAATGGTATTGGTGAAGTTAACAAACAGGGTGGTTCTGGTATTTTAGGATTGGTTAATATTTTTGCAGGAGGAGCTTTTTCAAGAGCTTCTATTTTCGCATTAGGAATCATGCCATATATATCGGCATCAATTGCCATTCAATTGTTGACGATGGTTGTTCCTCAGTTCCAAAAAATGCAGAAAGAAGGAGAGAGCGGCAGACGTCAGTTAAATCAATGGACAAGAATTTTAACTGTTGCGGTTACTTTAGTTCAAGCTTCTGCATATGTTGCTTATCTTACAGCTGTTGACGGTGCTGCAATCGTAATTTCTAAATCTTTATTCACTATTTCTACAATGGTAGTGCTTACTACTGGAACATTGTTTGTAATGTGGATGGGTGAAAAAATTACAGACAAGGGATTAGGTAATGGTATTTCTATCATCATCATGGTAGGTATTTTAGCGCGTTTCCCTGGTGCAATTATCCAAGAGGTTTCTTCTCGTTTAACATCTGGAGGTTTATTAGCATTCGCGTTAGAAGCCGCATTCTTGATTTTAATTGTAATGGCAGTTATACTTTTGGTTCAAGGTACACGTAGAATCCCTGTTCAATATGCAAAACGTCAAGTGGTACAATCTTCTTCATCATTTTTTGGAGGTAGAGCAACACAACAATCGTTTGCCGGTGAAGGTTCTCGTCAGTATCTTCCAATTAAGTTAAATGCAGCAGGAGTGATGCCGATTATCTTTGCACAAGCTATCATGTTCTTGCCAGCCACTATTGCACAGTTTGTACCTGGTGTAAATCAAAACAACGATTTCATTATGGCATTATCTGACATCAGAGGGTTTTGGTACAATGCATTAAATCTAGTTTTGATTGTTGCTTTTACGTTTTTTTATACTGCATTGATTGTTAATCCTACACAAATGAGCGATGAAATGAAACGCAGTAATGGGTTTATTCCAGGTGTTACACCTGGTCAAAAAACTGCAGAATTCATCGATGCTGTTGTTTCCCGTATTACCTTCCCGGGTGCAGTGTTTTTAGGTATCATTGCTATTATGCCTTCTTTGGTTATGTTGTTTGGCGTTGACCAGTCATTTGCTTTGTTTTTTGGAGGTTCTTCACTTATTATCATGGTGGGTGTAATTTTAGATACACTTCAATCTATTGATACATATCTTTTGAATAAACATTATGATGGTCTTTCTTCTGCAGGGAGAATTCGTGGTCGTCAGTCTTTTGCAGACCAAAGCATATAAGAAAATTAAAGTCTATAAAACAATAAGGTTTCCCTTGGGAGACCTTTTTTTTTAATTCGGGATTATGGGGAAAATTATCATCAAAACGGAAGAAGAAGTAGCCATTATAAAAGCTAATGGGGAGATATTGGCCGGTGCACTTGCAGAAGCCGCTAAGGTATTGAAACCCGGAGTAAATGGATTGTTGTTAGATAAAATTGTTGAGCAATATATTTTGGATCATGGAGCAAAACCTTCTTTCAAAGGACTTTATGGTTTCCCTGCAAGTGTTTGTATAAGCATTAACGAAGATGTTGTGCATGGTATTCCTAATGCACGTTTAATCAAAGAAGGTGATATTGTTTCAATGGATGCCGGTGTATTCAAAAACGAATTTCATGCAGATAGTGCTTATACTATTGCTATGAAAGGTGTTGCTGAACCAACGCTTAAACTCATGCAAGTAACACGTGAATCACTCTACCTTGGTATTGAAGTAGCTATTGCTGGGTGCAAAACTGGTGATATAGGTTTTGCTATCCAAGAGTACTGTGAAATAAAAAACAAATACAAATGTGTTCGTGAATTAGTTGGACATGGTTTAGGTCGCTCTTTGCATGAAGATCCTCAAGTTCCAAATTATGGTAAACGCGATAAAGGAGATGTTCTTCCCGAGAATTGTGTTATTGCCATTGAGCCAATGATAAATCTCGGTAGGAAGGATGTTTATACCAAGTCAGACAAGTGGACCATTGCCACTCAAGATCATAAGCCTTCTGCTCATTACGAGCATACCATTTGTATAAAACACAACAAATCAGTTCAACTTACTTCTTTTGAACCCATTGAGTCGGCTATCCGCGCTAACGCGGAATTACAATCGCTGTAGTGTAATTAGGACGATTTTTGCATCCCTTTTTAAGGGGGAATCTATCTATTTTTTTGACCTCTCAGATAAATTCAACGATTACTCCAGGAAGCGTTTTAGTCTATTTATACATTATTTTCTACTTCCATTCTTTGGCATATTAATTGTCTTGTTAACAAAAGCAGTGTGCTTATAAAACGTTCCACATAGGGTTGTTTTGGAATCTTATTGCTGATTATTGCGTATTGATAATTAAAAACATCTTTTATGTCGTACAAAGAATATGAACGAATGATGGTAATCGAAAATGTTTGGGTGCCTGTTGTAAAGGCGGCACTTTTTATTGGCGGACTAATAGTGTTCATTGTTGTTTTTGTTTAGGTAAACCAGTAGAAGACTAGTTATTGCCTTTTTGATACTATTCTGCTGACAGTTAATTCTGATCGGTGAGTTTGCGCTGTATTCTTTTTTGGTATTTATTTCGATACTTTCGATTTCAAATTCCAAGAAATAATGCGAATAATATTAGCCGGAGACCATGCTGGGTTTAGTTATAAAAAAATACTTTTGGACCATCTTCAAGCCAATAGTTATAAGGTAGAAGACACTGGAGCTTTCAGTGAGGAGTCGTGTGATTATCCAGATTTTATCCATCCAGCAGCAGAAAAAATAGTACAAGGTTTTTTTGATTTTGGTGTTTTCTTTTGTGGAAGTGCCAATGGTGTTGCCATCACGGCTAACAAACATCGCGATATTCGCGCAGCTATTTGTTGGAACAACGAACTTGCAGAACTCGCTCGTTTGCACAATAATGCCAATGTGATTTGTATTCCGTGTCGATTTGTTTCGCTTGAAAGTACAATCGAGATGGTTGATTTATTTATTCAAACAAAATTTGAAGGAGGCCGACATGAAAGACGCGTGAGTAAAATACCTTGCTAGTTTTACATTCCAAAATTCAACTATTTTCTGCTTCAAATAATTCGAAAATTCTCAAACCTGTTATGCACTTTCAGCGAAAGGACCTCACGAACGAACAACTCGTGCAACTTTATAAGCAAATTTTATTCCCTCGTGTAATCGAAGAGAGAATGCTCATCTATCTTCGGCAAGGTAGAGTGAGTAAATGGTTTTCCGGTATTGGTCAAGAAGCAATATCTGTTGGTGTTACTGCTGCACTTCATGCCGATGAATACATTTGTCCTTTACACCGAAATCTGGGTGTTTTTACTACCCGAAATTGTGATTTAGTTCAGTTGTTTGCTCAATTCCAAGGTAAGTTGGAAGGGTTCTCAAAGGGTCGCGAACGTTCATTTCATTTTGGCACGAACGAACATCATATTGTTGGCATGATTTCCCATCTTGGTCCTCAATTATGTGTTGGCGATGGAATAGCCTTGGCTTCGAAATTAAAGAAAGAAAATAAGATAACGGTTGCCTTTACCGGAGATGGCGGTACAAGTGAAGGCGACTTTCACGAAGCCTGCAACATAGCTTCCGTGTGGGATTTGCCTATTATAATTCTGATTGAAAACAATGGATATGGTTTATCTACCCCAACCAACGAGCAGTTTAAATGTGAACAATTAGCTGATAGAGCTAAGGGCTATGGTATGAAAGGATTAACTATCGATGGAAATAACATTCTTGAAGTTTATCATACAGTTAATGCATTAGCAGAAGAAATGCGAAGTAATCCGCATCCGGTTTTATTAGAGTGTATGACATTTAGAATGCGCGGACATGAAGAAGCTTCTGGTGTTAAATATGTGCCCAAAGAACTGTTCGACATTTGGGAGAAAAAAGACCCTTTATCCAATTATGAAAATTGGCTTATTGAAGAAGGTGTAATATCTCCCGATTATCCGCATATGCTTCGTGAATCTATGGTTACAGAAATTTGCAACGCATTTGATGAAGCCGATGCATTGCCGGATATAGTGCCAGATACTGCAACTGAGATAAGTGATTTGTATGCTCCTTATTCTGCTGATAGCAGCATCGAATTAAATTCATCAAACATTGTCCCTACAAAGAAAATGCGATTTGTAGATGCT
The DNA here is from genome assembly GCA_016786765.1 of Chitinophagales bacterium. Lineage (GTDB taxonomy): Bacteria > Bacteroidota > Bacteroidia > Chitinophagales > LD1 > CALAYL01. Next base: position 168,251 of record JAEUUZ010000023.1, read on the forward strand.
GTTTCTGAAGGACTAAAACAGTCTATGGAAGAGCATAGTAATTTAGTGGTCATGGGGCAAGATGTTGCAGAGTATGGTGGCGTTTTCAAAATTACAGATGGATTTGTAAATCTATTTGGCAAAGAGAGGGTGCGAAATACGCCTATCTGCGAGAGTGGAGTGCTAAGTGCAGCTTTAGGAATGAGTGTGAAGAACATGAAAACAGTTGTCGAGATGCAATTTGCTGATTTTGTAAGCACGGGGTTTAATCCAATTGTAAACAATTTGGCAAAATCGCAATATCGATGGGGGCAAAATGCTGATGTAGTGGTTAGAATGCCTACCGGTGCAGGAGTGGGTGCCGGCCCCTTTCATTCCCAGTCTAACGAGGCGTGGTTCTTTCATACTCCTGGCTTAAAGATTGTATATCCTTCTTCTCCTATCGATGCAAAAGGACTTTTGATTGCTGCCATTAACGACCCAAATCCAGTGATGTTCTTTGAACACAAACTTCTTTACAGAAGTATTGAAGGCGAGGTGCCGGAGCAATATTATGAAGTGCCAATTGGGAAAGCGAGCTGGGTAAATGAAGGTGAGGACATTTCCATTATTGCCTATGGTGCATCAGTACATTGGGCATTAAGTATAACGCATGAGTTGAAAGATATCAGTTTCGATATTCTTGATTTAAGAACACTTTTGCCCTTAGATTATGAAGCCATAAAAAAAACAGTAAAGAAAACAGGCAAGGTGTTAGTGGTTCACGAAGATACGCTGATTGGAGGTATAGGTGCAGAGATTGCAGCCCATATAAATGAACACCTTTTCGAATATCTAGATGCACCTGTCATTCGCTGTGCGTCTATAGATACACCGGTTCCTTTCGCAGTTGCTTTGGAAAATAATTTCTTGGCAAAGGCAAGGTTAAAGGAAGCAATCGATAAGCTAATCAGTTATTGATTGATTTTTGAATTTGTTAAACTTCACTTCGATTATTGGGCACCTGGTTATACGAATAGCCTTTACTAGTCTTTTTTAATAGACGTTACTTAATCTCCTTATAATCATATTATTGTATATGCTTCGTGTTGTTTACTACGGGAGTTGGTTGAATTTATAAATGATTGGGGAATAGCTTATACGAAAGTTAAGCTTCTAAGTTATGCACTTTGTATAAACAATTTGGAATTGTGAAAAAATGCAATAATTTTGCCCGAATGAAGTGGAGTGTCGTGTCTGGAAGAAAATTCAGATAAGACAAATTGCTTTGTAACTATTGTAACCGTTGGGTTTTAGTAGTTTTGAACATAAAATTAATAGGTCAATGAAGCATTTTAACGTAGCTAACACGTCTGAAATAAATTCTATTACAACAACAGCATGTTGTTCAACCCCTTTGGCACATTCTTTGCCGATTGGGAAATCCAAAAAATCTAATTCTTTTAAATATTCCGGTATGAAGAAATTTCTTTACACTCTTGCACTAATTGGCCTGTTTGTATCTAATGCATTTTCGCAGTCTAGCCCATTGGTAACATTTGAAGACATTACGAATGTAGGAGGTGATTTCAAGGCAAATGTATGTGGAACACCAGATACAGTTACTTTGAAAATTGTAAACCTATCAGGAGGTAATACTATTACAGGTATTACACTTGATGCCAATATCGCATCCGGTTTACGATACGAAATAGGATCGGTGTTTAGTACAAGTACGCCAACAGGTACAACGAATACTGGACAAGCTTCAGAAAGCGTTGTAGACTTGTTTGCACCCAAGTTTGCTATCACAAATATTGTTCCTGGACAAACAGTTTATATTAAATTCAAGTTGCAAGCAGATTGTGCAGCTATTGTAACCATTCAAAATCCTATCGTCAATAACTTCCAATTGCATTTCGGAATTAATGGTTCGGGGAGTTTCACTAATCCTGATATTACAGCACAACCATATAATAATGGTATCCAAATTACTAAAATTCCAATTCCTGATTTCAGTGTAGGCTATGGACAGAATCTAAATTTAGCAAATGGACAAACAGGTTGTCGTCAATACAGAATTAGAAATACAAGTATTACTAATGGTTCAATCAATACCTTCCAATTATACAATCAGCATACTACTGGATTTCAATTGGTAAGTTTGGGTATCTCTAAAACCGCGGGAGGACCATTAACAAATGTTACATTAACGAATATTGGTGATACTACGTTTGCCAACATTAATTCTGCAGTTTTACAAGCTGCAGGATATGGCGATTCACTAGGTCAACAAAACGATATGTTTGTTACAGAGTGTGTTAGAGTAATTACGTGTAGTAATGGTACTTATGCTTCAACCGTTGGTTTAAGATGGGGTACATGTTCAGGTTCTTATTGCGAGGATGTGTCAAATACTGCCGGTGTTCAAATTTCAGTTGGTGTTCCAAGTATTGCATCAGGTATTGATGTTTCATCACAAGTTAACAATTGTTTCGGCTCACAAAACCAAACAAATGTTTTCTACCTTACCAATACCGGAACCGCTCCTGCTTCAAATGTTGTATTTAATCCAACCATTACTGGCGGAAGTCTTACAACAATTGTAAATTCAGGCGTTCAAATAGATACAGGAACAGGATACTTCAATTATACACCTACCTTTTTTGCTTCGTCTGATACAGCTCTAGCAAATTGTGTCGGGGGAACAGCATTTTCAAGTTTAAGAGGTACTTTACCAAATATCCTAAATCCTGGTCAAACAGTAAGAGTTAGATTTATAACAAAAAACTGCTGTCCGTATGTTTGCGGTAGAGCTGTGTTTAATGGATGGAATATCAATGGTACTTATACTAGCACTTGTAATCCTTCCCCTATTGCTTATTCTGCAGTAGGTGCATCTCCTATTTCAGTTGACTTGGCTGCTGTATTTACCGGAGGCTTAAGCTATGCTCCAAATACAGTATATAATATTCCGTACACTGTAAATAATGTAGAATTCATTGGCTGGGATACCGTTAATGGCCAATGGGTAATTCGTGTAACTGTTCCGGATCCGGCATTCTTTACTTTCTCTAATAACGTAGCCGATTTTACATGGAAAAAAGGGTCTAGATCTTGGGTGCCTGTTTCTGCAACTATGGTTGGTAATGTTATTACTGCAAGATTTAACCAGTCTCCTCCAGTAGGTTGGTCATTCAGAAACTCAAAAATAAATGTGAAGGTAACTACTGCAAGTTGTATTGTTGTTCCTACATGTGCATCGGTGGTTGAAGACTATTTCTATTTCAATGCATCGTATGTTCCAGATAGAACTTGCGCATCTCCTTGCGAAATTCCGGTAGAGTGTTTTAGAAATAAAATCAGATATCAAAAGTTTTGTGGAACCGGACCTTGTGCTTGTGCAATGTTGGATTTCAGCTTCAATCGTGTTTCTTTAGGCTCACCGGATAATAATGATGATGGTCTTCCAAACGGAGCATCACTTATAACAGATTCTATTTTGTTAGATAGAGGTATGTATTTAGATACCTTCCAAGCAAATTTCTTAACGTCCCCAATTACAAACTCTTCTCAATCAATGTTCGTAACATTAGATATTGATAATGCGAATTTGCTTGGTTATTTAGGAGGTACAATTTCAATCCGTGACAGTTCAGCCCATGTTACCTATAATTGTACAATGCCTGCTCCAACAATAGTGGGTCAACAATATTTCTGGAAAGTTTCTGCAAGTACAGTTAGTGCATGTACTCCAGCTTTAGGAGGTGGTTACACTTTCGACAGTCTCGATGTAATTACAATGAACGCTAAATGGCGAGTAACTTCAAATGTAGGTCCGTTTGTGGAGCGATTTGGCGATGTCACCCCAGGGGTTGCATTTTCTGATAGTTCAAATATTCCAAATAATGCATATTCAACATGCGGTTTCTTTGATAAGTATAGAATTATTGGTTACGATAATCAGGTATGGAATACTCCAACTGTTTCTACAACTTGTTCTGATACTACTACCATCCGTAGTAATTTCGGGTTTTACATTTACCAAGGACGATCAGGTGAAAATGCGTTCCCTTACGAGTATAGAGATTGGAGTCATGCTACAACATACTCAATCACTATTCCTCAAGGTTACGCATATAATCCAAACTCTGCAGTAATTACTTTAAATAGAACCGGGGGTGATGATATCGTTGTTACACAAACAGCAAACCTTACCTCTTTCACAAAAGTGCCAACTGGTGCTGGAGACACTACTTATACATTTAACATTGATGCTGCCTTTACAGGAACAGCTGGCGCTTTCCCTTATAGTGATGATGGATTTGATGGCTTTATTGATTTGAAAGTACATGCGTTAAATTGTAATACTGCAACTTCGGCATTGAGTGCACCTGCATATATTACATTTGGTCCTAGTCCAAATCAACACTTAATTCAAGGCGTTGCAAGTTATACTGGTAACTTAGCATTATCCCATTCTCTTACGCATAATGCACCAAATATTTCAATGGTAGCAGCCGTAAATCCGGTATTGGGTACAGGAAAATATGTATCATGGCAATTCCAGTTTTCAAACAGTGGATCAACAGAAGCTCCGAATTCTTGGTTTACAATTAATGCATCAGATACATCTCAGGTTAAGTTACTTTCATTAACTGATATTACCGGAGCTCCAGTTGTAATTACACCAAACGGTGCAGGTATTTATACTGTTGGTTCCATTGCTGCAAGTTCATCTAAAACATATGTTTTACAAGCTTTTTTCACTAGTTGTAATCAACAATATTTCAGTGTATCTGGGGGATGGAATTGTAATCCTTATGGATATCCTACTACACCATCTGCATATGCTCCTTGCCAAACAGTTGGAACTACATTATATGTAAACCCGGTACCGGCAAAAATTCAAACAAACATTATTACTCAACCTGCTACACGTGTTGACTTGTGTGATACAGTTACCTATGCAGTGCAAATGGGTAGTGTGGATTATGGTAGAACATATAGTAACTTCGTTGATGTATTTTTACCTTTATTTGGTATTAAGATAATTCCGGGTACAGTGCGTCTTGCATACCCTGACACAAATCTTTATGTAACAATTCCTGATCCTGCCCTTTCAGGAATTAGTCCACTTGGAAAACGTTATATAGTTAATACAAGTCTATATAATTCATTCTTAGATTCTTTTGGTTTGGCTAGTGGTTTCAATCCTGATTCTGCTTCACTCTTTGTTCAGTTTAAAGTAGTTACAGATTGCGGATTCTTCTCTGGAGGTCGTGTAATCATGCGTGCTCGTGCTAAAGATGGTTGTGGTTCTAATATTCAACCTTCCCTTAATTCTACCCGAAAGTTATTAATAAATACTATTGGGGCACCACCTGATCAAAGTTTTGATGTACGCGTTACACCAGGAAATATTATTCCTTGCGATTCAGCTACAACAATAACACAAACAATATTTAATACTGGTCCTTATTCGAGTGACTCGTTTGCTAAATTGGTTGTATATTTGGATCAAGGAATTACCTACTCGTTAGGTTCTGCAAGCGGATTGAGCGAACCAATAATGGATACGGTAGGTGGAATTATTCGATTAACATTTACTGTTCCAGCAGGTATTAAAGTGTTTGACTCCTTAAAAGTTTCTTATAGAGTATTTGCAGTGGATTCTGGTAAGAACTATTCATTTACATTTAGAACGGAGGTAATAAACGACATAAAAGCAATTTGTAAGACTACAGGCGACACTTGTGATTTAAGTGAGATTACCGGTGATTTTACAGATACGCTTACTGTTGGTACACCAGATATTCGATTATCTAACTTGAACACATATGCTACATGTAATAATCCTTTTGGTGAAGTTGTACATATAGACTATGATTTAACTAACTATAATAAACCTACTCGGTCTGGTGTAAATATATATGCAAATCTTTGGTGGGATGCGAATAACAACAACCAGTTGGATATGGTTATCGACCAAAAAATCGCAACCTATGTAATTGCTGACCCTATAGATTCTGGAGAGACAGTCCATATAAGCGGAGCTTATGCTGTTCAAGCATTCCAAGCTTGTGCCTTGATTGTACAAGTTGATAGTATAACTTCAGCTTGTTTACCGGTTGTGATTGATACCGTAATCCAATCTGTACCATTAATAAATGCCGGTAATGATGTGGCAGGCTGTTATGGCGATAGTGTTTCTTTAGGTTGTCCGGGATCTGTGCCAGGATATACATATACCTGGTCTGCCATAGGTGCAGCTCCACTTGGTGCATTAAGTTGCACGAGTTGTTCAAACCCTACGTATACTTTCCCTCAAAATTTAACACCAAGTCCTATCATATACAGATATATAGTATCTACAGATAGAGGTAATTGTACTACAAACGATACTGTACAGATCACAGTAAACGCTTCTCCTACAAATGTTATAATTACATCGTTAGATACTAATATTTGTTTTGGGCAATCAACGAATTTAAATGCGGTTGGAACACCTGCCGGTGGAACATATCAGTGGAGTCCACTTACATTTATTACACCTGCTTCTGGTAATACTGCAATTGTTACTGTTGGACCTCCTTTAACTCAAACCTATACTGTTAAATATACAAATGTAGGTTGTGCAAGTTATGCCTCTATTCAAGTAAATGTGGTACCACAAGTTGTAGTAAGTGCGGGTGTAGATAAGAGTGTTTGTGTTCCATCTGCTCCAGTTAGAATTGGTGGTATACCAACAGCTGCCGGTGGATCCGGTAGTTTCTCTTACACATGGTCGCCAACTACAGGCTTAGATAATCCGAATGCTGCAAACCCAAATGCAACAGTAACCAGTTCCACAACATATTATGTAACTGTTACAGACTTAGTTTCTGGATGTTTCGGTGTAGATTCAATGGATTTAACGGTTAATCCGTCTCCATCAATTGATGCAGGCCCTAATGTTTCAATTTGTCCGAATTCTTCTTCTCAGTTAGGTGCCTCTGGAGGTATTAGTTATGTTTGGACGCCTACTTCAGGTTTATCCAACCCTAACTTCTGCTGCCCTATTGCTAACCCAAGTGTTGCAACATGGTATTATGTAACAGGAACAGACATAAACGGTTGTAAAGCTGTTGACTCTGTATTAGTTACGCCAATTCCATCATTCTCTGTAAGTGTTGCTGACACTCAATTGTGCGAGGATGATAGCGTTAAATTGACACCTAGTCTTTTAGGTGCTCAGTACACATACAATTGGACACCTGGAACCGGCTTAAGCTGTATTTCGTGTGCACAACCAACTGTGAAAACGAATGTAAATACAATTTATGTGCTTACTGTTACTGATACAACTACAGGTTGTTCAGCAAACGATACAATAGTGGTTACAGTTCGTGATAAACCAAGAGCTGATTTCTTTGGTGAACAAAAATGTCATGGAGATACAGTTCAGTTCACGGATCACTCACAATCTACTGACCCAATCGCGGCTTGGTCATGGGATTTCGGTGATTCTACATATGCAGGAGATGGATCTAATCTTCAGAACCCTACTTATGTTTACAATTCGTATAGTGCACATGATGCATCTATAACTGTAACCACAATTTATGGTTGTAAAGATTCATTCCACCTACCAGTATATAGTTTGCCTCCGGTTTACCCTAATGCAGGTCTAGATACATTCGTAGGCTTTGGATCGTGTGTTGTTCTTGGCGGAACAGGCGGAACCATTTTCCAATGGTCTCCTGACTCTACTTTGAGTAATTCAAACACGGCAAATCCAACAGCTTGCCCTACTACTACTACTACTTATACTGTTAATATTACAAACGATTTCGGATGTTCCGGAACTGATTCTGTGACCATAGAAGTGAAACCTTTGCCAAATGTTAATGCAGGTCCAGACACAGCAATATGTTATGGAACATCTTATGTTATGCAAGGTTCAAGTTCTACTCCAAATGTTTCTTATACATGGATTCCGGTTACATTCTTAAGTAATCCGAATATTGCTACTCCGGTTGCTACACCTACCAGTACAATGACATATGTATTGAAAGTAACGGATCAATTTGGTATCGTAAATTACGATACAATGACATTGACCGTGAATTCATTACCTGTTGCAGATGCCGGAACAGATAAAACGTTGTTTGATTGTGCTCAAGATTCAGTTAGACTTGGCGGAACGCCAACAGCTAACGGTGGAAGCGGTACATATACTTATAGCTGGTCTCCGGCTACAGGAGTTACCAATACAACTGTTGCAAATCCTTATGTGAAGGGTATTAGTGCATCTGCTCTATATTGTGTAACTGTAACAGATGTTAACGGATGTTCAGCCTCTGATTGTGTTAACGTAACAGTAGTTCCAAGTAACTTGTCTGTTTCTATTACACAAACTAATCCAACGAATTGGTGCGCAGGTTCTAACGGAAGTGCACAATTTACAGCTAATGTTACAGGAGGAACCGGCCCTTATACATATGCATGGTCTCCAAATTCAAATATTAATGCGATTAATACTCAAGTAGTTACAGTTAATCCAAGTTCTGCCGGTACTTACACTTACACAGTTACTGTTACTGACGCTAAAGGCTGTTCTGCAGTTTCTTCTGCATCAGTTACAGTTAATCCGCTTCCAACAAATACATTCACCGTAACTGGTGGGGGTGCTTATTGTGCAGGAAGTGGAGGTGTTGTTGTTGGTTTAAGCAACTCTGAAGTTGGTGTGAATTACCAATTATTATTGAACAACAGTAATCTTGGTGCTCCAATTGCAGGGACAGGAAGCGCTATCAGCTTTGGAAATCAAACTGCTGCAGGATCTTACACAGTTGTTGCAACAAACGCTTCAACAGGTTGTGTTTCTAATATGACGGGAAGTGTTGTTGTAGTCATTAATCCTCTTCCTATTGCTGATGCCGGAGCAGACAAAACTATTGTTGCTTGCGCTTCAGATAGTATCCAAATTGGTGGAAGCCCAACAGCTAGTAATGGTACTCCAGGTTATACTTATTCATGGTCTCCTCCTGTAGGCTTAGCGATTACTAATACTGCAAATCCATGGGTTAAAAATATTAGTAGTCCTACTTTATACACTGTAACTGTAACTGACAATAATGGATGTACAGCCACAGACGATGTACTTGTTGATGTAACTGGCAATGTTACTTCAGTAACTATTAGTAATAATGGTACTAAAACTTGGTGCGAAGGTGGTAGTGGTTCAGTTCAGTTTACTGCAAATGTAACGGGTGGAGTTGGTCTATATTCTTACTCTTGGACTCCTACAACATTTATTGCTCCTACAAATGCACAAGTGGTAACTGTAAATCCATCTGCACCGGGTACATATGTGTACACTGTTGTAGTTAGCGATGGAAATGGTTGTCAAGCAAGTGCTACCGATTCAGTTGTTGTTAAGTCTTTACCTCAGCCTGTTATTACAGGTTTAAATGCCGAATACTGTGCAAGTATAGTATCTGTTCCACTTACGGCTTCCATTCCTGGAGGTACATTTAGTGGTCCAGGTGTTGTTGGAAATACATTCCGTCCAAAACAAATTGGGGTAGGTATCTACAACATTGTTTATACAGTTACTGTAAATGGATGTACAAATGATACATTCCAACAAGTTATTGTAAATCCATTACCTATTGTTTCTATATCTGGAAATGATCCTGATTATTGTTCTCTTGACTTTCCTGTAACTTTCATTGGAAGTCCTGCAGGTGGTACATGGTCAGGTATAGGAATTAATCCTACAACTGGTGAGTTTACTCCGGGTTCTGTTACTATTCCTAACAATATTTCTAGAACGGTTAAGGTAACTTATCATTATTCAGATACAAATGGTTGTACTGATTCTACATCTGTAAATGTTACAGTGAAAAAATCTCCAACATTAAATATTGCAGTTTCTGCAGATACAATTTGTGTTGGCGATGCGGTTACTTTAACGCCATCATTCTCTGCAATTCCGCAACCGGTTAACTTGTTGTGGTATGATGTGAATGGAACGTTCATTACCAATAGTTTGAATCCAATTGTTGTTCGTCCTACACGTGTTGACCACGCATACTATGCCACAGTAGTTAATTTACAAAACTGCACAGTCAGCGATACGGTTACAATTCACGTAAATCAACGACCTGTTGCAACTGACGATACAGCTAGCACATGCGAAGGCTTCTCGGTTTCTGTAAATGTTAGAGCTAACGATACAGATCCTGAAGGCAACACAAACAATGTGAGAGTATTGTCTGTTCAGCATGGTACAGCAACTGTTGTTGCAAACAATGTGGTTTACAAATCTAATTTCGGTTACTTCGGAATGGATACATTTGTATATCAGATTTGCAACACGCAATGTCCTAATGAATGTGATACAGCTCAAGGTGTAGTTAATGTTTGTCCTCAAAACGAACCACCAGTAGCTAATCCAATTATCACTACAACACCAAGAAATACTCCTATTCCAATCAATGTTGGTTCTGCAACTAGCGATCCGAACAGCGATCCACTTAAATATTCTTACCCAGGTACTCCAGTTAATGGAGGTACAGTTACTGTAACAGGAAATGGAACAGTAATCTATACTCCTGCACCAGGATTTATCGGTAGAGATAGCTTCCCTTATATTGTTTGCGACTTGTCAATTTATCCGGTGAATGTATTGTGCGACACAAGCTATGTTGTTGTTAACGTTACTGATCCTGCTGATACATTGGTAAATCATGCTCCTATCGCTAATGATGATTTAACATCTACAAGTACCACAAATACTGTTGATGTAAATGTTCGTGCAAACGATGTTGATCAGGATGGTGATGCATTAACATTACCTCAAATCATTGGCAATCCTACAAAAGGTACTGCCACTGTAAATCCTGATGGAACAATTAAATATGTACCAAATCCATCTGCATTCCCATTAGGAATCAGCTATGATACAATTAAGTATCGCATCTGTGATACACTAGCAGCGCACAATCCTAAACCGCTTTGTGATGATGCACTAGTAATTATTACGGTTAATAATGTGGATACAACACCACGTAATCGTCCGCCATTTGCCGGTGACGACTACGAATCAACTACAGAAGATCAACCGGTTGTTATTGCTGTGAAAGGCAACGATAGCGATCCGGATGGAGATGCGTTGACATTACCACAAATTTCTGTTCAACCTAAGAACGGTACAGTAACTGTTAATCCAAATGGAACAATAACATATACGCCAACACCTGATTATCATGGTGTAGATACCTTCACATACATAGTATGTGATACCTTGGCAGCATTAAATCCTAAACCACTTTGCGATACGGCTACTGTTTATTTAGTAATCGATCCACGCAACGAGGCACCAGTAGCGAATGATATTTATACGACAACCACGGAGGGAACTCCTGTAGGCGTTAACGTATCAGCGAGCACCACAGATCCGAATGGCGATCCATTGACGTTCACATATCCAAGTGGCACA
>JAEUUZ010000024.1 GCA_016786765.1 Chitinophagales bacterium
GAAATCGCCAACAGCCGTTTTGCCTTCGTTTATAAACATTGCACTTACGATGTTACTGTATTCAAAGGCAACATTACCATTATCGATTTGTTTCAATCGGTAGTAGTAACGGATATTCGGTTGAGCTGTTTTATCGTCAAATGAATAGGCAATAGTTGATGTAGAGTTATCATTCCCTTTCACCCATCCTATTTTTGCGAAATCGGCTCCATTTGTACTTCTTTCAATCTCAAAGCCGGCATTGTTTATTTCTAATGCAGTAGACCAATCCAAACGAATATAACTGTTTTCTATTGCTGTAGCGGTAAAGTCTATCAATTTAACCGGTAGGCCTGTTCCTGGCGATGAAAAACCATAACCTCCTGTTCCGCCTGAGAACGAAGTAATACCGTTAAACTGGGCAAATGTAACACCATTTTCCGTTCCAGAGGCACTCTCTGTTAATGTGATGTTCGAGAAGTTATTGAAACTGTTTCCGTCAATTGAACTGATTACAGAACCGAATGTTGAGCCAACTGTTTTAAACCAGCGGAATGGTGTTTTAGAAGCTGTAGCGGAATATGGAGTCCAAGCCGCATCCCTCGCACTTTCCGCAGCAGTTTTCTCTGAAGGATCGTAGAAGAACTTGACATCAACCGAAGTAGAAATTGAACCACTTGTTACAGAAACATCCCAATAACGTTTCATCAAGTAAGAGCCATGCTCATAACCAGTTTTAGTTGTATTGATGTGATCAATTGTTCCACCGGCAACGGTAATGTCTACTTGTGCTGTGAAAGTATTTCCATTTTTGCGGATAGCAAATGTCCAATCATCAGGAGTACTTGAGTTTGCATAATATGTCCAACCGCCATCTGTACATTGTTCAATCAAAGTGGTTACCGTACTAGAAGGAAGCATAACATAAGAAGCTGCTGTCTTAATGGTTACAGTTGTGGAAGCGTCATTCGTACACGAATAACTATTTTGAACAGTTACAGTATATGAAATGGTAGTAGTTGGCGTTACAGTTCCGCTGGCTACATTGCCCAATCCTGAACTCCATGAATAACCCGTTATTGAACCACTACCGGCAGTTGCATTAGCTGCAAGTGAAACATTATCTCCTGCACAAGAAGTATTTGGCGTTGCTGTTGGCGAAATTACTGGAACAGCTCGTATCGTAAGCGTTACGGCTACTCTGGATGTACTTAGACAGTTAGTGGTTGTATTTCTACCTTCCGCATAATAAGTATATGTGCCTGGAATTGGATTTGGACCTGAACCATCTATTGCCTCATTAAATGTAAGCGAACCGGTTTTTACCAATGTTCCGCCTGAAGCAGCATCATACCAATCTGCCGTTTCTCCGGCACTTACTGCTACTGATAAATTAGGCACAGGAGTTCTGTAGCATGCTTCTTGATTCCCTCCAGCTGAAGGGATAGATGCACTCGAGTTATTGGTCAAAACAATATCATCGAACGAAGATGTACAAGCGCCATTCGCAATTGTCCATCGCAATGTAGTTGAACTACCTGATGGAACTCCTGTTACTGAAGTATTATTCACAGATGTCGAAGTAATTGTAGCTGATCCGGCAACTAGGGACCAAGTTCCTATACCTACAACCGGCACATTACCGGCAAGGGTAAATGAACCATTATTGCAATTTGCTTGATCAAGTCCAGCACCTGCAGTTGTTGGTGTGTTACTTACAATTATTGTCCCTGTAGCATTTACACTTCCACATCCGCCTGTAAGCGGAATGCTGTAATTGAATGTACCCGATGCAGTTGGTGTTCCACTAATGGTTATTGTGTTCGATGCCCATGCTGCAGATACTCCGGCTGGTAAACCGTTTGCGCCTGATACACCTGCATTTGAAATGCCGGTAGCTCCTGTTGTGGTGTGTGTAATAGCCGTCAACGCTGTGCTGATACACAAGGTTGGTGTACTAGATGCTGATCCGGCTGTATTGTTGGGAGTAAGCGTTAATGTTATAGGGGTTGAAGTCGCGCTTACACAAGTAGTTGTTGTATTTCTAGAGTACGCTGAATAAGTTCCTGCAGTAGTTGTAGCATACGTATTACTTCCGGACGACAGAAGCGCTGGAGTGCTGCTATACCAATCCACAGTGGATCCCGAAGGTGGGGTTGCAGATAATGTTCCTGAGTTACCAGTACACACTGTGACATTTCCACCGGATGATGGCGCTGCTGGTTTCGCTGGGTCGCTTAATGTTGTGCTTCCTATCGAAGTCTGACAGCCATTATTCCCTTTATTGCGCATATATACAGTATAGGTGCCTGCAGGTTTAGTAAAACTGGTTGAGTTCTGCCAATTAGTTCCATCAACACTGTATTCAAATTGCCCATAGTTAGTAATTACCAAATTGTCTATCCAATGATTATCATCAGCGCCACCTGTTCTGGCTGAAAACGCCCATTTCCATGATGATTTATCTGCAGCCCCATAACCAGCAGGCAATGCACCGTTGATTAGATAATTGTTGGAGCCAACCGTTAGTGATATTTGATTTGAAGCGTTAATAGCTATAGTCACATGAACCCATGCATTCCGCCATATACTATTTGCGCCATAACACGAGCCTATTTGTGTTCCTGCATACCAAACCGAAATCGCTTGTGGACAAGCACCACCGGCACCAGAGTATGTTTTAAATCGAATTTGTAGTTTAGACCCTAAACCATCTTCACTTCCGCTTGGCGTTCCAGCAATATCATCTGCATAGCTTACACTGAACCCGTCTGCCGGTCCTGCACCACCACCCATATATAAATCAAATTCGGTTCGGATCTGTCCTGAATTATAAGAATTAGGATTGGACACAACTAATGTACCTTGCTGACTGTTGGCTTCAGGTGTTAATTGTAAATACCCAGCGGTCAGTGATGCATTTCCGAATTTAGTTCCCGATCCAACTGCTGGAGTGCTTGAGGCAAAATCGTCATTGTAAAGTAAGGCAGCACTCCCGGTTCCATAGGTAGGTGAAACATTTATTGTACCATTTCCGCCACAAGTTGTCGGGTCAATTTTCGCCACTGTTCCAGCGAGTGGTAACGCTACAACACTTGAGGATATTGACGCTTGATGTCCTCCTACACCATTATAATATTCCATTACCATATAGGTCGGCCCCGATAGATATACAGTTGTGGAGTTATTAGTAGTATATCCTCTATCAATCCATTTATCCAAAATTAGGACTCCATTTGCCCACAACCGAACGCCATCGTCACTTCCAACTGTAAAGGTATACATCCCACAGCTATAGTTTTTCAGCATTCTATAACGAACAGTAAATGTGTTTTCATTCATCTGCACATTGGGCTGACCATTTGAATAAAGTTGAATACAAGAACTAAAGGATTGATTAAAGTTCTCCGACTCGGTATAGTATCCTGTATAGGTTGTAAAACTACCGGCAGTAGAAGCATCGTAAACATGTCCAATCCAATTGCCATTTCCATATGCATTTTGATCATCTTGCGTGTTTGATCCTCCAACTACTTTTACATTCACTGTTGCTGAATTACCGTTAGTACAAGGATATACGTGAAGATTTACCCTAACAAAACCAGTATAGGTAGCAGTCCAATCTACAGATGCAGTATTCGCTGTACAATCTGGTCCGTTATCGTCATTATACACTAAGTTATTATCCGCATCGTCTTTGATTGTTAATTGCGAATCGAAGCCCGCTCCACAAGTACTAAACCTATATTGAAAGCCCTTTACCACAGCTAGTCTTGCATATTGTCCGGCAGCAATTGTACCTAGACTATAGCTTGTGCTCGTAGAGTTTCCTTGGTAACAAATTTGCCATGCAGCATTATTGTATGTCCCGGCCGCACACTGAGCATGTACATTTTTTATGCCCATAAATAATACAACGAGAACTACAATCAACCGAAATAAATTACAGATACTCTCACTTACAATTAATCTTCCTTTCTTACAACTATACATCTTACTATGTGTTTACTTGATATTATACATTTCCTTTTTTGGCATATGGGTATTCCAATACCTAGCCTGCTTCCCAAAAAGTAGATCGATTTCTATAAATAAGAAGAGAACTACTTAAAAACCGGGCGCAAGTATACTATTTGAGATTGAAATAAGCAGTGCTTTTTTTAGGACTATAATTGCTTAGAATAGACTATTGTTAGACAACCATAGTGAGTTTTAAACAGTTGTAAAAACAAAAGGCCTTTCTTTTCAGAAAGGCCTTTTAGCTTAATTTAACTTGCAAATTTCTATTTCAACACATTCAATCGTTTGCTAATGCGTTGATCATCCATTTTAAATGAAACTACATATGTTGCTGCAGACATGTCCTCCGTTTGAATAAAGTAGGTATTAAAGCCTTTCTTCATATCCAACTTCTCCGACTTGATGTATTTTCCGGTTATTTCGTACACATCTACAACCACAGTTTGATCGGCTCCAATAAACAAATCGATACTTGCTTTATCTTTTGCAGGATTTGGAACGAAATCGCCAACAGCCGTTTTGCCTTCGTTTATAAACATTGCACTTACGATGTTACTGTAT
>JAEUUZ010000004.1 GCA_016786765.1 Chitinophagales bacterium
TCTATTTGAGATTTTGATGAAAAAGTGTTTAAGTCTTTATCCCTAAATGAGTTTTACTCAGATTGAAGCGTAGTTTACTTAAACACTTTCTCTTTTAGCTAAATTCAATATTTCTATTCAAATACGAACCTAAAGGATTGAAGCAAAAATCCTTTTGCGCGAAGCAAGCAAAAGATTGGAGCGAAAAGCCCGTTAAAACGCCATAGAAAAAACAATAATATTGGCAAAGGAGTTTACCATGCATACTAGGCATTAACCGGTTTTGCTGCCTTAGAAATTTGATAAGCCCAATAAATTAAAACGAATTGCAACAATAAACGCGCGAGTAAAATCAATGGCGAAATTTGCCATTGTTGTGGATGTAACGCCATATTGATATTGGCCGGAAACACGGCTACAAGCAATAAGATAACGCCATATGCCCCTATTCGTCTGGTTTTTGGAAAGAGCAACAACAAGCCCAATGCAATTTCTGCGAGGCCGCTCATTTTCACAACTAAATCAGTATCGGGCAAAAAGTTAGCAATCATTTTTTCGTAGAAAGCGGGGTGCACAAAGTGGTTTACTCCTGCTGCGATATAGAGCAAGGCCATTAAATAAACAGAAAGTTGAGTAGCTTTAAGCATATCTATTGCATTGATTTTAATGCGGCATTAATTACGTTGTCGTCATCGTTTTCGATAAAATAGAAACCATCGGATTGCCATTTTTGTTTAGCAAAGTAGGCTTTCATTAAACGAGCTATTTTAGGTTGTGATTTATTGAACAATGTTTCGTTCAATTTCGGGTCGATGCCTTGCACATACTTCTTGAATTTTGCCATCATTTCCGGTGTTACATCAAACCCTTTTTTGTAGGCATAGAAATCTGCATATCCTTCAACGAGATTAGGATTAGATGAAAACTCGCTATACACAAACTCGGGCATTACGCTACGGATGCGATAGACAAAAGTGGCATCGGCAGAGGTATCGATCGGCACAAAAACATCCGGTCGAATTCCACCTCCTCCATATACTGTTCTGCCACCGGACGTAGTATACTTCAAGGAATCGTTACGCGTAGTATCGGCATGCAAGAATTGCCCTTTATCGTAGCGATCGTACACTTCTTCGTAATAATCGGCAACATCTTTGCTATACGGACGTTGAATAGACCGGCCACTTGGCGTGTAATAGCGGGCTACGGTCAAACGCAATGCAGAACCATCGGCTAATTCGTACTGTTCCTGCACCAATCCTTTTCCGAAAGATGTTCTGCCCACAATAGTACCTCGATCCCAATCTTGCACAGCGCCTGAAAGAATTTCGGAAGCCGATGCGGAATATTGATCGATGAGTATAGCTAACTTGCCGCGTTCAAATAATCCCGGTCGTTTAGCATTGTATTCGTTTTTACCCACAGATTTGCCTTGGGTGTACACAATCAGCTTTTCGCCACCTAACAGCTCATCGGCAATTTCGGTAGCGGCTTGTAAATAGCCGCCCGGGTTCTGACGCAAGTCCACAACTAAGCGCTCGATTTTTTTGTCGGTTAAGGTGCGTAATGCTTTATGAAACTCGTTATAGGTAGTAGAGCTGAAACGATTGATTTTAATGTATCCTGTTTTTTCGTCAATCAAATAAGAAGCATCGATGCTATGCAAGGGAATTTTACCGCGCACGATAGTAAAATCAAGAAGGGCTTTCTCATTCGCACGCAACATGGTTACTTTCACCTTTGTGCCACCCGGCCCTTTTAGCTTTTTCGTTACGTCTTTATTTTTGATTTTAATACCGGCTACAATAGTGTCGTTAATCTTCACAATTTTATCGCCTGCATGAATGCCGATTTGCTCGGATGGTCCACCGGAAATGGCGCTCACTACGGTAATGGTATCTTTTACGATATAAAATTCAATACCGATACCATCGAAATTGCCATCGAGTTCTTCATTCACATTATTCATGTCGGATGCAGGAATGTAGACTGAGTGCGGATCGAGAGACGATAACATTTTCTCGATAGCGATTTCGTTCATTTGAGCGGTGTTCACGGTATCAACGTATTTGTATTTCACAAAATCGATGATATCATCGAGCTTACTCGACTTTGAATCGGTTAACGACTTGTGTTTATCGAACGATACCCGCGCTACGCCAAGACCAATAACCACACCGGCTGCAACGAGTAAAGAATAAATAAATGGTTTGAAAACGTCTGTTTTTGTTTCCTTTCCGGTTATGGTGATTTTGGTTTTTGGACTATTCTCCGACTCCATATTTATTTCTTCAATGTTTGTACGTAACTCACGAGTAATTTTAAATCTTCATCTGAAATATCTTTGAATGGAGGCATACCGGCATTACCGTTTTTGATGATGACACTCATTTGCGCATCGTCCATTTTCGACTCGCGTAAATTTTTCGCATCGCCAATCATAGCATCTCCTGCAGGGCCGTGGCAAGAGGTACAACTTTGGGTGTAAATAGCTTGTCCCTTTTCTTTATCGGCTAAAGCAGACAAATCTTCGGTTTTCACTTGATTGCGTTTTTTCTTTGCTACTTCGGCCATGCCATAGGCGCCTAAAATCAACACTACGGAAAGAATGGCTAAAAGCACATTCCCTCTTTTGAAACCAATAATAGCGAGTGGAATAGAAGCTAACACCATGGCTATTTTAATCCATTGCAAGGTAACTAATGCAGGTCCGGCCACTATCAGATACACTCCGGTTAGTAGGAACAATGCACTCACTACCATTTCAGCCACTTTAGTTTTGGCCGTGTAGGTTGCTAAGAGGTCGCTTTTCTTCAATAGCAACAGCGCTAACTTTACAACATAGTGCAATAAGAACAGGGAAACTACGATGCGATGAAAGAGTACAATTTTATGATAATCCATATCTTATGATTTTGAACAAACTTATAAAAGTTGCGCTAGTTTGCAGGGGAAAAATGGCAGAAGTGCGTTAAAATTTCAATTTATTGCAAGACGACTACTTTTCTAATCGTTTTTGTCGGAAAAAAGTGGTGAGCAATTGACCACATTCCTTTTCTAAAACACCAAACGAATATTCGGTTTTGGGGTGAAGGATATTATCTCCATACAGTGAAAAACCAACTTTAGGTTCTTTGGCGCCAATGACCAATCGACCTATGCGTGCCCATTTAATAGCTGTTGCGCACATCAAACAAGGCTCTATGGTAACATATAGTGTAGCTTCTTCTAAGAATTTTGTGCCCATGTAATTCGCTCCGGCTGTAATGGCGAGCATTTCGGCATGGGCAGTCACATCGTTGAGCTTCTCCACTTGGTTGTACCCTTTGCCGATAATTTTCCCTTTTGCCACTATAATTGCGCCAATGGGCACTTCATCTTCATCGAAGGCATTTTGCGCTTCGTTAAGGGCCATTTTCATATAGTATTCATCGGGATTAGTGAGCAGCGACATTGTTTAAACTGTTTTGTTTTTTCCACTGCAAAATAAAAAAATATCCCACGAGTGCCGGAAAACACAAATTGATAAACCATACAAGGAATACGGCAGCCAAAACACTGTTATTCATGAGGCTAAAGGCGGTAAATACCCATAGGGCAATGTTGCCGCGAACGCCTAAATCTAACAATGCTACCGCAGGCGAAAACGATTGCAATAAGAGCATCCAACCTATAGGGGCAAAGCTTGCAGCAAAGGGTATATCGGCAGCTTTCAACAGTAAGGCATATTGCAATACAAACACTCCAAAACGGAGAAAAGCGAACGCCATTACAACTATTTTTTGTTGCAGTGTGGGAAGAATGGCTGAACTGACATCAATCTTCAGCAAGTAGGTGCGCAACCAATGCCATTCGCAACAGCGATTGAAAAAAAAGTAGGTAACCACAAAACAGAGAAGAGCTATGGACAGCAAGATAATATCAATTGTTTGTCCCACTACATGAAACGTATTAAAAACAGAAATAAACATGCCAAAGAGTACAATAGGAATAATTTGCGCAATACCGCCCAGCATACTCAAAACAATTGTTTGTAAACGTTTACCTTCGGGAAGTAAAATCATTCGTCCGGCAAACTCGCCTGTTCGTCCGGGGGTGATAAAACCCAATGTAACACCCGATAGCACATACTTCAATGCATCGAACCATTGCACAGGAATGCTGTGGCGGAGCAATATCTGCCATTTCAATGCTTCTAATCCCCAGTTGACAATTACCAATAAAAAACTGAGCAATACCAATGGCCAGTGATTAGCCATTAATTGATCGATATCAAAATGAATGGCATGTAAATCGGTGATGCGGAAGTAAAGTATCACTACAAAAACAACACTGATGAGCCATTTCAGCCAATAGATGAGTGGTTGTTTCTGCACAATGAATATCTTTTATGAATTTACGTTAATATTACAGAAATAAAATTCATCTTCTTGTCAAACGCACACACACCGAAAATAATTTTAGGCATCGACCCGGGAACAGTGGTGATGGGCTATGGTATTATTGAAGTGACCGGACAAAAAATAAAACTGGTGAGTATGGGTGTGGTGCAATTGGCAAAGCATGAAGACACGCTGATGCGCCTTAAAATCATTTCCGAAAAAGTAGTGGGCTTGATTAAACAATACAACCCGGAATGCACTTCGATTGAAGCGCCTTTCTTTGGTAAAAATGTGCAGTCGATGTTGAAGTTAGGACGAGCACAAGGTGTGTGTATTGCTGCATCGTTGGTGAATGATGTGCCTGTGTTTGAATACTCCCCAAAAAAAATCAAACAATCCATTACGGGCAATGGGAATGCTTCGAAAGAACAGGTAGCCGCTATGTTGCAGCAAATTTGCGGTTTCGAAATTCAGCCCAAATTTTTGGATGCTACAGATGGCTTATCGGCTGCGGTTTGTCACCATTTTCAAAATCGCCATAGCGATACAGCAGGCAAAAAGTTTTCGGGTTGGAATGATTTTGTAAAGAATAATCCGGGGAAGATTAAGTAGTTAGTGGCAAGTGCGCCTTACAGAAAAAAAACATTTTGAAATTATTCAGTTAATACGTATATTTATAAACATAAAGACACGTATTATGACAACTAAGCTGACATTGACAATTGACGATTCCGTAATTTCGGTTGCAAAAAAATATGCAAAAAACAATGGCAAAAGTCTTTCAGACATTGTTGAGAACTACCTTATGACTTTGACAACAAAAGAAAGTAAGGACGAGACAATTTCTCCCAGAATTTTGAAACTAATGGGAGCAATTGAGCTACCGGAAGATTTTGACTATAAAAAAGCGCTGGCAAATGGTCTAGCAAAAAAATATAAGTTATGAAACATATTTTTCTAGACACAAATGTTCTCATCGACTTCCTTGCAGACAGGAAACCATTTTCGCTTGAGGCGGCTAAAATTTTCAACTATTCGTTTAAGAAGAAAGTAACCATCTATGTTGCTACTGTTTCATATAATAACGTTTATTACATCCTGAGACAGTCGTGTACGCATGCTGAGACAATTAAAATACTCAATGAACTCCAAGAATGGACAGAAGCTATTGACGTATCAAAAGACGTAATAAGAAAAGCATTAAAATCAGAGTTTAAAGATTTTGAAGACGCCATCCAATATAATTGTGCAAAAACACTAAATAAAATCGACTGCATTGTGACGCGTGACACAAAAGATTTCAAGAAAAGTTCGATCCCAACAATGACTCCGAAAGAAGCGCTGACGGTGATTGAAAGCGCCAACCACTAACAGCAGATTTTCGTTAGCGGGCAGCTTGCTTCATTAAAAAATTAGCGTTACTTTAAAATTGCACTAAATATCCAATTTATTTACCCTAATCCCGCACACCGCTTGAGCCGCAAAACGTTATTTAAAATGCCGAAGATTGAAATCTTCGGGTTATCCATCTATTTATCCTGAAGACTTAATGGAACAGCAAATACTCCTTTAAACCTACTTCCTCCGTTAAAAAATCAATAGAGAAAATGGAATTTGCCATTAAAATCTATTTTTACAACAAAGACCACTAAATCGCAATTATGAAATTTGGAACCAAAGCCATTCACGCTGGTGTAGAACCGGACCCAAGTACTGGGGCTATTATGACACCTATTTATCAGACCTCAACATTCGCACAAGAATATCCAGGAAAACATAAAGGCTATGCCTATGCTCGCGGCAAAAACCCAACACGAAATGCTTTGGAAAAAAGTATTGCAGCATTGGAAGATGCAAAATTTGGCTTATGTTTTTCGAGCGGAATGGGCGCTATGGATGCGGTGATCAAAATGCTTCGCCCCGGTGATGAAGTCATTACCGGCAACGATTTGTATGGCGGCTCGTACCGAATGTTCTCAAAAGTATTCGCAAACTACAACATCAAATTTCATTACATCGATTTGAATGATGCGGAAAACATCAAACAACATATTAATACCAACACTAAAATGTTGTGGGTGGAAACGCCTACCAATCCTACAATGCAGATTGTTGACTTGAAAGCTTGTGCCGCCATTGCTAAAACCAACAACTTAATTTTTGCGGTGGATAATACCTTTGCTTCCCCATATCTACAAAATCCTTTGGCATTGGGTGCCGATATTGTAATGCACTCTGTAACTAAATATATTGGCGGACATAGCGATGTAGTGATGGGAGCTCTAGTAACGAACAACGAAGATTACCATACACAATTGGCCTTCATCCATAATTCATGCGGAGCAACACCCGGACCAATGGATAGCTTTTTAGTGTTGCGAGGCATTAAAACATTGCATTTGCGCATGGAGCGACATTGTGCGAATGGCGAAAAAATGGCGCACTTTTTAAGAAACCATCCTGCTGTTGAAAAGGTGTACTGGCCTGGCTTTACCGATCATCCGAATCACGAAATTGCAAAAACGCAAATGCGTGGTTTTGGCGGAATGATTTCGATTGTGCTAAAAAACAAAGCCATTGAAAACACATTCAAAATTGCGTCTTCGTTTGAAGTCATTACTTTAGCTGAATCATTGGGTGGGGTTGAATCTTTAGTGAATCACCCGGCAACGATGACACATGCTTCTATCCCCAAAGATGTGCGAGAAGCAGCCGGTGTAGTAGACAACCTTTTGCGTTTCAGTATTGGAGTGGAAGATATCGAGGATTTGATCGAAGACATGAATAATGCGTTGAACAGCGGCTCTTAACTCTTACTCTATTTCAAATAAACAAAATGAATACATTAAAAAATAGCACCCCGAAGCAAGTATTGACATTGCTGGTTGTCGTTACGGCATTAGCTTTTTTATCTTCGTGCGATTGGTTTAAAAAATCGGAATCTACCGACACTACCCAACCCGAAGATAAGCCATTGGCAGCTATTCCGGCTTTTAATGCAGATTCGGCTTTTGTGTATATTGAACGACAATTGGCTTTCGGCAATCGTGTACCAACGTCTCCTTCGCACGATAAATGTGCCGACTATTTGATTGCTCATTTTAAACAACATGCCGATACGTTTTATATTCAAAAGTATGTTGTTACTGCGTTTGATGGCACCAAACTCAACAGCACCAATATTATTGCTTCGTTTAATCCGCAAGCCGCTACACGTGTAATGCTAAGTGCACATTGGGATTCTCGTCCGTTTGCCGACCAAGATACTATTGATCAAAACAGACCGATACCGGCTGCGAATGATGCCGGAAGTGGAGTTGCCGTTTTGATGGAAGTCGCTAAGGCATTGCAATCCCAAAAACCAGACATTGGCGTGGATCTAGTTTTATTCGATTCCGAAGATTATGGACAACCCTCGAACAGTACTTTACCACAAGTGGAAAATTCGTATTGCTTAGGCTCTCAATATTGGGCGAAGAATCCGCACGTAGCTAACTACAAAGCCGATTTCGGGATTAATTTGGATATGGTTGGCGCAAGCGATGCGGTGTTCATGCGCGAACAAGTATCGGTAACCAATGCCGATTGGGTAAGCCAATACGTTTGGGGCTTAGCCGACAGATTAGGTTATGCTTCGCTATTTGTGCCACAAATGGCCGGAGCCATTACCGATGATCACTTATATGTGATGCAGGGCCGTCAGTTTCCGTGTATTGATGTAATTCACTACAGCAACCAAAGTGGATTTGGGATTCATTGGCATACACATCGTGACGATATGAAATGGATTTCTAAAAACACGCTTCAAGCAGTGGGCCGAACAGTGTTACAAGCTATTTATCAATACAATAGCGAGAAAAAAGCGGCTTAACAGGCTAAAAAATTCACGTTTTTTAAACCAATTTGTCCTTTTTGCGTTTAACTTTGTGCATTCATAAATTTTTAAAAACACTATAATCATGGCAGTATTAGTAGGCAAAAAAGCACCTTCGTTTAAAGCGAGTGCAGTTATCAATGGCGAAGAAATCGTTGAAGGTTTTTCGTTAGATCAATATTTAGGTAAAAAGTATGTTATTTTGTTCTTCTATCCGAAAGATTTCACTTTCGTTTGTCCTACAGAATTACACGCATTCCAAGCGAAATTGGCTGAATTCGAAAAAAGAGACACAGCGGTAGTTGCGGTTTCTACCGACACAGAACAATCGCACTGGGGATGGTTGCAATTACCAAAAGACAAAGGCGGAATCGAAGGAATTACTTACCCTATTGTTGCCGATACCAACAAAACGATCTCAGCAAATTACGATGTGTTGAACGGAGAGTATTTCTACGATGAAAACAATCAAATGCAGGCAACGGCTGAGTTAGTAGCGTATCGTGGTTTATTCTTGATTAACAAAGAAGGTGTGGTAATGCACCAATTGGTGAATCACTTGCCATTAGGCCGTAACATCGATGAGGCTTTGCGTATGGTAGATTCATTAATCTTCTTGGAAACGAAAGGTGAAGTTTGCCCAGCGAACTGGACAAAAGAACAAGATGGCTTGAAAGCTACACACGATGGTATTGCTGATTATTTAGCAAAACACTAAAATTAACGACAAACAACAAAAGAGGCTGTCTCCGCAATGAGCAGCCTCTTTTTAATTGAATACTATGCAACAATTGAACACGGCCATCTTTGATATGGATGGATTAATTATTAATTCAGAACCATTTTGGGTAGAAGCTGAAAAAAAGGTTTTTGAAACCGTTGGGCTGACACTCACTGATAACGATTGCAGAAGAACAATGGGCATGCGCTTCGATGAAGTAATAGAGTTTTGGTATCGCCAACATCCTTGGGAAGGCAAATCGAAGAACAGAATCATGCACGAGGTAATTGAAGAAATGGAATCGGCCATTTTACATCACGCAACGCCTATGAAAGGTGCAATGGAATGCATTGAATTTTTCAAGCGCAATGGCTACAAAACAGCAATCGCCTCCTCTTCAGCAGGAAAATTAATTCGGGCATGTGTAAAACGCTTGCAGTTAGAGGAGCTCATCGATAAAGAAGTGTCGGCTGAGTTATTCTCCCACGGCAAACCACATCCGCAAGTGTTTATTGAAACTGCACACCTATTGGGTTCGCACAGTATGGAATGTTTGGTTTTGGAAGATTCGTTGTACGGTGTATTAGCCGCAAAAGCAGCACGAATGTATTGTATAGCCGTGCCTGATCAAGAAAACAAAAACAATCCAAAATTTGTGATTGCCGATTTAATCTGCGATTCACTGGAAGAGGTTCCGGGCAGATTTAAGTTGTGAAGAAGTTGAGGGGTGCTAGTTGAGCGGAGTGCATTGGTTTGTATGCGTAATTGTTACCCTTATAAACTCTTTTTAAAATGAACACATAATTATTTTACCCCCCAACACTCAACCAACAACCAATTACCCTCTCCCTCCTATTCATTTTTCCGTTATCTTTCACGCATTAAGAAAAGATGGCTAATTTTCTCCTTATTGGAATTTGCATCATTGCCGGTATGTTGTTTCGGCATTTCAAAACCTTGCCCGAAGGTTCGCATAAAGCCATTAATACCTGGATCATTTACCTAGCACTTCCAGCAGTTTCCTTTAAATATCTTCCACCTATCGAATGGAGTACATCGCTGCTGCTTCCTACGCTTGCACCGTTGCTCGTATGGTTTTTGGGATGGATTTACGTTCGCTTATTTGCACAAAAAACAAACGTCAATCGCGCCACAGAAAGTGGTTTAAAACTCAGCACGGGATTGAGCAATACTTCATTCATCGGCTTTCCTTTGGTGATGGCTTACTATGGAGAACAATACATTGGCATTGCAGTCATCTGCGATCAAATTACATTTATGCTACTCGCTACAGTGGGCATAATGGAAGCACTTCAGGCGCAAGGCACACAAAAAATCAATATTTTCGACATCGTCAAAAAAGTGTTACGCTTCCCTCCTTTCATAGGTTGTGTAGCCGCATTAACTATACCTCAATTTATTGATACCACTTCCTTGAATCCGCTATTCGATAAATTAGCTTCAACTGTAGGTCCTCTAGCGCTTTTCTCCATTGGTTTACAATTGCAGTTAACCGGCTGGCAAAGCGAAATAAAGACCATTAGTGCTTCTCTATTATTCAAACTCATTTTAGCGCCACTAGCTGTTTTAGGCTTAGCCTTTTTACTCAAAATCAACGGTATCATTGCACAGATTAGCATTTTTGAAATGGCCATGCCGCCTTTGCTGACCGCCTCTGTAATTGCAGATGAATATCAACTCAACCCTAAACTCGTTAATCTGACCATTAGCATTGGCATCCTCTGTGCTTTTGTAACCACGGGCATTTGGTGGTGGGTATTAAAAGTAATCTACTAACATTATTTATCAACGAATGACAAACCACGAATAATTACATTCGCACAGCAGACATGAAGTTTGTCAGTTCCATACTTTGAATAGTGATTATTCATAATTTCGTTTATCTTAATCTCCATTTATGAAAAACGCTTTTTACATACTTGCTTTATTGTTTGTGCTTTCGTCATGTGTGAAAGACAAAAACAATCCAGACACCAACAACAATCCTACTTCACTGGAGAAAACCTATGGCTTCGGCATCTTGAACAAAGTGAAGGGAATTTGGAACGGGCCGGTAACTTCTACCACCATGTTGGGTAGTTACCCGGAATGGATTGTTGATTTTCGTCCAATTTCAGCCAATCAAATTTCAGCCAAAAACGAACTCGATAGTTTGAACGACATTCACCTTTCGTTATTCATCACAAAATACAAAGATGAATATCGTGTCGCGTTCAGAAACGGTGGCTCCTTTGCCGGAATGCACCGTAGTTCTTATCTTTTAGCCGATAGTGTGGTTGAAAATTCAAGTTATTCATACTATCGTTTTTCAGAAGTAGTCAAAGGTACAAAACGTGCATATAGCGAATTCTACTTCGGGCACGACACCATGATTATGCGTTCGTACACCAACAAATACAATTCGTTGACCACTTCGGCTCCACATATGGTGTGGACGGCTACATTGCAGGATTCTACTTCTTGTCAGAATGCGATTACCCACTTCAACTTCCCACAGAAAACATTAACTAAAGATTTTTCAACCACATTCACCGGTGCCAATGAATCTATCTATTACGACTTAGTTTCTGACCCCTATCCGGAAAGTGCTCAACCCTATTTAGGACAAGCTACAGTGAACTATTCTTACTCCTCCGGCTTCACTCCTGCTGTAGGCAAACGCACATTTTTATTGATTACTACACAGCCACTTATCAGTGGTATTACCTTTAATGCCGCAAATATGAAATATCGTTCGCGCTACGTTATTTTGTCGGCTGACGATTACAGCTTTACCTTTAACTACATGCATCCCGGAAGCTATTATTTATATGCATTGTATGATGCGGATGGCAACAATTACTTCAGCAGTGGCGATAAAGCTTCTTTCCCGGGCAGTACATTTACTTTAAGCGAAAAAGGAACAACA
This sequence comes from Chitinophagales bacterium, assembly GCA_016786765.1. Lineage (GTDB taxonomy): Bacteria > Bacteroidota > Bacteroidia > Chitinophagales > LD1 > CALAYL01. The sequence continues at coordinate 11,886 of JAEUUZ010000004.1, forward strand.
ACGGTTACGCCACAAATTAATTTCACCATACCATAAAAACGATGTCGAAAAAAACTGCGACCATTCTCACACAAGACGAATTACCAACAGGTGCGACAACACCGCATGTTTCGCCTTTGTATCTTTCTTCAACGTTTATCTACCCATCCGTAGAAGAAGCCCAGCAAGTGTTTGAAGGAAAGAAGAAAGCCTTTATTTATGCACGATGGTCGCACCCGAATGCAGAAATTGTGGAGCAGAAAATGGAAGCTTTGCAAACAACAAAAAAAACAAAAGCGTTAGCCTTCAATTCAGGAATGGCAGCTATTTCAGCCGTTTTTCAATCGCTCGTGAAACCTAAAGATGTATTGATTGTACAGGGCAATATTTATGGCACCACCGTTGATTACGTAAACGAGTTAGCTAAACAAATGGATTTGCAAGTGTACTTTGTTGATTTCAAAAAAACAGACGAAATCGTTCGCATTTGTACATCGCATAAGAAGGTGAAATTATTCTATGCTGAATCGCCATCAAACCCCACTATCGAATGTTACGACATTAAAAAACTAGCCGGTATTGCCCATCAATATGGTGCGAAACTAGCCGTTGACAATACTTTCGCTACTCCATTGCTACAACAACCTATTGCATTAGGGGCTGATTTTGAAATTAATTCTTCCACCAAATACCTCAACGGACATGGTACCGGAGTAAGTGGAATTGTTGTTGGAACTGATGCCGCCTTCATGGAAAAACAACTCTGGAAAATCCGTAAATTACATGGCACTATCGTTGCCCCGTTTGATGCATGGATGCTGAATTTGGGGATGAAAACACTCAACTTGCGCATGAAAGCCCATTGCGAAAATGCAATGAAAGTGGCGACATTTCTTTCGCAACATAAAGCTGTGAAAAAAGTCAATTACTTAGGACTAAAATCGCATCCCGACCATGCTTTGGCGAAAAAACAAATGAGCGACTTTGGTGGTGTACTCAGTTTTGAATTGAAGAACGGATACAAAGCCGGATTAAAATTGATGAAGAAAGTGAAAGTCTGCAAACTTACCGCCTCATTGGGGACCACCGATACGCTCATTCAACATCCGGCATCGATGTCGCATTACTTTGTACCGAAAGCGCAACGCGAAAAATTTGGCATTACCGATGGATTGATTCGTCTTTCAGTGGGTCTGGAAGATGTGGAAGATATAATAAGCGACTTAGAAAAGGGCTTATAATATTTTGGATTTAAGATGTTATGATTTAAGATTTACTGACGTCAATCACTTACTTCTTCTCCGGTGCAAATTCCAGCGATAACGAATTCACGCAATAGCGAATACCGGTTTCGGTTGGTCCATCGTTGAACAAATGCCCTAAATGACCCCCACATTTGGCGCACATAATTTCTGTACGAATCATTCCATGTGAAGAATCTACTTCTGTTTTAATTTTACCTCCTTTAATCTCGCGATCAAAACTTGGCCAACCGCAATGCGAATCGAATTTCATATCTGAAGTAAACAATTCGTTACCACAAGCGGCACAGGTATATACGCCTTTATCTTTATGTAAATAAAACTTGCCTGTAAACGGTCGTTCTGTTCCTTTTTCACGAAGCACATAATATTGCTCATCGCTTAACTTCTTCTTCCAATCTCCTTCTGTTTTGGGCAATTCTGTACTCATAGTGTCTTTTTTAGTGGTAGTTGATTTAGGAGTTCCCTGCTGCGCATTAGAGCTACAATACATTAAAAGTAACATAGCCGACAGTGAAATTAAACAGGCTTTCTGAGATAAAGTTCGCATATTCGATAAATTATGAATTGGTATTAGTAAATAGAAACCTTATTTTGCCACGTTTTACAACGCAAGATTATGACAAATAGTGCTACCAGATACATTTCATTAACAATTCTTTTCGTTTGTTGTTCAATGCAATGGAACATTCAGGCCCAGGGAACCTATATCCCCTACGACCCGGAAATCTACCATATGATCGACCGAATGGACATTCGTTACGGTAGCGTGTTGAATATGCCGCATATGTCGTCTGCCCCATATCTTCGTTCCGATATTGGTCGCGCAGCTGAGCAACTGAAGCTTTCAAACATCAAATTACCCAAACGCACTGAAACTGAAATCCAGTACCTATTAGACGATAATGCTGATTGGACCGACAGTATTAAAAGCAGAACCAAAAATCCGATTTGGCTGTTCAGAAGAGGTTCAAAAGTGGCACTTTACCGCGAACCGGCAACGTTAGCACGAGTAGACGTTAAGCATTTCAACTTGCGTTTTAATCCCATTTTAGCGTTTCGCTTTGGCGGTGAAACGGCTAGTTCCGGCTTACAATTAGTGAATACAAGGGGCGTAGACATTCGTTTCAACATCAAAAATGTAGTGAGTGGCTATTTTATGTTCACTGAAAATCAAACGCGCACACCGGGTTATGTGCGCAGTGCCTATCTTCGTGATTCATTGAACACCCGCGAATTTGTTCCCGGTGAAACCTATTGGAAAGAATACAACTCTTCGATATTTAAAATAAAAGACGGAGTCGATTATTTCCAGGCACGCGGCTATGTCAATATCAATGCGCTTAATTACTTCAACATCACTTTTGGGCACGATAAAAACTTTATTGGAAACGGATATCGATCGATGTTTTTATCCGATAATTCCGCTCCATACTTATTCCTTAAGCTGAATACCCATATTTGGAGAATTAACTATCAGAATATTTTCTGCGAATTAGTAAACCAATACAAACGTGGTGGAGACCAACAATTACCCAAAAAATATGCGGCTTTTCACCACTTGGACATCGACATTACGAAATGGCTGAATTTCGGTTTCTTTGAAGGTGTTATCATGAACCGTTCCAATCATTTTGAATTACAATATCTTAACCCAATTATCTTCTATCGTTCCATAGAACAAGCGATTGGAAGCCCTGATAACTCTATGCTTGGGGTAGATTTAAAAATCAACATTCTCCATCATGCTTCCTTTTACGGACAATTCTTTTTGGATGAATTCAATTTCAAACAATTGGTTAGCAAGAAAAAATGGTGGGGCAACAAATATGGCATTCAAGCCGGAATCAAATACATCGATATTGTTCCAAATTTGGATGCACAATTAGAGGTGAACTATGCTCGTCCGTTTACCTACGGACATAACCTTGAAGGCAATGGAACCGCCAACTATACGCATTACAATCAAGCACTGGCTCATCCGCTGGGTGCTAATTTCACTGAAGTTTTATTCATTGCTCGCTATCAACCTGTTAAACGTTTATTCATGAGTTTCAAATATATTTATTCGAGATTCGGAGAAGACACTATTAACCATGCTACTAACACGGTAACCAACTTTGGAAGCGATATATTCCGCAATAACTCGGGTTTAACGGCAAATAATGCAACTGGCATTATCAGTGAATACGGACATACTGATGGACAAGGTGTTAGAGCATCCCAACACTATGTAAATTTACGTGTATCGTATATGTTTTGGCACAATGTTTTTGCCGATTTAGATTTACTTATACGCAGTAAAAACTCGGCATTCAAACCCTATAGCAATTCAACAACCGTGTTCAGCGTTGGGTTGCGTATGAATATTGCCTTTAAAGAGTACGTATTCTAAGTTTTATATTTTTTTAATGAAAGAATACCGAAAGTGGTATTAACTTTGATGTAACAATTGAAAACGATTAATAAACTATAAGCCATGAAACAGTTATTCCTTATTCTCTGTGTAACCCTTGGAGTTACAGCTTTTGCGCAAGATAAGCCTGCAGAAGTAAAACCAAATCCAAATGCGCCAAAAATCAAATTCGCGCAAGAAGCCTTTGATTTCGGTACTGTTGTAGAAGGTCCGCAAGCCACCCACGAATTCAAATTCAAAAACGAAGGGAAAGAGCCATTAATTCTTTCTAACGTAAAAGCTAGCTGTGGTTGCACTGTTCCTACTTGGCCAAAAGAACCAATTCTTCCGGGAAAAGAATCTGTAATTACGGCTACTTACAATACACAAGGCCGTGTGGGAGCATTCACCAAAACCATTACTATTGAATCGAATGCTGATGGTGGCAGTAAAGTAATTACCATTAAAGGAGAAGTGATTAAACCGGAAGACGATAAAAGTATTCCATTCGCCAATCCATCGATTTTGGCACCTAAAAACTAGAATTTAGCCTATCATTTTCCAAAAGCCCGATTTAAGCTTAGCTTTGTCGGGCTTTTGTATATGTAATTAAGACCATTGGAACAACAGAAAAAAATATATTTCATTTCTGATTTACACTTCGGTACACCTGATGCCGTTTCAAGTCGTGCGCGCGAATTGAAGTTTGTACAATGGATAGAAGAGGTATCGGTGGATGCTGCAGAAATTTTTATTGTTGGCGACTTGTTTGATTTTTGGCATGAATACGGAACTGTTGTACCGAAAGGTTTTGTGCGCGTACAAGCCGCTATTGCGAAAGCCGTGGATGCCGGCATTAAAGTGTCGCTGTTTACCGGCAATCACGATTTGTGGCAAAACGATTACTTCGAAAAAGAATTGGGCGTTACCCTATATCGCGAACCTATTGAAAGAATGTGGAACGATAAACAATTTCTCATCGGACATGGCGATGGATTAGGACCCGGAGATCATGGCTATAAGTTCATGAAAAAAGTGTTTACCAACCCCCTTTGCCAATGGTTGTTTAAATGGCTTCACCCTGATTTAGGGATGCAACTGGCCGGCTACTTCTCCTATAAAAGTCGATATGCCAATGGAACAATTCCCATGGAGTCTTTTCAGGGCGAAGATAAAGAATGGTTGATTCAGTATTGCAAACGAAAATTGCAAAGCAAAGCCTACCATTATTTCATCTTCGGACATCGACATTTGCCCATCGACTTTAAGTTTAATGACGATTGCCGTTACATCAACACCGGTGATTGGCTAAGCTATTACACCTATGCTGTGTTTGATGGCACGACTCTTGAATTAAAAACCTACGGAAAAGATTCATGAGTAAAACCAATACATACCGATTTCTCGCATTTGCTTTGTTTGCGCTCTGTTTAATGAGCTTCGAGCAAGATATAAGTGTGTTTACACTGGCCAAGGCTTTTCCGTTTAAAGCCGATAAAATGGTGGCCGACCATATTGGTAACTACTATTTAGTGGGCGACTACAAGGTGCAGAAAGTGAACCGATTCGATAGCTTATTGCAATTTCACCAACGCAAAAACTTAGGGAAAATTGGGCGAGTGGATGTTTCAAATCCCATGAAAATTTTGGTTTACTTTCCTGACTTTAGAAGCATTGACATACTCGACAATAACATGACCGAACTCCGTTTGCTGAAGTTGGATGAATATGGCGATATGCAGGTGAATGCGGTATGTGCATCCAACACCAACGGGATTTGGATCTATGACGAAAATACGGCCATCCTGAAACGCATCAACGATCAAGGTGAAATCATCAAACAAAGTGTGTCTACCCGTCAGTCGATGAACAAAGTACTACACGTGTCCTCCATGCTCGAACGCAACGGCTATGTATACCTTTGCGATGAAAATGAAGGTATTGCAGTATTTGACTTGTTCGGGTCCTTTTCAAAACTAATTCCCATTAAAGGCATACAGTCGTTTAATGTGGTGCAAGACCAACTTATTTTCATGCAAAATAAGACCTTGGTAAATTATAATCTGCAAAGTTTATCGGCTAAAGAAATGCAATTGCCGAACCCGAATGCGAAGGATGTTTGCTTGTTCAACAACAAGCTGGTATCGCTGGCAGGAGATTCCGTGAGCATCTTTAATTTCTAGGGCTTCAGCCGAAATTCCGATAAAACATTGTTTTTATTAGCTTTGCACCGTTCAAAAAAGAAACATGTTTGCACAATTCGACAATTTAAGAGGACGATACATTGAGGTAGGAAAGATGATTTCCGATCCATCGATTGTGTCGGATATGAAACGATATAAGCAACTCAACAAAGAATACAAAGAGTTGGATACCATTTTGAAAGTGTACGACAGCTATCAAAATGTGTTAGCCAATATCGCCAACAACAAAAACATTTTAGAGACTGAAAAAGACGAAGAATTCCGCGATTTAGCGAAAGCGGATTTGTTGTTTTTGGAAGAAGAAAAAGTAAAATACGAAGACGAATTAAAATCGCTTTTAGTACCGAAAGAAGAGGAAGATGAGCGCGACATTCTGTTGGAAATTCGTGCAGGAACGGGTGGTGACGAGGCGTCTATCTTTGTAGGTGATTTGTGCCGAATGTATACACGCTATTGCGAATTGCAAGGCTGGCAAATCAATATTGTAGACTCGAGCGAAGGAACTGCCGGTGGTTTCAAAGAAATTATTTTGGAAGTGAAGGGCGATAATGTGTACGGTAGAATGAAATTTGAATCGGGTGTGCATCGTGTGCAACGTATTCCGGAAACAGAAACAAAAGGGCGTGTACACACCTCTGCCGCATCGGTAGCCGTTTTACCGGAAGCCGATGAAGTAGAAGTAGATATCAACGAAGCTGATATTAAAATGGATGTGTATCGCGCGCAGGGAGCAGGTGGACAGCACGTTAACCGAACCGAATCGGCTGTGCGATTAACGCACTTACCCACCGGGACGGTAGTGGCTTGTCAGGCAGAACGCTCGCAGCACAAGAACCGCGAAACAGCCATGAAAATGTTGAAGACGCGTATTTATGAAGTAGCAGTGCGTAAACACGAAGATGAAATTGCATCGCGTAGAAAAACATTGGTATCTACCGGAGACCGTTCTGCAAAAATTAGAACCTACAATTATCCGCAAGGACGAATCACCGACCACCGCATTGGCATGTCGATTTACAACCTAGACGCCTTTATGAATGGCGATATTGGCAGTATGATTGATGGACTAGCAATGGGTGAACAAACGGAGAAATTGAAAGAGGGAAATATTTCGTTTGAATAGTTTCAAACATTTTCAACCCATTCTGCTCTACTTGATGAGATTCCCGTATGCACGGGAATGACGAACAAAAAAACAATTTTGAATGTAGCACAATGCTGCGTGAAGGATGCGGAAGGCTTGGTGCGCAACGCAGTGGAGCACGGTAGCGCAGCGAACCCTGTAGCAGCCTGACCGAAGGGCACGCCAAATAAAAGAGTTTAAGATGTCTGTATAAAATCAAACATCTTAAATCTTAAATCATAAATCTTAAATCATAAATCATAAATTATACATCTTAAATTCCTCCTACATTTTTTCCGGCACATCAATACCCAACAACTTCATGGCGTGTTTAATGGTATTGGCTGTTGCCTGCGAAATGGTTAATCGCAAATGCTTTTCGGCATCGGTGTCGGCAGAAAGAATTTTCAATTCACCGTAAAACTTATTGTAGAGCTTCGCTAGATTATACGCATAGTTCGCAATCTCCGATGGATCATACTTGTTAGACGCATCGGCAATGACATTTTCGTATTCGCACAACTGCTGAATAATTTGTCGTTCCACGCCTTGCAAATTCGTTTGCACATTGATGCTATCGGGCGTAATGGCGGCCTTACGAATGATGGAACAAATTCGGGCATAAGTGTATTGCACGAACGGTCCTGTTTGTCCGTGGAAATCGATAGACTCTTCCGGATTGAAAATAATTTTCTTGTACGGATTGACACGCAGCAAGAAAAACTTCAATGCGCCTAGACCAATGGTTTTGTAGAGTGCCTTTGCTTCATCGTTAGTGAAATCGTCAATTTTGCCTTGCTCTTTAGTTCGCTCTTCTGCAATGCGCAACACCTCAGCAATCAAATCATCGGCATCGGCTGTTTTACCTTCACGCGATTTGAAACGCCCTGTTGGCGATTCCACCATACCATACGACAAGTGATAAATTCCATCGGCCCACTGATAGCCTAGCTTCTGGAGCGTCAACTTCAATACTTTAAAATGATAATCTTGCTCGTTGCCCACCACATAAATCATTCGATCCATGTTAAATTCGTTGTGGCGGAGTTCGGCAGTGCCTAAATCTTGAGTGATGTAAACGGATGTTCCATCGCTTCGCAACACTACTTTTTCATCTAAGCCATCTGGTGTTAAATCAATAATCACCGCCCCATCGGCTCTGCGTTTGAACACATTTTTTTGTAGACCGAGTTCAATAATTTCTTTACCCAATTTGTAGGTATCGCTTTCGAAATAATCTTTCTCAAAATCAACACCAAGGGTATTGAACGTTTCGTTGAATCCTTCATACACCCAACCATTCATTTTCTGCCATAAGGCAATGGTTTCGGCATCTCCGGCTTCCCACTTTAACAATAAATCTTTCGCTAGAGCAAAAATTGGCGTCTCTTGTTCGATGACTTCGCGTTCTTTTCCCAAATGCTTGGCAACATTTTCGACCTCTGCTCCTAGTGCATATTTTTCGCGCAATTGCGCATCTACAATCTTTCCAAATTCTACATAATAATCGCCCACAAAGTGATCGCCTTTAATACCTGTACTTTGTGGAGTAGCTCCATTACCGGCATGCAAATAAGCAGCGATGGATTTACAAATCGCAATTCCACGATCGTTGTAGATATTCACTTTCGTAACATCGTAGCCATCGGCTTTCAACACTTCACTCATCGAAAATCCTAACATCATGTTGCGCAAGTGCCCAATGTGCAATGGTTTGTTAGTGTTTGGTCCGCAATATTCCAGCACTACTTTCCCTGCTTTTGGCGCAATGGACGTTACCTTTCCGGAAGCAATTTTGCTTTGCAATTGCTTCGCCCAAAATTGATCGGAGAATTTTAGGTTGATGAAGCCTTTATCTAAATCGGTTGCTGCGAATTGAGCACGAATGGATTCCACAGCTTCGCCTTCCTGTTTAGCCAAAATAGTTGACGCAACAGTTAATACAATTTCCTTCAAATCCGCATTATGCTCCTTGGCGATCTTCCGCAAGGCATTAAAATTGAACGCATAATCCCCTAAATGGCGAAAATCGGGGTTAATCTGACTGATACTAATGTTGGGGATGTCCACCCCAAAATTGGCCTTAAAATAGTCTTTCAGCGACTCTTGTATTTCTTTCTTGAACTCCATGCCACAAACTTATAATTTTTTACGCGCATTTATTTTCGCTTTTTACGTTATTTGTAGCTTCAAATTGAAATTGTATCCATGCACAAGAACCCGAAATACAAAGAATTGATTGAACAAACCTTCGATTTCCCGCAAAAGGAATTCAAAGTGGAGAACAACAGCCTCCAGTTCAACAACCTGCCGTTAATGGACATTATCGAGAAATACGGTACGCCATTGCGTCTTACCTATTTACCGAAAATCGGGCAGCAGATACAACGCGCTAGACGTTTATTTAACTCGTCTATAGCCAACCTCGACTATAAAGGCAATTACTATTATTGCTATTGCACGAAGTCATCGCACTTTTCGTTTGTGGTGGAAGAGGCATTGAAAAGCAATGTGTTTTTGGAGACCTCATCGGCATTCGATTTCGAGTTGATTAAGAAATTAGAGGCGAAGAAAAAACTGACTAAGGACATTCAAATTATTTGCAACGGATATAAAACACAGAGCTACCAAAACAATATTATTGAAGCCATTCAAAACGGTTACAAAAACATTATTACTGTATTAGATAATGTGCAAGAATTGGATAAGTATCAACCGCTGGATGAGCCATTGCATATAGGGATGCGTATTGCAGCTGAAGAAGAACCGAAGTATGAATTTTACACTTCGCGTTTGGGCATTCGCGCCAACGATGTGGTGTCGTATTACCAACAAAAAATTCAAAACAACCCGAAATACGTTTTGAAAATGTTGCACTTCTTTATCGATACAGGGATTAAAGATGTGAACTATTATTGGACAGAATTCCACAAAGCTTTGAAAATTTATGTGGAGTTGAAACGTATTTGTCCTACTCTGAATTCCATTAACCTTGGTGGTGGAATGCCGATTAAGCAATCGTTGGCCTTCGATTTCGATTACGAATACATGATCAATGAAATCGTAACACAAATCAAGAATGTGTGTAGCGAAGTGAATGTAGAAGAACCGCACATCTACACCGAATTCGGCAGTTACACAGTGGGTGAAACCGGTGCCGTTATTTTTTCTGTACTTGGACAAAAACAACAAAACGATAGAGAATCGTGGTATATGCTCGATGGTTCGTTGATGAACAACTTGCCTGATATTTGGGGACTATCACAGCGTTTCATCATGTTGCCCATCAACAAATGGAACGAAGAATATAAGCAAGTGAATTTGGGCGGCATTACCTGCGATGTAGGCGATTACTACAATTCAGATGCGCACATCAACCAGGTGTATTTGCCGAATATCAAAGAAGGCGAAAAGTTATATATCGGATTTTTCCATACCGGAGCTTACCAAGATACCTTGAGTGGTTATGGAGGAATCAAACATTGTTTACTCCCTTCTCCTCCGCACATTTTAATTGATGAAGTGAAAGGAAAATTGGTGTACACCACTTTTGCGGAAGAGCAAACCGCTGAAAGTATGATGAAAATTTTAGGCTACTAATTCGAGTTTTTCAAGAATTAAAATGCGTTTGATTAATCAAATTGCAGATTTCTGATTTTACAATACTGCGTGCATTTTTACCATCGCCATTGGTTTCCATGGCTAGTTTAATTTTTTTCATCAACAACTCCATTTCCGACTCTAGGAAGCCCATGGATACAGCTATTTGCATACACTTCTTTACTTCTAATTCGTGAAATTCGCCATCAATAAGCGCTACAGAAAGGATATTATCTAAATGAATGAAACGATACATAATATCGCGCGCTTCAGGGTTGTGCGATTGTTCTTTGAGGTTATTCACTACTTCGTTACTGCAAAACATTTCGGTGAATATTTTGAGCAATTTATCTTCAGCCGGATGGATTTTATTATCGGCTAGAATAACCTGATTAATTTCGTCTAATTGCTTTTGGGGAGTAATTTTCTTAGGCATAGGGTTTGATTTGAAGAAAAAACTCCAACAACCGTGCCATACAAAACAAAAAGGCTATCCCGAAGAATAGCCTTTTCAATAGTTAGTCTGTGATTAGAACTTCACTCCAAAATTAAAGCCGAAACGAGCATATGGGCCATTATTTATATTTCTTGGCCCCTGTCCGCCATTCTGAAATTGGCGTCCATTCAACGAAAACGACTGACCGATACTTCCATTGGTTCCAAAATAAAAGCGTTTTACCACGAACTCAAACTTCAATCCAACAGCTGAAGCCATGCCAAAATCCGTTCCGCTTGTTTGCACATAATTGCCGAACTGATCGTAATAAAAACGATTATTATCTCTTGTTACTAAGCCATTTAAGCCTAAATAAGGGGTAATGTAGATTAGCTTTTTTCGCTTGAGATTAAAGGCAAAAGTAGGACCTACACCTAAACCCGCTTGAAAACTAGGGCCACGAGAGAAGCCGGTTAATGCCGTTCCAAATGCAAACACATCTGCACCTACTTTAACCGGTTTGCGCCATGGTTTTTTAGGGAAAATTTTACCCCCTAATGTCAATTCAATGCCTACACCCGCAAAACTGTTATGTGCACTTGCATTAGGTCCTAGTGTAAGATAAATTCCACTTGCACGTGTACGCAATGCAACAGAATCCAAACCTCTACGTCCATGCGAACAGCTTCCCGGCTCACAGGTTTTTCCTTTATCGCCATACTTATAATCGCTTGGAGCTCCTTGTGTTGTAGGTGGCTCCGGACGAGCAGGTGGCAATTGAGGTCTCAACTCTTCGCGGGTAATTTTTTCTACTTCTTCAATTTTTACGTTGAATACATTTCTGTCGGATGATTTTATCTTTAACGAAACTCCGGGAATTTGTTCAATAATAACCCCGTGATATACATTGCCGTTTTTCAGGTAAACAACTTCTTCATATTTCCCAAGCTGTGCCTTAGCAAAGAAAGGAAGTACGATAATAGCCAGAATGGCGAAATACTTTTTCATGTTTTTATGTTTGTGGAGTAAACGTAACACGAATTCTATTATTGTGCAAAAAAACTGTAGCGTTTGTTAAGAGCTCTTAATGCATTAAATGTAGAAAGCCTTCCACCGTTAAATGTCGGTCGAAGAAATCTAATCCTTCCACTTTATACTGATAAATATCATCGTTTTGCAACTGGTTTTTGTATTTCCCGTCCCAACCTACGTTCATATCATTTGTTTCAAAAACCAACTCGCTCCATCGGTTATAAATACGGAAATACAATAATTTCTTTACGCCCCACCCTTCTGCATATACGATATCATTTGCACCATCGCCATTGGGCGTGAATGTATTTGGCATCTTAATAAAGGTTTCGGGATACACATCCAAATCGTAACGAGAAACACCGGAAAAACAACCTAAAATGGTGTCGTTAAAACTCACCATATAGGTTTGTTTCATTAACACATGCTCTACTTGTGGGAACGGACAACTGTAACAATTTAAACCTGTATCGGGTTGCCAAATATACTGATAGCCGAATTGTGGCTGGAATGGCAAGATTACAGTGCTTCCCAGTGGTACGATGGTATCGAAAATAACTTCGTTGGGGGGAAGTATAACGAACACAGAAGTCCATGAAGTGTCGGTACAACTATATCTATTCGACACGGTTAAAAGCACCGGTGTTGTGGATGAAAACTTTCCACTGCTGAATAATCCGGTATCCGGATTCAAAATAGACTCGGGACTCCACTGATACGACAAGCCGGTATCGGAAGGAACAGCATACACAAAGGCGTCACTGCCCAAACAAATGGTATCGCCAATGGCGAAAGCTGTAGGGGTTGGATGAACAATAATATCTTTTGCAACTGTGTCTTTGCAACCGAACTGAATGTTTTTAATAGAGAGTGTAACAGTGTATGTACCCGGGGCAGAATAGCTGTATTCACTGACATCTTTCGCAGTCGAGGTAGTTCCGTTTCCAAAATCCCAGAAGTAGGAATCTGCTCCAACCGATTTGTTTTCGAGCAGATATTGTTCTCCGAAACAAATAGATGTATCGCCTTGGTTGCGCAAGAAATCGGCAAACACATCTTTTAGATTGATGGTTTTCTCTACAGAATAAGGGCAGTATCCCCCCGGACCAGAAACCGTTAATTTTGCTTGTGTTGAACCACCGTTTGGCACATACGTATAGGTATGCGTAACCGGTGAAACATCTGCCATTACGCTACCATCGCCAAAATCCCACACATAATGCTGCACGTCTATAGTATCTTTAATCGTAAATTGAATACGATCATTCACGCAAATATTGTTCGTATCAATTTCAAAATCACCTTTGGGACCAATCACATTAAATACGCGTGTAACGGTATCGGCACAGCCGAAATCGTCTGTTATCTTAAGTGTAACGGTATTTAAGCCTCTTGGAAAAGTAAGCGCAATCGAATCCAGAAAATAATTCGTGGTATTGTTGAGCGTCCAAGTAACACGTGGAGCACCTGTACTGTTCGAATCTACATATTTTAAATTTGCATTCAGCGGAAAGCAAAATTCTTGTGTTGCATCGGCATCCGATAATATCGACAAAACAGGTTTTTTGTTCACTGTTACCGGTACTTGTACAGCGCCTACACAACCCGGGTTATCAGCATCGGTATAATCCAACCGAACAAAAATCACACCCGATGTATCTTTATACACTACTTTGTTTGAAGGCAAAGTGCTTGTATTTCCATTTCCAAAAGTCCATACCAGATTCACATTTGAGGAATTTGTTGCAGAAAGTACAACCGTATCGCCTTGGCAAACAACCGCTTTAGAGGAATTAATACCATTGCTCAACTGGAAAGAGCGAATAATGATTTCATATGCATAAGAACACCCAAAGGTATCGCGAGCAAAAAATCGCACAATTACTGAATCGCTGTTTGGTGCCATGGCGGTATAGGTATGGGAAAGCGAATCGGTACCCACTTGTATTACACCATCGCCAAAATCCCATGAAAGAGAATCGAATGGAGCATGAGAGATTACATTAGCATCAAACACTACTTTTTGCGGTAAACAAATGAACGAGTCGCTCACCTTTACATTTGCAAAAATCTGGTTCACATTAAAACTCTTGTAGGCTGTGTCTTTGCAACCAATTGCATTTTCTACAATAACGCCAACAAGGTAAGCACCGGTGTCAGCATCCGACAAGGTATACGTTGGATACAAGGTCCGCTGAGGAGGTATGGTTATCCAAGTATAATTCAACTTACAGCCTGTACCAATTAAACCGGAAGACAATGATGCATCTAATGTAACTGAACTAGACTTGCATAAATTGTCGGCCATATTAAATCGAGCAACCGGTTTACTCACTATTACGGTTTGAACAAAAGTATCCGGAGAACAAGTGTTTGTGTCGTTATAGGCTGTTTGCGTAACCGTATATATTCCATCGGCAAGATAGCGATGCCGTGGGTTTCGGACTGTACTCGTAGTGTTATCTCCAAAGTTATATAACCAACGTGTTGCTATTTGTGATTTATCTATAAAGTCCACTACATATGGAGAATCGCAATATTGCTTATACCGAAAATCAGCAATTGGCCCATTGACAAACAATTGTAATGTTGTATCACTAAAGCAACCAAAACTGCCAACTTCCAATTGTATGGTTTGAATACCGGAAGTATGTGCATAGGTGATTACATCATTTTTATCTTGAAAGCAACTGAAGTTCGAAAGTCCATCTCCCCAATAATGCCATTGATCTACAGAATCTGCAGCCGGGGTAAGATTGGTAAGGGTGATAGGTTCACCGGGGCATACACTCGTTTTACTCAAACTAAAATTAGGATGTGGTTTAGCGCCAACGGTGATCATGGTAACATAAGAAGTATCAAAGCATCCGTTTTGGTTTTTTATCCATATGCGCATGGCATACTTTCCCGGGTTAACATAGGTATGCGTTACATCATCTTGTGTTGGAGGTAATGTTACGGGTGGAGTGCCATCGCCATAATCAACCGTCCATTGCTGCAATAAGAAAACGGTATACGATTTATTAATCACCTTTGTAGTGAGCGGTGCACAGCCTTGTGTTGCCGTTGGCTCAAAGTGTGCTATGGACGGATAATATACCGGCTGACAGTACCTCAACATGCAACCAAATCGAGTGTACAACTTCACGCAAACACTTTCGTTGGCGCTCCATGTGATAGTGTCAAAGCCTATGTTTGCGATTACATTATCGCTGTATTTTTTGCTGATAACAATAGAATCTTTTTTGGCGAAAGACCATTTTACAGAATCCAACAACATCGAGTCTTGAACCACTAATTTTAGGGTAAAAGGCTTACTGCAAACAGAATCAGGAATTACATCAAAACGAATGATGGGGTTAATGACTCGAACCTGCTTTGTTTTTGACTTCAAACATCCATTAGCGATGGTAAATAAGGTAACATTATACAACCCTGTTGTGTTGTATTGCGCATAAGTAGACGGCAAATTGAGTTGCCCAATAGCTGAAGCTCCACTTAAGTTCCAAACATAATTGGCACCCGTTACCAGTTTCGCATCCAAATTTAAATCCACGCCAACACAAACAGTATCTTTCATAATAAAATCCGACTGAAAGTTAGCAACGCGGACAACAGTATCTAGTTTATAGGTACATCCAAAAGTATCTACTGCTATACATTGCAAACGGTAAGTCCCTGTATCGGCATAGGTTTTTGCGGGTGGTGTTTTAACCGATGAAGTTGTTCCATCGCCAAAACTCCAACTGTAACTCTTGATTGGAAACAAATTGGTTAACGTGTTTGTAAATGTAACCGTATGGGGTTTAGTACAACCTAATAATGGAGAACCGATGACTTGTCCTTTGAAACCGGAGACTACAATAAAAGAATCTTTTAATAATGTAACATTGCAACTTGGTGTGGGAGAGGAAAGTTCTAAACCCACAGCATAAAATCCGGGCTGTGTATAAGTATGCGAAGCATTTATGCCGGAGCCTGCGTATCCATCTCCGAAAGTCCAATTATAACCGCTGATGGTTACCCCGGATGGAGCATTGGAGATTCCGCTAAAATTTACTGTATACTGAACACATCCTATATTAACAGAAGTATCTGTAACAATTTGGGGTACAGGTTTGGAATACACCTTAATTTGAACTGTCCCAACTACTGGTCCGGTTGCTGTAGCTCTGAACTCAACATTGTAAGTGCCTGGATTGATAAATACGTTGCTTGGATTTTGAAGCACCGAACTTGCCCCATCCTTAAAATCCCAATAAAATGTAGACGCTCCAGCCGGTGCTGTAAAATTCACTTTGAGTGGAACACACCCACTGTTTACATCAGCAGTTTGTGCATTCGAAAACATACTGTAGCATAAGAACAATAAAAGAAATTTGTATTTAGACAGCATGTATTTGAGGTGTGTATTCGTGAAAGTATAAAAAAGTTGTTAACTTAGCTAACAAGGAGTTATTTATTTTTACCCCGGTAAATATGCTGAAATACTTTTCCATTCTATTTTTTACGCTCATCGTACAGTTAGCTGTAGCGCAGAAAGACTCTGTAAATAGCCTTCCTTGTGCCAACAGAACATTCATTATTTTAGCCCACGAATTCTTAGACACCACAAGAATTCCTTCTGTTACCCTAGCATCGCTTAATGCAGATATAGCAGCACTTAATAATGCATTTGCACCTATTTGCGTTTCGTTTAAGCTTTGTGAAAAACGAGACATTATCAATTACAATTTCAATGTTTGGTATAGCGACAGCATGCAAGCGGAAGCATTATCATTATATGCTGAAGACAGGCTGATTGACGTTTATTTAGTAGACGAGATAAAAGAACCTGGCGGAGCAGCCGGTTATGCAACATTAGGTGGAATCAGTATACCCAACTCACTTGTTGTACTTACTAAAGGTTCAGGTTCAGGTGTATGGATTCATGAATTTGGCCATTATTTTGGCTTGGAACATACATTCGACATTAGTAACGGAGCAGAATTAGTGAATGGTAGCAATTGCACGACAGCCGGTGATGGCATTTGTGATACACCTGCGGATCCCTATCCCAATGGAACAGCCAACTCGCTCTGCGAATTTCAATCTTCACAAAAAGATGCCAATGGAGATTATTATCTACCGGATGTTGAGAATTATATGTCGTATTATATATGTGCCTGCCGATTTACGCATGACCAATATGTTCGCATGTACAATACCTATATGATTGCTCCGAAAACCCATTGGTAAACAGAAAAATTGAAACATGAGATTGCTTTATTTTTTTCTGATTTTGTTTTGTATCCCATCCTCTTTTGCGCAAGACTTACACTACACGCAATACGATAAACTATTGAGCCGATACAATCCTGCAACCAATGCACACATTGAATCTACATTTCGATTCGGATTAAATTATCGCATGCAATGGTTTAATCTGCCGAATAAGTTTTCTACAGTTCAACTAGAAGGAGCCTATAAAGTACAGGAGGGACCTTTAAAAAATTTCACAACCAGCATTTATTTTTCGCATGATATGGTAACTAAAACCGGGTTGAGCAACTTAGGCTTCAATATTGGTGGTGCATATCCGATTACTTTCAAAAACCATGCATTGGCCTTAGGTATTAACCTAGGATTGATTTACAGAAAAATTGACATGAATAATAGAAGCTTCCCTTCGCAATGGAATTTAGCAGCAGGTGATTTCGATACAAAAACAAGCAATAACGAAAACTACGGAATTACGCAAAAAATAATGTTTGATTTAGGAGCCGGAATTTCATGGAAATCAACGTTTAAAAGTGGCGATTTAAATTTGGGTCTAGGCGTTTTTCATGCTAATCGCCCTAAAGATGGAATCGCCCGCGACAACAGTCGTTTAGGGGTTCTTTATAATGCGCATATTGCCTATAAACTATTCTTGAAAAACAGAAAATATTCCATCGAACCTAAGCTTCGTTATCAATATCTCGACAAAGCATCTGAAATGAATTTCGGACTCGAAGGCAACATTTATCTTCAACCTTCATCGCCAGAAAAAGCACAAAATGCAATCATTGTAGGTGTATTAGGACGTGCAGGCTTCAAACGAACATATGATGCCATCAGTCCTTTAGTGGGATATAAATATCAACAGTTCTCTGCGCTCCTCAGCTACGATGTACACATAGGAAAATTTAGAACAGATTTCGGAACCAGCTCGAGTGTGGAACTAACGCTTCTCTACACCATCTCCAGCAAAAAAGTATACTATTATGGTGTTCCGTGCGGAATATATTAAGCGGTTGTGCATAGGCAGTTGTTTGTTGGCAATAGTATCGATAGCTTCTGCGCAAGTAAAGCCGGATGACATTTTGTTTTACAGCAAAAGTGCTTCTGCCTTAAAAAGCAAAGGCAACAAGGCCTTCAGCGATGGAGATTTCCTTTTGGCCCAATTGTATTATGAAGCGTTAAATCAAAAAAAACCAACGGAAAAATACCAACTCCAACTTGCTAAAACTTATCTTAAAAATAAGTTATATGCCCCTGCCGAAAACATTTTCCAAAAGCTCATAGCGTACGATAAAACCACTGCTCTTTATTTGGCCTACACTCAAATTACGCAAGGCAAATACACCGAGGCAAAAAAGAATTTTGAAGCCTTTCGAAAAAGTTCGAAGGGAAAAACGGAAGTAGATGAAGAGCCTCTATATAAAAGCGTCCAAACGATTTTAAAAACAGGAGCATACAACAAAAAAGACAGCAGTATTACCCCAAAGATTGTGCGGCTTAACACTAAAGTAAATGGTAAACTATCTGAGTTTACTCCATTCTATCTTACCGATACTTCATTTTTTTTCGGCAAAACAACACCCGATGAAGCAGCCTTTTTTTTGAAAACAGATACTTCACAAAGCAATATTCCTGTACGTAAATACTTTACCGGTCAAATAGGCGAAAACGGTGAGGTGGAGCGCATTTCACCTTGGAGCATAAACAATAACGATAGTTCGCTTAATTATGGCGGAGCGTGCTTTAATGGCGATAAAAGTGTTTTCTATTTCACACAATGCGAACGAAAATTCAATGCGTTAGAATGCCATATCTATCAAACAAAAAAAACAACTGCGGGTTGGAGTAAGCCGGCTCTATTAGAAGGCAAGATAAACACGAATGGTTACTCCAGTGCCCAGCCCAGTCTTGGATACGATATAGATAAAAAAGCGGATGTGCTTTATTTCTCATCGAACATGCCCGGAGCTAAAGGGTTTGATATTTACTATGCGATATACGATAAAAGCAGACGACAATTTGCTACAGTAAGTAAATGCGGACCTAAAGTAAATAGCGCAGGCGATGAGTATACACCATTCTATTCCATTAAAGATTCGTTGCTCTATTTCTCGAGCAATGGCAAAGGGGGACTTGGCGGACAAGATATCTTTAAAACAAAAGGGAAGTTAAACGTTTGGACAGACGCAGAAGCATTACCTAAACCCATTAATTCGGCTGCTGATGACGATTATTTCTCCATTAACAATACGCGAGAAAAAGGCTTTTTTGCATCTAACAGAAGTAGTGAGAGCTCAACAACAATAAAGACATGCTGCGATGATATTTATGCCTTTTACTTACATCCTGTAGATGAACAAAAAATCAAAGACAGTATTGCTGCATCGTTGCCCAAAGATGTTCTAGTACCATTGAAAATTATGTTTGAGAATGGTTTCACTACCAACGACTCTGCTAAGCTTACCGTGTATGAAATGAAAAACGGGAATAGAATTCCATTGTATACTACTTTCATTTCTTCCACAGATACAGGATTACGTTTTACAGCCGATAAACAATACAAGATTAGTGTAACCAGTAAACATCACTTAACGGAAACCACCGATATTAATCTTGAAAAATGGAAGCCATCAACTACGGATACACAATTCGTAACGCCAAAGTTAATCCCGCGTAAACCCATCATCATTCCGGGTATTAATTACGAATTCGACAGTAGCCGTTTGATTCCGGAATCAATACGAAAAATTGATGAATACATATATCCATTGTTGGTGGAAAATCCAACGTTGACATTCCAGCTCAACTCGCATACCGACAGTAAAGGAGATGCCAATTACAATCAAAAACTATCGGAGCAACGCGCAAAAAAAGTAGTTGAGTATTTAACACAAGTGAAAGACATTGCTCCTGAACGTTTGAAATACAAAGGGTACGGAGAAAGCAAACCCATAGCGCCAAACACATTACCCAATGGTGATGATTACCCTGAAGGCAGAGCGCAAAATAGAAGAACAGAATTTGAAGTTATTGGAGGGATAGAGCAAATTCAAAACAAGTAACTACAAAAAAAACGTGCTGTCAGATTTATCTAACAGCACGTTTTTCATTCTCAATTCTTGACTATTTTAGAATTTCTTCCAACTTTCTATCTAACTCCTCTCCTCTTAAATTCTTTGCAATAATTTTTCCGTCTTTATCCAACAAAAATTGTGCAGGAATACTCTGAACACCATATTTAGCAGCAGGTTCAGCGCTCCAACCTTTTAAATCGCTTACGTGATTTTCCCAAATTAATCCATCTTGCGCAATGGCACTTGTCCACCGTGCTTTATCTTGATCTAACGAAACACTATAAACGGTAAAACCTTTCCCTTTATATTTGTTGTAAGCCGCAACAACACTTGGGTTTTCTCTTCGGCATGGTCCACACCATGAAGCCCAGAAATCAACCAACACTACTTTACCACGCAAAGAAGACAGCTTAATGTTTTTCCCACTCGGAGACGGATAATCTAAATCGATAGCAGTAGATCCAATAGCAGTAGCAGATTCAGCCTTTTGCTTCATTTCGGCTGCCTTCATTTGCATCTCAATTTGTGCATAAGCCGATTTCATTTCTTTGGTGTAATCTGAATTCGGATAGTTTTTTTCCATTAATTTTATGACCTCTCCATTTTCTTTTGGATACTTATTCATTGGCAAAAAACTCACATAATAAAGTGAAACAAATGGCTCTTTCGAACCGGTTACTCGTGATTTCAAAGTATTCTCAAAGGCTTGTCCTGCCATTTGAATTTGCATGGCAAACTGCTGCAACGAATCTTGCGATTGACCTGCATTTTGCCTGCGATAGAACTCTTCATTAGCTGCCTGCAACTCCATTTGACGACCACTCACATATTTAACAGCCTCCAACATTTCTTTGCTGGCATCAGTTCCCGAAACTGAATAAGCGATTGGGTCTTTAGGATTAGCAGAAAATGTAAAATTGGCATTCTCCAAAAGGAGTATCCAAGCATAGTTGTCTACGCGTAGACGATAAAATCCCTTATCGGCATAATTGCTCAATTTAAATTTTCCGTCTTTATCCAAAGTAGCAGAATCAATGGCAATAATTTGTTGCAGCGATAACTTTTCAAGAATTACTTTCTTCCCGCTAAGATTTTCAATTTTTCCGTCAACAACATATTTAGAGCCTCCACCGGAAGAAGTGCAAGAGAAAAATGCTGAGAATAATATGACAAACAAAATGTTCTTCATGTACTATTTTTATGTTTTAAAAAATCGTGTTAATTTTCTAATAATTCGTTTAATAATTTATTGGTCACTTTCGGATCGGCCTTACCTTTAGAAGCTTTCATCACTTCGCCTACGAAAAGCCCCATCAATCCTTTTTTTCCGGCTTTATATTCTTCTACTTTTGCAGGCATTGAAGACAAAACTTGTGCTACTAATTCCTTAATCATACCCTCGTCAGAATTTTGTAACAAATTCAATTCTTCCGCAATTTGGAGAGGCGACTTTGCAGGTGCAACAATCATCTCCGGAAAAATCTTTTGTGAAGCCACCGAAAAGTTAGTTTTCCCACTATCAATTAATGCTATCAAATCGGCTAATGCTTGAGGTTTCAATACAAATTGCGAAATCTCTAAACCGTTTTCATTTAAAAATGATTTCACAGGACCTAAAACCCAATTGGAAGCGGCTTTGTAATTGGAAGTTAGCTTCAATAAGTCATTAAAATAAAAGGCTAAATCTTTATCATCTGTAATTACAGTAGCATCATACAACGGCAATCCGAAATGGTTAACATACTCTGAAATCAACTGTTTCGGAAGCTTAGGCATATTTGCTCTAACGTCCTGAATATAAGCATCAGTAATAACAACCGGTGGTAAATCCGGTTCCGGGAAATAACGATAATCGTGCGCAAATTCCTTTGAACGTTGGCCGAGTGTTTTCCCGGTATTGGCATCAAAGCCCCGTGTTTCTTGCACAACAACTCCTCCTTCCTCTACTAAGTCGACCTGACGAATAAACTCTGCTTCAATAGCGCGTTTCACGTTTCGAATGGAGTTCATATTTTTCACCTCTACCCGTGTATTCAAAATCGTTTCACCTACTTTACGAATTGAAATATTCGCATCGCAACGCATACTCCCTTCTTCTAGATTTCCATCACAAATTTCTAAAAACCGAACCAGCTTACGCACCTCTGTAAGATATTGATATGCCTCGTCACTACTGCGAATGTCAGGTTCTGTAACAATTTCAACTAATGGTACACCTGCTCTATTCAAATCCACTAAGGTGAAAAAAGGGTCCAAATCATGTGTTGATTTTCCGGCATCTTCTTCCATGTGAATGCGATGAATACGCACTGTTTTTTCTTCGCCATTCACTTCGAATTTCAGAAATCCATTCGTACAAATAGGCGTTTTGTCTTGTGTAATTTGATAACCTTTTGGTAAATCGGCATAGAAATAATTCTTACGTGCAAACTCGTTTACCTCTCGAATTTCGCCATCCATAGCTAATCCTATTTTAACAGCAGCAGCAACAGCAGCTTTATTTACACGCGGTAATGTACCGGGATGGCCCAATGAAAGTGGACTCACTTGTGTATTAGGAGATGCGCCAAATTCAGTAGAATCGCCACAATACATTTTGCTCTTAGTCGATAATTGAGCGTGAACCTCCAGCCCAATTACTAATTCATATTTACTGTATTTATCGTCACTCATAATCTCTCTAAATTAAATCTTTTCTTTAACAGCATTCAAAAATTGTGTTAAGCCGTCTACATTCGTACCTCCGGCACTAGCGTAAAATGACTGTCCTCCCCCACCGCCTTTGATAATTGGCGATAATTCTTTTATCCATGCACCGGCACTTAAACCTTTTGCTTTCGATAATTCTTCTTCAATCATAATATGCACATTGGCTTTGCCATTGATACTTGCTCCAAGAACGAACACGAAATTCTTCACTTCGCTTTTCAGCATGTACACTAAATTTTTCAATGCATCGTTATTGCCTATTTCAACCAATTCTGCAATTACATTTACACCATTTACCACTTGAATTTTCTGAAGCAATTGATTTTTCAATTCAACTACTTGCTTAGCTGCAATTTCTTCAGCTTCTTTCTTGAGTGCTTTATTTTCATTGACTAAATCATCAATAGATTTCAAAATATTTTTTGAGTTATTAAGCGCCACCTTCACATTAGCCAATTCGCTAATTGCATCGTTAGCCAATTGTAATGCTTTTCTACCGGTTACCGCTTCAATCCTGCGTACCCCTGCTGCTACAGAACCTTCAGATGTTATTTTAAACAAACCAATAACACCTGTTGCAGGCACATGACAACCTCCACATAACTCGCGCGAGAAGTGTTCATCAAAAGTTATCACGCGAACATATTCACCATACTTTTCACCGAACAACATGGTAGCCCCTAGTTTCTCTGCATCAGCAATAGCAACGTTTCTGCGCTCATCTAGCACGATGTTTTGCATGATCTTTTCGTTCACAATTTGTTCTACTTTTGCAATTTCCTCATCGGTAACTTTTGCAAAATGCGAGAAATCAAAACGCAATGTATCGGGTGTTACCAAAGAACCTTTTTGTTGTACATGTGTTCCCAACACCTCACGCAGTGCAGCTTGCAATAAGTGAGTAGCCGAGTGATTACGTGTAGTATCTGTACGCTTTTGTAAATTAATTTTTGCATCTACTGCTGCATCCGTTTTTGCAGGAAGTTTTTTTGCGAAGTGAATAATCAAATCGTTTTCCTTCTTAGTATCAAACACATCAATTTTTTCTCCGGCAAAATCCAAATAACCTGAATCACCAATCTGTCCGCCACTTTCAGCATAGAAAGGTGTCTTATCTAACACCAACTGATATATATCGGTGTCTTTCACTTTCGTTTTACGATACTTCACTAAATGTGATTTTACTTCAAACGAATCGTAGCCCAAAAATTCTGTTTTCACATCATCAGCCACTTGCACCCAGTCCGACTGCTCCGTTTCAGCCGCTTTACGCGATCTATTTTTCTGGATTTGCAATTCTGTTTCGAATTCAACTTCATCTACCGTAAATCCTTTCTCCGCTGCTAATAGTTTAGTTAGATCTAAAGGAAATCCGTAGGTGTCAAACAATTCAAAAGCAACTTTCCCCGGAACAATTGTAGAACCATTCATTTCTTTTTCAATTGCTTCAAAACGCTTGATACCATGGCTTAATGTTCTCAAGAATGATGTTTCCTCTTCCAAAATCACTTTTGCCACAAACGCTTCCTGAGCTTTCAACTCAGGGAAAATAGATGCGAATTGATTGGCCACTAAACCCACTAACTCGTGTAAGAATGGAGTTTCGAAATGCAATGCAGAATAGCCATACCGAACGGCTCTTCTTAAAATCCTGCGAATCACATAACCCGCACCGGTATTGGAAGGGAGCTGTCCATCAGCAATCGTAAACGAAATGGTTCGAATATGATCGGCAATTACTCGCATAGCAATATCTTGTTTCACACAATTACCACAAATTGATGCATTGGTAGATTCTGTGAAATGATACTCAATACCCGATTTTTTTGAAATGAATTCAATGGTCGGCATAAAAATATCGGTATCATAGTTCGATGTTTTACCGTGAATAGCGCGCACTAAACGTTCAAATCCCATTCCGGTATCCACGTGTTTATCGGGCAGTGGAACCAAGGATTTATCGGCTTTTCGCTCGAACTGCATAAATACGTTATTCCAAATTTCAATAACTTGCGGATGATCGTTGTTCACTAAATCAGCTCCGGGAATTTGTTGGCGTTCTTCATCACTTCGTAAATCGATATGAATTTCTGAACACGGTCCACAAGGACCTGTATCGCCCATTTCCCAGAAGTTATCTTTCTTGTTGCCGCGTAAAATTCGCTCTTCAGCTATCCATTTTTTCCATTCGTCAAAAGCCTCTTGATCGAAAGGTAAATTCTCTTTCGCATCGCCTTCGAAAACAGTTACATACAAGCGAGTCTTATCTAATTTGTAAACAGAAGTCAATAATTCCCAAGCCCACTCAATAGCTTCCTTTTTGAAATAATCACCAAAGCTCCAATTACCAAGCATTTCAAACATGGTGTGGTGATAGGTATCTACCCCAACTTCTTCCAAATCGTTATGCTTTCCGGAAACACGCAAACACTTTTGTGTATCAGCAATGCGCTTAGATGGTGGCGTTCCGTTACCCAAAAAATATTCTTTGAAAGGCGCCATACCTGAATTAATGAACAATAAGGTGGGGTCGTTTTTCACCACAATGGGAGCAGAAGGCACAATTTTATGGCCTTTACTTTCAAAAAAATCTAAAAAAGCTTTTCGAATTTCGGTTGATGTCATGATAGTTTCGTTCGTCTGAGTTTTTATATTAATTTGGCTTTTCGCCTGTATCCTAAAAGGAGGGGTGAATTTAGCAGAATTGTACTATTTTTTATCTGAAAAGATGTTTAAAAGGAATAAAAACGAGAAGTTTGTCTTCAACGCACAAACACTGAAATACGAAAAAGCAGTAGTGAGCTTTGGTTCGCGATTGTTGCGTGTGCTCGGCTTTATCATCGCGTCTTTGGTATTTTCGCTTATCATTTCGTCTATAGCCTATATGTTTATTGACTCTCCGAAAGAACGTATCTTACGCAGCGAGTTAAATGGGTTGAAACAACAATACAATGTGTTAGACAATGAAGTGAGTCGATTAAACGATGTTTTGGAAGGCTTACACTACCGCGACAATAGCATTTACCGTGTAATTTTCGAATCGGAACCTATTTCCAATGACGAGTGGCAGGCGGGTTCAGGGGGCGTTAATAAGTACAAGAACTTGGAAAAGTATGATAACTCCGAGTTAATGATAGATATTTCTAAGCGCGTAGATAAGCTTAAAAAGCAGATGACGATTCAATCGGCATCGTATGATAATATTACTGAATTGGTAAAAGGTAAAGAGCAAATGTTGGCTTCCATTCCATCCATTCAACCCGTTTCGAATAAAGATTTAAATCGGGTAGCATCAGGATTTGGAGTGCGTATCGACCCGGTGTATAAAGTGCCAAAATTCCATGCAGGATTGGATTTCACGGCACCTACAGGAACTGAAATTTATGCCACCGGAGATGGCGTTGTGGAGCTTGTAGAATTCAATTATGGCGGTTATGGTAATCAGGTGATAATCAATCACGGATATGGCTATAGAACAAGATATGGCCACATGTCACGGTTTGCTGTACGTAAGGGACAAAAGATTAAACGTGGCGAAAAAGTAGGCTTTGTTGGAAGTACAGGAAAATCTACAGGACCACACTTACATTATGAAGTATTGAAAGACGATAATCCAATTAATCCGATTTATTTCTTCTACAACGATTTGAATGATGCTATGTTTGCTAAAATTATTGAGCAAACGAAAAATGCCGGACAAACGCTCGATTAATCTCATCTAAAGACTTCAATTAACGTGGCTTACAAAGAAAAAGACATAGAAAAACTGTACTACTCTATTGGAGAAGTGGCTGATATGTTAGGCGTAAATGCCTCTTTGTTGCGCTATTGGGAAAGTGAATTCCCTGAACTTCAGGTGCGCAAAGACCGTAATGGAGTACGTTTGTTTACAAAACAAGATATAGAGACGGTTAAAAGCATTTACCATTTGGTAAAAGAGAAAGGATATACTATTGAAGGAGCAAAGGTGCAACTGAAAAACAACTCTTCCCCTGCAGATAAAACCAAATTGATAGCATCGCTTAAAGCGGTTAAAAAACTATTAGAAGGGATTCGTGATGGCCTTTAATAGGCAAATACAGGAACAATAGCCGCCACTTTTCACTAAATATAGCCTTCAATTTAGGTCTTCTTCCGTAAAATCTGAACTACCTCCAGAAAGCATAGAGCCAAATAAGTCTTTAAACTGCACTCCTTTTTCTAAAGTAGCTTTACCCAACTGAGAATGTTCGGCTAAACCATGCAACACAAATTCTTTCATCACATACTTTTCGTTTTTTGAAAGATGAGGGATGTATTGCGTAACTAAATCTTCCAAAGCTGGTATAGAATCAAGTATTTTGCAATAAGTAGCATTGTCATCATTTATCATGATATCCACTACATTGTTTTCTGAAAACCAATCCAGTATTTTTTGGTAAGGCGATATTTGCTTTTTCTTTTTAAGCTTGGAGGGGTCTGGAAAATGTTTCACAAAATAGCTTCGAATAGCCTTGCTGATTAGAATTTGAGCGACTACTGCGCTTCCTTCTTGTTCCCCTTCATACACTAATTCAATTTTACCGTTCACAGCAGAAACTACTCCGCTTAAATCAGATACACGGGCAAATGTTTGTGATTCCCCATTTAGCAACATTCTTCTTTCGGCTGTACTCGCTAAATTTTCATATGCAGAAATGGTAAGACGTGCACTTACGCCACTTTTGTGATCTACAAATTCACTCACTCGTGCTTCAAACGAAATTCCCTCAATTAATACTTTTAGCAGTTCTGGAATTTCAATATTTTGTTTCTGGCTCGCAGTCAATTTCGCTTCTTGTTCTGTTATCCTTTTACCTAACTCGATAGATGTAGGATAATGAGTCAAAATTTGAGAGCCAATTCGATCTTTCAAGGGGGTTACAATGCTTCCGCGATTTGTATAGTCTTCGGGGTTGGCGGTAAATAAAAACTGAATATCAAGTGGCACTCGCAATTTAAAACCACGTATCTGTATATCTCCTTCCTGCAAAATATTAAATAACGCAACCTGAATGCGCGGTTGCAAATCGGGTAGTTCATTAATGACAAAAATGAAACGGTTGCTACGTGGTATCATGCCAAAGTGAATTACTCTTTCATCGGCATAACTCAATTTTAGGTTAGCCGCTTTGATAGGGTCTACATCACCAATTAAATCGGCTACACTTACGTCAGGAGTGGCCAATTTCTCTGAATAACGTTCGCTGCGGTGAATCCATCCGATTGGAGTAGCATCTCCTTTTTCTTTAATTAAATCAACAGCATATTTCGAAATAGGGCTCAACGGGTCATCATTTAATTCACTGCCCGAAACTACAGGAATGTATTCATCTAAAAGTTCCGTCATTTGACGTGCGATTCTAGTTTTGGCTTGGCCACGCAAACCCAATAAATTAATATTATGCCGCGAGAGAATAGCTCGTTCAATATCTGGAATCACAGTATCATCATAACCAAGAATACCTTTAAAAAGTTGCTCTTTCGTTTTTAGCTTGGCAATTAGATTATCGCGCAGTTCATCCTTAATGGATTTGGAGATATAACCGCTTTGCTTCAGTTCTCCAAGTGTTTTCAACTCTATCATCGTACTTTTCGTTTTTTATTTCTTTCAAAATCTTCAAATAAATAATCGCCCAACCCTTTTAAAGAAGTATAAAATGCTTTGCCAGCATTGGCCTGTGTAAATTCTTCAACAAAGCTCTGCAGATATGGGTCTGATGCAATCATAAAGGTAGTAATGGGGATTTTTACTCTTCTGGCCGCAGCTGCTAGTCTAACGCATTTGTTGACTATTTTTCTATCAAGGCCAAAGCTGTTTTTATAATAGTGTCCATTTTCTTTAATACAGCTTGGCTTGCCATCCGTAATCATAAAAATTTGCTTATTGGCATTTTTCTTTTTGCGCAAAATATCCATAGCCAATTCCAAACCGGCCACTGTGTTGGTATGGTAAGGCCCCACTTGTAGATAGGGTAAATCCTTTAATTCAATTTGCCATGCATCATCGCCAAAAACAATAATATCGAGTGTGTCTTTGGGATATTTCTTGCGGATGAGTTCGGCCAATGCCATAGCCACATTTTTGGCAGGGGTGATACGATCTTCCCCATATAAAATCATGGAGTGCGAAATATCAATCATGAGCACGGTTGAAGTCTGCGTTTTGTGTTCTTTCTCGCGCACCATTAAATCGTCCTCATTCATTATAAATTCACCAATGCCATGGTTAATTTGAGCATTTCGAAAACTTTCCAACATAGCGATTTGCTCTAAAGAATCTCCAAACTGATAATTGCGTATGTCGCTGCTCATTTCATCACCGGTTCCAGTATGTCGTGTTTTATGATTTCCCGAGCTACCTCTCTTAAGCTTACCAAAAATTCTTTCGAGGGAACTTTCCCGAATGGCCTTTTCGGTTTTTGACGTCATGTTAAACGCCTCTGAACCTGGTTGATCTTCTTTAATGTAACCCCGTTCACGCAAATCGTTAATAAAGTCGCCAATACCATAATCGCGAGTAGTAATTTTATATTCTTTATCTAATTCCGTTAACCAACTTAACGATTCTGCTACATCGCCTGAAGTATAAGTAAGCATCTGCTTGAAAATGTCAAATAGCCTATCAAAAGGATTTTGCGATTGGGAACTAAATTTTGAGAAACGGTAGCCGAGCATGACTTATCTAACAATTAAAATCAATATTAGTTGTTTTAAGTTGCAATTTTTATTTTGATAAAAGGTGAATAGATGACACTTTTTAGATTCGAAGTATGAGACGTATTTCTAAAAAACAAAAAAGGCCTTGATATAATCAAGACCTTTTTTTGCGGAACGGACGGGACTCGAACCCGCGACCTCCGCCGTGACAGGGCGGCATTCTAACCAACTGAACTACCGTTCCATTCCGTTGGGAGTGCAAATATAACAGCAATTTCTTTTTTGCCAACTTTCCGCAAAAAAATGTTTTTATTTTTTTTGATTTTGGGCTTCAATCCACTTGTAGGTTTGCGTCATACCATCTGCTAGCATTGACGATGGAGCCCATTTCAGCTTTTCTTTAATTAAACGGTTATCGGAGTTTCTTCCACGAACACCCATTGGACCGGGGATATTATTAAGTGTTAATGCCTTGCCTGAAATAGAAATAACGAGTTCAGCGAGTTCATTAATAGAAACCATTTCATCAGACCCTATATTAACAGGTCCAGCAAAATCATTATCCATAAGTCGTTGTATTCCTTCTAAACACTCATCAATATAAAGGAATGAGCGAGTTTGAAGTCCATCCCCCCAAATCTCAATAGAAGAACCGGAGTTGGCTTGCGCTACCTTCCTGCATATAGCAGCCGGTGCTTTTTCTTTCCCGCCTGTCCACGTCCCCTCTGGGCCAAAAACATTATGAAAACGAGCTATTCTAACATTTATGCCAAAGTTCTTTGCATAACTGAGGTAAAGTCGTTCACTGAATAGTTTTTCCCAACCATATTCGCTATCCGGATTAGCAGGATAAGCCGAAGACTCTTCGCAGTTAGGGTTTGCAGGATCAAGCTGGTTATGCTCAGGATATATACATGCCGAAGACGAATAAAATATTTTACCAACCCCAAATTGTTTCACTAACGATAAAATATTGAGATTGATTAATGCAGAATTGGTCATTAAATCGGCATCGTTATCGCCTGTAAAGATATATCCTGCACCGCCCATATCGGCCGCTAATTGATAAATGCAATCAAATTTTTCGTTGAGCACATCACTACAAAAAAGTGGATTGCGCAAATCTCCAATTACAAATTCGTTGGCAACAGAGTTACAATATTCCGGAAATTTCAAATCTACACCTCGAACCCAATATCCTTCTTGCTTTAGTCTTTTCACGAGATGTGCACCAATAAACCCTCCTGCTCCACATACCAATGCCCTTTTGCTCATATTCGCGTTTTTATAATAATCGATTAAAAGTAATTAAACTGTGTAAAGTTTATAATAGTCGGCCATTTTTTGATTTAGTAAAAAAATGACTTTTATCAGCTTATAAATTGTAGAATTACTAAATTCGGAATGTTATTTTCGAACAACATAAAGAATACAATATGAGAAAGGTTTTTCACGACCCTGCTTTACAGAAACAATTTGACAAGGATGGTTATGTTAGCCTGCCTTTTATTTCAAAAGAGAAAGTAGAATTATTAAAACAGGCTTTCTTCGACACCTTACCGAAAAGTGGTGGTCAGTTGGGTGCTGACGATGTTAAAAACGGTCATACTATCACCTACGATTTTACTTTTATCGATAAAAATCCGGAATACAAAAAGTTAGTATTCGACATTATTGTAAAACAATTTGAACAAGAATACAACAACGTATTAGCTGATTACAAACCAATTATTGCCAATTTTATTCGCAAAAAAACAGACGGTGGCGAAGTGCCATTGCATCAAAATTGGGCATTTGTGGAAGAAACGAAATATACCTCCGTTTCTATTTGGTGTCCATTGGTAGACAGTACCATTGAAAACGGCACACTCCAAGTTGTACCCGGAAGTCATAAGCGGTTTGGACTACAACGTGGCCCCAAAGTGCCTTGGGAGTTGGAAGGCATAAAAAATGAAATCATTAACGATTACCTCATTCCTCTTGAAACAAAGGCTGGCGATTGTGTTATTTTAGACGACAGCATTATTCATTATACTGCCATTAACAAAACCCCTGGATTACGATTAACAATTCAATTGATTTTGATTCCGGCAGATACATACTCGTTACATTATGATTTAAAATCTTCTAACGATGGCGAGGTAAGTGTTTTGGAAGTAGATCATGACTTTTACATGAAGTTCAATCCTTGGATGCAACCGAGCAATGTAAAAACAATTCGAAAAGAGAAGTTTGAATTTAAACCCATGTCAACTTCTCAATTTGAAGCAAGATTAAAAGAACCAAAAATTGACGAAACCACAGGCCTGTTCGCCAAAATCAAAAAACTATTTTTGACGGAAGCTTAATCTATAAATCACAACACTATGTTTCAGTTTCCAGCACAAATGATGCGTGTTTTTAAAGATGAGCAAATGCAAGCGGCTTTCGAGCGCGATGGCTTTGTGATTGTTGATTTTTATACCAATGATGAAGTTGTGCAACTGGAGAAGTTGTATTCCGATTTACACCCTGTGGAAGAAAAAGGCTTTTACCCCAGTACTTTTTCGAAAGACAAAAGATATAGACAAACAGCAGATGAAGAAGTAAGACGTGTGGGTTCAAGATGGATGAATGAAAACTTACAGGATTTCAAAACGATGTGTGGCAGTTTTATTGTAAAGTATCCCGGGGCCGATAGTACGATGTGTGTTCACCAAGATATGACCTTAGTGGATGAAACTAAATTTACCGGAATCAATATTTGGTGTCCGTTAATTGACTTAACTGATGAGAATGGGGTTATACAAGTACTTAAGGGAAGCCATAGAATTATTCCAACATATAGAGGAGCCACTGTACCTTGTTTATATGGAGGTATGAAGGACAATGACATTATACCCTATTTATCGCCTGTATATTTGAAAGCAGGGCAGGCTGTAATTTTCGACCAAAGTATTATCCACTATTCAGCAGCTAATCTTTCCGATAAAATTAGAATTACAACAAATATTTATTTCACACATAAAGATGCTGATTTTAGAATTGCGTACTACAACAAAGATGCGCATGGCGATAAAGTAGAACTGTTTGAAGAAGATGATTCTTTCATGACCAACTTCGAACAGTTTGGCGACAATATTTTCGACAAACCAAAAATTGGGAAAAGCATAGGATTATTCGATTACAATTTCCCGAAGTTAGATGCAGCTTGGCTTGCAAGTCTTTATCCTGAAAAAGCAAAAGAAATAAAAGCAAAACAAGAGGCATTAACTACAGTATTCAATCCACAACCAGAACAGAAATCAGAAAAAAAATCATTTTTCAAACGACTTTTCGAAACAATAGCGAACTAATGGTAGAACCAATTTTTCAAGACCCTGAACTGCAAACGCAATTCGAATCGCAAGGCTATGTGAAAATTCCATTTTTAACGCAAGACGAAGTTACACACCTTGTAAATTTGTTTTGGGAATTACATCCATCCATTGACACCAAA
The DNA here is from genome assembly GCA_016786765.1 of Chitinophagales bacterium. Lineage (GTDB taxonomy): Bacteria > Bacteroidota > Bacteroidia > Chitinophagales > LD1 > CALAYL01. The sequence goes on from JAEUUZ010000004.1 coordinate 45,118, forward strand.
GGGTTTCAATCGAGCAGTTACTCAAATGATTATTCCTATAAAAAAAAGGCTAGCGATTTAGTTACAGCAGTTTTCAAAACGCATTACGAAAAGATTTTTAAAAATTATAGAGCATTTGGTTCAGCATACTTATACAAACAACCCGACACCTATTCAGAGTTACCTGTGCATCAAGACTGGACAATTGTAGACGAAGAACAATATGTTGCTTTAAATATATGGGTACCACTTATTGATGTAACTTCTTTTAATGGAGCATTACATGTAATGCCGGGTAGTCATTATGGTGTTTTGAAACCCTTGCGCTGTCCTACGTTGCCAATGTTTTTTGACGGTTATGAACAACTGATGATTGCCAATTCCATTCCAATGGAAGTGAAAGCAGGTGAGGCTGTTGTATTGAATCAAAGCATTGTGCATTATTCTCCGCCAAACAAAAGTGATAAAATCAGAATTGCCATTACTTCAGGGGTAATGAGTGCTGCACCTAAAATGAATTTTCACTATTGTCCCGATCGTTCGAAAAACGAAGTCGAGGTATTTGAAATGGAAGATGACTTTCTAATCAGCTTTGAAAATTTTTACGAAGCGATTTTAAAACGTCCGTTGATGGGAAAAAGTTTAGGAATGAAACCTTACAACATACCACTCCTTAACGAATCGGAACTGCATGAGATGCTTCTAAAAATGAAAGAACGTGCTGGACTACCTCCTGTTTTAGTGGAGTCAACACCGATTAAAAACAATATTGTAGTTGAAGAAAAAATAAACTTGGAACCTACTCCTAAAGTCGAGCCAACGTTAATTCAACGCATTGCTTCATTTTTCCAAACACATTAAGCACAGATATGATTCCTGTTTTAAAAGATTCCGAACTAGAAGCACTGTTGACCGGAGAAGGATTTGTGGTATTACCATTTTTGAATGAAACAGAAGTGGCATATCTGGTAGACTTATATAACACGCATCATACCGATTCGAAAGAAGGCTTGTATGCTACAGCGCATTCATCGGATCGCGATTTCAAAATGAAGTTGAATGTTGAAATTCTAAAACAATTTGAACGAGCTATCGAACACTATTTTTTGAACTGCCGTCCCCTGGGTGGATCATACATAACAAAATATAAAGGTCAAAACGGATCTTTACTTCCACATCAAGATTGGTCGATAGTAGATGAAGAACAATTCCGCTCTTTTAATATTTGGATTCCATTGGTTGATACTACAGAAGAGAATGGAGCTATTTGTGTTTTACCGCACAGCCACACACTGTTAAAGAGTTTTAGAGGAGTGAATGTGCCTGATCCTTTTTATAAAATCAGTGATTATACTTGGAAGTATCACCAAACGTTGAACATGAAGGCAGGTGAAGCATTGCTCTACGACCATAGGTTGCTGCATGCATCGGGCATTAATCAAACGGAACAGCCCCGATTAGCTGTAGTGTTTGGCATTATTCCGGAAAAGGCTGAAATGCGTTATCACTTCATAGAGAACGGTGTAATTTCAGAATACGAGAGCAACTTAGATTTCTTCTTCAACTTCGATATTCTTAAAGGACCACAAGGATTAAAAAAATTAAGAGACTTAGAATACACAGTGAATCCTTTAACAGAAGAAGACTTCGATTATCTTTATTTGGGTATTGAAAAGAAAAAACCAACGCCTATTGAAGCACCTGTAGCACAACCCCTCACCCCTTCAACAGAAGGCCTTTGGGGGAAGTTAAAACGACTATTTTCGTAATTCGACTTTTCTTTTGATATTGCTTTATGATATATATACTGATTACAGTTTTTTTTATTGGTGTTGCCGTTGTTACATTCCTATTGTTGCAGAAAACAAGAAATACAAACACCGTAAATACTGAAAAAACAGAGCTTGTTAACACTACATCTCCAGAAAAAGTTAAAGCTTTTTACAATCAATACAATGATAAATTTTTAGAAGTCTATGGCGATGTTATTCAGGCATTCCGAACAACCGATGTAAGCAAACTTTTGGATTATGAGATTGCCAGCATGGAATTGAAATCCGGCATGAATATTTGTGATGCTGGATGTGGTGTTTGTGGCCCTGCGATATACTTTGCTGAACAATGTGATGTAACAGTGAGTGCTGTAACTATCTCTGAAGTTCAACTGAAAGAAGCTAACAAGAGAATTTTGTTGAAGGGGCTAAACAACAAAGTAAATGTACACTTGGGTGATTATCATCAACTCCCATCACTCTTCGCAAAAGAAACTTTTGATGTAGTGTACTTTTTGGAATCATTCGGACATTCCAATAATCACAGTAAAGCCATTGATGCGGCTTGGGATGTTTTAAAACCGGGAGGAACGCTGTACATTAAAGATTTGTTTCGGAAAATTGCAGTGATCGAAGAGCACCAGCAAAAAATCGATTACGAGATTGGCAGAATTAACGAAGCCTATAAATACAATGTTGCCGATTTATACAAAGTGTTAGATGCTATGCGCAGAAAGGGTTTTGCTATATGCTTCGTTAAAACGATTGATTTAAAATTGGAAGACTTTGAAAACTTGACCATCTCCAATGATTTTCAAGAATTGACCGGTATTGCGAAAATTGAAAATTGGGAAGACTACATTTTCCCTGTTGATTTTTTTGAGATTAAATGCTACAAACCTCAACATGAATTGCAATATGGATTAGATAAATATTTCCTCCAAAATATGTATTGGATGCAGGTTCACAATAAACAACAAAACGAATTAGACTACGGAAAACTTTAACGCATTACTGTTGCTCTACTTTCCATGCTAATCGTTTAAGGAGTGGAGAGGGTAATCCACCCCAAACAGCTTTTGCAATCCATTCATCTTTTACTATTTCGAATGTATAAAACTGAAACGGTATTGGCACTTCCTTTCCATCGCGCCCAATAACCAAGGTATGCTTGTATGTTCCGCTATTGAAAAAATAGGGCTCGTAAAAACTTGTATACACATAAGTACCCGATGGCTGAGGTTGATGTACTTCACCTTCGCGAAATGCAGGTGCATCGGTTGTAATCCATGTCCCGAATAAATCCAATATTTTCGAACCTAATTGCAGATAACCTTCATCACATTTCTTTTCAATTACATACTCGATTTCGATAGCATCACTAATGTAAATGGCCGCATCATGAGCTTTGTTACTTGCTTTCACGCGAACAGAAATTAATCGAAAGAAATCATTCTGCGGAGTAAGACTATTGTTTAAATCAAACTGAATTCTACCGGCTTCGTCTTTACCAGTAAATGACGACAATTCTATTGCAGCATTTTGTTTGTTCAGCGCTATAAGATAATCAGCAAAAACTAATTTAGGATTGCCCTGAGCAGCAATCTTTCCTTCGCGTATTAATACACAGCGAGAACAGAACTCGATTACTTCAGAAGGATTATGACTTACAATAACAACTGTTTTCCCACTTCGAGCCAATGCAGAAATTTTCTGCTTTGCTTTTTCATGAAAGGCAGCATCTCCTACAGCCAAAACTTCATCTAGCAATAAAATATCGGCATCTAAGTGACTGAATACAGAAAAAGCCAAACGCAAATACATTCCGTTTGAATAGTTTTTTACCGGCTCATCTATAAACTCGCCAATGCCACTAAAATCAAGAATTTCAGCAAACACAGCATCAATTTTCTGTTTAGACATCCCTAATAAGCTGCCATTTAAATACACATTCTCTTTACCCGTTAAATCGGGGTGAAAACCTGCGCCAATACCAAGAATCGAACAAATCGTTCCATCTATTGCAATGGAGCCTGAGGTAGGTGGAATAATATTGCTTAATATCTGCAATAAAGTGCTTTTCCCTGAACCGTTCCGGCCAATTATCCCCAACACTTCCCCTTTCTGTATTTCGAGCGAAATATCTGTCAAAACATGATGCATATCAACTTTCCGATAACCCAATACATCCTTAAAAGCAAGTAGAATAGAGTTTTGAATGCCTTCACTTTTTAAATGCCGAAGTTCATAAGATTTGCTTAAGTGCTCAATTTTAATTGCCGGTTTTGTCACACTACACTATTTTCTTTAAATAAGTTCTGCCACATATCGTTCTACCTTTTTGAAATACATCAATCCTGCAACAAATAATAAAAGCATAAACAAAAAGATATAAATATATTGAATAGAAGGACAAGCTTCACCTAACAACACATAGCGGTAACCATCTAAAACACCTGCCATAGGATTTAAATAGGTTAACCAAAAATAACGTTCCGGAATAATTGAACCCGGATAAAAAACCGGTGTAAGCCAGATACTGAAATTAATCATGTAAGGCACAATGTGATGCAGATCACGATTTCGAATGGTAAGTGCATTTATCCATATAGTAATACATAACCCAACAAGAATATTCATAACAATTACTACCGGCAAAAACACAATTGACCAAGATAATGGATGGGCGAAAACGAACATTAGCAAAAGCATTACAGCTAACGATATTAGGAATTCGATAAGCCCTACTACCACTTTAGACAAGGGCAAAATAAATTTGGGGAAATAGATTTTTTGAATCAGGGTTTGATTTTGAATGAGAGATGTGCTTGCTCCATTTAAAATAAACGAAAAATAATTCCATCCGAGCATACCTGAAAAAGCGAAGAGTGGATAAGGAGAATGCATCCCCTTAATTTGGATAAGTTTATCGAAAAACAAAGTAAATACTAACATTCCGGCCAATGGTTGCAAAGCCGACCACAGAATACCAAATTTAGCTTGTGCGTATTTTACTTTCAATTCACGTGATGCCAACACAATTACTAAATACCGATAGCTCCATACTTTCTTTAAATAAGTGAAAAGCGAATCTTCTTTAGCTTGAATGTATTGAATTGCCATGAATCTATTATTAGCGTTGCATTTAATGACTGATGGCTTCCAAAACCTCTTCTATGGTTACAGGATTATTGACATATGATTCTAAGACTTCATATCCTTTATCAGTAGGCGCTTTCACCATTGAATCTTCGCGAAGACGTTCATACCGGTAGGTGAAATCATCGTCCGGATGATGAACTTCCAACGCTAATCCCGGTTCGGGTTGATGATATATTTGGAACGATGCCTCTTGAGGTAAAATAGCCGATTGGATAACTATGCGTTCCATATCACTTTGGTTAGCGGGAGAGCCGTGAATAGTATTCAAAAAGAAAAGCAATGCTTCGCCTGCTTTCATAGAAAAAACCGTTGAGCGCATTTTCAACTCTTCCAAAATTGGTTTGTAATTCGGGAACAAATAGCCTGCTCCGCGCACGGGGCGATTAATATTATGGCTTTTTTTCAATATCCACATTGCACCATTGTGCGCATCCACATCTTGGAGCGGTACCCATATATTAAACGAAGTATATTTTGATTCATCAACAATACTCCAATCTTGATGTACAGGAAATGTTGTTTCCTCACCCTTGAGCTTTACGATGAACTGTTGATTTACGGCTCTATAGTTTTTGAAATTTCGCTCACAAGCTGCAGATAAGATACGTTCTAGGTTTTCTTTTATCGTTAACTTATAATTCAAATCAGGCGACCAAATCGTCATGTGGATTCCATCGTACAACGCAGGGGGATTTTGACCTCCATGCAAATCTTTATAAAATGTTTGTACTTCATTCAACTCTTCAGGGGTTAAAAATGGAATGCGCACCACTCCTTCTTGCTGCATTTGGGCTTCGAGTGCAGAATCTTTCAGTATGCTGCTTTTCATTTAATTTCGAATTTTATACGATCAATTTATTCGGCATCGCGTTATGCCGCAAATATTTTTCTCAATTTATCCAAAAACCCAACCGCTCTTTCTGGCTGAGAGGCTTCAACAGATGGAATTTCCATAGCAACATTATGTGCACTCAAGGGTTCTACAATCATATTACAGTCAGTATGCCCCTGTTCGTTTAAATAGTTAACCGGTTTAATTCCATGCTCAGCACACAATGCAGTAAACTCAGCTTCCGTTATTTTCGGCCATTCATCTTCAACTAATGCAACAGTTTCACCTGTTTGCGGACGAGCATGACAATCAACCAAAAAATTTGGATTCGTGAGCAAGTAATCGTCATCATGTTGTATTACTTCAATTTTTGCATTCGGTATTGCCGGATCCTTCCAACAAGTTTGCAATTTTGCTTCAGTTGGAAATAAACCAGATATAACCACTACGCGCTCTTTACCGGAAAGATTTTGCATAGAGTTATGTACAATACGATTGTCGAAAACCAATATATCTCCTGCTTTCATAAACAATGGCTGTAAATATCTACGAACAGCGAAGTGAATATCATCGTATGGCGCAGGGAATGAAATACTACGATATGGCGAAAACATTTTATGACTTCCGGGCATCACACACATGGCTCCATTATCTGCCGTAATATCCTCTAACGGAATCCACAAACTTAAAGGAGAATACTTAAATTCATCCAAGCCTGTTGTATCTTGATGTACATAAAACTCACTTCGTGGTCCTGATGCTTTTACTATGTATGAATTCAACATCATCTTGTAATCCCCTAACCATTGATCGAGATATGGTTTTAGAATTGCCCCTATTTCGTCATGCATTTTTCTTCGGTACACAAGATCTTGCGAATAGACACTATAAAACATACCCCCTTCACCATTTTCAAAATGATGTGTGGCGGCAAAAAGTGATTGCAATGCTTCTAATGATGATTCACTTAAACGACCATGAACCGAAAATCCATCTGTATCAATTCGTTCGCGGAGCTCTGAATCGGTAATATAGTGGTGTGCAACGGGTTGCCATGCTGTTTCTCTACTTATCATACCCGAAATTTAGTTTACTTAAATATATGAAATATATTACGGTCTAAAGCTAACAATTAGTCTATAAAATACGTGAAATCCTTCCTGAGAAAAATCAGAATTAGCGACCCTTGGAACTATAAAATTCCATTTCTAATTGCTATTCCATACTTATATGCTTTCCATAGTTCTTTTTATTATTCTTTTGGTGCACAAAATTTCATTTTTAAATTCTTCTTATCTTATATAACAATCATTGGTATAGCAGGATTTGCCTACACGTTAAACGACTTTACCGATAGAAAAAAGGACGAAGCGGCCGGAAAAGAAAACCTACATATCCATAAACCCATTTGGTTTTCGATGGGTATTCTTTTACTATTCCTGAGTATTGCGTTAGCGCCTTGGTGTTACTTCCCAAAAACAGTTTACACATTATCGCTACTCAGTATTGAACTATTGCTTTTTGTGTTGTATTCCGTCCCGCCATTCCGCTTCAAAGAAAGAGGATTTTTAGGCGTGATTACTGATTCCCTTTATGCGCATGCCATTCCGGCTCTGCTGGCGCTAACAGCTTTCGATCAAAATGGAGAACTGCCCTTCAACACGATTAGGGGATTATCGATAACTCTTCTTCTTTGGCAATTATTTCTAGGTATAAGAAACATACTCTTTCATCAAATTGCAGACTCTAAGAACGATATCAAAAGCGGAATTAAAACATTTGTAACAAGCACTTCAATTCCTAAAACAGAACTATTGCTGAAGAAACTTTTCATACCGCTTGAGGTGATTAGTTTTTCCCTTTTTTGCCTTATCCTATCATTAACTTATTTTTTGATGTCGCTCACTCTTTTAGCCATCTATATACTATATCTTTTCTACCAAAGAAAGGGGTACCACTCTAGCACTCATCCGGTATACCGCAAGTTCTGTTACTTTTTTCTAGACGATTTCTACATCGAATGGCTGCCGATTTTTTTTCTCTTGTGGTTATTAACCATTGACATACGCTATATTGTACCGCTAGTACTCCACGTATTACTTTTCAGAAATTGCTTCAAACGTTTGTTAAAACTAAACTTTTGATATTCGAATGCAGACAAACAAAGACCATATTGCCGTTTTATCGCTGAATGCCAATAAGTATTCAGAAACCTTCATCCACAATCAAATCAAGTATTTACCTGCTCATGTGCATTGCCTATATGATGGCGTACTACCTAAATATGGACCAAATGAAACTTGCTTTGTAGAAAACGAAAACACGCTTAAAACAATTTTACTTCGTCAGTGTAAAGGCAGATCAAAAACAGAGCAACATCAATATAATATTGAACAGTATCTTATCAAGAACAAGATCAAGGCAGTAGTTGCAAACTATGCAATTACCGCTTTCCCAATTATGGATATTTGTCAACGCAATAACATTCCGCTTATTGTTCACTTTCACGGTTGGACAGCATATCGAAAAAGTCTTCTTGTAAAACATAAAGAAGACTACATGCGCATGTTCACTATTGCCTCAGCGGTGATTGCTGTCTCCAATGACATGTATGACCAACTTCAAAAATTGGGTTGTCCGAAGGAAAAGTTATCGCTTATCTATTATGGATTTAATAACGATTTGTTTGTTTATAGCGATCACTCTGAAAACAATTTAAATTTCCTATCGGTTGGAAGATTTTGCGACACTAAAAATCCACATCTTACCATCTTAGCTTTTCATCAAGTATTACAATCATTACCTGCTGCGAAACTTAATATGATTGGGGGCGATGAAACCTTATTGAATAGCTGCATGCAATTGGTGAAGAGTTTAAACATTGAACAACACGTTAACTTTCTTGGCATAAAAACACCCGAAGAAGTTGCAACAGAAATGCATAAAGCCATCGCCTTTGTTCAACATTCAGCCACTACAATGGAAGGCGAAAAAGAAGGCACCCCTGTATCTATCATAGAAGCTATGGCCTCTGGTCTGCCCGTTGTTGCAACACGTCATGCCGGCATTCCTGATGTTATTTTAGAAAATGAATCAGGGTTATTGTGCAATGAATTTGATATAAATGAAATGGCACGCCTGATGTTGAATGTCGCTACGGATAAAGCCCTCAACCAACGCATTGGAAAAAATGCAAGCGGTAGAGTGCATACCCATTTCACAATGCAACAATATATCGACAAACTTTGGGCTGTGATTAACGATAAGATTCAAAAGCAATAATCATGTGCGGCATTTTAGGAACCATACCGGCAACACCACAAGGCTACTTTAGCGAAGCATTGTCGTTATTGAAACACAGAGGTCCGGATGGAAGTTCTACTTGGCACAATCAAGCACAAAGCATTTCTTTAGGTCATAATCGGTTAACCATTATCGATAAAACGGAGTCAGGCATTCAGCCCATGCACCGTGAACATTTGCATATTGTATACAACGGTGAAATTTTCAACTTTGTTGAATTGCGTGATGAACTGATGACCCTTGGATTTACGTTCACATCAACATCCGACACAGAAGTTATCCTTAACGCTTACAAAGCATGGAAAGAAGAATGCTTTGCCCGTTTCAACGGTATGTGGGCATTAGCGATATGGAATGATATAGACAATACGTTATTGCTATCTCGGGATCGATACGGTGAAAAGCCTTTGTATTATATAAGCCACAATAACGGCTTTGCCTTTGCATCGGAAATGAAAGCACTCATTCCGTTTTTGGAAAACGTTGAAGTTCATGCTAACTTCAAAAGCTTTTGCAATAATCCATTTGCCTACGAAGCCACCGAAGATTGTCTCATCAAAGACATCAAACGATTCCCTGCATCACATTGGGGAAAACATAAAGATGGGGAATTAGTATTACATCAATACTGGAATACGAAAGAACATTTGCAACTTATTTCATCCAATTATAAAAAACAAACAGAGGAATTTCGTTCTCTATTTTTAGATGCTATAAAAATTAGAATGCGCTCAGATGTTCCAATTGGAACAGCATTGAGTGGAGGCATTGATTCCTCGTGTGTAGCAGTAGCCATGCATGCCATTGCAGGAAAAGTAGAATCTAACTTTAATCACAATTGGCAAAATGTGTTCTCTGCTGTTTATCCAAATTCCGATGTAGACGAATCGGAATATATCAAAAGTGTTACTGCTCAATTAAACATAAAAGCATTTGAAGTAGAGATTGATGCCACAAAAGCATTAGCACAATTCGAAGAAGACTATTATAAATTTGAAGAATTATATATCACTTCACCTTTCCCAATGCTACAAACGTATGCTGCGATGCGCAAACAAGGCGTAGTGGTAACCTTAGACGGACATGGTGCCGATGAATTATTTTGCGGCTACGATACATTTATGTTGGCTGCTTTGAAAGATTGCGGATTAAATCCTTTCACTATAAAGTCGATCCTAAATACATATAATGCATTAGGTGGAAACAAATCACAATTTCAGAAAAAACAAAAAACGTTCAGCGAGTATACAAAGTGGAATACCGGCAGCGAAAGTATAACTGCATTGCTTCCCATTATTAGCACAGAAATCAAAAAAGCTCTTGCTACTCCGAAAATCCAGAAAGAAAAAATGGATACGTTAACTGAAAATCTGTATAAACTATTCCATACAGATAATCTTCCAACATTACTTCGTAACTACGATCATTATTCAATGGCAAATGGAGTGGAAATCCGCTCACCTTTTTTAGACCACCGATTAGTGAGTTACACTTTTTCTTTGCCTTGGCAATCGAAGCTGAGCAAAGGGTTGACCAAAACTATTTTACGCGATGCCATGCAGCCCTACTTACCGAAAGCCATTTATAATCGAAGATCGAAAATGGGATTCCAAACGCCTATTGTAGATTGGCTAAAAGGTCCTTGGAAGCATTATTTTCTTGAATTAATACACACCGACCGATTTAATCAATCCACTTTCATAGAAGCGAATACAGTTAGACAAAACATTGAAAATTGCATCAACAACAAAGACGTAAGTTACAGAGAAGGGGAATTGGCCTATACATCTATCGCCCCATTTTTATGGGAACTTTTTGTTTTTGAAAAATTCAAGCAAATTCACCTCCAATTCAAAAACACTAAAACAGCATTTTGAAAAAGTACAAGGCTGAAATATTACTTTTCGTTATAGTAGGATGCCTTTCTCTATTGGCTTGCGAGTGGGTATTACGAAAATTCAAACATATTACTCCGGGTTTCCATACCTATTCACAATGGTTCACTCCGGTTGATACGCTTGCTTTTCACCGCGGCTTTGTAGCGGATAGCTTAGGAATTTTCAAAGTGGATGATAATGCACGAAATTTTTATCAAGAGCATCTGAAACATAATGAATTCAAACCTTTCACACTGAAAAATGTAAACCTGGAAGTGTATGGCATGGAATATCAATTTAAAGGCCTCGATACCCAACCAACCATTTTAGGGAAACTATATGCAGCGTTATTAGAGAAACAACAATTAGACGATGTAGACGCTGCTGTTATTGACTATTGCAGATGTCCAATTAATTCAGATGGATTCAAAAGTATTGCCTTTAAACCCTACAACACAAAACGCAAAAAAATCTTATTGATTGGCGATTCGTTCACTTGGGGACATAATGCAGAGCCTATCACCAACTGCTTTGCCGACTACTTACTCGCACAAGGTTATATCGTCTTTAACACAGGCATTAGCGGCTCTGACCCAGCACAATACAAAGCCATTGCGGAGAAGTACATTCCGTTATTGCAACCTGATGTTGTAGTAGTAAACTTCTTTATGGGCAACGATATTTTCTATTTTGAACGAAAACCCAAACCTTTTATTCCTATTTTCTATTCATCGAATTCAACAAATTTAATTGCTTGTCCGCGTGGCGTGTACTTCAACAATATGGATAGTTGCTATGCTTATTCTTATCGCGGACTTACAATTCCGCAAATCGATTTATTTTCTCGCCTTTGCGCTAAAACAGCCACGGGCACAGCCATTTGGATGGTGGCGAATCGATTGGGATTATATAATCTCAATCACGCTTGTGACAAAAATATACATGATCAAGAAAAAAAACTACTTGAAAAAAAACCGGCTAATAACCGCCAAATTGCAGCTATTGACTCTCTTTCGCAAAAATACAATGCACAGTTTTTGTTACTTGCCATTCCCGATTTAAGAAATGGGAAACTGTATCGAGCGAAAGACGAAAAATATCTATTTGAAAACATGAAATATTACGACCCGCCTGTCTCTGAACAAGACTATGTAGCCGGCAATGGGCATTACAGTAACATCGGGCAAATCAAACACGGAAAATTTATTGAGCAATTAATTCAACAGCAATAAACTATTTCCCCTTTCCGTACACCACAGTTTTCACAGTGTAAATCAAAATTTTGAGATCCATAACGATGCTCATATTTTCGATATAAATCAAATCATACTTCAAACGTTTCACCATTTCTTCAACGGTAGAAGCATAGCCATACTTTACCATTCCCAACGAGGTAATTCCGGGCTTTACTTTAAATACATGTGTGTATTGTGGTACTACTTTCTCGATTTGCTCTGCAAAATATTTTCGCTCGGCTCTAGGCCCAACAATCGACATATCTCCCTTAATGACATTAATAAATTGCGGTAATTCATCTACACGGAATTTACGCATCCACAGCCCAACTTTTGTAATGCGAGGATCGGCATTGCTTGTTAGCTTAGGACCCTGCGCCTCTGCATCATTGCGCATTGAGCGAAACTTCATAATAAAGAAAGGCTTCCCGTATTGTCCAAGTCGTTCCTGTAAATAAAACACTCCACCTTCTGAATCTAATTTAATCAATACCATAACCACCACCCACACCGGGAAGGTAATTAGCATAGCTAACACTGAAGCAATCACATCAAACCAGCGTTTACCAATTCGTTCCCACTCATCAATTAATACCGGAGGAATTTCAATAAATGCTTCTCCAACTACATGATTCATCTTCACAGTACGTGAAAGAATATCATACATGTCGGGTATAATTTTAATGAACACATTTCGATCGCCAACACTATGCATCAAATTCGTGAGCTCGGCATGTTGTTCTGTATTCACTGCTAAAATCACCTCTTCAATGCGCTCATTCACAATAAAAGAATCAATTGCTGAAAGGGAAACAGATGGTACACCGTTGATGACGTCTCCATTATCCGTAAATGAAAGTCCTTTCAACACCAAGCCGAAGCGTTTATCGATGGCAAGAGATTTCATTACTTCTTCTACCTTCGCTTGTGTTCCAACGATTAAAGTATTAAACCCAATCCTACCTGAACGGATAAGAAATTTAGTGTAATTCAAATAAGAAAAACGCAAACTGATAGAGAACAATAATTGCGCAAAAAACAAGGCTAAAAAGGTGAGGTAGTAATCTTTATATTCTTTCACCAAATCATCCAATAAAAATGCAAAAAAGATAATAACACAGCCTACTAAGGTAACCACCAATGTCTTCAGGAACTCCTGCAATCGCGACTTACGGAAAACATCTACATACGTGCCGGTGAAGTAATGCAACAATACCCAGATTTGCGGAATTACAATTAAACCGATATAAAAGTTGGTATCTCGAAATGGCGTTTCAATATCCGCTTTAAAATGTTCGATATAGAATTTTCGGAAATAATAGAGCGTCATCCATGCTAATAAAGCAGCTAGGATATCGAGTACAAGATAAAAAAAGATAAACCTCTTTCTTCGATGCATGAATTAAAACTGAACCACTTTAATATTATCCAATAAAACCGTTACAGTACTTCCATCTGCCACTTTCGATACTTTAAAATACAATCGATATGAATCTCCTGCTGTTGCCCCAACTTCATTACCAAAATTCAGATACGTTTTATTCCAGGTGCTTTTCGGATTAAATGTAATCTTATATAAATCGGAAACTGCTCCATTCTTGTAAGACAACATTCCACATTCAAAATAGCCATCGCATTTATAATTCAGCTCCACATAAACATTCTGCCCGGCACCGGTGATTGGAAAACTGGCGGTGTGATATGCAAAAGCTGCAGTATCATTGGGGCCCAAATAAATCTTTGCACTTCGTGTACCTTCAAATACATTAGAGTCGGTTCGATCTGTATTCAGTGTTAAACCGGAAAAGCTATTGGTAGCATCAAAATCTTCAATTAATGCAAACTTAGCAGCCGGCATATACTGAAAAACTGGAACATGTCGATAGGTATTTCCAGATTGCGCATTACTGATGCTAAACGTGTCTACTGCATAGAAAGGATATTCAACTCGAGTGTTAGCAATACCGTTATCTTTTATTCCTGCACCCAATTCAACACGTATATCGCCACTTTGCAATACGGGAATTTTGGCCGGAATTTGAAATGTTCCAATACTTTTTCCATTAACGCTTACCCATACATCGGTAATTTTATGCGATGCAGTACCCTTGCCAAATGCAGATGCAAAACCTACTGAGTCAATGACTATATAAACAGGAATTCCCCCGTTTGGCATTTTGTTGCAACTCCAAAATGAAGTAACCACAATCAAGAAGGATAGTAAAAAAGCTATTCTTTTCATTACACAATATAAAGCGGAAAAGTAACGATAAAATGGGAAGAATATTATATCGTTAGGCGCAGTAGTGTAAAAAAGACTTTTTCATGACATTATTTTGCAATAATCATACTCGCTACTTGAGCTACAACACCATTCTGCAAACGGGCGTAATAAAGCCCGGGCAATAGATTTTCATTATAAAAATCAACTACATATTTGCCTTGCGCCATATCTTGATCGATTAACACTTTAATCAGCTTTCCTTCACCGTCAAATACTTGCACTAGCGTTTGGCCGCCTCCGGTAGTAAATTCAATTTTTGTCTTTTCCACAAACGGATTAGGATAATTGCGAATAAGATTAATACCCGCTTTTGAATTGATATCATGAACTGCTGTAGATGTACAACCGCTTGGATCCACTAATGGCAATGCTTGGAAGTTTTGCAATAACATTGTGTTGTCAATCACCGTTTTCGGTACACAAAACCAATCTTGTAGCAACGAGGCATACACCGAACGAAAATCGTACTGCATCGGCAAATTATCGTTCACTGTTGTAGCTGTTGAAATTGTTGGATTATTCCCCAAAATACCCGGTATTACTTTGTTCCCAAACACAAACAATGGTGCTGCGGCTCCATGATCGGTTCCTTCTGAATAGTTAGAAACAATTCTTCTTCCGAACTCTGAAAACGTCATCCCCGTAACCCGATCGGCTACACCTAATCCTTGTAAATCGTCTTGGAATGCTTTGATTGCCGATGATAACTTCGCTAACAAAGTAGCATGATCGCCTGTATCCGTTGCCCCTGCAACCACTTGTCCGGAGTGGGTATCGAAGCCGCCTATATTTACTAAATACACTCGTGTTTTTAAACCACCGCCAATCAAACGTGCTACGATTTTTAACTGATCGGCTAAATCGTTATTGGCCGGATACGCACCTTGCGATGTTACACTTGTTGCTGCATCTTTAATTACTTGTGTATACGTTTGCGTTTGGCCTGCAATGGTCCGCACATAAGCTAATTCTTTCCCCGCATTGGTTGCAGGAACAGGGTCTTGAACACCATTCAACAAATTATACAAACTGGTAGGATCCGAAATTGCCATAGCCATGTTTACGGTTGGCCCCTGAAACAATGGCGATACAAAAGACCCTATTTGAATCGCTAAAGGATCGGTCATTGTTGCATTTGGATAGCCGGAAGGAAAATTCGGATACTCATAATTTAAGTATCTTCCCATTACACCCGTAGGTAAATTTTGATTGGAATCGGCTCCGGTTACCCAAATATCTGTTGCTCGGAAATGCGAAAAATTCGGGTTGGGATAACCTACAGATTGAACTATACGCAACTTACCATCATTATACATTTGCTGCATTTCGGGCATGGCCGGATGCAAACCTGTTGCTGTAGTTCCGTTTAGCGGTAATACTTTGGAGCTGTTTATCAAAATATTACTTCGCAAACCCGACAAGGCACTGTATTGATCCAAAGGAATAACAGTATTCAATCCATCGTTCCCTCCGGTCATCTGAATCAACACCAATACATGGTCGGTATCCGAATCATTTGCCGTTAACGCTGAAATTAATGGCGAAGCGCCAAAGGCTTTAATTGTCATTCCACTTAACAATGCCGGCAAAACAGCTACAGGTGTGGCTTTTAAAAATGTTCTACGTTTCATCCTATTCGTTTATAACGTCTATTAAAAGTTCGATTAACTCAATTGATATTCGGGCATTTCCATAATAAATGCATACATGTATTGAAGGCGTGTCAATACAATTTGCTTCTTGGATGCATTGGTTGGATCAGCAACATAATCGTTCCAAGCATTCGTCCAATAATAATCAGATGCTTGTCCGGAAAGCAATGTATAGGTTTTAAGGTAAGCCTTCCACGCTGCAGAAACCTCCATGGTATACATCATAGTTAATACATCGTCAATTAATGTATTCGGATTGGATGGATCAGAAAAAGTTGCTGTTAAAGCAATAGTATCCATAATCAATTTATAACCTGATTTAGTTACACCGGCATACAACAAACCATCGGTGAAATTTTTCCGCTTAGGCATGGTATCACTGTTAATCCATAGCTCGTGAAAGGCCGGTTCTTGATAGTATGCAGGCCATCCGGCAACACTTGGCTGATCTAATAAATCTTGCGCCATAGTGGCTGAAAACTGTTCACCTAATAGCCAGAAATAATATTGATTTTGTAGCGCAGTGGCATCTGGAAAAACCAACTTATTCTCTCTGCAAAATCCTACTGTAAAGTCAACAGAAGATTTAATCATGCAACTCCTATTCGCCATATCAAAAAAGTGTTCGCTTTTAAATAGTATTGAAAGCACCGGTTTGATATCGTAATTATTAGCGCGGAACACTTGTGCTAACGGAACAATTACATTCGTTTCGATATCAGCATCAATTGTATAATAGACAAAAAATCGATATAACTTTCTGCACACAAACAAAGCGCACTCTTCATTCAAAAAGAGCATATCCAATAAATCGTCTAACTCATTCTGCCCGTTGGGGCCGCTTTGTCCAAGAATTACAGTGTTGTTATAAAAAGTTGAAAACTGTTTATCGGTAGCATCATGCCGAGCAGGATCAAAGTATGACGTATTATTTAAACTATCATCTCTATACCCGGTGAGTACACGTGCCGCTGCTTTTACATCATCCTCGGTGTACAAGGAATTGGGACCCTTCCCGATACAAAAAAGCTCTTGCAATTCACGCGCATAATTTTCATCAGGCACCCCTTTTTTGTTTTTGTTTCCATTCAAATACACCAACATAGCAGGTTCTAAAGTAATGGCCTTTGTTAACGCTTTAAAATTACCCAATGCGTTTGCCCGAATAGTTTCTAGATAACGATACCCATAGCGAGGTTCAGCATAGTTTTGAATTTGTGTTGCAAAATGGTTTTGCCAACACAAGGTCATTTTCTGCTCAATGCTTCGGCTTTGATTAATCATCAAACCCATCCACCACGCTTTGAGCGAAGCCCCTCTTAACCCTGTTACTCCGGGTACAGGCGGTGAATTCACCCATGTTTGCCCAAATGTGGCATAGGCATCATCATCTGTGTTGGTGTAATTCTTTAATGGTGGTGCCGGTGGCGAAACTGAAGCGTTGAGCAACTCATTTACACTGTCGTTCATACCCTGACTTAAAAAATAATTGATATCGTCAAAGGTGGCCCCAAACAGGGTCCGTTTCAGCAAATGAACTACTTCATTTTTGGTCCATACTCCGGTGTAGGGTGTAAGTCCGGACGTAGATCGAGAAGATTTTGGGTGAACAGTGGCATCAGCAGCCCCAAAAAGGAGATTATTCGACATAAAACACTCGTTTTACTAAATATACCTGATTTAGGAGAAAAAGTTTAATCCAACTAGAAATAAATTTGCAACTAAATATTTAGCGTAACATCAAACAAGTTATGCAACCCATTCAATGCTATCGGGTCGGAGTATAATTTTCTTTTCTTTAAAAAGACCACCAATAGCTTTCTTGAACGACTTCTTACTCATTTGCAATTGATCGCGAATGGCATCGGGCTCACTGTTATCGTTAAGTGGTAAAAAACCATTGTTACTTTGCAATGCAGCGATTACTTTCTCTTTCGCATCATCCGAAATCCCAAAATCACGCGCTTGTAACTTTAAGTCAATCTTAAAATCATCTCTAATTTTTTTGATATACGCCTTTCGCTTTTCCCCAACGTTTACAGTTTCGAAAATTTCATTTTCATATAATAACCCTCGATATGCATTATTGATAATTGCATCAAAACCTAAATTGGTTCGCTTTGTAATAAGAATATCCACCGCATCGTTTTCCTTTAATGTATCATCGGCTTGCTGTAAAAACTTGGAAAGCCTTGCTGATGCAGTTACACGCGATGAGACCACATCCAAGTAAACATAAACAACATACCAATTGCCTTCTTGCATAGCAATGGTTTGTTCGCGAAATGGCACCAAAATATCTTTCTCTAGCCCCCAATCTAAAAAGGCGCCTGCGGTGTTAACTGCTTTTACTTCCATATAGGCAAACTCGCCCACAACTGCATTAGGCACTTGTGTTGTAGCTACCAAACGCGTTTCATTATCCTTGTAAACAAATACATTCACTTCGGCACCTAGCTGCATTTCAGGTAACACAGCCTTTCTAGGCAACAACACGGTATCGGTTCTGTCGGTCAACAAAAGACCCTCTGCCAATTCCTCACACACGGTCAGTACATTAAATTTCCCTATTGCTATCATCGCCTAAAGGTAGAACGAAATGGCAAATTTTACCGGCTATTTTTAATTAGTTACTAAATGCACTTAAAACGTTTCAACAGTTCGTTTCCCATTTATTTCATAACTTTAGCTTAACAAAACCAAAATGATGAAAAAACTCTTTTTCTTATGCATTCTATTCTCTTTTACATTAATCACATGTAAAAAGGATGATTCCAAAACCAATACGATTACCTACGATAATTTGAACACCAAAAATGTTTCAAAAATTGCTTTAGGTTCTTGCTTTCTGCAACAGTTCTTTACTGCCGAAATCTATGATGAAATTGACAAGAAAAACCCCGAAGTATTTTTAGGATTAGGCGATATGATTTATTCCGATGAGTTTTTTGGCGGTGGCACACATGATACAGACTGGGCACAATATCTAACCGGTCGTTATAACGAATTAGGCACTATGCCCCCATTTCAATCGTTCCGTTCGAAATATCCTATTCATGCAATTTGGGACGATCACGATTACGGAATGAACAATGCTGCAGGAGAATTCATGAATAAGAACATTTCAAAAGATGTATTTTTCAACTTCTGGAATTTGCCAAAATCCGGAAAGCGTTGGGAAAGAAATGGCATCTACGATGTATTCTATTATGGCGATGATGCGCATAGAGTACAATTACTCTTTTTAGATTTGCGGTGGAACTTGGATAATCCCGGACCTGAACCTATTGCGGTTATTACTGATCAAACCAAAAAAATGATGAGTGATGAACAGTGGAATTGGGTAAAAGAAGAATTGAAAAAACCGGCCAAAATCCGAATCATATGCAGCAGTACACAATTCTGTACCGAGCACAACGGTTATGAGACGTGGGCCAATTTTCCGCACGAACAGGAACGAATGTATCAAACCATTAAAGATGCAAAAGCAGAACATCTATTCTTCTTAAGTGGTGATGTGCATATCGCTGAGGTAAACAAAAGAACACCTGTAGGCTTATATCCGATTTGGGATTTTACTAGTAGTGGGATGGCACAATTGCATGGCACAAATACACAACCAAGTCAGTATCGGGTAGGACAAGCATTTGATAAAAACAATTTCGGCACGTTGGATATCGATTGGAGTGGGTCGTCACCTTCAGTTAAGTTCACTGCCTTTGATGATAAAGGCGTTGAATTAATGCAACAATCCGTTTCGATGGCAGACCTCAAACTTCCATAACTTTATTATTCGCGTACCACATTGATAAACGAATAATTTTTTAATACAGGGTATCCGAATAATCCCTTTGCAATGTGCATCTCAATTACATGATCGTTCACATTGAAAT
Organism: Chitinophagales bacterium; assembly: GCA_016786765.1. Lineage (GTDB taxonomy): Bacteria > Bacteroidota > Bacteroidia > Chitinophagales > LD1 > CALAYL01. Next base: position 65,107 of record JAEUUZ010000004.1, read on the forward strand.
AAGTAAGTCGATTGCGTTCTGTTGCTGCATTCAAAACATTTACATCTACATTTATTGCATTATCTATAGGCGTAAAATCCAAAAGTGTTCGGGCATGCCATTCGTTTTGGAAAACATTATGTTCGATAGTAAAACAAGTTGAACTTTTATTCAGCTCTATCTCGGGTTCCCATCGATAGAAAACAACTTTCTCCGGTGATGAAAAACCATAATTCAGTAATAACAATATATTCAATACCACTATGGGGATAGAGGCTTTCATACATTCCCGAACTGCATAAAGCGAATGCTTTTTTACCCAATAAATAACGAAAAGAAAACTCAAACCAAAGCTTGCAATAAAATAAGAAGTAGGAAAAAAGGTATTCATGCCAATTTTAAAAAAAACGACAACATTGAACACAATCATTGCAAAAAAAAGCACATAAGTTAAGTTGGAAAAGAATCGTATAGCGCTGATATAATCAGTGAATGTATGGAAGGAAGGCACAACAAACTGATAAACAATGTAGGAAAAAACGCCAACTGATAACACTCCAAGAATAAGGCCGAGGATGCCCACATACCAAGTAAATACAAATACAAACCCAACCATAAACAGTAAGAGTATGCATGTCATTGCCATATGCCCTAACACTTCTAAATAATACCAAAACTTAAAATCATCGGTTTGCATATAAGCCCGAAATGCTTCTTCCTGCTTTCTTCTCGCCTCTTCTCTTAACTGCTCTGTATAATCAGGAGAAGGTTCCTGAAAAGTCATTTCTTGGAATAAATAAGATCCGTCTTTATAAGCTGTTAAAATTTGATAGGCCTCCGCAACTAATCGAAATTGAATTTCAGCATCGGCACTTTTATTTCTATCGGGATGGTATTGCAGTGCTAAGCGCCTATATGCCTTTTTTATTTCAGCTATATCGGCATTCGATGATAACCCCAAACGTTGATAGTATTGCTGCATCAAAAATTGTTTATCCCTTGCGAAATATAGGCAATATGAGATATATCTTAAAGTGCTGTTAAATGATTAAAACGCTAAACGACCGATTCCAGGTATATTGCGCAAAAAAAAGGGAGTTCAAAAGAACTCCCTTTAATAATGAACTTTTAATGATTTATTTTCCCAATACCGTTTTCATGGTTTCTCCAATGCCTGCAGGAGAATCTACAACGTGTAATCCGCATTCGCGCATAATCGCCATTTTTGCTGCTGCTGTATCTTCAGCACCACCAATAATAGCTCCAGCGTGTCCCATTCTTCTTCCGGCAGGAGCTGTTTGTCCTGCGATAAATCCTACCACCGGTTTTTTATTGCCGTTGGCTTTAATCCAACGTGCTGCTTCTGCTTCCAAACCTCCACCAATTTCTCCAATCATAATAATGGCATCGGTTTCCGGATCGTTCATGAATAACTCAACGGCTTCTTTAGTTGTTGTTCCGATGATAGGGTCACCGCCAATACCGATAGCCGTAGATACGCCTAAACCGGCTTTCGCCACTTGGTCAGCCGCTTCGTAGGTCAATGTTCCCGATTTAGAAACAATACCAATTCTTCCCGGCTTGAAAACGAATCCAGGCATAATGCCTACTTTTGCACCATCAGGGGTAATTACACCCGGACAGTTAGGTCCAATTAAACGTGTACTTCTTCCTTTCAAATACTCTTTCACACTTACCATGTCTTGCACCGGAATACCTTCAGTAATACAAACCACTAATTCTACTCCTGCATCTGCAGCTTCCATGATGGCATCAGCGGCAAAAGCGGGTGGAACAAAAATGATAGATACGTTGCAATCTGTTGCTTTTCGTGCATCGGAAACTGAATTGAATACCGGTTTGGCCAAATGCTGCTCTCCCCCTTTACCGGGAGTAACACCACCCACTACATTCGTTCCATATTCAATCATTTGCGTGGCGTGGAAAGTTCCCTCTTTGCCCGTAAAGCCTTGTACAATCACTCGGCTGTTTTTGTCTACTAGTACGCTCATTTTATTCGTTGATTATTTTGTTTTTAAAATGTGTTTATACTCTCGCATTTTTGCGAAGGTTCTTTAAAAAGTCGGAAGCAAATATAAAATCAAAAAGCTCTCCGTCTGTAATATTCATAATTTCTTTGGAATCCCCTTCCCAATATTTCAATCCTTCATGCAAGAACAAAACGTTATCGCCTATCCCCATCACCGAGTTCATATCGTGGGTATTAATCAGCGTAGTCATATTGTACTCAATGGTGATTTCCTTAATCAATTCATCAATCACAATCGATGTTTTGGGATCTAAGCCCGAATTGGGTTCATCGCAAAACAAATATTTTGGATTCTGAACAATGGCCCGTGCAATCCCCACACGCTTTTTCATACCTCCACTCAACTCATCCGGGAATTTTTTGTTGGTATTCGGCATATTCACACGAGCTAAACAAAAGTTCACCTGCTCCAACTTTTCTGCTTCCGTCATATCAGAAAACATGTCTAGCGGAAAACGAATATTCTCTTCCACTGTCATAGAGTCAAACAATGCAGAGCCTTGGAAAAGCATACCAATTTCTCTACGCAAAATAGTTCGATCTTTCTTGTTCATTTGCGTAAACGAACGTCCATCATATTTCACATCCCCACTATCAGGCTCTACTAAGCCTACCATTGTTTTAATAAGCACAGTTTTACCGCTACCCGATTTCCCAATAACCAGATTACATTTCCCATCCTCAAATACAGAAGAAATACCTTTCAATACCTTCTGTTCGCCAAATTGCTTATGTATGTCGATGACCTCTATCATGCTTAATCCAACAGTAAAAATGCAACGAAAAAATTAATGATAATCACAACAATACTACTCAACACTACCGCTTGTGTACTCGCTTTCCCAATTTCCAAAGCGCCACCTTTAACCGTATACCCTTTAAAACATGAAACAGAGGCAATGGCAAAGGAGAATAACAATGCTTTAATCAACATTACTACTAAATCCCAGTTTTTCATGTAATCCTGAACACCACGTACATACTCAGCTGTAGAATAAAAATGCCCAAGTACACCGGCTGCCCATCCGCCTATTATCCCCAAGAAAACGGAAATAACAACTAACATCGGAATCACCACAATAGATGCCAGAATTTTAGGAGCAATCAAATACGATGATGTATTTACGCCCATAATTTCATAGGCATCGATTTGCTCGCTCGTGCGCATAGATCCTAATTCGGAAGCAATATTAGAACCTACTTTACCGGCCAAAAGTAAGGCGGTTAAGGTGGGTGCCATTTCTAAAATCAACGATTTACGCACAATGGCTCCTACCCACCACATGGGCACTAAACCAATTCCGCGTAACTGATAGGAAAACTGAACGGCTGTAACAGCACCAATAAAGGTAGCCACAATGGCAATTACGGTCAACGACCCAATACCAATATCATGCATCTGGCGGAATGTTTCCTTCCAATACATCCGAGGTTTCTCGGGCTTGGAGAACATTCTTCCAAGGAGAATCAAATACTCGCCAAAATCGTGAAAAATCTTTCCCATAGATGAAAAGCGAATATAGAAGAAATAAACAGATTTTGAATTTCGGCTGGGCATATTGCCAAACATTTATAATTTTTGACTTCCAACCCTGCAATTCTTAACTTTACATCATGAAAAAGAAAATTGTAGTCACCGGAGCATCCAAAGGTATAGGAAAAGCCATTGCGCTTTATTTTGGGGCACAGGGATTCGATGTAGCCATTTGCGCCCGCGATATCCAAAAACTTGAAGCTGTTGCAACTGAACTTCGTGCTATGGGTGTCCTTGTAATTAGCAGTGTTTGCGATGTTACAAACCAACAACAAATCCTACAATTTGCAGCCGAAGTAGAAAAACAATGGGGTAACATTGATGTGTTGGTGAACAATGCCGGACAATATCTTTCGGGCCGTGTTATTGATGAACCGCAAGGCCATTTGGAACAACTTATTGAAACTAATCTTTATTCGGCCTATTACTTTTCAAGGGCGTTTGTTGGAAAAATGATGGCGCAAAAAAGTGGTCATATTTTTAATATTTCATCCATTGCCGGATTACAGGCCTACCCTAATGGTGGATCGTACAGCATTTCTAAATTTGCTATGACCGGTCTTTCAAAAGCACTTCGCGAAGAATTGAAAAATGAAGGAGTGAAAGTAACAAATGTGGCTCCGGGGGCTACTTACACCGATTCGTGGGCGGGCGCTAATTTACCGGAATCGCGATTTGTACAAGCGAACGATATTGCAAAATTATTGTTTGACACCCACAACCTTTCCGCAAGTGCTGTGGTAGAGGAACTTGTAATCAGGCCCATTTTAGGTGATATTTAAATAAGCATTATGTTGATCCTCTTTTACGATAACCGTTGCCCCATTTGCTTGCGCACCAAAGCTGTGCTGGAGCGAATCGATTTTGGCCGACAAATAGAATTTATAGGTATTCGTAATAAAGAAATATTCAACACTTACACTAACCTAGATGAGGCCCAAGCCCTACAAAGAATGGCCTCTTCATACAACAACGAAATCGTTTACGGCTTTGCATCAGTTCTTCGTATCGTGCGCACTTTGCCGCTATTGTGGATTTTCGTTCCCGCATTTTTTATACTGAAATGGACGCGAATTGGTGAAAAAGCCTATGACGAGATTGCCTTAAAACGAAAGCTCCTTCCGGCAAGTTGCGATGAAAACTGTCTACTTTCAGAATAAAATTATCTTTGGTACATGAACCCTTCTTTAGCTTTTCATAGCCCTGAAGCGATTCGAAACGAGCAGGAACGCTTACTTCGAAAGCAAATTGAGTTTGTCGCAACGCATTCCCCGTTCTATAAAAAAGTATTCAGCAATAATCATATCGATCCTCAATCCATTCAATCACTGGAGGATTTAAAAAGCATACCCACTACGTCAAAAGACGATTTTGCCAATGTCAATGACTCTTTTTTAGCTGTGCCACTGAAGCAAATCATTGATTGGTGCACCACCTCAGGCACCACCGGAAACCCGGTAATGGTAGGACTTACAGAAAACGATTTACAACGATTAGCCCACAACGAATACTTATCATTTCTTACCGCGGAACTAACACAAAACGATTGTGTGCAATTGATGCTTACTCTCGATAAACAGTTCATGGCCGGAATGGCTTACTATTTGGGCTTACGGAAAATAGGTTGCGGCATTGTTCGCTCCGGTCCTGGAACCCCTGCAGCTCAAATCGATATCATCAAACGCCATAAAGTGAATGTGTTGGTGGCTGTCCCTTCTTTTTTATTAAAGATTATATCCTTCGCACAAGGTTCGGGCATTGACTTAAATAGTCTTGGCGTTGAAAAAATTATTTGTATTGGCGAGGCCGTGCGAAACGATGATTTAACACCAAACATATTGGCAACCAAAATTACCGAACATTGGCATGTACAGTTGTTGGGCACATTTGCCTCTACGGAAATGCAAACAGCCTTTACGGAAGATGCACATGGCGATGGATACTTTTTACATCCTGAATTGATGTTTGCTGAGATTTTAGATGATAATAACAATGAAGTTAAAGAAGGCGAAACCGGAGAACTTACCATTACACATTTCGAGCTAGAAGGCACACCATTAATACGATACAGAACAGGTGATATCTGTAGAAAACTTTCATCACAAAGTAAAAGCGGACGAAACGCCTTGAAAATCGGGCCGGTGATTGGGAGAAAAAATCAATTGATAAAACTCAATGGCACTACACTTTATCCGAATGCTATTATCCAAACATTGAAAGAATACGACCTAGACGATTTTCTTGTAGTCGTTGAAAAATCTGCTGTTCAAACAGATGAAGTAAAAATTTTGATTACATCTTCGAAGGCAGTTAACTACGAATTAATGATTCAACAACTCCAAAACCGTTTACGCGTTAAACCGGTAATTATTCATGCTACAAAATCGGAACTTGATGCCTTGCGTCCGAGAGAATCCAGAAAACTGATTCAGGTAGTTTTTCAATAAACGTTTTCTATTTAAATATTTTGCCAATAAAAAAAGCCCTTCAACATTGTTGAAGGGCTTTTTGCATGTATCGAAAGTTGATTATTCAATAATCAATTTCTGTGTAGCAATTCCTTTTGCAGTAGCATAACGGATAGTGTAAACACCGGCAGCCATACCCTGAATATTAATTGTTTTTGTCAATTTAGAAACGACACCTAAGTTATCGTTATAAACTACTTTACCTGCAATATCCATAATGGCTATAGATACTGTTGAAGCATCGCTCATTTCGATGTTTAATGTAAACGCTCCGTTAGAAGGGTTTGGATAAACACGTACTAAAGAGAATCCGGCAGCTTCTGCATCGATAATTGATGAGATAACTATAGTTTTAGACACTGTACAATTGTTCGCATCTTTAACGGTTACAGAATATGAACCAGGTGTTAAACCTGATGCCGTAGCCGTTGTTTGAACAGGTGTAGTACTCCAAGTGTAAGTGTAAGGATTAGTTCCTCCCGCAGCTGACACAGTAGCAGCAGTTGTTGTTGTTGTTGTTGTTGCAGTTAATGCAGAAGCAGGTTGAGATACTGATGTGCTTGCAGTAGCAGAACACAAGTTGGCATCTTTAACCGTTACTGAATAAGGACCAGCAACTAAGCCTGTTGCCGTAACTGTTGTTTGCGTAGGGGTAGAACTCCAAGCATAATTTAAAACGCCTGTTCCACCGGCAGCGGTTACAGTAGCAGTTCCATCATTTCCTCCAAAACATTTAACAGCAGTAGAAGATGCATTTGCAGTGATAGCAGGTGTATTGAATACTACTGAAGCTGAATCTTTACATCCTTTTGTATCTACTACATAAACTTTAACTGTTCCATTTGCTCCGTTTGAAAGCGAAGCACCTGAAGCACCGTTAGACCATGTATAAGTAAGTGTTCCTGTTCCACCAGTTGCTGAAGCAGTTGCTGCTCCGTTTGCTGAATAAGAACATGTAGGCTGAGTAGTCGCTGATGCAGAAAGTGCAATTGCAGCAGGAGCTGTAACCGTTACAGAACCAATACCTGCACAACCAGTAGCTAATACGGTTACATTATACGTTCCCGCAGCTAAACCTGTAGCTGTAGCAGTAGTTTGAGCCGGAGAAGTACTCCAAGTATATGTATAAGCACCAGTTCCACCAGTTGCAGAAGCTGTAGCTGTACCATCGGATTTTCCTGCACATGAAGGGTTAACAGCAGTTACAGAAACCGTAGGCGCTCCAGGGTTTGTTACAACACCCGATGCTGAAGCCGTACAACCTGCAGCTGTAACTGTAACCGTGTATGTTCCGGCAGCCAAACCTGTAGCTGTTTGTGTAGTTTGTGCTGGAGATGTGCTCCATACATATGTTCCAGAAGTTCCATTTGCAGTAGCGCTTCCTGAAGCACCACCACATATTGAAGGAGCAGTAACAACAGAAACAGTTGGAGCAATACCTGAGTTTGTTATTGTTGTTGACCCGGTAGCTGAACATCCTCCAGCTGTTACAGTTACGCTATATGCACCAGGAGCTAATCCTGTTGCTGTTTGCGTTGTTTGTGCAGGAGAAGTATTCCAAACATAGGTGCCCGGAGTTCCATTAGCAGTAGCCGTTCCGTTTGATCCACCGCAAGTTGCAGCTGTATTGACCATGGTAACAGTTGGTACCGTTCCACTATTGGTAAGGGTTACACTTACTGTATCAGCACAACCATTGTTTGTAATTGTTAATGTATATGTTCCGGGAGCACGATTAAAAATTGAATCGGTTGAAGCTCCTGTTGACCATAAATACGTTACAGCACCAACATTACCGGTTACAGTTGTTTTAACTTTACCATTACTTAAACCACAAGTTGGGTTAGTAGGCGTTGCTGTAGCCGTTAGGTTACAAACAATTTCTTTCAAAGATGGACGAATAACTGCAGCTCGCATAAAACCAGCGCCAAATGTATCTAACCGCTCCCAATTACCGCCTTTATAAGAAGACCATTTTACAAAGTGCTTACCTGTAGTAAACAAGTTAGCCGTTGTTGCTAAACCTAAAACTGAATCACCTAATTCATTTACAGAAACCAAAAAGTCTCCGGCAGGTAATGTTAATGGGCCACCACTGATAGCCAACGTCAATACAACACCGCTATCTTCATCTAATTGAGTAGTTGTGTAAATATTTGTAGATGCTAGTGGAGTTAAGCCCGGTACACCAGCAGTTACCGGATATACTGATGCAGAAACAGGTTGATTTTTAGAACATCCCGACAAATAAAACAATACTGTATCTAAACGTGCAGGTTTAACTAAAGTGTATACTTGTCCAATTGCGCCATTAGTTGCAGATCCGGCTCCAATTCCAACAGGGCTCACTTGCTCACCAAATGAAGCATAATCACGAGCAAATGTAGAGGCATCTACAACAAAAATAGTGGCATTGGTATCGTTAGATGTAGTTACATCAGCTGCAGTACTAGCTATACTTCCAACAGTGTAAACATCCTCTGCCGTAATCGTATTCACAGGACCTGCTGAGTTCAAATAGGATGCGCCAGCATTAATATTTACTGGTGTTGCAGCATTTGAATAAACAACTGCATTTGCACCATCAAGCACAAATGATTGTGTTACAGTTCCGGTTGCAGTAGATGTACCAATATTTTTTAACTTACTGTTTACATTAAATGGTGCATTTTGGAACAATGGCCAAAACGATAAACCATTACTAGGATAAACTTGTTGATTATTAACATCAGGAGCAATAGGAACAGCGTCCAATTCATAACCAATTAAACCTATACCTTGATTAACACAAGCTAAGGTTGGTTTAGCAAACCCTGGCAATTGAACAACTGTTGCTCCACCGGCAATACCACCCGGACTTCCATAATCAGCATCAACGTCATGAGTAACTCCAGTTAATACACCGGTAGTTGGATTTATACCTACAAGAACAGATGCAGATGCTCCTCCATTCGGATCAGCTTGATTAAATGCCCACAAATATGGCCCCCCAGGTGTTAAGTTATCGTAAGCAGCTCCATACATGCCAGTAAGTGTATGTGTTGCAGCAGGAATAGAACTAATTAATGTTCCTCCAGTAGTTACTAAATTAATCTCTGAAGAAAAGTTTCCATAATATAACCCTCCTGCACCACTATTGGCAGTAGGACAATATGTTACCCATCTTGCACCAGCAGTACCTCCGGTAGTTAAGCCGGGAACTACAATACCTGTAAGCAATGTTTTTGTTGAAACTTTAATTCTTCGAATTGTTGTTGTATTAATTCCTGCATAAACGGTGTCCCCTTTAATAGTTAAAGATCTAACACCACCTAAACCAGCAACTCTAAAACGACCGGTATTGTTACCGTTAATATCAAACTGATATACACTATCGGCAACACTCCATTGTGTAGACCAGAACTCAGTTCCTGTCCATACAACGCTTACTAATGCTCCGGCACCTGATGCACCATAAATATCGTGATCAAATTGAACATCCCACAACGCTCGGTTAGGATTAGGTGTATATCCACTACTAGGTAAAACACCAGGAGCTCTATCTAAGTTTGGATTTACAATTAAAGGTTTCAGCGATTTGCTGATATTGGCTTTTAAGCCATTGGAGCCTTTAGGCGTTAATGAACCCGAGGCAAAAACCGTCAGATTCAAAAGCACAACAGCAAAAAGCGCTATGCATTTTAAGGAGTAATTTTTCGTCATGTTTAAGAATATTTTTGCCAAATATAGACAAATGAGCGCAATTTTAGGTGGGAAGCTTGAAAAAGTTTATTTGTCCACATTCATTTTGTCCTTTCTTACAAAAAATTACCTTTGCACCGCAAAAAACAATTAACCTTTTTTTAAGATGGCAAACATTGGTAAAATCAAACAAATTATCGGTCCTGTAGTGGACGTATCGTTCGAAGCTGAAGGCTCAGTATTGCCGCAGATTATGAACGCATTAGAAATCACTAAAGAGAACGGACAGAAAATCATTTTGGAAGTTCAACAACACCTCGGAGAAGACGGTGTTCGTACAGTAGCGATGGATGCTACCGATGGTTTGCGCAGAGGAATGAACGTAGTTGACTTAGGTCAGCCAATTACTATGCCGGTTGGCGAAAGTATTAAAGGACGTTTGTTCAACGTAATTGGTGAAGCAATTGACGGAATTTCGATTCCAGTAAGTAAGGAAGGTGGCTATCCAATCCATAGAATGCCGCCTGCATATGAAGATTTATCTACTGATGCAGACGTACTTTTCACTGGAATTAAAGTAATCGACTTGTTAGAACCTTATTCAAAAGGAGGTAAAATTGGTCTTTTCGGTGGTGCCGGAGTAGGTAAAACCGTATTGATTATGGAGTTGATCAACAATATCGCGAAAGCTTATGCAGGTCTTTCTGTATTTGCCGGTGTTGGAGAGCGTACACGTGAAGGAAACGACTTGTTGCGTGAGATGATCGAATCTAACGTTATTAAATATGGTGAGGAATTCAAACAGAGCATGGAAAAAGGCGGTTGGGATTTGTCGAAAGTAGATGCCAACGAATTGAAACAATCACAAGCTACATTGGTATTCGGACAAATGAACGAACCACCGGGATCACGTGCTCGTGTTGCTCTTTCAGGTTTGACCATTGCGGAATATTTCCGTGACGGAGATAAAAATGATGCGAAAGGCGGACGTGATATCTTGTTCTTCATCGATAATATCTTCCGTTTCACCCAAGCAGGCTCTGAGGTTTCGGCTCTATTAGGTCGTATGCCTTCAGCGGTAGGTTACCAACCTACATTGGCTACTGAAATGGGATTGATGCAAGAGCGTATCACTTCTACAAAAAGAGGTTCAATTACTTCCGTACAAGCGGTTTACGTTCCTGCGGATGACTTAACTGACCCTGCTCCGGCTACAACATTTGCCCACTTAGATGCAACAACGGTATTGAACCGTAAAATTGCTGAGCAAGGTATCTACCCTGCTGTGGATCCATTGGATTCTACATCCCGTATCCTTAACGAAGCCGTTTTAGGTAAAGAACACTACGGTTGCGCAATGCGTGTGAAAGAAATCTTACAACGTTATAAAGAATTGCAAGATATCATCGCCATCTTGGGTATGGACGAGTTAAGTGAAGAAGATAAATTGGTGGTTCACCGCGCTAGACGTGTTCAACGTTTCTTATCTCAACCTTTCCACGTTGCTGAGCAATTCACTGGTTTAGCAGGGGTATTGGTACCTATCGAAGATACTATCAAAGGCTTCAATATGATTTTGAACGGAGACGTAGATAAGTATCCTGAGGCAGCATTTAACTTGGTAGGTTCTATAGAAGATGCTATTGCTAAAGGCGAAAAAATGTTGGCTGAAGTAAAATAATCATCGTAACAAAAAACGACAGTAAAATGACCTTAGAAATCTTAACACCGGAGAAAAAAATATATTCAGGAGATGCGTCTGCTGTTACACTTCCGGGTATTGACGGGAAATTTCAATTGTTGGAGAAACACGCTCCTATTATCTCTGCATTGGGCAAAGGTAAAGTTGTTTACAAATCTGCAACAGGTGTTAATGAAATTGAAATCACCGGAGGTTTTGCTGAATGTCAGAATAACAAAGTAATTGTTTTGGTTGAAGGAGCATTAGCCTAAGCTGAAACACATCACTAACTAAAAAAGCCATCTAGATCTAGATGGCTTTTTTGTTTCGCTCTACAACCAAAATTATGTTGTAAATCAGATAAAAAAGCGAGTCGCAAAAATACAACTCGCTGCTCAACTAATACTTTGTATTATTTACCTTCAGCACGCACATAGGTTTTGGTTCCACTGCTATTAATATAATATTTACCACCACGGGGTGCTGAATAAATCGTTTGACCACTTGGTCCTTTCATACTGCGATCAATTGGATCGTTTATTTTCACATTTGCCGGTGCAGGTCGCGGTTTCTCTGCTTCCTTTTTAGCTCCTTCCTTAGATGCTTTCGGATTATCTACATCACTTGAGTCTTTTCGCTGTTCTGCTTTCGAAGCTTTGTGTTTATCGGCAGACTTCTCTCCTTTATGCTTTCCTTCTTTAGTTTCGGCATTTTTTTCAGTGTTCTTCTCCCCTCGTTTTTCATCTCTTTTTGTCTCCCCCTTTTTCATATCATTCTTTCCTGATTCCTTTTCCGCTGAGGGCTTTTTGCCAGATTCTCTTTTTTCAGTCTCCTTTTTTGGTGTTTCTTTCTTTACGGCTTCTTTCTTATCGCCTTTGCCTCTAGGCTTTGTCGCTTGCGCATAGGAATTGTTCAATCCTAAACAAAGGATAATCAATAATCCTATCATTTTTGTTGTTTTCATTGCTTTGATGTTAAGTGTGATAAATGATTCGCAATACGGGATATCTATTAAATTCAATTAGTAATCTATATAAACTTATGGTTTGCGCTGAGTTGTATCATTCGATGTAGGCAACACGGAATGGTGCTGTTGCTTATCGGCAATACTAGATTTAGGATCAACTATGCGTACACCTGAATTACTGTCTGCTTTTAGTTCATACATTTTCACTCCCTCTTTTACAATTGTTCGCTTCACATGCTGAGGAGTTCCTTTATTGTCGGTTTGTGCAATGAGCAGAATACTTTCCACTACAAAAAGCATGGTAAAAAACGGCTTTAGCATATATATTCATTTTGCATCTAAATATAACAATATCGTGCCGTGTTGCACAATCCCATCACATATTTTCAAAAGAAAAGTTAAGTATTCCTCTTTGTGAATTGAAGAAAAGCATTAAGAATAACACCTGCAAAAAATTGAGTTCTTCCTATATCCATAATTCTCTTTATTTTGTGGCAAAAGGACGAGTATGCTTTTGAAAGGAAAAAATGCATTGGTTACAGGAGGAACACGAGGAATTGGATTAGCCATTGTAGAATTATTTGCCAAAGAAGGGGCTAATGTGGCCTTTACTTATATTAGCAGTGAAGCCAAGGCCAACGAAATTTGTGAACGACTCACTTCTACCGATAATAAAATTTGCGCCTACAAATCTGATGCGGCCGATTATACCGGTTCTGAAACATTGATTGAGAAAGTATTAGAAGATTTCGGCAGTATCGATATTCTAGTCAATAATGCAGGTATTACCCGCGATAATTTATTGTTGAGAATGAGTGAAGAACACTTCGATGAAGTAATTGCCAATAATTTAAAATCGGTTTTCAACTTCACAAAGAGCATTTCAAAATCTATGTTACGTCAAAAGAGCGGTTCAATTATTAATATCACATCCATTATTGGCATCCGTGGACAAGCAGGCCAGTCGAATTACGCAGCATCAAAATCGGGCATTATAGGATTTACCAAATCTATAGCTGATGAGTTTGGTTCGCGCAGTATCCGATGTAACGCTGTTTCGCCTGGGTTCATCGAAACAGATATGACTGAAGTACTTCCGGAAGAGGTAAAAAAAGATATCCTTCGTCAAATTCCAATGCAGCGTATGGGCCAACCGGAAGAAGTGGCCAATGCTGTTCTATTTTTAGCTAGCGATTTGAGCAAATATGTAAGCGGACAAGTGCTTAGTGTTTGCGGAGCTATGTCGCGCTAGTTTTCATTTTAACCGATTCAAAAGAAAAAATTGAACACATCCATCACCTTTGAACATTCGCTTTGGCTAATTATTCCCTGCTTAATTGTAGCAGGCTTATACGCATTTGTGCTCTACCGAAACGATTTCAAACAAGAGGATACTCCCTTCTTTAAATATCGCAAACACCTAACTACTCTTCGATTTCTTACTGTGTTGGGTATTTTACTACTATTACTTTCCCCCTTTATAAAATCAAGAAACACTGAATCGCAAAAACCAATTGTTGCGCTATTGATTGATAAATCCGAATCGATTCGCAATGCATTCAAAAACAAAACAGATACAATCGTTTATTTCGACAAACTCAATGCGCTGCGAAAAAAGTTAGAAGACAAATTTGAAGTGGTTACATTTACAGTTGGAGATAAAACAGAAGCGTTAGTAAACAACACGCTCAATGCAAAAGCCAGCAATATATCCGGAGCATTTGAACAAATCAACGATCAGTTTTACAATCAAAATATTGGAGCCGTTGTTCTCGCATCCGATGGCATTTTCAATCAAGGTATTAATCCTGTATATGCTACCACCAATGCCTCATACAACATATATACCATAGCGGTAGGCGACACAACTATTCCCAAAGACTTGAAAATTGAAAACGTTTTCTACAACAAAATTGCTTACCTCAACGACCAATTTGCATTGAAAGCCGATATTGGCGCTACTAACCTTTCAGGCAACACTGTTACCGTTTCCTTAAGTGAAGTGAGTGAAGGAAAAGCTCGACCGCTTGGTTCAAAATCAATGCTTGTCAATTCAAATGCTTTCTATACTACTGCCGATTTTATTGTTCCTGTAACTAAAACAGGTATTGCGCATTACGTAATTTCGGTTACGAACTTGAATGGCGAAATCACTTACAAAAATAACACACGCGATATCTTTATTGAAGTATTGGACGGCCGACAAAAAATTCTATTGTTAGCCAACTCACCACATCCGGATATTGCCGCTATTAAAACTGCTGTAGAAGCCAATAAAAACTATAGTGTTGACGTACAATTTATCGATGATTACACAGCAAAAATTGCAGCGTACAGCCTCGTTATTTTGCACCAATTACCGAGCAACACGAACAACGCACAGCGAGTAATTACCGATGTTAATGCCGCCAAGAAATCGGCTTGGTTTATTGCAGGTACATTGAGCAATTTGGGTGAGTTAAATAAACTTCAAAACACGATTGCCATTTCCGGGAACATCAATAAATACAATAATGTAACCCCTACTATAAATAAGGATTTCACATTGTTCACACTTTCGGAAAACACACAAAATGCTATTGTAAAATTCCCTCCGCTAAGCGTTTTTTATGGCGATTATAAAAGTAACCCTACAGCAAAAACGTTGTTCAACCAGAAAATCAATGCGGTAAATACCGATTACCCTTTGTTAAGCTTTGGTGAAAATGGTGAACAAAAAAATGCTATACTCTGCGGTGAAGGCCTTTGGCGTTGGAAGTTATACGACTTCATGCAAAATAAAAACAACGAAGCCTTTCAAGAAATTGTCAGTAAAACCATTCAATATCTTTCTGTTGAAACCGATAAGCGACCATTCCGAGTGAATGCAGCAAAAACCATTTTCTCCGATAATGAGGCCATTCAATTTGATGCGCAATTATATAATGCCAATTTTGAAATGGTAAATGGCACGGATGTCGACATGAAAATTAAAGACGAAGCCGGCAAGACATTCGATTTCAAGTTCAATAAAAACGATAACTATTACACTTTAAATGCAGGATTTTTGCCTTCAGGAAGTTACAAGTATTCGGCATCAACTAAGTTAGGCGCTAATGCATACAAAGTAGATGGACAGTTTAGCGTATCGTCTTTACAATTGGAAGAAATCAATACGGTTGCTGATTTCAAACTATTGAATAGCTTGGCGTTGGCGCACAATGGCAAAATGGTATCGTTGGATGAAACCGATAAAATTGCCGAGGAACTCTTAGCAAAAAAAGAACTCAAACCAATTCTCTACGACAAGTTCAGCACCGAAAGTGCCATCAATTTAAAATGGATTTTTGCCTTGCTCATTTTACTCCTTTCGCTAGAATGGTTTATTCGAAAATGGAGCGGAGGTTATTGATATAAAGCCATTGTAAATTACCCGCCAATTCGCTATTTCGAGCATTTTCATTAAAATTACAATTCATTTGAAAAATCAATAAACACCAACAATATGCTTACGCCAAGAAACATTTATACCGAAGAGCACACTATGTTTGCGCAATCGGTGCGCGATTTTTTAAAGAAAGAAATTGAACCTAAACATGCACAGTGGGAAAAAGACAAAATGGTATCTCGCGAAAGTTGGTTGCAGTTTGGGGAAAGCGGTTATTTATGTCCGCAAGTAGAAGAAAAATACGGAGGTCTTGGTATTAACGACTTTCGTTACAATGCCATCATTACGGAAGAAATTGCAAAACTAGGATTAGCGTCAGAAGCAGTTGGATATCCTTTGCATTCAGATATTGTATGTCCATATATTGAACATTATGGAACAGAAGCACTAAAGATGAAATGGCTACCTAAAATGGTTTCGGGTGAAGCGATTGCCGCCATTGCGATGACAGAGCCCGGAGCAGGTAGCGACTTGCAAGGCATGCATACAACTGCAGTGGATAAAGGCGACCATTTTGTTGTGAACGGCTCAAAAACATTTATTACCAACGGTTATTTGAGCGACCTATGTGTTGTTGCCGTTAAAACCGATGTAACGAAAGGGGCCAAAGGAATCAGTTTGGTGGTAATTGAAACAGGAATGAAAGGCTACACCAAAGGAAAGCCATTTGAAAAAGTGGGCTTACATGCACAAGATACTTGCGAATTGTTTTTCGAAAATGTAGAAGTGCCGAAAGAAAATTTATTGGGTGAAATCAATGACGGGTTTAAATATTTAATGACCGAATTATCGCAAGAACGCTTAGTGGTTGGTCTTGGTGCAATTGCAGCAGCAGAAGGTGTTCTAGCCGCTACCATTCAATACACCAAAGATCGTGTTGCGTTTGGAAAACCAATTTCAGAATTACAAAATACGCGTTTCAAATTAGCGGAAATGGAAACAGAAGTATCCATTGGAAGAATCTTTGCCGATCGCTGTGTGGAATTACACCTCGATAAAAAATTAGACCAAGCAAGTGCTTCTGCTTGTAAATATTGGCTTACCGACCTACAAGCAAAAGTTGCAGATGAATGTTTGCAACTTCACGGTGGCTATGGTTATATGTGGGAGTACCTTGCAGGACGTGCCTTTGCTGACGCGCGTGTACAACGCATCTATGCCGGCACAAACGAAATCATGAAAGAACTTATTGCAAGAAAAGTATTGAAGTAATTGCTGTTCTATCCAACAGGAAAAGCCATCCGATGCATATTCGGGTGGTTTTTTACTTTATGACCGTGCTCTTAGATTGTGCATTATAAGAAGCAAAAATTCCGTATCCATTGGCAATATTCGTATACACATAAGAAGGCTCAGAGGAGTTTGTGTTATTCGTTTGTCGAAACAACTCCAATGTTTTGCTATATAAATAATAAGACTTCGAAATGGTACGAATCTCATACCAAAGCTTTGAAGAAATCAACTTGTCTTTTGGTGTTGCATTTTGAAACTCCAACTCCAACGTTTTATTTTGTCCATTGAAACCATTGTCACTAAAAAACAAATTCCAACCCCATTCTCTAGCGGTATCTGCCAAATATATTGTAGGCATTGGTTTATAGCTTTGAGTTCGAGTATAAATCATTGTATCTCCTTGTGCGTTGATCACTTGTGACAACTTCTCTTCAGCCCACATTGTTACTTTGTAATAGTTATCTTTATCGCCATTATCATGAATATTGATAACCATTTTGGCGCGTGAATTTTCGGTAGAATCTGCAGGATAATGCGCCACAAAATAATTCAAAATTTGAACCGGCATAACTTGCTCATCTGTTGCGTCTACTTGCCCGTATTTCGATTGTGTTACCTTTATACTATACTTTTTCCCTTTCACCGGATTAAATGAAGATTGAAACTTGCCGAATGTCCCAACTGTATCTGAATTCAAATACTTCATTTGTTCTTTGAATGTATTATCCTCATACAATTCCACAATAGCGTCTTCCAAACTGTGAATAGCATTGGCTCCATTTGAAGCATAACTTCCCGTAACATATACATTCATTTTTCCGCTATTGGAAAACAAACTATTGATAACCATCTTGGAGCTAGAGGCTTGATCTTTAATCACAAAATCTTTCTCGCAAGCCGAAAGCGAAAGAAGTAAAAGAGCGATAATCAACACCTGTTTTATCATAATCCAAAATGAATAATATAGGTTAAAGAAGGTAGTATCGGAAACAAACTCAACTGCTTATACACCAATACCCGATTACCATTCGAATCGTTTCGATAATCTTGATAAACAGTAAACACATTGAGCCGATTGTAAAGATTATAGATACTGAAATTAAACTCGTGCTCATTTCGCTTCACTCTCTTTTTATACGTGAATGAAACATCCAAATGATGATAAGCCGGCAAGCGATAATTATTTTTCCCTGAATAGAGCGCAATTTCTTCCCCTGACCCCGGATAGGGATTACCGCGTTTTACATAATTATCGTACTGGACTACACCACTCCAGGTATTATACGACTGATTAGAAACAGAAATCATATTACCACTTCCATATACCCACGAAACACCTACTGATATGTGCTTTGAAATGGTATAGTTCATCTGAAACGCTATGTTATGTCGCCTATCGTACTTGTATGGGAAGTACGCACCACCATTTAATGTACTGAATTTACGATTACTCCACGATAAAGTATATGCAACTGATCCAGTGATTCGTCCATAGGTTCTGGCTAAATAAACTTCCATGCCATAGGCTACACCTTTCCCATTTGAAGTTACTTGGCTTTCCCAAGACCGACTAAAATAATTCGCCCCTTCCTTGTATTCGATTAAATGATTCATGGTTCTGTAAAAACCATCTATACTCCATTCGAAAAACAGCGGTAGCTTATGTATCATTCCGCCCGAAAAATTCCAACCAATTTCAGGTTTGGCTGCAGCAGTGGCAGGCACCCAATAATCGTTAAGAATATTGGAAGTTGACGCTACTAATAGATGAATATTTTGCGATAAACCCGAAGCTGAAGCACGCAATGAAAAAGACTTTATAGGACTGTAAACAATATTTATCCGCGGCAATAAATTCGTGAATGTTTTTTGCTGTACAGTATACGTTCGAAAGTGAAATCCTGCATTGATTACCCAATGACGGTTGGGAATATATTCGTCTTCCACAAAACATGATGTCTCCAACGCCTTTGTTTCTTGGCCTTTTATCGTATTCGTTTTTTGTCCATTCCATGTATTATCTATCTCCTCTTTCCCTTTTCCGGTCTCAAAAAACAAGCCTTTTATTTCAATACCAGTCTTAAACGTTTGCTTTTTCGTAATTGCAAAACGCAACATACTCCGCAGTGTATAATCGCGAATATAGGCGGTGGATTTTAAGTTATAATAGTTATTAAACGCACTACTATATGGTGTTTCAGGAGCTGCGTAATGATACTTGTTTTCCGAATTCAACTCATAATCGCTAAACGAGAAGGCAGTACGCAGCGTTACTCGACTATTGAACGTGTGTAACCAATGTACTGAAGTTACATAATTCGCCCATTGAACCTTTTGCAAAACCGTGGACTCTCCGGGTGACTTTGACGTTGCGGCTACAATCTTAGTAAACGTATAAAAATCATAATTCGTAAAATAATTCAATTCCAAACGATCTTTCGCACTGAATTGATGCACAAGTTTGAAATTAACATCGCCAAAATAATAGGCGATACTTCCATTATAGCCGGCCGCTTTAAATTGTCGCCTAGAAATAGGACCTGTGTATGCTCCAACATAACAACCACGAAGCGATAAAGCAAAATGCGTTTTTTTCTTTTTGTCTAACGGGCCGCCAATATTGAATTTAGAGGCAATCAGCCCTAATGAAAATGAACCCTGAATTTTATCTTCATGTCCATTGGCTGTTTCAATGTTCATCACCGAGCCCAAGCGTCCGCCAAAACTTGCAGGAAAACTGTTTTTGTGTACATCTATTCGTTCAATGGCATCGCTATTAAACACAGAGATAAAACCATACAAATGCGAAGGGTTATACACTGTACTTCCATCGATGAGCATCAAATTCTGATCCGGACTACCACCGCGCACAAAAACTCCACGTGTACCTTCATTTCCACTCTGCACACCGGGTTGCATTTGCACAGCGCGGATAGGATCATGTTCCCCCATCAAAGCAGGTAATGCATTAATGTCTTCTCTTCGAAGCGTAATCAAGCCATTGGCATCATGTTGCGCAGTGGCTTCTTTTTTTCGTTCCAACACCACAACATCTTTCATCAAGTGATTGCTTTCCATTTCAATACGAAGCACAGTATCGCGCGAAATATGGAGTATTATATTTTGCCGCAAATACCCTAAGTAACTAATGGTCATTGGATGTACACCGGCTGAGAGGAGTAAAGAAAATTCCCCGGAAGAATCGGATAAAGTTCCCGAAGATTGATTCGGCAAAAAAACAACGGCTTGTTGAATCGGCATTTGCTCTTTTTTGTCCCAAATGATGCCGGATAGTTTGTAACTAACTTGCGAAAAAACAGGCCACACTGAAGAAACAGAACATAGTAGAAAAAAAATACGCGTCCATTGATTCATTTGGCAAAGTTAGCGATAAATAAAAAGGCCCAACCTTCTTTCCTGTTAAAAAATGACGTAAATCATTTACCCAAAATACACATTCTTTATTCCATTAGCAGGAAAATTGTACTAAGTTTAATCTTGAAAGTTGTAGCCAAAAAATGACAGCAAGAATATTTAAGGATGATGTTACGCAAGTTCAGTTTGAGCGTGATGGATTTATTACGATGCCATTCTTGAATCAGGAAGAAGTTAACGCTCTGAAAGGTTTATACAGCGAGGTATTCAGCCAGGCTCCAAACGACTTTCATTCAACTTCTTTTTTTGAAGATGAAGCATTAAAGCAAACCATTTCTTCAAAAGTTGAAGGAGTGTATGGGCAGAAGATTGAAGCGCTATTCGCCCCGATTCAAAAATTAGGCAGTAGCTTTTTAACCAAATCGCCAGGGGAAAGAGGAGAACTTCCTATTCATGCCGATTGGACCGTTGTAGATGAGTCGAAGTATTGCTCAGTAACCATTTGGGTGCCATTGATTGATACCAATGAAGAAAATGGTGCCATTCAAGTACTGCCTGGAAGTCATAAATTTTCGGATGCATTAAGAGCGCCAACACTTCCAAGCGCTTTTTTGGAACAAAAAGAAACCATTGCACCTCAAATGAAAATGCTAAAACTCAAAGCAGGCGAGGCATTTATCTTTTCGCATGCCGTTTGGCATTCTTCTTTACCAAATTACACCAACCAAGAACGCGTGGCTGTAACTTATGGACTAATTCCCGAGGCTGCAACATTGTGTTTATATCATAGAAGTGAAAATGGCAAGTTAGAAAAATGGGATATGCCTCTCAGTATGTTTCAACGCTACACCAATATAGGTCAACGCCCATTGTTTGGCGAGAAAGTGGCTGAATTTGATTATGATGTAAAAAAAGAAACGTCTAACTCCATCAAACAAAAAATTGATTTTTATAACCGTCAACTAAATCGTAAAAAAATGAAACCATTATTCTTAGATCCGCAAAAACAGAAACAATTCGAAGAAGAAGGATACGTTGTTTTACCTGCACTCAATGCAGATGAGGTAAAAGAATTATACGATTATTACTACAGTACTTCACTGAAAGAAGGCGATTATGGAAGTTATGGCAATGGATTTAAAGTGGGCATGGATAACAAGGATAAAAACTTGGTAAACGAGATGATGGAGAAAGTGGTTTCAGTAGCTTTACCTAAAATGCAACAACATATGTATGATGCACAAGTATTCACAGCAAGCTATGTAGTGAAAGAGCCTAATCCACTGAGTGTTGTACCGGTGCATCAAGATTGGTCTTTTGTAGATAATGAAGGAGAATATTGCTCGACAACATGTTGGATTCCGCTAATGGATGTGAATGAAGAAAATGGAGCATTAGGCATTGTTACAGGGAGTAACAATTATTATGATGTTATTCGTGCTTCGCCTTCACCACAAACACCGCACGCTTTAGCAGATCATTATTTTACCACTTTCCCTTACATAAAAATGGTGAATATGAAAGCAGGAGAAGCCATTGTATTCAACAATAAAACCTTTCATGCTTCGCCTCCGAATAATTCAAATGAACAACGTGTAGCCATTGGCTTAGGATTCGCACAACGCGAGGCCAAAACGGTACATTACTATTTGAAACCGGATGGCAATAAAAATAAGCTTTTGAAATACGCTATTGATCGCGATTTCTTTAAAAAGTACGACAATGCACGTCTTTCGGCCATGTACGAAGCAGGTGAGGTAATTACTGACTATCCTTTATTGGAAGAGATAGACTACATCTATCCTACCTTTACAGCAGAAGAAATGGTTAACATGATGACCGCTACCGGAAACGAATTCAATATGCCGCTTTGCCAGAAATTGGCAGATGCCTTTGGCTATAATCTTGATGGAACGCCAAAAAACACTGAAGCCAAAGTAGAAGAGGTTGTTCCTGTACAAGAAACCATTTCGGTTACTGAAGCAGCTCCTGTATACGACCAACCAGGTGCTTTAGATAAGCCATTTTGGAAAGTGTACACCCCTTTGAATATTATTCGAGAGATCAGAAACAGAATAACGCAATAAGTATTACCTATTTCTTTTCTTCTTCTTTTGGTACTGTTCGAATCTCTTCTGGTTGAACAGATTCGATAGTTTGCGTTGAACCAATGATGCGGAAAGTGGTACGTCTGTTTTGTTGATGCTCCTCCTCCGAACATTCAACACCATTTATACACTTATTGGTAATCTTTGTCTCTCCGTAACCTTTTGCTACAAGCCGTTCTGTTGCTACACCCTTTTCTATCAAATAATCAACTACAGATTGTGCACGCGCTTGCGATAATTTCTCGTTGTAACTGTCGCTACCTCTCGAATCGGTATGTGAACCAATCTCAATCGTTAAATCTTTATTATCGGAGAAGAAGACCAGAATAGAATCAAGCACTGTTTTGGATTCCGGACGAAGTGTTGCTTTGTTGTAATCGTAATAGATATTCGGAATCACAATTTCTTTCTGCGGGAAAATCTTCTCAAGTTCTGCATAAGCAGGAATGCTGATGAGCGTAGAATCCTGATTGCGTTTACCTACAGTGGTTATCATTGTATTTTTAGAAAAATAACCCGGCTTGTAAAACGTAAGTTTGTAATCCGTTTCAGATTTCAATGGAGTGGAAAATAAACCGGCTGCATTACTAAGTAAAGTAAAACTATCGGTTGCCGATTTTACAATCACCATTACTTTATCCAAAGGCGACATGCCCAACAGTTTACTATCCGGATTCTCGGGTTGTTCAAATTTCTTCTCTTCTACTTTTCCGTTCAATACAAAATAATTCACCCATTTTTCTTCGAAGCGATAGATATCATCTCCGCCTTTTCCCCCAACTCGATTAGACGAAAAATAACCGGCAAAAAGAATAGAATCATTGTTATCGACCGGTTTGTATTTCTCAATGACCATTCCAAAATCATCGGCCCCGCTATTAATAGGCGACTTTAAATTTTGAGCATCGCGCCAAACTGTTTTTCCTTTTACCGCTTTGAAAATATCTAAGCCGCCCATGCCCGACAAACCATTCGAAGAGAAATACAAATTACTCCGATCGTCTAGCCACGGAAACATTTCGTCACCGCTTGTATTCACGGCCGTTCCAGCATTATAAGGAGCACCCCAACCGGAATCTGTTTTCACAAAGTAATACAAATCCTTACCCCCAAAACCGGCAGGAATATCAGATGAAACAAATAAATATTTACCATCCTTTGAAAGTGCCGGTTGACCTACATTGATGGTATCCGCAAAAAGATTTAATGGCTCGGGTTCCGTCCAACTTTTATTCACAAACTTGGAATAGTAAACATGACAAAACTCGTTCTTCGCTGTTTTGATTTTTTCTTTCGTACTCAAGTCTACAGTTTGGCAACGGGTGAAATAAATTTCATTGCCGTCTTTACTCAATGCACATGTACCTTCAAAAGCATCTGAATTCACTCCATCAAAATCTTTAATTGTAGTATGTGTTTTATCGGCAAAAAAAATATCGGCATTCTTTTCATTCGTCCATGCATTCACAACATTTCCTTTTGCTTCAGTGCGAGAAGAAGAAAAATATAATTTTCCATTATTGAGTAAAGGCGAGAAATCATTTGTTGGGGTATTGATTCCTTTTACATTATCCACAACAAATCGTTCGTTCGCTTTTATCCATTCTAATGCATTCTGACATTTCTTCAACTCCTTATCGGCTAAATTTTTGTTAGTGGCATCCAACTTCGAAAGTTGGGTAAAAGTTGCAATTGCATCTGAATATCGATTTTGTCCCATCTGCATTCGTCCTAATTGTAACAAAGCTTCTTGGCGACCTAAGTCTACCGTTGTTTTGTACCACTTCTCTGCGTTGCCATACTGATTAAATCGGCTGTATGCATCCGCAATCTGCCAAGCTATCTCTTGCTTTTTTACAGGGTCTTTTTCAACCTCAAAATCTTTTTGCAACAATGCTGGGGCGTTTGCATACTGCTTTAGTTCGTAGGCTTTCTCACCGGTTAAAATAAATTGACCACTGCTACACCCATTCAATAACGTAATCAATAAAAAAGCAAATCCTATATATCCAAACCCTTTCAATCGATAACTTGTTTAATAATTAAATAAGAAGAAATAACAATCAACATCGACACAATGTTCCCAATTAAAAAATAATCATTAGTAACACGGTTATTTTTATCGGCATCCAAACGTGTTCCCAGTTTTAATGCACCAAAGAAACCAATTATCATGGGCATCTCGTTCAGTAATCCCATGAATATGAAAAGCCGCTCTAATATACCTTTAGTAATGGAATAAAACCACGAATGCGCAGTGATGGCGCTATTCTGTTTTTGAAAATACCGTCTGATAAAATGAAAAACAACTAATGCAAAAAGCTCTTGCAAAAAAAAGATAAGTATATAAAAAGGGATGTTCGTCATTTCAGCAATGTTGATTCTAATATAGCTTCCTTTAAAGACAAATACTCATGAATCTGTAAACTTTTTTTCCTTCGCCACGCAAGCGATACATCTTTCTTCGTTCGTTTGGCTACTTCCTTATAATCTACATACTTCAAAAACGCATCTACCAATGCAATATCATCTGCTTTCCAGCTATCAATCATGGTTTGGTATACAATAAATAAATTATTAAGCACCTTATTCAAAGTGGGTGACACTATAGCAATTAAAAACCGACTGTTTCGATCTTTCTTTAACAACGTAATGTTTTCCCGAGCTTGTGTAAGCCCCGCGCCTACCATACCATGCGCTACTTTATGGTTAATAGGCGTATCAATGGGTCCGTAATGCAAGGAATAACGCAGCTTAAATCCAATATTTCTCACATAGATATATTCATCGAGCGCTATAATAATTTGAATACAAGTTGGCAAATCAGCTATTACTCCCTGAAACTCATCGCCAAGGGTAATTGTGAGTGGTGATAGAATTTTATCGGCAAAGTGTTTGTTATGCAATGCAATCATCTTTTTGAACTCCGCCATCAACTGCTGCCCTTCAAAGCCACTGCTACCAATAATATCGGCCATTAAGATATAATACTTCTCCGCTTGCATATGAACTGCGTTTGCTTTTGTTGTGAGGATTTGATTGTAAAAATACTATTTTGTACAAAATGTACAAAAAAAAACCTTTTTGCATTAATCGTGCAAAAAAGGTTACAACATACTTTCAAAAGAGATTAGAAACTGTAATCAGCAAATTTTTCAGAAAATTCATCCTCTTTGAACGAAGGGTTTAGTTTCAGTGAAGAATATTCATAGCGTTCAAATACACCAATGTCATCGCTCATCTCTTGAAAGATTGGCATGTAGGTTTCTTTGTCGATATAGATAGTAGATTTCTTGGCATAAGCAGAAGGCACTTTAATTTGCTTGCCACTCAAATCAGACTCGAAATTTTTTACGAAAGCATTTTTTTCTACCACTATACATTCCGGCACCAACAAGCGCTGGTTCAAGGTATATAAACTCTCGCCAGGTTTCCCGGTTACGGTAATATAGGTAAATGTAGGATCTTCTAATACGACTTTATAACACTTACGACCATTGAAAACAACTTCACCTTCCAGCTTAACAACATCATCAAAACGCTTTTGATCATCTGCTCTTTTCATGGCATCTTTAATCAACCGTGTGTACAAATTAAATCCGGAGCTTAACAAAGTATGGTGCTGATCTTTTGTAAGCATACTACTAAAAGGCGATAAAGAAAGCGTTGGCAAAAACTTTCCGGGATTTACGCGCACCTTGTCGCTGTTCTGCCCTTTCACAAAAAGCAGTTCAGTGCCTTTGTTTGGATCAGATAAAACTTTGGTATAAATTTTATTGGGAGCAACGTTCACCTTGGTCAATACTTCCAGAATAATCAATTTCCCGCGTTGGCGTTCATAACCTTTCATGACGTATGAACTACCTCGGAGCGAGCCGGTAACAGCCACTGATTTCTCTAATATGGCTCTGGCTTGATTGTCAGCAGCATTAGCTCTTACGAGCATTAAAACAAGGGCAAAAGCAAGTATTTTTTTCATTCGTGTATTTGTATTTATAAACTTATTCCGATTTTTTTAAAGATAAAACTAATCACCCAAGCCGGGCCAATTAAAAGAAATTGCAAGTCTTTCAAAAATGAAGGTTTTTTTCCTTCGATATTATGCCCCCAAAATTGAAATATCCATGCAATAACAAATAATATAAACGATACTAAAGCAAGATTCAAGCCAAGATGAATTTTAATCCAATGGCAAAGTATTATACACAGAAAGGAATAGAAAAACATACCAACGGATAGTGACTTTGAAAGCATAAAATAATAGCCCAATACCAACACCATAACCACCTTGGCTACTAAGCCTTCGGTAACAGTATTATCGGTTCCAAGCGGAATGCTATAAAGCAAACCAATCACGGTAAAGAAAATAGCAGGTACACAAATCCAGTGAATCAATTTATTGGTCGGATTTTGGTGACTAACCGCATATTCATCTAACCACTCGTTTATTGTTCTCATAATCAGTTATTTTCCTTAAATGTAATGCATACATCCAAAAAAACAAAAGTCACGCAATGGCGTGACTTATTGTTAAGAAAAATTTGAAAAATAAATTAGTCGGCAATAATAAATTTAGTTGTAGTAGTAGCATTACCGTTAGTAATTTGAACAAAATAAACGCCTTCTGTTAAACTGTTTCTTTCCATTACAACTTGATTATTTCCAGTAGCTACTTTAACTTCTTTAGAAGATACTACTTTACCCAAAACATCTATCACGTTTACAGTGTAAACGCCTGCGTTATCGCTTTCGAAATTAAGTGTTGCTGAAGAATGCATAGGATTTGGAACGATAGCCACTGCGTGGATGGTTTTAGCCACTTCATTGATACCAACACCACAGGCTGCAGTTAGACCCGGATCGTTAACATTTAATGCTGCACAAGAAGGTGAAGATGTAGCAACACGTATATAGAAATCTAAATTAGCCAAAGATGTAGATACTGGACCTTGTGGTGAAGTAGCACCTTTCAACCAAGCCAACATTTGAATATCAACAGTATACTGACCAGCAGCATCGTTTGATGTTCCTGAAATCGTAAAACAACCAACTTCGTTAGCATTATAACGCTTACTTGCTTTGCTGAAAGAATAACAAAGTCCGCATGGCAAATTCGACATAGATACAAACTGAACTGAATCTAAATCAACCGCTTGAGGCTGAGTTACACTAGCCGGAATCTTGAAAGATACAGATTCATTGTAATTAGTGCCCTTTATAACACAAGCCAAGTTAGCCGGTGTTGGTTTGAAAGTGGCAGCTGGTGTAGTTGGATCAGGATTGCAAACACTAACACCTCCCACACATTGTGCATTTGAGGAAAGACTTACAATACAAGTCAAGGATAAAATAGTAAAGATTTTTTTCATGGTTTATTTTTATTTTAAAGTTCAAAGCTACATTATTTTAGCATAAACGGCTATTTTTTTCAATCAAATATCAACAAGACAAAAAAAAATGGCTGTCTAAAAAGACAGCCATTTTTATGAATAGTTAAAAAGATTACTCAATAACAACTCTTCTTGTTAAAGAAGATTTTCCGTTAGTTATAGTTACGAAGTAAACACCATTTGCATAGTTTTTATTTTCGATAGCTACAACATTGTTGCCTCCGTTTTTAGAAACGATATCTTGAGCAAATACAACTGAACCTAAAATGTTAGTCAAACGAACTGAATATTTCTCTTCGTTTTCAGAAGTGAAAGATAATTTAGTAACTGTTGAGAATGGATTCGGGTTGATAGATAAATCAGAAATGTTTGCTTCAACATTCTCGATAGATGAAGGACAAGGTCTGTTATCCGCTTTGAATGAAGGATATGGAGAAGCTGTATCTACTTTAACTGGAGAAGCTTCGTTATCAACACAAGCTACACGTACAAAATAGCGAAGACCTGTAACCGCTTCAGCATCTACTTTAGGAAGTGTAACGATATCAGTTACTGCTGTAACTTTAATTCTCAATTTGTATTGTCCTGGAAGAGCTGTTGTAGAACCGGTAACTTGAATAACACCTGTTTCTTTTCCGTTGAATGTATTGTTTGCTTTGTTTGTTTTCCAGCAAAGACCTGAAGGTAAGTTTTCAATACTATCAATTTTCAAAGTTTGAACAGTAACCAATTGACCTGCTGTTCTAGTAGTATCGTAATTTTCGAAATAAATTACTTGGTTGATTGAACGACCATCGTTAATTAAAACCGGAAGAGAATCAGACAAAGGAGATAATCCTGCAACACCTGATTGTGGTTTAGGAGAAACAGTACTTGTAGTACCACAGTTACCTGCATAAATACTAGTAGCTAGTACTCCAACTAAAGAAAGTGTAGAAATTAATTTTTTCATGTTTGTTTTGTTTTATTTTAAAATGTTTTCAAAAATAGCATTGTTATCGATAAAAAGGAAATGCTGTTGATAAAAAAAGCTTATTCAACAACTATCTTTCGTACAACTCGTTTTCCGCCAATTTCAATATTGAGTGTATAAACGCCTTTTGCCGACTCCTGCAAATCAATAATATTCTCAACTGCATTGTTTTGAACGGTTAATACAGATGAATGTATTGTTCTTCCAACCATGTCGTTCACCGAAAGATTGACTTGAGGCGCTAACGTTTGCAGTGTAACAGTGAATTTACCTGTTGATGGATTGGGATGTATAGACAACCCTTGAAGCAAACTGTTATCCTCTTCAATGCCAACAGTGCTGATCGTTGTTAGGTCAGTAGTAATATTACAGAAAGGAAAAGCCGGATTGTAAATAAGTACTTGATAATCGCCATCTCCCACAAAAGGAATAGTAGAGCCGGTTTGACCGCTTATTTCTAATCCATCTTTAAACCACTTCGCTCTGAAATTTGAGGAGATACCCGGATTTAAGAACACCTGCCCTGTAGGTGAATAGTATGCAACTGAAGGCGCTACTGTAGGCGTTGCCCCGAAATACACACTCTTTGCGGAATCGCTGATATTGTTACAACCGGTTAACGTATTTGTTACCTTAATTTTGTATGCCCCTGAAACTTTTGCATAATAGAATGAATCGGTGGCTCCAACTAAGTAAACAGTATCATTTTTATACCATTCATATGTACAATCAGCACAATATGGAGTAGCTACTAATCGAATAGAATCACCGTTACAGAGACTATCTTTAACAGCAAAAGCAAAAGGTTTGGTTGGACGACCTTTAATATTAACGGTTAATGTATCCACAATTACCGTAGCAACAACTGTATCTAATCGTACATAACCTTGCGCACACGAACCATTAAAGTTAACATCATAAGGTAAGAATGGAAAAGGATTGATATTGATATTGTATGTTCCCATGTTATCGTCTGCAGATCCAAACGGAGGGCCATTATCTTCATCCCAAAGTTCAAACGAGAACGAAGTCGTTCCAATTGGTAAAGCAGCTTGTGCTAAAGGAATAGGAATATTAAAATTACTTGTGTTTGAAACAGAATTGCTGCGCGTATTTACACCCAGTAAACCTACTTTAGCATAAACCTCAGGATCGCCAGTTGCTAATTCTTCTACATCACCTCTCCAACATGAACCTGCATTGGTCATATTATTGATATGAAGTTGCGAAATATAGTAGTTGTAGTACACCGTTTTTAAAGCCACTTTATAGGTACCAGGTTGAGAGAATTTAACAACACCAGGAGATTTCAGGCTAGATGTTTGACCATTCCCTAAATCCCAAAAGTAACGTGTTGGATTAGGCGTTGAAGCCGATAATAATGCATTCAAATTAAGCACAACTGAATCGCAATCTTCACGCACACCGCCATATGTGAAAGAAGAAACACTTCCGGAAGTATCAGGAAGAATAACAAGGGTATCGGTATATTTCTGCGGCACATCGTTTTGAGAAACGTTGCCAATAGGGGTTCCAATGGCTACTACATCGGCATCAATATTTACTTGAATAATGTAAACACCAGCCGCCAAAGGAGTTCCACAAATAGTTACACAGCCTAGTGTATCATTGTTTTGCACATCGTAGTATCCTTTATATGGAGCTTGTGACTTACTAAAGTTATAATTATCTGCACCGGCTGGCAATCCGGTTAATGAGGTAATCTTTACGCGATTCAACTGAACATAACTACATCCTGAACATTGAGCAAGCGTTGCCGGATCTGTCAATCGCTTTGGTAGGTTAAAATGAATAACTGTTGTGTATGGATTATTAGCCATTCCTGTATCGGCCTTGTTGCAAAGTCCGCCTATGGGTTTACATCCAAAATTATTTGGAGTACATGAAGTGCATTGTGCAATCGAATATTGTGCAACGCACAACAAAAATAATGAAAGTAAAAAATTACGCATTGAAGTTGTTTTGGTTTTTGTTTTGTTCAAATTAAAGATATAATAACGTATAAAACAAGTTGCATGATACATTTTTAAAATGACAATATCATGACAATCTGCAAGCACTGTGAATTAACAAAAATTTGTTTTTTGAAAAAAAACTACTTGTTTAGTAGCCTACAAAAACAAACTAAAAATTATGAAACATTTTTTCTCGCTGCTTTGCGGTGTTTTTATCACACTCTCTTCATTCGCTCAATCAGCTAAGCTTTCGGGCAAAATTGTTGACGAAAAAGGAGAAGGGTTGATTCAGGCTAATGTTGTTATTGATGCTTCGAAAGGCCTTGCTACCGTTACCGACTTTGACGGAAATTATGAACTTGCAGTAGATGAAGGCACGTACATAGTTACTTATCGCTATGTTGGAAAAGAAGAACAAAAACTAAAACTAACCTTTGCTGCTGGCGAGAAAAAAGTGCAAAACATCACACTTACCGACAAAGAAAAAATCATGGACCAAGTAGTGGTTACAGGTAGTAAGTATGCAAAGAAATTATCGGAAGAGACAGTATCTATGGATGTTTTGAACAATACGACTTTAACCAATCAAAACATTACTTCATTGGACAATGGAGTTCAGAAAGTTCCGGGTGTAACCATCGCAGACGGGCAAGCCAACATTCGTGGAGGATCGGGATGGTCTTATGGAGCAGGAACTCGAGTTGCTATTTTGTATGATGATTTACCCATCACAACGGCTGATGCAGATGATGCAAAATGGAGCATGATTCCAATGGAAAACATAGACCAAGTAGAAATTATTAAAGGTGCAGCTTCAGCCCTATACGGGTCAGGGGCATTGAATGGTGTAATCAACGCACGTATGGCTTACCCTACAGACAAACCTTACACTAAAGTAACTACTTATGCAGGTTTCTATGAAGGACCTACTAAGACGAGAGAATTGAAGTTTTGGAAAGGAACACCTCGTTACTTTGCCGGAATAAACTTTGCCGATAGAAGAAAAATTGGACAATGGGATCTAATTGTTGGAGGTGCTTACAATAACGACAAATCATATTTAGATTCAGCCAATAGCCAAGATGGAAGAATAAATGCGAAAGTTCGTTATCGTTTCAAAAAAATTGAAGGGTTGAATGTGGGCGTAAACCTAATCGGATATTGGAGTTGGGGAACAACATTTTTCATGTGGGATAGTATTGGAAATAGAGGATATAAGCCACTTCCGGGAACTGTTACTCTTTACGATAACAACCGTTATTTAGTGGATGGATACGCTAACTATTTCGATAAACATAATGACAAGTTTGCATTGAAATATCGCTATCTCAACTCTTCAAATATTAACAGTACTGGTCAGGGATCTATCGGACAACGTCATATTATTGACTTTACATTTCAACGTCCGTTCGATTTAGGCAAAAAAATAAAATTAAACTTCCTTACCGGTGCTGCTGGAAGAATTGACAGAATAGATTTACCATCAAAAACTGATACGGCTTACTTATATGGAAAAATAGGGCATAGAGCCTACAACGCTTCCATTTTTGCACAAACAGATTTTAAATTTTTTGACCGCTTAAATATCTCCTTAGGTGCTCGATGGGAGTATTTTGAAATCGATAAGAAAAACAGTTTAAAAGATTTACCATATCCTCTTTTGCGCTTTGGTATTAACTACCAAGCTGCACAAGCTACATACATAAGAGGTTCATTCGGCCAAGGATTCCGTTATCCTGCTGTAGCAGAACGTTTCGTTACTACTTCCGTTGGTCCGTTAGGAATTTACCCAAATGAAAAACTCGAACCGGAAAAAGGATATAGTGCAGAACTTGGTATTAAACAAGGATTTCAATTTGGCAAAAAATCAAACTGGGGTGGGTTTGTAGATGCAGCAGGTTTTTGGAATCAGTACCAAAACATGATGGAGTTTACCTTCGGAACCTTTGGCGACCCAACAGATGCGTCTAAAAACTATGGAGCCGGTTTCTCTTCTCAAAACATTGGAACAGCGAGAATACTTGGAGCAGAAGTACTTTTGGGCTTCCAAGGAAAAGTAAATGACTTTACATTAAACTTTGCAGCAGGATATACCTTTATTGACGCACGTTCACTGAATTGGGACGATAAATTAGTGTTATTCAACAGCAATGGAGATACTCTAGTTCCTAACTTTAAAGCATATAATAATAGCAATGCACCCGCATCAATTGACACCAACACTGAGATTACCTATGGTATGACATCTTCTTCTTCAAGTAATTTCTTGAAATATAGACCACGTCACCAATTCAAATTAATTTTCAATTTAGAGCACAAAAAGTTTGAGGTAAACCTCGATTACCAATACATCAGCTTCCAAGAGAATATCGATTATGCTTTCGTAAGTAAAACATTCTCTACATTCTCATCAGCATTCCGTGGATTAAAGTCTTACCGCGATATGCGAATTGCTGATGGCAGTAAAGGGGATCACATATTAAATATTGGTATTGGCTATAAGCCGGTTGAAAAATTGAAGTTACAATTCATTATAAAAAATGTATTAAACACAGAATGGATGCCAAGACCGGGAAGATATGAAGCACCAAGAAATTATACACTTCAAATGTCTTACCAATTCTAATTCACATCTTGCTTTTTAGAAAATGCCCGCAACATCAGCGGGCATTTTTTGTTGAGTGAAATTTCAAAATGATGTTTGGAGATAAAAAAATGTTTTTAACTTTCGCACAATGAAAAAAATTCCTCTCGAAATAATTGCACTTTCGCACAGTGTAACGCAATCACATTCATTCGCTGTTGTGCTTGGAGAGGTAGATGGTACCAGAAGACTGCCTATTGTTATTGGAGGATTTGAAGCGCAAGCCATTGCTGTAGCCTTAGATAACATGAAACCTTCTCGGCCATTAACGCACGATTTAATGAAAACCATTTGTGATACTTTTTCAGTTGAATTAGATCATGTTTTTATCTCAAAATTAAAAGACGGTATATTCTTCAGCACGCTGATTTTTACCAATGGAGAACAAAGCTACGAACTGGATTCTAGAACCTCCGATGCACTGGCATTAGCCGTACGTTTCGAATGCCCGATTTTTGTAGCAGAAACCATCTTACAGGAAGCAGGTGTTGATGCCGACATTGTTGACGAACAAAATGAATCGGAATTAGAAGAAAAGATTGAAGAACTCACCGCAAACGTATCGACTCCTCCAAGTTCTGCTTCCAATTTTGGCAATATGAGCTTAGAAGAACTCAACGAAGAGTTAGATGCAGCTTTAGAAAACGAAGACTACGAAAGAGCAGCCCGTATTAGAGACGAATTAAAAAAACGCGGTAAGTAAGAACCTTAAAATTTCCACACTTCATTAATGAAAGGGATAGCGTGATGTGCCGTTAAATCGTATTGAACAGGAACTACACTCACAAAGCCATTGGCCAAAGCGCATTCATCAGTATCTTCGCCCTTATCATGGTTCACAAATTTTCCCGTTAACCAATAGTAATTTCTGCCAAAAGGATCTTGACGCTCCATATACTCTTCCTCCCATTTTGCTACTGCTTGTCGGCATACACGAACACCTTTAATTGCTTCCGTTTTCAAATTTGGAATATTAACGTTCAAAAGAGTTGCTTTAGGTAAACCGTTATCGAGTATTTGTTTTGCTATTACTTTGGCTAAAACCGTTGCAGCAGTAAAATCAGCATCCAACTTATAATCTAACAACGAGAATCCCACTGCCGGAATCCCTTCTAAACAGGCTTCCATAGCTGCCGACATTGTTCCGGAATAAATGATATTGATAGAAGAATTCGATCCGTGATTAATACCCGAAACACATAAATCGGGCTTGCGATGCAAGATTTTATCCTTGGCAATTTTCACACAATCAGCAGGAGTTCCGCTGCATTGGTACGACTTCACGCCATCAAACAAATGAACTTCATCGATACGTAACGGTTTGTTGATGGTAATGGCATGTCCCATACCCGATTGCGGTGAATCAGGCGCTACGACTACCACTTCGCCTAAATCTTTTACAGCATTCACTAATGCTCGAATTCCGGGAGCGGTTACACCATCGTCATTCACTACTAATATCAAAGGTTTCGACATGTTATTATTTTAATTTTTGTATGCAATTGGCTAAACTATCTCTCCAATATGGAATTGAAAATCCAAAGGTTTCCTTCACCTTCTTTTTATTCATTACACTGAATCTAGGGCGAGTTGCCGGTGTAGGATACTGATATGTTTCTATTGGTAATATAGGCGTTTCTAATCCGGCAAAATCGCGAATACTGATGGCAAAATCGTACCACGAAGCAACACCTTCATTACTAAAATGATATACTCCTGTATGCTGTTGTAAATGATCGATAGGTATAAGATGGGCAATAAATCCGGCCAAATCGGCCGCATAAGTTGGAGTTCCAATTTGATCGGCAATGATGCTTAAAGACTGTTTTTCTGCACATAAACGCAATATTGTTTTCACAAAATTCGAACCAAACGAAGAATATAACCACGAAGTTCTAATTATAATATACGCATTTGTAGCAGCGGCTATAGCTCTTTCTCCTGCAAGCTTTGAAGCACCATAAACACTCAACGGATGTACTTCATCATCTTCATTTAAAAGCAAAGGTGAAGTTCCGTCAAATACAAAATCTGTTGAAACATGGATGAGAAAAGTATTGGATAGTGCACAAGCTTCTGCTAAATTTTTTGCCCCTATTGCATTGATCGCAAAGCATTCGGTTTGCTCCAATTCAGCTTTGTCTACGGCAGTGTAAGCTGCACAATTCACTACAATATCGAAATGGTGTTGAAGGAGAAAGCGTTGAACACTTGCAGCATCTGTGATATCCAATAGTTGTCGATTAGCAAAAACAAATGCAACGTCCGATGCTTGTGCAAGACAAGCCATTTCGCTGCCGAGTTGTCCGTTTGCTCCAGTGACAAGTACTTTCTTCACAACCGTTCTTTAAAAGTCAAAATTCATCTCAGCCTCCGTAAAAAGCGGATTCAATTTATCTTTGTCCGAAACTATGGCCTTTTCTTTCGAAATTCGCCAATCAATTTGCAATGTTTCATCAAAAATTTGAATTCCCCGTTCCCCTTCTTTATTGTATATATTATCGCACTTATAACTAAAAATTGTGCCGTCTTTGAGCACCGAGAAACCATGTGCAAAACCTCGTGGAATAAGCAATTGACGCTTATTTTCCGAAGAAAGTATAATTTCAAACTTCTTCCCGAATGTTGGAGATCCCTTTCGAATATCAACAACAACATCTAATACTTCGCCTGTAATAACTCTTACCAATTTTGCCTGAGAATAGGGATTCAACTGATAATGCAATCCGCGCAGTACGCCACAATTCGACATTGACTCATTATCTTGAAGCCAATGATAATTTAATCCATGTTGTTCAAAAACATTACGATTATAGGTTTCAAAGAAATATCCGCGGCTATCGGCAAACACTTTAGGTTCTATTACGACTAATCCCGGGAATTCGGTTTTTGTGATATTCATACGTTGCGATATTACATATTCTACAAGATTTTTTTGAATTAAAATCGGAGAATATTCATTAATTATACCGTATCAAATATTCACATTCATATGCATCCTAGTATTAGATTATTCACTTATGGAAGCCCCGACTACTTGCTATCCCTTATTCTTCGATATAAAATTCTTCGCATTCCTTTAGGATTAACCTATAGCGCTAAAGACCTTGAAAGTGATCAATCCGATTTTCACATAGGCGCCTTTGAAAACGAACAGTTGCTTGGGAGTTTAATTTTAACGTTAAATAAGAACAACACCATTAAAATGAGACAAGTTGCCGTTGATGACACTTTTCAAGGCAAAGGCATTGGTTCGGCATTACTTCAATTCAGTGAAACCTTTGCAAAATTAAAAGGATTTGAAGCTATCCATTGCCATGCGCGAAAAACAGCTGTACCGTTCTATTTAAAACACGGTTACACTATTGTTGGGGATGAGTTTCCAGAAGTAAACATTCCGCACTTCTACATGGAGAAATCGCTTTAATTAGCCTTCGAGGTGCAAAGAGAATGTGAATGTGCGTGAGTAAAGCTTGTCTATTACCCTTGAATACATGTAGTTATTGGTTGGGGAATTGATATCAATAATACCATGACTCATCTTAAACTCTGGCGACATGATGAAATAAGGGAAATAAATCATTATCCCTACGCCATATTCAGCGGCTATATCGTACTTCTTCACTTTTAAAAGCAACTTATCTCGCACGCTGGAATTGGATGCTAAATCTACATCGAAGCGAATACCTGCAAGAGCATACAAACGAAAATCTTTAATGGGTTCCGACTTAAAACGCAATAACAACGGAAAGTCCAAATATATAGAAGATACAGATTGCGGAATCATCACCACTGATTGACGCTTCTGTCTTACGGCATATTCTATTTTCCGTTCAGCAAAAGAAAGGGTTGGAATAAAACGTAAATCGAAGTTACGATGAAACTGCCAGTTACTGATAATTCCTAAATTAAAACCAGGACCTATTTTAGAGGAGAACGATTTAATGGAATCGTTTTCCGGCACATACGGCTTCTTTATAATTTTATAATCCGACACATTCGCGCCAAGCGTGATGCCAAAATAAATTTGCTTTCTCCCCAATTCGTGAATATTGAATTGAGCCTTTGCCAACACCGGCAACAAGAATAATATGAGAATTACTTTTCGCATGTATAGAAAGCACAGATGCCAAGGGTTAACGGATGCCATTTTGCATTACGGAATCCAACCTTATTTAATACGTCAACAAATTTCATGCCTTCCGGAAAAGCATTCACCGATTCGGGTAAATAAGAATAGGCCCTTGCGTCTTTCGAAAACAACCGCCCTACCCCAGGAAGGATATACAAAAAGTAAATAGAGAAAATTTGACGAAACGGAGCATGGACAGGTTTTGCCGGCTCAAGAATGGCCACTCTTCCACCCGGTTTTAACACGCGCAACATTTCGCCTAAGCCCTTTTCGAGCGTTTCGAAATTACGTACACCAAAACCTACAGTTATGGCATCAAATGTATTATCTGCAAAAGGCATATGCTCAGAATCTCCTTGTATGAACGTTAAAACAGCTTCTGCATTGTGTGCAATTGCTTTTTTTCTACCCACGTCCATCATTTCGTTCGATAAATCGAGACCAATAATTTGCTCCGGCTTCAATTTTAATGCTTCAATAGCAAAATCACCGGTACCTGTTGCTAAATCTAAAATCTTTTTAGGTTGTGTTTCCCCGATATATCTCACTGCTTTTTTTCGCCATAATTGATCTATTCCTAACGATAGTAAACGATTCAAGAAATCGTACCGCCCGGCTATATTATCGAACATTTCTTTCACTTGCTCTTTTTTGGAAGCAGTGGAATCGTTATATGGTGTAACTTTTTCTAGCATATTGAAATCAGGTTGCAAAGGAAAGGGAATTGATTTTAGATACAAACATTCGGTCGCTTTTATTTGTTCCGGGACCAAAATTCGTTTATCACTTAACCTATGTTCCGTATTAGTCCACAATATTTATGTAGTTTCGCACCATGAAAATAGAAACCGCTTCTTACTTTGGATCGTTTGTAGATGTGGAAAAATGTCCGAAAGAGATAGTACCCGAATACGCTTTTATCGGACGTTCGAATGTAGGAAAGTCATCGCTCATTAATTATTTGACTGAGAAAAAAGCAGATGCCAAAGTTTCAGGCTCTCCCGGTAAAACCAGAACGATCAACTATTTTGCTATTAACACCAATAAATGGTATTTGGTGGATTTGCCTGGGTACGGCTATGCGCGAACCTCTAAATCAACCCGAGAAGATTGGGATAAATTCATCCGAACATACCTACGAAAAAGGGGGCAGCTCATCAACCTTTTTGTACTTGTGGATACACGCATACCTCCACAAAAAATAGATTTAGAATTTATTGAATGGCTAGGGGAACATCAAATCGCCTTCTCGATTGTGTTTACTAAAAACGATAAGCCCAAAAGCTTAAACAATCTTAATAACCGTAAAGCTTTTGAAAACGAATTATTGAAATCGTGGGAAGAATTGCCGAATATCTTTCTTACTTCATCGGCATCTAACTTAGGAAGAGCAGAAATATTGGCCTTCATCGACCAATGTAACCAAACGATTCCACAACAGTAACTGTACTACAGGAAAACCTGACCAAGTGCGAATAAGATGGAAAAGGCAAACGTACTTAAGGCCAGTTTTTTCAAAAACGGATCGAACGCTTTAGGGTTTTCCACTTTGGATATTTGGGCATTGAGTATTAAAAACACCGGAAACACAAGCATCGGAAGATATGCTATCCATGCTGTAGCATTGTAAAAAAGATAATAGAAAGCAGCACCCAAGCCGAAAAGAATTAAAGCAGATTGGTAATACTTTGCGAAACGAGAGCCAATTTTAACGACTAAGGTATTTTTATTGGCTTTGGCATCGCTTTCTCTGTCGCGCATATTATTCAAATTTAATACCCCTGCAGAAAAGCAACCGATAGTGATGCCCAGAAAAAAAACAAAAGGGTTGAATTGTTGGGTTTGAAGGTAATAGCTGCCATTTACGCCTACTACTCCAAAAAACAGAAACACAAACACATCGCCTAGCCCGGAATACCCATAAGCACCTTTGCCAACAGTATATTTAATGGCCGCAGCAATAGCAGCTAATCCGAGTAAAAAGAAAAACAGGGTTACAGGTTTTACACCCAATGCGAAATAAATCAACGCTATGCCTGCTACTAGGCACAATATTACATTTACGATGATAGCCGTTTTCATTTCGCTAAACGACAATAATCCGGCCTGAATAGCGCGTTTTGGACCAATGCGATCGTCATTATCAGTCCCCTTTTCACTGTCGCCAAAATCATTAGCTAAATTCGACAATATCTGCAACAACAAAGTGGTAAGTATTGCCAAGCCAAAAACGAGTCCATTAAAGGATTTAGTATAGGCTGCAAACGAACCGGTAATGATGGAAGACAATGCCAAAGGAAGGGTTCGCAATCGAAATGCATGAAGCCATGCCGATAATTTTGTACTCATAGAGACCGATGATTTACGTTCTGTTCGAAAAAAAAGGCTGTCTCAAAAATGAAACAGCCTTCTCTATTGATATTTTTATCGATTATTCAACACCAAGAGCTCTTAATGTTTCCATATTCAAATTACCTACAGGCAAGTTTTTGTCTGTTTGATATTTCACTAATGCTGCTTTAGTTTCAGCACCGAAAACGTTATCTAACGGACCAGGATTGTATCCTGCAGCTTTCAATGCACGTTGAATAGCAACGATTCTTTGAGTAGTTAAGTTTTGAGAACAAAGAATTTCTCTCCAATCAGAGTATCCCCCTTTTTTCACTAATTCTTTACGGGTTACTTTTTTGTAAGTAGCCGGAATTTCGATTTGAACTTGCTGAGCAGGAACATCAACTACCTGACGAGAAACGATTTTGAATTCAGCCGGAACCGGAATTTCGTTTTTCAAAGCTGGCGATTTCATTACGCGTTTAGCTACTCTTTTGTACACAGCAGGTACTTCAGTTAAGCACATTACTTGACAATCAGCAGGATTTGCAGAAAGACAACCCGCATCAGCAGTAGATTTAGTCCATTTTTGTGTAGCCGGAGAAACCATAATATCTTCAGTTACTGTTTCGTAAACTGCAGGCACTTCTTGATAACGGATAGAAGCAGCACGTGTTTGAACAGTATCGAACACTGTTTTGTATTGAGCCGGGATAGATTGAGTTCTGTACGTTACCGGTTTGTCAACCACCATTTCTTCTTTGAACTCATATTGATCAGAGATGAAGCAACGTGCATAACATTTTCCGGCCTCAGCATTTGGAGGAAGATTATTGTTTGCATCAGACAAAGAACCGGTATAGTTCGTTGTATATGAATTGTTATCTACAACAGCAGGTGCAGCCGGAGCAGCAACTTTTGTCGTTGTTTTTACAGTTGGAGTAGTAACTTTAACTGCAGGAGTTGTTACAGTCGTTGTTGTGGTAGTAGTTGTTTTAGCTGGCTCAACAGTCTTAGCATCTTTTTCTCCCTGCCAAATTACAGCATTCGGATTATCTTGTTTATACTTATCCATGTTCGGATTTCCGGTATTAATGAAAATCTGAGCACTGGCAGAAATCATCGCACCGGTAACTAAGGTTAGAGTTATGGCTACTTTTCTCATTTTATTAATTTTAATTTGCGCCAAAACTACATTTTTTTAGCAAAAGAA
This sequence comes from Chitinophagales bacterium, assembly GCA_016786765.1. GTDB lineage: Bacteria > Bacteroidota > Bacteroidia > Chitinophagales > LD1 > CALAYL01. The sequence goes on from JAEUUZ010000004.1 coordinate 106,269, forward strand.
CACATAAAACAAATTGTAATATAATGAACATAAGAAACTTAATTGAAAAAACATGGGATGATAGAACACTCCTCAGTTCACAAGAAAGCATTTCAGCAATAGAAAGTGTTATTAATCAACTTGATAAAGGGCAACTAAGAGTGGCTGAGCCAACGACAAATGGATGGCAAGTGAACGACTGGGTGAAGAAGGCGGTAATCCTCTATTTCCCTACGCGCAAGATGGAAACGATGGAAGCAGGCCCTATGGAATTCCACGACAAGATGGCGCTAAAGCGCAACTATGGTGAATTAGGGGTTCGTGTAGTGCCTCATGCTATTGCTCGATATGGCGCTTACCTAGCCAAAGGTGTGATTATGATGCCTTCCTATGTGAACATTGGAGCCTATGTTGATGAAGGTACAATGGTAGATACTTGGGCCACAGTGGGTTCTTGCGCTCAAATCGGGAAAAACGTGCACTTAAGTGGTGGAGTTGGCATTGGTGGCGTATTGGAGCCAGTCCAAGCAGCGCCTGTAATTATTGAAGATAATTGCTTCGTTGGATCGCGATGTATTGTTGTTGAAGGTGTACGTGTAGGTAAAGAAGCTGTCTTAGGAGCGAATGTGGTATTAACGATGAGCACCAAAATTATTGATGTAACAGGCCCTGAGCCAATTGAATACAAAGGTTATGTTCCGGAGCGTTCTGTTGTTATTCCCGGTTCATACACGAAACAATTTCCTGCGGGTGAATTTCAAGTACCTTGTGCATTGATTATCGGCAAACGAAAAGCATCTACAGATTTAAAAACATCTCTGAATGATGCATTGCGTGAAAATAACGTAGCTGTATAAACTCTGATTTGTACTGATATATTTGCCGTCCTTTAATTGCAAGAAATGAACCTTTCCGACCGACTTACACATCCTATCTTTAGCACCATTGGTGAAGTAGCTGCCACTGAGCAGCTTGAAACCTATGTGGTAGGTGGGTTTGTGCGCGATCTACTGCTTAACAGAGCTTCAAAAGATATCGATTTTGTATGTGTGGGGAGCGGTATGGACTTAGCCAAAGCAACGGCAAAACGAATCGGTTCCCATGTACATGTCAACTATTTCAAAAATTTCGGCACTGCACAATTCCGTTCGGGTGATTGGGATTTTGAATTTGTTGGGGCTCGAAAAGAATCCTATCAACGCGATTCTAGAAAACCAATAGTAGAAGACGGCTCGTTGCAAGACGATCAAAACAGAAGAGATTTTACGATTAACGCTTTAGCCATTTCTCTCAATAAAAATGATTATGGGACATTAGTCGATCCATTTCAAGGGATAGAGGATTTGGAAAGCGGCATAATTCGAACACCATTGGATCCTGATATAACTTTTTCTGACGATCCGTTGCGTATGATGCGTGCTATTCGGTTTGCTACGCAACTCAATTTCTATATCGAAGCCAAAACCTTTGAAGCTATTGCCAGAAACAAAAAACGTATCGGCATCATTTCGCGTGAGCGAATCATGGATGAATTGAATAAAATCATTCTTTCACAAAAACCTTCGGTTGGTTTTATTTTGCTCGATCAAAGTGGTTTGCTGGAATTGATTTTCCCTGAATTTTGCTTGCTGAAAGGGACAGAAACAGTGGATGATAAAAGCCATAAAGACAATTTTTATCACACACTTCAAGTATTAGATAATATTTGTCAGAGCACTAAAGATCTATGGTTGCGTTGGGCAGCTATCATGCACGATATTGCTAAACCACAAACCAAACGTTTTGATGTAAGAAATGGCTGGACCTTCCACGGACATGAGGTTTTAGGCTCAAAGATGGTATACCGCTTATTCAAATCGATGAAATTGCCATTGGGTGCTGAAATGAAATTTGTGCAGAAAATGGTGTATTTGCATTTACGTCCAATAGCACTTACGAAAGAAGAAATAACAGACTCGGCTTTGCGTAGATTATTGTTTGAAGCCGGTGACGATATTGACAGTTTGATGAAGCTCTGCGAAGCTGATATCACTTCCAAAAACAAAGTAAAAGTTGCACGTTACTTACAACGTTTTGAGACTGTAAAACAAAAACTGAAAGAAGTTGAAGAGAAAGACCAGGTACGCAATTTCCAACCTCCGGTGAGCGGAGAATTAATTATGCAAACCTTTGGCATCAAGCCTTCTGCAGCAATTGGCACCATAAAAGAAGCGATTAAAGAAGCGATTCTGGACGGCAAAATTAGAAACGACTACAACGAGGCATATGCCATGATGTTGGAGATGGGAAAAACATTAGGATTAACGGTTGTTAAGCAATGAGCACTGCTGAAAAACATTTAATTGTAGTATGCGGGCCAACCGCTTCAGGTAAAACGAAACTAGCCATTACCATTGCCAAACATTTTAATGCAGAAATTTTCTCAGCAGATGCGCGGCAGTTTTACCGAGAAATGAACATCGGTACCGCCAAACCAACGGCAGAAGAATTAAGCGAAGTACAACATCACTTCATCAACAATTTGAGCATTCACGATGAATATGCTGCAGGGAAATTTGAGCAAGAAGTAATGGAACAGCTGGAAGTTTATTTCCAAACAAAATCGGTTGCTGTTTTATGTGGCGGCTCAGGACTATTTATTCGTGCGGTTTGCGAAGGACTGGAAGACAAAACTGAAATTTCGGAGAGCATTCGTCAAACAGTACGAGAATTGTCATTAGAAGACATGCAAGCGAAGCTTTTGGAACTTGATCCAGAGTTTTACGCTTCAGTTGACATTCAAAATCCAAGAAGATTAACGAGAGCATTGGAAGTTATTTTGAGCAGCGGACAAAAAATGAGTGCGCAACATACAGGTGCAAAAAAAGATCGTCCATTTAGCATTCACATCATAGGAACAGAACTCCCTCGCGATATACTCTATCATCAAATCAATCAACGTGTAGATCAAATGATTGCAGAAGGATTGGAAGCTGAAGCAACTTCGCTCTACCCATTCCGAACACTACAACCCTTGCAGACCGTAGGCTACAGAGAATGGTTTGATTTTATTGAAGGGAAACAAAGTCGCGAAAAAACAATTGAGTTGATTAAGCAGAATACGCGACATTATGCCAAACGGCAAATTACGTGGTTCAATAAAACAGAACATTTACAATGGTTCAATCCGAATCAAGCAGAAGGAATTTTAAGTCATTTAGCTAAAGAAATACACTCAGTTATCTAAGGCTTTTCTCTAAGTGCGAGTATCGACTGCTCTCCAAAACACCTGTCAATACTGATATTCAGCCACGCATATACTAAAAAAAGCAAAAATTCGTATATGTAATAAAGGCTAAGCATGGCGAAAATTATACAAAAAGTAAAGCTCACGAATTCCTTTCACTTGTTTGCAGCAGATAAAGGTTGGATTAAAAAGAAGGAGATTAAAAGCCTGGTGATTAACATGTGGGTAGATAGCGGTGCAGCTATGGTATGCCTTCCATCGCGTATGATTAGTGAACTGGGATTGGAAAAGAAAAGTGAAAAGCAAATTTCAACAACGAGCGGATATGTTTTGAGTTCGCTCTACAGTCCTGTAACCATAAGCATTTTAGACCGAGAAATAGAATTAAACATCATGGAAATACCGGATGGAGTACCGCCACTATTAGGTTCAATTGCATTAGAGGCTATGAATTTAGTGGTAAATCCCCGAAAGCAGATTGTAGAAAGCAATCCACAACAGAATGGAAAGTATTTCATAGGTTTAATCTAAATTAAACACATGTTAGCTATATCTGCTATTCACCTATACAGTAAAAACTATTTTGTACTCAAAGACTATTATACCGGAGTTTTAGCCCTTAAAACAACTTATGAAAGCGCGGAACATGATTATTTGGAATTGGATTGTGGCGCAACAAAATTAGTGATTCAAAAGAGTATTCGCGATGTGCAAAACAAAATCAGAATCACGTTTACAACTGAGGATGTAAAGGCTTTTAGAAAACAAATTCAGGAAAACAACACCGAAGTCTCGCCATTGAAAATGATTTTAGGCAAACTCGCTTTTGAAATGAAAGACCCGGACGGCAATGAAATTGCGGTAATCCAATAGTGAGCTATTCAAAAATCAAATTCCTTTATACTCTTATCTGCCAATAATTGATCGATAAGTAATTGATGTTTTTCGTCTGCACCAATCACCGTCCAACAACCAATAATTTCGTTATCCACCCTACTCTGTTTGCCACGCTCTGATTGTAGTCCGAGTGCCGAAAAAATCTCCTCATAATGCAGTAAAGTTTGCTGGTTGTATGCTGTTACAATTCTATAGTTGCGAACGCGGTGAGTGCGATCGATAAAGTTTTCCAAAGGCAACATTCCCCACAAAATAAACAATACAAATATTGCACCCATAATGGCCCACAGATAATATCCGCTCCCCGAAGCCATGCCTAAGGCTGCTGCGGCCCACACCGTTGCAGCGGTGGTTAATCCGGTTACTTTATTATCGTCACGAAAAATGGCACCTGCTCCCAAGAACCCTATGCCTGTTACAATGTTTGCAGCAATTCTCGCTTCATCCGATTGTCCAATTTTGGACGCAAGCATGGTAAATAAAGCAGACCCAAACGAGATGAGCATCAATGTTCGAAAGCCGGCAGATTTACTTCTATATTCGCGTTCTGCGCCAATCATAGCACCGGCCAATAACGCTACAGCCAATTTTATTATATCTTCAGAACACCATTCCATAACATTCAATTAACGGTTGAAACTACGCTATTTTCTGATTGGAACGAAAACAAAAAAGCCGATGGAAATTCCATCGGCTTTTGAATGATATAGTGAAAGATTATTTTGCTTTCTCTTCCAATGTTTTAAGCAATCCAGCGATAGTTTGACCACCACCATTTTGCAATGCGCCCATAACGCTTTGCATAGGAGATTGCAACAATCCGATAACATCGCCAATCAACTCTGCTTTTGATTTCAATGCCGCCAAAACAATGATTTGGTCGTCACCGATGAAAATATCAGAATCGATATAAGCACCTTTCAAGGTTGGTTTTTCGTGTTTTGTACGGAACTCTTTCAACAACTTTGCAGGTGTTGAGCTTTCTTTTGAAAACATGATACCTGTTGGTCCGTTTAATACCGGATACAAGGCTTTGTAATCGCCTTCCAATTGCTCTAATGCCTTTTGGATAAGTGTATTTTTAGCTACACGGTATTCGATACCTTTCGCGAAACACATTCTACGGAATGCGTTGATTTTCTCAACAGATAATGTAGATGAGTCACATATATAGAAGAATTGAGATGATTCTAATTTCTCTTTCAATTCAACGATTTCGTTATTTTTTTGCTTCTTGTTCATTGCTTATTGATTAAATAAGTGATTTAAATTATAGACCTGCTACTGTTTTATAGTCCACAGCGATTCCCGGACTCATGGTCGTTGCCAAAGCAATACCTTTGAAATATACTCCTTTCGCAGTAGCCGGCTTCATTTTTGAAAGCACTTGCAATAGCGATGTAGCATTTTCGTGGATTTGCTCCGGTGTAAACGAAACACGACCGATAGAAGCGTGCACGATTCCGAATTTATCCACTTTGAAAGCGATTTTACCTTTCTTTACTTCTTCTATAGCTTTCCCAACTTCAACAGCAACTGTTCCTGATTTTGGATTCGGCATTAAGTTTCTTGGTCCTAATACTTTACCCAATTTCGCGATTTTCGCCATTACGTTCGGTGTAGCAATAACTACATCGAAATCCATCCAGCCACCTTCAACTTTAGCAACATAGTCATCTAAACCAACGAAGTCAGCTCCGGCTTTTTTAGCTTCTTCTTCTTTGTCGGGCGTAGTTAACACCAATACTCTTTTTGTTTTACCTGTTCCGTGAGGAAGTGCAGCAGTACCACGAATAGCTTGATCTGCTTTCTTAGGGTCAACACCCAATACGATGTGAACATCGACAGAGGCGTCAAATTTTGTTGTATTCACCTTTTTCAAAAGTGAAGACGCTTCTGTTAGCGTGTAGAGCTTGTTTTTGTCTACTAAGCCGGCAACAGCTTTTCTTTTTTTTGTTAGTTTCATTGTTTTGAATTTTTGTGGTCAAACGAGCAATGAAGGCTCTTCCACGGTTATTAATATATTGACAAAAAGATTGCTGCGTGAGCAACAATCTTTTATGCTTTCTTTCTCAATTTATTTTTCCCAAGGAGCTGCTCCTTCGAACGTGAATCCGGCACTTTTAGCAGAACCTGCTACCATGCTCATTCCGGCTTCTACTGTAAAGCAGTTCAAATCCGGCATTTTTTCTTCAGCTACTTTACGGATGATATCCCAAGAAACATTACCGATTTTTTTACGGTTAGGCTCAGCTGAACCTGCAGTTTTCTTAGTCAACTCCATCAACATGTTGTGAGCAGGAGCCGTTTTGATAACGAAGTCGAACGACTTATCTGAATACACGGTGATGATAACCGGACAAGTTTTGCCCATTTTATCTTGTGTTCTTGCATTGAATTGCTTGCAGAACTCCATAATGTTCACCCCTTTAGAACCTAATGCAGGACCTACCGGTGGAGCTGGGTTTGCTTGACCTCCTTTAACTTGCAATTTCACAAATGCTTGAATTTCCTTTGCCATTTTTTTGTGTTTTATATTTTCGTTTATCGCTCTTTCGAATTGCTTCTACCGGAGAAATTTGTTTTATACTAATTTTTCTACCTGCATGAAACCTACTTCTACAGGTGTTTTTCGTCCAAATATTTTTACGGTTACTTTCAACTTCTTCTTTTCCATATTGATTTCTTCAATAGTACCGTTGAAATCGTTGAATGGTCCGTCAATAATTTTAACCTCCTCGTTTACGATAAATGGTTCTGCCATTGTTTCGCCTGCTTCCAACATTTCATCTGCTTTTCCAAGCAATTTCAATACTTCAGAAGGGTTCAACACTTGTGGTGTTTTTCCGCCCAAGAAACCTAAGTTACCTTGTACCTGACGCAAATGCTGAATTACCTCTGCAGTCATTCCTTTCGGATCAACTTCCATGTAGATATATCCTGCAAACAACGTTTTCTCCTTAATCGTTTTTTTACCGTTTTTAATGGTATATACTTTCTCTGTAGGCACAAGGATATTGGTGATAATATGATCCATATTCGATCGGTTTATCTCCAATAAAAGATGCTCTCGGATTTTGCGTTCTTGACCGCTAATCACGCGCATTACATACCATTTTTTATCTTCTGCCATTGTGTTTGCCATTAGCGGATTAACTTATAAATTCCTTCTTGGATAGAGTATTTGCTTACCAAATCCATTCCGACTACTAAAAACGAAATAACGATAGCCGCAACCAATACAATCATTGCACTTTGTTGCAGTTCCGGCCAAGTTGGCCAGGTTACTTTATTTAAAAGCTCATCGTAAGCCTCTTTGAAAAACAATTTTACTTTTTCCATTTTTTTATAGTTAAAAACTCTCCAAAACTAGCACGGGAACAAGGATTCGAACCCTGATCAAAGGTTTTGGAGACCTCTATTCTACCATTGAACTATTCCCGTTTCTATGTCCCGCCTACTTAAAACGGGACGCAAACATAACTATTTGTACTAAATTTTCAAATTTTTTTAGCGAATTGGGGATTTGTGGGTAATTTCTACCCTTTTATACCTCGATTGAGCCAAAAACACGCTTTCCATTTTCACCGAGTCTCCAACTTTCTCAGGCCATTTTTACTATTGTTCCAATTGCTTCAATCGCTTCTCTACCGAAAGCAGAAAAACGGCAATGCCTAAAAAAATCAACGTTAACACTGCTGCCACTACATAATACTTCTGATTTGAACGAAAAATCGAATCGGCTCCACTTTCTTGCGCATTCGCTAAAAAAGGCAACAGCATTCCCACAACAGCAACTCTTAATTTATTCATTGTCAAGCTTTATTTCTTCTAAAAATCGAATTCTAACCCTTATCGACACTAACCACATAAACAACAATACCCAACCAATTACAGCCGGATAAAAGAATAAGCGCAGGTGACTGTCTAAGTCATATTTACTGAATGCCGGATTTCCACCATTGCCCGGGTGTAACGAATCGGTGATACGAGGGATGATGAAAATAAACAGTACATAAATAACGATGGCAAAGATGTTGTACACGGCACTGATTCGTGCTCGTTTTACTTCATCCTGAATAGCTCCACGCAAGATAATGTATGCCAAGTAGATTAAAACACCTACTGCCGCTCCGTTCAGTTTCGGGTCGTTCGGCCATGGTGAACCCCAGGTGTAATTCGCCCACATCATGCCGGTTACAATACCCAACGCACCGCAAAGAAGGGATACGTTTACCGATTCGGCAGCAATTATATCGTATAGCTTGTTATTACTGCTTAAATATTTGATACTGTAGACTAAGGAAACAATTAATACCAGTAACATACTGAACCACATCGGTACATGATAAAACGTGTTGCGAATCGATTCGTACAATATCTCGCGATACGGAAAAGCAAAGCCGGTATGCAAATTATTGGCTACTGCCACAACACATTCGTTAGCTTGCAATGAATCAGGTACCAAACCATTCATTACCAATGCATCGCGCAAGGCAATAGTTCCATCGGCATCATCATTTACGATGACATCAAAGGTATTGTCTACCTTATCGGCATTCGCTAATTGTGCCATAGGTAGCATGAAACGCAGTGAGGTCTCCGATGTAGCTTTTGCGTTTTCGACACATAAATATTTTCCGGCTGATTTTAGAAAAACCTGTACATTTTTTCCGGTTTGAAAGTGTGTGTTGACGGCCTCAATCGTAAAATTATTTTCAGCACCGGGGGTGAATGCAATCGGGTTAATCGACACTAAACCCGGCCCTAACGGAACGGTTAATCCGCCAATCAATACATAGACCAATAGCACAATCGACAAGTATTTCCACCACATTTGTTTTGTCCATCCGGGCAACATATTTTCTACTTTTGACAAGGTTTAAAAGGCTATTCGCGCCAAATATAGGGAAACAAGACAATCGCCAAAATTATTTGCACGATATCGAGTGCAATCAACAATAACAGATTTTTCGTTACCAGCTCTTGCATGGTTATATCGCCTAATGCAGCCGAGGTGACTTTGGTAATGAAAATCAACATAGGAATCAAAATCGGGAAGCCCAACACCGCCACAAGGGTATTGTTACTCTTAGCTTTCAGCGCAATAGCACTCATTGTTGTGAACAACACGGCATAACTGATTGAACCCAGAGCCATCACTTCGGTGAAAACCACAAACGAATGAATATGTGTTGGAATCACCACCATAAAAATGATGGAAGCAGCAACTGAGAGCAATAGCGTAAAAATTACGTTGTAAATCAATTTTGCTGTGATGTAGACATAGGGCGAAAACAGAAAATGGAAGTACATCATATTTTCTTCCTTTTCGCGAAAGAAAGAATTCGACACCGCATTCACTGAAGAGAATAGCACCACCATCCAAAACAAAATACCCCATGTGGAAGCGGGCAAATTCTGCAACGAATCGCCATTATAAAGTAACGAAAAGTAAATCATCATTACTGTGCTCGAGGAAAACAAAAACAGACCTCCGAGCACATATTTGTTTCTACGCTCTATCAAAATATCTTTTTGAAAAAGCGCAAATACTTGCGACAAAAAGGATGGATTATTGTTTTGCACGTTGATTTCGGGTTTGGAGATAAGCAACAATAACGCTAATCAGCAGTCCGCCAAACAAAGTAGACAACACGATTTGTATCATATACATTTGAAAATTAAAATAGCTACTGGCACGCTGCAATGCCTTTTCTTTGGTTACATGCATTTGATCGGCATGTGCTACAGTGTATTGAATAAAGGAATTAAAAAAATCGGGGTTGACGTACTTAAAAAAAACATACACACTTATTGGGGCAAGAAAAGTAGAAAGCAGAACACCAATAGCACATTCAGAAAAGGCTCTTTGGAAGGTTAAATCGGGATACAGCGCTTTGGTATCTTCTACGGTTTGCCGGAGTGTAAGAATGGGAATGAGCAATGCAAAATTGGTCACCATTGGATGATACTCGATATATTTATCGTGCAATCCAACCACATATTCCAATGCTAGCCATAGCAACGAAGCCATGCTGCCTATCAACGCCCATTTTATTGAAGGTTTCATATTAATTGTTAGGCAATATTAATTAAAAAAACGAGATAGAAAGTGGATTGGGAAGGGTGAAAAATTTATGTAGGTTTGGAGCATAGAAATAGCATCATGAAGAAAATCTTAGTAGCCAACCGAGGAGAAATTGCTTTACGCGTAATGCGAACTGCGCGAGATATGGGGATAAAAACGGTAGCTGTATTTTCGGAAGCCGACCGAAACTCGCCACATGTGCGTTTTGCCGATGAGGCTGTTTGCATTGGTCCTCCGGCTTCTAAGGATTCGTACTTGCGTGGCGAAAAAATTGTAGAAGTAGCAAAAACATTGGGCGTAGATGGCATCCACCCCGGTTATGGATTTTTATCGGAAAACGCTGCATTTGCTAAATTGGTAGAAGAAAATGGCATCACGTTCATTGGTCCAACTCCAGAAGCTATTGAGATTATGGGCGATAAACTTTCGGCTAAAGAAGCCGCTAAAAAGTTTGATATACCGATGGTTCCGGGAAGCGAAGGTGCTATTACGGAAGTGGAAGAAGCCAAAAAACTGTGTGCAGCTATTGGCTATCCTGTATTGATTAAAGCTAGTGCCGGAGGAGGCGGAAAAGGAATGCGTGTGGTTGAGAACGAAGGCGAAATTGAAGAACAGATGCACCGCGCGCAAAGTGAAGCATTGTCGGCTTTTGGCGATGGCAGTGTGTTCATTGAAAAATATGTAGGCTCGCCAAAACATATTGAAGTACAGATTTTGGGCGATAATTACGGCAACATCGTGTACTTGCACGAACGTGAATGTTCTATTCAGCGCAGACATCAAAAAGTAGTGGAAGAAGCACCGAGCTCATGTTTAACTCCCGAGAAAAGAAAAGCCATTGGTGAAGCAGCAGTGCGTGTGGGTAAATCGTGCGCTTACATTGGTGCAGGAACGGTGGAGTTTTTGGTAGATGAAGCATTGAACTTTTATTTCTTAGAAATGAATACACGCTTACAAGTAGAACATCCGGTAACAGAGATGATAACCGGTGTAGACTTAGTGCGCGAACAAATTAATATCGCCCGTGGTGAGAAACTAAGTTTCGTACAAGAAGACATTCAGTTAATTGGCCACTCGATGGAATTGCGTGTGTATGCCGAAGATCCCATGAATAATTTCTTGCCGGATATTGGCCAATTGAAACAATACAAAAAACCGGAAGGTCCGGGAGTACGCGTGGATGATGGTTTTGAAGAAGGCATGACCATTCCTATTTATTACGACCCGATGATTGCCAAATTAGTTACCTATGGTAAAGATCGTGAAGAAGCCATTAACCGAATGCTTCGAGCGATTGATAGTTATACGATTGTGGGCGTTCGCAATACGCTAATATTTGGACGATTTGTGCTTACACATCCCGATTTTGTGAGCGGTAAATTCGACACCAATTTCGTGAACAAAAATTTCAAACCGGAACTACTACAACCAAGTAACCCCGGTGAAGAAGAAGCTGCAGCTATCATTGCCGATTTCTTATTCAGCGAAAAGAAAAACACAACAACGGCTGTTACTTCAGGAAATAAAATTGGAGTGTCGAATTGGGTGAAGAATAGAACCTAGTTGTTATTGACAACCTGTAATCACCAATTTAGATGTTAGAACTTTGTTACTTAAGTGTCCGGCTCTGTCGCGCAGCGTAAGCTCAAACTGAGCAGTATCGGCACAACCCGGAGTACCACACACTTTTTTGCAAAAAGCGCCAAGGCGAATTACCACTTCACCACGAATAGATTCTTTGCCTTTATCGGGCTGATAGTATTCAGTGGCGGCAAATAGGGTACACGAATCACGTAAATCTTTGTAGAAGAAATTAAAGCCCGGATTGGTAAGAATTCTTGCTTCTGGTGTAACACAAACCGTATCGTTTCTTGGCGTTGCTCCAACGGGAATTCCAATGTCGCCATCGCCATCAGTAAACTCTGCGATAATCGTTACGGTATCCATATCCCCCACTACATCGCGGCTAAACGACTTGAATGTTAAGCGCGGTTCAATTGGAAATTGCTCGTTGGTTACCTTACAACCGGTAAAAAACAATAGCACAGAAATAAAAAAAATATATCGCATAGTTCTAATTAAGTCGAAATTAAGCGATTTATTGCATTTTCGCACAAAGAATTTTCAGATAAGTGAACATAGATTCCATTTTTTCGGTAACGCCCAACAACTTTGAAGAAAAAGCATTAACTGTTTTTGCCTATCAATTTGCACATGTATCCTTCTATCAAACGTATTGCAAACTCATGAACAAACAGCCTAAAAATGTAAGTTCAATTAACGACATCCCTTTTCTGCCCATTGAGTTTTTCAAAACGCAGCAAATCATTGCCGATGGGAAACAAGCGCAAGCCATTTTCGAGAGCAGCACAACCACGGGAGCCACGCCCAGCAAACATTTTGTTGCAGATTTATCTATCTATGAAACATCCTTTCTGAAAGGCTTTGAGGCCGCTTACGGAAACCCGAAAGACTATCTATTTTTGGCCTTACTTCCCTCCTACTTAGAACGTGGGAATTCTTCGCTCGTATATATGGCGAATCAATTCATTGCTCTTTCTGAACATCAAGAGAGTGGTTTTATTCTGCACGATTTTGAGCAACTAAAAAACACATTACAAGCCACAAAAGTGCCCCGAGAAAAGATTATCCTTTTAGGCGTAACTTATGCATTGCTTGATTTTGCGGAACAATTTCCAATGGATTTAAACGGCATCACCATCATGGAAACCGGTGGTATGAAAGGACGAAGAGCAGAGATGACACGTATGGAAATTCATCGTGAACTTTCATCGGCTTTTCGCGTTAATACCATTCACTCAGAATATGGCATGACGGAACTCTTATCGCAAGCCTATTCTAAAGGAAATGGCATTTTCAAAGCTGCTCCATGGATGAAAGTATTAACAAGAGATATGTATGATCCGGGAAGTTATGTTACACATCAATCGGGTGGAATTAATATTATTGATTTGGCCAATCTCTATTCGTGCGCCTTTATAGCCACTTCAGATGTTGGAAAAGTATTCGCTGACGACACCTTTGAAATTATCGGCCGAATGGAAACTGCAGATATTCGCGGTTGTAATTTAATGTATGATAGCTTTGGAGAACATTCATCTACAACACCATGAAGAAAACATATTTAGGCAAACTGTTGGAATACGATAAACCGCTCTTTGGGGTAGTAGTTCTTTTTATTCTTGGCCAACTCTTTTTCACTTTTAAAGGCGTAGAAACTTTTCCCTTTTTGAATTACGGTATGTACTCAGAACCAATGCTTGCAACTGATACACAAACTATTTATCAGTTAACGATATGCGGACAGCGTATTCCACTCACTTCGCTTACTGATTGTGAAAAAGATATGGTATTGAATAGCATTCAACATTACGACCACTTGAAACAGAGTAATGGCAAGGAAAAAACAGAAGAGGTAATTGATCATCGCTTTAAAGGGAAAGTAGGCGATGCTACATTAAGAGAAATAAAAGCTAAGTTATTGAATAGCCCTAGTGCCATTGAACGTTACCCGAAATGGTTGATGAAATATTTAGCGGATATGCGGATGGTGAATAGCTCAACTTTAAATCTTTCAAAAGCCACTTTAACATACGATAGCAAAGGGAACATCACTATTTCTTCACCTGTAACCATTGGCGAATATGCAGAACAATAAAATTGAGCAGCGCAGTAAATGGTTCTTCTACTTTGCGATGATCTGGGTTGCGTATCGCTTCTGGGGGCACGCCTTATTTTCTCAACTTGCTGAACCGGTTTTAGTATATCCTAGTATCGACAATACATTCTGGCTTTTTCATGGATTGAATATTCCGGCATTCTTTACCCAACATCAATTCATTGCTACTATTTTCGATTTACTGCTTTTCTTCTTTCCTATTCTGTTTATCAAAACACAATATAAATGGTATGCCGTAGCCTTTTCAATACTCTTGGCTATTTATAACATCGTTTTTGCTACCTATTCGGCACACCATTTTCATTCGTTGATGGGTTTGATGATAGTAAGCATTACCTTTTGGACAGCCAACGAAGCTCGTCATCAAAGGCTTTGGGAAGGGGCGCGTTACTACTTTCTATTTGTAATGGTATCTGCTGCGCTTTGGAAACTCTTCCGTGGTGCGGCTTTCCAACCCGACCAAATGGTCAATATATTAAAAGCGCAGCATGCGCAATATTTTGCGGAACATGGCTCAGCAAAACTTGGAGCATTTTATCAGTATCTTATTCAAAACACTGCTATTGCACAAGGCTTTTATTGGTTGGCGATTGTATTGGAACTTGCATTCTTGATCGGCTTTTTCACAAAGAAATGGGACAAGCTTTTGTTGCTTTTCTTTTTCGCCTTTATCATCACCAATTATTTTGTGATGGGCATTTTCTCGTTTGAGCTGAGTGTTTTTGGAATACTCTTTTGGCTATAGTTTTGCACAACGTTGGCGCAACCAATGATCAGCTAACACCAATGCGGCCATAGCTTCTACGATAGGAACTGCACGAGGAACTACACACGGATCGTGTCGTCCGATAACTTCTAAAGTTGTTGCTTCTTTCTCGATTGTAACCGTTTGTTGTTGCTTGGAAATAGTTGCAACAGGCTTAAAAGCAACTCGAAAATAAATATCCATTCCATTTGAAATGCCTCCTTGAATTCCAGCGGAATGATTGGTAGTTGTCATCACTTTCCCATCATGTGCGGCAAAGGCATCATTATGCGCTGAACCTCTCATGGTTACTGCATCAAACCCGTCTCCAATTTCAAAAGCACGAGTCGCATTAATACTCATCATTGCCTTGGCAAAATCTGCATGCAATTTATCGAACACGGGCTCGCCCAAACCGGCCGGACAGTTTTTTATTACGCATGTAATCACACCACCAATAGAATCACCATCTTGTCGAACTTCTTCAATTAAAGCTATCATCTTTGCGGCAGTGGCTTCATCCGGACAACGAACCATATTTTTTTCTGCTACTTCAAGATTTAATAATGTGTATGGAATTGTGCATTTCACATCCCCCACTTGTGACACGTAAGCTTGAATCGAAATATTTTCAGTAGCTAACAATTGTTTGGCAATGGCTCCGGAAGCTACTCGGGCAATTGTTTCGCGAGCCGATGATCGTCCACCGCCACGGTAATCGCGAATGCCGTATTTCGCTTCGGTAGTGAAATCGGCATGAGAAGGGCGATAAGTGTTTTTTACTGTGTCATAATCAGAGGAACGATGATCTTTATTGTTCACCAACATGGCAATAGGAGAGCCTAGTGTTTTCCCTTCAAACACACCGCTGATAATGTCAACAGTATCTTCTTCTGTCCGTTGCGTGGTAATGCTCGACTGGCCCGGTTTTCTTCGGTTTAAATCTAACTGAATTTTTCCGACATCGAGGGTTAGTCCTGCCGGACAACCATCAATTACCACACCTATTCCCAA
This sequence comes from Chitinophagales bacterium, assembly GCA_016786765.1. Classification (GTDB taxonomy): domain Bacteria; phylum Bacteroidota; class Bacteroidia; order Chitinophagales; family LD1; genus CALAYL01. The sequence goes on from JAEUUZ010000004.1 coordinate 121,921, forward strand.
ACCATGGGATTCGCCAAAAGTAGTAATTTTAAAAATTTGTCCGAACGAATTTCCTGCCATGCTTGCAAGTTAACATTGCTTTTAGAAAACGCAAAGCTGAAGCGACTACTCGTTAAAATTGATATGCTTTCCGTATGTACCACGAAGTCGTTCAAAAAAGCCTTCTCTATCGGCTAATGGAACAAAATTCGGCACAAACGCATCTTTCGGGTCTATGCTAGGAAGAAATAATTCTCTCTTTTTGGTTGGATCAATGCGCACAAAAACGACCGGCACATAAGGCATGTTATTACAACGTTTCTTAAGCATTTTTCGCAACGATTTCGTTTGAAAAGGATCAGAGGCCAATGCAATACGCTTAAAACCCATTTTCTGCGCCATCTTCATGCCATAATAGGCATTTTCGGTGCTGTGTTCAGCTCTTGTTTCAGCAAAAGTGTGATCAGGGTCTGTACCTAAACTATCGGCTATAACCTTCATGGCAATTCCTTCGATGTATGGCGTTGCAACTGCAGCACCGGAAAAAATCACATTTTTCGTAATGCCACTATCCATCAAATATTTTGCCCAAAGAATACGTGCGGCAAATACAGCACCAAAACCTTTATCCATATAAGGCACGCCCGGAACTATCACTACATCATAGGGCTCTACCCGTTTGGCTTCTTGGAATTTTTTTTCCGAAAAACGCGTGCTTGTGCAAGAGGATGTCACTAAACCAATCACTAGCGTAGCTAAAAAAAAGAACTTTTGATGCATCATAGTAATAGCGTATTAAAAAGAACCTGAACCAACAGAATCGCAAGCTTGAGAAGTAGGATCGATAATATTTTCAGTTTCTACATAACTAATTTTCAGCCCTAATGTACCATTATATCGCTGACTATATGTTTCTCGTTCTTTTAAGGGAATGAAAGTATTTTCATCGATTTGAGCAGCCGACAAATCAGCTTCAGGCAATGGATCTATTTTATTTTTTCCTTTGAATACTGCCTTAAACACAATTGGAATAGACACTACCCCTTTACATTTCCGTTGTATAAAACTGTGCAAAAATATAGTTTGAAAAATATCTGTAGATAATGCAATCTTCTTGAACCCTAGTTTTTGTGCCATTTTCATCCCGAAGTAAACATTCTCTGTACTATGTTCTGCCTTAGTTTCGGCAAATGTATGTTTTGATGGAATACCCATGGAGTCTGCATAAATTTTCATCGCCAAAGCTTCTACATAGGGAGTATGTACGGCACCCCCAGAAAAAATAATATTCTTCGCAATATTGTTGTCGTACAAAAACTTAGCCCATCGCATTCGAGCAATAAAAATTGACTCTAACCCCTTTTCTCCAATTGGCGTTCCTGGAACTATAATAGCATCATAGGTTTGCCCATGCGCTACTTTTTTATATTGATTCTCCAATACACCGTGCAATGCGCAAGAGTTAAACATTAAGCCTAACAATGCAATAATAATTAGCTGTGCGTTTATCCTCATCCTTAATCTATTTATAAAAAAAACCATATAATCTAAGTTATATGGTTTCGAACGCTATACGATAAATAAAGTTCTAAGGTCTGTTAAATTTAACAGTTGTTAGTTACTTACGGGAAGATACCCATTGCATAGTAGGCATCTTTAATTTTATTGATAGACACAGCAAATGCAGCAGTTCTTAAGTCTTTCAAGTTCTTCTCCGATTTATAGAACTCACGAATATCGTGATACGCTTTAATCATTGTATCCTCTAATCCTGAATTTACTAAGTCAATCTCATCTGCACCGTGAATTACCTTTTCAATTTGTGCACGAGAAGCCTTTTGACCTGTTATCGACTCCACTAAATCGATCATGTTGCGTTGAGCTTTCTCTTCAAATCGTTTTTGCATTCTTCCGAAACGAACGTGTGATAAGTTTTTCAACCATTCGAAATAAGAAACTGTAACTCCACCTGCATTGATATAAATATCGGGAATAATCACAACACCTTTCTTTAACAAAATCGCTTCAGCGGCAGGCGTAACCGGTCCGTTCGCTGCTTCTGCCACAATTTTAGCTTTAATATTTGGTGCATTCAATTCTGTAATCTGTTTTTCCAATGCTGCCGGAATTAAGATATCACAATCTAATTCCAAAGCGTGCGAACTGTTTTTGATATTCTTTGCACCTGGGAAATTCAAAATAGAGCCTGTTGCTTTGCGATGGGCTAATACTTCTTTTGCATCGAATCCTTTTTCATTATAGATAGCCCCTTCCATTTCGGCAATGGCAATAACTTTTGCACCATATTCTTTAATGATATTAGCCGTGTGGAATCCAACGTTACCAAGACCTTGAATGATTACACGTTTCCCATCTAGCCCCACTTCTAATCCCAATTTCTTCATATCATCTTTGTATGAGCAAACTTGTGCCAGGGCGTAAACTACACCGCGTCCGGTAGCTTCCGTTCTACCGTGAATACCATTTTGTGATACAGGCTTACCGGTAACACAAGCATAACCATCTACATCACCCGGTTTCATGGTCATGTATGTGTCCATGATAATCGCCATTTCTTTCTCACCTGTTCCATAATCCGGAGCAGGTACGTCCAATCCCGGTCCAATGAAGTTTTTCTTAATCAACTCAGTGGTATATCTTCTTGTCACTGCCTCTAATACTTCAGGTGGCGTGTTACGTGGAGAGATTTTAATTCCCCCTTTTGCTCCTCCGAAAGGTACATCTACAATAGCACATTTATACGTCATCAACGCTGCCAATGCCATTACCTCGTCTTGATCTACATGCAACGAGTAACGAATACCTCCTTTAGTAGGCATACGGTGATGTGAGTGCTGAACGCGATAGGCCTCAATTACCTTTACATCACTGCCGAATTTCACCGGGAAATTCATTTTATAAATAGAGTTACATGCTTTGATTTGTTCTAGCAACCCATTTGGAGCCTTTGTAAATGGAGCTGCTTTATCGAAGTAGTAAGATACAGATTGCGAGAAAGACAACTCTTTCAAATCAACCTTTTCTGTTTCCTTTTTTGCCATACAATTGTTTTTAGTTTGAAATTTTGGTAGAACGAAATAATAGGTTTTAATCTGAAAACCAAATCATTTTATGTGAAAGTTTCTTTAACAGAATTTTCACACTTATAATGGTATACGATAATATGAGCGAGAAGTGACGGGGATTTTATGCCTTATTATCAACTAAATCTGTGTGTTGTGTAAACACAAAATAACAAACTACCAAATGTGCAATAGCAACAACCACTTGCGTGATAAGTGCACTTTTTGCTGCACCTATGGCTCCTTCTCTTGGAATGAGCCAAAAATTGCAAACTAGATTTGTTACTATGCCTAAGATGGCTATTTGATTTAACTGTTTAAGGTTACCATTTGCGGTGAGTAATGTACCATAAACATAAATACTGGCTAAAGGTATAAAGGCAAACATTAATATAGAGAGTACATTTGAATACCGTTCATCAAAGGTATGATACATGATATTTGTTATATCTATTCTGAAGTAAAACGTAAATAATGCAAGTGAAATGGAAGCCACTAACACCAACAAAGTGCCTAATTTGACTAATGGAGCAACAGAAACTCTTTGTTTAATGGCTTTTGAAAAAAGAGGCAATAATAATGTAGCCACCAAAAATCCAAATTGTGTTGCAGCATCCAACAATCGATAACCTGAAGCATATACGCCTGTTTCATCAGAGCCTTCGGGTAATAGTGTATTAAGTAAGATGCCATCAATTCTTCCGTAGATAGTCATCTGTAGCACAAGCAATGCAAAGGGAAGGGATTTTAAAATCATTAAGCGGTAAAACTTAAGATTCCATTGTGCGGTTTGTAAATGAATACGTTGCTTTAAAAACAGAAAGGCGAAAAGAGTGGTGCTGAGTAAGGCTATTGTTTGTGCTCCCACTAAGAACGCAATAGTAGTTCGCGATGAAAATTTCGGCAGTAAAAACAATACCGAGAACATCATTAAGATAGCTAAAAGTTTATCAAGTACAGAGATGAATGCATCGATTTTAAAAATATGTAATGCTGCCACATAGGCCCGAAAATGTAAGATGAAGGATAGCAATAACATATTTAATGCTGAGCCCAATACTAACACCAACAACCAACCTCGAACACCTGTCAATAATGCAAAAAAGAGCGTAATCACAATGTAAATAAAGGCCAATAGCATTTTTAACCGAAGGAGATTATACATATACTCTCCGGCCCTTTTTGCATTGCGGGAAACGGCTCGGTTTGTAAAATTATTAATTCCTAAATCCAGAATTACAGAAAACAAAAATGAAAAATTAGTGGCTGTGAAATAATGTCCGTATTCAATAGCTCCTGCGCTCACTTGAATACTCCTATCCACCCCGAATATCCAGAGCGGCTTAACCACAAAGTTGGCCAACAAAAGAAAGGCAAAGTTTTTTACAAATTTTTCCCGCATGGTATTTTGCTTCGGAACGGTGCTAAGCTAATGGATTTTAGTTCGGAGAATAAGTATTCATGAAATAAAAATAGCCTTTAGCAGCTAGCTATTAGAAATTAGAGCAGAAACAGTTTCAAAATAGGCTATTCCAAGTAATATTTTTAATATTGTTTGAATGAATAAACGTACTGCCATTGCCGTTAATACGCGCTTTCTGATTAAAGGGAAGTTAGAAGGTATTGGCTTATTTACGCAAGAGGTGATGAAAGCCTTTGTGCAACAACATCCGGAAATTGATTTTTATTTTTTGTTTGATCGCGCTTACGACCAGAGTTTTATTTTCGGACCGAACGTTCATCCGGTGGTGCTTTCCCCACCTGCCCGACATCCCTTTTTATGGTACATTTGGTTTGAATGGAGTGTTGCGAAATGGCTGAACAAACATCAACCTTCGTTATTTATATCCACTGACGGATTTTGTTCCCTCCGAGCGAAAACGCCCACTATCACTGTTATTCACGACATAGCCTACGAGCATTTCCCTAACCATGTAGGAAAATTAGTGCGTTGGTATTACCAATATTTTGTACCGAAATTCATTCGCCATTCACAAAAAATAGTAACTGTTTCTGAATTTACTAAATCAGATGTAGTTGCTCATTACCATACATCTGCTTCCAAAATTGATGTTGTTTATAACGCTGCAAAAGAAGTGTATCAGCCGATTGCAACAAGTGAACAAGAAAGCATTCGTATGAAAGTAAGCGATGGTAAACCCTATTTTGTTTATGTGGGATCGATACATCCAAGAAAGAATATCGTGCGCTTATTGGAAGCTTTTGATGCATTTAAAACGCAAACTAAATCGGATGTAAAACTCATCATTGTCGGCAGAAAAGCATGGCAACATGATGATGTAGAGGCTAAGCTCAATTCACTTTCAGCGAAAAACGACATTCTATTTTTAGGCCATTTGAGTTCAGAAGCAACGGCTTCTATTGTTGCATCCTCTTTAGCGATGTGTTATGTTTCGTTGTTCGAAGGCTTTGGCATTCCTATTGTAGAAGCCCAACAAGCAGGTACAGCAGTAATTACATCCAATTTATCATCTATGCCGGAAGCAGCCGGTGAAGGTGCGTTATTAGTAGATCCAAACGATACACAAGCCATTGCCAAAGCCATGCAGCGGATTTTTGAAGAACTATTACTGCGTGAAACGTTAATTCAGAAAGGATTTGAAAACTGCAAACGATTTAGTTGGACCCAATCTGCTAAAAAGTTGTGGTATGTTATCCAAACCCTTTAACAGCATTTTATTTCCGACTAACTATTTTGTAAATTTTTGCCCCCATTTTTCCGAATATTTTCCCTACGTTTGCACCGCTTCGGCAATTGTTTAACCATTTTTCAAGCCATGGACGATGATCAAATACTACAAAAGAGAAAATGGTTCTTTAAAAGAACTTGAACAACCGGAAGTAGGCTGCTGGATTAACTTCTACGGTCCTTTTGCACCCGGTGAAACACAACAGTTTTCCGATAAGTTGAAAATTGATATTGATTTTATTACCGACTCCTTGGATATTGATGAACGTTCTCGTTACGAAAATGATGAGGATACCGATTTGATTGTTTTAAAAACACCGGTTGAAAACAAAGGTATTTCTGATTCGGAAGCCCTTTACATTACTATACCGATTGGTATTATTCGAACGCCTGAACATATTATCACGGTGAGCGCTTACCAAAATGATGTAATTGATTTTTTTGTAAACACACCTCCAAAGAACTTTAATCCTTCCGATGTGGAAGGTTTTATTCTATCGATTTTCGACAAGAACGTGGTTGTGTTCCAACAGTTTTTAAAGCAGATAAATTACAAGCGCTATTCCTACGAAAAGTCGCTTTACAACTCATCGAAAAATGAGGATTTAACCCATTTGCTCAATATTCAAAAGAGTTTGATTTATTTCGTTACCAACCTACGTTCGAACGAATTGTTGAAAATGAAAATGAAGCGAACCAATTTCTTGCGCATCACAGATGAGGAGAAAAATTACTGGCTCGATGATATTATTATTGAAAACTCACAAGCACTGGAGGTTTCAGACATGTATTCCAACATTTTGAACGGAACCATGGATACTTTTGCTTCAATTATTTCAAACAATTTGAATCAAGTAATGAAGCGTTTGACCTCTGTAACCATCGTTTTAATGGTACCGACCTTAATCGCAAGTTTCTATGGCATGAACGTAGAGCACCTTCCTTATGCACATCATCCATATTCCTTTGTCATTGTGTTCAGCATTTCCATTTTAATTTCAGTGGGTATGACTTGGGTATTTGTAAAGAACAAGTGGTTCTAAACAATCACTCTTTTTGGCCTTTGTAGCCCAAAATCAAAAAGTCTTTCGTTACGGGTGGTTTGTAATAAATACCACCAAAAATAATTTTGAGACGAGTAAGCCAATCCTTATTCATGCGCAATTCATACGCAATTTGCTGCCAACCGCTAATCACAATCGCAAAAGGATTCAACCGAATTTCAGGATTGTTCGTTAAGCCCACTGGAGGTTTTACAGCAGGTGGAATCCTGTAGGTGCCAAAAACTCTGTCCCAAAACAAAAACGGGCCTCCGCCTACATTCACCACCTCATCACCTGGAGCAGCACTGTGATGTACATAATGATAAACACCTCCTCCAAAATATGCAGATAGCCAGCGCACAGGTTTAAAGCTATAAGCGAAATCGTAAAACACTGTAGAATGATTAAACTTCTCTATAAAAATTCCGATAAAGGATAAAAAGATAGTATCGAAAATTAAGGGCTCGTAGGAAAACAATTTAGTACATACCGCTCCCAATAAGGCAGATGGCAGGTTGCTAAAAAATTCGGGCAAAAACATAAATGGACCAATTCCGGCAGGATGCATAATTTCAGCAGTGTGATGACAACGATGATTCATATACCACACAAAGCGCGATTGATGTCCCAACCAATGCGATAAATAGCCGGGCAATCCACCAATAATCATTCCGCCCAATAATGCCAAAGGATATGGCAACACAGTTATTGTAGGTATATATTTTTGTATCCATGTATTCAATGCGCCATAGGCATGTCCAATAGCATCTACACCCATTTGGTAATCGAGACCCGACATCCATGCGACTACACCCAATGTGGCGAAAAACAAAAAGGTAAGCCCTAATGATACCACATTCGACAATAAATGCGCTAAGAATATTTTGTAAAATTTATCGCGACCATACTGCTTTTCCGTAAGAAAAAAACTTACCACAGCAAAGGTTGAAATATACAAAACCAACATAGCAAAGGCTCCGTAGCACATCCATTTAAATTGAGTTTGCGAGATATACGCACCGAACGGATTTTTTTGTTGTTCCATCAAATGAGTAAGATGATGATAAAGCCCTCCACCGGTATCGTAGAGCAAATCGTACACACCAAAAACAAATAAAAACAGAATTGCTAAAATGCTCCAAACGCGAATTGCTTTTGCATTTCCGGAAGAAAAATCATACTTAAAAATGTCCGCAAAAAACTTAATCATATTGTAAGTTTTGTGTTCTTATTTTTCAATAACGTATTCAATAGGTTTTCCAATTCGTGGATTGGTGCTATTAAAATCTTTACCCAACAATTGAATAATTGTTGCAGCAATTTGATCGTGATGATAATGTTTCCGTTGTTTTGATTCGCCAAGCGCTTTCACACCCGGACCTAATAAAGCCAACCATGTTTGTCCGGATGCAGGAAGGCCTTGTCCGTGTGTTCGCCATAACTCAAGTGCTGCGGGACCACGACCATGATCGCAGGTAACAATAAGAATCGTTTGATCTTTATAAAACGGAACAGCCTGCAATGTATTCCACAAATCGTTTATCCAAACATCGCTCTGATAGGCAGCCATCACATAGGCAGGATAATTGCCGGTATGTCCGAAGTGATCCGTTTCGTCAAAGCCAATAAATAAAGCTTTCGGATGATTACGCACCAAATACTCCTTTGCGTGTTGGTACACAACAGTATCCTTCTCGGCATAAGTACTCACTATTGGCACTTTCGTTTGAAACTTTTCGTAGTTTGAAAGTGGCGGAACGCTTGTTACATCAGGTTTTGATGAATAGTTATAAAATACCGGAATATGATTTCTATTTGCATTTAATATTTTTGGAAAAGCATCCCAATTCCCGAATGCAGCAATGCTATTTTTGTAATAATCGTCTTGCAATAGAAAATCAAAGAGATTTAAATTTTGATTATCGGGGTGACCGTTTGAATTCACTTTTTTGTCTACATAACCACAAAACAATTCGCTGTAACCCGGATAGGAAAAGAAATACGGATTACGCACTGTCAGTTTATTCCCTTGTCGTCTATTGCCAATAATTGCGCCCTTTTCAGTTACAGTAGACCACATAAATGGCATTAATGCTTTTCGCTTTTCTTCGCGAGTGCCTTGCGTTATTTTTGAGGCAAACGCTTTGTCGAATTTTGGATCTTTGAATAGTCGCTTTTGCAACATTTTCGAAACACCGCCAAATTGTTCTTGCCATCGGTAACCATCGAGCGTAACAATAACAAGCTTTAGTTCTTTTGGAGCAGGAGATTGTGGTACGGCCGGATATTGGGCTGCGTTTACCTCTTGCGCATATTGATTTTTCGAAATCAGTATAGGCTGTGTTTGTGCCGTTGTGCACTCCACCGGTAATGTTTGTGCGTTCGTTGAAAGAAAGAACAGAATGAACAAAACAGCAAATATTTGTCGCATAGAATATTGTTTATTTACGATTTAGAAGCCGTTCAAATTTAGCTTTATTCAAGAAAAAACAGTATGACAAGAAAAATTCTTTGTGTTCTCTTTTCCTTAAGCCTATGGACGGCTAATGCTCAATTTATTACCCATGGCCCGGTGTTAGGTGCACTTACCCCTTCATCTGCACGATTCTATTTAAGATGCAACAGTCCGAAAGCATTCACCATTATACTCTCCACCGACAGTTTATTCCAATCCAATATTTTAAAATTCAATAACGCAACTTCTGCTCAACTCGACCATTCCATTATTACCCTTTTGAATAATCTAAACCCTTCCACACGCTATTTTTACAAAGTTGAATTTGAGGGCATAGCTGACGAACGGAAAGGCTCTTTCAAAACCTTTCCTAATGTGGGCGAGCGAGGTCATTATGTTTTCACATCAGGCTCTTGCCAAGAATCTAAAAACATGAAAACCTTTGATCGGATGAGCGAAATCAATCCCGATTTGTTTATTCATCTGGGTGATTTCACCTATCCATCGTATCAAATGAATGATGATTATCCTTCGAAATATACCGCTATCCAAGAATCGTACAGAAGACGTTATGAGGAAATCAGAATGAAAGATATGCTGTGGCATGTACCGATTGATTATGTGTACGATGATGATGATTGCTGGGGTTCAGCCCGTACAAAAGCTGTAAACAGATGTTCGTATGCCATCGACAGCTCAACCAAAAAAGTAATCAATGCTATCTCATTTGAAAACTACCCTGATTCAGTTCGATATAATTGCATTCGAGGGTATGTGGAATATTTTCCGGGATATAATATGGTAGATACCAGCGAAGGGCTCTATCATTCGTTTGTGATGGGGAATTGTGAATTCATTTTCATGGATACTCGCTCTACGGCTGATTGCGAAGGCGATCAATTTACGTTCGACAGTATTAGCAAAAAATGGTTGTTTACCCCAAACCCTAACCTACACCTCATTTCTGCCAAACAGATGCAGTGGACAAAGGAGCGATTATTGAATTCCAAAGCCGATTGGAAATTTTTGGTGTGTGGCCTTCCATTCAACAAAGGACTTAAACATTTGATTGACTTAGGTGTAAAAATGCAAGACATTATTGTAGCCGGTGGAGGTGAAAAAGGCACCGGATTTCGTTTAGCGGTGTCGTGGGCAAGTTACTGGGCAGGCTTCCCGAACGACCAACAGGAATTACTTGATTTCATTCACCAAAACCAAATCAAAGATGTGTTAGTAGTTTCGGGCGATACGCACCACAATGAACTGGACAACGGGCAAAATGCCGGACTGCCGGAAATGAATGTGAGCGGATTGGCCGTGGCCGGTACTCATTTGGGCTATTACATGAATCTCATCAGTAAATTATGTGGCTATCCCGATATCAAAAAATACTTGTGGAATCATGGCGGGGGAGGTATTCACAACAAGAACTTCAAAAATCAATTCGGTAAAATTGATGTAAATGGCAGTGACAATGTATGCATGAGTATTGTAGATGAAGATGGAAAGCCAATAGCTAAGATGAAAATCCTCCATTCAACGAAAGGAGGAACGAACATCTTCAAAGAAAAACCTTACCAAAAAAGAATGAATAAACGTTTTGGAAAGAAACCTACCGGCTGGCAACGCTTCGTGAAAAGTGTAGCGAATTCAATTTTTAAGTAATCTTTCGAGGAAGAAAGCTCAAGAAATCTTACTTTGCCTTTTAATTCCAACTTATGTCGGCTTTAAAATTCTTCTTTTCGCTAATTACATTTTCTGTATGTGTTTCATTATTTGCCCAACCTATTGCACACGGGCATGCACACAACGATTACTTGCACGAGAAACCTTTATTGGATGCACTCGTTAACGGATTCACATCGATTGAAGCGGATATTTTTCTGTATAAAAAGCAACTTGTAGTTGCGCATACCGCTAAACAACTCGACACTAAAAAAACATTGGAAGAGTTGTACTTGCGCCCAATTGATTCGCTGATTCAATTAAACAGAGCCAATGGCAATACCAGCGACAGCACTCGCTTAATCTTAATGATTGACATTAAAAGCAGTGGCGATGAAGTGTACAGCTATTTAACCGAATTATTGCAAAAATACAAGCACGTGTTAACTCCATATCGCAAAACAAAAGCTTTGCATTGGGGTCCGGTACAAATACTTTTATCGGGTAATAAACCAAATGTAAAAATGCTGGAAGACACCACGCTTTTTACGTTTGATGAAGACATTGACTATAGAAACGATGCTACCGTTTTACCTTATACTACACGAATGTCGAGCGCTTGGGGGAATTATTTCAAATGGAAAGGCAAAGGAAAAATGAGCAAGCCGGAAGAAGAACGTTTAAAAAGTTTGGTCACACAAGTGCATCGCTTGAAGAAAGAAATTCGTTTCTATCATATTCCCGACAATGCAGCCGTTTGGGACGTTTTATTAAAGAATAATGTAGATTGGGTTAACACAGATAACTTAATTTTGTATCGCCAGTTTTATCTCGATTACATTCAAAAAAAATAACAACAAATGACATTGAAACACTTTTGCAACATACTCCTTTTAGTAAGCTTATCGGCCTTCGCCAAAAATCCTGTTGCGGATCGCCCGAAATTAGTAATAGGTATAGTGGTAGACCAAATGCGTTGGGATTTTCTGTATCGATATTCCGCAAAATATGGAAATGACGGATTCAAACGATTACAACGCGAAGGTTATAGCTGTGAAAACACGCACATCCCCTATAGCTTAACGTTTACAGCACCCGGCCATACTTGTATTTACACAGGTTCTGTACCGGCATTGCATGGCATTACCGGCAACAATTGGTACGATAGAATTGTAAAGAAAGAAGTGTATTGCACCACCGATAAAACAGTGCAACCTATTGGCGGCTCATTTAAAGGCGGACAACAATCGCCTCACAATTTAAAAGTAACCACCATTACCGATGAATTGCGTTTAGCCACCAACTTCAAATCAAAAGTGATTGCTTTGGCCATTAAAGATCGTTCTTCGATTTTACCGGGTGGGCATACTTCCAACGGCACCTTTTGGTATGACGATAGTACCGGTAATTTTATCACCAGCTCTTTTTACAGAAAGGATTTACCCCAATGGGTTACGTCCTTCAACAATCAACATTTTCCGGAGCAATACCTGAAAAACGATTGGAAGTTAACGCTCGATTATTCTAAATATGAAGAAAGTAGCGAAGACGATGCAAGTTGGGAGAACCATTACGATGAAGAAGAAAAGCCCGTGTTCACGCATGCTATTAGCGGTTTCAAACCAAAACAGTTCAAGTTGATGCGCAACACCCCCTTCGGCAACAGCTTAACGTTTGCATTTGCGAAAGCAGCAATTGAAGGCGATACACTGGGCAACCGTGGCGTAACCGATTTCTTGGCGGTAAGCTTTTCGCCTACGGATGGGGTTGGACATCAATTCGGGCCGAATTCAGTGGAAGTAGAAGACATGTACCTGCGTTTCGATAAAGAAATGGCCGATTTTATCCAATATCTCGATACGAAAGTTGGGAAAGGCAATTACTTACTTTTCTTAACAGCCGATCATGGGGCGGCACATGCGGCTGATTTCAGCAAGTTCCACAAAATTCCTTCGGAAAGTATGTTTGAAGAAAATATCACTAAAAAACTCGATTCCTTTTTATTGGCCAAATACAATTCAAAAGCACTTACACAATCGCTTATCAACCATCAAATCTTTTTTAACGAAGAAGAAATGCAAAAAATAGGCGTGAAAGATAATGAATTGAAAACCGAAATTACACGCTTTTTGCTCCAATTCAGTAATGTTAACCGAGTTGTAGATTTAAAACAAATAGGTTCCGCCAATTTACCGGATGCCCTTAAAATGCGCATGACCAATATGTATATGCCGGCCAGGTCGGGCGATTTAGAAGTAATTCCCCAATCGGCTCAACTGGATGAATTTCTTAAAGGCACTACCCATGGAACTGCCTATGCCTACGACACACATATTCCTCTGATTTGGTATGGCTGGAAGGTAAAAAAAGGCAAAGACTACTCGACTGTTGACATGACCGATATTTCTAGAACTTTAGCTTCTTTATTAAATATTCAAGAACCAAGCGGGTGTGTAGGAAAAGTAATTCAAGGATTATTTAAATAGGAATGTTTGTTTATTTCAAAAAATGTTTAGATTTGCACTCCAAAAATTGATAAAAATGAAACCTGAAATTCATCCATCATCTTATAGAACAGTAGTTTTTAAAGATATTTCGTGCGATAAATCTTTCTTAACCAAATCTTGCGCAAACTCTAAAGAGACCACCGTTTGGGAAGATGGTAACACGTATCCATTGATCAAAGTGGAGATTTCTAACGAATCTCACCCTTTCTTCACCGGAAAAATGAAATTCGTTGATACTGCAGGTCGTATCGATAAATTCAACAAAAAATACAAAAAGTAATTTTTTAGCTTTTTCAATAGAGAAACCCGTATCCAATTTGGTACGGGTTTTTTGTTTTCATTATTATAAACCAAAAAAAATGACGATTGGACACTGAAAATTTAACAAAAACACCATTTCACTTGTATTTCGTTGAAATTCTATCCTATTATGTTTACCCCTAACATTTTAACTTCTAAGTAATGTTATCTTTACAACTTTCCCGTTCATTTACAACATAAATCTAATCCTATGCGCAAGACTCTACTCGGTCTACTATTTATTAGTTCGTTGCTTTTTGAGGCCAAAGCCCAAACAGTAAGCTATACAACTGCCGGAACCCCTGCAACACAAAACTTTAACACATTACCCACTTCCGGAACGCAAGCGATAACTACACCGTTTGATTTAAGTGCTTCACCGGTAAGTGCAACCGGAATGGGCGGATGGTATGTTAGTAAGGTGAGCGGAACTATTGCCAATTTAATTGGAGGGACCGGTTCAGGCAATACTGGTGGGGCTTATAATTTTGGGTCAACTTCTGCTACGGATAGATGTTTAGGCGCTTTAGCCAGTGCTAATATTCCACGTTTAGGCGTTTTACTTACCAATAATACCGGTACTACACTTACAACTTTTACGGTTACTTTTACCGGTGAACAATGGAGAAATGGGGGTAGTAACAATGTAAATACGCTCGCATTTGCATATAAAATTGGAGCAACAAATATTGACGATGCAGCTGGCTATGTTGCCAATACTGCAGGAAATTTCTCGTCTGTGAAAACATCAGCAACAGCATCAGCGCTTGATGGTAATCTTGCCGCAAACCGAGGCAACGTATCGGTTACTGTTACAGGTATTTCTTGGGCTGACGGAACTGTTTTAGGCCTTCGTTGGGATGACGCAAATGATACAGGGTCGGATGACGGACTAGGCATTGATGACTGGTCGTTTACTGCAGCTGCAGGAACTCCACTACCATCGGTTTCATTGTCGCTTAGCCCTAGCAGTGGATCGGAAGCCGGAGCAACTGTAGTAACGCTTACTGCAACATCATCATCGGCTGTAACAGCCGATGAAACCGTAGATGTAACCATAAGCGGAACCGGAATAACTGCAGGTGATTATACACTTGGCGCAACTTCCATCACTATTCTGAACGGACAAACAACCGGAACAACAACTTTTACAGTAGTTGATGACGCAGCAGTTGAAGGGACTGAAACAGCTACAATTGCACTTTCAAATCCTTCTTCCGGCATTACACTTAGTGGTGCTACGCAGAATTTGTCGATTGCCGATAATGATGGTTATACTTATTATTCACAGACAAGCGGTTTACATTCCGCTGCTATTTGGGCAACAACGCCTGTAGGCACACCTGCTACAGCCGTATTCAACAACTTGAATAGTTTTGTTGTACAAAACGGAAACACGGTAACAATCAATGCTTCGGGTCTTGATATGAAAAACATTACCGTTGATAATGGAGGAAAACTGTATACTAATACCAGTGGAACCAATAGATATATCAACTTATATGGAGATATCGTTAACAATGGAATTATTGGTGATGGAGCATTAAATGATGGATTAGGCTTGAATATTGAAGCAGCAGCTTCATCTATTAGTGGCTCAGGCGTTACCGACCTTGCACGAATCAGAAAAAACACAGCTACAGTTCCAACGGCTACATTAACTATTGCTACTGATGTCAACCTGAGATTTGCCGGAACCGGTTTTTACAACAATGCCTCTGCTCAATTTAACTTGATTATTAATAGCGGCAAAACATTAAACGTTATTGGTTCGAATGGTGCAGATGGCGATTTTGCTATTGATGGTACAAGTGGTAACTCTCCTACATTAGCGAGAGGCATTGTAACCGTTAATGGAACGCTAACTGTTTCCAATATTCTTTATGCTCGCTCCAGCAACAGTACAGCATCAACAGGAATTACTGTTACAAACAGAGGAGTAATCAATGCTAAAAATGTTTTTGTAGAATTAGCTACAGGCACATCACCATTTGTGTTCGATATCCAATCAGGAGCTATTTTGAATGTATTTAATTCGCTTCACCTTATAAATGGAGCATTCAACCCTTCCGGACAAGTGATTCTCCATTCTACAGCCGATAATCAATGTGCTTATGTAGACAACTACTCTGCCGGCTATACAGGAACTGTAGGCACAATCACTTCACAACGATTTGTTCCTGATGCAGGCTTCAATCAACACTTCATTTCTTCGCCAATTGCTAATACTAACTTCTCCGCTATTGGGGCAGTTACAGGCACAGACAATGTTTTTATTACACCAAGCGCAAACTGCGATGAAAACAATTTAGCTGTTGGTTCCAATTACGGCAACTTCTTCGAATGGGTAGAATCTAATGTTGGCGGTGGTTGTATTTTAAATGGATGGAAAGTAAAATCTGCCGGAACATTAGCTGATGCCAAAGGTTACTCTGCTTACTTAAACGGCAATGCCACTTTTACTTTAACCGGAACACCGAATCAAGGCGCAAGCTACAGCACCTCTACAACACGCGGTACATGGTCAACAACTACAACACTTCAAGGAAACAGTTATCAATCGGGTTGGAACCTAGTAGGTAATCCGTTCTTATCGACAGTGAACTTGGCTACAAAAGCAGGTATTGATAACGATGTAAAAGTGTATAACACTACCGGTCCATACCAAGGAACCTACTCTACATTATTTGCAGGCTCCGGTGCGGCTTTCATTGCTCCTTACCAAGGATTCTATGTAAGAAACTCGGCAGCAGGGCCAGGCACATACACTGTAAACAAAACAGAATGCGTTAACACTGCAGCTACATTTAATAAAAATGGAGAGCAAGTGGTACAGCTTGTTGTTGAAGGAAACGGATTTGCAGATAAAACAAATATTGCATTCGAAACAGCTGCAACTGCAAACTATGACAATGGTTTTGATGCCGTTAAATTCTTAAGCCGTGGCGGACAACCTACCATCTACACCATGATTGATGATGTGAAAGCAGAATACAACATTTTGAATAACATCACTGAAACGCCAAGTGTGGATGTTTATTTCCAACCGGGAACCAATGGCAACTTCACTTTATCGTTCAACGATTTGAGCAATTTGCCTGCGAACACTAAAGTTGTTTTAGAAGATAAAAAACTAAACACATTTACACCAATTACTGCAAACACTAAATATACTTTTACTTCAACTACACAAGACCCCAAAAACAGATTCACGTTGCTCTTTACTGAAGAAGCTGCACCTACAGGCATCGACAAAACTACTGAAAACACACCTGAAATATACATCAGTAATCATCAGTTGTTCGTGAATACTAAATCGCTTAATAATGAAGTGAAAGCGATTACAGCTTTCAATGTTTTAGGTCAAACAGAATTTACTTCGAATGCTACCAACGGACTTTTTGTTAAGCCTTTAGAAAACACAAACACAGGCGTATTGATTGTGCGTGTTGACTTTAAAGATGGCACACACTTCTCAAAATCTGTTGCGAAATAGTCTATAAGCTTATCGCAATAAAAAAGCCTGAATGGATTTCCATTCAGGCTTTTTTGCTTTCAATACTGTCGTATAAGACTATGTTTTCTTTCTATCGTGATGAATATCAAATTCACGTTTAGGATCTTCCATGTTCTTCTCAAACTTTTTTTCGTCTTTGAAGTTTCGGTATATAGCCCATACCAAAATAGCAAGCACTAATAACCCAAGTGCAAAAAGTAAAGGGTAGTTTATCGTTTCCATATATATTTTATTTAAGTATTAAATCGTTTTGTCAAAATCAAGGCAAATATCAGGCATGTATGTTATCGGTATCTGACGGAAATCTTAAGCAACTGTTACTTACTAGCTAGATTTGACTTAAACTAACGTAAAGTTAATAAAATCAAAGCCTATCTACTGTTTATGTTTTCTCATTTTAGTGAAATCAACCACATAATTAAAGCCAACGAAAAGGGTGTGATTTGATTCGGCTAGCATACCCTCCTTTTTTATAATTAACTGGTGTAAATAGCCTAACTGAACCGTTCCATATTTGCTAAACTTATACCCAAATCCTGCATATGCTCGATTCTGATCAGGTAATCGATACGTAACATTCTTTCCAAAGCTGATGAACACTTCATCCCAAGCAGAAAAGAAAACAGTATGCGCATCCATTACCTTGTGGTTAATCGGGACATTCACCATTATACGATAACGCAACCGATTCTTGTAAATGTAATTTTGCAGCTGATACGATCCATCACTTTGCTTTACTTTATGCTCTTGCCAACGTTGTTCCAAACGAAGTCGCTGCTCGAAAAATAATCGACAGGTGTTGAGCTTAATGTTGATTTGCTCATATATGCGATGTTCGTTCTCAGTTACGGCTACTGGCTGTTTTCCATACTTATAATTCCAAGTATAAACATAGCCGATAGGACTAATCGTAACTTTGTCGTTTACAAAAACATCCATGTTCCCTCGCAATTGATGTTGTTGACTATGTGTAAATTGATTAAAACGCAATTGTCCCTCGAGATAAAACCCAACATACTTGTGTACTCTAAGATTAAGTGACGGCACAAACCAATTATTAAACTGCTGATCGGTATGGCGCTCAACACTTTGCGCTAACATTGGCTGTGTTAAGCCTATCATTATTAAAAGTGAAAATAACAATAAGCAAATGTTACGAATGTAGAATTTCAACATATAAATTGGCTGTTAGTAATTTTATAGAAAGCACGAAAGTATTTCCTTAATGTTATCCGAATGTTAACCTTTAAAGTTTTCTTAACAAAGTGAGTAAATTGTGGATATTCACTAACATACTTAACATTGGCATAACATTACTCCACATAAAATACCCTAACATTGCATCAATAAATAATCTAAATAAAATGAAACTAGAAAAACTACTAGCGTTCTTTATTCCAAAAGACAAAATTTTCTTTACGCTTTTTGAAAAAGCAGCAAACAACTTGGTTGATATTTCAACAGTATTTAATGAATTAGTAAACACACCGGCTGCTGATAAACGCATGGATTTGGTAAAAAAAATCGAGGACTTAGAGCATGTTGGCGACTCGGTAACGCATGAAATTTTCACAGCGCTTAGCACCAATTTTATTACTCCGTTCGATAGAGAAGATATTCAGTATTTAGCTTCATCGCTTGATGATATTGCCGATTATATTGATGGTTCGGCTAAGCGATTGGTACTGTATAAAATTGATGAGTATTCGCAACCTATGCGACAATTGGCCGAAGTTATTTTTAAATCGGCTATAGAAATTAAAGCTGCAGTTGGCGAATTGAAAAGCTTGGAAAACAAACTCCGTATTCGTGAGGCATTGGTGCGTATCAATAGTTTAGAAAATCATGCCGATGATATTTTTGATGGAGCTATCGCCAACCTTTTTGAAGAAGAAAAAGACGCAATCAAAATCATTAAACTAAAAGAGATTCTTTCAAACATGGAAACAGCAACCGATAAATGCGAGGATGTTGCGAATGTGATTGAAACGATTTTAATTAAAAACAGCTAAACGAATACAGCATGACCTTATTATTGTTTGTTATTTTTTTGGCACTCGCGTTCGACTACATTAATGGATTCCACGATGCGGCAAACTCTATTGCTACTGTAGTGTCCACTAAAGTACTTTCTCCTTTCCAGGCCGTGGTGTGGGCGGCTTTCTTTAATGCCGTGGTATTCTTCTTGTGTAAACACCATTTGTTAGGTTTCGAATTAAAAGTAGCCGACTCGGTTTCTAAAATTGTAAAAACTGAAGCCATAACGCTTGTGGTAATTGTAGCCGGATTACTAGCGGCTATTTTCTGGAACTTACTTACTTGGTATTATGGTATTCCAAGTAGTTCTTCGCATACCTTGATGGGCGGATTTGCCGGTGCTGCCATTGCCAAAGCAGGATTTGGAGTATTGGCTGATGTAGGCAAAATATATACCACGGTGGCGTTCATTTTCTTGGCGCCTCTAATAGGTATGATACTGGGCTACTTTATAGCCGTACTGATATTACACTTATTTAAACGATCCAATCCGCATCGTGCTGAACGTATTTTCAAAAAATTGCAATTGGTATCGTCTGCGGCATTCAGCTTAGGACACGGAGCCAACGATGCACAAAAAGTAATGGGAATTATTGCTGCGGCCTTAATGGTGTATGCGCACACCGTTGATGCGAGTATGATTCCGGCTTGGGCACAAGTAGATATCTTGCAAGAAATGAAGAACGGCAAAATGATAAATAAAATCAGTCACATTCCGGATTGGGTACAAATTGCTTGTTTTACAGCCATTGGTTTAGGTACTTTAAGTGGAGGATGGAGAATCATCAAAACCATGGGTACGAAAATTACAAAGGTTACACCTTTGGAAGGTGTTGCTGCTGAAACGGCCGGTGCCATTACGCTTTACGGAACGCAATTGTTAGGCATTCCGGTAAGTACTACGCACACCATTACCGGTTCAATTATTGGTGTGGGTGTCACCAAAGGCCTTTCAGCCGTTAAATGGGGTGTTACCATCAGCTTGCTTTGGGCTTGGGTATTAACTATTCCGGTATCGGCAGCCATGGGCGGAATTGCTTATTTGATACTCCGAATGTTTTTAGGCGCATAACAGCTACCGAATTTTACAATTAAACAAAAACCCTTTGACAGTGTCGAGGGGTTTTTTATGTTTGCGCCATGGTAATGCTGCCCAGATGGCGAAATTGGTAGACGCACTACCTTGAGGTGGTAGCGCCAGCAATGGTGTGCAAGTTCGAATCTTGTTCTGGGCACAAAACTTAAAGTCACGCAAGTGGCTTTTTTTGTTTCTCTAACTTTTGATATCTTCCGTAAATAATCAATTCGGGTTGAAAAAGCTTTTCGCTTTTATGGTTTTTTGTTCGTTTTCTATTCAGCAAAGTTATGCTGATCCCATAAACTATGAAACAGACTCGAGCAAAATAAAAGCAAAAGCTAGAGGCGAAAAATTCTCGAAAGGCTTTCAAAAAGGACTTTGGTTTCTCAATTACCTCAACTACTCTGATAGCAGAAAAAAAAGAAACGATTCTGTTTGCATCGATTACAACTGCTTTGAAGGCCGTATGATTCGAAAAATAGAGGCCAGAGTACTTAGTCCGTTTGGAACAGATGTAGATAACCCGGAAAAAAAGCCCACTACACCGGCACAAAAACTAGGGAATGGTATTCATTTCAAAACCCGGCAATGGGTAGTAAAAATGGACTTGCTAGTGCATGAAGGTGAGGTGTTAAATCCACAATTACTTTTCGATAGTGAACGTTTGTTATGGGAAGAAAGTAACTACAAAAACATTCGATTTATACTGACACCTATTGGCGAAACAGAAGTGGATATTCTTGTATTGGTGCAAGATCGATGGGGTTTCAGTATTGAATCGTCCGTGGAATTTAATCGCCTAAAAGTTGGACTTCGCTTCAGTAATTTATTTGGTACTCCACAGGAATTAAGAACATATGTGGCGTTGAATTACAATGCCGGTAATCTGTATACCATTTTCGGCAGCTACCGCTACCGTAACATTCTTAAATCGCGTGTAGACTTTTCGCTCGATTACACCTACGAAAAAAATACTCGTCAAATTCGTCCCACAGTCCGAAGAAACTACTTCTCATCGGAAGCAAAATGGGCCGGCTTTGCTGATTTTAATGTGTCGGATTACAAATCCGGTTTACCCGATAAACAAAACAAACCCATTGGCAACATTACCTCACTTAACCACGATTATTGGATTTCATCATCGGTTCCGATTAAAACCAATAACCCGCGTTTGGCCGGATTACGATTGGTGTTGAGCGCTCGCGCCACCATTAACAGTTTTGTAAAACGACCATTTATCCGTAACGAAAACTACACGGAAACATTTCTAAATGGATATAAATCGTTAGGGAGTATTGGCTTCTCTCAGTGGAGTTTTCAGCAAGAAAAAAACCTATACTATTTGGACAACAATGAATATATGCCTAAAGGCTTGAGTGTTGCATTGATTGCAGGCACTACCAGCGATGAAGATTTCGACCAACGGTTTTATTCCGGCATCTACTTCAACTATGGTTTACCCCTAAAAAAAGCAGGCTTTGTAAATTTTAATACAACGTATGGTGGTTATCTGCATAATGATATTTACGATCAATTTTCGTGGCGAGTACGGGCACATTATTTCACTAATTCCTATAAAGTTGGTAAGGCGTTTTTCCGACAGTTTTTCAACTTCTCTTCAATCATGTCGTTCAACAGGCCCGCACAAAATTTTTTGGATTTGAATGGCCAAGTGATTGGACTTAGCACTACAAGATACAGAGGCAATCATTCCTTTTCGTTTAGAATTGAGGAAGATTTTTATGCCAACTTCAAAGTTTTGGGCTTTAGTTCTTGCGTGTACATATTTGCTAACATGGGTATTATCAGCAAAAACGACATTCGGCCTTTTACAAAAGTAGAAACCGCGCAGATTGTGGGTTTTGGACTTCGCCTAAGAAATGTAAACGTAGGTATGGGTTTTATCGATTTATCGTTTGGCTACTACCCTTCTTTACCCAAAGAGTTAAAACAAACCTATTTCGGCACCAACTTTTTTAATCCAAATCAAGCCGGTGTAACCAACTTATTCAGTTCAAACTATTTGAATCTAGACCTCTAATTTTATTTCGCTTTTTTGGTCTCGGCTATCCATTTGTCGACCAACTCTTCCAAAACAAGTAACGGCACTGCACCGTTCATCAGCACAACATTATGAAACCTTCGGATATCAAACTTATCGCCTAACTCTTTTTTCGCTTTTTCGCGCAGTTCCAATATTTTCAACATACCCACTTTGTAGCCGGTAGCCTGGCCGGGCCACAAGAAATAACGTTCTATTTCTTTTTGAATATCGCCAGGTGCATTAGCAGTATTCTGCAAGAAATAATCGATGGCTTGTTGACGTGTCCATTTTTTGGAATGAATTCCCACATCCACCACCAAACGTGCTGCACGGAAAATCTCCATACTTAATCTTCCAAAATCAGAATACGGATCTTGATACAACCCTACTTCTTTTGGAATCAATTCTGAGTACAATGCCCACCCTTCAATATAAGCTGTATTGCCGTCATATCGTCTGAATTTAGGAATTGCCTTCAGTTCTTGCGCCAACGCAATTTGCATGTGATGCCCCGGAATGCCTTCGTGATAACACAAAGCTTCCATTTGATAACGTGGCTCATCATTCATGTTATATAAGTTCACATAAAACCGTCCCGGACGAGATCCATCCTCTGCCGGATTTTCGTAAAAAGCTCCACCGGCCGATTTTTCACGGAATTTTTCTACAGCCATTACCACAATAGGCGCATGTGGTTCGTTATCAAAAAGTTTATCGAGATAGTTCTTCTTGAAAGAATGAATGTAACTGTTCGACTCGGCCAAAATTTCTTCTCGCCCTTTCGCATCGTTGCTGTACTTGAATTGCGGATCGGTGCGCACAAATTCAAAAAATGCTTGTAGCGAATCCGACTTGAAATTCACCTTCTTCATAATCTGGCGCATTTCATTCTGAATACGCGCTACTTCTTTTACACCGGTAGCATAAATTTCATCTGCCTTTTTATCGGTTGTGGTTGTACGTTTCAAACAATAATTGTAATAATCAGCCCCATCGGGTAAACTCCATACACCATTATCGGCTGTTTGCTTTTTCTCCAATGCAGTCCAATACGCTAATAAATCTTCATAGGCTTTTTTGACTGACGTAGACAGTATCTGTTGCGCTTCAGCTTTCATTTTTGCCTGCTCCTCTTTTGGAATAAAATCTGTATTTATTTTTGCTGAAAAATCGGTTAATAAAATATTGGCATCATCGGTTTTACTTAAGCCGGCAATAAAGGATTTTAAATCGTCTGATACATACGGGAAGGTAAATTTAGGCGGCAAAACGCCAATGGCTTCACGCGATTTCAACTGCGCAATTACCTGTGCAAAAACGCGTTCAATTTTCGACAAACGACTTAAATACGCTTTAGCATCCGATACGCTATCGATACGATGAATATTAATTAAAAAAGAAGGAATGTCGTTATGCTCTCCGCCCATTTGTGTAATGGAATAATAATGCTTGCGCCACATCGAGTCTTCTTTCGAAAGTTTCACCGACTCTTCAAACAAACGAATACTCAACTTCGTTTGCTCGTCCAACCCTTGTATATCGAATTGCTTTAGCGAATCTAAAGTAGCACGCGAAAAAGCCAACTCGGCAAAATAAGCCGAATCGGTACGCTCCGACCAACTGTCGTAACCTGTCTTTAACCCTAAATTAGCTGCAAACTCAGGATTTCGAGCCACGCTTTCGTCAAAACGCTTGTCTAAAAATGCATTCACTTTTTGTGAGTTTGCTGTAATTTCATCAGCAGAATAATGTTTTGCAAATCTGTCGCACGACACCATTACACCTCCGCAAACCAAAGCCATTATGAATATACGCATAAGCTAAATTTTCACGAATGTAAAGTCTTTTCACGCAAGAACGAAACCAAATTAAATTATCTATCAACGCCCTTGTTTGACCTTTAAAATGCAAATTCCAAAATAGTGTGATCTCGTTTTATTTCTTAGTTTAACGCTAACTAAACCATCAACCAACATCACATTAACATGGGTAAGAATTTACACATCCTTTTGCTTATTTGGATTGCACTCATAAGTACTTTTTCATTCGCCCAATCAGCATCAAAAATAAAAGATGCTTATGGCAGAACAGTAATACTCCATGGCTTGAATACCAGCAGCAGTGCGAAAGGTGAAGGAACAGAACATTCCGATCATCAACCTTGGATTAAAGCATCGGATGTAGAACGAGAGTATCATTCGTTTGGCTTCAATGCTGTTCGTTATCTGATTTTTTGGGGCGCCATTGAACCGGAAAAAGATAAATATGATGAAGCTTATTTAGCCAAAGTGAAAGAGCGAGTGGAGTGGTACACCAGTCGGAAAATGTATGTTATCTTCGACATGCATCAAGATGTGTACGGTTATGGTGTAGGCGGGAATGGTGCTCCGGTATGGGCTTCCAGTTATTCTAAAACAAAAAACTTAGTACCCGACAAATGGCCTTGGTGGATGCAAAACATGGAACCTACTGTAGTAAAATCGTATGTGCAATTTTTCAAATACAAAAAGAAAAAAGAACTGCAAGACCATTACATAAAGGCTTGGCTGAAAGTGGTCAATATGTTTAAAGACAATCCATACGTGATTGGCTACGATTTAATGAACGAACCACACGGTGGCAAATTAGTCAAAACTTTAGCCGGTGGATTTGAACGTAAATGGTTGTCGGCTATGTACAAACGATTAATTCCGGCCATTCGAAAGGAAGACACATCGCGCTATATCTTTTTTGAACCCAGGTCGTTTGGTGTAAACTTCGGCATGAAATCCCATTTACCGATAGTGAAAGATACCATTGTCAACAAATTGGTTTATGCGCCACACTGTTATCTCACTTTTGTGGATGTAGGTGGCGACTATAAGAAGAAACACGAAAACAATTTGAAAAAGTGGTTTAAATACCGAGAGCAAGAAACCGCTAAACATCAATCGGGCTTGTTGCTTGGAGAGTTTGGCTTATCTCCGGGCAAAAAAGATTTCGACAAATATTTGAATGCTATTTTTTCGCGGCTTGATGAAGCGCAAGGCTCATGGACCTATTGGTCGAGCGATTTAGGTGGTTGGGGGCCGCTCAATGGCGATCGTTCACCCTCTCCTATTCTTAACGAATTATTACGCATATACCCACAAGCAGTTGCCGGTGAATTGTTGAGCTACACCTATGAACCTTCAGCGCATAAGTTTACCATGCACATGATGAGCGATACCACTATTCATGCCCCTACAATTATTTCAATTCCTCTTCAAAAATACAGCGCTTTTCCTGTTGTAAAAATCACCAGCGAATCGCCTTTCGAGATGGATAAAGACAGTAAAAACAACACCCTTGTTTTAACGGTAAAAGAACATCGAAAATTAGTAGACATTGAAATTGCCATACCCTAAAAAACAATGCAGTTAACAGGCCCTTAACTTCGCCCCACAAGGATTCCACTGTTTGAACGCTACTAAACCTTTCGGGGCAATATTCTGTTAATATTTAGGCTATTATTTCAGAACCATTTTTTTATATATATTCACGAATATGAAACAACTACTACTCACATTTCTAGCCTTATTGTCTGTGGCTATTCAAGCACAGGAAATTTCCGGAGTATTGTTCGATAAAAGAACAGGTGAAACGCTGATTGCTGCATCGGTATCCATCAAAGGAACTACCACCGGAGTACAAACCGATATAGATGGAAAATTCAGTTTTAAGGCTACCCAAAGTCCGCCTTACACCCTAGTTTTCTCGTACATTGGTTACGAACCTTTTGAAGTGAATATTACGAGCATAGAACAAGCTAAAAAACCATTTGTGGTGCGTTTAAGTGAAAGCACAAAAATAATGAAGGATGTTGAAATTGTGGATTCCCGAATCACGGAAAAACAAAAGGAAAATCCGCTGACCATCGAAAGTATGGGACTACAGCAAATCAAGCAAACCGCTTCTTCAACATTCTACGAAGGGTTGAGTACTTTGAAAGGTGTGGATATGACCACCGCTTCGTTAGGGTTTGTGGTGATCAACACCCGTGGTTTCAACAGCACATCGCCTGTACGTTCGTTACAATTGTTAGATGGTTGCGATAATCAAGCTCCGGGTTTGAATTTTAGTGTGGGGAATTTTGCAGGCGCATCTGAAATCGACATCCAAAAGGTAGACTTGATTGTTGGAGCTAGTTCACCATTATACGGACCGAATGCCTTTAACGGAGTTTTAGCAATGCAAACAAAAAGTCCGTTCTACTACCAAGGACTAACGGTTTTCTTGAAAGGTGCCGAACGCAATATGTTCGATGGTGCAATTCGTTGGGCAAAAGCATTTAAGAACAAAGCCGGTGAGGATAAATTTGCGTTCAAAATCGGGTTATCTTATTTAAGAGCTTACGACTGGGAGGCGGATAATTACAGTAGATCTGCAGCCATTAACTCAGTTCAACCCGAGACAAATCCTGGAGGTTATGATGCAGTTAACCGATATGGTGATGAGTTAAAAAATGCAGGTGAAAACAAATACAACACCGGAAGAAAAGATATTGCGACAAACTTAGGTTTAGGGCAGTTCCACAGAACAGGCTATCTGGAAAAAGACTTAGTGGATTACAACATCACGAACATTAAAGCAAACACTTCATTACATTATAAAATCACCAACAAAATTGAAGCGAAATTAGGCTATAATTTTGGCTATGGAACAACAGTATACCAAGGCGATAACCGTTATAGTTTAAGAGGGTTGCAAATTCACCAAGTGCGCTTAGAAGTTAGTCAGCCTGATAAATTTTATGTACGTGCCTACATGACTGCTGAAGATGCGGGAACATCTTATGATGCAGTATTTACTGCACTAAGAATGCAAGAGTATGTAAAGTCTGATAATAAATGGCAACAGGACTATCAAAAATATTGGACCGATAATATTATGAATAAAGGCGGAGCACTTGGAGCAGGACCAATCTTCCAACTACCTGGAATGCCTCAGAGCGTTTACACAAATCCTTCAATATGGCTTAACCCAGACACGAATGTTTTTAATACAACATATGCTCAAGCATTAAGTGTACTGAATAGCAATCCGGATTCACTTAAAGCATGGCACAATCAAGCTAGAGCCTTTGCGGACAATGGTAGACTAATACCGGGTACGGCTGCATATGATTCAATTAAAAATATTATTACAAACAGAAATTTGAACCAAGGAGGCACACGCTTTTTCGACAAAAGTAAAATGATGCATGTGCAAGCGGAGTACAAATGGGACATCAAGAAAAAAGGACAAGAAAAAAACTGGTTTGATTTGACTACCGGTGCAAGTTTCAGAATGTTTTTCCCGTATTCATTAGGTACTATTTTCCAAGATACCTTTACCCGCAGATATCAATTGGATTCTTTAGGTAAACCTGTGCAAGACATTAACGGCAACAATATTGTGCTCGATAGTACTTATAACAAAATTAGAAATTGGGAAATTGGCGCCTATTTCAGCGCTACCCGCAAATTCAGTTTTGGCGAGGGACATTCAATTACTCCCACACTAACGGTGCGTTTCGACCGCAATCAAAACTTTGCTTGGAAGCGAAAAGACGGTACTTGGGATCCTATTATTACACCGGCATTTTCGTTGGTATATTCCTACAAAGGCAATCACTCTGTTCGTCTATCCTATTCGTCAGGAGTAAGAAATCCAACACTTCAAGATCAGTATTTATATTACAATGTTGGTCGAGCCATTTTGATTGGAAATTTGAATGGTGTTGATTCAGTGGTTTCCATTCCAGACCTCACTTCGTATATCGATAAAAACGGGAATCGCGCAGCTATCGACTCGTTGAAATTCTTTAATGTAGACGGAGTTCGTCCGGAGCGTGTACAAACCTTTGAAATTGGCTATCGCGGCTTGTTTGCCAAAAAAGTGTATATCGATGCTAGTGCCTATGTAAGCTTGTACAAAAATTTCTTAGGCTATAAACTCGGTGCAACATTTTCCGATAATAAAGTATTTGAAGAAGGCACTATTCGTCCATTTCAAGTATATCGTATAGCAGCTAATGCTAAAGACTTAGTAATGACATATGGTGCTTCTATAGGCGTAAGTTATTACTTCATTAAAAACTATGCTTTAACCGGAAACTACTCGTGGAATGTATTGAACAGAATGGGATCCAACGATTCTATTATTCCGGCATTCAACACACCTGAGCATAAATTCAATGTGGGGATTAGCGGTTACGACATTAAAATCGGGAATCAAAAAGGCTTTGGCTTTAATATCAATTACAAATGGATTCAAGGCTTTAAATTTGAAGGCTCGCCACAGTTTACAGGCGACATCCCAACCTATTCTTTGTTAGATGCGCAAATTAGTTGGGATGTACAAAAAATCTTCACCACCTTTAAATTGGGCGGAAGCAACTTAATTTCTAAACGCAATTTTCAAGCCTATGGTGGACCGGGAATCGGACGTATGATTTACGGATCGGTGCTTTTAAATATCAGTTGCGATACCTTTAAAAGTTGGACAAAAAAAGGAAAAGATAAACCAACCGAATAGTCTAAAAACGTAAAATGAAATGTTATAAATAGTGTGAAAGTTTTGTCGGCTTAGAATTCTATTGTAGATTTAAGAACCAAAACTAAACAACATGAATAAAAACTTTCTACTCGTTATTCTAATGATAGCTTGTACGTCTACCCTCTTCGGGCAGCGCTATCTTACACCGCAATTCAGCACGGTAAAAGTAACTAAAAACGTAAAATACGGAGCTAACTTAGGTTACAACTCATCCTTTCTTTCATCCGAAGATTTATTAATGGATGTTTACGAACCGGATGGCGACACCGCAACAAATCGTCCGGTTATTATCCTCGGCCATGCAGGTTCTTATTTATCACTTTATGCATGGGGAAACAAAGATCAATATAGTGTTGTAGAATTATGCAACCGCTTTGCAAAACTAGGCTATGTAGCCGTTTCAATCGATTACCGATTAGGTTGGTCTGCCGGTTCAACAGATGCCGAAACCCGCGAAAAAACGATTATCAATGCGGTATATCGCGCTATGCAAGATTTCAAAACATGTATTCGTTACTTTAGAAAGGATGCAAGTACAACCAACACATGGAAAACAAATCCTTGTAAAATCTTTGTTGGAGGTACCAACTCTGGTGGTTACTCGGCTTTGGCTGTAGCCAACTTAAATAAAACTTCTGAGTTGTATGGAGTTAAGTTCCTTGATTCAAACGGAGATCCGTATATCGACCAAACTAAAACAGGTGATTTCAACGGTTTTGGCGGCACACAAAATGTATATAATCATCCGGGCTATAGCTCTGAAGCAAGTGCAGTTTTAGCACTTGGAGCTGCAACCGGAGATTCTACTTGGGTTGAAGCTGGAGAAATTCCGGTAGTAGCCTTATCGGGAGTAGAGGAAACTACAACACCTTATAACACTGCCATTGTAATTACAGGTAGCGGAACAGCTATTATTGTTGTGAGCGGTGCAGGTGATTTTATGCCACGCACCGAGCGTTTAGGCAATAACGATGTGTTTAAAGCAGCATCTTTACCACAAGGCCCGCCAAACAAAAATGGAGCCGGAGCAGTAACACAATCCATAGAAGGGTTGTATCCATTATACGGAGCTAAATTTGAACCATGGAGTTGGTATGATGGCGCTCAACCTATTGGCGATCCGAGTTTGAACGTTGGAGCATCGCAAATAAAAGGTTTATTGTATATCGATACTATTATGAGTTACACCGCGCCTCGTTTCTTCGAAATTATCAAAAACACTACTGCTTGTCAGATTACAGCAGGTATTGACGATAACCAATCGGAAACAAAAGTAGGCTTTACCACTGTTCCGAATCCATCGAGCAGCACTATTACTATCTTTAGTTCTTCTGTAGCAACAGCCATTACTTCTGCAACATTAATCGATTTTAATGGCAGAATTGTGCGTTCTATTGAAAACAATAAAAGCCATTATGCTGTGTTACCGGTAGAAGATTTGGCGAATGGAATGTATGCTGTAGAAATTAAAACGGCTGATGGCATTCAATCTGTGAAAAAAGTGATAGTACAACATTAAAAAACATCTAACTAATTAAAAAAAGGAGAGCAATTGCTCTCCTTTTTTTATGTCTAAAGCACAAGAATACCTAGTACAGTTAATTTAAAGCCGTATGCGGAATAGTATCGGTAAATAGTTCTTATGGGTATTTGAAATGCACATTAAACCCTCTTGCAATATAAGGGGATACTATGTTACAGAAATACGCTATAGCTATGATGGAAATAAATATTGCATACGCGTTGTTAAACATGACGATGCAGTTAGCGTTTAGTATGTTTCCTCGAAGGAGAAAATTGCTTCAGAAAACGTATGCTTAATATGCATTTGTCCCTCGTTTAAGCTTCCGTTATACAGCCAAATTTATCGCTTTAAGGCTTTCAGTACTGCGTAAACTTCCCCCATCAAACACAACTGCTATGTTTTGCGCTGGCATTCGCAACTGCTAACATATAAGAATAGCTTTTAAATCAGGCCTAAATTCCATCGTGATGGGCATAAAAAAACGGTTGCCTCTTTCGAAGCAACCGTTTAAATTAAATGTTATTTCTATTATTTCAACACGTTGAATTTGTACAACGAAGTTTTTGTTTCGCTTACCACACGGGCAATGTACAATCCATTTTGAAGATCGCGAATATCTTCAGTTAAAGCAACTGTTTTGTTGCCAAAAGTAGAGTTCACTACATTTTTAACTACACGTCCGTTCATATCCAAAATGTCGATAGCAACGTTACTTGTTTCTTTCACATCGAAAGCCATTACAATTTCAGATGAAGCCGGATTAGGGAACATACGGAATTGCATATCAGCCAATGAAGGATCGTTGATGCTGGTTGACGTTGAAACTACAGTATCTTGCAATGGAGACATAAAGCTCAACGGTCCGTTAGGTATAGCTAAGTATAACCCGAATTTCTTTCCGTTTTTGTTTGCTGCCGAATCAACAAAACCAGTAGCTACTAAAGTGATACCAGCACCGTCAATAGCCCCTAGTGGCACTAAATACGACTTGTAGATTGCTCCGCCCGGTAATTTCAAATCAACAATTACAGTACCTAAAGAAGTTGGTAAAGCTGTGTTACCACTGATGTTTGCTTTCTGATATTGACCATAAGACAAACCTGAAATTAAACTCAAACCACCTGCAGAAGGAACGGTAACACTCACTGTAGGAGCGTCAGTAGCTGCGTGGAATACATTCACAACACCTGTTCCTGCAGGAGAAGTTGTTACAAAAGGTTTGTCGATATAAGCGTTTGCTAAAATGCTTTTTCCATCAGGATTAGCTGTAAAGCCCGAAGTACTACTAACACCTGCAATAACACCAACACGTGCAGTATCGTTCAAGAACAGGTTAACCGATAATGATTTAGTTAAACTATCGTTAGCATGAATATCGATATCGTAGTGGAAATCTTGGATAAAGGCACCTGATTGGAAACGTTGCAAATAATCCAATTTCAAGAATTGTTTTACTCCATTCACATACAACTCGATTTTTTTCAATAATGGATCAGCAGAAGCATGGATAATTTCTGTTAAACCTCCCAATTTCTCAGCAGGCAACTCTACTGGAGTAATCGCTGAATTTCCCGGAGTAGAAGCATCCGTAACAAAAGCCAAAACTTTTGCAGTATTTGTAGTACCTGTTCCAGTTGTATCGGCAAAACCTGAAGCTACAATGAAAGCTGCTTTACCACCTAGTGTTCTAAGGGCATCGCCATTGGCTTTATAGAAAGGATTGGTTTGCGCTTGTCCGTTAGGGATAATGTGAATACGTCTTGC
The DNA here is from genome assembly GCA_016786765.1 of Chitinophagales bacterium. Classification (GTDB taxonomy): domain Bacteria; phylum Bacteroidota; class Bacteroidia; order Chitinophagales; family LD1; genus CALAYL01. The sequence continues at coordinate 154,186 of JAEUUZ010000004.1, forward strand.
ACTAGCGGCAACACCTGTGTGCGCTGTTACATCTTTGTACAATGCTTTACCCACTAATACATCACGAGCCGGAGCTTGGATAGTAGTTACAAAGCTTTGAACATAAACCGAATCAGCATCAATAATACCATGATGTAGGGCAACCTGCGCTTGATTTGGATTAGATGATGAAAACTGAACACCGCTGTTAATAAGAATCAAATCAGCTGCATTGCTAACACCCGATGGGTTCGTTTTAGCTGCCAATAATGATGGCGTTGCTAATCCTGTAGCAATCATAATGTTGTTTCCTGTAGGGATTACTGAAAACGTTTTAGAGAATAAATCCGGATCAGAAGATGCTGTACTGGTAGAAGACTTTAAGTGAACGACTAACGTAGCACCCGGAATTGGCACTGCCGGAATAGTATAGAAGTAACCCGATTGATACGTTAAATTATCAACGGCTTTCAAGTATTGAGATGCAATAGGCACTTCCACCCAAACATCCACATTGGCTAAAGCCGGATCCGGACTGTTATGGACAACAAGTAGGCTGCCTTGTGCACTTGCGAAAGTGGCACCCAACACAGCAAGACTGAGGGTAAGGAGAATTTTTTTCATGATAAATTATGGTTTTGTTTAATAATGTTTGCCCTAAGGTAACACAATAATTTTCGTTTAGTTCAATCTTGGAGCATTTTTTTAATATGAAGCGCCCTCCTTTAATGTTCTTTAACAGAGTCAACAAATGAAGATGAATAAACTTATTGGTTTAAGAATAGGGCAAAAAAAAAGAGACCCGAAGGTCTCTTTGATTGTATTTCTTCCAATTTAGAGTTGTGCAGTAGCACGAGAGATGTACTTTTCAATGTCACGGCCTTCATCAGACATTGGATATTTTTCTTTCACTTTAGTATATTGTTCTACAGCTTCTTTAAATTTCTTTTGTGTTTCCAAATACATACCCAATTTAACTAAGTAATATGGTGTGAATTGATCGTTTTCTGAAAAACCGGCTGCTTTAGCGTAATATTTTTCAGCATCGGCAGGTTTATTTTGTTCAGCATAAGCATCACCAATTGCATTCAACTTTGCCGCGCCTAATACAGCGTCAGACGTGCTGAACTTATCCAAATACGTAACCGCATCAGCATATTTACCGGTATTCAAATAACAAATACCGATGTAGTAATTACAAAGGTTTGCTGCTTTTGTCCAACCGTATTTTTTCTGTACTTCTAAAAATCCTTTATTTACACCATTTCCATTCAACGCCAAGTTGAAAGAATCTTTCTGAAAGGCTATTTCGGCCATAAATATTTCGCGTTGCGCTTTAAGATTACGCTCCGGAAGCCATTTCAAGAAAATGAAAAGAGATGCAGCAATAATCACCACTAAAGCGCCAGCGCCAATAGCCACAGCTTGTTTATTCTCTTCTACGAAATTTTCTACACGCTCCGCAAAATGCTGTACTGCTTGTATTTCTTCTGTCTCTGCCATAATTGTTGTTGTTTTATTTATCGTTTATTCAGTTAAAAATGGGTAATCGGCTTCTGCATAAATATCTTTATACAATTCATCATCGCTAGGGTAAGGCGATTCTTCTGCAAACTTCACGCAATCTTCCACTTGTTGATTAACGCGCTGTTGAATAACTTCAATCTCCGCTTGCGTTGCATACTTTTTCTTCACTATTGTATCCAATGTGGTTTCAATAGGATCAAGTTTCTTATATTCTTCAACTTCCTCCTTCGTTCTGTACTTCTGTGGATCAGACATTGAGTGCCCTTTATAACGATACGTACAAATTTCTAAGAACGTTGGACCTTCACCACTTCTGGCTCTGTCAGCTGCTTTTGCAATGGCTTCGTGAACGGTTTCGCACTGCATGCCATCTACAGATTCTGAAGGCATATCGTAAGCTTCACCCAATGTCGCAATTTTGGTAACGTTTGACGAACGCTTTACCGAAGTTCCCATAGCGTAACCATTGTTCTCGCAAACAAAAATTACCGGTAATTTCCACATCATGGCCATGTTGAAGGTTTCGTGCAAAATACCTTGACGAGCAGCACCATCGCCAAAAAAGCAAATGGTAACGTTTGATTTATCGAGATATTTATCGGCAAAAGCAATGCCTGCGCCTAAGCCAATTTGCGCACCTACAATTCCGTGCCCGCCAAAAAAGTTGTGTTCTTTTGAGAAAAAGTGCATTGAGCCTCCTTTTCCTTTGGTGCAACCGGTTTCCTTTCCATACAACTCAGCCATTGCTGCATTACAGCTAATTCCTTTGGCAATAGCTAAAGCATGATCGCGATAAGCGGTAATTACCCGGTCATCGGATTTTAAAGCCGACATCATTCCTGCTGCCACTGCTTCTTGACCAATGTATAAGTGACAAAAGCCACGAATTTTCTGTTGGCCATAAAGCATACCCGCACGCTCCTCAAACTTGCGAAGAAGAAGCATCAGTTCATACCAATACAGATATGTTTCTTTAGTTAATTTTGTGGCCATAACTTTTTAATAAAGCGGACAAACCTAAGTATTTTTTTTTATTTTAAGTTTTATCCCCTACAATGAAAATTTTACATAGGTTTCGGGGCCATAATTCGGGGAATACATGCCAGCCAATGAAAATAGCGTTTTTCTTAGAAAATTGACGCTCACTAACTTCAAAAATCACACAAAACGTGATTTTCGCCTCAGCAAAAAGTTTACGGCTTTTGTGGGGCAAAATGGTGTGGGCAAAACAAATTTATTGGACTTGATCTACTTTTTAAGCTTAACCAAAAGCTTTTTCAACCTCACCGATCAGCAACTGATTAAATGGAACGAGGCATTTTCAAGAATCGAAGCCGCTATTGAAAAAAAAGGAGAACTGCTGGAATTGGTAGTAAAAATACCACTCAACAAGCGTAAAGAGATTAGTGTAAATGGAGCGGTTTACCAAAAGGCTGCTGAATACATTGGCACAATACCTTTGGTGATTATTTCGCCCGAAGACAGCGACATTATTCAAGGTGGCAGTGAGGAACGCAGAAAATTGTTCGATAATATATTGGCACAAGTAGACACTGCTTATTTAGAAGCGCTTATGGACTACAATAAAATTCTGGAGCAACGCAACTCGCTCTTGAAAATGAAAGCCGACAAACCTGCTACCGATATCAGTATGCTTGAATTTTACAATTCGCGTTTAGCAGAATCCGGAAGTTATATTTTCAATAAACGAAAAGACATTTTCCTGCGCTTTGAGGCCGTGTTCCAACAGTTTTACGCTATTATTAGTGAAGAAAAAGAGGATGTAAAATGGCATTATGCCTCGCAATTGTTAAGCAAAGATTGGAACATGCTTTTTGAACAGAATTTACAAAAAGATTTAGTGTTACAACGCACATCAGCAGGGATTCATAGAGATGATTTTGAATTCACCATTCACGGTGAAAAGATTAAGAAATTTGGCTCTCAAGGCCAGCAAAAATCGTTCACTATTGCATTAAAACTATCACTTTATCGCTATTTGCATGAAATGAAAGGTGTTTTGCCTATTTTATTGATAGATGATCTGTTCGATAAACTCGACACGAAACGAATGCAACAATTGATACGTATATTGCAGGGAGATGAGTTTGGACAGGTATTTATGTCGGATACCGATATTTTGCGACTCGAGAAAGCTTTTGATGGAAATAGAGAACAAATTGAGATTTTTACCATAGATTTAGAGTCGAATGATACGGTATAACGACATTAGCTTAGGGGATGCCATAAAAATGTGGATTAGAGAAAGTGGATTAGAAGAATCTATTGCCCAATCCAAAATAGCATCACTTTGGGATACCCTAATGGGCGGCCTGATTTCGAAACACACAAAAACAATTGTATTAAAAGACAGAAAACTATTCATAACAGTAGATAATCCTGCTCTGAAAAACGAACTGCATTTTTCTCGTGCTAAAATCAAGGAAATGCTGAATAGAGAATTAAAGGATGAGATTATTGCGGAAGTTTTTATATATTGAGATTTGAATGAAAAGATTTTTACTTGTCCTGTTTTTGATAGTTGGATGCCTCGCCCAATTATCTGCTCAAAGCGAAAATAAACCCGGAATTCAATATTGGGCGTTTATGGTGCGCAACACTGCGCGTTTGCAAGAAATTGCCTATCGGTTCCAAGTAACGGAAGCAGATATCAAAAAAAATAGCGACCTAAAAGGGAAAACTGTATATCCCGGCAAAGTAATCGTGATCCCGGTAAAAGTTCGTCCGGCCACGTGGGACCCCACTAAATTCAACCCCAATAAGCCCTTTTTGAGTGGAGAAGATGCTCGTCCGCAATTGGATTTTGAGTGGGACAATGATGCGCTTGACCCGCTTTTAAAAGATGATTACATCCTTATTTCTGAAATTAAAGGCGATTCGATTCAAACTGAAAAGATGAATAAACACATCGGTAAAATCGACAAACAAATTTCGGCATTAAACCATCAAATAGATTCGATTAAAAACACTGAGTTCTCTTTTCAATATGACGAGAAAGACATGAATGCCGTGTTAAAAAGAATGGAAAAAGCTCGTCAGCGTTACTATGCGCAAAGTCCATTGGGTAAAGAAGTAGATAGTTTGAATGATGTAAAAACAAAATTGAACGAGGAGATTAATCGCTTACGCAACAAATTAAGCGAGTACGATTACCTAAACGAGAATGCCTATTACTTTGAAAAAAACAGAGAAGGTGAATCTGACATGTTAGAGCGGATTAACAACCGCCCTGGTGAACAACTGATAGCAGAGAGCAATTACGTAAAAAAAGCGGATAACGATTTAAAGAAAGCGAAACGTAAAAACCGAGTTAAAAAGAAAAAAAATCAGGCCCCTACACCGGTGGAAGTGGAACAGCTTCTTGTAAGAGATATTGTGCCGGTTGACACATCAGCATCCAACAAGGCTAAGCCAATAGTAGCTGCAGAAAGCCATCCGAACGACAATACTGAAAAACAAGTTATTGAAACAGAACCGACTAAAGTAGAACAAATAGCTTCGCCAACGGTTACTGAAATCAAAAAAGAAGAAACAACTCCTGTAGCACAAAACAGCAGCACAGAAAAAAAAGCGATTGCACCTGTTGAGCATAAAACAGAAGCAACGGTAGCAATTGAAAAAGAAACAAAAGTACAAACTAAACCCATTGAGAAAAACACAACAGACCCCGCCAAAGACGACAAGCTATTAACAACAAAATTAACGTTGAATCCTAGTAACACTATTGTTCCGAACCCTAATGCACAGCCTGAACCAACACCATCTGTTGTGAGTGAGACAAAACAAAATGCGAGCCCTTCAGTTCAAATAGAAGCAAAAGAACTACCTAGAGAAGAACCTGTCAAAGTGGTTGATCCCGTTGTAAAAGAAACCCCAGTTGTTGCTGAAACTAATCCAACAATTGAATCTGCACACCAAGCAATACCTGCTAAGGAAGAGCCTAAAGTAGAACCAACCACCGAACTGATTAAACCGCAAGAGACTATACCCGTTGAACAACAAGTAACACAAACTGTTATTGCAGAAAATCCTACGCAAAAAGAAGAAACCATTCCAACCCCTGTTATCGAGCAAAAAGCAGAAGAAGTTGCTCCGGAGCGAAACACAACTAAATCGGTACAAATGCCGCAAGCGAATGCTGTAAAACCGCTTTCCGAGCGCGATTTATCGATGAAAGAAGAAATTAAAAAAGCGATTGCCAATAAAGTTTTAGCCAAAGAAATTGATCCGTTAGATGAATATTCCGACAGTCCTGATTTCGCTTTCAAAGGGTTGAACTTCCAAAGTATATCGGTAGGTAAAGGTAAAAACGGACCAAAATACCTTACTCCGGTTGATCCGATTACTGCACTAAAAGCAAAAATTTGGATTGAGAAATTTAAGGAAGAAATGAAAATTAAGGATTTCAAAAAAGCCGAATTGTATCTACGCAAAGCGATTGAAACCAATCCAAACTCTGCCGAATCGTGGACCTACCATGCGGAAATGCTTTCAGCAGCCGGTGATGCACAAGAAGCACAAAAAGAATATTTAATTGCAACTGCGATTGATGCGGCATTTGCCAGACCGTATTATAAAATGGCGTTATTGTACGAAAACTCTAACAACGTTGAAAAGGCCTACGAATACTATGCTTTTGCCATTGAATCAGACAGTTCGTTCTATAAAGCCTATCTAAACAGAGCGAATCTATCGTTGCGTCTAGGCGACTTAAAATCTGCAATTGATGATTACTCAACATTATTAGATGTAAACAAGAACTTTTCATTAGCGCATAAAGAACGTGGTGCATTACGCATGATGGATAGAGATTATGCCGGTGCTGTGGAAGACTTCAATGCTTATATGGAAATGGAAGATCCGTCAGGAGAAGTTTTGTATAAACGTGGTGTTGCCAAAGTGTATACCGGAAAAATCATAGAAGGTTGTAATGATTTTAATATGGCATTGCAATTAAAATATACGGATGCCGCTAAGGCCATCAAAAAATACTGCGAATAATTTTATCGCTAACCGCTCTTTATCTCTTATAATGAACACACTTCAATTACCTAAAGTTATTATTCATAACTCCAAGACAGATGCTATACTTCGCTTTCACCCATGGATTTTTTCCGGTGCAGTAAAAAGCAAAGACGAATCTATTAAAAACGATACCCTTGTAGAGGTCGTAAACGAACGTGGTAAGTTTTTAGCCATTGGCTATTTCACACAGAGCAATATTGCTGTTCGTATTCTTTCATTTTCGCCTATCGAATCGCTGCAGAATCTCTTTCAAGAAAAGATAAGCAATGCCTTTGAATCGCGAAAAACCATTGGGCTAACAGGTAATGCAAACACGAACACCTATCGATTAATTCATGCTGAAGGCGATGGTATTCCCGGACTCATTATCGATTTTTACGATGGAGTATGTGTAGTTCAAGCGCATAGTGTTTTTATCGCGAAACAAATGACATTGATTGCAGAATGCCTCCAGAAGGTTTATGGAGAACAACTCGTAGCAGTTTATAATAAAAGTAACAACACATTACCTAAACATAACGAATACGGTAAAGATGAATTTGTTTTCGGCAAGGCAGAAACGCTTACCGTGAAAGAGAATGAAAATCTGTTTCGGGTCGATTTTGTTACCGGGCAAAAAACAGGCTTTTTTATCGATCAACGCGAAAACAGAAAATTGTTAGCGACCTATTCCAAAGGAAAAAAAGTATTGAATACCTTTTGTTATACCGGAGGATTTTCGGTGTATGCCGCAAAAGCAAATGCTCAAAAAGTTGTATCGGTCGATTCATCTGAAAAGGCGATGATTTTAACCGAACAAAACATTGCGATAAACAATTGCGAAACTATTCATGAATCGGTGACCAGCGATGTATTCGATTATCTTAAAACGGTAAAGAAAGGCGACTTCGATGTGATTGTGCTCGACCCACCGGCATTTGCGAAGAACGTTGCAGCTCGTCACCATGCCATTCAAGCCTATAAACGCATCAATTTAGAAGCGATGCAAAAATTAGAACAGGGAGGCATCTTGTTCACGTTTTCTTGCTCACAGGTGGTAAACTATGATTTATTCCGTGGAGCAGTTACCGCTGCTGCCATTGAAGCCGGAAAAAACATCCGCATTTTGCATCAGTTAACACAACCACCCGACCATCCCATCAACATTTTCCACCCTGAAGGGAACTACCTCAAAGGCTTGGTTTTGTTGGTTAACTAATTTTAGCAAACCGTTTTGCAACCTTTTGCACGAAAATTGACGACTATTGAATAAGTCCACTATTTTTGGGCAACTTAAATTTGATATAGCAAAAACTAAAATCCGAAAATGAAAGAAATGAACCGTGGAAGAAACTTAGTGAATCGTTTTTCGATGTCGTTTTTCTTCGCTACAATGCTCCTGTTATTGTCGGCAAAAACATTTGCCGGTAAAGGAACAGAAATCAAAATCACTGTTAAAGGTCTAGGCAACACGCAATTAATATTAGCCAATTATTATGGCGACAAGCAGTACATCAAGGACACTTTTGTAATAGACAAATCAGATGTTTGTCTTATCAAAATGGACACCCTTCTTCCTCCGGGAATTTATCTAGCAGTTTTTCCGCAATTGAACAACAAGTACTTTGAATTTGTGGTGAGTGAGCCAAAAATCATTTTAGCTACAGATACGTTTGATTTGGCCGGACACATGAAGGTAGAAGGTTCAGCAGAGAATAAAGTATTTTATGACGATATGTTTTTCTTGAGTGAAAAGCGCAAAGCATTAGAAAAACAAAATGCCTTGCTTAGAGAAGCGAAAGACGAAAAAGCAAAAAGCGAAGCAAAAGCTAATCTTCAAAAAATTGATGAAGATGTAAAAGCAAAACGACTGAGTGTAGAAAAAGACCATCCTACTACACTTTATGCCAAACTATTACGTTCTATGCGTGAACCGGAACTCAGTAAAGATGGACCGCGGAATTCGAAAGGCGTGCTTCTAGATTCGGCATGGCAATGGAGAGAATACAAAGCAAAATATTGGGATAATGTAGACCTAACCGATGATCGATTGATTCGAACCCCAATTTTCCACAATAAACTTTCCTACTACTACACCAAAGTCGTTATTCAAAATCCGGATACATTGATTAAGGATGGGGATGAATTGTTATCGAAAATGGACCCGAAAAATGATTTATTCCGCTATTCGTTGGTGTACATGCTAAACGAAATGGCAAAGTCAAAAATTATGGGTTTTGATGCCGTTTATGTGCATATCGTAAACAAATATTACGCAAAAGGATTTACGCCTTGGGTGGACTCAACGCAGTTATATAAAATTGTAGAACGCGGTAGAATATTAGACCCACTTTTGATTGGCAAAAAAGCAAGAAATATTGTACTTGCCGATTCTACCTTGAAACAAATGCGTTCACTCTATGATGTGAAAAGCAGATATACCATTTTGGCGTTCTGGGATCCGGATTGCGGCCATTGCAAAAAAGAAATCCCAAAATTGGCAGAGATATACCATAAAATGAAATCAGAAAAGATTGATGTAGAAGTTTATTCCCCGGGTATTTTTGATATTGCGGAAATAAAAAAATGGACAGATTTCATCAAAGAGAATAAGCTCGATTGGATAAACGTAGCAGACCCCTATCACCAAAACAATTTCCGTTTTGAATGGGATATTCAAAGTACACCACAACTGTTTATTTTGGATAAAGACAAGATGATTAAAGCGAAACGAATTGGCGTAGAGAATATTGAAGATTTTATCAAACATGATATCGATCCGAAATACATTCCTAAAAACACAGCTCCGCTAGAAGAGAAAAAAGAAGTAGAAGAACATTAAGGATAACCAATAGCTTTTAGCTATTAGGGGTTAGACAAGAAGAAAAAACGCAGGAGGTAACTACTGCGTTTTTTTATTATGTTCCGATAGTAAATGTTTATTATGCGCTAAAACACTTGCTTTTAAATAAGTTCGTGTATGATGCGAAAGCAGATACGCCAATACTTCATCTTTTCCCCGGGTGAACGCAGAGCCGTGATTGCCTTGGGCTCCATTACTATGTTACTCATCATTCTCCCTTTCATTTACAGTCTACTACACAAGGATGAAAAACCAATAGTAGATGAGGCCTTCGAAAAAGAAGTAGCGGCCTTCAAAACAGAATTGGAACAAAAGCTCGATACCAGCGCTTTCTCGGAAAGATACAACTACTCGACTCCTCGCTACACTAGCAATGAATACACCCCAAAAGCAGATAAAAAAAACCATACGCTTTTCCCGTTCGATCCCAATAAGATTAGCATCAACGAATGGATCACCTTAGGTTTGAGCGAAAAACAGGCTACGGTAATTGAACACTATAAAGCCAAAGGCGGAAAGTTTCGTAAGCCGGAAGATATACTTAAAATCTTTGTGTTGAGTGATCAAAAGAAACAAGAACTTTTGCCCTATGTACGGATGGAGACAGAAACACATACCATTGCGAATACTAAGGAAACCGTAACCGCTGTAAATGAAGAAATGCCGAAAATATTTCCGAAGTTCAGCTACAAACCTTTCTTTATTGATGTGAACAAGGCCGATTCTGCAGGTTTTGAAAAACTATATGGTATAGGGCCAAAATTAGCAGCTCGTATTGTAAAGTATAGAGAATGGTTAGGTGGATTTACGAATGTAGATCAACTCAAAGAAGTATATGGCATTGCCGATTCTACCTTCAACAAATTTCGTGTTAACCTCGTAATTAGCAAACAGGAATTAAAGAAAATAAACATCAATACAGCCACATATGAGGAATTTAAAGAGCATCCCTACTCAAGGCCATTTGCGGGTTATATTGTCAAATACAGGAAAAACAATTCCTTGTTTAAATCAGTAGAACAATTAGCACGTGTGCCAAATATGACCGATAGTATCTATAAAAAATTGTTACCCTATGTAAAAGTCGATTAAGCTAAATATATATCGGTTGTAAACGCGTTTGTCCATCGTTAATCAGCATACATAAAGGCTTAGAGTAATTCTTCAACAACTAGAGATGGTGATGGAGCAAATCTAATATCCATTTTCAAAGCCCTAACGCAAACACCTCTCCTTCTTCGCCTTTTTTCCGTAGGTTTACCAAGTATGAAATTTTATCAAAGACGAAGTCGCATTATTGTTACCTGCAGCAAACGCATTGCCCCATTTTTGGCGCTCGAGATTGAACAATTAGGCTTTGAACCCAAGAAGATTTTTGCCACAGGCGTGGAACTGATTGGCTCGTTGAACGATTGTATTAAGTTGAACCTGCATTTGCGTTGCGCCAGTCAGGTGCTGTATACGTTGAAGGAATTTCAATGCACCGACCCGGATGATTTGTACAACAAAGTGTATCAGTTGCCGTGGGAAAGTTTGCTGGAAAAGGATGGGTATTTTTCGGTGACGAGCCATGTGGATCACCCGAGCATTACCACTCCCCTCTTTGCAAATGTGAAGGTGAAGGATGCGATTGTAGATCATTTTCGCGATAAATATGGAAAACGTCCGAATTCGGGTTCTGACTACGATAAAGCGGTGATTAATTTATTTTGGAAAAACGAGGAGGCGGCTTTGTTTATTGACACTTCGGGCGAAACGCTGTCGAAACACGGCTACCGAAAAATTCCAGGCAAGGCGCCTATGTTGGAATCGTTGGCTGCGGCTACCATTTTGGCTTCGAAATGGGACCGTCAATCGGCTTTCGTAAACCCCATGTGTGGTTCGGGAACATTGGCCATTGAGGCGTTAATGTCGGCCACGAAACGCATGCCGGGCTTGTATCGCAACAATTATTCGTTTATGCATTTTATTGGCTACGAAGAAAGTGTGTATGAAGCGGAGTTGGCGAACATTCAACACATGGTGCGCGAGGTGCCGGGCTTGCGCATCATTGCGAGTGATATCAGTGAAGATGCCATCAATGTTTCGAAAATTAACGCGCGTATGGCCGGTGTGGAAGAGTTGATGGATTTTGAAGTATGTGATTTTCGGGATACGGAAATTCCGGAAGGAGGCGGAACTATTTTCTTCAACCCAGAGTATGGTGAGCGTTTGGGGGAAGAAACCGAGTTAGAAGAAATTTATAAAGAGATTGGCGATTTCATGAAAAAATCGTGCAAAGGCTATAAAGGCTACATTTTTACGGGCAACTTGGAACTCGCCAAAAAAATCGGTTTGAAAACCACACGCAGAATTGAATTCTACAATGGTAAAATTGATTGCCGATTATTGGAATACGAGTTGTATGATGGAACGAAGCGGGTGCCAAAGAAAGAAGACTGATGAGCCTTTACCTCATTTATTCCCAAGCTTTGTTCGACTTTCCTAAATGATATTTAAGACAAGTATTTTCTTTTATCAGGAATTCGCCTCTCCAAACAATTGTACCTCTTCCGAGTGCCAGCAAGCTATATTGCCCTGGGCGTAATATTTTACAGAGCATGCCATTACTGAAGCATTCGGGTTCAGTTGTGCTTTGCAAAGGTACCTTTCCAATCTTTTTGTCCTGAATTTTTATGATAATATCCTCGGCATTTTTAATGTCAGACCAAAAACAGACATAGCCATATTTTTGCGGTGGTTCAACAATGTTTTGTTGCTCAATATCGTCCATGAAGTATACATCAACTGTTACTAATTTTTGAGCATAAAATTTTTTGATGGTAATGGTGTTCTTGGCATTTCTGATTTGTCGTGGAGCAGAAAAATTAATAGGAAAGAAGTCTTCCGCAGCAAGCTTTACAATATTGTTATTCTGAACCAGTACTTTCATATCCGAGCAAAAGTGGGCATTATCGGTCACTACTACTTTATGCCAGCCATCTGCAATCGTCATTGGAAATGTAGTATAGAGATTATATTTACTTTGAATCAAGCCTAGCTTGGTCATTTCAATTTTCAACTCTTTGTTTGCGCCTTCTTCTAAAGCTTTATTATACTTCGCTTCAATATCATCGGTAATAAGTTCGGCATAGCCAAAATAATTTATGAAAAGACGCCATCCATAATCGGCTCTATAGCCAATAACATTTTCGGGAATTGGAGGTTCTTCAGGGATAGTAGTATAGGATGTATCGCGTTTGATTTGAGCGAAAGAAAAACCAAAAGAAATCGTAAAAATAAAAGTGATTAATATTCGAAACATTAGGGTGTTATGATACAGTTTGTTTTAAGCTGTAGCGCTTGCTATCAAATGCGTTGCTTTCTTTTTCTCCAATGCCGCTTTAATAAATGCCACAAAAATGGGTTGCGGACTTTCCACTGTTGATTTCAATTCCGGGTGAAATTGCACACCAATGAAAAACGGATGTGTGGGGATTTCTACAATTTCCACCAAGTTGCTTTCCGGATTTTTGCCGGAAGCTTTTAAGCCTGAATTTTCGAAATCGTTGAAATAGGCGTTATTGAATTCATAGCGGTGGCGATGGCGTTCAGACACTTCAGCTTTACCGTAGATTTTCTCGGCTAAGGTTCCTTTTTCAATCGCACAACGATAAGCGCCTAAACGCATGGTTCCTCCTTTTGCAGTTATTTTTTTCTGCTCGGCCATCATATCAATTACCGGATGGGTAGTATGTTCGTCCATTTCCACAGAATGCGCATCGGCCCAACCTAATACATTTCTAGCCCATTCGATTACGGCCATTTGCATACCTAAACAGATACCGAAAAACGGTATTCCATTTTCGCGCACATAACGTATGGCTTCAATTTTCCCTTCAATACCACGGCTTCCAAAACCTGGTGCGACAAGCACTCCATCTAAGCCTTGCAACTCTTCGGCCGCATTTTCTTTCGTTAAAGACTCCGAATGAATATTCTTCACGATAACTTTGCACCGATTGGACACACCTGCATGAATAAAGGATTCGTAAATCGATTTATAAGCGTCTTGCAATTCGATGTATTTTCCTACTAAGCCAATCGTTACAGTCTCTGTTGGATTTTTCAAATGGTCTACAAATGTTTTCCAAGTATCGAGCTGACAAACATTATTCGTTGGCAACTGAAGTTTGTTCAACACCGTTACATCCAATTTTTCGTTTTGCATTTCTAATGGCACATCATATATAGTATCTACATCAGATGCCTGAATTACCGCCTCAATGTTCACATTACAGAAGAGCGCCAACTTTCTTCTGATATCCTGCGTGAGTGGCATTTCGGTTCTACACACTAAAATATCGGGCTGCAAACCATACATCTGTAACTCTTTTACAGAGTGTTGTGTAGGCTTAGTTTTCAATTCTTTTGCAGCTTTCAAATAAGGTAATAAAGTCAAATGACACACCATGGCATTTTCGTGACCTTGCTCCCAAACTATCTGACGAACTGTTTCTACATACGGTTGCGCCTCAATATCACCCACTGTTCCACCAATTTCGGTAATCACTATATCGAAATTGCCGGTTTGTCCAAGCAACAACATTCTGCGCTTAATTTCATCCGTAATATGCGGAATCACTTGAACTGTTTTGCCCAAATAAGCCCCTTCGCGTTCTTTGTTAATAACATGCTGATAAACTCGTCCGGTAGTTACGTTATTCGCCTGTGAAGTAGGCACATTCAAAAAACGCTCGTAGTGCCCCAAATCCAAGTCGGTTTCAGCGCCATCTTCGGTTACATAACACTCTCCATGTTCATAAGGATTTAGCGTTCCCGGGTCTACGTTGATATACGGGTCGAATTTTTGAATTGTAACGCGAAATCCACGTGCTTGCAATAGCTTAGCTAACGAAGCGGCAAAAATGCCTTTACCTAAAGAAGATGTAACTCCCCCTGTTACAAAAATATACTTTGCCATGATGAATAGATGGTTATGAAATAAGCGACAAAAGGGAAATGGGTGCCTGTTTAGAAATCCGTTCAAGCAACGTTCCAAAACTTTCTTTGGTCGTGCAAAGATAAACGATTTTTTTTGAATACGAAGATGGATTTTAAAAACGCCACTACCTGTTTAGCGGATAAATTGTTAAACATTTTGGAATGAGGTCCACACAATGAAAATCTAAGCCCAAATCGTTAGATGAGCAAAGCTTCTTTATGTATATTGTGAAATGAAATCAATTTTACTGTTGCTGCTTTTTCCGGCTTTCGTAGTGGCTCAACAATATCCTTGGGCTATAGGTGAAGGTGGAGTGGGCTCCGATATAGGAAAAAATATACGTTTTGATAATGCAGGAAATGTTTTACTGTGTGGCGATATTGCCGGTGATGCTAAGTTCCGTGGAACATTACGCAAAGGTCATGGATTGTCAGACGGATTTGTGGCAAAATACAATACAAACGGAAGCTTACAGTGGGTACAACTGTTAGGCGGCATAAAAGTTGATAAGGCTAGCGATTGTGCAGCCGATAACAGCAATGCCGTTTTTGTAACGGGTTATTTTGAAGATTCGATGTCGGTGGGCAACAAGGGCGTTAAAAGCAAAGGATTGAGCGATATTTATGTTGCTAAAATTGATGCAGGAGGAAATCCGGTTTGGCTGAAAACGTTTGGCGGAACGAAAACCGATCAAGCCTATTCCATCATCACCGATAACAGTGGAAATGTTTACCTCTGTGGAACCTATACAACTGCAATACAATTGGGAAGTTTTACACTCAACAGCACCAATGGCTTTCCGGAAAGTTTTATTGCAAAACTCGATAATAACGGTTCAGTGATTTGGGCAAAATCGTCAAAAGCAGCGCACACCAATACTGCGAATTCACTGTGCTTATTGAACAATGGAGATATTGCCATTACAGGATACTTTTCGCTCAGCTACACACTAGACACAACAACAGTAAATGCTTCGAGTACAAATTATCAGATATTCATAGCCCACCTCGATGGAAACGGAAATTTGAAATGGCTGAAAAGCGCGGGAGGAGGCTATGATGATGTAGCCAATTCGATATGCACAGATGGAACGAACGTATTCATTTGCGGGTATTCTTCCGGCAGTGCAAATTTTGGAGCATTCAATATTGGTAACTCGGGGTACAACGATCCGTTTGTGGCAAAGTTCGATGAACAGGGTATTTGCCAATGGGTGAACCGTGGCGAAGGCACAAAATTGGATATTGGCAATGGCATTTGTTGCGACCAATATGGAAATGTTTATGCTACAGGTTTTTATGAATACAACATCACTTTTTCAGGACGAACGATCAGCGGCCCCGACCGCAATATTTTTATGGTGAGCTACGATACTAACGGCAACATCCGTTGGTTGCAGAATGCAGGCGAAAGTGGCACTGATTGTGGCTTAGGTATAAATGTGGATGGACAGGGCAATGTATATAACACCGGCTATTATTTATATCGGTGCATTTTTGGCAATACGCTTTTGCCTTTGCCTGAAGCCGAAGATATTTTCCTGGCAAAATTAGACCAAACAACAGTTGGAATTACAGCTGAAAACGCGATTGAATTTTCGATTTTTCCCAACCCAACACATGGTCTACTCACCTTACAAGGCGATTTACCTTCCGGTCTTAGTTATATTGTTTACAATAGTTTGGGAGAATTGGTTACAACCTCAAACCTTCAAAACAAAACCATCAACACTTTGGAATGGGCTGATGGTTTGTATATGCTTTCGTTGGAGAAAGATCAGACAATAGTTGGAAAGAAAACGTTTGTTATCCAAAAATAGTTTTAGTTCAAATTCCCTCTTTTCAATAGCGGTTGAATGCTGGGTTCTGCGCCACGGAAAGCTTTGTACAAGTCCATGGGATGGGCTGAACCGCCTGCCGCCAAAATGTTTTGTTTGAATTTAGCAGCTACTTCTTTATTGAAAATACCATGTTCTTTAAAATACTCAAAAGCATCTGCATCCAACACTTCCGCCCATTTATAACTATAATAACCGGCACTGTAACCCCCTTGAAAAATATGCGAGAAAGCTGTACTGGTGCATACTCCGGCTGTTTCCGGATATAAACTAGTTTTTGCTGTCAGTTCCGCTTCGTATTCTTTTACATGCTTTACGTTTTCCAAGCTTTCAACCGCATGCCAACCAAAATCAATGGAGGCTAAACCAACTTGGCGCAACATCTGCATACCGGCTTCGAAAGAGGCAGCAGCTTTGATTTTCTCAATCAATGCATCAGGAATTACCTCTCCGGTTTCGTAGTGTTTGGCAAAGCGCGATAAGGCCTCTTTTTCGTAGCACCAGTTCTCAAAAATCTGACTTGGCAATTCTACAAAATCCCAGTATACATGCGGACCGGAAAGACTTGGATACGTAGTATCGGAAAGCATTCCGTGTAATGCATGTCCGAATTCGTGAAACAAGGTTGTTACTTCGCCAAAGGTTAACAAAGAAGGCTTTGTTGCCGTTGGTTTGGTAAAGTTACAAGTTACGGATACCTGAGGACGTTCATCAACACCATTCTTTTTGAACTGCGATTTGAAAGAACTCATCCATGCACCTGCGCGTTTGGTGGAGCGTGGGAAAAAGTCGGTGTACACATATGCTACCAACTGATTAGTAAGTGTTGATGTTACTTTGTATGCTGAAACTTCCGGGTGATACACTTCCACCTCCGGAGCTTTATTGAACTTGATATTATATAACTCACCGGCAATATCAAACACGCCATTCAATACGTTTTCCAAAGAGAAGTATGGACGCAGTTCTTCTTCATCTAAGTTGAATTTCGACTTCTTTAATTGCTCGGAATAATATGCTCCATCCCAACGTTCTAATTTATCGATACCGCCTTTTTGCTTAGCGAACAGCTCTAACTCAGCAAACTCTTTATTGGCAAATGGTGTAGACTTCTCTAACAATTCATTCAAGAAATTTTTAACCGTGCTTGGTGTTTTGGCCATACGCTCTTCCAACACATAATCGGCATACGTTTTATAGCCTAATAAATTTGCTTTTTTGATTTTCAGTTTAGCGATAGTCAGCAGTGTTGTTTCGGTATTATTTTCATTGTCTTGAAAACCTAATGCATTTTTAGCCAACACCATTTTCTTGCGCAAATCACGATTTTGGATATAGGTAACGAAAGGTAAATACACCGGATAGTCGAGCGTGAAAAGCCAACCTTCTTTGCCTTTGGCTTTAGCTGTTTCACGAGCTTCCGTAATATTATCTATCGGCAAACCTGCTAAATCGCTTTCATTGTCTATCAGTAACTCATAGGCATTGGTGTCGTTCAATACTTTCGCACCAAATACCAACGAAAGTTGACTCAATTCTTTATCTAATTCACGCAATTCATCTTTTTGCAATTCGTTCAACAATGCGCCATTACGTGCAAAGTTCTTGAACGTGTTTTCCAACAAGGTGTGTTGTTCTGTAGTTAAAGACAAACTGTCTTTCTTCTCATAAACAGCTTTGATTCGGTGAAATAATTTTTCGTTTAAATTCACATCGTTACCGAACTCCGATAACAATGGCGAAACCTCCATGGCAATGTGTTGAATTTCATCATCGGCATTCGAAGAATATATATTAAAAAACAATACCGATAGACGACTCAACTGATTGCCAGAATAATCTAAAGCGGCAATAGTATTTTCGAAATTAGGTTGTTCTTCGTTGATATAAATATCTTCAATCTCATTCTTTGCTTGTGCAATGGCAGCTTTTATAGCCGGCAAATAGTGCTCGTTTTTTATCGTTGAAAATGGCACTAAATCGAATGGAGTTAATAATGGGTTACTCATATACTAAACTATTAATTTGAATTTGATACAACAAAGATGCTGATATGATTTGGACTAAACTTGTAAAATACGGACAAAATATATCTTACAAAAACTGGAAGCACAACCTACCGTTCGCCAACTTCTGTATATCGCGAGGTGCTCGCTTAGGAGAGAGATTAGTTAAGCTTTTGAACGTTTTATTGAAATGCGATTGATCGAAATAATGATGCAGATAAGCCACCTCTCCGATTTGAGTATCGTTCGATAACAGATTCGCCAATGCCTTACGGAATTGCACAATTTGTCTGTAATGATGCGGTGTAATTTGCAAGTACTTCATGAACTTGCGGTGGAGTGTTTTAGGATGAATAAAATGTGCTTTGGCAAAATCAGTTAAAGAAACATTTTCTTCGGTGGCACTAAAGGCTTCTAACATTTTGCTGAATTCATTTAACGCTGTATCGCAGGAAAAATGCGATTTTAAATAAGCATCTAATTGCAGTACTTTTTCCTGTTCGTTAAGCGCTTCAAATAACTGCTCAATAAATTTTTTCTCAAAAATAGTTCCGTTGGCGGTCAAAGGCTTAAAATAGTTTTCACCCAAGGGTTTGAGCACAATACTTACTTCTTCAAAAGCGCCTTTTATGGAAATTAAATACGGTTTGATATCGGGTGTAATGGTAAGGGCGATGTACCCTGTGCCTTTCGATTCAGTGATTTCAATATCGTTTCCATTAATCTTCACTTCACAATCTTTGAAGATGCTAATAGCAGTATAAATATTAGGGAAACTCTTAAACTGCACATCCTCTTCAGTATTGTTCTTCTTTGTAAAATAGTAAAACAAAACCTGTTCCGACAGGCTTTCATCCATTGGAGAAAAGGATTCTATTGTTAAACCGGATTGCATAATTAAAGTATATCCAAATGTAATCTTTTCTGTGCTTTGTTCATTGTAGCTTTTTGATAGCAACAAACAAAAAAGGCATCGAACTTAAATCCGATGCCCTTACTGTTGCATATAGTGCTGTTACATTTTCAGAATCTTAAACTCTGTTCTTCTGTTTAGTGCTCGTCCTTCAGGGTTATCGGTACCATCAGGATTTGTATTCGGTGCTACGTATTTCGTTTTACCATAACCCATTGGCAACATACGTTTTTTGTCAATTCCCTTTTTAATCAAGTAGGTAACACAACTTTGCGCACGTGCTTGAGATAATTTCATGTTATTCGGTCCGGTACCAACAGAGTCGGTATGTGAACTCAACTCAATCACAAAGGTTGGGTTCTCCGTCATCAACATATACAATGTATCTAAAACCAATTCCGATGATTTAGTTAAAGTAGCTTTCCCGAATTCATATAAAATATTCTGCAATTTGTACTCCTTGTTGAGCTCCAATTTCTTCAAGAAAACATCAGCGGTAACAGAATCTAAACTGTTTCCTAGGCCTTTTGTACTTGCCATCGTTTTGCCGGCAAAATAGCCCTCTTTACGTGCCATTACTTTGTAATCTTTTCCGGTAGGCACTTTTATGTAATAATGCGATTCAGTGCTAGGAACTGTTAGTTCACTCATTAAACGTTCTTGACCACCTGTAATGATTTCGTACACCAAAATATTGGCTCCGTAGATTTTATTTTCAGGTTTGTCTAACTCTGCTACGTTACCGTGAAGGATATAAGCATCTTTGTTAACATTGAATACTTTTGACAATGTGTCTTCATCCTCTAATCCTTTTGTAGTTACTGACTCGCTAACAGGGATAAAACCTTCTCGATTTACCTCCACTTCATAATCGGCATCCGGATTGAGTTTGAAGAAATAATTTCCTCCTTTTGAAGTAGAATCAATTCCTACTAGCACTTTAGTCCCATCGTCCTTTTTCAAATAAAGGTTATAACGTGTTGGCACTTTCTGATCTAGCTGCGTTACATCATTTCCGATAACTTTCATGGTACCTTCCAATCCATAGTTGAAATTTTCCCAACCGAAAACATCATCGCTAGCTGTAGCAATTCCATTTAACGGAATACTCCCTTGGCGATTAGAAGTAAGATAACCATAAGATAAATCTTTAGATACGGTAAAGAACATATCATCAGCGCCAGAGTTTACAGGTTTGCCAAGGTTTTGTACGGCTGTCCATACTTTTCTTTCGCCATCGGGCACTTGTGATGTTTTGAACACATCAAATCCACCAAAACCCGGATGCACATCCGAAGAGAAATAAAGTGTTTGAGCACTATCAGCAAAGAAAGGTGATATTTCATCACCGACTGTATTCACATTGCCTTTCACTAATTGTGGTTCTTCATATTCGCCATCAGCGGTACGTTTGGTGTACCAAATATCCATTCCGCCTTTACCGCCCGGACGGTTACTGGAAAAATAAATGTATTCCACTTTTTTATTATCCGTTGCTCTTACAGCAGGTTCTGTGCTAGTATATTTTTCTTCGTAATTGACATTATTGGGCAAACGTTTTGGTTCGCTAAATTTTCCGTTTTTCACATCCGATACAAAGATATTACATAAAGGCCGGTCGTCATCTCGCTCTAAACATTTAGTAAAATAGAAACGAGAACCATCCCGATTAAATGTTCCATTTGCGGTATTGTAGCGATCGCCATGATAGGTTCCGCCATTTACAACCTCTTCTACAAGTTTTGGACTGTTCCAATCTCTATTGGATTTACTTACTTTATAAATTGAAGTATACATTTTGTTTTTATACCCTTCAAAAGTTACCAAAGTATCCGATCCAGTAGACGTGTAATACAATTCTGCTTCAGTTGGAGAAAACGGAGCGGTTTCAGAATACGCATGATTAATGCCCTTAGGCAAAACTGTAACTTTAATTTTTGCCTTTTTCAAATACTGAACAGAATCACAAGCTTGTGCAATACGTTTTGCCAGTAAAATGGTGTTGGCCTCTTCTTGTGGATCAGTACTGTGATAATCAGTGCGGAATTTTCCCAAAGCCGTTTTAGCCTCTTCATACTTTCCGTTGCGGTGTAGGGTCATTCCGTAATAAAGATTACCCATTTTATATTCATTCTGATTATCGTACTCCCAGTTCTTTTTTTTGTCTTTTTTGCCGGGCTGCATGGCATAAAAACGTGCAAAAGCATTTTCGGCTTTTTCATAATCTTTAGCAAAGTAAAGCGACATCGCTAACCAATAACTGGCATAACGACAGTTTGGCTTTTTCGCTAAATGATCGCGATAATTTTCAGCAGCGGAATAGAACAAGGATTCTGCAAAATATCTATCGGCTAATTTCAATCGTGCATGGGTTCCCAATTGGGAGGGGGTATGATTCGAACCATTCGCAAACGAAGTTGAAAATGTCAAAATCACTACAAAAAGCCCTACTATTTTCTTCACCATAAAATACGGTTTGGTTTGTTTTTCTGTTTTACAAAGTAAAAAACCACTATCATATTGGCTTGTCTAAATATGAAAGTGGTTTCCTAAATCTGCACTTCGACAAGCTCAGTGCAATGTTCTCTTAAAATCTTCTGCTAGGTAATGATTTACTGCCTTTAAAGTATCGGATACTTTCGCCAACATAAGACAACGAAATTTCAAATGCGCCTTGATTTCTTGTAGTTGTTCTCAAAGGAGAAATATTTACATCATATGCAGCACCTAAGCGAATGTTTCGGAATTCCACCTGAATCATTGGAATAACAGCATCACCCACACGGTAGCGTACACCTGCATGTATACTATTATTTTTGCGGAAACCGGTTTGGAAATAGTAACTGAAGAATAATGCCGGATTAATTTCACGTGCAGGGCCTTGCATTAAAAATACGAACTCAGGGGAGATAGAGATATTTTTCTTCTTTCCGAAAAATGCCTCTAAATTGAAATCGGCAGTAATTCTTCTGTAATCTAAGCCATTAACAGCTTTCGCTAAATTAGCTTCAGTAATGAAATTTTCTTTAGGCTCTAATAAGTGATATGCTCCTACGCCTAATCCTAATCTTACAACATCTTTGAAATTGGATTTCCAATATAAACCTACATTAAGGTCACCATTGTAAATACCACGTTTCAAATTCTCCTCGGTAGAAGTTTTAGGCGTTTGGCTGTGATCTACGAATTGATCGCCAAATAAAGGATCGTCAATTCTTTTTTGGATGAAACCGCCTTGGAGGCCAAGAGATAAACGGTGGTTGCCATCTTTCCCGAATCCTTGGTGATATGCCAAGGTAACGGTAGCATTCAAATAGGACAAACCGGCCTGACCGCTTCTGTCGTTAAAAACGGCTACCCCAGCAGCCAGTTTTGATTTACGAAGATATCCTTCCAAGAAAGATACATCAACATCGGCTCCTACTGTTTGGTAAGCTGATTTCTGCAATGCTTGCGCCCATTGATTTCTGTAGGTAACAGCAGCACGAAAGCTACCATCATAATTACCTACTAAACCTGGGTTTAAATGCGATGCAAAAGTGTAAAATTGGGTAAAATGGGGATCTTGCGCATGGAGAGCAACAACGCTAAGTGCCGCTACAAATGTTCCAATTGCTTTTCGGATGGTATAAATTGCCATAGGCTTGGATTATAGTTTAGTTAAAGTTAGCAATTATTAGCAATTGTGGAAATTTTCGTATGTATAAATTTTATCCACAGTTGTATAAAGAAACGATAATTCGATTTAAACAGTAGGCTTCTTTATTCGATTGTAGTAAAACCAAGTCCACGCCATACCAAATACCCCTGCTATCACTAATATAATTGAAATTAATTCTGATTGCTTGAGGCCTACTCCAAAAACATGATATAGCCCTCTTCCACTCAAATCGCGAATCTGTTCAATAGTGTATCGCTGTATTCCAATCAGAATAAAGAAAAGGAAGAACAGCATACCCGGAGTAGCGGTCATACGCTTTCTTAGAGCATGTAGTATAAAAAAGATGGCTGTACACATTAAAAATTCGTAGATAGGCGTAGGGTAAACCGCCTCTGAAAGTACAAAACAATGTGCCTCTGTACAACCATTCATCATTACCCCCATATCGGCAATATTATGAGCATATGTAGAAGACCAAAGGAACTGTGGAATGAAATCAGGTTTTGTTGCAGTGTTTACTACACCCCAATCGCCATCGCCCGAAACTTGGCAACCAATTCGCCCAATTCCATTCGCTAATATGAAACAATAGGCCAGAGCATCAAAAAGATTGGGTACGTTAATTTTCTTCACATACGAATAAACGAGTAGGGCAATGCCGGCACAAATCATCCCTCCATATACTGATAAACCACTGAAAATAGAGCCTACAGGATCTCTCCAAAAATTTGCATAATCTTCAGGACTTTCCAAAAAGTTAAACAAATTTGAGCCCAATACGCCAAAAATTGCACATATAACAACGAAATCGCCAATCAAATCTGACGGGAAAATACGCACCACTTCTGTATAGGCCTCTTTCTTTTCCTTTCGCAACTCCATCCACAATTTGGGTAACGCAAAAACAGCAGCAACGGCAAGCCCAATAAACTTCGTATCGATATTCAGGGTTACCATTTCGCCACCTTTCCAACCAATAATATAGCCTATGCCGGCATAAAGTAGTAAAGACAGATAGTCTATACCCGAATGATGCGTTACTGTTTTTTCAGTATAAGCAAACAAGCCCAAAGCTTCTCTTCGCTTTAGCTCTTTCCCAATAACATAAGCAGCTGCCATGAAACCAGCAGCAACCCAAAATCCATAACTGAAAATAGGCAGAAAACGCAAATCAATAGTTTCGTTAGTAGCTAAATAAAGCCAGTCGGTAATTTTTGGGTAACAGCGATCAAACAGCATAAACAAGGGTTAAATTAAGTTGCTATATACAAAAAGCAAAGGACGAAACAATATTTCGTCCTTGCAATTTCAAGTTTTAAAATCTATTAACGGAAATCGATTATCGGTATTCTTCAACGCTTGGGCAAGTACATACCAAGTTTCTATCGCCATGTGAGTTGTTCACCCGACCAACACTTGGCCAAAATTTATTAACACGCGTAAACGGCAATGGGAATGCAGCTACTTCTCGTGAATAGGCATGTTCCCAATGTTCAGCAGTAATTACTTCTACGGTGTGTGGTGCATTCTTCAGAGGATTATCATTTGCATCCATTGTTTTGTTTTGCACTTGCTTGATCTCATTTTGTATTTGAATCAATGCATCACAGAAACGATCTAATTCTGCTTTATCTTCGCTCTCGGTAGGTTCAATCATTAAGGTTCCTGCCACAGGGAAAGAAACCGTTGGTGCGTGGAAGCCATAATCCATCAAACGTTTAGCGATATCTTCTACCTCAATACCAACGGTGTGTTTGTAGTGACGGAAATCTAAAATCAATTCGTGGGCTACATTTCCATTTTCTCCGGTGTAAAGTACTTGGAACTCGTTCTCAAATCGAGCCCGCATATAATTAGCATTGAAAATAGCGTATTTAGTAGCATCTGTTAAACCACTTGCGCCCAACATTTTTATGTAACCATAGGAAATCAATAAAATACTTGCACTTCCCCATGGTGCTGAGGAGATAGCCGAAATTGCTTTCTCGCCACCCGTTTTTGTAATTGGGTTTGAAGGCAAATAAGGTGCTAAATGTTTCGCCACGCAAATTGGGCCCATGCCCGGACCTCCACCTCCGTGAGGGATAGCAAACGTTTTATGCAAGTTGATGTGATTCACATCGGCACCAATAAATCCCGGACCGGTTAATCCAACTTGTGCATTCAAGTTCGCACCATCCATGTATACTTGTCCGCCATTCGCGTGAATCAATTGACACACATCTTTAATATTCGTTTCGAATACTCCGTGTGTAGAAGGATAGGTTACCATCAAGCAGCACAAATCATCTTTGTGTTCTTCGGCTTTCTTTACTAAGTCATCGAACTCAATATTCCCTTTTTCATCGGTGTTGACTACTACAACATGCAATCCAACCATTACAGCAGTTGCCGGATTTGTGCCGTGTGCAGATGCGGGAATCAAGGCAACATTTCTATGTCCTTGTCCGATATCTTTTTGATATGCACGAATCACTTGGATACCGGCATATTCGCCTTGTGCTCCGGAGTTCGGTTGCAACGAAGTAGCGTAAAAGCCTGTAATTTCAGCCAATGCAGATTCCAATTCGTTGATAATTTCCAAATAACCTTCGGCCTGATTCAATGGCACAAAGGGGTGAATATGGGCAAACTCAGCCCAGCTTACCGGCTCCAATTCTGCTGCAGCATTGAGTTTCATAGTACATGACCCCAAAGCAATCATGGATTTGGTTAACGACAAATCTTTATTTTCTAACGATTTGATGTAACGCATCAACTGACTTTCAGTATGATGTGTATTGAATACCGGATGCGTTAAATAACTTGAGCTTCGCACCAAAGTACTTGGCAATGCTAGGTTTGAGCCGGCAGCTTCTTGTGGACAAACAAAAGTTGTTGATTGCCCTGCAGCTGAAGCGAAAATACGTACAATAGCTTCTACATCTTCAGGTAAAGTAGTTTCATCGACAGAAATAGAAATAAAATTATCACAACTGTAGAAGAAGTTTACTTCATTTTTTAATGCCGTTTCGTTGATGATAGCTAACCATTTTTTATCGCCTTTTACATCAATGGTTAGTGTGTCAAAATAATGGGCATTATGTAATGTATATCCTAAACTCACTAACTCTTTTGCTAAAATATTCGTTAAGGCATGTACACGAGAAGCTATGTCTTTCAAGCCTTTCGGACCGTGATACACGCCATACATACCGGCCATAATCGACAACAATGCTTGCGCTGTACAAATATTTGAAGTGGCCTTTTCTCTACGAATATGTTGCTCACGTGTTTGCAATGCCATACGCAATGCCGGTTTGTTTTGTGCATCGATGGATACACCAATAATTCTACCCGGAATAATACGTTTAAAATCGTCTTTTGTAGCAAAGAACGCTGCGTGCGGACCACCAAAGCCCATTGGCACTCCAAATCGCTGTGAATTACCGATGGCGCAATCTGCACCAAATTCACCCGGAGGTGTAAGTAAGGTAAGCGATAATAAATCGGTAGCCACTGTTACATAACATTCGACTGTATGGCATTTATCGATAAATGCTTTGTATTCGTTCACACTTCCATCATAGGCAGGATACTGCAACAACGCTCCAAAATAATCGTTAGTAATATCCACTGTGTTGTAATCACCTACTACCACTTCGATACCTAAAACGGTAGCGCGTGTTTTCACTACATCTATCGTTTGCGGAAAACACAAATTCGATACAAAAAATTTAGTGTGTTCGAAATGCTTTTTATTTTTCACGCCTAAGAACATGCTCATGGCCTCAGCCGCAGCGGTTCCTTCATCCAACAACGAGGCATTAGCAATTGGCAAAGCCGTTAAATCAGAAACCATAGTTTGGAAATTCAACAAGGCTTCCAATCGCCCCTGAGCAATCTCTGCCTGATAGGGAGTGTACTGCGTGTACCAACCCGGATTCTCGAATATATTTCTACGGATGGCAGCAGGCGTAATGGTATTGTAATACCCAAGACCAATATAACTTTTGTAAAGTTTGTTTTTCGAAGCTACCGCTTTCAATTTTTGCAAATACTCAAACTCGCTCAGCCCTTCCGGTAGATTTAATGGACGATCGCGCAAAATGGCTGCCGGTACGGTCTTTTGAATCAGATCATCTACACTTTTCAAACCCATTACTTTGAGCATTTCCTGCTCGGCAGTTGCATCGATACCAATGTGACGACTAGCAAAATTATCGGTGGAGCGCAGATTCAAACTCATATTCTATTTTTTGTGTGGGCGAAGTTATAAATAACTGTTGTTTATGATATAAAGTTTAAAAGATATTGGAGGATAATCATCAATGTGTGCAAAGATTGTGGATAGTTGCTGTTGTTAAATCATTCAAAAGGGTTGAAAAAAATGATTTTTAACCAAAGATTCCGTTTAGATTTGAGAAGTATGAAAGTTAAATTCATTTATTTAGGACTCTTATGTCTGCTTTCCGTGTTCGCCCGTGCACAAGACCATGAACCCAAAGTGGTTCAATTTTCGGGCTTTGCCATGACCTCCGATTCATTACAGGGAGTGCCTTACGCACATGTAACGATAAGGAATCGAGGACGAGTTGCAACAGCCAGTGCCGAAGGTTATTTTTCGTTTGCCGCTCAAGAAGGTGATACTTTATATTTCACATGTATAGGTTTTAAACCCTCGGTTTACATTTTACCCAAAGTGTTGGATAAGGATAAATACTCGGTAATTCAGTTAATGTCGAGAACCGAATATTACATCGGAGGGGTGATCATTTACCCTTGGGGTGATAAGGATGGGTTTAAACGTGCTTTTCGCGATTTGAAATTGCCTAAAGACGACCTACAACGTGCTGAAGAAAATATGGATCCGCAAATGTTGGCGGCCTTGGCACAACAGTTACAACCAAGTGGAGCAGAAGCTTCATCGTATTCATTGCGTTCAGGATCAGTGCGTAAATCGTATTACGGACAATCTGCACCCAACAACTTATTGAACCCTTTTGCATGGTATTCATTATACAAAGCGGCAAAAAATGGGGATTTAAAGATTAAAGACAAATCGGATTTACCACCGTTGAAAGACGAATAATTTAATATATGCGCTACCTACTTTTTATTGGCATTGTTGTGTTTGGCTCATTGAACTCAGTTGCACAAAAGACTGTTGACTTCAACTATATAGTAAACCATTGGGTACAAGGCAAAATAGAAGAGGATGGCTCCATTGCGCATGCCGATCAAGGTCGCGGAGGCTGGGATAATTTGCAGCTTAACGCCAATCACACAGTCACATTTAATACCGGTTTTATGTGTGGCTTTGGCTCATCCAAATCGGGTAAATGGTGCATCAACAAGAAAAAAGGCACCATTACTTTTCGGTATACACAAAAAAAGGATTTTCAAAAACGAAATGTTGCGGAGACAATAAAGGAAACAAAGACGTATAAAATTGTTCGACTTACCGCAAAGGATATTTTATTAGAACCTATACCCAATAAATACCACGACCAAATTGCTTTTGTGGTAGAAGCAAAACAAGAATAACTGTAACGGAAAACACACGCTTTTTTTGGCGCGTGGATAACGCAAATCGGCATATAAATAGCTGAATAGAAATTTTATGTAGGTTTGAACATGAACCTTTTTGTTCGATATAATTTTGGGATTAGCGTATGGGTTGTGTTGTTACTATTGGCTTTGCATTCGTGCCATAGCGAAACCGTTAGCAGCAACAACATTTTCCATTACAATCAATCGAGCGGCATACCCACTTTAGACCCGGCATTTTCGAAAGACCAATCCATTATTTGGGCCTGTAACCAATTGTATAACGGCTTGGTGCAATTAGACGATTCGCTCAACATTAAACCATCCATTGCAAACGCCTGGGAGATCACCGATAGTGGCAAAACATATACATTTCATTTACGCAATGATGTATCATTCCACAACAATAAGTGCTTCCCCAAAAGCACACGAACAGTAACCGCATACGACTTTGTTTACTCTTTACACAGAATCATCGACCCTAAAACGGCATCACCCGGGGCATGGATTTTTAACGGGAAAGTCGACAGCCTACAACCTTTTGCTGCTTTGGATTCGTTTACATTTCAAATTAAGTTGAGACAACCTTTTCTGCCGCTGATGGGTATTTTAACCATGCCTTATTGTTCAGTAGTTCCAAAGGAAGCGGTGACGTTTTACGGATTAGATTTTCGGGCTAATCCGGTGGGTACTGGCCCATTCCAACTCAAAAAATGGAAAGAAGGCGTGGCTTTGATTTTAACGAAAAACGAACACTACTTTGAAATGTCGGGTAGTGAGCGGTTGCCCTTTATGGATGGAATTCGCGTTTCGTTTATTGCCGATAAGAAATCGGAGATTATGGCTTTCCAACGCAAGCAACTCGATTTTATGACCGACTTAGATGCCGGTAACATCAAAACCATGTTGGATGAAAAGGGAGCTTTGCGCGAAGCATTCACAAGCCAATTTGTAATGAGCAAAACACCCAATTTGAATACGGAATATTTGGGCATTAACCTTAGCGATAGCAATTCAACTAATCCATTGACAAACAAAAAAATAAGACAAGCCATAAACTGCGGTATAGACAGAAAAGAGATTCTCCGCTACTTACGCAACGGCATTGGTAAACCTGCCGAGAATGG
This sequence comes from Chitinophagales bacterium, assembly GCA_016786765.1. Lineage (GTDB taxonomy): Bacteria > Bacteroidota > Bacteroidia > Chitinophagales > LD1 > CALAYL01. The sequence continues at coordinate 183,637 of JAEUUZ010000004.1, forward strand.
CTTTGTGCCATATGGACTACCATCGTTTGATGGTAACAACAAAATCTACACTTACAATAGCGATAAAGCTTCGAAACTGATACAAGAAGCGGGCTACAGCGCCAATCATCCCATGCCGAAGATTACCCTATACACCAACGAAACCTACAGAGAAGTGGGCTTGATGGTGGCGAAACAATTATCAAAAATTGGAATGGACGTGAAATTGGAAATTAATCCTTCTTCGATTTTACGCGAATGGATGGTGAAAGGGAAAGCCAATTTCTTCAGAGGCTCGTGGATTGCCGATTATCCGGATGCGGAAAGTTATTATGCGGTGTTTTATGGAAAGAATACTGCACCACCTAATTACACCCGCTTCCGCAATGCCGAATTTGACAGAATCTACGAAGCTGCTTTGGCCGAATCGGATATCAGTAAACGTTATGAACTTTATCATCAATTAGATAAGCTAATTGAAGTAGCTTCACCTGTTGTACCTTTGTATTACGATGAGGTGTTGAGATTCCACCATTTTCATGTGCAAGGGCTTACACCTAATGCATTGAATTTGCTGAATTTAAAAACAGTTCGACTACAATAAATTACTAACAAGAAATTATGAAACTAAAAACAACCGATTTAATTGTAAACGGAGACGGCAGTATCTACCACCTGCATTTAAAACCCGAACAAATCGCTGAAACAATTATTACTGTGGGCGACCAAGACCGTGTAGCAGATGTGAGTCAGCATTTTGACGTGATTGAATATAAAGGAGCACACCGCGAATTTGTTACCCATACCGGAGTGATGAACAACAAACGCATCACGGTGATTTCAACAGGAATTGGAACTGATAATATCGACATTGTATTGAACGAACTCGATGCCTTGACGAATATTGATTTTGTAACAAAAGTACCAAAAGCGGAAATTAAATCGTTAGATATAATCCGCATTGGCACTTCGGGCTGTGTACAAGCAGATATTCCTATTAATTCGATTTTGTTCAGCGAATATTCCATTGGCTTGGAAGGCTTGCTGAATCATTATGCCTTTGAAAATACCATTCAAGAAACAAATTTGCGCGATGCTTTTGTTTCGCAAGTTCCCTTAAAAAACATTTATCCGTATTGCTTTGCAGCAGGCGAATCGTTGATTAGAAAATTCGAACCGCATTTCCGCAAAGGACTTACGATAACTGCCGAAGGTTTCTACGCACCACAAGGAAGAGTGCTACGTTACACCAACAACAATCCCGATTTTGTGAAACAGTTAAATGCCTTCAAACATCCACATCATCGCGTTACCAATTTAGAAATGGAAACGGCCGGCATCTATGGCTTAGGAAAAGTATTGGGACATAGTTGCATTTCTATCAATGCCATTTTAGCGAATCGTATCACCGATGAATTCAGTGCCAATCCAAAGAAAATTGTAGACGATATGATTGTTCAAGTGTTGGATATCCTTACAAAATAATAAAGACCCATGTTGGCATTTTTACATTTCAAAAATCCACTCTTTAAACTAGCCAAACCCATCTTGTTCTTTCTGTTCATCATGGGAATTGGAACAGTAGGCTATGTGGCTATTGAAAAGTTCACCTTCCTTGAAGCGCTGTATATGACTGTGGTTACGCTATCGACAGTGGGTTATATGGAAGTGAAACCACTTTCTGATGCAGGTCGATACTTTACCATTGCCATCATTCTCACTAACCTATCGCTACTTACGTTTTATCTCACCATTCTTACGCGTTACTTTACCGATGGAGATTTTGTAAACGACTTTAAATCTTATACTATGCAAAATAAAATTGACACCCTCAGCAACCATGTGATTATTTGCGGCTTTGGTAGAAATGGATTAGCTGCATCCAATATTTTTAAAGCGAACCATATTCCATTTGTGATTATAGAATCAACTAAAGAGCAAATTGAAAAACGCAACGTGCATGTTGAACACTTTGTTATTGCTGACGCTACCAAAGATGAGACATTGATTGAAGCAGGCATTCACCGTGCAAAGGCTATTATCACAACACTTCCGGATGATGCAGCCAATTTATACACGGTACTAACGGCACGCGAACTCAACAAATTGGTTACTATTATTTCACGTGCATCGAATGACGCTTCTGTAAAAAAGTTAAAGATTGCCGGAGCTAATAATGTGATTATGCCCGATAAGATTGGAGGGATTCATATGGCCACATTGGTGTCTTCGCCAGATATTAATGAGTTCATCGATATCATAGCAGCAAAATCGAGCAACGACTTCTTATTCCAAGAATTAGAAATACAACAATCGTTTACTTTAAACAAAACCGAATTCCTTTCTAAATCCGGAGCAACCATTATAGGTATCAAAAAAACCGACAATAGCTACATACTAAACCCGGAGGAGAGTATAGCTATAGAAAAGAGTTGGAAACTTATTTTGATGTGTACGAAAGAGCAGATGGAAAAAGCGAAAGCGTTATTGCTGTAAATGAAAAAACCTGCTCCATGATTACATAAAGCAGGTTTCGAAAAACTTACAATTTGAATTAACGCTTCTTGATCTGTTTCGTGTGACTCACCTCATCAATTACAATTTTACTGATGATTTCATGCATCACTTCTGTTGTTCCCGCGCCTACTGTCATCAAACGTACATCACGCAATGAACGCGCAACTCCGTAATCTTCCATGTAACCCCAACCTCCGTGAATTTGCAACGCTTCGTTCACTACATTGAATGCCTCTTCACATACAAAAGCCTTGGCCATAGAAACAATTTTGTATGCCCCAGGACCATGCTCAATAAACTCGGCCACAGCACGATACGCAATACTTCTACACGCTTCAGTTGTAATGGCCATTTTAGCCAACTTGTGACGAAGTACTTGGAATTTTCCAATCGGTCTGCCAAATGCCTCACGCTCTTTCATATATTGCTTAGCAACTTCCATCGCATGTTCAGCAGATGCTGTTCCTGTGATAGACGCAATTAAACGCTCTTCTTGGAAATTACTCATGATGTAATAGAACCCGAAATCTTTTTCGCCCAACAAAGCACTCTTTGGCACTTTGCAGTTTTCGAAGAATAACTGTCCGGTATCAGACGTATGCATACCTAATTTGTTATGCACCGGTACTGCCGAAAAACCTTCGATTTTTGTATCGAAAATCAATAAACTTAATTTATGTCCCTCGCCTGTACGCACCACCAATACAATGAAATCGGCCATTGTACCATTCGTGATAAACATTTTTGAACCGTTCACTAAGTAGTGATCACCTTTGTCTTCGGCAGTTGTTTTAATCCCGCCAACATCACTTCCGGCACCCGGTTCAGTGATACCTAAAGCAGCAATTTTTTCGCCTTTCAAAGCCGGTGTTAGATATTCCTGTTTTTGTTCTTCTGTTCCCAAAGCCAATAATACCGGCAATGGCAAGTAAGTATGCGCATATAAACTCATGGCTAAACCACCACAGTTTGATTTAGCTAATTCTTCTGCAATAACTACGGCCGACCAAATATCTAAACCGCTTCCACCATAAGCTTCAGGAAAGCTAACACCAAAAAAGCCCTGTGCTCCCATCTTCGTGAAAATTTCTTTCTCGCAAATTTTGTTGGCTTCCCAATGCTCGATGTTAGGTGTAATTTCGGTTTCTACGAATTGGCGGAAACTCTCTCGTAACAAATTGTGATCTTCTGTAAATGGATTACTAGACATGGCTTTATTTGGTTTTAAAATTTATAATTTAAAGAAATCGCCCCACAAACGCTGCCCTCCATCTATATAAACAGTTTCACCTGTAATATAGTTCGCAAAAGGGCTCGCTAAAAATACGGTTAAGTTGGCCACCTCCTCTGAAGTGCCCATTCTGCGCATAGGAATAGCCTTTTCTACTCCCTCCAAAAATTCGGGCTGATAGTTTTCTAAGCCACTGGAAGCAATAATCCCTGGAGCAATGGCATTGATTTGAACATTGTATTTACTCCATTCTACCGCAAGTGTTTTCGTTAGATTATCTACCCCGGCACGCGCAGCTCCTGTATGCACCATAGCAGGGAAACCGCGAAACACATTCGCAATAATATTCACAATTCGGCCCGACTGATTCGGAATAAAAAACTGCTTGGCCATGGTTTGTGTCATATACCATGTACCGTTCAAATTGTTATTGATAACAGCATTCCAGCCTTTGAACGAAATATCTTCTGCCAAAGAAGGAAACTGCCCACCGGCATTGTTCACTAAAATATCGAGTGTACCTTCGTTATCTTTTATATTCTTCGCTAAGGCCTCCACCTGTTCTGTATCACGAATATCACATACCTGATAACGCACTTTCCCGAAAGAATCATTAGTGCGTAAAGCATTGAATTTTTCGATGGCAGTAATCAATCTCTCTTCCTTTCGAGAAGTGATAATTACATTCGCTCCTAACTCCAACAATTGCTGGGTTATCGCAAAACCAATGCCACTGCCACCACCGGTTACAATAGCTACTTTATCTTTGAATGTATTGGGCAAAAACATACTTGCTGAATTTGAATTTAGTTTTGAATCGATACTTATCTCAACGGAATATTCAACATCGCACGTGTCTCTTCGATGGTAGCCACTTCACGACCAATCATGCGGACCATTTTCGCAGCCGCTTCAACTAATTCGCCATTGCTTTTTGCCATTTCGCCCTCTGGCAAGTAGAAGTTATCTTCTAATCCCACACGTATGTTTCCATCTATAGTAATAGCCGCTGCAATCGCCTGCCATTGTTTTCGTCCGATGCCAATCACTTGCCAATGCGAACCTTCAGGAACTGATGCTGCTTGATGCAATAAGTTTTTCGTTGAAATAGGAATACCGCCCAAAACGCCCATCACAAAACTGAACACATACGGCTTTTGCAACAATCCCATATCAATTAAAGGCATAGCATTATTGATGTGCCCATTATCGAACACTTCCATTTCAGGCACTGTGCCCGCTTCTTTCATTTTCTCTAAATAGAATTGAATGTCTTTGAACGAATTTTGAAACACAAAATCGTGATAGAATTCTTTCGTCTTTGGGGAATAAATACCATAGTTCATCGAACCCATATTCAACGCAGCCATATCCGGTTTCAATGCAGTGATGTGGTGAATACGCTCTTCGCGTGAAAGCCCTATGGCGCCTGTACTGTAGTTAATGATGGCAGTCGGACAAAGTTTTCTTACCTCCTCGCCAATTCGTCTATAGGTCTCAATATCATAAGCCGGTGCACCATCATCCTGACGCGCATGAATATGCAACACACTTGCTCCGGCATCAACAGCACGTTTACCTTCTAAAGCAATTTCTTCGGGTGTGTAAGGAATATACGGACATTGTTCTCGTCTTGCTAAAACGCCTGTAAGCGCTGCGGTGATTACAATTTTCTTTGCCATTTTTTGGGTTGTATTTGTTGTTGTTGGTTAATTGTTTTGCGTTTTTAAGCTATTGCCAAGTTATAAATAGTTTGAAAATTCAAAATGTATTTATTTCCCCTTCCACACCGGTTTGCGTTTTTCAGCGAAAGCAGCAATGCCCTCAGCAGCGTCTTCGGTTTGTACCGCCTTGCCCAGCATGCTTTTCAAGAAAAGCTGACGATCGTTCTCCGGCACAGTCTTCAATGCATCAAAAGCCTCTAAACCCAATCGGATAGCCGATGGCGAATACTCCATAATCTCTTCCGCCAAAGCCTGTACCTTGCTATCAAGTTCTTCAGCTGCAACCACTTCCGATACCAAGCCCAATCGCAATGCCTCCTGTGCATCAGCCGATTTCGCTCGCATACAAAAATCGAGCACCGCCCGCGATGGCATAATATTCAACATGCTCTGCATCACTTGAAAAGGATATAATCCGCGTTTTACTTCCGGCAGACTGAATGTGACATTCGGAGTGGCAATCACATGCGTACAACCACACACAATCAAAAAACCACCGGCTAAAACTGGCGCATGAACTTTTGCAATGCACGGTTTATGCAATCCCGAAAACACATCCGCCAACACCACTTCACTGGTAGGTTCAGGAATGGTAGAATTTGTTTCACTGCCACTCGACAAAAACGCTTTCAAATCTGCACCCGCACAAAAAATATCGCCATTGGCTTGCACTACCACCACCCACACTTCGTGGTTGAAATGCGCGTAATGCAATGCATAGGCAATCTCGCGGAATAACACCGGATTCATCGCATTTTTCTTCTCCGGTCGGTTTAATGTTATGGTCAGCACATGTCCGTTTTGCTCCACCAACAAATGCGCAAAGGTTTGCTGTTCGAGGGCTAAAGCCTGTTCTTTTGTATACAACTTCATGTTCTTTCTTTTTTCTTATTTCATTTTAATCATCACTGTACCGGCCTCCACAAAGGTTTTTTCTTGTACGAATACTTCTTCTACTTCTCCATCGCTATGTGCTTCAATGGTGGTTTCCATTTTCATGGAATTCATCACCAACAAGGCTTTACCCGATTCTATTTTATCGCCTGCCTGCACCAACACCTTTACAATTTCACCCGGCATTGGGGCAATGTAATCGCCTTCTGCCACGGCACTTCCGGGCTCGGTGAACCGCGGCTTCTCCGTAAACTTCAACGTACCCACACCTTGTTGTTGCACAAACACTTCTCCGTTTTTCGAAGCCAACACAAAGGCTTTACGATGATTGTTTATCGTAGCCACTACTCCATGTGCATTGGCACTATTGAGTTCCACCGCAAAACAGTTTTCACCCACCACCACATCAAAGCAACCATCACCTTTGTGACGATATTCCACTTTTACTTCTGCTCCATTCCATTGCAAAATATAGTGCTGCGATTGATAATAAATATTGCGCCAACCATTCAATGTGGCACTCACATGCTCTGTTGATTTTCTGCTTTGCCAATCGTATAAGAAAGCCGCAATGGCCATTTCCGCAACATTGGTAGCACTCCCTTGTTTTTGATACGCACTAAAATAACGCTCAATCAATTTGGTATCGAAGCTACCATCCACATATTCCGGATGGTTCAACAAAGCACCCAAGAAATCTTTGTTGGTGGTAATCCCTAGTATAGTATACTGTTGCAAAGCATAATTCATTTTCTGAATCGCTTCCGTTCTGGTTTCGCCATAAACGATCACCTTCGCCAACATACTGTCGTAGAACACATCAACTTTCGAACCTGTTTGGACTCCACTATCGAAGCGCAATCCCTTCAATGCCGGTTCTTTGTAAAACAATATTTCGCCTGTGGCCGGAAAGAAATTATTCTCTGCATCTTCCGCACAAATACGGCATTCTATGGCATGACCGGTTGTCGTTACATCGCCAATATTCAGCGGTAAACCTTGTGCTACTTCCAATTGCAGACGCACCAAATCCAATCCTGTTACCTCTTCCGTTACCGGATGCTCTACTTGCAAACGCGTATTCACTTCCAAAAAGTAAAACGAAGCATCAGCAGGGGAATATAAAAACTCCACCGTTCCCGCATTGGTGTATTGCACCGCTCGCGCAGCCGCCACAGCCGCATCGCCCATCTGCTGGCGAGTTGCAGCGCTGATGGATGGCGATGGAGATTCTTCAATTACCTTTTGATAGCGTCTTTGCAACGAACATTCGCGCTCAAACAAATGCACATAATTGCCATGCGTATCGCCAAAAATCTGAAACTCGATATGCTTCGCTTTCGGGAAATATTTCTCCATCAACAAGACCCCACTGCCAAAGCCCTTCTCGGCTTCACGGGTTGCAGTGTTGAATGCTGCTTCCAATTCCGTTTCACTATTTACAATACGCATACCTTTACCTCCTCCACCGGCACTGGCTTTCAGCAAAACCGGATAACCCATTTTTGCTGCTTCTTTTTGAAAGGTTTCAAAGTTTTGATCGCTGCCATTATAACCCGGCACCACCGGCACACCGGCTTTTTGCATCAATTCTTTCGCACCAATCTTCGGACCTAATTGTTGTATAGCTGCAGCAGAAGGACCCACAAATAGGATACCCTCATCGGCACAACGCTGCGCAAACGAAGCATTCTCCGATAAAAATCCATACCCCGGATGAATTGCATTGGCGCCCGTTTGCTTTGCCGCAGCAATAATTTTATCCTGATCCAAATAACTCTCTGCCGGATGCAATCCTCCAATACAAATCGCCTCATCCGCCACGCTCACAAACAACGCATCCCGATCCGCCTGCGAATACACCGCCACCGTGCTCATGCCCATCGTTCGTGCCGTTCGAATCACCCGAATCGCAATCTCCCCCCTATTCGCAATCAATAACTTTGTTATCTTTTTCATATCCAAAATCAATTTTCAATTCCCAAATTCTTAATCCTAAAATCCTCCATCATCAAATCATCAAATCACCACATCATCAAATTATCACATCATCAAATTATCAAATTCCCACATCATCAAATTATCAAATCAATGCTACATCCTAAACACCCCATACCCCTCAGCGCCTTTCACCTCCGTGTTATGAATCACCTCCATGCAGAACTTCAAGTAATTGCGCGTTTCGCGCGGATCGATAACTCCATCATCCCACAACTGACCACTCGCATACCACGCATTACTTTGTTTATCGGCTTCCATCACCATAAACTTCGCTACTTGTGCGCCTTGTTCTTCATCGTATGCAATGCCCGATTTTTCAGCCGCTTGTCGGCCAATAATTTGCATCACCCCCGCCAACTGATCGGGTCCCATTACCGCAATTTTCGAATTCGGATAGCTGAACAAAAACCGCGGTTTATAAGCCCTTCCGCACATCGCGTAATTGCCCGCACCATAACTCGCACCTGTAATAATAGTGATAGCCGGCACTGTAGAATTACTCACCGCATTTATCAACTTCGCACCATTTTTAATAATGCCCTCCTCCTCGTATTTACGGCCCACCATAAAGCCCGTAATGTTTTGCAAAAACAATAACGGAATATCTTTCTGATTACACAACTGAATAAACTGCGCTCCTTTATTGGCAGCCTCCGAAAACAACACTCCGTTGTTCGCCAAAATACCAATCGAATAGCCATTCACTTTCGCAAAGCCAGTAATTAAGGTACTGCCGTACAATGGTTTAAATTCTGAAAACTCCGACCCATCTACAAAGCGCGCTATCAGCTCACGTTGGTCGAACGGAATTTTAATATCAGCCGAAACAATGCCTAAAATTTCTTCCACCTCATACTTCGGTTCTTCTATCTTTTCTTTGGCGTAATTCGCATTGCCAGGAAATAAATTTGTCATAATCTCGCGTGCTAACCGAATACCGTCTTCTTGGTCTTCTGCCAAATAATCCGATACACCCGACACTGCACTGTGCATTTTCGCACCGCCCAAACTCTCCTCGTCTGTTACTTCGTTGGTCGCCATTTTCACCAAAGGCGGACCGGCCAAAAACACCTTCGCTTCATCTTTCACCATAATGGTGTAATCGCTCATGCCCGGAATGTAAGCCCCACCGGCCGTGCTGTTGCCAAACACAATCGAAATAGTAGGAAACCGCGCCTTACTGCGCTGAATAATATCGCGAAAATTCGCGCCACCGTAATTAAAAATCTTCGCTTGATCCGGCAAATTTGCACCCGCACTTTCCACCATCACAATAGTAGGCAAGCCGTTCTCCATCGCAATTTCGCCCATGCGCAAACCCTTCTGTAACGTGGCATAATCAATCGCTCCGCCCTTTATGGTGCCCACGTTCGAATTAATCATACACAGCGTGCCGCTCACAAAACCAATACCGCACACAATAGTACCGCCCGTGCCAAAGCCATCCATGCCCCAGCCGGCAAACGGACATAATTCCATAAAAGGCGAATCGCGGTCGAGCAGCAACTCAATGCGCTCGCGCGCCAGCAACTTCCCCGCAGCCTTCGTGCGTTTCAGGTATTTATCCTCGCCCTGAAACAAAGCCTCCTTCACCTTCCCGTCCAACTCCAAAATTTTCTCTTGCATCAACGCGTAATTGCGTTTGTAGCTCTCCGAATTCGCGTTTATCTTCGATCGAAATACCGACATGTTTATCGTGTTTTATTACAAACCCAATGTAGAAGTAAAATCCATAAAATGCAAACCGAAATCTTAAATCGTTGAATCATAAACCCAACAGCTAAAATCTCCCCATATTCCTAAAATTCCATTTTCCGCAATCCTGTAAATCTCAATCCGAAAAAGCTTAATCCTCCAAATCTTAAATCAATAAATCATAAACCTTAAATGATCTCAAATCTTAAATCAACAAATCATACATCTTAAATATTTTGGGCGTGTTGACGCGCTATCCACTGCAATCTTTGCCTCGAAGCATCGGCAAAGGATTTCCGTTCCTATCGCTCACGCAGCATTGTAGTACCATAAAAATTTGTTTTCAAAACATCAATCCTGCTGAGGCCATAATCTCAAGCAATCGCTCCACATTCGCACATCTATCTTGAGCGCAAGTGCTTGGACATGGGGAGTAACTATGAAGTGTTGGGTTCGGGTTAGTAAAAACCTCAGATTTGGAGCAACAACCTAGAACAGTACTCGATCATTTTTGGAGTAGGAACTTACGAATCAAAAATGTTTTTTCAGAGTAAATTCGCATGTAATAAAAACCAGGAGAAAGCGAGTGTATATCAAAGGTATAATCATGCTTCGAAGGGTCGAAATCTATGGCCTTGTGCAAAAATTCAGTGCCTTCCTCATTCACAATCGAAACTTCAAAATGTTCCGGAGTTTTATGGCTTAAGCCAAGCATTAATATATGATGCGGCACATCTACTTTAGCCGAAATTGATTCCGCTTTAAATAGTTTAGAATGCTTAATGAGCGAATCTTGTATGCTCTCTAATCGTTTTAATGAAACAGCTTTTTTAGTAGCAATCTCATGCAAATACGTTTCTTGCGAAAAGCCTATTGCGCTCCACAAACACAATACAAAAAGTGCAACCGTTCTCATAGCTATTATTTTGTGTGTAATTTAAGGAATTGGAATTTATTGTGTGACTTTTTAGCATAGTTTAAGTCTTTGGTGGCGGATAGGATTTCCGAGATTCGAATATCCAGTTCTGTCTTGTTTAGAGCCATCTAGAATTGCCCCAATTAAATAAATTTACCCCTTTTTTATGTGTTCTACCCACTCAAAATAATCCTCATTAGCTTTCTTTTCTGCTCCGGCACAAACACTTTCTACATCGGCATTGCAAATAAGTTGGCAAGTCAGTTCGGTATCAGCATTTATAGTACTTGCAGTTTTACGAGATAGCGTAGCCAAAGTAACCCCCACCGCCAAATCTGCAGTAAATGTACCGCTCAGCGTTTTCAGTTGCTGCAATTTTTCTTCATCACAGCCGCCAACATAAGCCAGCGCTATACCTACGCCACGCCATAAATCCTGTTTTCGTTCTTCAGCAAAAGGCGTTATTAAGCTAGTCAACGATTCAGGTTCTGCTTTAGCGGTGTACCACAAAGAACGCCCAAGTCCTTGATCGTAACCCTTGTGGATGTTGCCGTTTAGCCATTCCGGAGTTTTCATTTCCTTCACGGCTATACGTTGTTTAAAAGTGCCTTCACAATAACCAACACCATCTAATACACGAGGTACTTGTTGTGGTTCAATTGCCGCTTCTACTTGTGCTAAGGCAATTCTGCGTTTCGCTATAGCCCAGCCCAAGCCAATATGAATTTGGGTACTGTGCTCCGGAGCCTGATGCAAAAAGGCTTGCCAGTGCGGCAACGCAAAAGCATTCACATTAAAATCAAGAAGCGCCCGCTCCATGGCAGACGCTTCATATGCTATTGAAATAAATGTTTTATCGTTTTGTTCGAGCAATGCTATTAAGGACGCGTCATCTGCTGTTTCGCTGGCGGTTATAGCCGATGCCTGAAACAACTGCTGAATAAGCGCCATATTCGCAACCGCTTTTTGCATTAGGCCATTTCTTTCACTTCGTAAAACCATAGTAAACTCACATCATCCACAACGTTTTGTGCAGGGGTTACAGCGCCTTCAGGTGCTATATTTTGATTTACATTTTCTAAATCAAAATCGTATGGATTAATCTCCATATCTACCGGAGTGTCTTTGGCTTGCGAACTCACTAAACGGAAAATACAAGTAGCCATTTGTTCTAAGATGCCTAAGTTTTCGTGCAGTTGTGCTTCTAACAACTGGTCGGTTTCATGCACTTTTTCCAAACCCAACTGGAACGCTCGCATAAAGCGAATGTCAAATGGGTCAATGTATCTATTTTCAAAAACTTCCGTCTGATAAGGCTTCCAGGATATAAACATATTCTGCATTCGCATGTTTAGTGTAGCCAGCTTATCGCCCAATCCGTTTTCTGTTCCAAATAAGCGCTTCAACAATCTCAAATTCACAAAGCCATTGTTGGTGAACATTAACGAGTGAATCGACCAGTACACCGCCCAATCCCAGAAAATTTTAATCACCATAATCTGCGAGTTCTCCAGCAACTGATATTTGTTTTTGTAAATCGGTATCCAATTGTCGACCTGACGTAAAAACGCCTGTTCATAAACCTTTGCGCGTACCGAAATATCTTCGCCTTTCACATCGCGTAAAATTAAATCGGATAACCATGTATTGGCTAATGCAATAAAATCGCTGCCCGGAGAGTATAACGGATCAAGGAAAGCGCCTGCTTCTCCCGTCAATCCCCAACGCTCATCGGCACTGTACATACGGGTGGTATTGTGTGCGAAATGTTTCAACTGCATGAAGTCAAGTACGTTCGGAGTTTCCGGTTCTAATTTGCTGTACACCTGTGGTTCGTTCACTTTCAACCACTCCATCGCTTTTTCGTAAGTGTTGAATGAAGTTAACGGATGGATCTCCTGATCGGCCACAATCCCAATACTGGTGCAACCTGTACCTAATGGAATCACCCAAATCCAGTACCCTTTATCCATGAAGTGAACAGTACTTAAATAACGCAATTTTGGCTCTAATTTGCTTTTCCATACTTCGTTATCTGTCCACGTATCAACATCCACAACACTTTTCACTCGCCACCATACCGAGTTGATATTGTGGTCTAATTCTTTTTGAAACCCTAATTTTCGTTTTATAAGCGATGCTCTAGAAGCTGCATCTACCACCCATTTGCCGGAAATAGTATGTTCTTCTCCGTTCAATTTATAAGTAACTGTATTTCCTTCTTTCGTTAAATTGAAATCCTTTACAATTGCCCCACTGAGGAAGTTAACACCTAGTTCTTGTACATGTTTTATCATGTAATTTTCAAAAGTTCCTCTATCGATTTGGTGGCTAGGCACAACTAATTTTCTACGTGGACCTAATTCCACACGTGTAGTAATATCATTTTTGTTGTTCGATTTGAAAAAGGCGCGCAGTCCGTGTTTCGGTAGTTCGTGCGTTTCCAAATAATCTTTCATGCCCAATACATTTCTGAAGTAATGACTCGCCAATTCTACTGTCGACTCACCAACTTTATGTGCAGCCATAGGCGCATCCCCTTCGCGTTTTTCCAATATTACAATGGATATATCTGGGTTCGAACGTTTGAGTTGAATGGATAAGGTGAGCGCAGCAAGACCGCCTCCCAAAACGATAACATCATATTGTTTTTCCATAAGGTGAATTTAGTAGTATAAAAGTAGGTTAAATTCTGATTTTATATATAAAAAATAGTGGCTGATTATTGTCATGAAACAACACTATAGCTGAATTGTTCGCCACTCAAGAAAAGAAATGGAATTGCTATTTTAAGCCTGTTGCAATAAAATCAAACTGTAGCGTTTGCCCCAGAAATGATTAAGAATTAACACGTTTTTGATAGACGAAAGTGGAGCCGCTTGGTTTACTTTAGTAATCTCCGGAATTGCTTGGTGTTGAAGGATTTTGCAACCCAACCACATCCCAAACGATGCAGCAGTGCAATAATCGCCACATAGGTGTTTGAAGGCTAGAAATTGCTTTCCGTCAAATAGATTATTTAAAGCAATATTGCTCATAGCATCCAGCTGAGTATCTCCACCCGCACCGTTTATAACAACATCAATAGCATTGGCATCAAGATTATTTTCTGTTAAAAGGGTGTGAATTTGTGATTGTAATTCGCCCGCATCTTCCGGACGGTAAATCGTTTTCACGCCCAATAATTTGGCATAAGCATTAGGCGTTTTTTCTGTTCCTAAAGTAAAGAACGCAGCGCCTTCGCCTTCAATGGTACCTAGTCCGTCTGATTGGAACAAGGTTAAATTATTAATGTTTTTGCGTTTGTGTAACCCATCAAACTGCTTAATGGCATGTTGCTCTTTATTGGTCTCATCGAATGCGCCCAATAAAATTCGTTTCGAAGGCGTGTCCGTGAGTTGCATCAACGCATCTTGCAATGCATTTTCAAACGAAAAACCACGATGCGCATAGGTAGTGTTATAGTTATTGCACTTCATGTTCATGGCAATAGCTCCCGAAATAGTGTTGTAGGTGCTTTGCATGAAAAACGTTGGCGTAAGTTGCTTTTCTCCGTTGTTTAAAATTTCCCAAAGAAAATTGCTGGTATCGCCAATAGCACCATAGCCTGAAGCGGTGATAATGGCATCGGGCATGTCGAGTTGTGCATCTTGCGCACAAATTTTGGCAGCCGATAAGCCAATGCGGAGTAAACGACTCATTCTGCGCAAAGCTACAGGGTGAATATAGTTTTTGAATTCCGGCAAAACACAAGGCAACACATTGTCGTTGTATTCACTGATTTCGTTGAGAAATTCGTTGTTATCGAATGTTTTTTGCGGGGATATATTTCCCAAACCCTGTACATAAAAAGTAGTGGTATTCTCCATGTTTTTGTAATCAGACTTTAGAAAATAATAGTGACGTGTTACTGCCACCAAAGCCAAAAGAGTTCGACAATACATGTTTTACTTCCACGTTTTGCATTAACTCTTTCAATGGTGAAATGCTAATTTCCGGCATTTGGTTTTCGAAATTCAAATTCGGAAACAATACATTATTTTGAATGCTTAATATTGAAAACACCGCTTCTACACTACCTGCTGCCGCTAGGGTGTGGCCGGTATAGGGTTTTGTTGAGCTAAAGTATGGCACATGCTCTTGAAATAATTTTTGAATAGCTAAGGCCTCCGACAAATCGTTGTTTTCAGTACCTGTACCATGACAATTTATATAGTCTACTGCTTTCGGTTCAACGCCTGCCATGGCTATAGCGCGCGACATTGAAAGCAATGCACCATCACCATCCGGTGAAGAGGCTGTTTGATGAAACGCATCGTTCGAATTGCTGTAGCCGGTTAATTCAACCAGTGGTTTTTTATTGTATTTGGCAATCATTTCTTCCGATTCCAAAACAACGAAAGCCGCGCCCTCACCTAGGTTTACGCCACCGCGTTGGGCATCAAACGGATGCATCGTGCGTTTATCTAAAATCATCAACGAATTGAATCCATTGAGGGTAAACTTTGAAAGCACATCGCTTCCCCCGCAAACCACTCGGTCTAAAATCCCGTGTTTAATGAGTTCTGCGCCTAATATAATCGCATTGGATGCTGAAGAACAAGCGGTACTGGTAGTGCTCACATAATCTTTGAAGCCAAATAAATCGGCTACTCGCTCGGTGTGTTCACCGGCATCAGTAACGTGAGCGTAGTTTCTGAAATTCCCGTCTTTACTTAGATCGGTTAAGTCGGTTAATATATTTTCGAATTCACGCATGCCTCCAACGGTGGTCGAAGAAATTAATCCTGTACGTGCTTCTTTTATGTTTTCAATATTGGCCGATGCTAATGCCTCGCGACAAGCAATAATGGCAATTAATGCTGTTCTTGTGAAGCCACTATTAGGTTGTACTCCTGCAATCGAACATAATTCTTCATCGGTCAGTTTGATCTCACCAACCGGAATCGTTTCGCTGTGAATGGTAGGGAATAGTTCTAGTTTGCCAATGCCGGAACGCTTATGGAGCAATGCGTCCAAGTGTTCATTCGTGTTTTTACCAATGGACGTAATTATCCCTGTTCCGGTAATAAACACTTTGCGGCTCATGCAGTTTTCGAAGCTTGTTGTTCACGGATGAATTCAGCCATGGTTGTCACGGTTTGGAACGCCTGACGACCCACTTTCGGGTCTTCAATCTTAATGCCGTAGTTTTTCTCTAGCATCACAATCAGCTCCAACGAGTCGATAGAGTCCAATCCGAAATCAGGTCCGAACAGCGGGGTGTTTTCATCAAACTCTTCAGGCGTCATGCCTTCTAGGTTCAAACGACTAATGATTTCTTTCTTTAAGTTGTATATCAATTCATCCATGGTGCAAATATAATAAAGAATGGTAATTTCCTTTTTTGGGTCCAGAATAATATTAAATGTGTTTTTCTTAATTGAAAGTAAGCGAATTAAGACGCAGAAGCATAAACAGCATTTCAGAAGAAAGGTTTTCGTATCGATGCATTTCTTTTCCTGAAAAGGGTAAATGCGAAAATGACAATTCAATTACAATACTTAATTAGTTTTTTGTAAATTTGAGCGAAGCCCAATTTAATAACCCAAATTATTACCCCCAATGAAAAGCAATACCTTGGCACTTTGGTGTGCTTGTTTCTTAATTTCATTTTCAATGTCTGCTCAAACTTGGACGCATTTTCCAAGTGGCGTTCTTCCCTCTCGAATTGTGGGTGCAGATTCTACGCATGTATATATAGATAACTATCGTTCTATCATAAAATGGAATATGGCAACTCATGCCGAAGATTCTATAGTCTATCCTTCTGATCTTCTTTCCTGCGAAAGTTTTTACTTTTTGGAACTAGCGCCAAATGGAGATATTTGGGCCGGCACTCTAAATAGTGGTGTTTGGCGATATGCTAATGGCGTATGGACAAATTTTAACACCACTAATTCTAGCATCAATAGTGATGATGTATATGGAATTGAAATCAGTCGGTTAGGTGCAGTATACATCAATCACTATTTTAGTGTATCGAGGTTTGACGGCTTGAATTGGACTGCAATAGATTCTTCCAATTCTACTTTACGCGGTGGACG
The DNA here is from genome assembly GCA_016786765.1 of Chitinophagales bacterium. GTDB lineage: Bacteria > Bacteroidota > Bacteroidia > Chitinophagales > LD1 > CALAYL01. The sequence continues at coordinate 200,680 of JAEUUZ010000004.1, forward strand.
TATTGGGGGGATTTATACAGGAACAAATTCGGTAATATTGTCTGAGGATAATAATGCTATTCGGGTATATAATGGACAATCGTGGAGTTCAATAGACACCACAGTTATTCCAGAATTAAGCTATAAATTTAACAACGACATTGTAGCTATTGATTCTGGCGATCATATTTGGACTTTCTTTTACGATTCAATGGGTATGGCTAGTTTGGTGGATTATACTTCGCCAAATGTATACGTAATAAGGCCATTCAATTCAATATTTTGCAATGGCGTGTCAAAGATTTTAGGTAGCAAATTTTCAAACAGACTTTTAGCTATGGATTATTCAAGTGTGCAGATTAGCGATGCAGGAGGCTGTTCATTTTTTAATGCCCCATCTATGATTTTTCCGGAAAACATTGTGGAGGATATAAGGGGCAACGTTTGGATGTTCAAAGACTCATTTCTTTATAAATATGATGTGGTTGCTCAACAATTATCTACTGCATGGAAAGTAAATCATGTTCCAACGTCTGAATTCAATAGTCGAAATTCATACTACTCTTCCATGGAAGATGAGAACCATCATTTGTGGTTTGGGTCGTGGGGTAAAAATGCTGTATTGGAATACGATGGACTAAAATTTAAGGAGTATTATTTTGGAATAAGTACGCTTAATTCTTTTGAAGCAGTGCAAACAATGATTTGTGATAAAAGTACAGGGATTAAATATTTTGGTTTGCCCAATGCAAATATTTCGTATTACGATGGTGTAAATTGGTATAAAGATACGGCATTAAACTATCCCCATTATGGCGATTACCCGGCTGTTGGCGCATTGGCTATCGATAGGAACCAGCAATTGATTGTTGGCTTTGATAGCTTTTCAACTTCAGGTGTAAGGCCCGTAACGGCTCCGGGTATTGCCATTAAAAGTGGTGGTGTTTGGACTCTAGAGTCGCTGCAAGCTGCGGGTTGTAGCACCAATCAGGTGTTTACTTTAGCGGTGGATACATTTCATGGAAAAAACGATTGTTGGATGGGTACTGTTGGAGGCGGTATTATGGTAAGAACCGGAGCAAATACCTATACGCACTTTACCACTGCAAACTCACCAATACCTAATGATACTATACAACATATAGCCATTGATCATCTCGGACGTAAATGGATTGGCACTTTCAATGGGTTGGCGATTTATAACGATACTTCGTGGGTGGTTTTCAGTGGTATGAACAATCCATTTCCGGGCTCGGATATCGAATATATTGCGTTCAATCCTTATGATAACAATCGCCCTTGGGTGGCCGTTGATGGAGGTGTTTGTAAGTGGCAAGATAGTGTGTGGATTTGCTATACGGAATGCGCAACGCCACTTCATTTTGGCGATGTGGAATCTATTGTGTTTGACCAACATGGAAATACATGGCTACCCAATGAAGGTCCGGGAGATGCAATAGCGTCCATCGATCGAATAAGTAATAGCCCAAGTGCTGCTTTGCTTCGCATAAACGGACAAGTGAAGCAATCGAACGGCCTATCTTTCACAAGTCACTTGGTAGAACTGTATCAGAAAACCCCATCCGACTTATTGTTATTGAGTAGTACCCATACAAACCTACAAGGCGATTATACTTTTATAACCGATAAGCAAAATGTATTTGTAAAATCTACTTTTGAGAATGGTGCCAACTTAGCTGTTTATCAAGGTGGTACCCTTGTTCGTCAAGAAGCATTACCGGTTATTTTTAATGCCGGAAAAGCTGTTGTGAATCTTCAGCATTTATCGTTAACTCAGCATACAGGACATTGTACAATTAATGGAACTATTCGAAATGCCGGAATACTGAAGTATCCAACTCAAATTTATTTGATATCCACGCTAGACCAATCTATTGTATCGTCTTATACGTTTCCTAAATATTCCAATGTCTTTTATTTCGACAGTATTCCAACAGGATCATACAAAATAGCAGTCGATCGATTTGGTGTTGTAGATTCACTCTGCACAACTGTGAGTGTAAGTGTTGAACACCCTTACTTACAAAACTTGGTATACTTCCTTCATTTCGATCATCTGGAGTTAATTGATGGTGGTAGTTGGCCTTCGGGCATTGCTATTCAAGGAAATGCTGATGCTGAGGTGAAAATTTATCCTATTCCAACTTCGCAAAACTTGACTATCGAGTGGACAAGCCAAGACGCGCAAAAAGCAGAGGTTAAAGTATATGATGTGTTAGGCAATGAAATGAAAGCTGAATCCTTTCTATTGAATGTTGGCGCGAATAGTAGAAGTCTGTCTTTATCCGATTTAAGTGATGGGTTTTATTGTTTGTCGCTTATTTCCGGAGAAAAGGAACTGAAACGGAAAATTATGGTGAAACATTGATGGGATAGAGTTTTAACCTTTCGTTTCCCTTGATTTATAAATCACAAAGCTCAAAATCAATAACACTCCTCCAAAGCAAACTAATCGGAGAATATTCGGCAAAATGGCGGCAGTGTTTGCATTTCTTAAAAACAAATCGTTACAAGCTTCTAAGCCCCAGCTCATTGGCGAAAAATGGCTAATGGCCTGCAAGGTTGGAGGCATTACGTATGTTGGAACCCATACGCCTCCAAGGGCTGCAAGTAATACCACAGAAACCGATCCGAATGCTAATGCCTGATGGTGTGTTTTAAAGAACACGGCCACCAATAAGCCATAGGCTGTGGCGGCTATCCCAACAGCCATGGCCGTAAGCACAACGCCTTCATAGTTAGTGCCGAGTGAAAGTCTTGCTAATCCTAGTTTCGGTAAGAGGTAAATACCAATCGCCATCATTAACGCGAACTGCAACAAGCAAATCATAAAGTAGAACAAATACTTTCCTGCAATAACAGGGAATGAAGAGCCGGAGATTAGTCGCAAACGCAACATACTTCCTTCTTCCCGCTCTTTAATGAAATTGCCGGCTAGCGGAAATAAAATCAAAAACATGGCAAACATCGTCCATGCGGGTACATTGTGTTGTACTGAATTGGTTGTAGCAATAGCGGTTGAAGGTTGTTCTGTTTCCTTCACCACCAACGAATTGCTAAAATCAATCACTTGTTTTTTCTGTTCCGAACCCAACGCGGCCATTTGTGTTTTCAAGTTTTCGATAATCAATTTCGATTGTGCATTGGCAGCAATTTTTTCAATGGCATTGCTAATGGCTAATTTGAAATTCACTTTCGTTACCGGGTCAAACACTAGCTCTATGGCTATTTCACGGTTATCGACCGTATCTTTTACTTCATCACCAAATCCGAAATTTGCCATCAATTGTGCAACCGAATGTTTTACTTTCTTGTTCAAGGTCTTCGATGCGTTTTGTGGCAAAATAATGGCGGCTTTGTATTTTCCACTGTGGACTAATTCACTCGCTTGTTCTTTGGTAATGGAAAGTCCATTAACATTAGTCACGAGTTCCAGATTCTTAGCTTCTCTAAGCGAATGTTCAAACACTTCTCCTAAGGAATCTTTATCGTTGTTTACATATAACACTTGAAACTTCAAATCTTGATAATCTCTGAACGGTGCATCTTGTACCAAAGCCATTACAGTTACCAAAATTAACGGCATCAAGAAAATCATAGCTAAGCCTCCCATGTCGCGAAGCAACAACAGCAATTCTTTTCGTATGGTGGCTAATATTTTCATTTCGTTCAATTCACGCTATTAATCGCGCATGCTTTTCCCGGTTAAATGCAGAAATAATTCTTCTATGTCTTTACAGTTGGTGTTTTGTTGCAATAGTTCTTCGCGTGTGCCTTCTGCTATCAATTTACCTTCGTCAATAATGCCGAAACGCGTACATAATTTTTCAGCTTCTTCCATCAAGTGAGAAGAATACAAAATCGTCATTCCCTTATGGTTTAAACCTTTCAGAATGTCGATGATTAAATTGCGCGAGTGTATATCTACACCTGCTGTAGGTTCATCGATGATGAGTAACTTAGGCTCATGTAATAATGCCGCAATGAGGTTTAATCTTCTTTTCATTCCTCCTGAGAATGAAGCTACCTGCTCGTTTAATTTGGATGTGAGCCCGAATGCTTCTACATAGTGCGCAATGGTTTCACGCAATTTTTTTCCGCGTAAACCATACATGTTGCCAAAGTACGTCAAATTTTCTGCAGCAGTAAGGGTAGGGAAAAGGGCAATTTCTTGAGGCGCAACACCAATGAGTGAGCGAATGGTAGCGCTTTTATTCTTTGCATCGAAACCCAAAACGTTGATTTCGCCTGAGCTGTAGGGGGTGAGTCCGCAAATCATCATCACTGAAGTAGATTTTCCGGCACCGTTTGGTCCCAGTAAACCATAGATTTCACCTTCGTTAACTTGCAATGAAAGTCCTTGTACCGCAGGCTGTTTAGCTCCGGTATAGGTCTTCACTACTTTATTTAACGCAATGGCTATGCTCATAATCTTGCCTTCGCCCAAAGGAATAATTGATCAAAAAGTACTTGTTCTTTTTTGCCGATTTCATAAAGCATATCAGCAAGTTGATCGAAGGTAACTGTGTCCGATTTTCTGTTTTTACATACGCGACTTGCTTCATAAGCAAAAGCTCGCCATAGATCGCCAATAGCTGTCAATTCTTTCGACATATTGAACAATTCTTCGTCCTTTAATATAACACTTGCTTTATCCAAGAAAGCGGCATAAATAAAGCGAAATCCGGCTCCACCGGTGCCAATTTCTTCTTGCATGCGCACTACATTGCCTAACCATAAAACCGATTTTCTCGGACCTAGTTTCTTTGGCCAATTGCGCATACGATTCGCTAAATATTTAATTCCATTCGCCCCCAAAATAGGCATTGGCGTTTTCGCCATAAAGAAGGCCACATGTTTAATGGCTTTAATCATAGCTTTATTTAAATCATACGATTTTGGGAACACCACCGGATAGTATAATTTTCCTTTTGGTTCTGGTATGCCCTTCGCGAAACGCGCACGCTGTAAGTCTTCCGGCAAAATTTCAGTAACACCTTCCAATGTGGGGTCACTCACTAAATACTTGCCATTTTCTTTGCCGTACACAATAATGTTATGCGCATTAAAATGAAAACGATAGGCATCGGGTAAATACGTTAAATAGAAAACAGAAGTAAGCATACCCACCGGAATCCCTTGTTCCAACAGGGCATCCAGCGCTTCCATTCCTTTTTGTTCGTTGCTGAAGGTTTGGCTTTTTACTTTAATACCTAAACTATTCGCGAAGCGTTTGAAAATATAGCTAGGCATAGTTCGGAACGATGTAACAGGAATACCGCCCATTTTCAGAAAAGGAAAATAGGAGAAAAATAATCCTGCGCCAATCCCAAATACCATAGGTTCATCAAATTCCATTCCGTGAAAACGCAACAAGTTGGATACTACTCCATTCTCGCAATGCGCAGACTGTCTATGTTCGAAAGGAATTTTCATGCGTTATTATTTTCAGTAGCGCCCGTTCTCGGATCTTTGAATTTTGTGATATCCGTCAATTCTTCACGCGTGATGCGAAATGCAAAAGCGTATTTATCTAGTGTTTTTGAACTCAAACGTTTGAAGAAAAAAGGTTTGGTGTGTAGCCAAACAATAAAACTCAATGTGCCTACATAACCTGCTATAATTTCGTAGGTCATGATGTTCTGTTCTTTGTAGAACAAAACCGGACTAGCATCGCCTTTCAATACTTTTTCTCGTGCGTATTCAATATTTTCGTGTACTACATCCCAAGCTTGGCGCATCACCACCGTTTCTGCCTCCCAGCCAATGCTGTTCAACTTTTCGTAGTGCCCTTTTTCATCGGTGGCATAGTAGAGTTTGGCTAATTTTCCTTCGTTGAGGTTATCGGTGTCTTGCGGTACTTCTTCTTTTTTCATGGTAGGATATACATTTGATTCCTCTCAAGGAATGCAGAAGTTATAGTTAGACTACAGTATAAAGAATATAAGCAAAATTGAATCGGGCACTTTCCGGCACCATCATCAAAATTTTATCTCCGGCTTTCAACCGCCCTGAGCCCATCAATTCTTCCAACATCACAAATGGTGCTGCAACGCCTATGTTTCCTACTTTTGCCAAGTTAGTAAACCATTTTTCTGCAGGAATGGCTAAGCCAATTTCACGCAACTCTTCCTCAATTTTAGGAGCGAAGAAATACGAAGAAAGGTGAGGTAAGAAATAATTTACAGACGAAACATCGAAATCGCGTTTCGCCACAATGTCCTTCAATAATTTACCCCCAAACTTCACAATGTTATTGCCCAACAGGCGAGTATCTTGTTTGATTGCAAATACAGAATCGGAAGCCCAACGATGTTGATCGATAGACGCCCATCCTGTTATGGTGTGATCTGGGTTTTGCAAAGCTCCGGCAAACATACAGGTTGGCAATTCGTTGGCATAAGAACGTTGATCAATCCATTCTATTCTTAATGATAGTCCGTTTTTATTGGGTTCTGATTCCAACAATGCAGCCCCTGCGCCATCCGATAACATGAAACGCAAGAAATCTTTTTCGAAGGCCAATATTGGTTCAGTTTCTAAACGGTCGATTTTCTCGGCTTCTTCTTGAAAATATTTCGACACCATCCAGTGCGACATGCGTTCAGAGCCCACACAAACAGCGTTATCTGTGAAACCGCCTTGAATGGACATGAAGCTGTATTTCAACGATTGAATGATGTTGCAACATGCCCCTGAAGTAGCTACAATCTCGGTTGGAGCGGCTTTTAGTTCGCCTTGAACCATGGAAGTGTGCGAAGGTAAAATCTGATCCGGTGAAGATGTTCCGCAAGCTAAAAGCTGAATATCTTCTGCCTTGAAGCGTTCATCGGTAAGATTCAAAATAGCCTCTTTGGCTAATTGTGCGTTAGTATGTGTTGAATTGCCTTGTCTATCGATAGCGTAATAACGCGTTTTGATTTGGTTGCTGCGTAAAATAATTGACTTTGCACGCGATGCTTTCCCATTGATTTTACCCAATATATCCTCTATCTCTTCGTTGGCTATAGGCTCATTCGGAAGAAATTTAGCTAATCTGGTAATATATACACTTCGGCTCATGTTTACTCTCTAGTTTTCAAAGGTGGTGCAAAGAAATAAAAAAATGTCAGAATTATTGCGTCTGCCCCTCTACACTCTCGCGGAAAGAAACAACTGATTTTATAAAATGTTCTGTTTCTGATAATTTAGCATTTAAGCTGGAAATAAATCCCGAACATTGTTATGGAGTCTAATTCCGTTTATCTCGAAACAAATGCACATGAAGAAGCTCTTTCTGTTGTTTTTTATCCCTTTTATTAGTCCGGTATTCGGACAAGAAACCTTTACGGCCGGGTATAGAGCTGATACTATTCTTGTAGATGGGAAAGCCGATGAATGGTCCGTTCCGTTTCGATTTAGCGATTATACCAGCCGAATCGTTTATAATATCAAGAACGATGAACAAAATTTATATTTCTGTTTTAAGACCGATAATCGAATGACGGTCATGAAAATGCTTCGTTTAGGGTTTGACATTAATATAGATACCACCGGAAAAAAGAAGAAGGACTGGCATTTGCAGTTTCCTATGCGGAATGCTCCTGAACATAAATCCGAAGAAGCGCGAAGTGAAATGCGCGGCAGTGATTTTCGTCAAATGCAGCTACACATGAAATCGGAAGTGAATGCTTTGTTGGTTGAAGGTTTTGTGGGCTTGCCGAATCAGGTGTTGCCATTAGCCAATACAAATGATATAAAAGCGGCTGTTGATTTTGATAAGGAAAATGCTTTTATCGTGGAGTTAGCTATTCCCTTGAAATACATACAAATAGGCTTTGCTTCTTCCAAAAAACCATGGACGATAACCTTGAAAATGAACGCACCAACGGCTCCTATTTCTACCCTTGGTGGTAATGGCGGAATGGGAAATACCGATCGGAAAGGTGGACTTAACCCAAATTCCATAAATGGAATGAATAACGGAATGGGCAATGGAATGGGTAATGCCGGTATGAATAATGGTCCCGGAGCGAGCGCAATGCAAAACCCGGATATGCAACAAGCAGGGTCCAATGGCAATAACGAGTTTGACGAACAAGAGGCACAGCTTCAAGGTATTCGAGATGCTTCATTTTATGTAAGTTCTGAGTGGCGCTTCAAATTGGTATTAGGTTCGAAGTAGAAAAAGGTGGATGTAGATGAAAGGTGTATAAGTTCTAAGTGGTAATTCCCGCGTTTTTTTCAACGAAAAGTATATTTACAAAAAATCTGTCCATTGGAAATCAAAAAATTCGCTGCTATTGACATTGGATCCAACTCTATTCGTTTGCTGATTGAGCACGTGATGGAAACGGATAAAGAAGTGATGTTCAAAAAGAACTCCTTGATTCGCGTACCTGTTCGTTTAGGTGAAGATGCATTTGGCGAACACAAAATTCCTGAAAAAACAGTTAAGCGTTTAGTAGATGCCATGCATGGCTTTCGCTATTTAATGAAAGTAAATGATGTGCTACATTATAAAGGTGGCGCTACTTCTGCCATGCGTGAAGCCAAGAATGGAGATGCCATTGTTAAGCGTATTGAAAAAGAAACGGGCATTAAAATTCAAGTGATATCGGGGTCAAATGAAGCGCGAATGATTTTTGCCAGTCAGCAGATTTTCGCCTCAAAACTGAAAGACAATTGTTTGTTTGTAGATGTTGGCGGAGGGAGCACTGAAATTACTGTTTTTTCGAAAGGGGAAGTGGTAACGGCTAAGTCGTTCGACATTGGTACATTGCGTATTCTCAACGATTTAGTAACCAAAGATGCATGGAAAGAAATGCGCGATTGGTTGAAGAAAAGTATTGGTAAATTCCCTCATTTTTCGGTTGTAGGATCGGGTGGTAACATTAATCGAATTGCAAAGTTAGCACAATTGAAACAAGGGAAAGCCATGCCTGTAGAGACTTTAGCTGAAATTATTGCGCAAATCAAGCCTTACTCGTTGGAAGATCGAATGAAGATATTTGATTTAAATCCCGATCGTGCGGATGTTATTGTACCGGCCGGAGATATATTTCTTACCATCATGAAATTATGCGGAGCAACTAAAATCTTTATTCCTAAAATCGGATTATCCGATGGAATGGTGCGGGAAGTGTATGCCGAATATAAATTAGGTATGCGATCTACCTTTGAATAAGCTAAAATAAGATGAGCCTTTGGCTCCAAGATCTATGAAAGTTACAGGGTTTACCTTTATTCGAAATGCGATAAAATTCGACTATCCGGTAGTGGAGGCCATCACTTCTATTTTACCCATTTGTGACGATTTTGTTGTAGCCGTGGGGAATTCAGACGATGGAACATTAGCCCTGATTCAATCTATCCATCCTTCCAAAATCCGCATTGTGGAAACTATTTGGGATGATTCCAAACGCGAAGGAGGACGTGTATTGGCACTGGAAACCGACAAAGCCTTTCAAGCTATTGGAAGCGATACAGATTGGTGTTTTTACGTGCAAGGCGATGAAGTGGTCCATGAAAAAGATCATGCGACTATTTTAACTGCTATGCAGCAATATAAAGACGACCCTAAAGTAGATGGACTACTCTTTAATTTTCTTTCGTTTTATGGTTCTTATGATTTTGTTGCCGACTCGTATGATTGGGTTCGAAGAGAAGTACGGATACTAAAAAACAACAAAGCATTCTATTCGTATGGAGATGCACTAGGATTTAGAAAATACAACAATGAAAAGCTTCGCGCCAAACCAATAAACGCCACTATATACCATTACGGATGGGTTCGTCCGCCCAAAACCATGCAAGAGAAGTTGGTGAATTTCCATAAGCTGTGGCATGACGACCAATGGATTGAGGAGAAAATTATGGTAAAAGAATCGGAATTCGATTATGGGGAAATAGAATGGTTAAGTGCCTTTAACGGTTCACATCCTGCAGTAATGCAAGTAAGAATGGCGAACATTAACTGGGCCTTTGATTTTGATTTGTCGAAACGGAAAACAAAATTTAAATATCGCGTTAAGCGTTTAATAGAAAAACTCACCGGAGTAGTTATCGGTGAGTTTCGCAATTATAAAGTAGTATGAAATTTTAGTTTATTCTTTCGAAAATTTCTTAGTGGCAATCAATTTATTGTTGCTGTATAATTTCACAAAATAAACGCCTTGATCAAGTGTTTCTGTATTGAGTTCTGCTTCATCGGCACTAGAAAGTTCAAGCGTCTTTGTCATTAGCTTACTGCCAATTACGTTAAATAGTTCTATTCTTGCATTTTTTGCATCGGTAAGTCCCATAATTTTCAGTTGATCTTTTACAGGATTTGGATAGAAACGTAAATTTTCAGTTTTGAAATCGTTTATAGCAGTATTGACACAATTAGCAGATGCCGTTACATCAAAGAGAAAAGTAATATATTGTAATGTGTTAGCGCTATCAGCAGTTTCCCAAGTTTTAAGTCTAACTTTTCCACTTCCGGGAACACAATAAGTGTTTAGGTCTATTTTGAAAATTCCGGTGGCATTTGCCCCTAATGTATAGCTATGCGGTATAGTAAAGGCATCGCTACCCCAGCAATGCCCAGGGTCGCACACTTGAAAATTGCCCCACTCTTTAGGAATGGTCAACTCCGCCTTGCTCCATTTCAAACTTTTCGACACGTTGGTGGTGTTTTCAGCGGAAAGGAACACTTCAACCACATCACTTCCGTTTGTGATTGTTTGTGTAACTGAAGCAGAATCGTTAGGTGTAAATGATATCAATTGAGCGTTCAAGGTAAGTGAACACAATGTGACCAGTACGAGTAATAGTTTTTTCATATACTTAAAATTCAATACAATTTAACTAAAAAAATTCCTGTAAAAGAAATAGAATTTCTATTAAGTTTACGAAAAAATTAGAAAATGGTTAAATATTCAACACTTATTTTGCTGCTCTTAGCAAATTTTATAACTAAGGCGCAAACCTATTATTCGCAAAATTTTAATGCAAGCACATCCTTACCTGCTGGCTATATTCAGTGGAATGTTGATGGAAAAACGGTGAGTCCTACCATTGCTTCAGATTACAACATAACTTTTGGAACCAATGCATGGAAAATATTTAACGGTGGCGCCAACAAGTTTGCCATTAGTACTTCTTACTATGCACCGGCAGCTCAGGCTGACGATTGGTTGGTTACCCCGAAAATTTCGATTCCTTCCGGTTCTCAAAATGTGGTACTTTCTTTTTTCTCATTTTGTACTGATGGCAATTATCCAGACGAATTAGAGGTTAGAGTTTCATTAACAGATTCACTTCCTTCTGCTTTTCCTGATTCTTTGTTGGTCTATTCTTCAGTAGGTTCGGGAGAAAGTACTGCAGGAACTACACACGCCATAGATATGACAAAATTTGCAGGCAAATCAGTACGACTTGCATTTAGAAATGTAACATATGATGGTGTAATTTTAGGAATTGATGATATCAAATTGTATTCAACGGTAAACTATGATATCGCTGCAACGGATATGTATTTGAGTGAACATAATGAATTGGGAGCATCTTTGCCAATTAAAGCAGAGTTCCAAAATCTTGGCGCTAAATATATTGACTCGTTGGCATTCAATTATAGCGTAAATGGTGGTCCGGTTGTAACTACTAAAATGAAACCGGCTAATTTTAGCAGTTACATTTTCTCCAATGATTTTCCTTTAAAATCGTTCACGAGTGCAACACCGTTCACAACATCAACAACCGGAAGCTATGCGATTAAAGTATGGTGCTCGGATTTGAATGGTAATAACATTGATGCAAACCCAGCTAACGATACCCTTTCGCAATTGGTATTTTTCTACAATGCAAATGCGAAAAAGAAAGTATTGATGGAAGAGTTTACCGGAGCATGGTGTGGCTTTTGTCCTGAAGGACACCATTTAATGGATCAAGCTTTGATTAACCAGCCAAAATTAATCGGTATTTCTATTCACGATAATCAAGGAAGCGCTAATGCTGATAAAATGCAGGTGCCTGAAGGTCTTGATATTTCAAATGCATTTGGTTCAGGTTTTCCATCTGCAACGTTTAACAGACGTTACAGCGAAGTTGATGGATTCTCTACAGGTATTGGAGGTTCGCCACCTTCGTCTGGTTGGGAAAGCGAAACAACCGCTGAGTTGGCTCGTTTGACACCTGTTAATGTTAGTTTTGCCAACAAATTATACGATACAATTACTCGTCAACTTTCGGTTGATGTTAACGCCTCATTCTTAGCTTCATTAAAAGGCGATTTCAGAACCAACTTGTACATAGTAGAAGATTCAGTAATTGGCTCAGGGGCTGGTTATGATCAAAAAAATTATTGGTGTGCAGGCTGCGGAAACCCGGAGCCTACAGCGCATTCTTATAGCTTGCTGGCCTCTAATCCGGGATATGCACACCAACACGTACTTCGCCAAGGATTGGGAGGTGCTTGGGGTACGACAGGTGTTATACCTGCATCAGCCGTTGCCGGAAATAGCTATACTAAAACGTATACAGCAACTTTACCTGCAGCTTGGAAAGAGAAAAATATTTATTTAGTAGCAACTGTTCAAGAGTACAGTACTGATGAGCGTTTCAGATTAATTTTGAATGCTGAAGAGGCGTCATTACTTGGCGAATTACCTAATGGAATTGCTAAAATCTCGAATGACGATTTTAATAACATGGTAGTATATCCAAATCCTAGTAGTTCTATTTCTAGAATTCAATTTGATTTAAAAGCCGATGCGGTTGTGAAAGCATCTGTTGAAAACATTATGGGACAAGAAATTGCCGTTTTACAAAACGAGCAAATGAATGCAGGAATACACACTATTAATTTTGTTACGGAAAGTCTTTCAAATGGGATCTATTTCGTGAAATTAACCACCAATGGAAATTCGATTACACAAAAGGTAGTTGTTTCGAAATAATTACTTTCTCAATCAATAAAAAAGGGCATCCAAAATTGGATGCCCTTTTTTATTGAAGTTTGCCCCTTACTTTTTCAACAAAAACTTCCGTATCACGTTTGTGTCTTGATACTCTCTTTTAATCTTCAACGATTTCTGTAATAACTTCAGCAATTCCAACTCCACTTTGGCTTTCATAATTTGTTGAATGGCTGCATCTTCGAATTGCTCTTTGTACTTTTTAGTAGAAATACGTTTGCCGAAATTGAAATATAATTTTTCCGGTCGCGGAATAATGGTATTGCCAATGCCCTTCACTAAAGGAGGTACGAAATCTCCACCGCGTAAAAGGGTGTCCATCAATCCCGTTTTCTCTATAATTTTACCAAAGAAATTATCGTGGAAGAAATCGTTCGCATCTTTTACCACCGTGAAGGCTTCTTCTGCTCCTACCGCGGCCACCGGAATAATATCGTAACCGTGCTTCATGGCCATACGCACAAAACCCGTGCGATCGTTCCATTTCAAGGTGTATTCTTCGCCTTTCTTTTTAAAGGTTTCTCGCGCTCCACCGGGGAAAACAATAATGCTCTCTTTGTTGCGCATCAGTTCCTCACAATTTTCGCGCGAGGCTTCTACAATACCCAGTTTCTCCGAAATCATATCGCGCCAATAAGGCATTTTAAAATGCATCCGATCAGCTAAAGTTCTGAGCACAATCCCTTTGCGGATGTATAGTTCAATGGCGAAGGGATAACCATCTAATACACCCATTACCGAGTGGTTGGTCACATATAATGCGGGTCTGCTTACATTCAATTCATCAATACCAATGAACTGAGGATCAAAGTAGAGTTTAAACGGTTTGATGAAATTTTTCGCAAACGTTTTCGATGGTGGTGTAAAATCAAATTTCTTTTCCATGGCTCAATATAAGGAATTTAAGATTTATGAAGTTTTGATTTAAGATTTTTGATTTGAGGGGGGATGATTTGAGGATTAAAAATTGGTGGATGGAGGACCGGGAATTTGCTGATTTGATAATGTGCTAATTTGGGGATGAAAGATGTTTGATTTAGGATTAAGAATATGAGAATGTAGCAATGGAATGATTTAACAATGGAAAATTTGGATTTGATAATTCGACAGTGTGCCAATTTGATAATATAAGATGCAGGATTTGAGAATTAAGAATTGGGGGATGGAGGATATTTATGATTTAGGATGTTGTGATTTAAGATTTGACAATGCGAATGCAATTGAAAATTGAGATTTAAAATTTGGTAATTCTAAAGCGTGTCTTCCTTTCTATGGAAGAAATACTAATTTAGAAGCTTATGTCTTCCGTAGTTACGTATTGCGATGTGCTTTTGCCGCTGGCTTTGCCACAGCGTTACAGCTATGCCATTCCGTTTGATCTGGTGGAGTTTGTGCGTATCGGGCAGCGAGTGATTGTGCAGTTCGGGAAGAATAAATATTACTCGGCCATTGTTTGCGACATCCATCACCGCAAACCGGCATTCGATGCAAAACTCATCGATTCCATAGCCGATGAATTTCCGATAGTCACCACAACGCAACTGCAGTTTTGGAAATGGATGTCGGACTACTATATGAGCACCGAAGGCGAAGTGATGAGCGCTGCATTGCCTGAAGGGTTGAAACTGAACAGCGAAACAAAAATCGTGTTCAATGAACAATACAATGGCGATTACGATAGTCTTTCTGGCGATGAGTTTCTGATTGTGCAAATGCTGAAAGCACAGCGCGAAATTACTATCACTCAAATTCAAAAAGCGCTGGCGAAGAAACATGTATATCGTTTGCTCAAGCCTATTTTCAATTTAGGCATTGCCTTTACAGCCGAAGAATTTGTTCCGAAGTACAAAACGAAAACGGAGAATTATATTCGGTTAGCTACAGTATACGAGGACTCTAAAAAGTTGGAAGACTTATTCGGAGAACTGAATCGAGCACCAAAACAATGCGATTTATTATTGTCGTTTTTGCAAATTTCAAAGCAAACACGTTTTGTGCGTAGGGCTGAACTGCTTGCCAAGAGCGGAGCTTCGGCAACCATACTCAATGGTTTGTTGGAAAAGAAAGTATTCGAACAAGTGCGTGTGGAAGTTTCTCGTCTGGGTACTTTCTACGAAGATAGTGGTGTTGAAATCAATCTGTCCGAAGCACAGCAAACCGCTATGAATGTTATTGAGCAGCAATTTGATTCGAAGCAAACTGTGCTATTGCATGGCGTTACAGGAAGTGGGAAAACAGAAATTTATATTCAACTCATTAAAAAGCAATTGGAAGCCGGCAAACAGATTTTGTATTTGTTGCCCGAAATTGCTTTAACGGCACAAATTATCAACCGGCTGAAAAATTATTTCGGTTCAGTGTTGGGCGTGTATCACTCGAAATTCAACTTGCACGAACGGGTAGAAATTTGGCATAAAGTGCTGAGCGGTGAATACAAAATTATTGTGGCTGCACGCTCAGGCATTTTTCTCCCCTTTCAGCAATTAGGTTTGTTGATTGTGGATGAAGAACACGATTCTTCCTACAAGCAAGCCGATCCATCGCCACGTTATCATGCCCGCGATGCAGGTATTGTTTTGGCGAATTTACATCAAGCTAAAGTGTTATTGGGTTCTGCAACACCATCGCTGGAAACGCTTTACAATTGCGAGAAACAGAAGTTTGGGTTAGTGCGACTAGAAGAACGTTTTGCCGCTATGGAGATGCCTGAGGTGAAGCTAGAAAACATGAAATTCATTTTGAAGAAAGGCGAAACACCCAAAGTGTTTTCCGACTATTTATTGAATGAAATTCAAGCCCAACTGAACGAGAAAAAACAAGTGATTTTATTTCACAATAGAAGGGGCTTTTCATCGTATCAGATGTGTAAAACCTGCCAGCATATTTATAAATGCAAGTATTGCGATGTGAGTTTAACCTATCACAAATTTCAGCATAAACTGGTTTGTCATTACTGTGGTTATCAGGAGAAAATAGAACAACATTGTGTGGCTTGTGGTGCGCCTGATTTGGACATTATAGGCAATGGAACGGAGAAGATAGAAGAAGAAATTGCAGCACAATTTCCGAAGGCAAAAGTAGGTCGATTAGATTTGGATTCGGTTCGCGGAAAACATGCACATGAGCTCATCATCTCCTCTTTTGAAAATCATGAAATCGATATTTTGGTAGGTACACAAATGGTGTCGAAGGGTTTAGATTTTGATGATGTTGGATTAGTGGGTGTGATACAAGCCGATATGTTATTGAACTACCCGGGATTTCGTTCGCACGAAAAGGCCTTTCAATTACTCACGCAAGTAAGTGGAAGAGCCGGACGAAAAAACAAACGCGGCAAAGTGATTATTCAAACCAATTCGCCCGATAACTATGTGTTGCATGCTGTTGTAGCGCACGATTTCAATGCCGTAAAAGCCATGGAAATGCAGAACCGACAACAGTTTCATTATCCGCCTTTTTGCCGAATGATACAATTGCGTGTGCAAGAAAAAAATGTAATCAAAGCCGATAAGGCCGTATTGTATTTGGCGAATGCTATCCGTAAACTCAATCAGAGTGAGGTGTTGGGGCCTTCAGCGCCATTAGTGAGCAAAGTAAATAATTATTATTTGCGCGATGTAATGGTGAAAACCAATGGAAAAACGAAAGACTTAAGCTCTTTGAAAATCGCTATTCGCGGTATTTTAGACGATATGAAAAGCAATGCCGAATTGAAAAGTATACGAGTATTAGTGGATGTAGATCCGGCATAAAATTCGAATGTTGAAGTTGTTTTGATTTACTACTTCTTAAAGGCTCATCTTCAATGAAAGGAAATTGGAATAGACAAGAGAAATTTCGCTAATTTCGCTTAAATTCTTTTTACTATGTCTGTATTTACCTCCCCTAAAGGTTACATTTTATACTTACTACTGTTTTCCTATTTATCGTTAGAAGCCCAATGGAAGCGAGTATTAAATCCATGCATTGTAAATGGGACTGTTACAACAGCCCCAAGCGGTGTTTTTGATGCCGATAAAAATCTATTTGTTTTTTCAGGTGTTTTTGATTCTAACTCTGATAATGTATTCATTTCAACAGATAGCGGTAAAACACAAAGTAGTTCAGCTCAGCTATTAAATATAATTAATGATGTTGCTGTAATGGGACATAAAATTATTTTTGCTACCGATAGCGGTGTACAGGCAAGTGTCGATACAGGTAAAACATGGTTCCGTTCAAATGTGGGTTTACCTGCGGACAAACCCATAGTATGTTTTCATAAAAATGGATCTGCTTTGTATGCTTCAGTTGAGGGAAAGATTTTTAAATCAATAGATTCAAGTGCTTCATGGACACTTGCTGCTCCAGCAACAGCTATGGCATATTTGAATTTCTTATCGGTTGTAGACAGTTCTATTTATACCGGCAACTCAATTGGTTTATATAAATCGGTGAATGGAGGGAATTGGATTGATTTAACGAGTGGTTTAAATTTGCCGTCTACTGATATAACTGCAGTAAAAATAGAGCCCAACAGGATAGTTATAGGTACACGCAAACAAGGTGTATTTGTGTCTACAAATGGTGGATTAAATTGGGTGAACAGAAGTAATTTATTGCCTACCTACACTATAAGTGCCGGAACATTTTATTACCAGGTTAAGCATATTGAATGTATTGGAGCTATTATTTTGATGGCCATTCAAACACCATTGTATCACAATGGGCTATTCCGATCTGATGATAATGGATTAAGTTGGCGAAATGTTCAAACAGAGCATATGCAGTTTACGCCAACTTTTGAAAATTTCAAGCTAATTAATAATACGTTATACGGCTATGAGAACTATAATGGTGGTCCAATTCCCAGTATAGGTTTAGTAGCTTCTCTCGATACTGCCGTTCATTGGTATACGGTGAATTTCGACTGGAAACTTACAGGTGGGGTAGGTAATGTATATAACAATAATAATTTTTTCTTTTGTTCAGACTATGCTTCTAAGGATAGTGGTGAGACTTGGTTCTATACTGCACCATACTCATCAAAAGTACTTCCATATAATGATAGTATTATTCTATCCGTTACCAGTTCTAATTCGCAAGATGATACCATCCATATATCGTATGATAATGCGGCCACATGGCAGAATTACAAAACGAAAACACCCGTAACATTTTACAACAACATGTGGAAAGCACTAAACGGGAAAATTTATGGGAGAGGTAGTTCAAGTTATATGTCGGCAGATACCGGTAAAACATGGAATAGCGTTTCGTTTCTGCCTTTTTCGTCCTCTTCTAACCTTTCGTGTGTTAATAATTTAACTCGATTAAAGGTTTCGCGTGATGAAGGCCTAACATATAGCAATGTGATTTTTCCGCTAAGAGCAGGAGATAATATTTGGAGTTATGATGCCATAGACAATAGATTAATAGTAGGTGCTAGAGAAAGTGGTTTGTTTTTTTCAAAGTTTGATGGTACACAATGGAGTTCCCCTATATATATGGGTCTTCTGTATGATCCTATAGTTTCCGTTAAACTATTCGGGCGATATATATTTGTGGGAATGGACGGATATATAAGATATGTTCATGAAGATGTTCCAACCAACTATTGGCCCATTACCGGTTCCTTTTCGGATATTAATACAGGAGGATCTGGTTTTGTAAATTCGATTTCAATCATTGATGGCAATATATTCGCTTCAACCAACAATGGCCTTTGGAAAAATTCTTTACTTGATGTTATCCATTGTGACGCATACTACACTACAACGTATGATTCAGTTTATAATACCTTTTATTTAGATATTGATCCTATGACACTCACTTTAGCGTCTTCCTATTATTGGGATTTTGGTGATGGGAGTACCTCAACGTTGAAAACCCCAACACATACTTATACAAAAGACAGTGTATATATTGTTTGTATGAAGGTCTATACTAAAAATGGAGATTCCTGTCAATACTGTCGTATAATTGGGAAAGATGCACAAGGAAATATTGTTCGCAACACAGGTTTTAGTATTAATGTAAGAAATGGAAGCCCTACTAAAACTGATGAAGTTAAAGAATTTTCATCTTACGACTTTGCACAAGTCTTTCCTAATCCCTTTTCTGAATCCATTACCATTCTCTTTGAAAATGAACATCAATCACATGTAGTGAAAATTTTTGATGTACTTGGTAAAGAAGTAAAGTCGGCTGAGTTTTCAGGAAGAGAGCTAACATTAACTGATTTGGATATAAATAGCGGTGTATACAATTTAGTGATAATTGACGAGAAAGGAAATAGTATAAAACGAAGAATCGTTGCTAATAACTAGCGATGTTTGTTTTAACTAAGCAATAGTTGCCTTTTCAATTAACCCAACCTTATCGATATCCATAATTAGTTTTCCGTTTTCATCTACATGAAACGGGCGAACAAATTTTGCCCCCCACACAAACTCTTTGGCCACGAAAGAATGACGGCTGTATATCGTTTGCGAGAAGGTTTCATCAAAGCCTTTGAGTAACACAAAGATTTCTACTTCTTTTTCAAGAATATCTTTTAAGTCGAAATTTTTCAACGGACTTTCATCGTTGATGATGTGGTTAACCGTCCAACTGGTGGGCATCATAGCCACTTTTGTAATTTGCAATTCGAGTTGTGCAAAGGTTCTCACGTTATTTTCCACCCAACTCAAATTTACTGTGGCTTCCATTTCCATCAGGTTCGAACTGCGTTTGTTTGCCACCATAAATTGCAATGCCCGTTTATCTTCAAACGGAGTGATGATTACATTCTCGCTGTATTTGATTTTGGCATTGGGGCGCGAAAATCTACCATAGAGTGTACCGGTAGCTAAAGCAAAACTCATTAAGCCAATAAACGCTTCAAATGAGGCCACAAGATTCGAACTCATATTTGTTGGGTGTATGCCGCCATAACCCACAGTGGTAAAGGTTTGTACGGAAAAGAAAAAACACTGCTCAATGTTTTTGATTAAACCCTCATCAGTTATGCCCGAGAAATGTTCAACACCAATGAACAGATAAAAGATAGCGAAAAGCGCATTCATTACACCATAAAACAAAACCACTGTAAGCCAGTAATGCGACCAACGCGTGTTAATCAACCAGTGGTAAATTTCGAAAGGCGAAGCATCTTCACCTATGCGTTTGATGTTGTATGTGCCATCGAGGTTGATGGTACGCTGACGACCTTTTTGTGCACCGCGGTCGAGTCCTAAATCGTCTTTTGTTTTGGCCATAGATTAAGCTGAAATTGGATTGTAATGTAATGCTTTTAAGTCAATTGCAGGAATGTATGATTTATGAAGGATGATTTAAGATTTATGATGTTCGATTTAAGATTAAGGAATGTTTTCGGGTACATGGTGTTTCATGGTTAAAGTGTTAAGTATACTCGAATAAAAATCCCGATCAGTATACCGACCGGGACTACAGGGGGATTAAACTTTTGCTATTTATTCGACCACTAACTTCTGTGTTTGTTGTTTTGTTTTCACAAGATACATTCCTGAAGAAAGATGGCGAACATCCAGTTTGTTTTCGCCTTTTTGCAAATCGCTTTCCAATATCACCTTACCGGAAATATCCATTACCAAAATAGGTTGTATTTCGTTCGACTCAACGGTCAAAATACCTGTAGTGAGTGGATTTGGATAAATGCTCAACGTTGACCCGTTATTTACATTTTCAATGGAAACTGTACCTGCTATGCACTTATATTCATAGCGCCTATGATATTGATAATATGATCCTGCTGTAAGCCAAACCCTATATTCTTCAAGAGCCGACAAGTCGTTTGAAGCATAATGTTCATATGTGTCTCTCGAATAATTGTTCCAAGCTAATGTAGTGGTGTTCCATTCAAGAATTGTCATTTCTTGTGGTTGTTTATTTGGGAAATAGGTGTAACTGTACTTGAAGTAGTTGTCGTAGTCAAAAATGGCATCTTTCCAACGCTTTTTATCTAGCGTAACAAGAAGATTATTGGCATTGTAGGTATAGATATCCTGGTACCCATGTCGCCATGCACCAAGAGAAAGATTATAATAATCGAGGTCGATTTGAGTTATACTGTCGAGCAAAGAATAATAGTAGATTCTTCTCGAATAAATTTCCCATGTGTTAGTAGTCGTATTCCATTTTCTATTGATAAATATTGACGGCTTATTAGTGGCGGTATAAGTAGTAGAATCTAAATGTTCGTTGACCCAAACACTCGATGACCATATTTTCGAATGATAAGATACCGCATTTTTGTTGGCATCATAAGTATACTCCTTTAAGTAGTTGTTTTCCCATGCAGATAATGTGCCATTCCAGTTTTGTATAAGTTCTTGAGTTAAATTATTTGCACCATCATAGGTGTTAACCACTCTATTACCATTTTTCCATTGTTGTAAAGTAGTGTCATATCCTTGGTTGAGCAATTCGGTGACTAAATTTGCAGCATTATAGGTGTAAATAGTTCTTCCCGATTTTATCCATGCCCCGGCAGCATTTTTGTAGTAACCCCAAATAGTATCAAAGCTATTCGAAGTATTATAATGCCTTACTTCAATTTGATCCAATTTTTTTGTGCTCAAGCCTGCATCGTATTTATAGGTGAGTACACTATCTACTCTACAATTTCCATATGCAATTCCAATGACAAAAAGCACAATCCATGTTAACCCTATTTTTTTCATATCTACTGTTTTAGTGAATAATTACACTACAAAACTGCGTAGATCGTTAGCGAATAGCAATGAAAAAAAATGAGTTTGTGATAAACCGCTAAAGGTTTTTGATTATCAACTCTTTAAGATGGAAACCGATGTGTTTTTCTTGGTCTAAATAATCGATGATGGTCGATTTTTTTCCTTTTTTATCGGCCTTGTATTTGACGAAATGTTTAATGGCTAAAAATAATTTTTCGAAGTCGCCTTCATCAAACGGATTGGTGCGAAGCGCACGGTAAGCATTCTCGGTTTCGCGCAAGGCGAGCTCATAATCGCCACTCAGTAAATAGCCCAATGCATACACCGCTCTGTAATAATAATATTCGTTTTTGCCACGCTCGTTGATGTTGTGCGGCATAAATTCAAAAGCGTTATTGTATTCCCCTTTCGCTAAATAGGCAATAGCAATAATGCGTTGCAGATTATGAATGAGATGCGATTGCGTTTCCCAAACCGCTTTGTGTTCGTTGAAGATAGCAATAGCTTTATCCAGTTCCCCAATAGATACTGCTGAAGAAATGAGATTGAACAGTACGCCTTTTAATTTCGCATCGAAAGGAAGGTTATTTTGTTGTACAATGTCGTAAGCAGCTAGGTAGTTGTGAAAGGCATGCTGAAAATCGCTACGCACAAAATATTCTACACCTAAGTTCCCATAAGCAATTGCCAGATTTTGCGGTTCATCAGCATAAAGCTTAATCAATTGTTGGTAGAAAAACTGTTTTTCTTCGAAGGCTAAATCAAGGTCGTAGATTCTGCCCTTGCAATAGTTGATGACGGCAGGGCGTTCGAGTTGAAAAACATCACCTGTGTAATGAACGGAAGAAGCCGGTGTTGCTGTTTTCTTTGCGGTTAAACCAAAGAGCGTACGCTGTGCGAAGGCCAAATAAACGCGATAGGTGTATTGAATGTCCATCGACAAATTATCCATCGCAGTAGATGCTTCTGCCAACGTGGTATAGAGTTCTGTATAATTTGTTTCGTTCACCGATAAATGCTGCGAAACAAACTGGGCTTTCAAACAAAGGAGTTCAAACAAGAAAAGATGCAACCCTTCTGCTGTTGCTTTTTTGTAGCACTGTTGCCATTCTTCGTCAAACAGTTTGGTGTTATTTTTGGATAGATAATGTTGCAGTAACAATTTTTTATTCCACCAATCGTTTTCCTTTTTTTGTATGGCTTGCCGAACAATAAAATCTTCAATAGCTTGATTAAGCAAACGTATTTCGTTGCGGAGTAAATAATCTTTAGCTGCACTGTAAGGCTTATCGAATAAGCATTTGAAGAATTCTGTTTTATCGATGGTAGTTTGCTGAGCGCAGAATTGCAAGGCTTTTAGAGTAGTGGATTTCGATTTCTGTTCCAGTTCGATTTCCAATGCCTTTAGCTCTTTCGCAGATAATATGCTTATGAGTTCCAGTGTTTTCATTCCACTAATCTTTGCAATACTGTATTACTGAAAAATACAATTTTTCTGAATACAATGTAATGGAACGATTTAGGATGTATGATTTAAGATGTTTGATTTAAGATTTAAGATTTGGAATTCATTTGAAATTGCCTGCTAGTGTATAGACCTAGGTATTCTCAATGCAAATCTATGTATCTAAGCTCTTAACCCTAAAACCTCGGACGCATCAAGCCCTCCTGCGAAACACTTACTACTAATTTCCCTGAACGCGTAAAAATATTGCCCGTAGCCAATCCACGCGCATGAGCCGATACAGGCGAAGTAATATCAAACAACAACCAATCGCTTAAATCGGTTTCGTTGTGGAACCAAATCGCGTGATCCAAACTTGCCACCTGCGTGTTCACAATATTCGCTTTCTCGGAATGCGGACGTAAAGCCGTAGTCAAAATATTGTAATCCGAAGCATAGGCAATCAACTGCTGAATGGTAGGCCAATCGAGCTTTTCCGGCAATTCCTTAAATCTAAACCACACCTCGTTATGGGGATTCTTCGCGTCCTCGGAGTGGATGCGCGGTCGACAAGAACGCATTTCCAACGGACGATCAATGCTCACATAGGCATTCATCAAATTCGCCATGTCGGGATATTTTTCCGCATCAATTTCAATCCAGTTCGTAAGTGTTTCCGGTGCAGGTACATCCGGCATTTGAATTTGGTGCACGTAGCCCTCCTCGCGTTTATGAAACGAAGCTGCCATCACAAAAATAGGCACATCGTTTTGCTTGGCAATCACAAATCGCGTAGTGAAACTCCCCCCATCGCGGATGTTCTGTACCTCGAATACAATCGGCAAACTTAAATTGCCGGGCAAAATAAAATACGCATGCAGCGAGTGGCAAAACCGCTCCACCGGCACCGTTCGCGTAGCCGCGTTCAACGCCTGGGCCACAACCTGTCCGCCAAACACATTGGGGCTGCCCATAAAATTACTCGTCCCGCTAAAAACCGTATCGCTCAGTTGTTCCAGCTCAATAAGTTGGATTAACTCCTTCGTTGTTTGCATGTGTAAATGATATTAATGCTTTGTGTGCGGTAAAGATATAGAATGTAAGGGGACATTTAAGATTTAAGATTTTTTGATTTAATATTTCGGGAAAGACGAAATACGTTGGGCGTTCTAACGGGCTTACCGTTGCAATCTTTTGCTCGCTTCGCGTAAAAGGATTTCCACTGCAATCCTTTAGGTTCGTATTTGAATAGAAATATTGAATTTAGCTAAAAGAGAAAGTGTTTAAGTAAACTACGCTTCAATCTGAGTAAAACTCATTTAGGGATAAAGACTTAAACACTTTTTCATCAAAATCTCAAATAGAA
>JAEUUZ010000032.1 GCA_016786765.1 Chitinophagales bacterium
GTCATGGAGCCGATACAAACGCTTACAAATATTTGCTACTTGGATCGCGTCCTGTCGTCATACTAACGATGCGTCCTGTTTGTAAAATTGTCTTTTTCAAATTCATATTTTCTCGTCATGTAGCCGCGAAAAAATGTATCATTTCATACGTCAAAATAGTCAATGAAATCAAATGTTTTTCGTCAAGATTATCATGATTGTTTGAATGTTCAAAGCCGCTTGCAACTAACGTGTTGCGGCTGTTGCGGTGTGCGGGATTTGGGTGAATAAATTGGATATTTAGTACAATTTAAAAGTAACTCAAATTTACCAATGAACCAAGCTGCCCGCATAGCGCAAAACCGCTGTTGTGCGTTGTGCTTATTTCACTCGCTTTATTAAAGCGTTCAGTTTGTCGTTATATTCAGTATTACCATAATTGATAATAACTAGATTTGTCCTACTTCTTGTGATACCTGTGTATAAAATCTCATCAAAACTAACAGAGTGTCTGTTTTCAACTATTAAAAATAAGTTTTCACATTCCCACCCTTTAAAGCTATGAATTGTTGAAATTTTCACTGTTCCACTATTCATATAAAAGTTCATTTTTTTATTGTCTCGAATGAACTTCAAACTTTTGTTAAGCGTTTTTGGATTATATGTATTTTTAAATTCTTTGATTTCACTCGCGCAATTTTCTAAAAATATAGATAAGTCTGAAAATGATGTTCCAAAAGTCTTACAACGAATTTCTAATTTTTCTTTGAATTGGTCGGGATATTCTAAAAACAAATCATATAGTGTCAAAAGAATACTTATTTGATTGTTTGCTTTTTCAGCGTTTCTGTCATTTTCTCTTTTTAGTAATTTTTTAAAGTCTGTTAGCCAATGTAACTGCTCTTTTCCAACGAAATTTATTCCATAACGATATATCATTTCATTGGTTTCAAACATTGTATTTGTCTTTTCGTTTGAGCTGTATCTATAGTAAGCATCAAATTTCTTGAGTAAAGAAATTGTATTTCCCAAAATAGTAATGTCATTGGGTTGAATTCCTTTATTTATCGCATTTTGGTAAATTATAGTATATAGACTTACAACACTATCTACATTAGATAAATAAATGTAGTTGATTGTTCCTAATTGCTTTTTTTGAAAGTCAATTTGTATAATATTTGAAAAATCATTTTTATTATCAATTTCGTATTTGTCCTTGAAAAATTCATTCTGAAATTCGATTGTTAAATCCTGAATTTTATAGTCAGATCTAAAGCTGTTTTTTAATTCGTTGATACCTTTTACATTTGTGGAAATGTCCTTGTTTTCAATTTTATTATTGTAAATATTTTGTTTTACATCTCCGAAAAGCACATATTCTCCATCTTCTTTTAAAAAATAGGTTTTGATAATATCCATCCATGGTCTTTTATAGTCTTGAATTTCATCAATGAAAATTGCACTATATTTTTTTAATTTGTCTTTGTTTTCTTCAAAGAGTTTTAAGTTTGAATAATAGTGTTTTTCAAAAAACTCTTCTTTAAATTCTTCAGTATTTTCGTCAAAATTTTCAGGGACTTTTACTTCAACACCAATATTGTTGAGTTCAGTATTGATAAACAAATGGTAATTAAGGATTATAAAGTTAGTCCAGTTGAAATTTTCTCGAACTTGACTAATCTTATCTTTTATGTAGTTTTTTAGTGTGATATTGTAAGTCAATATCAACACTTCTTCATTATTTCTTTTAACTGATTGAACTGCTCTAGCAGCCAATATTGTTGTTTTCCCCGAACCTACTACACCTTTTATCCTTTGTTCCTTTTTTTCGTTACCTCCAAAAATTATTTCAAGCTGTTTTTTTGTGTATGGAATTTCTTTTTCTACTTGCTCCTTAAAATGATATGGAGGATTTAAAAATCGCTTGAAGCTTTTATAAATATCATTTGTGAAATAAAACGAAGGTTGATTAGAAATTAGGTAACTACTCCTCAGAATTTCATTAAATGAGTTTTCAGATAAATTATCTCTCCCAATAAGTTGAATGTTATACTTTAAAAAATCTAAATATTTTTTATCGTGTTTAAATGGTTCAACTAAAAAATTCGAGAGTTTAGTACTTGTTGCATTATGAAAATATACAGCACAATTTACAATATTGAAATTTTTTATGTTTGAAATTTTCTTTGCTAGTAAATTCTCAATGTGTAAATTGAAAAGGTTCTCCTTGTATTGTAATACTTGTGAAATAGGTGATTTAATGTGTTGGTTTATATTTTTTACTTTCCAATTTTTCCGTTCGTCTAATTCATAACTGTCCAAATCATAATCTTTGACTTCAATGATTAAAACGCCTTGGTTCTCTTTCATTATTATTACGTCAGGTCTGTCTCCATTAAGAAATGGATTGAAGAAGATTTCAAAACTGTCGTCTAAATAGTTTTTAAGAAATTCAAGTAAGCAAAGTTCTCCGATTTCTGGCTTTACTTTTAGGTGTTGTATTTCGTCAAAAGTCGGGTAGAATATTGCCATTTTCAGTCTGTCTTTTTGTTACGGTGGGTTTTATAGCATTACGCACAACGTTTTGCGGCTTGGCGAAGGTGGCGATTTTCACCACAAAGTTTTATGCGAAGAACCGCACTTCAATTATACAAAAAATTGTCATACGAAGCACTGAACCGCCACTTTTGCCAAACCGCTGTTATAAGCTGGCCTTCTGTCTGTCGAAGTCGTATAGTTGCTGTCTGCCGATGGTTACGCTGTAATTGTCGAGCTACTTTTGTGTCGCCTGTGCGGTTGCGGTTTTAAAAATTTTAGAAGGGAAGGAAATTTTAAAAAAATAGTTTTTCTTTCGGTGGCAAAGGTGAAAGCTCTTCCCGCAAACTTGGGTTCGTGGGTAGGCATTGAGCGGTTTGCGGGATGTGCTTACACCTGTGTGATGGCTATTTTCTTATGTTAAACTTTTCTTTCGCTGTGTCAACTAAATAATAAATCATCGGAACTAAAAGCACAGTCAAAATTAATGAAGAAAGTAGTCCACCAATGATTACCCAAGCAAGACCGTTTTTCCATTCTGCGGCTGTTCCTGTTGCCATTGCAATGGGAAGCATCCCCACAACCATTGAAAGCGTTGTCATTAGGATTGGTCGCATACGACCCTTTCCTGCAATGATTAAAGCTTCTTTGAAATGTTTGCCTTTGGCTTTTAATTGATTGGTAAAATCCACAATTAGAATAGCGTTTTTCACCACTAACCCCATTAACATAATTAAACCCAATAAGGCGAACAAACTCAAATTGC
This sequence comes from Chitinophagales bacterium, assembly GCA_016786765.1. Classification (GTDB taxonomy): domain Bacteria; phylum Bacteroidota; class Bacteroidia; order Chitinophagales; family LD1; genus CALAYL01. The sequence goes on from JAEUUZ010000032.1 coordinate 3,281, forward strand.
TTAACGACAAATTCAATGCGAAAAATGCCCCAATTGCTGCTACCGGAATAGAAAACAAAACTACAAATGGATAAACAAAATTGTCATAGAGTGCTACCATAATCAGGTAAATCAGCAAAAACGAAATCAGCAATACTGAGCCTAATGCTCCAAAACTATCATTCTGTCTTTTAATGTCGCTACCCCAAGTCATTTGTATTCCTTTTGGTAGCGGATTTTCTTTTAGATAAGCTACTACATCGTCTGCCACAGTTCCTGATGGTCTGCCTAAAGCATCTGCTGTTAAAGTAACTGCTGGTTGTCGGTCTTTTCGCTCCAGAAGTGAAGGGGAATTAGCTTGTTCAACACTTGCGAATTGTGAAACTTCAATTGGTATTCCCATTGGGTTGATAATGGAAAGTCGTTGAACATCTTCATAATTTTGTCGGTTAAATTCATCTAACCAAATTCGCACAGGATATTCTGTTCCATTTTCGGTTAGTGTGGCATCGTCATTTCCTGTAAACGCTGTTCTTAGGTTCAATCCAACATAAGCGGTTGTTAAACCTAACCGTTGCATTTTATCTTTGTCAGGAATTATTTTGTATTCAGGGCTTCCTGTTTCAACCGATAAGCGAACATTATCCGCACCGGGCATTTTTTCAATAATCGCTTTTAATTCGTTTCCGTTTTTCATCACTTGATTTAAGTTGCTGCCACTTAACGTAATTTCAATAGGTGCCGAACGAGGTATTAAACCCAATGCTGCCATTGAATAATTTATACTCGGAAATTTGGACTTCAGGTCTTCCCGAAGATTTTTCATAAATGTTTCGGTATCTAAATTATTCAACTCCTTTTTAGATTTTAATTGAATGGTAAATTCTGTTTTGTTTGCAGAACCAACACCTAAACTCCCAATGCCTGTGCTTGGTCCGCCAATGTTGCTGAACACTGTTGCCACTTCGGGTTGTTGAATAATGTAGGTTTCAATTTGTTGAGCAATGAGGTTGTTCTGCTGAATGGAAGTAGATTTGTCAAATTCCAATGCCAATCTGAATTTCCCTTGGTCGCCTGTTGAAATTAGTTCTTTACCAATAATTCCTTGTTTCATAATGCCTACAGTCATTACAAAGAGCAACAAAACAATTCCTGTGAAAATTAATTTATGGCTCAAAACCCATTCTAATTGTCTGCCATACCAATTGGTAAAATTTTCTAACTGATGCTCAAACCAAAGCAAGAAACGATTGAAAAAATTAGTTGGTTGTAAATCTTCTTTCTTTCCAATGCGTGAAGCTAACCAAGGAGTGAGTGTAAAACCAACTAATAAACTGGTGAGTGTTGAAGTTACTACAACTACCGAAAACTGTTTGAGCATATCGGCAACAAATACTTGTAAAAACAGAATTGGTAAAAATACCACTACGTCAACTAATGTAATTGACAATGCCGCAAAGCCAATTTCCATACGACCATCCATTGCAGCAGTTCGTTTATCTTTTCCTCTGTCTAAATGTTTTTGAATATTTTCTAATACTACCACAGCATCATCCACCAAAATGCCAATGATTAAAGACATTGCGAGTAAGGTCATTAGGTTTAGCGTGTAGCCTAAAAGCCACATTACTGCAAACGCTGTTACTAAAGAAGTCGGAATGGCCACTATTACAATCAATGAGTTTCTGAAACTTCTTAGGAATAATAGCATCACCAGCGAAACCAATATCACCGCTAAAATTAAATCAAAAACAACGGAATTAACTGCGGCAATCGTATTGTCTGTGCTATCGTCTGCAATAATAAATTTGACATCTGAATTCGTATTTTGTTGCTCAATGGACTGAAATTTTTCACGAACTAATTTTGAAACATCGACAGCATTAGCATCTCCTTGTTTTTTCAGCATTAAACCAATACCGTTTTTGCCATTGTAACGACTTATGGAGGTTGTTTCTTTTATACCATCAATAACATTCGCAACATCTTTTACATAAACCGGACTTCCTAAAACAGGCATCGCCACCTGAACATTTTTAATATCCTTTAATGATGTAAATTTTCCCGTTAAACGAACCGAGTTGTTTTCTTTTTCGGTTTGCACTTTTCCGGCAGGTAAGTCTAAACCCGAACGATTAATTGCTTCAACAACCTGAACCATAGAAATTTTATACAATTTCAGTTTGTCTTGATTTATTTTTACTTGTATTTCTCTTTCTTCTCCTCCTAAAATGGTAATTTCTGCTACTCCTTTTATTTGCTGAATTTGTGGCAGATAATCATCTTTCATTTTTTGATAAAACTCGGTAGAAGATAAATTACTTGTTGCACTGATAGACATTATTGGCAAATCATTTGGAGAAACTTTACTCATTACAGGACTTAAAATATCCTGTGGTAAATCTTTACGAATGTTATCAATGTAGCGTTGAGCATCTTGCATTGTTTTATCCAAATCTGTCCCGTATTTCAGATTGGCTATGATGATAGAAGCATTTGGCAACGATTTAGTAACCAAGTAATCTACACCCTCCAAGTTGGATAAAGCATCTTCAATTTTTCGTGAAACGGATGTTTCTACTTCGTTGGGTTCAGCTCCCGGATAAACTGTTTTAATTACAACTACCGGCTGATTAAAGTCGGGCATTAACTCGTAACTCAAATTTTTATACCCGATAAATCCTAATAGAGTAAAAACGCTGAACAGCACTATTATCAGCGAAGGACGTTTGATTGATATTTCTGTAATATTCATTTTTCGCTGATTTTATTTGACAATTACATTTGCACCGTCAAAAAGATTTATAAATCCATTGGTTACAATTACATCACCTTCATTTAATCCACTTGGAACAACTGCTTTGTTCTGTATCTTATTTGATATTGTGATGTTTTGCAAAAAGGCTTTGCCATTTTTCACTATATAAACTTGCGGTTGGTTTTCAGTGCCTTGGATGGCAGAAGACGGAATGATAATTCCCTTTCTATATGTTTCGCTTTTGAGTAAAACTTTACCAAACATCCCTGATTTTATTTTCAAATCTGATGTGTTATTTACCATAAACTGAACAGGAAAACTACTACCAATATTAGCCTTACTACCAATCATTGTAGCTTTACCCGAAAAAGATATTTCGGAATAGGCGTCTGCTGATATGAGATAATTTTGATTTAATTTGAACTTGCTCAATTCATTTTCTGGAACATTTACAGTGAATTTTAAATTTGTAATGTCCGTTATTTGAAGTAATGGAATTCCGGGAGCTGCAAATGCCCCTTCTTCACTCAGTTTTGCCGTAACTACTCCGCTAAAAGGTGCTTTAATAGTGGTTTTGTTTATCTGCTCCAACAAGGTTGCTTTCTGAACTTTTGCAGATTTCAAACCTAACACCGCCTTTTCTAATTGAACTCCTTGAATGGCATCTGCTTTAGATAAAATGGTATAACGGTTTACGTCTGCTTCCAAGCCTTCAATTTGCACTTCAATAGTTTGTAGTTGCAATTTCAGCAATGAATTGTCGAGCTGAATTAAAGTTTGACCTTTACTTACAACGCTTCCAGCATCAACTAAAATATTGTTGATTTTCCCTTGTAATTCGGCACTTATTTTTGTTTCCTTATTGGGTTCAAATGTGCCTGAATAAGAAAATTCTGCATTTACATTTTCAAGTTGCAATGTGTCTGCCTGAACATTAATAGCTTCTTCTTTATCGTATTGATACACTTTACTCTGTGTGACATCTTTGTTGCTCTTCAGCTTGATTACTGCAATGGCAATCAATACCAATGGTATGATAATGTATAATGCCTTTTTAACGATTGACGATTTTGTATTCATTGTAACAATTATTTAGTTGTTGAAATATTTCCGGTTAGCTTTTTTAGTTCTAAATCTGCTTTTAGATACTCAATTACCGCGTTGATGTAAGTTTGTTGTGCTTCACGCAAAGCATTGTCTGCAAGCAATACATCTGTTAGGTTTGCTGTTCCTTGTTTTTGTTGAAGTAAAGTTTGCTCGTAAATTGTTTGTGCCAATTCAATCTGTTCTGTTGTTGTTTCTACTGATTTTTTTGTGACCATTATTTGCAGTTTTGCATTTTCAACCTGCATATTATTTTGTTCGGTGTTCAACTCAAATTGAATTTCACTATTTAGAATTTCAAATCTTTTCTGATTAATCTTTCGTTGCGTAACCGTCCCATTAAATAATGGATAGGATAGTTGAATACCTGCAAAACCGATAGGATAGAATTTTAGAAAATCATTCGGTTGTTTGTCATATCCAAAACCTGTTGTGCCATACATTCCGATAAGATTAAGCGAAGGCAAAAACCTTGATTTGTTTAGTGTGCTTAGTTCACTCGACAATAAGCGGTTTTGAGTTTTTATGATACGAATATCTAAAGTTGATGCAGGTGTATATTCATTTGTATTGTGATATTGAATGTTTGGTTCAATTTGCAGATTTTGTTCAATAGAAATGCCCATAGCAAATTTCAAGGCATTTAAAACTTGCTCGTATTTACTTTTGATGGTTTCCTTTTGAGTGGTTAACTGTGATACCTGCAATTTTACCTTGCTCACATCTGTTCCTTTGGCAAGTAATTGTTCATTGAGCAATTGCATGTTTTTTAGAAGTTTTTCTGCATTAATCAGATTGCTGTCAATAAATGCCAGTTGATGATGCAAAATCTGAGCATTGTAATACAGATTTGAGATTTCAAAATAGATTTGCTCTTCGGTTTTCTGGTATTGCAATTTTGTTAATTCCGAAGCGATTTTTGTTGTTTGAATAGCCCCATAAACTTGTGGATTATACAATGGCATTGAGAGTTGCAAGTTGGCGTTGATGTTGTGGGGGACGCCAAATTGGGCTTCTTTAAACTGTCCTTCAGGTGCTGTCGGATTAAATGTTGATAGAGGCATTAACTGATAAGGAAGGTTTGTGAAATATTTATAGTCGGCATTAGCAGTTACCTTTGGAATTAAATTCGCTTTCGCTTCTTTTTCTCTTTGTTCACCAATTGCAATATTGTTTCTACTCATTTGTAGGTTTTTATTGTGAACCTGTGCTGTATCTATACACTGTTGCATTGCCCATACTTGGGCTTTAACTGTATGAACTCCTATTATAAGGAATAGCAGTAACGTGTGTTTGTGAATGTTTACTAACTTCATTGGTCAAATTTTTTTACTTGATGAGTATTAATTGACTTTCAATTGTTCCTTCAACCCAATGTTTTACCATTGGTTCAATGTGAATATAATCGCCAGAAAATAGTGTTTCCTTAATGCCATTTTCATTTTCAAAAACAACTTCGCCTTCTACGCAAATCAAAAGTGCTGGAGTTTTGGTGATATGTTCTTTTAATTTTCCGCCTTGCAAAATTTGTATGGCAGTTGCATTGCCCAGTTCACTTTTAAAAAGAGAAGTTGCTGAAACTGGTTTTTCTTGTGTGTGTAATCCCTTTATGTTCATTGGAAGTATTGATTAAATGTTGTGAATGAAGTTTGAATATTATGAAATTGTTTTTCTGCTTCGGTTTCGTCTTTAGCTTCTGAAAGTTCTTTTACCATATCAATGTAGGGCAATAGCCACTTATGCAGTTCATCGTGTGCTTTGCCTTTCATTGTGCAATTAGAAGTAAGTAAATCAATGTTTGATTGCAATTTTTCACCTAATGATTTGTAGTCTTTTTGCTCAACCTTAGCATAGGAAACAACATCGTTTTCCATATTGCGAATATGGGTTAGCATATTGGCATCAACTTTCCATTTTTCCCCATTGTTCAGTTCGATGATTTCACTTTCCTCATCGTGCTGATGTTCCTTGTGAGTAACGGTTTCGGTTTGCTCTTTTGGTTTTTCCTTCGAAGTATTGCCACAACTGAAAAGGAACAAACTGATTACTGGAATTAAAATTATTATCTTCTTCATAATTTCTTTTTTGTTATGGTGAAATAGGCAAGGATAGCAAATACAAAGGTTACAGAAATTCTAAAAATCATTGCTCCAACTGTTTTTGTTTCATAAATACCACCTGAATTAATGTGACTTTTAAGACCTATAAATGCTCCAATAAGTATAAGTGTTGAAATTCCTAAAAGTGTAGCCGTCCATTTTTTGTTTTTAGTAAACCCATAAGCTGCAAAAAGATACAGAATGCTACTGATGAAATTTGACCAAACCACAAACAGAACATAATTGCCCTCTTTGGCTCTAATACCAAAGAAATCAAATATCACGGAAGTGCTTAGGAATAAAGTAAGCAAGCCAAATCCTGCCAATAATGTGGCTAATATGTATGGAATGTATTTTTTCATTTTTCTATCATTTTTAGAAGGCCGTTTAAAACATTTTTTCCATCATTTACTAAATTGGATTTATTCCCCGAAAGTTTCCATTTTAAAACAACCATTCGCATACTTCCCATAATAATAGTTGTAATCGTGTCGGGTCCTAATAGTTTAGCATAAACACCTTCGTTTTGCCCTCTTGTAATAAGTGCGCTAATGTTTTTTTGCATTAGAGCCATCATTGTTGAAACCTTGTCACTTAGTTCTTTATTAAATTGAAATATTCCTTCGGAAAATATCACGCTAACAATGGCGGGTTTTTTAACAAATGTGTTCAGTTGCGACACAAATATTTTTTTCAATAGTTCAGAAGGTTGTTTTTCTTTGTCTTCTATTATTACTGCAAGTCGTTCGTTCATTTCTAAAATAAAATAGGTCAATAGTCCGAGCAATATTTCATTTTTACTTTTAAAATGGCGATATAATGCAGATTCAGATAAACTCAGGTCAGATGCCAGGTTTTTTATGGTTAATTCCTGTATTCCGAATTTATCAATGCGAAGCGTTGCTGCTTCCATTATTTCTATTTGCCTTTCGGTAAAATCTTTATTTTTCATTGCTTAACTTTAAATTAATAAAGGAAAAACCTAACCAAATTACAGAAGCAGTCATTGCAATTGCTCCAATTAATACTAATGCAGGAGGCAAACCAAAATATACCTCGGCTAATATTCCTATTGGCATTAATAATCCAGTAAGTGCCAACCAAGAAATAGCTTTTACATTTTTGAGTTTGTCTCTGAAATTGATTAATAAATAGCCAATGAGAATATTTAAGAAGGCAAACAGGTTACCGTGAACGTGAGCCAGTCGGCTTTCAAAATGTTTCCCGATACTATATGAGTTTACCCATTCTTCCTTACCCGGAGCAAAGTCCCGAACGTAAATAAGTAGAAAACCATAGGCCATAAAAAGCCCCATTGTCAGGAAGCCTATTGCTATATTATTTTTTCCGTTCATCTTGTTTAAATTTTGATGTAAGTGAGTATTCGCTCACAAAGGTAAATCTATTTTATCTATACCTGCAAGTTTTTTGAGGAAAACTTTAAAATGTGACGAAAATTGACTTGGTGCGATGGAGAATTGGCTCTTTTGGGGTTTGCCTGTGTGGCGGCTTGTGGGAAGGGGCAAACACCAAATGTGCCAATGCGGGCAGGCTAAAATTATTTTTTAAAATGTGCGGTGGGAAAATTTTTAAAACCTTGCGTTGGCTTGGGTGTCGGCAAACTGGTCTGGTCGGTGTCAAGTTACAGTGAAATTGTCAACCGAGTTTTGTCGCCCGAAAGTTTGTTTGGAAGTCAAAAGTCTGGTCGTTTTGGTGTCCGCCTAATAGTTGCAATGTTGTCTTGTCATGTCCTAAAATAGGTTGACCATTTTTGTTATTAAATGGCAATAGGTTTTTTAAGTTTTTTCTTACACAAAAAATGAAAGGTTTGATTTTGAGTGGGGGCGAAGCCCCCTTTTCATTTTCCGTGATTCATTAT
>JAEUUZ010000016.1 GCA_016786765.1 Chitinophagales bacterium
GGTTCTAGCCCACATAAATTGAGCAGGATCTGATTCATACCGAACCAATACAATTTCTTTCGTTCCATTAGAACGCGTATGATTACCTAGAAGTGTTTTCCCTCCATTAAAATCAAAGTGATAATCTGCTGCTTCAGTTGACGTTGTACTATCGCCCCAAATTCTTATGAAGTTTACATTCCATTGGTCGTCATAGGCAATAAGTTTCATTTGCGCTTTTCCAGTTGTTGGATTGGCGACTGTCCCTGCAATAAAAGTAGCATCATTATGGTCTTTTGAGATGCCAACTGGCGAACTGAAACCACCAGAACCATTATTGGTGATTGTACTTGTTTTAATGCTTCCACTAGCGGCATCCATTTCAATTGTAGCAAAGTTCCAGTTATTTGTTGTGTTTCCGCTGTATCCTGTAATTGTAATATTGGTTTGAGGGCTGTCTAAAAGCATGGTTACAGCTCCTTCCATGATACCAGTACTGTCGTAAATACTTTCCCATTCAAAACTTCCGGTTGGTTTATATTTTAGCACAACCATTCCAAATTCACTTACTGCTGTTTGTGCCGTCCCACCTACATATATATTACCAGCATTGTCGGCAATAACTTTTACAGCAACATTATATCTACTACCCCAAGTTTGTGACCAGAGAATATTTCCGGTACTATCGTCTATCCGCATAGTAACAATTTCGGAGTTATTGGAAACGGAATCCCAGCTAATACCTGTTACATAAATAAAACTGTCTTTGGCAAAAATATCTATACCGAAGTCTTTATAATTACTGATACTATTGTATTCACGAAACCAAAGCCAATTCCCTTGGTCGTCCATTTTCCCAATTATAAAATTTTCTTGTTGAGCCGTATGATATGAATTTCCTACTAAGTACAAGTAACCGTTGTTAGATGCAGCATTAAAATATTGAAAATGGTAGTTAGGATTTGCACCAGTTGTAACCCATTCTTGATTAACAAGTGTTTGGGCATTTGAATTAGCTGAAAGGAGAATGGAGGTAATAGCAATGATAATGCTACTGAGTAGAGTTGTTTTTTTCATGGGTAAAAAGTTTGATTAACAATAGGTCGTTTAAGGGTTATCCTACCAATGGAGGGCTGAGCGGGATGCAAAAAACAAAAGTGCTAATACCAAATCTAAAAAATGGATAGACGTATTAGCTGTTTTGTTTTTTAATGCATAGCCAAACAGCTTTGCTGAAAAGGGGGGAGGGGAGTGGATTTTGATTTTCATAATTCTAAAGTAATATTTTTTTT
>JAEUUZ010000033.1 GCA_016786765.1 Chitinophagales bacterium
CATGCTGCTTTTAACTATTATCCTGTCGTTAATATCTCATATTATGGTGCTGTACAATATTGTGAATGGCTTACAAATCGCTACAACAGACTGCATTTGAAAAGTAGAGCTAAATTTAAACTACCAACAGCACAAGAATGGGCGCTTCTATCAAACACAAATCCCGAAACAGGACTTCCCTTTAACTTATTATCAGGAAAAAATCAAGTAGGGAAATATTTAGAAAACATAAAAGCTTATAGAGGTGATAGTGTAAATTTAGGGGAGGACGGAGGCTTCTATACTGTAAGGACTGACGCTTATGCAGCAAACTTGTTTGGTTTGTATAATGTAATTGGCAATGCAGCAGAAATGACTGACATTAAAGACGTACAAAAAGGAGGGAGTTGGCTTGACGATCTAAAAGACTGCACCACAGACAAAGTTCAAACTTATGTGACTCCAGATCCAAGAGTTGGATTTAGAGTTGTTATGATAATCAATACCAGATAGATAATTTTGTTTCAAAGAGAGGATACGGCAGCAGGTAACAGCGGTTTTGCGTTATGCGGGCAGTTTGCTTCATTCGCAAATTTGAGTTACATTTAAATTGTAATTAAAACGAAAATTATTCACCCAAATCCCGCACACCGCAAGAGCCGCAAAACGTTAGTTGCAAGTGGCTTTGAACATTTTTTCAATCATGATAATTCATGACGAAAAACAGACAATTTCATTGGATATTTTGACGCATAAACGACAAATCTTTTTCTCGGCAACATGACGACAAAACGACAATCAACTATGCGACTATTTTCAGACAATTTCGAGTCGACAACTGGACGACTGGACGCGATCCAAGTAGCAAGTATTTGTAAACATTTGCAACGGCTCCAGGACGTCAAAATTTGAAATTTTGATTTTTAAGGCGTAGGAACGCAAAATTCGATGACAAAAAAATAATCGAGACTTTCTATTGCAAATCTTTCAAATCGGACAATTTAATGGTTAAATGACGTGACAGACGAGGACTAGGACGCTAAGCGGACGACTGAATGTACAAAAGCTCCACCAGCAACTAACAGCGCGTTTGCACTATGCGGGCTGTTTGGTTCATTCGAAAATTTGAGTTAATTTTAAAGTGTAACAATTATGAAAATCAAACTTCTAAATCCCGCACATCGCAAACGCGCAAAACGTTATGTGTAATGCCCCGACTGAGAAAATCAGAATTCCTGAAACAAATTTGATTTTTTGTATATTTACTTAGTATAAAAAGTAAGAGATGAAGATCATACAAGAACATACTGACGAAATTAATAGCCTATGCCAAAGTC
>JAEUUZ010000034.1 GCA_016786765.1 Chitinophagales bacterium
TAAAACTAACTCAAATTTTCCAATGAACCAAACAGCCCGCATAGCGCAAAACCGCTGTTAGCAGTTGGCCACATCACGTCATAACAACCGTCAGACTATCGTCCTACGATACGTCTGGCGAGTTGGATGCACTATAGCCCAACTAAATGAACAATCTCGAGAAATGTATTTTGTCGTGTTGTTATTACGTCAATGTCTTGGTAAACAATGCAGCGATTGTTTGTCATAATTGTCCGCGACCGATGTTGCGTCATTAATGTCCTATTGTCGTGGCGAAAGCGTCCTGCGAACAAGTCCGTTTGTGTCAGCAATAGGGTAGGAGCGTTACCGCGAAATAGTCTGTCCGGATGCGATTTTTTTGCAAAAAAAGTCTTTGAAAATAATCTGTCGTAAAATCGTCAGAATGGCTTACTGCTAACGTTTTGCGGCTCTTGCGGTGTGCGGGATTTGGGTGAATAAATTGGATATTTAGTACAATTTAAAAGTAACTCAAATTTACCAATGAACCAAGTTGCCCGCATAACGCAAAACCGCTGTTACCTGCTGCCGTATCCTCTCTTTGAAACAAAATTATCTATCTGGTATTGATTATCATAACAACTCTAAATCCAACTCTTGGGTCTGGAGTCGCATAAGTTTGAACTTTGTCAGTGGTGCAGTCTTTTAGTTCATCAAGCCAACTACCTCCTTTTTGTACGTCTTGAATGTCAGTCATTTCTGCTGCATTGCCAATTACATTATACAAACCAAACAAGTTTGCCCCATAAGCGTCTGTCCTAACAGTATAGACGCCTCCGTCCTCCGCTAAATTTACACTGTCACCTCTATAAGCTTTTATGTTTTCTAAATATTTCCCTACTTGATTTTTTCCTGATAATAAGTTAAAGGGAAGCCCTGTTTCGGGATTTGTGTTTGATAGAAGCGTCCATTCTTGTGCTGTTGGTAGTTTAAATTTAGCTCTACTTTTCAAATGCAGTCTGTTGTAGCGATTTGTAAGCCATTCACAATATTGTACAGCACCATAATATGAGATATTAACGACAGGATAATAGTTAAAAGCAGCATG
>JAEUUZ010000047.1 GCA_016786765.1 Chitinophagales bacterium
TTCGGCTTGTAGTAAATGCAATGAGTCCTCCTGTCACCAGCAGTAGTATACTCAGTAATACTATTTTCTCTTTACGTTTCAATCTTTCTCGTTTATTATTTGTATTTGACTTTTGAGTCTGAAATATGGTTGCAGGTAACGTTTTGCGCGTTTGCGATGAGCGGGATTTAGAAGTTTGATTTTCATAATTGGTTACAGTTAAAACTAACTCAAATTTTCCAATGAAGCAAATCGCCCGCATAGCGCAACCGCGCTGTTAGCTGCTGGCAACATAATGTTCATGAACAACAAGTCAGACCATCGTCCCACGATGCGTCTGGCGAGTTGGATTTTGACCAACCGCTGCAAAATACTCACCGTATTGAGCATTTGTATTTGAATTGTAACCGCGTCAAAGCGATAGCAAACGATCAACGTCATTGTCGTCCTTGTTTTTTGACTTGCCGGAAATATTAACGCAATCACTCAAGCAATAGAATGTCCGACCGCGATTAATTTGTCGGAATAATCCGCGACAGGTTATGCGTCATAAATGTCGGATTGTTGCAGCGAAATTGTCCTGCGAGCAAATCATTTTGTTTGTCAAAATAGGGTAGGAGGGTTACCGCGAAATTGTCTGTCCGAATGCGATAATTTAGCAGAAAAATAACTTAGAAATAGATGTCGTTAAAATCGTCAGGATTGCTTGCAGCTAACGTGTTGCGGCTGTTGCGGTGTGCGGGATTTGGGTGAATAATTTGGATGTTTAGTACAATTTAAAAGTAGCTCAAATTTGCCAATGAACCAAACTGCCCGCATAACGCAAAACCGCTGTTAGCGGCAGTAAAAAAGTCATTTGTTGAATGTCATATCAACGATGCGTCCGTAATTTCTCTTTCCGAACTTACGCTCACGTTAATTGAATGTCCCCCAAACAAATTACCATCGTTATATTCCAATTCAAAAGCTGCATGTCGGCTAAATTTTATTGAAGATGGGAAAATTGATTTTAAGAAGTCCTCTTTCTTCAATGGCAATTGGTTTTCGCTAAGCCAGTTGTCATTTTTTAGATGAAGCAAGTCGCGTATTATCACATTATTTATCGATTCTTTGCTCTTTGTCAGCCAGTTTAGTTGTTGATTTGTTCTTTGAATAAAGTCATCCAAACTTTTAGTAGCGATTTCTGGATCAAATACTATTTCAACCACATGACCCCAAAGTATTATTCTAACAAAATACCACTTCAATTCAATAACATCAGCCTTTTTTCCTCTCGTCTTAATGTCACTTTTCGTTGCAGTTTTCATAGCCTTCTCAAATTCTGGGTCTATCCAAACACTTTTAAATGTCGACCTCTGATTTTTTACTTCAAAGTCGGAAAGCCTTAAACTAAATTCACCTAGTCCGTTTGGTTGAATCGGTAGTCTGTCAGATATGTTCTTGTCAACTGTTTTTTCCTTGCTTTTAAAGAAGTTGAAAATTCCCATGTTATCAGTTTAATTTTTCAATTATTCTATATCAGTTTATTTTTACTAAAGGTGGATTCAAGGGCTTAGCGCAACAAGGGTTAAAAAATAGATAGACGAACATAATCAAAAAACAGGATAGTCAAGAAAGGTTATTTCCAATAATTTTTTTACAGCTTTTGGAGCTAAAAAAATCATCAGAATAACCTTT
>JAEUUZ010000064.1 GCA_016786765.1 Chitinophagales bacterium
CCAAATTTGCACTTAAGGTATCCCGCACAACAATATCGTAAGCCGTATCATTACCTGTATTCTGGAATTGTACAATATAATTCAACCAAGTCGCATTTTGTGAAATGTCGTTCGGGTAAACTGTTTTATCGTTCGGGTCGAATGAATTGACCACTGTGAAACACATGGTTAAAGAATCGTTTACCGGATTGTAATCTGGTGTTGGTGTATGGATAGTTGTAGTGATACAAACTTCAGCACCAAGCGCTGCATTGGAATCGGTTTGAACAATGATATTAAAATCTTTTCCGGCTTGAATAGCACTCACATCTGCGATGTTATACGTAAGCCTGTTCCCTACAACTGATGTTGGACTTAATGCACCTAATGTAGGACTTATGTATAAAGCAGGACCAGAAATTTGCGTAGTAACAACGGCAGTAGCTTTACCGGTACAACTTAAGTCTGAAAAATCACCAACATTAGCCAAAACATAGCTATTAGTAGCAGGCCGAAATCTTCCATATATACCATTTACGCCTACGTCATTTCCTATACACCCAGTTCCAAAATCTACATTTCCTTTTATAGAGTCTGTAGACGTCAAAGCTACTGTTTGAAATCCCAAAACAGGACATATAACTTGAATTGGTAAGCCTAAGCTGGCTAATGAAACTTGATAGTTTGTAAACGAATCGGTATTGAAAGAATATTCTCCGTAATTATTCAAATACATTTGTTGTTCTACAATACCACCCCTAGATAAAAGCACTTTTAGGTTTCTTAATCTAGGTCCTGGAGTGATGCTATCAAGAGCACAAGTAAGTGATGTGTCTTTGTGAACATTCCCAGAAATATTCCAATACGCAGGGCATCCACTTTGAAGATTACATAGTGGATAAGAATTTAACGGAGGATAACTAGAAGTGCCACCAGTTGGATAATTAGGAAGACAAGTTATACCTGTATTGTCAAATCTAAAGACAGCAATCTTTTTAAGTTGCGGAAAGCATAATAAATATGGATTGTATTCACAACTAAAATAACTCAAGTAACTTGGTAGACTTGGAAGAGCGGTAAGTAGATTGTGGCTACACTCTAGAGTAGTTAGAGTACTAGGAAGTACGGGTAACAAACTAAGTTGGTTTTGAGAACAAATTAATCCAGTTAAAGTAGAAGGAAGATTAGGGAGTGTGTTAACTTGATTAAACGAACAATCTAAGGATATTAATCCACCAGGTAAAATTGGTATTGAAGTAATTTGGTTGTATGAGCATGTTAAGTTTTTTAATGTAGGAGGTAATGCAGGCAAATTGTTCAGTTGATTTTTAGAACAATTTAAACTCACTAAACCAACCGGAAGAATAGGCAAGCTTGTAAGTTGATTGGAGTTACAACCAAGGAATGTTAGTGAATCGGGAACAGTGGTTAATGAACTAACATGATTGTTCCAAAAATTCAAGTAAGTAGCATGCTTAGGAATGTTAGGAAGAACAATAAGTTGGTTAGAAGAACAATCTAAATACTTCAAAAGAGGGGATAATTGGGGTATAGAAACAAGTTGATTTCCATAGCAATATAGGGTATCTAGTAGTTTAAAGTATTGTATTCCGGTTAAATCAGCAATTAACTTTGTATTACAATCTACCATATGAGCATTGGATATACCACTACAACTCGTATCCATCTGAAACCCCGTTTGCGGAGTTCCGGTAATACAAGTACTATAATTTGTTTTTAACCACTTCCCGAAATTACTATCGGGGATATTCACCCATTGGGCGTTGGTGGTTAAGAATAAAACAGAAATAACACAAAGGAGGAGGTAACGCTTCATAGTATTAAATTTTGGGTGTTATAAAGTTATACAATAAACAATCAAAGCAGATAGTATCCTATATCAATCTATTCTTTTGCATCATCCAATGCCCCTAGCGCACAAACCGTCTTCGCACTGTTCCTTCTTCGCTCTTGAGTTCTAGAAGGTACACTCCACTTGCCAATGCACTAACATCAACTGTGTTTGTATACGCTTGTTCACTCACTTTTCTGCCACTTGGATCGTAAAACG
>JAEUUZ010000040.1 GCA_016786765.1 Chitinophagales bacterium
GTATACAAACTCTGGCAACTACACAGTTGCTGTTACCCTTACGTCTGATTCAGGCTGTGTCGATACAATGAGTAGAGCTGTTCATGTAGGTAAAAACAATACACTTGCATTCACTTCAACTGCTGTGTGTGAAGGCAATACTACCGACTTTGTAAATACCACCGATTCCACAGGTTCAGGTGGTGTGAATTGGTTGTGGAATTTTGGAGATAACACAACCAATACATCGTACAGCACAACACATACGTATGCTACAGGAGGAACCTATTCTGTGCTTTTAACGGCAACTACTGTAGACGGATGTATTGACACGCTGCGCAAAAATACGCGTGTTAACTATCAACCAATCGCTAATTTTACGTTAAGCAATATCTGTCAGAACGATACCTTATACATCAACGATTTAAGTACACTTGGTGGTGGCACTATGGCCTACAATTGGAATTTTGGGGATGGATTTACAAGCACATCCAATCCGGCTAAACATAAGTACTCCAACTTCGGCAACTACACAGTTTCAGTTACCCTAACGTCTGATTCGGGTTGCGTGGATACACTAAGTCGAGCGGTTCGTGTTGGCAAGAACAACACCCTTGCATTCACCTCTACTACTGTATGTGAAGGCAATACTACCAACTTTGTGAACACTACCGATTCAACAGGTTCAGGCGGTGTAAATTGGCTGTGGAATTTTGGAGATAACGCTACAAATAGTTCATATAGTACAACACATACTTACACTCCGGGAGGTACATATAGCGTGCTTTTAACGGCAACAACTGTAGATGGATGTATTGATACGTTACGCAAAACGGCACAGGTGAATTATCAGCCGCAACCCGATTTCACCTTTACAGAAGAATGTATGCTTAATGCCAATAATTTCACGAATACAACTACTGTGAATGGAGGTAGCTATAGTAGCACTTGGAATTTTGGCGATGGAGCTACCTCTACTGCTCTTTCACCATCACATGTATATGCATCTTTCGGTTCTTATTCAGTATTACTGGTAACTATTGCCGATTCCGGCTGTGTTGACAGTATTCGAAAAACAATCAATGTATTTGAAAATCCTATTGCTAATTACCGAGCGGATAGTGTTTGTTTAGGAGAAACTACAAATTTTCAAAACCAAACCAACACCGGTACATTCGTAGTACAAAGCTGGAATTGGGATTTAGGAGACGGAACAATAGAGAATGCAATAAGTCCTAACCACGTATATGCAAATGCAGGAGTATATAACACTTCTCTTATCGTAATCACCACTAATGGATGTAGCGATACAGTAACAAAATCAGTAAAAGTAAATGCATTACCGGATGTTACATCTGTAATTGTGGAAGAGCGTTGCTTCAATACAATGGACGGAAGTATTACACTAACACCTAGCGCAGGACAAACACCATTCACCTATTATTGGAATAGTGTTGTAGGCACCAATGCAATAAACAATATAGGAGCAGGTCGTTATACCGTTATTTATCAGGATGCCAATGAATGTGTGGGTACACAAACATTTGATTTGAACCCGAAAAATGAAATATTCATAGAAGCAACTGCATTAGATGTCAAATGCTTCAACGAGCGAAACGGTTATATCAATATTTTCGCCTACGGTGGAGAAGCCGGGTTTAATTATTTATGGAACACGGGTGCAACAACACCTACCCTTACCGATGTTGCCGCAGGCATATATGCTATAACGGTTACTGATGCAGCCGGTTGTTCATTGGATACTACAATTACTATCAATGAACCTTTACCGTTGGTGTTGAATGTTCTGCCACAAGACACGCTTTACATTGGAAATACGACACAATTAGAAGTCAACTATGTATCTAATTATAACAACCCATCTTTCACTTGGTCGCCAGCTGTAGGTTTAAGTTGCAACGACTGTGAAACACCAACTGCTTCGCCTTACAATACAACTACGTACGAAGTAACAATGACAGACAGTTCAGGGTGTCAAGTTAAAGACCAAATTACGATTTATGTAAAAGCTAACCATCCGTTATATGTGCCGAATGCATTTTCGCCAAATGGTGATGGATACAACGATTATTTTAATGCGTTTACAGATAATTACAGAGATTTCAATATGCGCATCTTTAACCGTTGGG
This sequence comes from Chitinophagales bacterium, assembly GCA_016786765.1. GTDB lineage: Bacteria > Bacteroidota > Bacteroidia > Chitinophagales > LD1 > CALAYL01. Next base: position 2,130 of record JAEUUZ010000040.1, read on the forward strand.
GCGAAAAAATATTTGAAACAACTATGCCGGGCGATAATTCCAATTCAAATAGTTCCGGTTGGGATGGTATTTTTAAAGCTAACGTACAGCAACCGGGGGTATATGTTTATGAAGTGGAAGTGGTTTATCTCGATGGATTTACTCAAACGAAAAACGGAAGTTTCACCCTAATTCGCTAAACAACAGAAAATGAATACATTCATGCAAAATATAATAAAATGTACTTCTTAACGTTTAACGTCTTTATATTGAATTAAATCAATATAGAATCATTGAAGATAAAAATTACATTTGCCTGTTTTAATTGAGCATGAATACATTTCAACAAACCATACGAGAGTCCGTTTCGATTAGTGGAATTGGATTACATACAGGGCAAAATGTTACATTACGTTTTCTTCCGGCACCGGCCAATCACGGTATTAAGTTTCAACGTACTGATATTGCAGAGAAACCCATAATACCTGCCGATTGCGACTTGGTAACAACCGTTGAACGGGGTACCACATTAGAAAAAAACGGGGTGAAAGTAGCTACCGTTGAACACTTAATGGCAGCATTGTTTGGACTGCAAATCGACAACGTGTTGGTTGAACTTGACGGTCAAGAAGTACCTATCCTAGATGGAAGTTCTAAACCCTTTGTAGAACTTTTAGAAAAGAATATTACTGAACTTACCGAAGTTAGAGATGTTTTTGAGTTAAGAACCTCTGTACATTATGTAGACAAAGAAAACGGAGTAGAAATCCTAGCCCTACCGAGCGATCATTACCGGGTAACCACAATGATCGACTATAAATCGGAGATTTTAGGACAACAGCACGCTTCTTTAAATAACGTCATCGATTTCAAAAACGAAATTGCAGCCGCTAGAACATTTTGCTTTTTACACGAATTAGAGATGTTGTTTGAAGCAGGTTTAATTCGGGGTGGTGACCTAAACAATGCAATTGTTATTGTAGAGAAAACAATTTCTCCCGAGCTAAAACAAAAACTTCAAAAGATTTTCAACAAACCCGATATTGACGTAGTAAAAGAAGGAATCTTAAACAATCTAAAGTTGAATTATGTGAACGAGCCGGCTCGCCACAAGTTGTTGGATGTGATTGGTGATTTAGCATTGATTGGAATACCGTTTAACGCTAATATTATTTCTACTCGTCCGGGGCATAAATCAAACATAGAGTTCGCTAAAAAACTTAAGGCGCATATTCGTAAGGTAAAGATGAAAGATGCTGCCCCATTTTACGACCCAAATATTCCACCGATTTACGATGTAGAGCAAATCAAAAAACTATTGCCGCATCGTTATCCATTTTTGTTGATTGATAAAGTCATAAAAGTATCTGAAAAAGAAGTAATAGGGGTAAAAAACGTAACAGCAAACGAACATTTTTTTGAGGGCCATTTTCCTGGAAACCCTGTTATGCCTGGCGTTTTACAAATCGAAGCCATGGCGCAAACCGGTGGTGTACTCATTTTATCGAATGTTCCGGATCCGGAAAACTATGATACCTACTTTTTAAAGATAGATAAGGCAAAATTCAAACAGAAAGTGGTACCGGGAGATACCCTTATTTTTAAACTAGAATTAGTTGCCCCGGTTCGTAGAGGATTAGTAGAAATGAAAGGCTCGGCATTTGTTGGCGATAAATTAGTTGCAGAGGCAGAGTTAGTAGCCCAAATAGTAAACCGAAAAAAATTGTTAGAGGTACAAACAGAAAAATAATGAATCAACCATTTTCATACATCCATCCATCGGCTAAATTGGCAGACACAGTTATTGTTGAACCATTTGTGTCTATTAGTAAAAATGTTGAAATTGGTGCAGGTACTTGGATAGGACCGCATGTTACCATTATGGAAGGAGCACGAATCGGAAAAAATTGCAAGATATTTCCCGGTGCAGTTATATCGGCTGTTCCACAAGATCTAAAATATAAAGGCGAAGATTCAACTGTTGAAATTGGCAACAATGTCATTATTCGTGAGTATGTGACCGTAAACAGAGGAACAGCACACTCCATGAAAACCAGTATCGGTAATAATACTATGCTAATGGCCTACGTGCATATCGCACACGATTGTATGATTGGCGATAACTGTATTCTAGCCAATAATGTAAACCTTGCAGGGCACATCACTATTGAAGATTTTGCTATTTTGGGGGGAGCTTGTAATATTCAACAGTTTACCAAAATTGGGAAGTACGCCTTTTTATCAGGAGGAAGTTTAGTAAACAAAGATATTCCCCCTTTCGTTAGAGCAGCCCGACATCCAACGGCCTATGCCGGGGTAAATTCAATTGGGTTAAGAAGAAAAGGCTTCACAAACGAACAAATCAATGCCATTCACGACATCTATCGAATACTGTATTTGAAAGGATTAAACACTTCAAATGCACTGAAATTAATAGAGACAGAGATTCCCTCTAGTCCCGAAAAAGACGAAATCGTACCTTTTATCCGCGAATCGGTGCGTGGAATTATGAAAGGATTTAACAGTAAATATGAAGATTGAGGTTGAAAATATCTCAAAACGATTCGGCCGGCAAGCCATTATCAAGCAGTTCAGCTATACCTTTCTGCCCAACAAAAAATATGTAATCACCGGAGCAAATGGAAGCGGAAAATCCACATTACTTAAAATGATTTCCGGCTTTTTATCGTTCGAAAGTGGAGACATAAGATACACCAAAGAAAATGAACCCATTAGTCGAGAAAATATAAACACCTATATTTCTTTTGCGGCTCCCTATATATTTATTCCGGAAGATTTAACGATTTTAGAAGCGATTGCATTTCAAAAAAAATTTAAAGCGTTTTCAAAATCTGATGCGGAAATCATTGCTGAACTAAATCTAGTTCCCAATAAAAAAATCACGGAATTGTCTTCAGGCATGAAACAAAGACTCCATTTGGGGTTAGCTTTTTTTACAAATACCCCTGTATTGCTGCTGGATGAACCTACCTCATTCTTTGATAAGGAGTGGAAACTAAAATTTCAAGATTGGGTAATGGAACAGCAAGATAAAAGAATGATTATTCTGTGTTCGAATGACGAAGAAGAGTACGTTCAATTCCCCCAAAGATTAAGAATCACATAGATTTTACAATCATATGACAATGTGCATAAAAAAATCATTACTACGTAATGAATTTTATGTTACATTTGGACTGCAAAAATTTTAAACGAAAACAATCATTTTAAAATGAGAAAACAATTACTCTTTTTATCGTTAGTTGGAGTGGTTTTATCTGTTTCAGCAGGTGAAAACAAATCACTAAATAAGCCGCTTAAGCCGGCTACGGCTCCGGTTAAGGTGCTGAATTACAATGCTCCTAAAAGCAATTTAAGCAATACAAGTGCTGCTCGTTCAGGTAGAGCGCTTGTTAAGTTCCCAATTGGTTCTTCCGGTAACTTGAATAGCGTTTTAATTTCTGGATGTAATCAACTATATGCTGATGATAGCATTAACTCGGTTACATTTATTCATAGAAATGATGAAACTGCAGCTTGTTGTAATGCAGCTGGAAATAACGTTGGTCAATATCGTTTCGGCATTTCGAAAGATGGAGGAACAAATTGGACTACCAACATTGGAGTACTAAACCCTTCGGCTGAAAACGTTTTATTGAATGGTAGATACCCACAAGGAGTAATTTACAGACCAACAGGTGTTACTGTTGCCGACTCAGCGTACTTAGGCTATTCAGGAACATGGCACAACGGTAGCAATGGTTCATGGTATGGAGAATATCGTGGGGCTGCACAATTATCCGGAAATCCTGCTACTTTCCGCGAGCATCCTGATACCGTTAACGGAGGAAAAGTGCTTACTGGTAACTCGTTCACTGTTGCCGGAGATAAATTCTTCAACATGAACGAAGAAAACTTAGGTGATTTTGCATCTTATTCAACAACTCCGGTTACAGCTTTGATTATGCAAAGAGGTACTTGGAATAATACAACCAAAAATGTTGATTGGACAGATACCAGAATGCCAATGAGCTTTGAAGCACAAGCCGATGGAAGTTCAATTTTAACAAACGATATTATTGCCTTCGACCCAAGTGGACAATATGGTTGGTTAATTGGAACAGGAGATATTACTCCTGCCGATAACGAATACAGACTAGCTCCTTTTTACATGAAATCAACTGATTATGGCGCAACTTGGTCTGCTCCTGTTCAAATCAATATTGATACTTTAGCAGGATATCAAATGCCAGTTTTAGTAGATCAAAACACTGGAGATACTGTTAAAACTACCATTAGAATTACAGGTACAGTTGACCTAGTTGTCGATTACTTAGGTAATCCGCACCTTTTCAACATCGCTTATCTTGCACCATTAGATAACGATGCATATGATACTTACTATCCATTCTATGGCTATAAATTGTATGACTTAACTATTGGAGCAGATCAGTGTCAAAGTGGATGGATAGCTAATTTCTTGAAAGATATTTATGCTACTGCAAGTCAATTTGCTATTGTAGATGACGCCAACGCAGCATATACCGACAATAATCGTTTGCAAGCATCGAGAACAATGGATGGAAAACGCATCTTCGCTATTTGGGCTGAAACTGACTCTGCATTAGCAGCAGCACAAGGAGCAGGTAACGCAGATAACGTTTCTCCTGATTTATTGGGAATTGGAATAGATTTAGTTGGTAAAAAAACTACTCCTGTTAAGAACTTCACTTCCGGAGATGCGATGTTTAGTGGTGAAAGTACAGGTGTTACGCAAGGAACTGTTGGAGGAGCAATTTTCTCTTCAGTTTCTCAAACAGCCTTTACTAAAGGTACTACATACAATGTTCCTGCAATCTTAACAGAGCCGGACTATAACAACCCAACTGCAAATCCTAAGAGCGGTATTAACCCTGCAAAATACTACTATTGCAAAAACATAGATTTCGCTAACGCTGAATTCTCATTGAGCATCGATAAACTTTCTCCTGTAATTGATGTTGCAGTTGCTAACGATACGATTATCATTCACAAAGACAGTACATTTAATATCCCGGCTGCAACTGCATTCGATTGTGTTGACGGAAATGTTACCGTATTTACTTCTAGTAATGTTACTACGACAACTACCGGTTCTTATGCGGTAACTTATGTTGCTACCGATAATGCTGGCAATAAAGATTCGATTACACTTGTTGTTTTAGTTCAAGCTAAACCAGTAGCTTTGTTCTCTAGTACTAAAATCACAGGAAATAGATATGTATTTACAGATACAAGCTTGTATTCTCCAACTTCTAGATTGTGGACATTCAACAATTTGAACCCTACTGCTCAAAACCCTGTAAACAAAACATTTACGGCAAATGGTGCTATGAATGTTTGTTTAAAAGTTTCTAACTACTACGGAACAGATTCTATCTGTAAACCTTTCCAAATTGCATTGGGTATCCAAGATGAAGAAATGACTAAGTCAATTTCAGTATTCCCTACAACGTCAAATGGTTTGTTTACGTTTAACTTATCAAAAACTTTCTCCGACAATATTGCTGTTACAGCGTTTAGCTTGAATGGCGAAAAAGTGTCTGAAGAGAAATCGATTAAGGCAAATGCTTCTACAACTACACTTGACTTCACTAATTTAGCTAGCGGATTATATCAGTTAAGAATTGGTAACGCTAAAGATGGTTACACAGTGAAACCTGTTATCATTAATAAATAATTGAACGATATTATTAAAAAATGCCACTCAAATTGAGTGGCATTTTTATTTTTATACCAATGCAAACAATTTTACCTCCATTAGCTGAACGCATGCGTCCGAAGTCTTGGGAAGATTTTACAGGACAGGAACACCTTATTGGGCAATCAGCCGCACTTCGTCAAATGATAGAAGCAGGTGTTTTACCATCTATCATCCTTTGGGGACCGCCAGGAACCGGAAAGACATCCCTTGCCCGTTTCATTGCACAACGTATCAACTTACCGTACTTCCAAATCAGTGCCATTGATTCTGGCGTTAAGGAGATTAGAGCGGTTATTGAATCGGCATCGAAAGAAGGTAAAGCCATTCTTTTCATTGATGAGATTCATCGTTTCAATAAATCGCAGCAAGATGCGCTTTTGGGGGCTGTAGAAGCCGGAATAATTACATTAATTGGTGCAACTACAGAAAATCCTTCTTTTGAGGTAAATAAAGCCTTATTGTCGCGATGTCAAATTTTTATTCTGAATGAATTGGGTAAAGAGAGTTTAGTACAATTGATTCATCATGCTGTAACTTATGATGAAGTATTAAAGGCGAAGGAAATTGTTGTTCAAGAATCAGAAGCACTTATCTATTATTCGGGTGGTGATGCGCGAAAATTATTGAACGTTTTAGAATTGGTTTCCAGCACACTAACGTCCGCTAACAAAACTATCACCAATACATTAGTGGAATCGATTCTGCAAAAAAAGATTCTATACCACGATAAAAAAGGAGAACAGCATTATGATATTGTTTCAGCTTTTATAAAATCTATTCGAGGAAGCGATCCCAATGCGGCACTATTCTATCTTGCCAAAATGATGGAAGGTGGAGAAGATCCCAAATTTATTGCCCGAAGACTTTTAATTTTATCATCGGAAGATATAGGCAATGCAAATCCTAATGCACTTTTATTAGCGAATACATGTTTTGATGCAGTGACCAAAATCGGTTATCCCGAGTGTGATCTGATTTTATCGCAAACTGTTATTTATTTGGCAACATCCCCAAAAAGCAATGCTTCTTATTTAGCCATTCGAGCAGCACAACAAACCGCACGCGAGTACGCAGAACTTCCGGTGCCATTACATTTGCGAAATGCGCCTACAAAACTAATGAAGGATTTAGACTATGGAAAAGACTATAAATATGCCCACAACTTCGATGGCAATTTTATAGATGTGGAATTTTTGCCCAATGCCATCGCTGGGAAAAAATTCTATGACCCGGGCAATAATGCGAAAGAAAACGATATTCGCAATCAATTAAAAAAGTGGTGGAAAAACAAATACAACTATTGATTCAACAATTGTTCCAGTGCATTGTCATACACTTTTTTCCAATTATCTACTAAGCCCCATTTTTCGTTATCGACAGTAACTTGAAGTCCCTTTACTTCTCCTAACAAAGAAAACTCAGCATCAGATTTCAACATGAAACTAATAAAGTTGTTTTCTTTATTTGCAGGAACAGTAACTACAATTCGAGATTGAGATTCACCAAACAAATACGCATCTTTTCGGATTGATTCATCGGTTTCTATATTAAATCCCTTTCCGGATGTAATAGCAGACTCCAGTAAACAGGTAAATAATCCCCCTTCGGAAACATCATGCGCAGAAGCAACTAGATTCATTCGAATCAAGGCCTTAACAGCATTTTGAACCGATAATTCCTCGTCCAAATCAAAATGTGGTGTTGATGATTGCGTGATTTCAAAGAAGTTAACTAAATACTCTGAGGAAGAAATGTCTTCCCGCATCTCCCCTATCAAATAAATTTTATCGCCATCGTTTTTAAAGTCGAGCGACATAGAATGATACTTGTTATCTAATACCCCTAACATACCTATGGTAGGTGTAGGGAATACTGCTCCACCATCAGTAGATTGGTTATAGAAGCTTACATTGCCTCCGGTAACCGGTGTGCCAAAGGCCTCGCAAGCTTTGCCCATTCCTTTTATAGCATTCACAAATTGCCAATACACTTCCGGATTGTTTGGATTACCAAAATTCAAACAGTTCGTAACCCCTGATGGTTCTCCACCGGAACATACAATGTTTCTGGCCGCTTCTGCTACTGCAATCTGAGCTCCAACAAAAGGATCAGCCCATACATAACGGGCATTACAATCTACTGTTACCGCTAAAGCTTTATTCGAATCCGGAATACGCACAATAGCAGCATCAGACGGATTATTAGTACTCATGTTGGCAATACCAACCATGGAGTCGTATTGCTCATAAACCCACTTTTTAGAAGCAATATTAGGTAATGCAATTAAGGCTTCTGCTGTTTCTTTCAAGTCTTCAGGCATAACCGTTGAGTGCAAATCAAAATGTTTATTCCCTGCATAATATACTGCTTCACGGTATTCACGATCATACACCGGAGCGCCACCACCCAACACTAACGATTCTGCCGGAACTTTGGCCATCAAAGTGCCATTCATGTAATATTCCAACACCCCTGAATCATTAACTTCACCGATTTGTGTGCAATTCAAATCCCACTTATCAAAAACCGCTTTAACTGCAGCCTCTTTGCCCTTCTCCACCACAATTAACATTCGCTCTTGCGATTCGGATAACAAGATTTCCCATGCTTTCATATTGGCTTGACGAGTAGGCACTTTATCTAAATGGATGACCATTCCTGAATTACCTTTTGCACTCATTTCAGAAGTAGAACATGTAATTCCGGCAGCGCCCATATCTTGCATTCCCACAACAGCACCGGTTTTAATCACTTCTAATGAAGCTTCCAACAATAATTTTTCTTGGAATGGGTCACCCACTTGAACTGCAGGCAAATCGTTCACAGAATCTTTTGTTATATCTTTTGAAGCAAATGCAGCACCATGAATTCCATCCTTTCCGGTTGAAGAACCTACAATAAACACCGGGTTTCCATTGCCTTTAGCAATAGCAGATACTACTTCATCGGTTTTTACAATGCCTACCGACATGGCGTTTACCAACGGATTTGTTTGATAAACGCTGTCAAAGTATACTTCTCCTGCTACTGTTGGAACTCCAAAGGCATTGCCATAATCGCCAATACCTTTAACCACTCCTTTCAACAAGTATTTTGTTCTGTCATTCGCTAAATCGCCAAAACGCAAAGAGTTCAATGCGGCTATTGGACGTGCGCCCATGGTGAAAATATCGCGATGAATACCCCCAACTCCCGTTGCTGCTCCTTGATACGGCTCTAAAGCGGATGGGTGATTATGCGATTCAATTTTAAACGCGCACGCTAATCCTTCGCCTAAATCTACCAATCCTGCATTCTCCTCGCCAGCTTCAACCAACAAATGCTTGCCTTTACGAGGCAATGTTTTCAACCACTTGATGGAATTTTTATACGAGCAGTGTTCACTCCACATGACCGAATAAATCGACAACTCAGTAAAATTAGGGGTTCTACCCAATACACCTTCAATTTTTTGAAACTCTTCCGCACTAAGACCTAGTGTTTTCGCTTGTTCTACAGTGGCTGTAGTTAATGAAGCATCTGCTGACATTCGTTGTAATTTTGTGCAAAAATAACTTTAAAGTTGGCTTGAAACAGATGCGTTGACAACTTTTTTATGCAATGGCTGATTATCGTTTCTCCACCCGTTGTATGTCATAATATTTCGCTCCTCGAATGCGCAGCAAATAAGCTCCTGCATTGAGGTTTTCCGCATTAATAGTAACCAATTGCGATGGATTATTTTGCAATCGGACAACTTGAGTTAAGGCCAAACGTCCGGAAAAATCATACAATTCAGCAATTAGTTCAGCTTCATTAGGTTGCTGAACAAAAACATTCAACTCTTTTTGAAATGGAATAGGAAACACCTCCTGCCGTTCACTATTAACTGTACCACCTTTTAAATAATCGTCAATCAAAAAATAGGCTACCGCCAAATCCGGAATGCCGTAACCTAACTGATTGGTTGGATATTTGAATAAATGAGCCGATTTGCGGATGGCATCCATAATCACCAAATTAGAAACAGATGGATAAGCTTGCCGTAAACAAACTGCCCCCCCTGCCATTACCGGACAAGAAAATGAAGTGCCATTAGAAGCCATCACTTGCCCACCGGCATCAAAAACAGCCGTTCCCGCACCTTGTGCACAAACATCAGGCTTAACTCTTCCTGATGCATTGGGACCAAAACTGCTAAATTTTGCTATTTCGCCTTTCCCATCTACTGCACCTATCGCTAATATACTATCGGCATCTGCCGGAGCCCCAATATAATACCAAGGCTTTGCGCCTTCATTTCCTGCACTATTCAACACAATTATGCCTAATCGAGCGGCAATATTCGAAGCAATGGTTATGGGCGTTTTGTTCCCTGTTAAATCCGAATACGTGTGATTGCCTACGTTGCCATCAAAAGTAGTGTAGCCTAAAGATGTAGAAAACACCTCTGCGCCAATACTGTCAGCCACTTCAGCACCATAAGCCCAATTGTATTCTTCTTGAAGAGTTTCAGCGCCATTTTCTTCGGTCCGCAAAAGAAAAAAACTGGCATTAGGACTAGTACCAACCATTTTACCGGGTGAATTGGCCGCTAAACAAGACAGTGTTGATGTGCCATGCGTCCCGTCATTAAACACATTTTCATTACCATCTACAATATCACGAGCCCCAATAAATCGGGCCGTAGTTAACAAACTGTCGAATCCTATAATATTCTGTGCATTAAAACATCCGTTATCAAAATGCCCCACAATTACACCATCGCCTTTAAATCCGCGTTTGTGAAGAAAATCAACATGTATCATTTGGTTTTGTACTGTTGCTGAACCATAATATTCATCTGCATCAAAATCAGCAAATGAACCGGCTACTAATGTTTCAAACTTTGAATCTGTTTTAGCCATGCTTTTCGGTGCACTTTTGAGGGCATTCACCGCAACTACAAATGGCAATTGTTTTATCTTAAGTACATCCGTTTCTGATGCGTCCAAAACCACGCAGTTCAGCCATTTTAAAGCGTAATTCACTTGGGTAGCATATTGTCCTAATACAGTTAAATAGGTGGATGAAACCGGCAAATCAGTTTCCGTTATCGGGATATTTTGCCGAATTCTACGTGCAATGGCGCTTTTAGACAGAAAATCTTCAGGATGGTAAATCGAAAACGCACTACCCGATTTATCTTTTAAGTAAATAGCATAAGTATCTGCTTTGGTACTTAAAGTATAGAAGGCATAAAGTGCAAACAGAAAAGTTCTAAGGGCCATAACTATTCACTTTCATAATTACATGATCGCCATTGGCCTTGAAGGGATTCGACCAGGAAGAAACAACATCTTGTTTGTTTATAAGTAAAAACTCTTTGAATACTAATCCTACATTTTTAGCATAAATCTCTTTACTTAATTTCTTATCAATTAAGTTTTCTTCATCCACTTGAGATACAAACAGACACTCGGTAAAATTGTTCAAACCAATTGTGGCAGGTGTTCCGATGGCGGTATAATGATAGTTCCAATTCAAGTATAGTTTAAACACATTCGAATCGGTTGCCGGTACATATTTATTGCCGTTCCAATATACATCGGCTGTTGGAGGAAAAATCAATTTTACAAAACGCAAATCATCTTCCTGCCGCTCAAATGTAGTTGCTGTAGTTAGTCCGTACCATACCTTCCACAAACGCCATGTTGCGGTGGCATCATTTCTTCTGAACAATTCAAACCGATAATTCAAACGACCCGCATTATCATAAAAAGTATCTGTAATTTTTTCCATCTGTTGAAAACGAAACGAATCTACCTGCTGAGTGCTAGGATTAATGAAATTGTAGTGCAATGAATCTACATCAAAAATCGTATAGCGACCCACCTCTAGTGGCTGATAGGCATATTGCTTATCTGCTAATACATCGTCATAGGAACTGTTCTTACAAGCTGAAAAGAAAAACAACATTGCCAATACAAAGCTAAGTTGCAAAATCAGTTTCCTCGAATTGTTCTTATGAAAATGAGCCATGCTTATTTCTTTTCTATGTTGAAGTTAGAAAAAATTACGCCACCACCAAGAACGTCATCCCCTTCGTAGAAAACAGCCGACTGTCCGGGTGCAATAGCCGAAACTTCGGTTTGAAATTCCACTTTTATTCGGTCGTCCTTTTGGAATAAAACACTTGATTCTCCATCATGTTTATACCGAACCTTCGTAATGGCCGGCATCCCATCTTCAATTTGTGCATATTTTTGCAAATTGAGTTTACCTACCCACATACCAGTTCGCATCAAATCTTGCTCCTCTCCTAACACAACAGTATTGGTTTCGGGAATAATTTCTGTTACAAATACCGGTTTACCGAATGCAAGGCCTAACCCTTTTCTTTGGCCAATTGTATAAAATGGATAACCCTGATGTTTGCCCAAAATTTTTCCATGAGTATCAACAAAGTTCCCTCCTGCAACAGCAACTTCCAAATCAGGCATTTTTCGCTTTAAGAAACCCCGATAGTCGTTATCGGGAACAAAACAGATTTCGTAGCTCTCCGCTTTATTGGCAATATCTATGTAACCCATATCTCTAGCCATTTGCTTAATATCCGGCTTATGGTAATGCCCCATGGGGAACATGGTTCTGCTCAAGCAATCTTGAGCAATACCCCATAAAACATAAGATTGGTCTTTGTTTAAGTCTAATCCCTTCGATATAACAAAGCGTTCGTTTTCTTTTCTAATTTTTGCATAATGGCCTGTTGCAATGAACTCACAATCCAACGCATCTGCACGCTTGAGTAGGGCTTCCCATTTAATATATGTATTGCAAAGTACGCATGGGTTGGGCGTTCGTCCGGCTAAATACTCATCAACAAAATTATTGATTACAAAATCGCCAAACTCTTCTCTAATATCAATAATAAAATGACTGAAACCCAAATCAACTGCAACACTCCGAGCATCATTGATAGAATCAAGTGAACAACAACCGGTTTCTTTTTTACTGCCTCCGCTATTCGCATAATCCCAAGTTTTCATAGTAATGCCAATCACTTCATACCCTTGCTCATGGAGCATCACTGCAGCAACAGTACTGTCAATACCTCCACTCATAGCCACTAATACTTTCCCCTTTTTGCTCATGTGGCAAAGGTAGTACAAAACACTAAGGTTAAAAGCGAAAAGTTTAATCTATTTGAATTCATAACAAGTTGAATTGTAAAAAAATGCAAAAGGGTTAAACTACTCCAACGGGGTATTATCTAACCGCTAGAAACGATTTTCAAATATTAAAAATAAAACAATGAGAAAGCTAATTTTTGCGACCATTTTAGGAGCAACGATAACATTAAGTGCACAAGCAGCTACACCTCGTACTGAAAATAAAACTCAATATGAGCAAGGACGAAAAAACCATGACTATAAAAAGAATGATTGGGAAAGACATAAATCGTCAAGATATGATGCCAAAAAATCGGACTTTAAACACGAACAATGGAAGCGGAATTCAAAAGGCAAAATGCGACACAATGATAGTGACCGTAGGCGATGTAGAAACGAATATCGCCATAACCCAACGGATCACCGCAAACAATACCATTACGTGCATTGTACACGAAAATAACATGAGCAAAAAGAGAACAACAAAAAAGCGGAGGACTTTATGGTTCTCCGCTTTTAATTTTGTACTATGTCAATTAAGAATCCCAAAAAAAATGACTTACTAAAGACTAGTAAATCATTTATAGCGGGTGAAAAAAAAATACCCCGTGACGAAGACCGAAGGCCTTCGCCAACGGGGGAAAAATATGTTTATTGTAAGACCGTTTTTGTTTTTATCAAAAGGATACAATTGAATTGGTATCATTTTTTGACACAACAAAGATGAAAAGCTCATATCACAAAAACAAGCGTATTTCTACCTAATTTGAGCGCATTTCTACGGAAAATGCTTTTGCGTATTTCTACGGAATTTTTGCGTATTTCTACGGAATTTTATTTGACACCAATATCGCCAAAAGCTTCATACCTATTACATTATAACCATTTTGATAAAAATCAAAAAAATGAAACTATTTACTTTTCAAAAAAAAGGCCTAGTTCGGCATAGTTTTTGTTAATAATTTCAAAATCAAAACTAACCCTATTTAACCCAATCGCTTACGAATAAAGAATCTTAGACATTCTAACACTGCAACTAAACAATTCGATAATCGCAATTTTGTTTTTTTAAAAAATTATTGATTAATATTACGATGCTTTTCATAGTACGACCCATCACTGGGTCGGGGTTTTACTCGAGAGGACGTTAGGGGTGACGTCCTCTCACTTTTTTTACAGCATTTTTTTTTGAGATTGTATTATAAGAGACTATTCGCCTTTGGGATGAGCTTTTTTGTAAACGTCTTTCAGTTTCTCAATGGTGTTATGGGTGTATACCTGAGTAGCCGCTAAATTTGAATGCCCAAGCAACTCCTTAACTGCATTAATTTCGGCTCCATTATTGAGCAAATGGGTGGCAAAAGTATGCCGCAGCACATGCGGGCTTCGCTTATTTACGGTGGTAATCATCGATAAATATTTCTTTACGATAGTATACACTTTTGATGGTGTTAGGGCTTTACCTTCTTTATTACAAATTAAATATTCACATGGTTCTCCATTATCCGATTTCACTTTTTGAAAAGAAGATATCGACAACAATAGTTCATTGTTCAATGGAATAATTCGCTCTTTCTTCCCCTTGCCAATTACTTTCAATTGCCCACCATAGCTATCAATATCCTTATCTTTTACATTTAAGAGCTCAGACCTACGCATTCCTGTGGCATAAAGCATTTCAATAATCAATTTATCGCGAACACCATCAAATGAATCTTCAAATTCAATTTGCGTCAAAAGTGATTGCATTCCTTTTTGTTCAATAAAAACAGGAAGTTGCTTGGCCGATTTAGGAGAAATTACTTTCACCATTGGATTTTTTACAATAACTGTTTTCCGCATTAGAAACTTATAGTACGATTTAAGCGTTGAAATTTTACGATTAATGCTTCGTGCTAAAATTTTCTGTTCCATCAACGACACCATCCAAGAGCGAATTTCAATATGACTCACATGGTCGATATTATCTTGCGAAAACCTGTCCTTCGCAAATAAGGCAAATTGTGCTAAATCCATTTCATATGCCAATAAAGTATTGGGAGAATAGCGTTTCTCGTGTTGAATAAATTGAAGAAAAGCATGGACGTTTTCAGACATAATTCAAAGCTAATCACTAAATGGCCAATCACTTAAATACAAAACGTGTATAAGTTTGAATTGTATATAAAATTCGTCAGGTAAACTATAGAAAAAGGCATTTTATAGAAAACGGACATTCATTACTTTTTAAAAAGCAATTAAATACCTATATTACTTTACAAAATTTAACCAAAATCACAGAAAAACCATCATTTCCATGTTAAACAATTTAAGGAACTGTTTCTGTGCATTTTTGCTCTTGTTTATCTATATTCTGCTCCCTCAACAATCTTTTGCCCAGAAAGTAGACTCAACAAAAGACGTAACTGCAAAACATCCTAAAGCAGCAAAAATTGTAAAGAATATCCTGTATGGCCTTTCTTTCCTTCATTACACCGATCGAAAGAAAGACCGAATATTAGATGGTGCAGAGGACTTCGAGCAATTTCGAGGAAAAAAGCTAAATGCAATCCACTACAGATCGTTAAAACCTTACGGTGTTTCCATTGAAAACCCCGATAGTCCGGTTACCAAAAAAGCAGCCAAATTTGCGAATGGCATTCATATTTCCACAAAACCAAAAGTTATTAGAAACGAAATTCTATTGCGTGTTGGGGATACCATTGACCCCCAAGTGATGTCGGATATGGAGCGGAATATATGGGATAAGAATATTTTCAAAGATCAGAAAATTACACTTGAAACTTTACCTGATGATACGAACCGGGTAAAGCATGAATATTGTCACACAAGATTTAATGAGTTGGAACATAGTAGATATCATTGGTATTAAGAGTGCAGCAATAGGTATTGAATTAAAAAACTTCCTAGGGCTATCGCAACATTGGAATAACTACATTTCGCTGAACTATAGAAAAGATAAACTATGGAGCTTTCATGGAGGATACGAATATCGAAATATAGCCTCTTCGCAAGTTTCCCTCAATCTCGATTATAATTACGATCCATTTGTAAAAGGATTAGAGTTTTATGTTGGTCGAAAATTCTATTCTTCGCAAACTAAATGGGCCGGCTATCTTTTCGCTAACCTGTATAAACAAAGCGCAAAAGAAAATAACTTCTTGGCCAGTGCTGTTCCAACAAATGTGCTTTTCAATGCACAAGCACTATGGTTTGCGAGAGCATACTCGCTTCCGTTTATAAAAATGCGCAAAGATCCTAACATGACTTACAAATTTATCATTAGTGCAAAATTCAACCGATTGCAGTATTTGGCTCGCCCCTTTACTAGAACTGCCGATAATGCCCAGTCTTTTATTAACGGGCATTCGTTTTTAGTAGGTGTTGGATTTGCACGATGGGATTATTTTGCAGAACAGAATGTAAACGAATTGGTAGCCACCGAATTTTTTACGAAAGGGTTTAACTCATCCTTTTTATGTGGTTTAGCGAATGATGAAGAAGTTGGAAATCGATACTACACTGCATTCGTTGGAACATATGCCTACAAAATTCCAAACTTCGGATACTTTGCCCTTCGCGGAAAATGGGGTACTTATATAAAAAACGAAAAAGCACAGAATCAGGTATTAAATACCAGTTTGCTTTTCTACTCCAACATTATCAACTTTGGAAAAAAGATTTTTTTCCGCCAGTTTGTACGCGCCAATTTCAATCAGGGATGGAACTTTGCAGCTAATCAAGACCTTTTTCTAAATGACCAAAATGGTGGTGTACGGGGCATATTTCTTAACTTATTGCGAGGCGAACGCACATTCAGTGTAAGTATTGAACCGAATTTTTATGCGAAGTTCAAAGTAGTTGGATTCTCCGGTTCCGTGTTTGCCTTTGCCGATATAGCCATGGCAGGAAGCGGTGAAGGGAAATACTTCAACAAACTTATTCAGGGCTATGGTTTGGGATTGCGAGTTCGTAATTTGGGACTTGGTATCGATTACTTCGACTTAACGTTTGCTTATTATCCTAACTTAAACGAAGCGAAGCAAAAAAATTGGAATGTATTGGGTAATTTTTCAAATTCCAGAAAAATCGGGAATTATTCGGGAACATTGTATGATAGCAAGACAATGATCTTCCAAAATGCACCGATAGATGATGCTGACATTTAATTTAACATCTTACACATTAAACCTTTTCATCAGTTGTTTATCTAATCCCCATTACTTCACTTAAATTTATTGTTATGAAACGAAAATTTTCAGCATTGCCAATACTGTTTGCTATGGCCATTGTGTTGGTTTCTTCTTGTAAAAAAGACAATTCTTCATCTGATGAAAGTATCAGCGCTGAAGATTCGGGAAATGTAACTTCAGCATTAAACGCGTCCACCGATGATGCTGCGAATGCTGTTGGAGGCATTACAAGTTTATCGGGCAAAATAGATGGAGCTTTGGCCATTTGTGGATATACGATTGACTCTACACATAAATCAAGTGGAATAATTACTATCAATTTTGATGGAACCCCTTGTAATAACAATTCAAAAACGGGCAGTATAGTTGCAACCTTAGAAAATTATTCCGGTGGTACCCGTTGGAAAGATGCGGGAGCGGTTTTGAAACTGGAATTCCGAAATGTACAAGTAACAAAAATCTCAAGCGGTAAATCGCTCACCATTAACGGTAATCATTATATTACCAATACTACAGGTGGTGTGGCTTGGAAAGTATTGCAAGGATTGGCTACATCTACCGTTACACATAAGCATGTTGCGGATAATTTCACAGTTACTTTTGATGACGGTTCACAACGAGTTTGGAGTGTACGAAGAAGTAGAAGCTTTAGTGTAAACGGACAAGCAATTACTGTGACAGTTACAGGAGACACCACAGTTAACGGACAGGCAAATG
This sequence comes from Chitinophagales bacterium, assembly GCA_016786765.1. Classification (GTDB taxonomy): domain Bacteria; phylum Bacteroidota; class Bacteroidia; order Chitinophagales; family LD1; genus CALAYL01. The sequence continues at coordinate 19,892 of JAEUUZ010000040.1, forward strand.
TTGAAGCTTGGGGAACCAATAGAAGAGGTAATACATTTACAACTGCAATCACTTCAGCCATTGCATCGAATAACACTTGTGGTTACTACAAACCGGTAACCGGAGAACTGAACCATTTAGTATCGAATAAATCGATGAATGTATTATTTGGAGTTGATGCATCCGGAACACAGGCAAGCGGTGGATGTCCATATGGATTAAAAATAACCTATACAGGACCAAACAGAACATTAACAAGAGTTGTAGCCTATTAATCCACATTGCTACAACAAAAAGCCAGACAAAATTGTCTGGCTTTTTGTTATTTAAAAACTAAACATATTTCTGCTTGAGTAGCCCAACGAGTATAAGAAAAGGAATCAAGATTTGTGCATAATAAATAGGCATCAAATAGCGGAAGTTATTGATAGGTGCAGCATATACACTTACGGCTAAAAACGCCAAAAGGAAAAGAATCAACGACAAAAGCATTAATTTCTGCGCATTAGACCATACAATACGTTTAAACATTACCAATAAAACTATCAAAGACACCAACAATGCGAACCAAACTACTCCATCTCCTATCGTTCGAATGGATGTCATTGTTTTGAAGAATGGCGTTTTGTATTCATACTTATCAACTGCACACCTAAAAAGGTTTTTCATGTTTTGATCGGCATTAAACGTTGTGCCCTCCATGATTTCCCATACTTTGAAAATATTTTTCGCATTCTCCAGAATATAATGTTTGATGTATTCTGCTCTATAATGACTTTGAAGAAATTCGCCATATTGCTCCATTAATGTGCCACAATATGCCCAAGCTTTCATATAGGGCACACCGGTTTGTTGAATATATTGAAACAAGAAAGCTTTCCCGGGATGCGATTTCACCCACATAAAGTTGGTGGCTTCAACGTTTGGAAAGGTAAACAGGGAATCAGGAAACGAACGCACCACTTGATGTAAACTCTTGATTTGCGGAGATGGTAATTGATTTTCATCTACTTTCACAAATGGCAAAACAGCCACAGCATTATTGGCTTTCTGCCATCCTCCAAACGAAGAAAAGGTTTCCACTCCATATTCCTCCAACATTAAATCGGTTTGGTCGTTCCGATACCAAAAAAGCAATAAAAACGGCAACACGAATCCAACTCCTGCCAATGCCTTATTCGGCAAAAAGCGATAAGCAATAAATAAAGCTGAAAATCCCGCATAAAACATACCAATGTAACGGGTGTCGATGCAGAAATATAAGAGCAACATATGTACAAGAATCATCCATAAAGGTCCGCCATTCAATACCCACAAGCCGGTGGTAAGCCAAAGTGCAGTGAGAGCCACAAACAAGCCATCGCTCATCAAATACACATTCATATAGAGAATACTTGGGTTAAACAACAAAAGAACGGCAAGGATTAGGAATGGAATCCGACTGATGTTGAAAAAGTATTTCACGGAAAAAAGCAACAGAAAAACGGCAATAGCGGCAATGAAGAACTGCCAAGTACTTACAAACGTTACATCCGTTGAAAATGCAGTAAAAAACCGAAGAAACGCAGAATAGCCATAAGGTCGATAACCATTGATTTTACCTGTAGTAGCCGACAATATATAATTACCCGAATCCGACTCGGTTAACGGATAAGGAAATCGGATTTTTAGAAAAACAAATAAAGCCATTTGCAATCCGAGCACGGTCAATAGCTCTATTCGATTGTCTTTTGCCCATAAAAAACGCAAAAAAGAATTGCCTTCCTTAACGGCCGTCTTCGTTTGCTGTTGTGGTCTTGTCTCTTTTTTAAATTGATGTTTCGCCATGTGGTAAATGTAGAAAAAAGATTTTCACGGTTAAAACTACAAATTCGATTTTAGGGTTCTTGTAAAAAGGAAAGTAGATTCACCTCCATTTATCGGAAAATTAGGCTAAATTCGCACCCTTTTACAAGAAAAACTGCCAATTATGATTACAGTCAACAACCTATCGCTCCGTTTTGGTAAACGAATCCTTTTCGAAGATGTAAACATCAAGTTTACGGATGGAAACTGTTACGGAATTATTGGGGCCAATGGCGCAGGTAAGTCGACATTTTTAAAAATTTTATCGAAGGAAGTTGATCCAACTACAGGCAACTTTGAGATTTCGAAAGGGAAACGCGTAGCTATATTAACCCAGAACCACTTTCAATTCGATGAAATGCCGGTGATTCAAACCGTTTTAATGGGACATAAAGAGTTATGGAACATCATCCAAGAAAAGGATGCCTTGTACGCAAAGCCTGATTTTAGTGAGGAAGACGGTATTCGCGTGGGCGACTTAGAAAACACTTTTGCAGAAATGGATGGGTGGAATGCTGAAAATTCTGCCACTGAGATCTTGAGTAATTTGGGCGTTAAGGCCGAGAATCATTATAAATTGGTAAAGGAACTAGATGGTAATCAAAAAGTACGTGTGCTCTTAGCGCAAGCACTTTTCGGCAATCCGGATATTTTGATTCTGGATGAGCCTACGAACGATTTGGATGTACATACAATTTCTTGGTTAGAAGATTTCTTGGCGGGTTATGAAGGCATCATTTTGGTGGTATCCCACGACCGTCACTTCTTAGATGCTATCTGTACGCACATCGTAGATATCGATTACAGCAAAATGCAAATCTTCAGCGGTAACTATTCGTTTTGGTATGAATCAAGTCAATTGATTTTGAAACAGAAAGCCGATGCCAATAAAAAAGCAGAAGACAGAATTAAAGAGTTACAAGAGTTCATCCGAAGATTTAGCGCTAACGCCTCGAAATCTAAGCAAGCAACAAGCCGAAAGAAAGCATTGGATAAAATCAACTTAGAAGACTTAAAACCTTCTAACCGTAAGTACCCGGGCTTACAATTCAATAACGTACTACGTGAGGCAGGCGATCAGATTTTGACAGTGTCTAACATTTCAAAAATGAAAGAAGGACAGCAGTTGCTGAAAGACATCAGTTTCACTGTGAATAAAGGCGATAAAATTGCCATTCTTTCCGATACAGGCTTACCCATTACTGCATTGTTAAACATCTTAAACGGAGAAGATAAAGACTTTACAGGTAACGTTTCATGGGGTGTAACCACTTCGGTTTCTTCCATTCCAAACGATAACTCGCACTATTTCCCAAAAGATAGCGATTTAAATCTGATTGACTGGTTGAGACAATATTCTGCAGAAGAAAAAGACGAAACATTTATTCGTGGCTTCTTAGGTCGAATGCTTTTCTCTGGCGAAGAGTCGTTGAAAAAAGTATCGGTACTTTCGGGTGGAGAAAAGATGCGTTGCATGTTTGCACGAATGATTTTACTACGTGCCAATGTGTTGGTTTTTGATGAGCCTACCAATCACTTAGATTTGGAATCGATTACAGCATTGAATAATGGTATGCGCGATTTCAGAGGTACTATTATTTTCACATCGCGTGACCACGAGTTAACACAAACTATTGCCAATCGAATTATTGAAATTACACCAAACGGCATTATCGACAAAACAATGTCGTATGACGAATATATTGATAGCGACAAAGTACGTGAACAACGCGAGCAGTTGTTGGGTGTAAATGCATAAACATTGATATGCATGCATATATGTAATATTATATCACTTTCGTTTTTCGAAAGCGAAAAATAGTTTTACTTTCATCACACAACTAAACAGCTGTTTTTAATACGATGAGGCAACAAATACTATTCTTATTGCTATTGCTTTATGCTCCTTTTACACAGGCGCAAAAACTCGAAAAGTCGAGTTTGATTGGTGACCCAATTGTAGGGTCTGTTACACAAAACAGTGCAAAAGTTTGGATTGCCTACAGAGGTAAAGGCGACAATATTGTGAACCTGCTCGATACCTTTGATAATACTGTTTTTCAACCCACTACTTTAGAGAAAATCGGGAATTCAAAAGAAGATACGGCCATGGTGATGACCTTCACCGGATTGAAACCTAATCATACATACCGAACGCAAATTGATCAAACCAATATTTTACCGCATCACAAAGCCACCTTTACCACGCAGACAGACAATGATGTTAGAAATATGAACTTCTTATTTGGCTCTTGTGCACTATTAAACACTGATATTTCAAGGATATTTTTTCCTGGTTACTCTTCATCTATTTTTTGGTATATGAAACGTCATCGCTCCGATTTTATGGTGTGGTTGGGCGACAATTTGTATTACCTCGGAAAGCAAGCTACAAGTTATGATCGTATGTTTGACCGGAACTTACGCATCCGCAGAAACTTCATTTATCTGCAAGAGTTTTTAGCCACTCAACCCCATTATGCAATATGGGATGATCATGATTACGGTTGGAATGATGCCGATAAGAAATTCCCTTTAAAAGATACTGCATTAACGATTTTTAAAGGGTTTTGGCCAAACACCTATTATCCTAACGATACATTTAAAGGTAATTTTTTCACGTTCAGATATTATGATGCAGAATTTTTCATGACCGATAATCGTTACTACCGAGACGGACCGGGGGATACTATGGGCGATTATTTTGGTAAAGCCCAAATAGCCTGGTTAAAAACCAAACTGAAAGAAAGTAATGCCACCTTTAAATTTATTTGTACCGGTTCGCAAGTTTTGAACGACAGCTACTATGGAGAATCATACGCCAGCTACCCTCGCGAACGCAACGATTTGTTTGATTTTATTGCAGAAAATAATATTCCGGGAGTGATGTTTTTAACAGGAGATATGCATTATACCGAGTTAAGTTATCGCGAGTGGAAAGGGTATCCGTTTTATGATTTCACTTCTTCTCCCCTAACAAGTCCGGTTATTAGCTGGGCTACTTTGTACAAAAATAACTATTCGGTTCCCGGAACTGTTGTTCGCAAGAAAAACTTTGGAAAGATAAGTATTGATGGCCCCAAAGATAATCGTGTGCTGAAAATGGAGATATACAATCGGTATGGCCGAAAAAAGTGGGAAAGAACTTTAAATGCAATTGATTTAGTAAAAAAAGTAAAGTAACACTTGCAAAAATCTTTGCTCAAAACACCTTTTATCTCTACCCTTTTAGTCACAAAGCAAACAACTGTTAATTTTTTTTGAGTCGATAAACCTTTGGCATTTGTTTTGGTCTAGAAGCATAGAGTTCCGATTGTAATTATTAACATTTGATTGGGAACTTCTAAACTAGATTTGTAACAAACAACCAAAAAATTATGGTACGCTCAAAAATCCTTTCTTGCTTTATATTAAGCGCAGGAATTATTGCCGCTACACAGGCTCAAGATGACGTGTATTATAACCCGAATCAAACCAAAAGCAATTCGGGGAGTAGCAACTCTGATTATCAACAACAATACGAGAGTAATCCAAAGCAGGATGCGCCCGCGAGCAATTCTGCTGGTTATGATGCTAAAAACGATGGCTACTCTACAGGTGGACAAGATAAGGCCTATCAATATGACGAACGAACCAATAATAACAACAACGAATATTATTCCGACTCGTATTATGACGATGAAGACTATATGAGTAGTTGGAATTATTCTTCTCGATTGAGAAGATATTACACTCCAAATTATGGGGTAAGCTTTTTCAGCGATTGGTATGATCCTTTTTATTGGTATCAACCGGTTGTAGTAGTGAATTATGGATATATGAACCCATGGTATAGTTCGTGGAGATATGATGTATGTTACACTCAACCTTGGAGATGTAATGTGAACAATTACAATTTTGGCTATAATCCTTATAGTAATTGGGGTTGGAACTCGCCATGCTTTGGTGGTTTTGGCTATCCTTCTTTTGGCTATGGCTACGGTGGAGGATATTGGGGTTACCCTTATAACTATGGCTACTTTGGAGGATATTATGGTGGATACAATAACTTTGGCTACGGTAATTGGAATGGAGGATATGGTTATCATGACTATGGTTACAATCAACCCCAGTACTCATATTCTGGACCTCGACACAGAACAGGAGCTGCAGGTTCAAACACCAGCGATGGTCAAATCCATAGAGCAACCGGCAGAACCGGCAAAACTGATGAAACAGAAATACCAAGAGAGGGAATAGTTAAGCCAACGCCCGGTAGAGGAAATGTAGTAGAAACAAACAAAAAACCTACTGAAATCCCTGCTCCTACTACTAATCCAAATGTAAATCCTAGAACACCCGAGCAGATGAAGCCAAGAACACAGGAAAACACACCTGTACTTCAACCGCGTCAACCGCAAACTCGGCCTATGGAATACGATCAAAAACCTAGAGAGCAAGCTCCGGTTAGAATAAATAATGACGATAACTTAAAGCCGCGTCAAGAAATGCAAGAACGACCGAGAGAAACTCCTGCACCGAGAATAAACAATGATAACTATCAACGTCCGCGCCAAGAAATGCAAGAGCGACCAAGAGAAACTCCTGCTCCGAGAATAAACAACGATAACTATCAACGTCCACGTCAAGAAATGCAAGAGCGACCAAGAGAAACCCCTGCTCCAAGAATAAACAACGATAACTATCAACGTCCTCGTCAAGAAATGCAAGAGCGACCAAGAGAAACTCCTGCTCCAAGAATAAACAACGATAACTATCAACGTCCGCGTCAAGAAATGCAAGAGCGACCAAGAGAAACTCCTGCTCCAAGAATAAACAACGATAACTATCAACGTCCACGTCAAGAAATGCAGGAAAGACCAAGAGAATTTCAACCTGCACCGCGACAAGAAATGCGAATGAATGATGGAGGAGGAAGGAACATGGGCGGCAGCGGAGGCGGAAATGGAGGAAGACCAAGAGGAAGATAATGAATTCACATTGAATAAAACGCCAATATCCTAAAGTTGACTATAGTGCAAACAAGGGATATTGGCATTTTCATTAAAAAGACTAAACATGAAATCGATAAAACTATTTTTTGTATTCAGCTTTGGGATATTATGTTCTAATAATTTCGCACAAAGCTATGCTGAAGAATTGTTGAAATACTCACTTACGGATGTTAACGGAACGGCTAGATCCATTGGCGTTGGAGGTGCTTTCAGCACTGTTGGAGCAGATTTGAGTTGTGCTACATCAAACCCGGCAGGGCTTGGATTGTACAGAAGTACAGAATTATCGTTATCGCTTGGAGGCGTTTTAAACAGCAATAAAGCAACATTTTCCAATACCACCGTTAATGCCAATAAATTAAATATCAATTTGCCGCATGTTGGTGCAGTGTTTGCCATTCCTATTAAAACTAGTAGGGGCACAAACTTTTTACAACTTGGAATAGTTTATAATCGCTTAGCTGATTTTGGAAGTGTAAAAGAATTTAAAGGTATAAACAGTTACAATTCAAAAGTAGATGTGTTCTACAATGAGATAACATCCACCAATTTACCTATACTTTACCAAAATTATGCCCCTGGAACAGTTCAAGCATGGAACACATACTTATTGGATACATTACCTGGCGGTACCTTTTTCAAACGAGTTAATGGACCGGTTACACAATCTGGTTCCTATTTTGAAAAAGGAGGATCCAATGAGATGAATATCGCCCTTTCCGGCAATATAAACGACAAGTTCTATGTTGGTGCTGCAGTAGGTATTCCATGGATGAATTACGAAAGATCTAAAATTTACAACGAAGAAATTGTACAATATGATTCTACGTATGGGTTTAAAAGTTTTTCGCAAAGCGACTTTTATAAAGTAAGTGGTGTTGGCTTAAATTTGAAACTGGGTATTATTGTAAAGCCGTTGCCGTTTTGGAGAATTGGAGCAAGTATCACCACTCCTTCTGCTTATTTTAAATTGCAAGAAACGAACAACTCCGCTATGACATCTGTTATTGACGGCACAGCACAGACCTACATATTTGCGTCCGATACATTTTCATCGGAACCTTATCGTTTTAGCTATTCCAGACCATTGAAAGCTACATTTGGAACAAGCTTTATTATTAGCAAATGGGGCTTTGTTTCAGTGGATTATGAATTGAATGATTACAAACATATTGGTTTAGGGTTTGATGACAACCAACCACTCACCAATAGCTTTAATCAAGACTTTCGTAAGTTATATGGCATCGGACATACCATAAGAGCAGGTGCAGAATTTTCCTGGAATGTATTGCGTGTAAGAGCAGGCTATCAATGGAACAGCACACCCTTTCAAAGCGGTGTGGGCGTTAAAGGATATGACCTACAACGACAAACTTTCAGTGGAGGATTGGGCTATAGAGGAAAATTAATATTTGCAGACTTAACTTTCGCACATACTATGGGAGGCGATTTTACTTCATTGTATAGAGCGACAGCCAATGAACCGGTATTGCTGAATAAATTTACAAACAACAGACTTGTAGTAACAGTTGGATTTAAATTTGGCGGTAAAAGATTAAATTAAACGACATTTACTTCTGGATTAATTTCCACGCCAAACTTATCTAATACCGATTGTTTAATATCGAGTGCCAATTGATAGATTTCGTTTCCGGTCGCATTTCCGTAGTTGACCAAAACTAAGGCTTGTGACTTGTGTGCACCGGTATGGCCTACGACCTTCCCCTTCCAACCGCATTGCTCAATCAACCAACCTGCCGGAATTTTTACACCATCTTGTACCGGATAATTGGGCATTACAGGGTTTCTATTTAATAATTCTTCTGCCTTCTGATGAGATACTACAGGATTTTTAAAAAAGCTTCCTGCATTCCCTAATACCTTAGGATTGGGTAATTTAGAAGAACGAATTTTAATCACTGCATCACTCACTGCCTTCAGGGTCAAATCAAACACTTGCATATCCGCCAATGTTTGTTTGATATCACCATAATCAATTTTAAAATGAGGCTCTTTCGTTAGGCAAAACGTAACAGAAGTAATCATAAATTCTCCGGCATACTTATGCTTGAAAACACTTTCACGATAACCAAAAGCACATTCATTATTCGTAAACGTTACTCGCTCACCGGTTAGCAAATGAATCGCTTCCACTGAAGCACAAACATCCTTTATTTCAACTCCATATGCGCCAATATTCTGCATAGGTGAAGCGCCAACTTGACCCGGAATAAGCGATAAATTCTCTACTCCGGCAAATCCTTTTTCTATACACCACAAAACAAATTCGTGCCAAACCACACCGGCATTGGCTTTCACTAATACATAAGTCTTTTCGTCTTTCACGATTTCAATGCCCATCATTGTGTTTTTCACGACAAGACCATCGAAATCTTTTGTAAATAACAAATTGCTTCCACCGCCTAAAATTAAACGTTGATTATCTTGAAACACCTTATTAGATTGCAGTTCAAGAAATTCATCGACAGATTGAACGTCAACAAAGGACCTACATTTCACATCAATACCAAAAGTGTTATAGGGCAATAACGAAACATTCGATTTTATTTCCATATCCAATTTATTCAAACTTTTTAAACGCAAAAAAAACAGCCAATAAAACTAATCCGAAACTCACAATATAATTCCAACGAATTTCTTCTTTCAAATAGAAAATTGAAAAAAGTACAAACACTGTTAGTGTTATTGCTTCCTGCGTTATTTTCAGTTGCGATGCAGTAAACATACCCGATAAATATCCTCCGCGATTTGCCGGAATCATCAAACTGTATTCAAAGAAAGCGATACACCAACTTATTAAAACAGCTTTCCAAGTAGCGAGATTCGGATATTTCAAGCTTCCATACCATGCAAAAGTCATAAAAACATTTGAAGCAAATAAGAGCAATATCGTTCGCATATAATTTTGAAATTTTACAATCGTCAAATATAACTTGCGCGCTTTAATTAATGGGCTATGGGCCTGTCCTTTATTTTAAACACAACATAACACCTTATGTTAGTACTGAACATGAAAATAAAATCTAAAACTTGTTGCTTTACAACAATAATTACACCTACACATTCGTTTATTCAATAAATAGAAAACATGCTATTACAAGTTGTATTAGATTCAGCAAACAAAGTAGCTTCGGCTGTTGCCGCTGCTCCGGTTGAACAAGCTTCAATGAATTTATGGTCGCTCATTTTATCGGGAGGTTGGATTATGATTCCATTGGGATTGTTATCGCTTCTTACATTGTATTTCACTATTGAGCGCTATTTAGTGATCAGCAAAGCCAACCAAGTGGACTCTGGATTTATGAATAATATTCGTACACTGCTATTAGACAGCAAGATTGATGCGGCTTTGAACCTATGCCGAAGCACGAACACACCAATTGCAAGATTGTTGGAAAAAGGCATTAAGCGTTTAGGTCGTCCGGTGAAAGAAATTGAAAGTGCAGTAGAGAACACCGGAAAATTGGAAATCTACAAACTCGAAAAAAACCTTTCTTATTTGGGAATCATCGCAGGTATAGCTCCAATGTTAGGTTTCGTGGGTACAATCTCGGGGGTAATAAAAATCTTCTATAACATTTCTTTGGCCGATAATATTTCCATTGGTTTGATTGCTGGAGGTTTGTACGAAAAAATGATTACCTCTGCATCAGGCCTTATCATTGGAATCCTTGCCCACATTGCCTTTCACTATTTGAATACGATGATTGATCGCGTTTCCTTCCAATTGGAAAGTACTGCTGTTGATTTTATCGATTTATTACACGAACCTTCTAAATAAGGAATTATGCGACTCAGAAGGCAAAGCCGTTTGCACTCAGAAATGAAAGCAGACTCGATGAGCGACATCATGTTTTTCTTGATGTTGTTCTTCCTTATCATGTCTACATTGGTTTCACCTTCAGTGATTAAGCTGGTGTTGCCGAAATCGAAAGCCGGACAAACCGTTTCCAAAAATAATTTCACGCTTTCCATAGATGCTGATAAAAATTATTTCGTGAACGATAAACCGGTAGGTGTCGATCAATTGGAAAGTGTGTTGCGAAATAAAGTTTTGGCTGCACCCGATGCAACTTGTGTGATTCGTGCTGATAACACATTACCTGTGCAAGTTGTGGTAGATGCCATTTCCATTGGTACAAATCTGAAACTAAAAATGATTTTAGCCACCGATAAAAAATAGAAAAAGAAAAAATGCAATATGGAATTTAAAGAACTATTGCATCTCAAATGGGAAGAACGAAACGTATGTTAGACACTAACTTTCAAATAGAAAACAATAAAAGAGAGCGCGAAAACAAAGCGATCAGTTGGATAGTGACCATTGCTGTCCATGCCATTATTTTCTTGTTTTTGTTCTTCTTTGTGATTACTCCACCGGATCCGCCTTTCTTTGAAAATGAAGGAGGAATGTCTGTTAACTTTGGTACTAGTGATGTTGGGACAGGCGATGTGCAACCCATGAATTACACTCCTGTTGACGCCCCATCAAACCCTACTGATGCTTCATCTCAACCTACTGCAGCTGAAGAAAATGTGGTAACACAAGACAATGAAGATGCTCCGGTGATGGAATCGCACAAAGAAACCAAACCGGTTAAGAAGCCTAAACCGAATGAAGATGCGATTTTCAAGCCTTCCACAAACAATTCAACTACTACAGTAAAAAACACAAAGCCTGCCGTAGATGATAACTCATTATTTAAACCAGGTGCAGTAGGCAAACCGAATAACTCAAAAGGAGATGGTGAAGGTGGCGGCCAAGGCGATCAAGGCAATCCGAATGGCGACCCCAATGCCACAAGCTATAAAGGCTCAGGCATTGGCAACGGAACCGGCAATGGCAATGGATTGGGTAACGGCAACGTAAAACTGGTTGGCAGAAAAGTAATGAATCGGTATGTTCCAAAAAATCCTTGCGATGCAACGCGTGGAAAGGTTATGATTGCCATTAAGGTGAATCGAAACGGACAAGTGGTGAGTGCAAATTTCACGCAAGGGGGATCAACAACTTCCGATGATTGTTTGGTGAATGTTGCCAAACAAGCAGCCATGAAATATACTTTTGACCCGAAAGATGATGCGGCTGAAATTCAAACCGGCTCTATCCTATTCTCTTTCAAAGAAAATTAAACACCATTTTTTTTGGCGATGATTAAAAACTTCAACAATATTGTTGAGCAATATGTCGTACGCGAATACCTTAGATTATCTTTTGAATCAGTTACCTATGTTTCAACGCATAGGAGCAGCCGCCTATCGAAAGGATTTAGACAATATTATTCAGCTTTGTGATAAGCTGGGTAATCCCCAAAATAAGCTGAAATACATTCACGTAGCCGGTACGAACGGAAAAGGTTCTGTTACCCATATCATTGCTTCAATTCTGCAGGAACAAGGTTATTCCGTTGGTGTATATACTTCCCCGCATTACAAAGATTACCGCGAACGGATTAAGATCAACGGAAAATTGATTTCAAAGCAATATGTAACCGCCTTTGTCAAAAAAAATAAAGCAAAGTTTGAACCCATTAATGCGTCTTTCTTTGAGATTACCAATGCCATAGCATTTCAATATTTTGCCGATAAGAAGGTAGACTATGTTGTATTGGAAACCGGAATGGGCGGACGATTAGACTCCACAAACATCATCACTCCTCTGCTTTCCGTAATCACCAATATCTCCTTCGATCACCAACAATTTTTAGGTGATACACTCGCTAAAATTGCAGAGGAGAAAGCAGGAATTATTAAGCAAAATGTTCCCGTTGTAATTGGTGAATGGCAAAAAGAAACATATCAAGTCTTTGAAGAAAAAGCAAAATCGACTTCTTCTATTTTACGATTTGCATCGAAAACACATAAACTGGATAATCAGAAAGAAACCACCGCTGGACTTGATTTTTTGTGGAAAAATAAATCGTACACCTCCGATTTAACCGGTCAATATCAATTCAAAAACATTGCAACGGCCTTATGTGCGATAGATGTATTGAAAGATACCGGTGTTCTTCTAACTGAAAAAGCCATTCGAAACGGATTGAAAAATGTAAAAGAAAAGACCTATTTCATCGGGCGTTGGATGGTTCGTCAGCAAAAGCCGATGATTATTTTCGATAGCGCACATAACGAAGGTGGTTTGAAGTCACTTCTTCAACAAATAAAGCAGTTATCCTTTGAAAAACTACATTTCGTTTATGGAACTGTTGCCGATAAAGACCTTTCAAAAGCATTCCCCCTTTTACCGAAAAAAGCCATCTACTATTTTTGCAGGCCCAATATTCCAAGAGGGAAGAACGAAAGCGAACTGCTACAAGAGGCAACTGCAGCAGGATTGAAAGGAAAGTCGTTTTCCACTGTTCAAAAAGCGCTTAAGGCTGCTCAATCGAATGCCGATAACAAGGATGTTATTATTGTAAGCGGCAGCATTTTCGTGGTTGCTGAAGTTTTATAAAAAAGCGGAGTAAATGATATCATTTACTCCGCTTTAGCCGTGTATTCTATTTAATACTTGATAATTCTTGTATTGCTAAACACATTGCCATTCTTGTCAACTATTGTAAGCACATAAACGCCTTTGCCAATTTCTCTTAGATTCAATTGTTGTTTTGCAGTAGCATTTATCCATGCTCCTTCCAATACTTTTCGTCCTGTCATTTCGCTTAACACAAGCATAGCATCACCTGGAACTGAAGCGTTTACAATTTCAATTGTCAAGATATCATTGGTTGGATTAGGATAAACCTTTACAGCATCTCCAACCAAGGCATTAATACCTGTCGGGAACGAAACTTTCTTACAAAATTCCATTCGGCAATTTGGAGAACCGGCTCGCACAACCATCATACATACGTAATACGTTTGTTGAGTACTCGCATAAGTATGACTTACAGCAGTATTTCCAACAGAAATTACAGCAGGTGATCCATCTCCAAAGTTCCAAGTTACCGTATCGCAAATAGTGAGTGCAATAGGAACAAAAGTTATCACATTGCCACTGGTACTGGTTGCGTATCCTGAATTTACATTTGCAGTAAATGAATTATCACATTGACAGGTATCAGTAGTTTGTTTTCGAATTTCTACATATTTGGTTAATGTTGCCCAACACGTATCGCCATTGATTATTCGTTCGATGCGAGCACAAAGTACGTAATTACCATTTGAAACATAATTATGGGTAACAGGGGTGTTACCGGTTGTTACCAAATCTACAATACCATCGCATGTATAATCCCAGCGTACTATATCCGTTGCAGCAATCACAGGTGGTGTGAAGGTTACCGTTGGACTGCTCACCAAATTCGCTGTAATGTTTTGATTTTGGAGATAGTTCAAAAATTCATCACATGTAGAATCTTTGTGGCAAATACAAACGCAAATACAGAACGAATCTCTACATTCAGTGCCATCAGGGGCATGATTTATTACATATAAACATACCGTGTACACTGCTGCAGAATCATACACATGAATAGGATTAGTTGCATGCGATGTGTCGCCATCACCAAAATTCCAAATGTAACTTACTGTTCCGTTGCCACTAGACGAGTTGTGGAATATAGCTGTATCTCCATGCAAGTTATAGGTAAACTGGGCATCGACAATACAGGTATCGCAGTCAATAACAAAGATATCGTAGTCGGCCGATGTATTCGAACAGCCAAAGTTATTCGTAACCGTTACATGGATCTGGTGGCTTCCTAGGCTTATAGTATTCAGATATAAATAGTTACCTGTTACATTGGCAATCCCATCAACATACCATTGAATGATAGGATATGCACCTCCTGGAGCAATGGTACTTACATTGTTTGGCAATGGAATGTACAATTTCTCATTCGAACACAGGGTATCGCATCCCAATGGGAATAACCGCAAATCAGGCTGTGGCTTAATAAACACAGTATTTGAACTCGCAGAACAACCCGATGATTTATCGGTAATGGTTAAAGTATAGTTTCCGGTTATCGAAACAGTATCCAATGGAATGGAAATATTGTTCGACCAATTATAGTTGTATGATACCGTGTTGATTATGCTAGGTGTAAGCACAATTTGTACACCTTCGCACAAAGGCCCCGGAGGAGTTATACTTACTGTTGGTGCCTGACGAACTACAATACAAACAGTATCGCTCTTACTACATCCTGTGGTGGTATCGATTACCGTTAAGTAAAGAGAATATATACCGGAAGCTGTTCCTGCAGGGACAAAAACTGTAGTTGGGGTAGCATTATTTGGAGAAACCGATAATGGTGCTGTTGCGCTCCAACTGTATACATAATTATTGTTTAAAGTTGCTGATACCGGTAATGCAGCACTAACGATTGCATTAACACATGCAACGGTACCATTAGGAAAATCAATGCTGTACTTAGGAAGGGGCAAAACAATTATCGGCATTTTATTCGATAATTTCTTACACCCATTTGCATTCGTAACTTCAACAGTGTATATACCAAAACTATTTACAACGAGTGTATTTCCTGAACCGGGAATAACTGTTCCATCTTTGTACCAAGTATAACTTGTCATACCTGAAGTTGCCGTAAGTGTAGCCGATGATCCTCTACAGATAAAGGAATCAGAGGTAATAAGTGTGCTGACAGGCAAAGGATTGATAATGATTGTATCTTTCCCGGTAGCTACACAACCTTGAAAGTTAACAACAGAAAGATTGATAATATATGTACCCGGACTATTATAAGCATGATTTGTTGGCGCAACACTCGATGTTGTAGCATCTCCAAAATTCCAACTGAATGAAGCAAAGTTTGAAGGAGCAGGACTGGTCGTCATTGCATTAACATCAAATTGACAAGCAGTTGAAGGGGCAATAATCCCCACATTTGTTCCCGGAACTGTAATCACTTTTGTTATCGAAGTAACACAACTTCCATAAGTAATAGTCATTGTTACCGTTCCACTTCCGGTTAAGGTTGTTGAATTCCCCGTTGTAGGGGATACTGAACCACCAATCGTACTCCAAGTTACAGTATAAGCTCCTGTTCCTGCTAATACCTGGGAAGTATTCGTTAATACTGCTCCAAAACAACTTAAGTTTATTGAAAAATCAGGAACAAAATTTACTGTAATATTTCTACACTCTACGAAATCGCAGAAATTTGCATTCTTGGTGGTACAACATACTTGATAAATTCCGGGTAAAGTATACACATGGCTGATGCCGGCTCCCGGAACAGAAGTTGCACTACCTCCATCGCCAAAACTCCATAATAATGTTGTTCCCGGAGGCGGTACTGCCGGAATAAATGTTTCAACAAAGTTCATTGTTCCACCAGGACCACAGTTATCAGTAAACGTTACAGTATATGGTGGTGCGGGTAAGGTACATGGAGGTGCACATGCAGTATCAATATGAATTACATTAGAGGTAACGGTGCAACCTCCGCCATAAGTAACCACTAAATAATAGTTCCCGATATAAGTGAAAGGCGATGTAGTATGTGTTGGAATATTAGAACCAATGGCTACCGATGGTCCGTTATTTACAGTAGGTCCATACCATTGATAGGTATAAGGCCCGCCAAGGGTAATTGCCGATAAGAATGTTATTGAGGGAATATTAGGACTCGTAGAAGATAAACAAAACGTGTTAACCGGTGTGGTGATATTTAACACCGGAGGAGCAGGAAGAGCAACTGCAATTCCACCTGCTTTATAGCATCCTGAAGGTATGCATGTCCAATATCCACTGGAAGTTGCCGTAATGGATTGTGTGGTTGGAGCTTGTAACACACCATTATTATACCAAGCATAAGGTGCTGCACCGGCAACACTAGACGTTAAACTAGCACCAAAGCAGTTTACAGTACCCAATGTAACCGAAGTTGGTGTAGCACTGTTAACGGTAACTGTTAGTGAAGCCGATCCGGTGCAAGTGGAAACTGAAACAGTATGCGGGTTGGGACTACCCGCCCATAACACAGTTACGGCATTTCCGGTTTGACTCAAAATAGAACCATTTGCTACTGTCCATTGATATTCAGGCATACCGGCAGGTAATGCTGTATACGTTTTCGTTTCATCCTCACATGCAGTTAATGGCCCGGTAAGGCTTGGCGAAGGATATAAACTAGCCGTAAATGTTAAGGTATTAGACGGGCAAAACAAATTCGGATTGTTCTGAACCACAGCAATTGTTCCTCCTGTAATTCCCCATTGAACCGTAACAGTAGTATCGTCATTAGCTAATATAGTACCACCTGTTATTGTCCAGGTGAAAGGGAATTGATAATTTGTAGAACTGATATGGATATTCATAATATCTCCGGGGCAGATATTAAAACTCAAGGGTTGCAAAGTAGTTAAAACCGGTTTTGCAATCACATTTACTACAACTTGATCGGAAGGATTACAAAAAGGGGTTGATGGGGATGCTGTTGCGATAAGGGTATAAGTGCCCGGATTAAGCCAAGTAATTGCAGCAGAAGAACCGGCAGGTATTGTATATGTACCAATAATAATGCCCGCTGAATCTACTTGCCAAGTAGCATTTCCATTGGCCAAATAAAATCCGGTACTCCCTTCACACACTTTTAAATCGGCTCCTTTAATCTGAAACTTATCTTTAACCGTTACTGTTTTTGTGGATGAACCTCCGCATCCTTTGAGCGAGTCGTAATAATTTATGGTTAACGTATAAGTTCCCGGAATTGATCCGGCATTAATAGAAGCAGAATTGCTGTTGAATATTGGTAATACGCCATTAACACTTGCATTGCCTGTGGTACTGAACGATCCCCAGTAGTAACAACCGGGCAACAACGGAATGCTATATACATTGTTACTGCCAACACAAACAGGATCCGGACCGGAAATGGGTAAAGAAGGATAAATAATGGGCACCTGAATAGTAGTAGATGCTGCACAACCACCGCTACAAGATAAAGGAACAGTAAGAGTAACTGTTGGCGTACCCGTATATAAAGGATTCCATTGAATAGTAACTAGATTGGTGAACTGACCGGCAGTTATTGTTCCCGATCCCGGAGGAATCGACCAAGTTAAAGGACTACAAGTAGAAGTGGTACTGTATTGTGTAATCAAAGGAGTATCGGAAGCGCATAGCGTACTGTAACAACCAACAGTATCAATCGATGGACCCACCCCGGCTATTATTGTTACCGTATCTATTTTGATATCCTGACAAGTAAGACATTGTATCGAGTTACTCGTGTTATTATTTGCCGTAAGTGTAACAATATAAGTACCTGGAGCAGGGTATGTGTGTGGGGAAGGGTTAGCGCCAACATAGCTCGTTCCATCGCCAAAATTCCAAGTAAAATTTGATCCACCTATTGATGTATTTGTAAACGTAACGAACTGATTACTACATGTTGGAGAAGTAAAGGTGAAATCGGCTTTAGGGCCATTTACCATACAAAAAGTGCGACTAAAGGAATCTCTGCAACTTCCACTATCTTGTGCAACCACTACCGTAAAGCCGGCAACAGATCCATATCCCCAAGTAATTGTAGCAGGATTGCCCGTAATAGATGTAGGTGTTCCTCCATTCACCGTCCATGTGTAGGTATATCCGGGTAAATTCGGATAAACGGTATAGGTATTGGTTGTTCCCTTGCAGGCTTTGTCAACTCTTCCTCCCAAAGACCCTTGGGGCACCAGCGAAATACAAATCGTATCGGTTTTCTCGCAAATTTCTGGAACACGCATAGTAAACTTCGGACAACAACTAGATTGACCGTTTACAGAAATGGAACTCAAAAAAACCAGAATAACAAACAGTATAATCTGACTATACTGCATTAAAAATGAGTTGGAGTAACGATTCTTCATAGCCTGTATTTTTAATTTACAATAGCGTAATATACAAATTTTTACGCAACTGTATTTATATGTACAGGCAATAAGTATGCAGCAAAAGCTTAAATCAACTTTTCAACTTATCGAATAATAGTTATTTTCTGAACTGACCGCTGTCCCTGATATTCTACTTCAACAAAGTAAGTACCTGTTGGAATGCTATCCGTTTTCACTTCATGTGGAACCGAGTTCAATATTGATAATTTCTTATTAATCAATACATTACCTACTAAATCAAACAAAGTCACTTTAGCGTTATTCATGGTTGTTCCTGCCTTTAAAAAAAATGAACTTGTAGCCGGATTTGGATATACACTAAATTGAACTTCATTGGTGGAGAGAATTCCTGTATGAATAGGTTCTGTACATGGTGCTTTGGGATCGAAGGAGCCTAGCAAATTTCCAACGGTAAACTCGTAATGAATATTGCTGCCAAAATCGGGGGTGAATATTTTTATTACAGTATTATTGAATCTTCTGAATGCTAAATTACCGGAAGACTCCAAACCTTGTTGCGTATTTAACCACCACGATAATCCATCACCGCCCTCCCATTGCGCATCATAATCGTAAAAATCAAATGTATAACAACCGGGTTGAAGTGAAACTGTATCTAAAACGGTTTTAGATACGGGTAAACCGGTTTTGAATAAAACGGTATCTCCATTTTCATTTCTTATCAGATATTTGTTTTCCTCCGGGTGATTGTTTGTTTTAAGATTGATTACAAATACAGAATCAACTAATGGAGGAAGATTAAACTTGGCATAAAGGAGATTATTGGCACTAAACTCATCTGTTACACCATTAGGCCAACTCACTTCAGCAAAAAACTGTCGATCACTTGTATCCATACCACTCCAATCAAATGAAGGTAAAACTACACGGGCAGTTTGAAATGGTTTCAACTGACCCTGCCATTGATAATAGCACTTATTCCCACCTTTAACCCAATAGGCAATATCACAGGCTGTAAGATTATTCTTCCCTATATTTTTAATACTAACAATTGGGTTGCTACAAATAGGATTAAAATGCAAATAAGGTTTGTCGCTCGAAGGGGCAATTATTTCCTCCATTGCGACATCGTTATTTTTTTGTGAACCATAACATATTAAATAGCTGGCAATGCCATAACCGGCAGTTTCGCCTGATGCTAATACGAAATCATCCATATCAAGATCAATGGAAGCCGTTTGACCGGCAGTGATATAAGATGAAAGATCAAGTTCAAACACATTAATTTTTTCGCCCGGACACCAGTTGGCGCGATTAAAAATCCAAGTTCCACCTTGTGGAGAAATGGCGTTGATGCCACAATCCCCTTTCCAAAGCAAACGACTTACTACTTCTACTCCATTCACTTTGATGTGATAGTTATAGGGCGTGAATTCGCCTGTTGAACCATGGCCCGTCATAATCAAATTCAATTTAGCTGTTGTAGTCCCTGTGGGAATTGCAATTGTTTTAGCCGTAGCCACAGACTCAAAACTTGGTCCGTCACTATAGTTAATATACTGATTATAAAGTTCGTTTACTTGCAAAACAGTTCGTGAAGGGTTACCTTCTATCATAATGAACTCAACTTTTCCGCTAAATGCATCTGTCCATCCATCGTAATGAATACGAACACTTACAGAATCTTTCAGCATTCCGGCATAATCCGTCAAATCATAATAATAGGGATGTGTCCATTGCTTATTGAATCCATTCGACTGCTGCGCCATATAGGTTCCATAGGGCGTAATTAAACGGCCAACTTCATTGTATTTGACTTGATCAAATTTATTCCAAACCGTATCGTGTGCTACAGTATCGATGGAAGCAATTGTAGAATCCAAAAAACCGGTTTTCTTTCCTAAAGAAGTATTTACTGTATAGTCCCAGCCGCTGCAATTGGGTGTTCCACATCCTAGAGTGAATTTCATGATAATTTTACTCCAGGTTTTGGTATTTGGAAAGGTAACCCACAAATCATCGTTTGAGGGGGGTGAGTTCAAATTAGTATTAATATGGGATGTTACGATAGTAGTATCGCCCACATTGGCAAAAGTTCCTATAACTAAAAAACAGAATGTTGTTAGTAATACATTTTTCATGCAGCAATAATTATTTCAAGTTGAAAGTAAATATTTTTTTGATGCCTTATGAAACGAAAAACGCGATTGTATAAAAACCCTTTGTGTATAGGTGTTACAAGGATGCTATAAAAAAAATGAGAGGACGTCACCCCTAACGCCCTCTCAAGAAAACCCCGACTTGTAGAAAGTCGGACCTATGAAAATCAGTGCAATGATATGCCTTTTTTGAAAAAAAGAAAAATTTTTTTTACTTTTTTCTTACATACATTTAATGCAGTTAAGTATTTTTTAATAACTCAATACTCTCAAGGCTATTCAGTTGTCTTCCTGCTGATTATAAATCAGTGCCCAAGTCTTTTTCTTTGCGCTAAATACATATATTGAATGCACTTCATATGTCACATAGGCACCTTCTGGCCCGAGTATATTTTTATCAATGCTTTTATTGTCATCTAATCGTAAATAATCGGCTTTATCAAAGTGAGACGTTACATACCCAAGTACACGAATAGTCTTTTTTTGACATTTGTCAGCTATGCCTCGGGGAATATCGAACAGCATGTTATTAAATAGGTATCCCTCATTACTCTTATAACGCTTATCAAAGTGGCCTTCTATAGTATCGCAATGAAAAGGACTGGGCGGTAACTGTGCAACACTAGCGTTGAATACTAGCCCAATAAAAAGCAGAAAAATATACCGGTTCATTTCAAATTGTTTTATCTACCTTTACCACCAGCACTTTAGTCGTTGAAGTCGTTATCTTAAATCGCTCATCGGTTCTGTAGTCTACTACCCATGCAATTCGCTCACCGGAAAGTAAAATAGCCACATCTTCTTTAGCAGTTAAATTCAATTTCATGTCTTTGAAAAACTTACTTACTTTCTTCTTTTTGTTCTTCATGCCGAACGGATAAAAATAATCACCCGAGCGCTTATATCGTATTGTTAAGGGAAATTGTAATTGAGCATAATCAAAATAGGCAATAGTATTTTCGCTTTTGATTTTCACTTCATGGGCGGGAACCAATGAGAATGTAAATTTGGATGCGCCAAATTGAATTGTACGGTTATTTGCAATTTCAGCTTCGTCAATCATTCCAATACTTTGGGTATGTTCCTTAAGCGGTGAAAGCATCAAATGTGTTCTGTCTTTTATTACTTGATGAGACGAAGAAAGAAATCGTTTGCCAGATGAAGCAGATAAGGTTTGAACGATAAGCGCTGTTTGTGTTTTATTAAATCCAAAATCTTTCAAGAATTCATAAAGCACAACTTCAGGATTTTCTTTTTTCTTCAACATAAGGATAGGAATGTGAAACTCCTCCCCTTTCGGAATAAACAATTTAGCACGTTCCTTGGCAATGGTGCGATTATAAATACCTTCCAATTCCTGATAAATAGGCAACTGAGCGATTAATGTTGCTTTGAAATTCGGATTCAATGTCTGTAACATTGGAATCAATTCATGTCGAACCTTATTGCGTTCATACTTTAAAGAAGCATTACTGCTATCGGTTCTATAGTTCAAGTTTTGTTCATTACAATAAGATTCAATTTCATCGCGAAAAGCAAACAACAACGGACGAACAATTAAATCCCGTTTCACCTTCATCCCACGCAAACCTCGAATCCCGGTGCCTTTTACAAAGTGTTGCAATACCGTTTCCACTTGATCATCGGCATGATGAGCAGTAGCAATGTAATCGAGCTTATTCGCTTTACGAATTTGCTCAAACCAATTGTAGCGTAGCGTTCTGGCTTCCTCTTGCACACTACTACTTTTGTTTCCCATATCAAAACGTACCGTATGAAAATGCACTTCATATCGTTCAGCTAATGCTTTCACGAATGTTTCATCGCCATCCGACTCCTCGCCTCTCAATCCAAAATTACAGTGCGCAATTTCGAACCTAAATCCGGCTTTGTGAAACAAATCCACTAAAACTACCGAATCTATTCCACCGCTCACGGCTAATAATGTCCGCTTCTTTGCCAAAGGTAACTTCGCTCCTTTGGCAAAATTTAAGAAACGCGCTAATAAGTTAATATCGCTCATTCTTCTATATTAAAAAGGGCTTCTTGCAACTCTCCCATTGTTTTAAAATCTTTTGTTGTTCGTGCAATTAACATTCCTGCTTCAAATATCGTTTTGGCGCGCTGAATTTCGCCATTTTCGGCCAATAACAGCCCTAATTGGTAATAGACAGGCAAATAATTCGGAAATTTAAACATGGTTTCTTCAAAAAAGGCTATTGCTTCCGACCTATTCCCCAGTTCGATATACTCTAACCCCAGCGCATAGGTTGGAAAGGGGTCTGCGGGCATTAATGTCCTCATTTCGAGTAATTTGTTAATTCTTATTTCTCTTTGCATAAACGTCAAAACAATTCTTACCAAACGAACGTTTGGTATTGTGAAGTTATTACATAATTTCGCTTCGCTAAAAAATAAAATAAACCTTATAAAAACATGAAAATATTAGTGCCCATCAGCAAAGTGCCTGATACTACATCGAAAATTGCCTTTGTAGACAACAACACCAAATTCAGCACCGACAATGTTCAATTTATCATGAATCCAACCGATGAGTGGTATGCATTAACAAAAGCATTAGAATTAAAAGAAGCGCAAGGCGGAGAAGTAGTGGTGATTCACGCGGGACTTGCCGATAGTGAACAAGTCATTCGTAAAGCCTTAGCTATTGGTGCTGATTCAGCTTTCCGTATTGATATGGATCCAACAGATGCATATGCTATTTCAGTAGAAATTGCGAATCACGCCAAAACCGGTGGATACGATTTAGTAATTACAGGTAAAGAAACTATTGACTATAACAGTTTTGAAGTAGGTGGAATGGTTGCAGAATTGTTGGACTGGAATGCAGTTGCCTTAGTGTCTAAATTAGATATTGCCGGAGGTAAAGCGACAGCTACTAGAGATATTGAAGGAGGAACTGAAACCGTTGAATTTTCGTTACCTGCTGTAATTTGCGCTACTAAAGACTTAGCAGCAGCTAGAATTCCGAACATGAAAGGAATTATGGCTTCAAGAACTAAACCATTAACTGTTTTAGCAGCAACAGGAGCTGATAAATTGACTTCAATTGCGAGTTATCAAACACCTGAGAAAGCGAAAGAGTGTAAATATGTATCCGTAGATAACGTAGCCGAATTGGTTCGATTATTACACGAAGAAGCAAAAGTGATTTAATAACGCATTTTCAAAAACACATTTAAACAAAATATATGTCAGTATTAGTATTTGTAGAAATAGCAGACGGAAAAATAAAAAAGGCAGCTTACGAAGCGGCTTACTATGCAGCTAAAACAGCTGAATTAACCGGTACAACTGCAGAAGCAGTAGTTTTAGGAACAGCAGGTGCAGATGAATTAGCGAATTTAGGCAACTTCGGTATTGCAAAAATTCACCATGCAAACGATGCTCGATTCAACACATTCGATTCTAAAGCATTTGCGAAAGCCATTGCAGAAAAAGCAGCAGGAGCAGATATCGTTGTATTATCGTTCGGTCCAAACGGAAAATTATTAGCACCACGTGTAGCTGTTCGTTTGAAAGCAGGTTATGTGCCGGGTGCAGCTGAATTGCCTACATTTGAAGGAGGTACATTGAAAGTAGTTAAGAATGTATTCTCTGGTAAAGCAAAAGCATTCTATCAAGTAGCAACAACGAAGAAAGTGGTTGCTGTTAGTCCGAATTCATTATCACCTGTAAAGGGAAGCGGTACTGCTGCTGTTGAGGCTTTTGCACCTGCAGTAAGTGATGCTGATTTTGGAACAGTAGTGAAATCGGTAGATAAATTAACCGGACATATTCCTTTAACAGAGGCCGACTTAGTTGTATCTGCAGGTAGAGGTTTGAAAGGACCTGAAAACTGGGGAATGATTGAAGAGTTAGCCAACGAAATGGGCGCTGCTACAGCTTGTTCTCGTGCCGTTGCTGATGTAGATTGGCGTCCACACCACGAACACGTGGGACAAACAGGTTTCATGGTAAAACCGAATTTGTATATCGCAGTGGGGATCTCAGGAGCAATTCAACACTTAGCAGGTGTGAACCAATCAAAAGTAATTGTAGTTGTAAACACCGATCCAGAGGCTCCGTTCTTTAAAGCGGCTGATTATGGTATTGTTGGCGATGCATTTGTTGTAGTACCAAAATTGATTGAAGAATACAAAAAATTCAAAGCGGCAGCACATTAATTCAATAAGAAGCTTTTAGCCACTAGCTTTTAGAAAATAAAGAAACACCAGGTTCGAAAGAGCTTGGTGTTTTTTTGTTTTCAAAAGTGAATGCCATAAAAAATGATTTTGTATTTTGCCCGAAACAAAAACGATTCGTGGAAAAACTATTCAGAAAAAAATCGGTGAATGCCGCTATTCAAGATGCTACTGCAGTTGGAGAAAACGAACATTCAGGACTTAAACGCTCTCTCACTGTTGTCGATCTTACAGCATTAGGTATTGCGGCTGTGGTAGGTGCAGGAATTTTCTCTACTATCGGTAAGGCGAGTTTTGAGGGTGGACCGGGCATTGTGCTTTTGTTTCTTTTCATTGCTTTCGTTTGTGGCTTTTCAGCGCTTTGTTATGCTGAGTTTGCTAGCCTTGTTCCGGTATCTGGTAGCGCTTATACATACTCGTATGTGGCTTTCGGAGAATTAATTGCTTGGATTATCGGCTGGGATTTATTGATGGAATACGCCATCGGTAATATCGTTGTGGCTATTTCGTGGAGTGGCTATTTTGCTTCCTTTCTCAAAGGTTTTGGCATACACATTCCGGCCTTTTTACTTACTGATTATTGGTCCGCTAAAAATGGAGTGAACGAATTAGCCATTGCTGCATGGAACACAGCTCCTACCCTTTTGGGGGCAAAAGTAATCTGCAATATACCTGCATTTCTAATTGTAGTGATTATCACCGCGATTATTTACGTAGGTATCAAAGAGAGTAAACGCTCCGCCAATGCCATGGTGGTATTGAAACTAATTGTGATTCTTATTGTCATTGCTATTGGAGTGTTTTATGTTAATCCGGGCAATTGGATTCCTTTCCTACCCAACGGAGCTAAAGGAGTACTCGGAGGTATTTCATCCGTTTTCTTTGCCTACATAGGTTTTGACGCTATCTCCACCACCGCTGAAGAATGCAAAAACCCACAACGCGACTTACCGCGCGGAATGATTTATTCGCTCATTATATGCACCATATTGTACGTTGTTATCGCACTGATTCTTACCGGTATGGTGAGCTATACGCAGCTAAACGTAAGCGAGCCATTAGCTTTTGTTTTTGAAAAAGTAGGATTGAATTGGATTGCCGGCTTAATTGCAGTGAGTGCCGTTGTGGCTACAGCATCAGTTTTATTGGTCTTTCAAATCGGACAACCGAGAATTTGGATGAGCATGAGTCGCGATGGTTTATTACCGAAAGTATTCAGTAAAGTACATCCGAAATACGGCACTCCTTCTTTCTCTACTATCCTTACAGGCTTTGTTGTAGCTATTCCTGCCTTGTTTGCTAATATGGATTTGATGGTAGACTTAACGAGTATAGGAACATTGTTTGCCTTTGCATTAGTTTCGGCAGGTGTAATGAAAATGCATACTGAAGGCATTCACAAACCTTCTTTCAAAGTAACTTACATCAATGCGCAATGGATTTATCCAATCGCTTCAGTCATTGTTTTTGCAGTGTGGCTGTTCTTATACCCTACTTCGTTTGTTAGTTACTTAGGATTAAACAATGGCATTGATTTTACTCTATTGCGACCAGCCTTACCACATTACATGTTCCTTGCACTCGTTGCTTGGTTAGCCGTGTATTCCATTAAGAACAAAGCGTCTTTAATTCCATTGCTTTCCTTTTTGGCTTGCGGATATTTACTCAGCGAATCGGGTGCAACGAACTGGGAGCGATTTATCCTTTGGTTGATTATCGGATTAATTATTTACTTCGCATATGGTTACAAGAGAAGTAAACTGGCTTAATTCGGCTTTACTCTGCCTTTTGTTCTTCGTTGGAACACAAATTAGTTACGCGCAATACGACAGTATTCCCGGTAAAAATTACTCGTACCTCAATTTTAACGCTGTACAAGATTTCTATAATCAACACGGGCTCTCCTTAATTGATGCCGACAATGCCGATTTATATTTTGAGATATACGATTGGAAAGGCACCCCTTATCGCTATGGCGGCCGTTCGAAACAAGGTGTTGACTGCTCTGATTTTGTATCGGTGATGTACGAACGCATCTATAACAAAAAAGCGCAAGGCAGTTGTACCGATATCTACAAGAAAACCTATGAAATCGATGTATCGCAACTCATGGAAGGCGATTTGGTGTTCTTTAGTATTCGCTCGTATATGTCTCATGTTGGCCTATATTTGGGGAACAACAAATTCGCACATGCCACAGTACATGGTGGAGTAATGGTGAGCGATTTAGAAGAACCTTACTACAAAAAACATTTTTTAAAAGCAGCCCGTTTTTCGGAATAATGTATTACCTTTCGACAACTTAACCGAGTTTAGCATATGAAATCGCTTGTTACATCTTTACTGATTTTGTTTTCCGTTAGTCTTTTTGCCTTTGATGGTCGTGTTACCATTAAATACAAAACCTACAACAAAGTAGCCGACAACTACGAGTTTCTATGGAAGTTCAGTGGATCTAAGTGTCTTTTAGAGATGACCCGAAAAACAACGGAGAAAACAGCTCCAACCTATCTTATTCCGGATGCAACTACAGGTAAGCTGATTATGTTTGCGAAAGACGATGCGGCAAAAGAAAAGAACTATTATGCATTGAATGTTGGCGATATCAACGGTGGAGTAAGTGGAGTAACCGGACAAGCAACAGGCGAAAAACGTACCATAAATGGCTTAGATTGCGAGAAATATACGTTTCAAAACGCAACACTTACTTGCGAAGCATGGGTTGCAAAATCCATCGCTGTAAACTGGACGAACATCGCTCCTTTCTTTAAAACTTCACTTGAAATTCAAGGATTGGCGAGTTTGAATGTAAGCGGATTTCCGGTGGCTGCTACCACTAAAGACGAGCGTGGCCTGATTATCAACAACTACGAACTCACCAATTACAGTGCAGGTAAAGTAGACGAAGCAGAAGTGAGTATTCCTGCCGGTTATACCTTATACAGTACAAAGAAGTAAGCTTACAATTCGCTAAATTTCTTCTTCCCTTGTAAATAATATTGAACAATAATGGATTGCTTTGCCATTGTTTCAGGCAATGCAGGAATTGCTGTTGAACGCTTGGCGTACATAGTTATAAACGACTTCCAAAAATCGCGATGGGCTTTAAGTATAGCCTTTGCATCGCTGCTGTTTTTATTTTTCAAAATGTTGTAGAGGATGGCTATCCAATCTAATGTTAAACGAACCGGAATCGTCCACCACAAACGTGAAACAGGTAAATTCTTCAATAACAAAAACAAATTATTGCGGAAGTTCAGATAAGTTTTGCGTGGATTCCCTTGTGGCAATGAACCTCCACCCACATGATACACAGTGGATTCCGGCACATACCAAATCGATTTGCCGGCATTTTGAATGCGCCAACACAAATCAATTTCTTCTTGGTGGGCAAAGAAATCTTCGTCTAAACCTCCAACAGCCCAATACACTTCGGAACGCACAAACAAACAAGCTCCTGAACCCCAGAAGATTTGTGTTTTTTCGTTGTACTGCCCTAAGTCTTTTTCCATGGTGTCGAATAATCGACCGCGACAAAAAGCAAAACCCAAATAATCCATAAACCCACCGGCCGCACCGGCATATTCAAAGGCATCCTTTTCATGGTAGGCACGTAATTTCGGTTGTGCAGCAGCATAGTTTGGATTCGATTCCAAGAACGTTACCACAGGAGCAATCCAATTTTCAGTGACTTCCACATCTTGATTCAACAACACATAATACTTTGCCTTTATTTGCTGTAAGGCTTCGTTGTAGCCACCGGCAAAACCGCTGTTGCTCTTGTTTTGAACGATACGAACAGTTGGGAAATGAGCTCGCACAAAGTCCACACTATCATCTGTTGATGCATTATCGGCATATACTACTTGATACGCCTCCCCTGCAGAATATTGCACCACCGATGGCAAAAAGTCTTGCAAGAACCGCTTTCCGTTCCAACCTAAAATAACAACCGCTACTTGAATTTCGGAATGACTCATCTTATTTGGTCTGGGCTTTTTTCAATTCCGATTCGGCCCATGCTAAATTATTTTTAGCCAATTGCGATGTTGGATCAATAGCCAACGATTTAGTCAACGCAGCCTTGCCTTCCGCAAACTTTCCCATGGCATTATACGCAGATCCAATATTGTTGTAGGCCGCAGCAAAATCGGGTTTTAACTTCACCGCCTCATTAGCCGCTTCCACACATTTATCGAATTTCCCGGCTTGATAATATTGCAACGATAAATCTAAATATGCTTGTGGCGTGTTCGCCAACTTAGCCGCATCTTCCGCCACTTGCAATTTAGATTTGCCACTGGCTGCAGAAGCTAAGTATGCTGCCGATTTCGCATCATTCGGTAAAATCTCTAATGTTTCGGATGCTATCTGCTTTAACTCTTCGAAGCGTCCTTCTTCAAACAAAATTTCCATCAGCATATAACGCGCATCGCTGTTGGCTTTTGCCATTTCTAATGTTTTTTTCAGTTCAATTATAGCCGCATCTTTTCTGCCTTTGTCTTTCAAGAAACGCGCATAAAAATAATGCGAATTCGGATAACCTCCTCCATATTGAATACCCGATAAAAAGAACTTTTCAGCTTCCTCCGATTTGCCCAATGCGCTTTTCAATACGCCCATATTCACGTGCAAATATGAATAGGTTGGCCAAGCATCTAAGCCCCGCTGAAAGTAGATTTCAGCGGTTTTATAATCGCCACGACCCATCAAGGCTAAGCCGTAGTTCATCAAACCTCGTCCGTTCTCCGGACTTTTCACTGCACAGTCTTTCCATAACGTTTCTTCCGTTTTCCAAACCTCGTTACGTGTGTGTGTGCCATAGGCAAAACCTAATAATGCTAATCCTACAAATGCATAAAAGCTGTACTTTACATATTGCGGGAGTTCTATTTGTTTTGCTACTGTTTCTGCCAATAAATAAATCGACCAAACAGCCGCCAATGTTAGTCCTACAAATGGCATAAACATACGGTGATCGTTCATGATTTCGGAGAAGGGCAACAACGATGTCGGCAAGTTACCTACCAAGAACCAAAGAATACCAAAGGCAATAGGTTTGCTGCGTTTGTAGTTAGACGTAATGAATGCAATAGTCAACAAAATGGCAATAAATATAAATCCAAAAATTGCACGTGGATCCACTACCGAAGGGAACGCACTCCAATCGGTATCGGCATTTAAGCCAATAGGTGCAAACCATGCCGAGAAATAATAGAACAAAATAAAAGGCTGTGTGGCGATGTAATGCAAGCGGTCGTAGCCACCATAGGCGTAGCTTTCCGACTGCATCGCACTCATAAACAAGTACGCCAAAATACACACTGCAAATGCACCCAACGAAGCAAAAATCACTTTGCCGTATTTGTTCACATCTACAATGTCTTTGCCTGTTAAGCGATACTCAAACAAATACTGATAAATCAAAAACAATGGCGCAAACACCAAGGTATTCGGCTTGGCTAAAATACCGATGAAGATGACCGGCAAATACAAATAATATTGGCGGCACAGCGGCACATATGCATACAAAACAAAACCCAATACCAAAAAGAACGCAGCAAACATATCGCCTCGCTGAATAATGTAATTCACCGTTTCCGCACATGCAGGATGCAATAAATAAAACGCTGTCGCAATCAACGAAACCAAGAGCAGCGTAGGGCTTTCCTCCGAAAACGAAAGAATTTTCTGATAGAACAAAAACAACAACGCACCAATAATAACAAAGAGCAAATAAGACGTTAAATGAAACTGAAACGTATCGGTAAGACCATTGCCTAACCAATAATCAATAGCCAAGCTGGTCGACAACACCGGACGATACGATTGGTTCGAGGGCAAAGAGCTGAATGTAGCGCCATCTTTGAAAAACAGCGGAATGTTCTTGATGTTTTGAATGTAGATATTACTTTGAATGGTATGGGAATCGTCAAAGTGAAATGAGTTATGAAAGTGGTTCGAATACACCACCGTAAGCACCGCAATCAAGAGTCCAAAACCAATCCAGGCATTTCGTTTAGTTAGCATCACCATTATCTTGTTTGCTTCGAATTTATTCGATTGTGGCATAAGAACAAAATAACACGCTAGAAAAGTGGATTTTGGGCGTATCCGCTAGGAAGCGCACCGGGTTTTCCGCTGCAAGTCCTCGTTCCGCTATGCAGCTCCACTGTGGGCTTTTCGCTGCAACCCCTTACGCGACATCATGCTTAAAACATAATTTCCCTGTCATTTCGAACGCAGAGAGAAATCTATTTTTTTATACTCAACACTGTTCAGCATGACAAGAAAAAAAACAGCTATTCCTTCACCAACTTACCGCGCCAAATTTGTTGCCCACGCTGTAGCAAAGTAACTATATACAATCCGCTGTTCCAGTCGTCCATATGCAAAGCATGAATGCCGCTATACTCTGGTAATTTGGTATGATATACCAAAGCTCCCAATACATCAGTTATGTGTAATTGTACATCCGTTGATTGTTCCCATTCGATTTGACCATAATCTACAATACAATTTCCCTGACTAGGATTGGGATACATACGCACCGCCCCTGCTGCGAGTGGTTCTATAATTCCAACTCCGCAATTGCCTTGTAAAGCACCTAACCGGTAGTTGGGGTAATTGGGGATTCCGAGGCAATATCCAAGTAGATTTACACCATGCTGATTTACATTGCAATTCAATCCAGCTAAATTGGGATTTTCAATTACATGATAATAGTGCGTTCCATTTCCTGTATTCATGTATATTTTGCCATCAGGGGCAAGTTGAGAGGTGCAAAATAATGTTTGGATAATTGGATAATCTTCAAAAAAACCATCATATTGGGCAACTAAAATAGCAGATCCGGCAATATCGCTTGCCTGCAAATCATACTGATAAATTCGTTTGGTTATACTCACATACAAGTATCGACTATTGGGAGATATCTCTACACCAATACCTATCCAAGTAGAATCATTTATAATAGGTAGTGGAATATTAACTAAGTTACTCAAATTACCAGTACAACGATTAAAATCAAAAATACATAAACCACCTGTGGAACCTAAGAATACATACTTTGAACCATCTGGAGAAAAAGTAGCAATATCTATATCGTCAATTGTAGACTGAACAACTGAGAAATCTTGTACTGAATCTAATTGCCAACCTTTAGAAGTTAGCAATAACTTTTGAAAATAGCTTGGGCGTTTATGAACAACAAGCCACCAATCTTTCCCGTTAGCATGTTTTACGGCTTTTTGTGCCCCTCCATAATTACCACCTTGTAATATTGTTCTATTTTTGCTGATTACTTGCCCATGACCATTATTGCGCTTCACATCTAAAACGGTTTCCAAAATTTTGGGTATATGCAAATATGTTCCAAATGTATCTGTGAAACTATGGATAAGATGATAGATGTTAGGACTATCGGGCTGCTGTAATGCAATTATTCCTTGAGGTGTTCTATACCCGTGTTTTCCAATATCAGGGTCCCAAACATAACTCACATAGCCCGCATTCATACTGTCGCTACCTTGCACCTTTTCATTATAGCTATTGGCTATATATATACCATTGGTATAAAACAATAGTGCTCCGGTATCATCACTTACAGTGGTACTTGTGCGATTAAACCACATAGCAAGACTGTCGCGAGTTATTGTGAATGGTGTATTGTTAAAGTTGAGGTGATTAACCCCCCAAATAAATGTATCTTGTTTTATCCCATAATCGTAACCATGCAACCAGTGGTAATCATTTTTTTGCGCGCTACAAATGGTAATTGACATCAAAATAAAAAAGGTTAATTTAATGCGCCACATACAGTTTTGTTTTAAATAAAGTTAAGCCTTTTTGTTTTACCAACACGGAATAGGTACCGGATGCCCAACTATCGGCTTCTATTAAATAATCTAAAGTGCCTGAAGGCATTTCGCTCTCCTTTAAAACACGTCCATACATATCGGAAATAGATACAGTTAAATTATCGATAGCCACAGCATTTCCCTTGTGGTCGGTGTTATCACCGCACCACTACCTCAAAGCACAGAAAGATGCTTCACTCCGTTCAGCATGACGATGGAAAACAAATTTTCAAATGAACCCCAATGCGCGTGAGTGATTGCAGCGGAAACCCTTTTTGTGGGGCTTATGGCGGGGCAAAAAGGTTGCAGCGTAAAGCACGACCCTGCTTCTTAGCGGGGGCACGCCCAAAGTCACTTTGGAATGGTGCGGTGAGAACACCGACCATAGGTATAATGATAGTGCATAACTGGCGCTAAAAAATATTCAGCTATATATTTATGTTTGTCGCTAAGTAGAAAACGAATCATGGCAAGTAAATTAAAGAATCTTTCTTCGCATAGCATTAGTAACGACATTGACGGCAAAAGCTTTTCGGTGGGCGTAATTGTATCGGAGTATCACGAAAATATTACCGGTGCGCTGCAGCAAGGTTGCATTGAAACCCTTTTAAAACATGGGGTTGATGAGAAAAACATTGTTGTAGATTTTGTGCCGGGGGCATACGAATTGCCGAGTGCGGCTGCTTTATTTTTAGAGCAATACGAGTTGAATGCCGTTATCTGCTTGGGTTGTGTAATTAAAGGCGATACGGATCACGATCAATATATTAATCAGGCCGTGAGTAACGAGTTGATGCGTTTAAGCACGGAAATGCTGACACCGGTTATTTTCGGGTTGTTGACCACCAACGATTTGCAACAAGCGCTTGATCGATCGGGTGGAAAGCACGGCAACAAAGGCGAAGAGTGTGCTATGGCGGCATTGAAAATGGCGGCTTTATATCAACGTCACGATTTGGCGGATGATGATGCTTCTTTATACAATTAAACGGCTTTTATGAAACTGCATACAATTGATACCGGTCTGTTTAAATTAGATGGCGGGGCCATGTTTGGCGTGGTGCCGCGTTCGATGTGGGAGCGACTTACAACGCCCGACAGCAAAGGAATGTGCACTTGGGCCATGCGTTGCATGCTCATTGAAGACGGCAACAAATTGATTTTGATTGATTGTGGTTTAGGGAATAAACAAGATGAAAAGTTTTTCAGCCATTACGAGCCGCATGGCGAGGACACCCTCACGAAATCGTTGAATAAACTGGGTTTCACGGAAAGCGATATTACGGATGTGTTGCTCACGCACTTGCATTTCGACCATTGTGGTGGAGCCATAAAACGCGAAGGCGAAAAATTGATTCCGGCTTTTAGTAATGCCACCTACTGGAGCAATGAAAAGCACTGGGATTGGGCCATACACCCGAATGCAAGAGAAAAAGCTTCGTTCTTAAAGGAGAATATTTTACCGATACAAGAAAGTGGTCAGTTGAAATTTGTTGAAGATGGTTCAACGGCTATTCATTCATCGGTTTTAATCAAAACGGTGAGTGGACATACTGAATCGATGTTGATTCCGCACATCAGCTACAAAGGCAATACTATTGTTTATGCAGCCGATTTATTTCCATCGCGATGGCATATCCCCATTCCGTATGTGATGGCTTATGATACTCGTCCGTTATTGACCTTAGAAGAGAAACTTGCTTTTTTACCCAACGCTGCTGAAAACAACTATCTATTGTTTTTCGAGCACGACCCGAGTGTGGAGTTATGTTCGTTACAAGCCACGGAAAGAGGGGCAAAAGAAAAAGAATGTTTCAGATTAGCAGAAATTGGATAGAAAATTTATATCTGCACCAGCATTGCTGAGGTAGCGCGGTTGGTTAGTGCGTCCCGCTTGTAAAGCGGGAAGGTTGGGAGTTCGAGCCCCCCTTCGCTATTCATATATTCAACACTTTCAAATTTTAAAATAAAACACATTACTGAAAGCCACTAAAATGAGGGTAAAAGAAAAAGAATGTTTCAGATTAGCAGAAATTGGATAGATTTTTTTTCGGCCCCTCAATATAGAGGTAGGACGGTTGGTTAGTGCGTCCCGCTTGTAAAGCGGGAAGGTCGGGAGTTCGAGCCCCCCCCTCGCTACACATACATCCAACACTTTCTAATTTTAAAATAAAACGCATTACTGGAAGCCACTAAAATGAGGGCAAAAGAAAAAGAATGTTTCAGATTAGCAGAAATTGGATAGCTTTTTTCTATCTGCCCCCTCATTGCTAAGGTAGCGCGGTTGGTTAGCGCGTCCCGATTGTAAAGCGGGAAGGTCGGGAGTTCGAGCCCCTCTCGCTACTCATACATGCAACAGTTTCTAATTTTAAAATAAAACGCATTACTGGAAGCCACTAAAATGAGGGCAAAAGAAAAAGAATGTTTCAGATTAGCAGAAATTGGATAGCTTTTTTTTATCCGTACCCTCATGTAGAGGTAGCCCGGTTGGTTAGCGCGTCCCGC
>JAEUUZ010000056.1 GCA_016786765.1 Chitinophagales bacterium
AACAAAGACATTCTCACATTTACATTGTTGTTATACGAAACTGTTTTGGCTGTAACTTCGGCAATTGCTTTTTGGGCTTCAGTAAGTTGATTGTTTAGAGCAGTAAGTTTAATGCTGTTTTTAGACGGGTTATAACTGCTACCATAACCTGTGCAGAAAGAAATGAGGTGTTCGAAATTGGCTACGTTCTTTGCGTGCCCTACTTCTGATGTGCTTGGCATAATGTTTTGTTTTTGCCTTAACAAAACCCGATAGTTGTTTTAATAAGAGGGGTAAAAATTGAGGTGGTTTAAAAATGATTTTCTAGTAACAATACAATGATAAAAAATATTGCTTTTTGAAACAAATTTTCAAACCACCTCAAGCAATTTTCAAATTATTCTTTTAGTACTTTCCAACGTTTTCTTTCTTTGTTAACTTCTACAGAAATTACGTAAAATCCATTACTCCAGTTCCTTGTGTTGATATCAAAATCCCCGAATGCATTTTCATCTTTGTAGTATAATCTTCCTTGAAAATCGTATACAGAAAGTGTTGAATTACGAGGAATAGAAGAAATATGAATGTTTTCGTTTACTTGAGAAGATTTTAGAGTAATTTTAGAAAGTGGTTCTTCTGAAATACTATTTGGAATAGCTAAAACTTCAAGAGGGAAATAAATTGTATTATAAAAATTGGGAGTACTATCACATACTCCAAAAAAGTTTATAACACCCTCAATTTTGACTACATATTTTCCAATTGGTAATTTCCCAATATTAGTTTTTTCAGAAAAACGATGAATACCTTGCGGACCACCAGGACGTAAATAACATAGATGAAGTATTATCGTGTCATTATTTTTCGAAATAGAATCATGAATACGATGATCAAGGGATGTTAATGAAATCGAGTCAATAATTGTAAT
This sequence comes from Chitinophagales bacterium, assembly GCA_016786765.1. GTDB lineage: Bacteria > Bacteroidota > Bacteroidia > Chitinophagales > LD1 > CALAYL01. The sequence goes on from JAEUUZ010000056.1 coordinate 908, forward strand.
TGGATCGCCATCAAAACATGGTTTAGGCATGTAATCGCCAGAGAAAAAATATTGTGCTCTACATTTATGTGTAATAAACATTATCGTTAAAAGTATTACGGTATTTTTCATAGCTTATTAATTTTAATGTATGTTTTACAATCACTAAAGTTAAGTACTAAAATATACAAACCAGCTGAAATTTCAGAAACACTTATATCTTTTTCAAAAAAGCCTTCAACATGGATATTCTCTTTTTTTAATACCCTACCGCTTAGGTCGGTCAGTTCTAAATAGCCTTTCTCTTCTTTTGTGGAATAAATTTTTAGTAAAGTATTACTTGTTGTAGGATTTGGATACAAACTATAGTTAATCGTATTGTCTATCTTATCGATTTTTGAAATTAAAGGAACGGAATCAAAACATTTATGAATAGTATCATCTAATATAACTGTAAAATCGAATTTTGCACCAGATAAATCAAAGATTAAACTATCGCTACCACCAAGGATTGCAACTAAATCGCCAGTGGTCTTATCATATAATTCATAGATGTAACCTTTTAAGAGAAATTGATTTGTATTCATGAAAGAAATACTTGCATTCTCATACGGCTGAAGTAAATGAGTGGGAGAAATAGTGTCGTAGAGAGGGAATAGATTTGTGCTACTATTTCGCATCCAATAATCTAATATTTTACAATTACTATCAATAGCAATAGAACAGGTTTTTTCGACTTTATAAACAATTGCATTATACGGTGTTGTATCAATAATAACTCCAAATTTCGTTTGAAACTTCTCACTTAGTTTCACCACAATAGGAATTAAATTGCCAGAAATAGTATCAACATTATTTATTGCAAACCCATTTTGTGAGACAATGGTAACATTAGATACAACACCCGAGGAGCATGTAAAATGCTTAATTTTTCTGCAATTTTTGTTGACATACTGTAAGGCGCGACCTGCATTTAATCTCCCATAGCCTGATGTATCATCTTTACCAACACGGTCTAAATCAATGGCTGTATTAGTGATTATATGTTCAACATCATCAGGACTTAGATTTCTTGGATGAGATATAGATGAATCAATGTAGCTTTTAAGTAAGGCACCAGTTCCTGTTGCATATGCTGTTGCGATAGATGTTGCGAAATGGGAGTTCCCATTATAGTTATCTCCGTATCCGCCTTGAAAATTGGTTGAATATGTCATTCCGCTCTCACTCGGTGCAACAACATCAATTGCTGAACCGATAAAAGCATCCCAATCTGGGTCTGAACCAGGAAACCCTTTGTGGTGTGCTCCCCCAAAAAAATTAGATCCTCCAACACAGGTAACCCAGTCTCCATATAAGTTTGCAGGGTAATAGATTTGCGAGACATCATTACCTGCTGAAACAAAGTTTGACACTTGATTTCGATTACTAAAATGGAATACTTTGATTAACTCTAGTAGCTCATTCTTTTTATAGATGTAGTTGTTTTGATTTGTATCAGTTTCTGAGAGTATAATTCCAAAACTGTTGTTTGTTATATTTATTCCATATCCGTAATCTGAATTTGGAATATAGATTACTCCTTTTACATATGCATTGAGTAACACAGATAAAGGTACTAGTTCGTCATTTGCAACTTTCATACCTAAAAGTGTTACACCCATGCCTGATGAATCAGGATTAGCCATAAAATCGCCCCCTGCTATTCCAGCAATTCCTTCATTATTGTTTCTGATTGCACCGATTACACCTGCAATACTTGTTCCGTGACTTAAGTAGCTATCATAATTTGGGTAAGCTGACTCTAAATTATAATTATTGAAAAAGTCCCAACCCCATAATTTACTTTTTTGAAAAAAATGAGAACCGTCTCCTCCTAAATCTATATGCCTTCCATCTATTCCTGCATCGTAAACGCCCACTTTCACAAATGGTTTACCTGTTTCTAGGCACCATGCAGAATCTACATCTATTCCTACATCCGTTCTATTTAAACCAATTTGGAAATTAAGTTTGTAAAATCCATCATCTGGAGCATTTGCACTTGGGTTGCATGTAGACTGAAGTGTTGCAGTATAGTTAAGATTCGCATACTCAATCAGCGGAAATAAGCGGGCATTCAGCGTGTCTTTCCAATCAATGGCACTTCTTGCCGCATTGTTTGGAATATAAATAAGTAGAGATGCCCAAAAGTCAGGAACAGGGATATTATCCCCATTTCGTGCTATACTTGTTGTATAAGTACTTTTTAGTCCTTTGTATATTTTCTCAACTTTTATAGCGGTATTGAATAAAGTAGGGTAACGTTTATGTAATGTATCATAAGCCCAAGTTTTTAAAACTTCACCCATACTTGCAAATTGTAATTCTGTGTTGTCTGTAAAAGATTTATTAATCATATCTTTTCTAAATTTGACAATAAGTTGCTTATTCATGTATAGCGGTTTACCATTATTGTCTGAGATATAATCGTTAGGTTTTTCCCACTGGTCATACTTCACACTCACATATACCGCAGTATCCGCATCAATACTCACACCTGTAACCATTGGATTACCTAACTCATCAGTTTGTATTGTCTTACCTTGGTCGTCACTTGTTGACGTTCTATTAAATTCTTTTAACCACAATAAATCGCCTGTATTGGTGTAAGCCGCTGTAATCATTCTATGGTGACCATTTGTTCCAAAACTACCTGTAAGATAAATATTATCGTTGTCTCCTCCAAAACAAAAGGAAGCACCGATTGCATCTTCACCTTGTACAGGAGATGCTATGGTTCTAGCCCACATAAATTGAGCAGGATCTGATTCATACCGAACCAATACAATTTCTTTCGTTCCATTAGAACGCGTATGATTACCTAGAAGTGTTTTCCCTCCATTAAAATCAAAGTGATAATCTGCTGCTTCAGTTGA
>JAEUUZ010000057.1 GCA_016786765.1 Chitinophagales bacterium
AACAAAGACATTCTCACATTTACATTGTTGTTATACGAAACTGTTTTGGCTGTAACTTCGGCAATTGCTTTTTGGGCTTCAGTAAGTTGATTGTTTAGAGCAGTAAGTTTAATGCTGTTTTTAGACGGGTTATAACTGCTAACATAACCTGTGCAGAAAGAAATGAGGTGTTCGAAATTGGCTACGTTCTTTGCGTGCCCTACTTCTGATGTGCTTGGCATACCGTTTTGTTTTTGCCTCAACAAGACCCGATAGAATGTTTTAATTAGAGGGGTAAAAATTGAGGTGGTTAAAAAATGATTTTCTAGTAACAATACAATTTTAAAAAATATTGTTTTTCGAAACAAATTTTTTAATAACCATTACATAATTAATGAAATACTCCCCATGTGGCTGAAAGTATACAGATTTTAAGTAGTATCTATTTGTTGATAATGAGATTATTAATGTATTTGGTTTTGTTTGTAGAAATAGTCATTAAGTAAACTCCATTTGGGAGAGCTAGATTAAAGTAATCTTGGTTACTATCTATACTTTTTGTCTCATATACAAGCTCGCCTAACATGTTTTGGATGTGAAGTTGTTGGATACTTTCCTTGATAGATGAAATATTTATTGAAAATGTGCCATTGTTTGGGTTAGGATAGATTAATAACTTATTATCAGATGTTGGTTCTTTAAACCCTGTGTTTAATGTATCTTGAACTTCTATCATATAGTTACGAGTTTTAGAAAGTATGAAGCGGTTTTGTTGATACATACTAATTTCATAAGTAAATAGATAAAAACCAGAATGTGGTGGTCTGTTCCAATAAAAATGACCAGTTGTGGAATCTAACAAGATGGAATCAAAAGGAGCATCAGAAATTTCTTTTAAAGAGTACATATCTCCAAAGTGAAACGAGCCAGTTTCAAATGGAACTATGGAATGTACACGAAAATAATAAGCTGTGTCACAATTGATAAGCGGGTTATAGTTTAACACTTCACCTGCTTTTCCTTGAATGTTAAGTTTGCCTGTTATTTTAGGCGAGATTACACCATGCCTAATACTTAGTTGTTTAAAATCCAAAACTGCATTGGTGGCTAAAGATACATTATTGCCCGGAGTAAATATGTTTACGAAATTAAGAGTTGGATAAGACTCTGAACTTAAAATAACAATACTATCTGAAGGTAACGAATTGTATATGTGAGTTGCTCTATAATATTTAATACACTTATATAAATCTCCATAATAAATAGTATCACTACAAGGTATATCTTCAGAGTTGCCATCACCCCATGAGAATGGCGTAAATTCATCAGCCATATTTGGACAATGTAAGATTGCGTCTACCATCAACTCAATATGTATTTTAAGAGGGTTAATGCTATCCTGTATAATGTTAATTTCAGAAGTGCGAATATTTTTTAATAAGCAAATTTGAGCCTTACCTTCTTGGGTTTTTAATAATCCTGTAAAAACGATGAAAAAATAAATGAAAACCCTTGATATAGGGCTTACACTAGTAAAAGTTTTGGAAGTATACATACGTTACTTATTAATTATTATTTTGTATTTATAGATTGTTGAATCTAGGCAAACTGAAACAATATAAATTCCGTTAGATAGTTTTGTATTTATTGGTATTAAATTTTTAGTGGGTCCAGTTTCCTCAAACACTAACTGTCCCATAGTATTTGTAATCTCTGCTTTATAGACTTTTTGTTTTATGCTAGAAAAATCTATGAAGAAGCTACCATTGTTTGGATTCGGATAAATAATTGGATTAACAATCATATTGTTGTCTAAATCATGAATTGCTGTAGCTATACTTATATCTAATTTAGCAATATAAGCATCCCAGTTTCCATTGTAACTATCATCAAAATAGCCACCATCATCGGCTAATGGATATTTCTTAAAAGGGTCTGTACTACTTTGATCTGATTTAGTTTCCCCACAAATAAACAAGTGATTTTGAAAAAAATCTAAGCTATTACCTTTTTCAACTGTTTGACCTCCAAAAAGTGAAAGCCAGGAGACTTGATTAGTTGGATCAACCTCAATAAGTACTGACTTTTTGCCAACATCCAAGTCATCGTAATAGTAACCCGTTTTGTTTGCCGTAATTATAGACCCTTGAGATCCATATCTTTCCCCAATTATATAACAATAATTATTTGCGTTGCACTTTATTTCGTTTGATGAGATGAAAGCATTATTTGATTTAACTTGGTTAGAATAAATTGGTAGCCCATCCTTATCAAATCTAGAAAAAAATAATCTAGAGTTAGGTGTGGTTAAACTACTGCCATTTGGGAAAATCGAAAAACCAGAAGGTGACCCCATCGTAGTAAAAATAATTTCATCATTTGAATTTGAAGTAATTGCTGGACAAAATGATTCTATACTACCACCATAATGTGTCTTATAATATAATTGGTATTTATTATTAGTGCCTGAGAGTAAAGTGAATTTAGCGATAAAACCATTGTCCTCACAGTTTGTTGGGGCAGTTCTATTGGCATAATATGAACCAGAGGGATTAGAGATGGCATATATACCTGTGTTTGGAATTGCACTGGGAGTTCCACCAGAAATTATAATATTTTTTTGTGTATCAAATGCGATATCTTTCACATTTGTAGCAGGCGATGCATCTATACATGTTCCATTTGTAGGTGAGCCGTATCCTGTAAGCCACAGAAAGTTCATTGAACAATCCAATTGACCTATGATTCCCTTGCCTGCATTATCATAAAAGTTGCCGGAGCCTGAAAATGCGTTAGTATAAGGGAAGTTACTGCCATTAGTATAACCAACAAAAAAAAGATTGTGTGTGAATTCGTTTACCTCCATATCATTGATAATATCTGAACCATTGCTTCCTATTAATGTTCCATAATTTATAATACCTGATTGACCACTAAACCTTGTTATAAACATGTCGGGATATGTAGTTGAGGCTAAAGTTGTATTATGGTTTACGCCATTACCAGGTAAAGGCAAATTGCTATAAGTTGTACTTCCTCCTACAAAGATGGAAAATCCACCACCACAAATATCTACTGAGTTTTGAATAGCTAATGATGTTGCGTTCATTTGGTTGTCAGTAATTAAAGATTGGGTTCCTCCATAATATGTTGACCAAACTATGTCATTAGACGTTGAATATTTAGTAAGGAATAGCCCTACTAACCCATTTGTGTTAGTAACTAGACCAGGTGTTGTTGGAAAGTTTGTGCTTTCTGTATTTCCACAAAGAAATTGATTGCCATTTTGATCAATTCTTACCTTACTAGCTTCGTCTATGACACCTCCCCCTATATATGTTGACCATTGTAAATTAGCCATTGATTGTGTTATATTTTGAATATTGCTTCCTACTTTTATATACAACGGTTTATTAGGGTCATATGAACCAAGTGTAAACGAAAATTCACTATTGCCTAAACTGTTACAAGAAATACTTATATGAGTGGCAGTTGTGCTATTGTATTGAATAGCTTCAAATGGTGCTTGAATTAATGTCCCAAATAGTGTATTAATTATTATTGAATCACTGTTTGATGTTACACTTGTCGCTCCTAAATATTTAAAAACAATATCACTAGGGTCACCACCTGGAAGAACTACAAAATAATATTTTAAACCACTGTTATTACTGTAGATGTGCCAATCAATATTATTGTATAAGTTTTTTTCTACTATCCGTTCATAACCTTCAACATGCTCTTGAAAGTTTGTAAGCCCTCCAATATAATAGTTCAGGTATGGATTGACTTTACTATTAGGGTAATATTTTGTTTCACCAGAGGAGTATTTTGTGGCGGGGTTGCCTAGGAAAACTAAGTCGATACGTTGTAATGAATCTTGTAACGAATCAATTCGATTCATTACATATGACAATTGTCTGTTCTGTAAGTAAATTCTTGGGTTAGCTGTATTAGTGTAATAATTTACTCCATCTGCTACCCCAAGTGTATCATTAATAATTTGGCCTTTGTTTTCATAAAAAGCAAAAGGGAGAGCCGCTAGCTCAGTGTCAGGAGGGAAAAAAGTTTCGGCTTGATTATACTTCACACTCACATATACCGCAGTATCCGCATCAATACTCACACCTGTAACCAATGGATTACCTAACTCATCAGTTTGTATTGTCTTACCTTGGTCGTCACTTGTTGACGTTCTATTAAATTCTTTTAACCACAATAAATCGCCTGTATTGGTGTATGCCGCTGTAATCATTCTATGGTGACTATTTGTTCCAAAACTACCTGTAAGATAAATATTATCGTTGTCTCCTCCAAAACAAAAGGAAGCACCGATTGCATCTTCACCTTGTACAGGAGATGCTAAGGTTCTAGCCCACATAAATTGAGCAGGATCTGATTCATACCGAACCAATACAATTTCTTTCGTTCCATTAGAACGCGTATGATTACCTAGAAGTGTTTTCCCTCCATTAAAATCAAAGTGATAATCTGCTGCTTCAGTTGA
>JAEUUZ010000037.1 GCA_016786765.1 Chitinophagales bacterium
TCTCAAACATTGAGTGCAACGGGTACTTACACTAGAACCATTCCAAATGCAGTAGGTTGCGATTCAGTAATAACATTGAATTTGTTTGTTCGTCCGGCTGTAGCAGTAACCGCTTCTGCATCAGGTTTCAACTTAAGTGCTACGGCAGGTTTTGTATCTTACCAATGGAAACTCAACGGCAGTGCAATCAGTGGAGCAAATGCACCAACTTACACAGCAGTTGCAAATGGAACATACACTGTAGAAGTGACAGATGCCAATGGTTGCAAAGGCACTTCAAATGGAGTGAACGTAAATGGTGTAGGAATCGAAGACTTGCGTAATCTTAACTTGTCTATCTATCCGAATCCGGCTACAGATATTATTACTATAGTAACTGATGAGCAAATAACAGGTATTGAACTCTTCAGCGCTATCGGACAAAAAATCAATGTAACCGCCAATGCGAAACAGCAAATCAACATCAGCGATTTAGCAGCAGGTGCATACAGCTTAATCATTCATACAACAAATGGTTCTATTCAAAAACGTTTCGTGAAAGAATAAGATTTTTTTTCTCCTTTTACAATCCCGCTCTGTTATCAGGGCGGGATTTTTTTATTTCGATAACCAAAATTCAATAGGTAAAACAGAGAGTAATCGTTTCCCTTCCTCCAAGACTTTCCATTCATTACATTTTTTCTGTAATGATAATCGCCATAGTCGCTTCTCTTTGGGAGTCGATAGCTTAACATATAATAAGCAATGCTTAAGTAATGCCAATTCCACCGGAGCACTATCAAATGTGCGCTTCATGTAACTTATCGTATTTTGAGTGAGCGATGGAAGTAAACTAAGGTTATTCAACTCGATATGCAAAAAAACAAATAAGAGTTTTGCGTATTTATAAGATACATTTGTTTCACTTTCCTTATCATCGTTAAACAGATGATTTAAAAGCGTTATAGCATCAGAATATTCTCCAATCATAAAACAACAAGTAGCTGTTCGATATACTGTTCCTAAAAAATGCGAACTTGTTAGCCCGCTCTTTTCTTTTGCAAATTCTTTAATAAACTTTTTCGCATATTGTCTAACGGGCTCTGTCGCAATATCATTTTTAAGCAATTGGGCATAATAAAATCCGGATGTAAAAACACTCTTCTTTGAATTGAGTAAGCGATCTAAATGCTTGTAATCGATAGGCAACTTGTGATAGTACTTTGAGTCTAGTTTAGCCATCCACTTCAAATACATTTGCTTATTGCAACTTGCAATAATAGATTGAGTTAGATTTGCAACCGCATTGAAATAACCATAAACATCAATAGCTGGTTGTGTTTCATACAGTTCCAAACATTTTCGATTCACTTCAATGTTTGCCGCATTATTGCCAATACGTGAATAAAGCAACGCCAACAAATTGAACTTATAAAACATAAAATCGGAATTACCGTAACTGTCCTTAAGCAGCTTATTGTTAAGTAGACGCTGTGTTTCTTTACGCTGACTATCCGTGATATCTTTCTTCCGCTTATCGTAAGCGGCATAAACCTCATTACTGAAAAGCTCAAAATCAACGGTGAGTTGAATCAAATTTGCTGCGGCTTTCATTTCCAACAAATGGGTATTAGCTTTCTGCTCTACCTCCTTGGCCGATACAAATGGATCGCTGCATAAGGTAAGCATTAGTCCGTGCCCATGAAAAGTAAAAGTGGGCAAACCTAAACGGGTTGCCGATTCTATAGATTGCTTTACTGATCGCTCAGCCATGGCAGGCATATTTCTTTCCATAAGCAACACGCTATCGGCAAAATGATTCAATACGGAAACACTTGAATTATCGGCATGATATTGCCGAAGTGCAGCCAGTAAATTATGTTCCAAATACTTTTTCTCGTTCGCTAATCCTGCTTTACTTTTATTGAGTTTTTCACATAATTCTTCCGGTTGATAGCTCTCCTCTTTCAATAATAATTCATATAATTTAAGATAACTTTTAGGCCCAGATGAAGATTTAGAATTCTGCACAAAAAATTTCCGCTCACCCTGTGTTAATGAGCTAATCAAAGCTATAAGCTGATCTTGTTTTCGCATAAAAACCACTTTATTCTAACTGCAAACATCTAAAATGAATCTTATTTTTCGAAAAACTAACTGCAAAATTCATATTTCAATTAAATATTCTTGTGCAAAAATTACATTCATCGTTATGCAGAAATTTGTACTCTTCAGTTTATTCATTGCGTTCACATTTAGTGTAAATGCACAAAACTATTCATGGGCAAATAGTATTAGTAGTTCCGGAAGTTCCAGTATTGCCGATATGGTTACCGACAATGCAGGGAATAGTTATTCCGTTGGAACATTTACAGCTACTACATCTTTTGGTTCAACATCCTTTACATCATTAGGATCGTACGATGCTTTTGTTTGCAAACGTTCGCCAAGTGGAGCGGTATTGTGGGCTGTTCGTGTAGGAGGATCTAGCCAAGATAATGCAAGAGGTGTTGCATTAGACACAGCAGGGAATGTTGTTGTTGTTGGTGATTTCGCAGGAACTGCAACCTTTGGCTCAACGAATTTTGCGTCAAACGGAGGAACTGATATTTTCATTATGAAAGTTTCATCTGCCGGTACTATTACTTGGACAAGTCGATTTGGCGGTACAGGAAATGAAAATGCAAATGATGTTTGTATTTCGAAAACAAATCTAATTTACTTAATAGGTAATTTCTTTGGTACCGCCACTTTTGGAAGTACAAATTATCCTTCAAATGGTGGCTCAGATATATTTACCATGCGCTTAGGCGCAACCGGTGCATTATTGAATTCTGCACGTTTTGGCGGTACATCTTCTGAATATGGCAATGGGATTGCATTAGATACTTCTTCGCGCGTTTTATTTACAGGTTATTATGCCGGCTCGCTTACATTTGGTTCAACTACACTTACCTCTGCAGGCAGTAATGATGTTTATGTTGTGAGCGCAGGTGGCACCTTCACCCCATCATGGGCAAATAGTTACGGTGGTTCAGGTGATGACCAAGGCAATGCAATAGCAACCGACAGAGCATTGAATGTTTATTTTACAGGAACAACATCAGGAATGTCGATTGGAAGTACCAGTCTATCTTCTTATGGAGCAACTGATGCATTTATCGGAAAAGTAAATATTCTAGGTACAGCGCAATGGGCTAAAAACATGGGAAGTCCAACGTTCGATTATGGAAGAAACATTGCCATAAATATCAATGGTGACATCGTTTGTTCTGGCGACTTTACTAACACCTGCCAGTTTGGAACTACACAAAAAAGTTCAAGTGGGGGACGTGATGTATATGTAGTAAAATTTAACCCCAACGGAAATTATAGTTGGGTAAATCAAGCCGGTGGGGCAAATGATGATTATGGTTTTGCAGTTTCATTAAATGCAAACACGGTACACATAGGTGGTGAATATAGAGGTGCAGCCGATTTTGGAGCTATTAATGTAACAAGCTCAACAGGAGCTGCTACAGATATTGAAGCATATACTGCAGCTATTGGACTTTGTCCAACGAGTTTCACACAACTAAATGTAAGCTCTTGTGGAAGTTATACTTTGAATAATCAAACCTATACCAGCACAGGAGTTTATGAACAAACACTGACAAATGTTTCGGGATGCGATAGCATAGTTACATTAAATCTTTCAGTAAATACAACCGGAGAGGCAAACTTATTATGGGCAAAATCTGCAACAGGAAATGGATCTGCTAGTAACGATGTAACCACCGATGCCAATGGAAATGTATATACTACAGGATGGTTTGAAGGAGCATCCGACTTTAATCCGGGAGCAGGTGTATTCACCATGACATCTGTAGGAACATCTGATATTTTCGTTTCAAAATTAGATGCCGGAGGAAACCTTGTTTGGGCAAAACAATTTGGAAGCACTTCCAGCAATAAAGGTATTGCACTCACCACAGATGCTGCCGGAAATGTATATGTAGCAGGAACATTTTTTGGCACCGCTGATTTCAATCCGGGTGCAGGCATTAGTAATCTAACATCGGTTGGCGATGCCGATATCTTTATTGTGAAACTCGACCCTTCAGGAAACTTTGTTTGGGCCAAACAAGTAGGAAGTTCACTTATTGATGCAGTTGGACATATTACTTTAGATGCAAACAATAATGTATTACTGGCCGGAAGCTTGCAAGGCACTGGTGACTTTGATCCGGGGGCAGGCGTAACAACACTAACATCGGTAGGAAACTATGATGGATTTCTTCTTAAACTAGATAATGCCGGGTCTTTTGTTTGGGTAAAACAAATGGGAGATGTTGGTGCCGACTATATCTATGATTTAGCATTAGATGAATTCGGTTTTATTTATGCAACCGGACAGTTTGGAGGAACAGTTGATTTTGATCCGGGTGCTGGGACTAACACAATAACATCTAATGGAGATGTAGATGTTTTCATTTGGAAGTTGAACAGTGCCGGTGATTTTGTGTTTGTAAAACAAATTGGAAGCACATTAGGCGATTATGGAAGCCGCATCATTGCTGATCAATCCGGCTATATCCATATTGCAGGGCGCTACAAAGGGGCCATGGATTTTGATCCTGGAAGTGGAACTTATATTTTGAATGTAAATACTGCCATTGGCGATATTTTTGTTTTGAAACTAGATACAGCCGGAAACTTCGCTTGGGTTTACGGATTAGGTGGAGTAAGTGAAGAATATGCGAATGGTATACAACTTGATGCTGCCAATGATGTTATTGTAACTGGTACTTTTAGTGGTAATGTAGACTTCAACTCGGGCGCAGGAAATACAATACTTAACTCGGCTGGGTCAAGTGATATTTTCATTATGAAACTTGATCAAAATGGAGGATTTCAATGGGCTCAACGTATAGGCTCTACATTCATGGATAACGCATATGACTTACATATAGACAATAACAATTCCATGTATATTACGGGTTCGTTTTGGTACACGGTAGACTTTGATCCGGGAGCAGGTGAAACATTATTGACAACAAATATTGGTTCCGATGCCTTTGTAGCAAAGTATGGTGCATGTTGTATTTCAAGTACAGCAACGATAACCGCATCAGCTTGTCAAAGCTACACTTCACCAAGCGGCAATCATACTTGGACAACATCGGGAACATATATCGATACAATTAGTAATGGTAACGGATGCGATAGTATTATAACGATTCAATTGACCATTAAACAGAACTCTGGGTCAACCATCAATCAAAGTATTTGTCAAGGACAAGCCTATTTTTTCAATGGTGCAAACAGAACTGTGCAAGGAGCGTATTTAGATACACTTACCAATAGCGCAGGATGTGACAGTATCATTACCTTAAACCTTACCGTGAATGCACTACCATCGGCTTCTATCTCACCTACAACTGTTACCATCTGTAACGGACAAAGTGCTACACTCACAGCAAGTGGTGGTGGAACCTATGCTTGGAGTAACACAGGTGGTTCCAATGCTGCGGCAACGTTCTCTCCTACAACTAACACAACATATACTGTAACTGTTACTAATGCAAATAATTGTTCGGCAACTGCTTCTAAGCTAGTTACGGTCAATGCTCTACCAGCGGCTTCTATTTCACCTGCAACTGTTGCTATCTGTAATGGCCAAAGCACTACGCTTACTGCAAGTGGTGGTGGAACTTATGCTTGGAGTAACACGGGTGGTTCCAATGCAGCGGCTACCTTCTCTCCTACTACGTCTACAACATACACAGTAACCGTTATAGGAGCTAACGCTTGTACCGCTTCTGCTTCGCGCTTAGTTACTGTAAATCCAATTCCTAATGCTGCCATTACGCCTTCTTCGGTTTCCATTTGTATTGGTGCCAATGCAATACTTTCGGCTAGCGGTGGTACTTCCTTTGCTTGGAGTAATAGTGGAGGTTCGGGTACATCTGCTATTTTCGTACCTACTACTTCTACAACGTACACTGTAACTGTTACAGACAATAACAATTGTACTGCAACTGCCTCTCGGTTAGTCACTGTGAATCCACTGCCTTCACCAAGTATATCTCCAGCTACTGTTGCCATTTGTAGCGGACAAACTACTACGTTAACTGCTTCGGGTGGTGGCACTTACACTTGGAGTAACAGCGGTGGTCCGAATGCGAATGCTACGTTCTCGCCTACATCCAACACAACATATACAGTAACCGTAACTGACGCCAACAACTGCTCGGCTGCAGCTTCGCGTTTAGTAACGGTTAATGCTTTACCAAATGCTACTATCAACCCTACTACTGTTGCTATTTGTAACGGACAAAGCACTACACTCACTGCAAGTGGTGGAGGGACATATGTATGGAGTAACTCCGGTGGTGCCAATGCAGCGGCTAACTTCTCGCCTACTTCTTCTACGACCTATACTGTAACCGTTACGAATGCGAACAATTGTTCTGCTTCTGCTGCTCAATTAGTAACGGTGAATGCCATACCAAATGCAAGTATTAATCCAACTGCTGCAAGCATCTGTAATGGACAAAGCACTACCCTTACCGCTAGTGGTGGTGGAACTTATACATGGAGCAATACAGGTGGTTCAAATGCAGCTGCTACCTTCTCGCCTTCGTCAACAACTACTTATACCGTAACAGTAACCAATGCCAACAATTGTACTGCAGCAGCAAGTTCAACGGTAACCGTTAATCCTATTCCTAACGCAACGATCAACGGGCCAACTACTATTTGTGCAGGATTAAGTGCTACACTGACTGCAAGTGGTGGGGGCACATACGCTTGGAGCGGTAGTTTAGGCTCTGCTGCAAGTATTACGGTTACTCCAACTGCTACTACCACATACACTGTTACTGTTACAGGAACAGGAAGTTGTACGGCTACTGCAAGTCAGACTGTTTCTGTACAATCGGCTCCAACAGCAACTATCACTGGTTCTGCAAGTATTTGTGCAGGTGGAACCGCTACATTAACCGCAAATGGAGGCAATACATATACTTGGGCGAATAGTTTAGGTAGCAATGCGGCCATTAATGTATCTCCTACACAAACTACAACCTATACCGTAACCGTTTCTGTTGGAGCGAACTGTACTGCATCTACCACAAAGACGGTAACTGTAAATCTTCCGTCAACAGCTCAAGTTAGTCAGTCTATTTGTAGTGGACAAAGCTATGCATTCAATGGTAACACACTCACACAAACTGGAACCTATAAAGATACTTTAGTGAATGCAAATGGATGCGATAGTATCATTACGCTTACATTAACAGTGAAAACAACTTCTGCAAGTACTGTGAATGCATCCATTTGTAATGGATCAAGTTATAATTTCAATGGACAACAACTTTCTCAAGGAGGAATTTACAAAGACACCTTGAGTAACAGTGGAGGCTGCGACTCCATAATTACGTTAAACTTATCAGTGAAACAAGCCACATCTGCAACTATTTTTGACAGCATCTGTTCAGGTAATAGCTACAGTTTTGGCGCACAAACACTCAATCAAAGTGGAACGTTCAACAGAACCATTACCAATGCCGCTGGCTGTGATTCAGTAATAACATTGAACTTGTTTGTTCGTCCGGCTGTAGCAGTAACCGCTTCTGCATCAGGTTTCAACTTAAGTGCTACTGCAGGTTTTGTTGCTTATCAATGGAAACTGAATGGTAGTACAATCAGTGGAGCGAATGCACAAACGTACACCGCAGTTGCCAACGGTGCATACACTGTAGAAGTTACGGATGCGAATGGTTGCAAAGGCACTTCAAATATAGTGAACGTAAATGGTGTAGGAATCGAAGACTTGCGTAATCTTAACTTGACTATCTATCCGAATCCGGCTACAGATATTATCACCATTGAAACCGATGAGCAAGTAACAAGAGTTGAACTCTTCAGCGCTATTGGACAAAAAATCAATGTAACCGTCAATGCTAAACAGCAAATCAACATCAGCGATTTAGCGGCTAGCGCATACAGCATAATCATTCATACAACAAATGGTTCAATACAAAAACGTTTTGTGAAAGAATAGGATTAAAACATTCATAATCTTAGTCCCTTTAACAGCAATGTTAGAGGGACTTTTTTTTATATCGATTCCATCTTGCTGATGAATATGCTTTTAGCATCCTTCGAAATTGGAACTTCCTTTTGCAATTTCATTTCAATAGCTCCACCATCGGCTTTGCTATATCGTAGCACATGTTTTAAGTTGATAATGTAGGAACGGTGCGATCGGAAAAAATGTGGATGAGAAGATAACGTTTCTTCAAAATCTTTAATGTTCTTGCTCACTAAAATAATATTCCCTGACAAGAGCATAATTTTGGTGTAAGCTCGATCGGCTTCAAGCAATACAATTTCTTCGGTGCGAATAAACTCTACCGCCTCAATGGTATAAACTGCAATGGTTTCGGGAGCCTTCTTTTGTTGAGACTCACGAATAAGATGAAGCTGGCGATTATAAATTTCAGGCGATTTCTTTTGCTTTGATTTTGCAACTGCCTGTATCAACTCATCAATATCAATGGGCTTCAAAAGAAAATCTAAAGCACTGACACGAAATGCATTTAATGCGTATTCGCTGAAAGCAGTAGTAAATACAATATCAAAATTAACTTCCGGAAAAAAATCAAGTAATTGAAAGCCACTGTAACCCGGCATATCAACATCAAGAAAAACAATATCGGGTTGATGTGCGTTAATAGCGGTAACGGCTTCAGGCACATTCTTACAGTGTGTTACTACATTAACATCGGGGCAATGTTCATCCAAAAGCATTTGTAACATGTTTCTTGCTTTCTCTTCATCGTCAACAATAATTGCTCTTATTTGCTCTTTTCCCATAACCTTCAATTTTCAATTGGTAAAACAATATGAACGCGTGTACCTAACGATAATCCATTTTCATCTTCCATATCTTCATAGTCGAATGAAAACAATTCTACCGTACTTTGATTTAGAATTTCAAATCGCTTTTGTGTAGCTGAAGTAGAAAACGATTCGTGCGACTGCCTGTGTTTGTTGATTTCAGCACTTGCCTTTCGTCCAACTCCGTTATCAAATAAAGCGACCTCAATAATATTTCGACTTTCATTAAACTTAACATGCAATTGAATACATTGTTCTCCTTCCTTATGCAATAAACCGTGTTTAACTGCATTTTCTACAAAAGGTTGTATAATCATTGGAGGAACATCAAGGGTGTATGGATCAACATTGTCGTCCATAGTTATAGAATAACTAAAGGTATCCCCAAATCGAAGTGCCTCCAACGAAAGATATTCTTCGAGCATAGTTAACTCCTCTTGCAGCGAAATCGTTTTCTTGCCGCTTGACTTTAAAATACTTCGCATCAACTGACTAAAGCGAGAAAGATGTTTATTCGCCAATCGTTTATCACCTAAGAAAAATATTTCTTGAATGGAGTTCAACGCATTGAATATGAAATGCGGATTCATCTGCGCTTTCAAGGCTTTCAATTCGCTTTCAGTGTGCTGCAAACGCGCTTCTTTTAATTCGGCTTCGCGCTTTTCGGCTTCGTACTTAGCCCGCAGCGCCTCACTCTCTTTCGTTTTTTCGGCATCTACAATTTCAAACTTTAATTTCATAAAATTAGATTGCGTTTCAAATGCACTTTTGAAATCGCCAACTTGTGCATAAAGCGGGAATAAAATTTGATACACATGCGAAAGCTGTGTATTCGAAATAATATTCTTTCGAATCGATATCGATTCATTAATGAGCTCTATCGCTTTCGCTATATTTCCTAGTCCGGCTTCAATTCTACCCAATCGAAACATGGCTACACCTATGTTGTAGGCATTGTTGAGTTGACGACTAAGAGCAATATCTTTTTCAGCAACAATTTTGGCCGCTTCAAAATTAGATTGTCGGAGATAGAGTGTAGAAATATTACCATAACAAATAGCAATCTTGTGATCCCAGCCGCAATGTTGTCCGAGCTGAATGGCCTGCTCTAAAGAAGTAATAGCAGTATCATAATCCTGCATTCGCGTATAAATATTGAACTGACACATCAAATTGTCGGCCATGGGAATATTCAACTGTAACTGACTGAGCAATGCAAATGATTCGGCATAATAATCGAGTGCAACAGCATTATTATTAAGCAATGTATTCAGTGTACCCAAGTGCAAGAGGCTGTATGCTTCCCAATAAACGAGTTGATGTTGTTTCGCCAAATCTAATGCGCGGTAAACATATTCAGCTGCTTTATGCGAATCGCTTTCAGAGAAAAAATGATATCCGTAAATAGCGATTTGAATTTCAACTTCAACATCATTTATTGACTCCAGCATCTGTTCACACGCATGAAATAGTTGAATAGATTCGTTCGCATTATTCCTGTACAGATTCAACACTGCCTTTTGAAGTAAAGCGAGAACAAGTACTGTTTTTTCAGGAACATATTCGCTTTGTGCTATTACCGATTCTATAATTGAAGCTGCCTCATCAATTAGTTGTTCGTTTAATTTTTGTTCCGATTGAAAAAGCAAAACGCGCAACTTGAAGGTATTGTCAACCATTGACTCGTCTGCTACTATTTTTTGGATAGCCCCTTGCAACAGACCAATATGCTGATGCGACAATTTAGTTAAAAGCTTTAACGCATGCACGTAATCCCCCTGTTTTAATGGTGTATCTAGCTCAGATAGGGTTTCAGGTCCTTTGGCTAATGAAAGATGATTAGGCATTACCATTCGTCAATATAGTAATTTAAAACACATACGGTCAATTTTTAATAAGTACTCCTGAAAAAAGTGCTTCGTAAACGAAAATACTGTTTTGGGAAAGCGATAAGGGCGTTTGGTCAATTAGCAAAAAAAAGGGCAGTGCATTAGGAGACATTTGCCATCAAATAAAACACACAACAATGAAAAAAACAATTACTCTTATGAGCGCAATGGCGTTTAGCTTATTCACCTTTGCACAAGATTTGGATTTTAAATGGGGAGGACTATTTCAAACTACAGGAGTTAATCCACCGTCTATTAATGATATTGATAGAGATAGTTCTGGCAATTATTACGTGGTCGGCACTATCTACAATGGCGATACGGTAGATGTGGATATTAAAGCAGGAGTTACCCAATTAAGCACTACCAGCAATCTTGCAGCATTTTTGGCCAAGTACACTACTAGTGGGAATCTTGTTTGGGCAAAACTCATTGAAGGCAATTCAGCTGTGTTTGCGAAATCGGTGATTGTGCGCCCCAGCCAAGATGTTTTACTAGGTGGTGAATATGCTGGAACAGCTGATTTTGATCCGGGTGTTGCCGATCAGTTAGCTACATCCAATGCATACGATTGGTTTATTTTGAGATTAAACCCAGCGGGGCAATATGTTACGCATGTCACTACAGCTAAAGCGGGCAACCAATTTTTCAAAAAGTTTAGACAAGATAAAAATGCCTTGTATTATAGCGTAAGAGATGAGTCGGGTGGAACGAATGTAGCTGCAGAGTTGGTGTTTAAATCAAGTGCTAATTCTAATTGGCAGTATTACATTTCTGTTCAAGGCAATAGCGTAATGACTGCTAATGATTTTGCCGTAGACACCGCAGGTAACGTATATGTAGTAGGCTATTACAGAGGTCAGATTTATTACAATCCTGCTAACTCGTCTCAGATTATTTTGACTGCGTCAAATTATACGCAACCATTTCTAGTAAAAATTAATGCCAGCGGTGGGTTTGTGTTTTATCAAAACCTAGGGTGCGATGGCCCCAGCGCAGGTGTTGCTGTAACGACAGACGAAGCCGGAAATGCTTATTTTGGAGGCTACATAAAAAATACAAGCCCAACCAATTTTGGTAATGGTTTTACTTTCTCTTCGCCAAATGCAGAAAATACGTTTCTGGTAAAATACAACCCAGCCGGACAAGCGCAATGGTTGAAAAGATTAGCTGGCAAGGGAATCAGCACAGCTCAGTTTATTGACATAGATAAAAAAGACAATATTTATGTTTCGGGTTATTACAAAGACACTGTTGATTTTAATCCTGATACAATCATAACCAATAACTTAGTTTCTTCATCAAGATACTCTCCATTCATACTTAAGTTAACGAAAGGCGGTCAGTTTTCGGGTGTGGCTGATTTGAAATCAAAAGGGGATGGTTTTTTCAATAACTTAAAAATCATCAATGACGAAGTGTTATCAGTGGGTAGATCTAGTACAGACACAGTAGATTTAAACATGGGCGCAGCAGTATCTACATTCACAACTGATTTTGTGGGGCAGTCAACAAGTCCTTTTGTGTCAAAACACGCTTTTGCTACCTGTTCTGCCGCGGCTAGCGCTACAGCTACCGGCCTCACCGTAAATATTGCAGATGCAGCAAGCTATGAGTGGGTAGACTGTACTACTAATCAACCATTGGCAGCAGGAACTACACAAAGCATAGTACTTGCGCAAAGCACCAATGCATTTGTACAAATCGAAAAAGGATTTTGTTCTACGCAGTCTGCTTGTGCTCAGTTTACACTAGGGTCGGTAGGCATCAATGAAGCTAAAGGTGGGTTTGATTTCAATTTATATCCTAATCGAGCACATGCTATTGTAACATTAGAAATTACTGAAAAAGCATCAAGCGTATTGATTACAGATATGCTTGGAAAAGTAGCCTTTGAACTGGTTAATCCTGCCGAGCGAGAAACCATCAATGTAGCTAATTTTGCTGCGGGTGTGTATCTAGTTTCAGTAGAGGCACAAGGCCAACGTACAGTAAAGCGATTGATTATTCAATAAAAAAACGTTGTTCACTAAAAGAAGTTTTAGAATCCCGATGCTTATAAAGTGTCGGGATTTTTGTTGCGCCCTAACCTACTTTCGTCAACCCAAAATGCACTTTCGTTCATTCGATCTAAGCCTCTGTAAAGTTGCTCATAAAAAGAAGAGGCGTTGATAGACTTTCGCATTAAACAAAGCAACATAATTATGAAAAAAACAATACTACTTCTATTCGCAATAGTCACGTGTATGACAACCTTTGCGCAAATCCCCACCACGGGATTGATTGCCTATTATCCTTTAGGTAACACCAACTACAAAGACTACTCGGGCAATGGCTATAATGCAGATAGTTCCGGTTGTGCCTGCACGCAAGAGATTGGCAGAAATTCGTTACCAAACACATCAACCCGATTTGGACAAGGCTCTACCGATGCTGTTTTGTACAACTATTTTAGCAATCCTACACCTTTCCAAAACCAAACATTTACTTTATCTGCTTGGGTTTATATGGATGCAGTAACACCTACCAATGGATTATCCAGCATTTTAACGATGGGGGATAATGACATTTATCTGCGATTTACTAACAACGCAGGCGTTTTAAATCTACAATATGGTTATCGCAGAACAGGAGGATTTGTGGGTGGAATAGTAGCTGTTACTTCAGCCAACTACTTGAATACATGGAAATTGGTTTCACTCACAAGAAACAGTTCTGGTACAATGCAACTCTTTGTTGATGGTGTATTGGCGAGTTCAACAGTCAATTCAACCCCGATTGCTTATGGCACGAGTAACCGGATTTTCAGAATAGGCAATGTTTGGACTGGTGATCAACAATTTGAAGGTAGAATTCAGGATGTATTTTACTACAATGATGCAATATCGCTTACTCCCTTTTTATGTAGTGCTGTTCCCCCAACTAGCAATACGTCTGTTGGAAATCTTTCCGTGTGTAGCGGAGGAAGTACAACCTTAAGCTTAGCAAATCCAAATTCTTTGCAAGTATGGTATCCAACCTCAGTTGGAGGCAGTCCACTTGCTACTGGCGGCACATACACTACACCAAATTTAACTTCAAATACCACTTATTGGGTAGAGCAAGCCGGAAATCCTGGAAATTGTCGTTCTTATGCTCGAGTTCCTATAACTGTTACAGTTACACCATCAACTCCGCCAGCAGCACCAGTGGATGTTACTCAGTCATTTTATTTATCAAGATGTGGCACCCTTACCACTAATTTAACTGTTACGGCATCGGGTACGGTAAACTGGTATAATCAACCTACGGGAGGCACATCATTAGGCACAGGCTACACATTTACCACACCTGCTTTGCCAAATTCACCGGGTCCCGGTCAAACGTCAACCGTTACTTATTATGCATCGAATAGTAGCGGTTGCGGCACATCAGCAAGAACACCTATCAACATAACTGTAAACTATCAGTATTCAGCGCAAAACACAACCCCGGCAGCTAACCTTAATATTTGTTCGGGTACATCTACTATACTTACCGGAACATCGAATGCACCAAGCGTGGAGTGGTATCTTAACCAACCACCATTTACCGTACTTAGTACAGCTACTAGTTACACAACGCCTATACTTACAACAAACGCATCGTATAGTTTCAGAGCTATTGACCCGAGCAGCAATCAATGTAGTTTTGCTGTAACAGTACCTGTTACTGTATCTAGTGCCCCTGTACTTCCGGTGAACACAACACCTACGGCTGACCTAACTAAATGCGGTGGTCAAACAACAACTTTGACGGTTAGTGGCAGCGGTACTTTGGAGTGGTTTAATGTACCTACAGGCGGAACCGTTTTAGGAACAGGAACTTCATTTACAACGCCTGTTTTAGTTAATTCAACCACCCCTGGTGTTGCCACAACGGTTACTTACTATGTGCGATCAACCACAGGTTGTGGGTCATCGGCAAGAGTGCCCATTGCCATCACCGTGAAGTATCAATATACTATCACCAACACAACGCCAACGGCTAACTTACAAGTTTGCCAAGGCAGCACCACTACACTTAGCATTACAACAAATGCTCCAAACATTGAGTGGGCGGAAAATATCGGAAGTATAAATGGTCCGGTGTTGGGTACATCAGCTACCTTTACTACCCCGCCAATAGCTAGCGGCACAAGCATTTTTAATGCTCAAGTTTTGGGAGACCCTGCGCTAACTTGTAGTAATGGTTTGAATATATTTGTTACAGGTGTTGCTGCCCCTGCTGCGCCCTTCGATGTTACCGGCTCATCGGTATTTTGTTTTGGAAATGCTGTGCAACTCGATGTAATAGGAAGCGGAACTATCAATTGGTACAATGTACCTACCGGTGGAACATCTTTGGGAACAGGCGGCACCTTTACTACTCCGCTACTTTATAGCAATGCCACCTATTATGCGCAAGCAACCAATGGAAATTGTGTATCTGCGCGTACTGCGATACCATTATCCATTTTCACCCCGGCTCCGACTAATACCACACCAACTTCCGCACTTACAATTTGTAGCGGCAGTTCCACTACACTCACAGCAACTGGCAGCGGAACATTATCATGGTTTGATGCACCATCGGGCGGAAGTAGTTTGGGCAACGGTACAAGCTTCAACACTGGCGCACAGACTGCAAACAAAACATTCTATGTACAAAGTATATCAAACAACTGTGGTTCAGCAAGAGTGCCTGTGGCAGTTACTGTAGTGGCTAACCCAACAGCAGCCATTTCACCTGCAACGGTGGCAATTTGTAATGGAGCATCTGCCACACTTACTGCAAGTGGAGGTACATCTTTTGCATGGAGCAACAGTGGTGGAAGCAATGCACAAGCTTCATTTTCACCAACCACAAATACGACCTACACAGTAACCGTTACTAATGCAGCTAACTGTTCAGCAACGGCTAGTAAATTGGTAACGGTGAATGCAGTGCCAACGGCTGCTATTTCACCGGCTACAGTTGCGATTTGTAACGGTACGTCTGCAACACTGACTGCAAGTGGTGGCACAACCTACGCATGGAGTAACAATGGTGGCAGCAATGCTGTAGCTACTGTTTCACCAACTTCAAATACAACTTATACTGTAACAGTAACAAATGCCAATAACTGTTCAGCAACAGCAAGTAAATTAGTAACAGTGAATGCAAATCCAACTGCAACAATTACACCTGCAACGGCTACTATTTGTGAAGGAACAAGTGCAACCCTAACAGCAAATGGTGGAACATCTTATACATGGAGCAATAGCGGAGGAAGCAATGCTGCTGCAACGTTCTCCCCTACTGCAAATGCAACATATACTGTAACTGTAACTAATACAGCTAATTGTTCTGCAACGGCATCAAGATTGGTAACTGTAAATGCAAATCCAACAGCAGCAATTTCACCTGCGACAGTTGCTATTTGTAATGGCTCAAGTGCAACAATAACAGCAAGTGGTGGCACACAATACGCTTGGAGCAATTCGGGCGGAAGTAATGCTGCGGCTACTTTTTCACCAACTACTAACACTACTTATACTGTTACAGTAACCGCTGCAAATACTTGTACAGCAACTGCAAGCAGATTAGTAACTGTGAATGCATTGCCTTCAGCGGCCATCAACGGACCAACAACCATCTGTTCAGGTTTGTCGGCTACCCTTACCGCTTCCGGTGGTGGAACTTATGCGTGGAGTAACTCGCTTGGTAGTGCAGCTGCTGTTACCGTTTCGCCAACAACAGCTACTACTTATACAGTTACTGTTACAAACAATAGCTGTACTGCTACTGCTTCTCAAACAGTATCGGTTCAATCGGCTCCTACGGCCGTTATAAACGGAGCAAGTTCTGTTTGTGCTGGAAGTTCTATTACGCTTACTGCTAATGGTGGAAACACTTACACTTGGAGTAATGGTGGAGGAAATGCTGCATCTGCTACCTTCTCACCTACAACAGCCACTACCTATACCGTAACAGCTAGCTTAGGTGCAGGATGTACCGCTACTGCTACTAAAACTATCAGCATCAAACAA
>JAEUUZ010000027.1 GCA_016786765.1 Chitinophagales bacterium
AGCGAGCGAAGGAATGGTAGTCGTACCGGCCGGAATCGGATTGCCCAGATAGGTGTAAGGAGCAGTACCACCGGATATGGTGATGGTTACTGTACCATCCGACCCACCATGACATTTAACATCGGTATGGGAAGTGGTAACAGTGAGGGCTGAATCAGGTTCATTTATTGTATCTCCGGCCAGTACAGTACAATTATACAAATCTGTGATAGTACAATTGTAATTACCTGCAACTAATCCGGAAACATTTTGCGAAGTAGCTCCTGTATTCCAATTATAGGAATAGCCAGGTGTTCCACCACTCATTGTTAGGGTGAATGCACCGGTATTGTCGCCAGTACACCTAACATCCGTATTTACTAAGTTTGGAACAAGCGGTGCTGACGGTCCACCAATAATAGCAGATGAAGTAGTAGTACAATTGTTCTGATCGGTGACAGTAATTACATAGGTTCCGGAAATCAAGTTTGAGGATGTAGAATCTAAATCAAAATTGCTCCAAGCAAATGAATAAGGCGGATTACCTCCCGAGGCATGTGCTGTAGCTTTACCTTTACCCGAACGGTAGCAACTGTCTATATTGGTTTCAAAGGAAATCGTTAAAGGTGGAATAGTAGAAATATTACCAGATGCAGTGGCCGTACAGCCTCTGCTATCAGAGACAGTTACAGATATGGGACCTGTTGCCAAATTATTGGCTGAAGGATTATTGGGTTGACCACCACTCCAGGAATAATTGTAGGGAGAACTACCACCGGAAGGTACGGAAGCAAGTGCTGAGCCATTAGTTAAACCTGAACACGATATACCAATGGTTGATAACGTTGCCACCATGGCTGCACCGGGTTGAGTTATAGTGATTGAGCCGGAAAAGGCATGCAATGCATTTCCATCAGCATAATTGTAGGTATATGTTCCGGCAGCCAAGCCCGAAATAGAGGCTCCGGTCATTCCATTACTCCAAGTTATATTGACAGGAGCTGTACTACCGGTAACAGTTAATGTAGCCGTTCCGTTTGAGCCTCCAAAGCAAGTTACATTAGTTGTAGCAACACTAGAGGTAATGCCACATGGTAACGAACCAATAGTAGCACTGTATTGAAGGAGAGATGAACAACCATTTGCGTCACGGAAATCGGCAATAAAAGTACCGGGCGCAAGACCAGTAGCTGTGGCACCTGGGAATCCTGGTCCCCAATTAACACCTGTATATGGTGGCGTTCCACCACTAATGGCAATGGTTGCCGTTCCATTATTAATGCCACAATTTGCATCAGTTTTGGACACAGTTGCAGTAACTGGAGTTGGTTGATTTAGTGTATATTGGGCTGTAGAGTAGCAAATACCATCAGTTACGGATACTGAATACGTACCTGCAGTAAGACCAATGTTTGAAGAACCACTAGAGCCACCATTCCAAGTGTACGAAAATGGTCCGAATCCTCCGGAAGGAACTAAACTGATATTGCCATTATTTCCACCATTGCACAATGGATTTACTAATGTTGGAGTTAATGTAATTGGATTTCTGACTTCAACAGAGTGTGTTGCAGTAGCTGAACAATTATTATTGTCTAATACTGTAACCGTTGCGTTGAAAATACCTGCAGTGGTATACGTATGAGGAATGTTAACTGTTGCAGAAGTAGGGTTAGTTACAACAACATTTGGCGAACCATCACCAAAATTCCAAGTAATGCTTTGATATTGTGCAAGTGAACCAGTAAAACATGGCGGTGTAAATTGCAATGTTGTTGGTTGTCCGAGACAAACTTTATTTGAACTAAATGTAAAGTCTACAGCTAGGCTATATTGAAAGTTTGAGTAATAACAATCTTTTTGTGATAAATTATAAAATCCAAACCTTCCTGGTTTAAAGCAATCTTGAACATCAAATTTTAGGACTCCGTCAATGAAAATCTGAGCTCTTGTATATGTTAAAATTAGTCGAAAAGAGTGATTGTTATTCCAACTCCAACCTGCGCTTCCAAAGTTATTTTGAACGACAGTAAATTCTGGCGAGTTTTGGTGGTTCCAAAACTGAGGAGTGTAGGTAGAAGGAGGTAAAACACCAAAAACTCTATTTATTGACATGCCTCGTGGTGCTCCGTTCTGCTGATCCTGTTTCCAATCATATAACCAACAATCGAAACTATCAGTTGCCCCTAATGGATTAAGGAAACTGAAAACAAATCCCATATAGTCGTCATCAGTGTCAGTACTTTTAAAGTTTCCAGTAATGTCTACATTCATCAAATCGTAGGGCGTAAAATAGAATGACGGGTTGCCATTAACTGTCTGATGGACTTGAGAACCTCCTCCTTGAACCACCCAATTTCCATTTCCGGGCTGACCTCCTTTAACCCAAGTATTAAAGTCAACATTCGTTGAACATTGTGACCATAAAGAGAATGAAAATAAAACAGATGCGATAGAAAATAACAGTTTTTTCAAGTTGCAAAGATTTTAATGATGAATGAAAATCAACGTATTAGTTGGTCTAATATATAGTAAATTTTACGTATTTCAATAAATTTTAAAGCGCTAATTTTGTTAAATGCAACATTACAAAATTATGGTCGTTTGTGTTTCCACCTATTATGACTCCAAAGCCAGTCAGAAGGTTGCTTTCGTATTGTTGTTTCAAGATGTTTTGAAAATTGCTCGGTTATTTCATTGTCCCCAAGAGCATTGGCATCGTCACAAATTTCAAATAGCTCAATGGTGTATTTGCCTCTTTCAATTTGAACCATTTCAATATATACTACTGCACAATTATGAGCTTTTGCATAACGCTCCCCCCCAGTAAAAAAGCCTGTGTCTTGATTCAGGAACTTTGTCCAATATGCTCTTTTCGGATTCGGAGATTGATCGCCAATGAAAAAAACGGTGGAATGTTCTTTTAATGGTTCACTAAAAAAGGCACTTGCATTTTGCATTGCTATGAGCGTCATGCCCATTCTGCCCCGTGTTTTTTGAACCATTCGATTGAAATGCGGATTACTAAGCATACTAACTACTCCAAACGTTTTACATGCAAGGATAATAGAAGCTTTGTATGCGCCATATTCCCAAGCACCAATATGTCCTAGCAGAGCAACAATGCTTTTTTTCTCGGCTATCCATTTGTCGATGAGTTCAATATTCTTCACTGTGGCACGTTCATTTACCTCAGCTTCTGAAATCGAAATACATTTCAAGGTTTCAACAATTCTATCGGCAAGATGATTGTAACTTTTCCTACAAATTTCGTTTTGCTCAGTAGTGCTCTTTTCCGGGAAAGAACGCTGAATATTCTGTAACACCAACTTTTTGCGATACTTGATAATATGGCAAAGCACATAGGCTAAAACATCTGCCAATTTGTATAATACGCTTGACGGAAGATAGCTTAAGAGGTATAAGACGGGCGCAATTAGGATATATGAAAGCATAGCTCTAATAAACGAAAGATTTTAGATAAATGCAGATTCTTTATGCTCCGAGAGTACAATTATTAAAATCTTTCCACATATTCACTATTTCAATGAAATAATCGGGGTTTATTTTTTCAAAAACTTATTTTCGCGACTGCATTTTTGGATTTGACATTTTCACTACAATAAACAAACTGCTTAATATGAATAACCTTCTATCAGAACGTATCAATTCCATGCAAGAGTCAGCCACTTTAAAAATGGCCAAAATTTCTCGCGAACTTCGCAGTCAAGGGCATGATGTAATCGATTTAAGTATTGGTGAACCTGATTTTGATACACCACAACATATAAAAGATGCAGCCAAAAAGGCCATTGACGAAGGTTACACACACTATACTCCTGTTCCTGGATATCCTGAACTGCGTAAAGCTATAGCCGCAAAACTGAAACGCGATAATAATATTGACTATACCTTTGATCAGATAGTTGTTTCAACAGGTGCTAAGCAGTCTATTGCCAATGTTGTGTTAAGCTTGGTGAATAAAGGAGAAGAAGTTTTATTGCCCGCTCCATATTGGGTGAGCTATTCTGCCATTGCCGATTTAGCCGAAGGAAAGTCGATTGAAATCCCAACAACAATTGACACTAATTTCAAAATTACAGCTGCAGAATTAGAAAAGCACATTACCCCTAAAACCAAGTTGATTATTTTTTCTTCGCCATGTAATCCAACAGGAGCAGTATATTCGTTTGACGAGATGAAAAGCTTGGCTGAAATGTTGGTGCGTCACCCAAATGTGTTTGTGATTTGTGATGAAATTTATGAATACATCAATTACACCGGACAACCGAATGTGAGTTTAGCATCATTCCCGGAAGTAAAAAATCAAGTCATTACAGTAAACGGATTTTCAAAAGGATTCGCTATGACAGGATGGAGAGTAGGCTACATTGCTGCTCCCCTTTGGATTGCTCAGGCTTGCGACAAAATGCAGGGACAAATTACAAGCGGTACATGTTCAATTGCTCAGAAAGCTGCTGAAACGGCTGTTTCTACTGATCTAACACCAACCTATAATATGGTAAAGGAGTTCAGAAAGCGAAGAGATATGGTATATGAACTATTAACGGCTATTCCTAATTTAAAAGTGAATTTACCGGAAGGTGCTTTCTACTTTTTCTTCGATGTGAGCGCTTATTTCGGGAAATCGTACAATGGTCAAACTGTAAATAATCCGGAAGATATGAGTGCTTATCTATTGAACGAAGCTAAGATTGGTTTAGTGAATGGAGAAGCCTTTGGCGATAGCCGTTGTATTCGCTTATCTTATGCAGCTTCAGAGGAAAAGTTGCGCGAAGTATGTAAACGATTGAAAGACGCATTGGCAAAATTGAGCTAAATTTTATTCCTAAGTAAATACAAACACTGAAATGGCTGAAACCCTTGACTTTTCTGCAATAAAAATTTTGCTCATCGGAGATGTAATGATTGATCATTATTTGTACGGCCAAATCAACAGGATTTCTGCAGAAGCACCCGTGCCTATTGTCGATATCGAAGACGAAGAGTATCGATTAGGTGGAGCAGCAAATGTGGCGCTGAATCTTTTAGGCTTAGGAGCGAAAACTACCTTGCTTACTATGTTAGGTGACGATGAGGTTGGACGAAAGGCGCTTCACCTAATGAAGGAAAATAATTTAAAGACAAACCATGTGCTCACCTCAAAGTTGCGCACAACATCGCTTAAAACTCGTATTTTCGATGATGATCGTCAAGTAGTGCGATTTGATAGAGAAGACGATGCAGATTTATCGAAAGAGCAAGAAGAAATGCTATTAGAAGAATTGAATGCCCTATTGAAGAAAGAAAAATTCAATGCCATCATTCTTCAAGATTACAACAAGGGAGTTTTGACAAAAAAAATAATTAAGCAAATTCTGTTGATCACGGCTAAGTTGAATATACCGGTAGTAGTAGATCCTAAGGAATATAATTTCTTTGAATATCAACAAATCGATTTGTTTAAACCGAACTTGAAAGAACTATCGGATGCTTTGAAAATTAAGATAGACCCTAGAAACATAAATAGCCTTAGAAAAGCTGCAGAAGAATTAAAGAAGAAAAATAGATTCGATAATTTGATGCTTACGCTCGGCCCCAACGGTATTTTTATTTACGAACAAAATGGCGATTCGTACATTGTTCCATCCCGCGTAATTAAAACAGCTGATGTTTCCGGAGCAGGAGACACTGTTGTTAGTATTGCTGCACTGGGTTTGGCACAGAAGTTGCCATTGATGAAAGTCGCTAAACTTGCCAATATTGCGGCCGGTAAAGTGTGTAAAAAAGTTGGAGTATGTCCCATAACGCTAAAAGATTTAAAATAAAGCGGATTCTATTTTTTGTTCTTCTGTTCTCTTTTTCCTATAACCTCGTAGCACAAAGTGAAGTTGATGAAAATGTATTGAAGTCTTACCTTCAATATAGCAAGTGTAATTTTGATAAAGGAGAGGTTATTGTATTATCGGATGACAATGAACTTCGATTCAGTAATAACTTTGAACTCGAACTACAACGAACGGTTTTTCTTAAGTTTCTTAAATCTACAGTTTTCAATGAATCGTTGAGTGAAGTGCTCTTTTACCACGATAAAACCTTAGCATCAATAGAGTTGACAAAGGCTTTGGTCTATTATCAAGATCCTCAGTTGTTGATTTCTTTTAAAGACATAAGTCAGAAGTTGCAAACTAATGGGAAAGTTAATTTCGAGAAGGGACAAGTGCTTCAGATCAGTTATACGGCTAAATGTTTTTATACACGTAAGATGCCTGTGGTGCGTGTTCAGCATGCTGTGCCTATGGAGAAATTCAGTTATCATTTTTCGTATCCCGAATTAGTGAGCCTTGAATTTCAAATGCCGGATGCATTAACCGCAGATGTGAATAGCCAATTAGCAAGTAAAGGAAACTTTAGAGTGAATGGTGTTGAACAAAGTATTGCATTTACCGAAAAGCAAGTTACATATACACAAATACCTTCACTCCGACAGCAAACATTTACACCAAGCTTGTTTGATTATGCGCCTAAAATTGCATTTCATATTACCGGTTTGAAGCGTTTTCCTACACAAGATAAAGCAGAGAAAATACAAGGCGATTATGGTCAGTCTGTTGTAGAGCAAGTGCTTAAGCGAAAAGATATAATGCCAAGGCTATTAACACGATTCGATGTGCCTAAAGCCTATGACTACCGTATTAATGCCATTCCAACACAAGAAGAAAAGTTAGGTCGAATATTCGATTTAGTGCGTAGAAATTTCCGTTGGAATAAAGTGGATTCCTTGTTTATCGATAACAAAAAAACATTTGAAAGTTTATGGACAGAGCGAAAATGCACCGGCAGCGAAATAAATCTAACATTAGTCAAAGTGTTGATGAATTATGGCTTTGAAGCTTATCCGATGCTGGTAAGTACGAGAAGTCACGGTCGAGTTAATCAAGAATTTTCAGAGATAAAGGATTTCAATCGAATGATTGCCGTTGTTTATTTTCACGATAAAGTAATTCCGCTCGATGCCACACAAACCTTTGGTGATTATCCAATGCTATCATCTGATGTCCTAAATACTTGGGGATTATCGGTGGCAATGAGTCCGGAACGTTGGCTGTTTTTGGAAGATACCACGAATCAGTATCGCAACACTACGCTTTTGTTAGGCACTTTGCTTAATGATGCTGTCTTT
The DNA here is from genome assembly GCA_016786765.1 of Chitinophagales bacterium. Classification (GTDB taxonomy): domain Bacteria; phylum Bacteroidota; class Bacteroidia; order Chitinophagales; family LD1; genus CALAYL01. The sequence continues at coordinate 7,163 of JAEUUZ010000027.1, forward strand.
AGAACAAATGTATATGTAAATAGTTTCAGTTACTCCAAAGCATTGCGTGTGGCTGCATTGGAGAAGGATAGCGTCAAAAACTTTATTAAGAGTACGTTCCGTTCTCCTTATTCCGTTAAACATTTTATTGTGGTTAACGAGTATGTCGATTCTTTACCTTTAGCGCAAGAATTCGATGTGGAGATTCCGGTTACCAAAGACAACGATTTACGCGAAGTAAATGTGAACTTCCTGCAATTTCCGGATACATTAAAAATGATAGAAGAAAATAGAACCACACCGCTTGATTTTGGTTATCGGCAAAACTACGAGCTGAAAGGGGAGTTCTCATTTCCGCAGGAATACCAAATTTATCTTTTGCCTGCACAAACAAGTTTGTCTATTTTAAATGGGGATGTCAGCTACTCTCGAAATTACCACGGCACCTCACATTCGTTTTCCTATGTATCGAATTTGGTGTTTAAGAAGTCGTTCTTTACCGCAGCAGAATCTAAAGAAATTGCTGCTTTCATGAAGAAAATTGCCAACTATCAGGTGCAGAATGTAATTGTTCGGAAAGTGTATTAAGTTTAATAACTGCTGCTTATTCCATTAAGCCACGTCCTTGTTTTTTGATCAAGTCTTGTGCAATAAGCTGGAATTTAACTTTATCCAAAATTCCGTTTACAAAGTCCTTACTCTTAGGTGTGCTGTAAATTTTCGAGATATCGATGTATTCGTTAATACTTACTTTAACCGGTACATTGGGTAAGTAAAGCAATTCACAAATGGCCATTTTCATCAGCACCATATCTAAAACGGCTATACGATCCATATCCCAATTCTTTAAATTAGGTTCGATTATCTTTTGTAATTCAGCATCGTGTTTGTAATACAATTTCAATAACTCGCGTGCAAAGCGTTGCTCTTCTTGCCATGTACGAATCGATTGAATAAACACTGAAATATCCATGTCTTCTTTCAACCCGTCAATATACTTTTGCAAAAGGTGAAGGAGAAGGAAAGCATCATCATCGTGATTGTTGAACTTCTCTTCTAAAATGCCTTCTAAGTTTTCGTTATCGGAAAAAACTTTTTTCAGCATATAAATTAGAATGTCGTTAAACTGTTTTTGAGTAGGCTGTTCAATGGCGCAGAACTCTTTGTATTTAGGCTTATCTCGCAAAACCAAAAATAACGATCGCACAACTTCCTTATCGATATAGGAATGGATTTTCTCTGAACTCAATAGGGTTCTCCATTCATTTGACTCATTCAATTTAATGAAAAGGGGATGGGCAGCTAGGTTGGTATTGGCTTTTTTATCTTCGTCTGTTTGAATGTACTTCGCCATTTTAAGGGCGGTATCCACCAAGCTATACTGACAAACCTCGTTCAAATAGGCAATATACAGTAAGTACATGGTTACTGTTTTGTCCATGTTGCGAATCAACTGCAATTCCAATGAAGATAGTTCACTTTCCTTGTTCAACTCATAACCATACAATACCTGCATGGTTTTCACCCTCAAACTTCTTCTCCCTAACATTTATCCTTTGTTTTTAGCTTGTTCAATTCTCTCTTTTGCAATAATAATAGCTGTTTCCTGTGGTGTAGAATTCTCGTTTCTGGCACGCTCCAATACTTGATATGTTTTCTCGTAAATCTTCTCTACTAAAGCATTGGTTTCGTTATCTGTTAAGCCTTTTACTTCTTTGTAACAGTTGATTACCCCTCCACCATTGATTAAGAAATCGGGTGCATAATGAATACCTCGGTCTTTCAACATTTGTCCGTGAATCAATTCATCTGCTAATTGGTTATTTGCAGCACCGGCAATGATTTCACATTTCAATTTTGGAATCGAATCCGAATTTACGGTTGCGCCTAAAGCACATGGAGCGTATATATCAGTGTCCACATCAAAAATAGATTGCGGATCAACAACCGTTACATTGTGCTTTTGTGTAATGGCTTCAATGTTTGTGGCATTAATATCGGCAATGGTAATAATGGCATTTTCTTTTACTAGGTGGTCAATCAAATATTGACCAACATGCCCAACACCTTGAATTAGAATTTTCTTCCCGTTCAAACTATCGCTTCCCGTAGCGAATTTAGTAGCGGCTTTCATACCTAAATAAACTCCGAAAGCAGTAAAAGGAGAGGGGTCGCCTGCACCGCCCATTTCTATAGGTTTCCCGGAAACATGCTTTGTTTTTTGCATGATATAGGCAATCTCTTTCGTTGAGGTCCCAACGTCTTCAGCAGTAATATACTTTCCGTTTAAACTCTCTACAAATTCACCAAATCGCGTCCAGAATTTTTCGGTTCTTAAGTTCTTGTCGCTATTAATAATAATGCTTTTTCCGCCACCTAAATTAATACCGTTGATAGACGATTTGTAGGTCATACCTCTAGATAGTCGCAACACATCCCAAAGTGCTTCCGTTTCATTCGCGTAATTCCAAATTCTGCAGCCACCAAGTGCAGGTCCTAAAGTAGTATCGTGAACGGCAATAATTCCTTTTAACCCGGTTTCCTTATCGTTAAAATAAAGGATTTGCTCGTGTTCGTAGGCTTGCATCTGTGCAAGAATATCGGAAGTTGGTTGTTTGAACAAAGATGAAGTTGTACTCATGGCATCAGTTATCAGAACGCAAATATGGAAGATTATTTGGTATTAATAAGCGTTCCCGCGATTAAAGAAGTAATGTACTCCTGCTTGCAGTCCAATTCTGAAATTACGCGATTTTTGATAATTAAGGTCGTTTTTGCTATACCAATCAATGGTTTTTAGGAATTTACCATTTAAATCGGTAAAGCCAATATAGGTAGGCAATCCAACCGATAACACAAGCCATTCTTTAGGATAGATATCTAACCCGAAATTCAGTAACAATCCCGCATCAAACTTTTGAAATTTCTGATCAGGAGTATATTTCTTAGCGTCAACCGATTCAACATTATTTACATAAACTGTTTCTGTGCCTGATGTTCTTATGCCGATTTGCGGCCCGGCCATAACAAAGAAATTAGTGCGCTCATCTAATCGGCACTGATATTTCAGCAATAAGGGAATTTGAACATATTGCAATTTTACAATTCTACGCACGTTTACATAACGTGTTACTCCTACATAATTTGGGTTAGTAGGGTCGTTCTTAGCAACCGGTCCCAAGAAGTCATCATCGTATTTTTGTCCTGCCCAGCTAAACGATGGTTCAATTTGTATGCCCCAATTTTTATGAAATTGATACCCCAATTCAACCCCAATGTTCCCTCCCCAGGTGAACACATAGTCCATTTCCGATTGCCTAACAATTGGCTCGTTAAAGAGGTTGAGTGTATTGTAATTGTTTTGATTAAATATCCACGAACTGTTGAATGATCCCACTAGTCCGATATGGAGACCTTTGCGCAATGCACCGTCCCAACTGCTTGTCCATTGCGACTTTCTATAAGAATATTGTGCCGAAGAATCGTTCGCAAAAGCAAAAATCAGAACAATGGTTAATAGAAATGCGTTTTTAATCATATCCTTTTAAATTCGTCCATAAATCTAAAAAATAAACCGCTAACACCAATGTTTGAAACATTTTCGCACCGATTTAAAAGCTGGTTGTGGTTTCAAAAAAGCGCACAAACGCGGTATTATATTCATTCGCCCTATGTGTTTGCGTTTTATTGCAAAGTTTTAGACGAGCCTTTCAATGCTGCTTGCTTGGCCATTGAGGACCTTTGGTTACAAACGAAAGCTAACGACACCCCCGTTCAAATTGAAGATTTTGGGGCTAAAAAAGGCAACTACACCAGTTCTTTAAGCTATTTAGCTAAAAATGTAGCCATTCAGCCGAAGTATGGTAAAGTGCTTCATCATTTTTTGAAGTTTAATGAGGCTACCTATGTACTGGAATTAGGGACTTCGCTTGGCTTTGGGACTGCCTATATGGCTACAGCCAAACCCGGTATAGAACTCACTAGTATCGATGCCTCAGCATCCGTTCAAAACTATGCTAAAACGTTTCATCAATCCTTAGGGTTGAAAAACATTAATTATATCAATGCTACTTTTGACGATACATTACCAAAATTGTTAAACGATTATCCTCGGTTAGATGTGGTTTACATTGACGGAAACCATACCTATGAAGCAACTTTACGTTATTTTCATATGTTGCTGCCTAAATGCACTGCCAATACCGTTTTAATATTTGACGATATCTATTGGAGTAAGGGCATGACCGATGCTTGGGCCGCCATCAAGCAAAACGAAAACGTACGTTTAACTATAGATGTTTTTCAATTGGGTTTCGTTTTTTTTCGGACAGAGCGTTTAGCTAAAGAAGATTTTATTTTGCGGTATTAGTTGTTGGCTAACCTGAATACTTTCTTTGCCTCTTGAAGTGCCGGAAAGGAAACAACAATAAGGTATGTGTTGCTTTCCACTAAATCTTTGTCGATTACAATTTCATTCACTACGTTTTCTTTTACATACAATTTTCTGCCCAAGAAATCGGTGATTAAAACATTAAATGTAGGTTCATTTGTGGATGTAACTTTGATTGAGTTCGGAGTTTGTTGTACCTGAAGACCTTCTTCTGCTTGCTGTTTTTCAATGCCTACACCAATGCCGGCTTCCCCTGTTTTAATGCAGAAATTAGGAGAGCTCGAGAAACAGGTGTTCACAAAATCAGATCCAACGACATAATCACTCAACTCTAGATAATAGCCGGTCGGGAAATTATATCTAATTCTTAGCCATGCGCAACACATCGCCCCGTTATGTTTGATTTTTAATCCAACAAATTTTAGGGTGTTAATTGGGAAGGTTGGTGCTCTGAAAATCCCCGTGTCTTGCAACGTATTTACTCCGAGTGTTACACCACTATTATAGGCTATAATATTTCGGGATCCATCTGTTTCGACTTTTGCTCCGTTTTTGCCGACTAAGGAGCAAGAGTTAGGGTCGAGTAATATATCTGAAACACCGTCATTATTGAGGTCGTATAATGCCGGTGTAGTAGTTAAGTATGCTGGTGTTAAGCTTGAACATTGCCCAAAACTTACAGTTGTTGATACAACCAAAAGGATTAAAAAGGTAAACGCTTTTTTCATTTCATATTTTTTCCAAAAATAGAAATTGCTTCTTTAGCACCAACTTATTTTGAGGTTAATAAAGAATAGTTTTCTATTCTATGTATTTAAATAACAATAGATTAATCGCAAAATGAACAGTAGAGAAAAGGACGGTAAGTGTTTAAAACATTCCTTTTACCCATTCCACTACATTGATATGGAAAATGTAGTAAGGTGCATAGAGCACAATCGACCAGCTTACACAGGCTACAATCATTTGTGTAATTACTTTTCGTTTGTTCGTAGTTAAGTCCATGGCGAAGAAAACGCCAACAGGAATAGAAAGCACAATTGGCGTTAAAAAGGCAATGCCCCACAATCCGAAAATTTGTTTTACACGAGCTAAGAAACGCGTTCTTCTAGAGAATTTTTTATTGAACTTATTCGGGAATTTTTTGATAAGCCATTGTTGTGCAAAGTCATCAATATATACAAACGTAACAATACCGATTATCCCTCCTATTAAGTTAGATACTGTACCCGGAATGCCCATATTTGCGGCAATTACAGCAGAAGTCGCCAGCGAAAATTTCACTGTTGAGCCTACTAAAACGGCTAAATTGGATATAACGGTATGAAGGATCATAGATAACTGTACGAATTAAATCAAATTAAGTTATCTCAAGTCAACTAATTTTACCTTTGGGAACTTTTTAACATCGAAAATAAATGAACTGTCGGGAAGTTCCGATGAAGTTACTTTTAATGGTTTGTAAATGTAACGCGTACCATTTTTTTCGTAGATTTTTACTTCCAAAATTTCTTTAGTTACCTCATCTATTCCCACATCCAATTTGAAGAATGTAGATTTTTTATTGGAAGGGGCCATTTCAATTACTGTAATCTTTTTGCCGGCCATTTGCTTCTTTTCTTTCACTTGAAATGCATAATCGGTTTCATACAAGCTGAATAATTTACTTGGCGAAAATACTTCATTACTCTCTATGTAATCGTTGACTTGGCATTCATTGTTTTTTGTGATATAGGTCCATATATCTTTGCCATTGCAATACACTTCGTTACCGGCAATGGCTACTTTAAACATTTTTCCCTTTAACGATACTTTTCCGGTTTGTACTTCTGTATATTTTGAATCCGGTTCATCGGCTTTCAACTTCGGGCGAATCATCGTTAATTGAAAATCAGCAGTGATAGCCGGGTAGGCCTTGTATTTCTGTGAAGAACTTTTCAGTAACGCAGCTGCTTCCGAGTCAGAAATAGTGGAACTCTTTTGCGCTGTTGCTCCCAACGCAATAAGGCAAAAAAATAGAATACTTGTTCTCATGGTTTGAATCTGCTTAAAGATATAATGAATGGCATAAAATCCATGCCAAAACGCATGGGCCATTTATTTCTCGCGCAACTTTAGCAAAATTTGTTCTAATTCCAGTTCGGTTTTTACACGTACTTCGCGCGATTTGCTCCCTAAGTTTTCGCCTACAATTCCCGCAGCCTCCAATTGATCCATTAAACGACCGGCACGGTTATACCCTAGTTTTAATCTGCGTTGAATTAAAGACGTTGAGCCAATTTGATTCTGCACAATCACTCTAGCGGCATCTTCAAACATACTGTCTAAATCGCCATCAGCCATAAAATCATCGCCTGCCGATTTATCATTTGGATCGATGTATTCAGGTAATAAGAAGGCTTCTTGGAAACCTTGCTGATCACAAACGTGCTTACAAATTCTGTCTACTTCAGGTGTATCCACAAAGCCGCACTGTAACCGAATAATATCGCTACCCTGTGATAACAACATATCACCTCTACCAATCAACTGCTCAGATCCTCCGGCATCTAAAATGGTGCGTGAATCGATTTTAGAGGTTGTTTTGAAGGCAATACGAGCCGGGAAGTTAGCTTTGATGGTTCCCGTAATGATGTTTACGGAAGGACGTTGTGTTGCTAAAATCAAGTGAATGCCAATGGCACGCGCTAACTGTGCCAAACGGGCAATAGGCATCTCAACTTCTTTCCCAGCTGTCATAATCAAATCGGCAAACTCATCTACAACTAAAACGATGTACGGAAGAAATTGATGTCCGTTATTCGGATTCAATTGGCGGTTCAAAAATTTATGATTGTATTCTTTCAAATTCCGCACACTCGCCTTTTTCAATAACTCATAACGATTATCCATTTCTAAACACAATGCATTCAAGGTGGTTACCACTTTTTTGGTATCAGTGATAATTGCATCTTCTTCACCAGGAAGTTTCGCTAAGAAATGTTTCTCTAATGTTTCATATAAACTCAACTCCACTTTTTTCGGATCCACCATCACAAACTTCAATTGTGAAGGATGCTTTTTATATAACAAGGAAACGAGAATTGCATTGATACCTACTGATTTTCCTTGTCCGGTTGCCCCCGCCATCAATAAGTGCGGCATTTTCGATAAGTCGGCTACAATAATTTCGTTCGAAATAGTTTTCCCCAAACAGATCGGTAAATCGGCTGTAGTGTTTTGGAATTTTTCTGACTGTAACAACGAACGCATCGAAACAATTTCCTTATTCACATTCGGCACCTCAATACCAATGGTACCTTTACCCGGAATGGGTGCAATGATACGAATACCAAGCGCTGCAAGACTTAGCGCAATATCGTCTTCCAAGTTTTTAATCTTAGAAATACGCACTCCGGCAGCAGGTACAATTTCGTACAATGTAACGGTAGGACCAACGGTTGCTTTAATTTTCGAAATCTCAATCGAGTAGTTGTTCAGCGTTGAAACAATTTGGTTCTTATTGCGCTCCAATTCTTCCGGATCAATTTTGATTTTCTCGTTACCGTGCTCATCTAAAAACTCCAATTTCGGGAACACATAATTCGATAATGATAGGGTAGGATCGTAGTTGGTGCCAATGCTGCCAAGCGTTTCACCTTTATCTTCTTGCTTGATTTCCGCTACTTGTAAGTCGAGTGCATCATCATCTTCTGTTTCTAATTCTAAATCAAGATTCTTGGTAGGTTTTTTACTGATGGGAGGAGCAGCATTGTTGATTAATTCCATTTCTAAGTCGGCTTCTTCCTCTTCTTCAGGCATTTCAGCAGGTTCTTCCTCAGGGAATGTAGGCTCAGGAGCTGCGTCTTTAATTTTATCTTTACCGAAGATGTTTTCATCCTCATCCACAAACGCAGGTACGATAGGAGCACCGTTGCCTTTTCCTAAATCGCCCTCCATCTTTTTCGTTGGTGTAATGTGTTTCCCGAAATCGTAATTAAAGGCCCATATCAATACGAGTAACGAATAAGCAACAAGAATGGCAGCTACACCAATAGGTTTTAACAGTCCTGTAAGTAAGCCTTCGCTACCGGTAAGGTAATTGCCAAAGCCCCCGCCCCAGTTAATTACCGAGTCGGGAACAGTAAGTGAATTCACAAATGCTAAAAGCGCGGAAACCCAAACCAGTGCTATAAATCCGTATACAAACCATTTTAATAATTTGAAGCTGGATTTAGCGAAAAACAAATTGAATCCGAACACAAAACTAAGTACAGCCAACAAGTAAGCTCCAAATCCGAACAATCGTTCTACTAAAAGGTAAGAAAGCAAAGCACCGATGCGTCCCATGCTATTGCTCACCTTCACGCCATTATCCATTAATGCTGCACCGGCTCGGTTGTTTATTTCCGATTGATCAGCTGCGGCACTGAAAATATGTGAGGTGATAGCCACTAGCACAATAAAAGCGAATATAAGTAAGCCAAGTCCAATGGTTTTCGAAATCCGTCCATCGTTCCACCATTTAAGCTCTTCAGTAGTATCGGCCTCATTTCCAGCACCTTTTTTAGCACTGGGTGCAGTGTTTTCCTCGGTTGGGGCTTTTCTTTTTCTTTCCTTTTTTGGTTCTGTATTTTCCATCTTGCCAAATGTCTTCAATCCTTTCAGACTAATAGCTATTTGCGATTTGGTAATTGTAAACAGTGATTGTGAAAATGTATAGTATAATGAAGTTGTTTGTTTTCAAAAAAAATATACATTTGCAATCCGAAACGCGAAATCAATGCCTCAGTGGCGGAATTGGTAGACGCGCTCGACTCAAAATCGAGTGTTGAAAGACGTGGGGGTTCGATTCCCTCCTGGGGTACCAAAAAAAGACCGTGAATATTCACGGTCTTTTTTATTGCTAGTTATTATGTTACGCTTTCTTATTCATTCAGCAAACAACACTTCTTATACTTTTTTCCACTACCACAAGGGCATGGGTCATTTCGATCCACTTTTGTTTTATCTTTTCCAAAGTTAGCCTTGTCTTGAAAATCGTAGGTTTCAGCAGGATCTTGTAAGAACGTTCGACTTAATAAAGCATACACTTCAGGATGTTCCTCTATTAGTTTCTCAGGCCGTTCGAAAAAATATTCTGAGCAAACAGTTAAAAACTCTTGTTCGTTCGTAGCTCCATAAGCACGAATAGTAGATTCATCAGCTTTGATATTCGCCATTTCATCTTCAGCCACTTTCATCCAGAGTTTGATTAGCTCAGCCGACATAAAATGTGTTGGCAAACCATCCAATACGCCATCTGCACTGTCGAGGATATGCACAAATTCATGAATACCAACGTTGCTCTTATCGTTGTTGTTTTTGAAACCCTGTATCAACGCACTTTCTGAAAGATACATATCTGTAAAATGGCCGTTGTAACGCACTTCACCTAAGGTAAATCCACTTTCAAACTTCGATACAGCCGCTTTAACTATCACTACTTTCGATAGCTGATTTTTGTAGTGAAAGGCGTGACCAAATGTTACAATCACGGCCGAACTGGCTACGAGTAACTCTACCAATCGAGATGGCTCCACATCATCAAAATGAACCGAAACATGCGCTAAAAAAGCAGATACTTGCTGCTCGAAATCAGTTTTCCGATGCTCCGGCAATTGCGCATAATAGAAAACATGTTCTTGCAAAAGTGCAATGTCTTCTATGCTTAAAGGTTCACCATGCAATGAATTGTTTCCAAATAAGCTGCTGATAAAATCACCTAACATTCTTCATTTAGTTAATCTCGTAGCAATGAATCCGCCTAAAAATCCCATAGGGAAGTAGGCTCCAAGTAAGTCAGTAATCGTAAACCAAGTGGGGGATGGTAACATAAAAATATTCATAATACCACCAATCATGAACCAAGCGGCAATACCCAGCGCATAAACCATTTTGTGTTTTGGAACAATGATGGCTGTAATACCAGCGCCAATAAGTGTTCCCAATGCATGCGCCAGAAAAGGCATAAGAAAATGCTTAGGTTCCATCAAATGCATGGAAGCTTTAAGTCCCTCCATTGTTTTTAAATCGGCTCCTTCCGGTGGAGGAATAATATGGCCGCTTACCATAATAATAGCCATGTTGAGCGCTCCGCCAATTAGTACTCCGGCTAATACTGCTAAAACATTTTTGAGTATTGGATTCATTTTACTTCTTAATTTGTTTTTCCAAAATGGTTCATTGTAAACAAGGCAATAGCTGTACAGAACGCAATCAGTACAATAAATCCAACTACTTGTATAGTTGTGGACTTGTCCTTAACTTGACGATGGACAAGTAAGCCTATTAATGCGCCCAACGCACCCAACAATGCGGAATAAAGGAGTGGCGTTCCGGACGGTCCTGCCAATACATCAGCCAGTTTAGACAATATAAGTATGGGGGGTAAAATAAATAGGATGTATATAATTTGCGTTTTCTTATCCGGTGTTTGACTCATGCTTTTGGTTTAAAATTGTTTTCTAATTTGAAAATAAAGAAAAATAAAATGCTTGTTTATGGCATACTTTAAAATAGGGGAATATCTATTTTCTCAACTTCCTAATGTCTTCTTCGTTTGCGAAACCCATCGGGGCGCATCGTTAATTCCTTGGCGAAGCAACAAATTCAGTTGTGCTGCATGATGTTGCACATGCCGCATGTTATACAACAATAACTCAAATATCGTAAAGCTTCGGTACTCATTTTTCCAAATGCTGTTGGCTGTTTCATCCGTTAAACCGGCAATTAATGTATGACATTTGGTTCTGGAGTAGTCTAAATAGGTAAGTAACTCTTCCTTTGTATAGACACGTTCAGGCATTGTTGCCGACTCGAATTCCGAAAGTGTAAATGGAGCTGGTGGAGTAAAGGTTGAGGAATCCGGTGTCAAATAATGGTCCAACCAAAACAGCGTATGATAACTGAAATACCAAAAGAGGGAAGGGGTATTCCATAATTCATCCGGACATTGCTTTATCGCATTTTCCAGCATATCAATACTGGCACCGAATTGTTTCCAGAGGGATGCTTTAAGGGTTGGGTTCATGCTTATTTTTTTAGGCTCATTTTCCCAATATTACCGAATTCTTACTAATTCAGCTCAGTTTATTGAACAGGAAATACCTTTACAAAAAATCAAAATATGAAAAATAGACGCATTTACTTTTTGGGAATATTGTTTGGCTTATTGGCCATTGCCTCTTGTAAGAAGACAACAACGGATCCGCCAAATACAAAAGTATCTTTAAAAAATGTTTATACCCTTGCGGGTGGAGGTCCGTCCTATGTCGATGGTCAGGGTACTTCGGCAAAATTTTTCTTTCCTGTTGGGATTGCCACCGATGCCAATGGAACAATTTATTTAGCAGATTACAATAACTATAAGATTAGAAAAATTACTGCATCAGGTTTAGTGTCTACAATTGCAGGTAGCGGTGGAGTAGGTACTGGTTCCGGAAATGTAGATGGAAATGGAACTGCTGCTCAATTTGCAGGTCCAAAAGATTTAGTGGTGGATGCTTCCGGAAACATTTATGTAACTGATGCCGGTAATTCGAGTATTCGGAAAATTACCCCGAATGGCGATGTGACTACATTTGCAGGAGGTACTTATGGTTATGCTGATGGCACCGGAACAAATGCACAATTCAAATCTCCCCAAGCTATTGTCATTGACGCTTCCGGTAATTTGTATGTAAATGATTACGATGATTACAGAATTCGAAAGATAACTCCAGCAGGTGTTGTTACAACATTTGCAGGGGATGGTACTTCAGGAATGAATGATGGTTCAGGAACTGCCGCACAGTTTTTTATACCGCATGGATTAGGGATTGATAAGCAAGGGAATTTATATCTCGCTGATGGGAACCGAATTCGAAAGATATCTGCCAATGGAATTGTAACAACAGTGTCGGGCTCTACAAGAGGGTATAGAGATGGATATACCGGAGATGCCTTATTCAAAAGTGTTGAAGATGTAGCTGTGGATGATGCCGGAAATTTGTATGTATCTGAAGCGTTCCAAGCAAATAGAATCCGGAAAATTACACCGGAAGGAGTTGTAACTACTTTAACGGGAAGTACTATCGAAAACGGAGTTTCAGGAAATACAGACGGTTCTTTATCTTCGGCATCTTTTAATTATCCTAAGGGATTAGCATTCGACAAAAACGGAGTATTGTATGTTACAGATAGCTACAATCATGCTGTTCGAAAGATTGCTGATTAAATTGACTGTACATAAAATAGAAACGGGACTAACATTTTCATGTAGTCCCGTTTTTTATTTCTTTAATGGAAGAATTACATATCCAACAACAAATCCACCGGATCTGCGCCTAGCAACATCTTCGAAGGATTTTCCAAGAAGTCTTTTACCGCTACCAAGAAACCAACTGATTCTTTTCCATCAATTACGCGGTGGTCGTAAGATAAGGCTACATACATCATCGGACGAACTTCAATTTTGCCATCAATTACCATCGGACGATCTTGCACTTTATGCATACCCAAAATAGCCGATTGTGGTGGGTTAATAATTGGTGTCGACATCAACGAACCAAACACTCCTCCATTCGAAATAGTGAATGTTCCACCACTCATATCATCCATAGTCAATAAACCATCACGTCCTTTAATCGCTAATGCTTTCACCGATTTCTCGATTTCTGCTAAGCTCAACGATTCTGCATTTCTGATTACAGGTACCACTAAACCTTTTGGTGTGGAAACGGCAATAGAAATATCGCAATAATCGTGGAATACTAAGTTTCCTTCTTCAATGTATGCGTTCACTGCTGGGTATTTCTCCAACGCCAAACAAACGGCTTTCGTGAAGAACGACATCATGCCTAAACTTACTTCATGTTTTTTCTTGAAGGCTTCCCCCATTTTCTCGCGAATCTTATTGATGTTGGTCATATCTACCTCGTTGAACGTAGTTAGCATGGCCGTTGAGTTTTTCGAGTACACCAAACGATCGGAAATGGTTTTACGCAAACGACTCATTTTCTCCACACGCTCTACTCTCGAGAAGGCTTCGCGAACTGCACCACCTTTTTTATTCTGAATGGCTTTCAAAGCATCTTCTTTAGTGATTCTGCCTCCAACGCCTGATCCTTTTACATCCGTGTTTTTTACACCACCTTCTGCTAAAATTTTCTGTGCAGCAGGAGATGGATGTCCGCTTGCAGCCGAAGTTTTCGTTTCTTCAACTTTCTTCACTTCTGCTTTTGGAGCAGCTGTTTCTACTGCTTTAACTTCTACTTTAGGCGCTTCTACTTTCGCAGGAGCAGCGGCAGTTTCATCAATTGTGGCTACCAATGCGCCTACTTTCAAATCGTCACCTTCTGCGGCTACAAATTTCACTTTTCCAGCTACCGGTGCCGGCAATTCCTGTGATGCTTTATCGGTCTCTACTTCGCAAATCGGTTGATCGAGTTGCACATAATCTCCGTCTTTCACCAAAAATTTAGAAAGGGTAACCTCGGTAATGGATTCGGCTACGTTCGGAATTCTGAGTTCTGTCATAATGTATTATTTATTCAAATGATTTGGTCAATATATCTAAATTCTCTTTGGCATGCGATTTCTTAAAGCCTGTAGCCGGTGAAGCACTTGTTTTACGGCTTACACAAGTTAATGGCAATTTATCGTATAGGTTAGTGAACAAGAATGTCCATGCCCCCATGTTTTTCGGTTCATCTTGTACCCATACAAAATCAGCTTTTGCGTATTTCTTGCGAATCGCCAACAATTGTTTTTCAGGCAACGGATATAACTGCTCGATACGAACAATAGCTACATCGGTGATCTTTTCATCGCGTTGTTTTTTCAATAAGTCGAAATACAAACGGCCTGAAACCAACAATACTTTACGTACTTTTTTCTCGTCTACATTTTCGTCATCCAACACTTCTTTGAAGCCTCCTGTTTGAATTTTCGCTATGTCGGAAATACAATCAGGGTGACGTAGGCCCGATTTCGGTGTCATTACAATCAACGGTTTACGGAATTCCCACGTTAACTGACGTCTTAAGCAATGGAAGTAGTTTGCCGGATCGGTAATATTCACCACCACCATATTCAGCTCAGCACACATTTGCAAGAAACGCTCTAATCGCGCTGATGAGTGTTCAGGTCCTTGTCCCTCATAACCGTGAGGTAACAACATCACCAAACCGGTAGAATGGTTCCATTTACTCTCACCGGCAGCAATAAACTGGTCGATAATAATTTGCGCGCCATTGGCGAAATCTCCGAACTGCGCTTCCCAAAGCACCAAGTTATCAGGCGATACCATGGCATAGCCGTATTCAAAGCCTAATACACCATATTCCGATAAATGCGAGTTGATGATGAACATCTTTCCTTGCTTATCGCTCAAGTTGCTTAAACGGCAATATTCTGCATCGTTGCGCTCATCGGTTAACACCGCATGACGGTGCGTAAATGTTCCTCGCTTCACATCCTCACCACTTAATCGAACGCTTTTGCCTTCCATCAATAAACTGCCATAAGCCATTAATTCGGCTGCAGCCCAGTCAATCGTTCCTTTTTCTTCAATTCTTGCTTTTGCATCGCTCAATTGCTTGGCGATTTTTTTCAACGGTTGAAAATCAGCTGGAATGGTAAACAAGCCTTTCACTAAAGCATCAACCGTTTTCTTGTTGATAGCCGTTTTAGGCGATTCTTCAAAATCTTTTTCAGTAGCTCTTCGCAATTTTTCCCACGCTTCCTCGCTTTTGTGTTTCTTATTGGTTAATGGCGTCTGACGAACTGAATCCAAGCGCGCTTGCAAATCGGCCCAGAATTCTTTCTCCATTTTTTGCGCCAATTCAGCGCTCAAAGAACCTTCTGCTTCTAGTTTTGCAGAATAGATATCGCGTGGGTTAACATGCGTATCAATCAACTTGTACATACCCGGTTGGGTGTATTTCGGATCGTCACTTTCGTTGTGGCCCCATTTACGGTAACACACCATATCGATGAAAATATCTTTGTTGAATTGCTGACGATATTCTGTTGCTAATTCAGCCGCAAAAACCACGGCTTCAATATCATCTCCATTTACGTGCAATACAGGAGCATCAATGGTTCCGGCAATCGATGAGCAATAATCCGATGAACGGGCATCATCAAAATTGGTGGTGAAACCAATTTGGTTGTTAATCACAAAGTGCAAGGTTCCTCCGGTATAATAGCCTTTCAATTTCGCCATTTGCAATACTTCGTACACAATACCTTGACCGGCTACAGCCGCATCACCATGAATAAGAATTGGTAAAATTTTATCGTAATCGGAATTGAAAACGTAATCGGCTTGTGAACGTGCAATACCTTCTACTACAGGGTTTACTGCCTCTAGATGCGAAGGATTCGGAGCTAGTTTCAAATACACATGCTTGTCTTCATCTGTTGTATAGTGCGAAGCATAGCCCATATGGTATTTCACATCGCCATCGCCCATGGTAGGGTCGCCCACCATGTTCCCTTCAAATTCGTTGAAAACCTCTTCGTAAGTTTTGCCCAAGATGTTCACCAACACATTCAAACGACCACGGTGCGCCATTCCTACCACCACTTCTTCAACGCCAGTGCGGGAAGCCGTGTTAATGATACCATCCAAAGCCGGAATAGTGGTTTCGCCACCTTCTAACGAGAACCGTTTTTCGCCAATGTATTTTGTGCCTAAGAATTTCTCGAAAACTACAGCCTGATTCAACTTGCGAAGAATACGCTCTTTCTGTTTTGCAGAGAAATTGATGAGTTTATCTGATTGCTCCAGTTTGTTGCGGAAGAAATCTACTTCTTCTTTTACACGTACATAACCGATTTCGAAACCGATAGTGCCGCAATAAGTGTTTTTTAACTTTGAGAAGATATCGCGTAATGAGGCATTCGGTAAACCGATTTCACTACCGATTTGGAATTTTTTGTCTAAATCTTTTTCCGATAAGCCGAATTCTTCGAGTTCAAGGTTGGCCTTACGGTCTTTGCGTTTACGAAGCGGATTCGTGTTGGCAATCAAATGACCTTTTCTGCGATAGGCTTTTATGAGGTTGAACACTTTAAACTCGTCAGCCGAAACGGAACCCGATTTTCCGTTGTAGTTTAGGGTAGCAAAATCAAATCCTTCAAAAAACTTTCTGAATTCTTTGTCTACTGATTCCGGATTTGCTTTGAAATCCAAGTACAGATTTTCTAAATATTCGGGAGTAGCGTTCGTTAAGTAGCTGTAATTGTCCATCGTGTATTTTCAAATGTGTGCGAAAATAGGGTTATTAATGTTTTTATAAATAAAATACGCAGGAAAATATTAAACAATAACAAATTAGTGTCTAATTCTTCAAAAGAGGTTAAGAATGGGAAATTGTCAATTCATTTTAAAACGAGCAGCAACCTTTCATTTATTGAAGCGTATTTTAATTAGTAATAGTGTTTGGATATTGTATTTTGTGTAAACACGATTTATTTTTTCCTTTCCTTAAGAATAGTTAAACATGAAACCATTTTTTACTTCGTTTTTCATTTTTATCATTACCATAAAAATACTTGCACAGCCTGTCAATACACAATTTGGGCAAGTGCAAGGTGCTGTTAATGGATCAGTGTACCAATTTTTGGGAATCCCCTTTGCTAAGCCACCGGTGGATAGTTTGCGCTGGAAAGCTCCCCAACTTCCAAACAGTTGGTCAAGTATTTTAAATACTACCAGTTTTGCACCTGTTTGTCCGCAGAAAAGCTACGCACAAGGCGGTTTAAGCGACACTATTGTGGGTAACGAGGATTGTTTGTATTTGAATGTTTGGTCGCCACAGCTTGGCTCAGCCAACCTGCCGGTGATGGTCTTTATCCATGGTGGTGGAAATCAGCAGGGAAGTGCTAGCGAGGTGAGTGCAGGAGCACAAATTTATTTCGGGAAGAATCTTTCTACGCGCGGGAATGTTGTAGTGGTTACCATTCAATATCGTTTAGGTCCATTAGGTTTTTTGGTCCATCCCGGTTTAGAGGCCGAGAATGCGAATACCACAGCAGGTAACTATGCCGTAATGGATCAAATTCTAGCCTTAAAGTGGGTGCAAAACAACATCGCTAATTTTGGTGGCGATCCAACTCGCGTAATGATTTTTGGCGAAAGTGCGGGTGGGGTAGATGTTGGTAATTTACTGATAAGTCCGTTAGCTTCAGGTTTGTTTCAGCGTGCTGCCATTCAATCTGCTATTCCGGTATTGGCCGATTATACTTCAGCTAAAACTAATGGTATTCATTTTGTTGATAGTTTCACTGCAACAGGAACAGATGCGCAAAAGATAAATTATATGCGTTCGTTACCTAGCGATTCGTTGGTGAAATACGAAGCTCCACCTTTGATTGGCGGTGCTGTGGGTATGCATTGGCAGTCGGTAGTTGATAATATTCATTTTCTCGATTACCCCACAGCGCGTATCCAATCCGGCAATTTCAATAAAGTGCCACTTGTAATTGGTTCAAACGCTGAAGAAATGAGCTTGTCGGTGCCACAAACCATTACTCCTTCAATGGTAACAGCACTCATTAACAGTAAACTGCCTGTTGCCTTTCGAGCACAAGCGGCTACATTGTATCCGGCAGGTACCACCAATGCGGAAGCTAAAGTATCGTACATCGGATTATTAACTGATGGGCAGTTTACCGCAACTACTAGACGAGTAGCGCGTTGTATCAGCCAGAATCAAACTGAGCCGGTGTATCGCTATTTCTTTTCCCACAAACATACTGTGGCAGCGCTCACGCCTTATGGCAGTTATCACGGCATGGAGTTGTTTTATGTTTTTAATAACTGGGAGAATGCCACACTGGGCACTGGACCGCTATTCAAAGCACAAGATGATTCGGTGCAAAAATCGATGCTAGCCTACTGGACAAATTTTGCTAAAACCGGAAACCCAAATGCTTCCGGGTTAGTAAATTGGCCGCAATACCAAAGCGCACCTGATTGCTATTTGGAAATCAAAGCAACACCTGATGGCAGCGCATGTGGGTTGCGAACGGCTAAATCTGATTTTTGGGATGCCGTGAGCAGTTTCACGGGATGTACCACCAGTGTAGGTATTGAGCATATCGGAGGTGATTATTCGCTTTCCATTTATCCAAATCCAACGAATGGACTCTTCCAACTGCATGTTTCAGATGGACAGCAAGTGGAGGAAGTGAACGTGTATAATACTTTCGGACAGAAAGTATATACTTCAACAAATGTCAATACAATCGACTTAAGTTCACAAAGCGAAGGAGTGTATTTGGTGGAGGTGAAAAGCGGAGCTAAGACGATGAATGGGAAACTGACAAAGCTATAATAGATAACGCCACCAATGCTGTTGCAATGATGGCGTTACTCTATTCATGAAGAAGAATTATCCTTTCTTTTCGTCACTTGAGCCAAACAATCCACTCAGTTTGTTTTGAATGTCTTTTACAGCTTCAGTAGCTTGAACAGAAAGTTCAGCCATTTTGATGGTGGCTTCGTCTATTACTTCTTTACCTTTTTCTTCCAATTCTTTCAAACGGGCTTCGGCTTCAGGAGTAAGTTCAGCTACTTTTATCTTTGCTTGATCGATCAACACATTCGCTTGTGTTTGCATATCGGCTGATAATTCCTCGGCTTTAGCACCGAATTCTGTTGCTTTTTCTGCCGCCATTTTCGAAGCGGTATCGGCCAATTTCTCGGCACTACCTAGCAATTCGTTTATTTTTTCTTTTCCTTCTTCTAAGAAGTCGTTTACGTTGTTTTTGTTATCCATGGTATCTATAATTTATGCATTAAAGATAGCAAAGTCCTTACCAAACTCTGTTAAGGCTGTCCAATTGGCATATACTTTCTTAGATTTCTTTAATTTCGACATCTAAATCGAACATTATGTCTACAGCCTACCTTCCAAGCGTGATAAAGCAGTTTGAATATTATAAACAGCTTGGCGAGAAAACCTTTGCTCAACTCAGCGATGAGCAATTGTTTCAGCAATACAATGCCCTAAGTAACAGTATTGCAACAATAGTAAAGCACTTATGGGGGAATATGTTGTCGCGTTGGACAGATTTTTTAACCACAGATGGTGAAAAGGAATGGCGCAAACGCGATGCCGAATTCGACAATGATATTCAAACACGGGAGGAGTTAATGGCGAAATGGAATGAAGGTTGGGATTGTTTTTTCAATGCAATACTTCCATTAACAGAAGAAGATTTGGGGCGCGAAATCTTTATTCGCAACCAAGGGCATACAGTAATGGAGGCCATTAATCGACAATTGGCCCATTATCCTTATCATGTAGGTCAAATTGTGTTTATCGGTAAAATGTTTTGCGATAAGCCATGGGAATCCTTGTCTATTCCCCGGGGGAATTCAAATGCTTATAATGCCGACAAGTTTGCACAGCCGAAGCAAAAGGCGCACTTCACCGATGAATTCTTGATCAAAAAGGAATAAGAATCCATTTCATTTTTCGCGTCTTCCCAAAAAATCCATTTATTCGCGGTATAAAACCTACTCATTATGAAAAAAATTGTAACAGCCCTATTCGTAAGCATTATCTTTTTTGCTGCATTTGCCCAAGACAAGCCTACGGTAACTTGGTTTGGCGTTGATTTTACCAAAGCAAAAATGATTGGGAAAAAGGGGTTCAGAGAGCCCAAAACAATACAGTCGTATTATTTGCGTAAATGGAATGAAGAAATTCTGCGACAAGACGGTAAATTCAATTTGAAGATTTATGCGAGAGGAAGTAAACTGATAACAAACTTAGATGTTGTAAATGCGCAAAACGATAAAGTTGACGCTGATCAATTGGTGATAAGTGAGAAATATTCAATAACCGAGGGTGATGTTCAAAGTGTGGTGAGTAATTATGCCGGGAAAGGGAGTGGAAAGGGAGTAGTGTTAGTTGTTGAAAGTTTCAACAAGAAAAAGAAGAAAGCCTATATCTATCCTGTTCTGTTTGATATAGCCTCCGGGAACATCATTAAAACGAAAAAACAAAAAGGGAAAGCAGCAGGTTTTGGATTTCGCAATTATTGGGTTGGCGCCATTTACCATGTGGTGCGAAAAGGAATAAAAAAGTAGTGGTGCATCTCCGTATGCCAATACACTCAAAATGCGTAAGCTGAAAAGATATTTTCTGATGTAAAGGCATTGAAAAATCAAATAATCGAATTGTTTTTTAGATAATTATTTTTTTTTCGAGAAGAAAAATTATATTTGCGCTCCCAAAAGAATAAACAATGGCACACCACAAATCGGCAAAAAAGAGAATTCGTCAGACAGCTTCTAGACGTTTACGCAATAGATACTACGCAAAGACTACGCGAAATTTCATTCGTAATTTACGTTCGTTGAAAGACGCAAAATCATCTGAAGAGGCTTTACCAAAAGCATTTTCAATGGTAGACAAATTGGCTAAAAGAGGCTATATCCACAAAAATAAAGCCGGCAATTTGAAATCAAAATTATCTGCACGTATCGCTTCCCTTAAAAAGTAAGCATTACTGCTCAAGAATACAATGGAGCCTCCGACAAGGAGGCTTTTTTTGTTTCCATTCGGTTGCCGATGAAACGATTAGAAAGTTTAGGCGCTCCGAAACTTTATCCTTTAAAATAGAAATGTATTTTTGTCCACTTCAAATTTAAACACACGCGATGAAAACGGATGATATTGTAAAATTATTAGGCGAAGAGAAAGCCAATTATTTATTGGGACACACGTCCAAAACCTTTTCAAAAGAGCAATTGTATTTGCCGGGAAAAGATTTCGTGGAGAACTACTGGAAAGACAGCAATAGAAATATACGAACATTACAAAGTTTGCAAACTATCGCCAATGCCGGCCGTTTAGGAGGCACAGGCTATTTGTCGATTTTGCCTGTAGATCAGGGAATAGAGCATAGTGCAGGCGCATCATTCGCACCAAACCCGGTGTGTTTCGATCCGCAAGGCATTGTAGAATTAGCGATAGAAGGCGGTTGTAATGCTGTAGCTTCAACCTACGGAGTGTTGGCGTCTGTTGCGCGTAAATACGCCCACAGAATTCCATTCGTAGTTAAAATCAACCATAACGAGTTCCTAAGCTATCCAAATTCTTTCGATCAAATTATGTTCGGTACTATTAAAGATGCATGGAATATGGGAGCAGTGGCTGTGGGAGCAACCATCTACTTTGGTTCTGAAGAATCTAAACGCCAAATTGTAGAAGTAGCTAAAGCCTTTGAATATGCGCACGAGTTAGGTATGGCGACTATTTTGTGGTGCTATACCCGAAATTCTGCCTTCAAAAAAGACGGTGTCGATTATCACGTTTCTGCTGATTTAACCGGACAAGCAAACCACTTAGGGGTTACCATTCAAGCCGATATTATTAAACAAAAATTACCGGAAACTAATGGCGGTTATAATGCCTTGAACTTCGGTAAAACACATAAGAAAGTATATTCTGAATTAACTACAGATCACCCTATTGATTTAACCCGTTACCAATTGGCAAACTGCTACATGGGTCGCGTGGGTTTAATTAACTCGGGTGGAGCATCGGCAGGTGAGTCTGATTTAGCGGAAGCAGTTGCAACAGCCATCATTAACAAACGTGCGGGTGGCATGGGATTGATTTCGGGAAGAAAGGCATTCCAACGTCCGTTGAAAGATGGTGTTCATTTATTGAACGCAATTCAAGATGTGTATTTGAACAACGAAGTTACGATCGCTTAATCTCAATTTTGAATATGCAGGAACCTCGTAAACCTTGGTGGAAAAGGCTAAGGAAGGGTGTCGACACTTCTACGGAAGAAAAGCTCGAAACCCCTGATGGTATTTGGCATAAATGCAATGGCTGTAAGAAAGCTTTGCTGGTTACTCAACTTCGCGATAATTTACATACTTGTCCGCATTGCAATTACCACGAAAAGATTGACGCAGAAGATTATTTCGATATTCTTTTTGACGATAAAAAGTGTGAGGAACACTTCACTGAACTTCGTTCTAAGGATATTCTTCACTTCGTTGATACCAAATCGTACGAAAAGCGAATCAACGATGCCATTGAAAACACAGATTTGAAAGAAGCCATGCGGGTTATGGTGGGTGCCATTGGCGGTAATACAACAGTGGTAGCGGCCATGGATTTTCGATTTATTGGTGGATCGTTAGGTTCGGTGATGGGAGAGAAGATATCAAGGGCTATCGATTTGGCAATTGAACGAAAAGCTCCTTTCCTTATTATTTCCAAATCAGGTGGGGCACGTATGCAGGAATCGGCTTTTTCGTTGATGCAAATGGCGAAAACTTCTGCTAAATTGCATCAATTGGCGGAAGCGAAAGTGCCGTACATCTCTTTATTAACGAATCCAACTACCGGAGGTGTTTCGGCCTCCTTTGCCATGTTGGGCGATTTGAATATTGCCGAGCCGGGTGCTTTGATAGGTTTTGCAGGTCCGCGTGTTATAGAGGAAACTACCAAACGCAAATTGCCTGAAGGATTCCAAACGGCTGAATTTCAATTGGAAAATGGTTTTTTGGACTTTATTGTCGACCGAAAAGAATTGAAAGAGAAACTAACTAAAGTCTTAAATCTCTTAAAAAAGTAAGAACCCGAAATTTCTGCTTTGGAAATTGAGATTACTTTTTATCTTTGCCGACTAATTAGAAAAAATAAAATAAAAGCATAATACCATGCATTTGACGAAAGAAGGAAAAGTAGAACTATTTAAAACATACGGTGGTTCTGAGAAAAACACAGGTTCAACTGAAGCGCAGATCGCTTTGTTTACACAACGCATCAACTTCATGTCTGGCCACTTGAAAGAAAACAAGAAAGATCACGCTACTACGCGTTCGTTGCTGAAACTAGTAGGTAAAAGAAGAAGATTATTGAATTACCTAGCAAAACAAGATTTGAACGGATACCGTTCCTTGATTGAAAAATTAGGAATCAGAAAATAAACCTCAAGAAAAGGTTGGTGAAGTTCACCGACCTTTTTTGTTTTAGTTAACACAAGATTTTAGACGAAGAAAAAGGCAGAACACAGGCTCGTATTGAGCTATGGATGTTTGCCGTAAATAATTGAAAAAACAAAAAGATGAAAGTAATTACAAAGAAAATTGACTTAGGAAACGGAAAACTAATTGAAATTGAGACAGGGAAAATGGCAAAACAAGCCGATGGATCTGTGATGTTGAAAGTGGGTAGCACAATGATTTTGGCTACAGTATGTGCAGATAGAGAAGCAAAAGATGGTGTTGATTTTATGCCATTGACAGTAGAATATCAAGAGAAATTTGCGGCTGCCGGAAAATACCCAGGCGGATTTTTTAAGCGTGAAGCCAGACCAACAGAAGGAGAAATTTTGATTTCACGTTTGGTAGATAGAGCATTACGCCCATTGTTCCCGGAAGATTTCCACGCGAACGTAGTTGTTCACATGACGTTGTTTTCAGCTGATATGAATGAATTGCCGGATGCATACGCATGTTTTGCTGCATCAGCGGCTTTGGCTTGTTCAACAGTGCCTTTCGGAGGTCCAATCTCTGAAGTACGTGTTGCACGTATCGATGGTAAATTGATGATTAACCCATTCAAATCGGAGATTGAATCAGCCGGTATTGATATCGATTTGATTGTTGCAGCAACTGCGAACAGCATTGTGATGGTGGAAGGCGAAATGAATGAAGTTAGCGAAGCGGATATGTTAGAAGCAATTGCTTTCGCTCACGAAGCCATTAAAAAACAATTGGTGTTGATTAAAGAGTTAGAAGCAGAGTGTGGAACAACCGAGAAATTTGCATACAGCCACGAGAAAAGCGATGAAGATTTGAAAAAAGCGATCTACGATGCTTGCTACGCAAAATGCGAAGAAGTAGCCGGAAGAGGAGTGGCTGATAAATATGTACGTAAAGATTCGTTCTCTGCTATTAAAGCAGAATTTGTGGCAACATTAACTCCCGAAGAAGCTAAGGAAAAATCGTTTTTGATTGGTCAGTACTTCCACAAATGCGAAAAAGATGCAGTTAGAAATGTGATGTTGACAAAACAGATTCGTTTAGATGGACGAAAAATGGATGAAATCAGACCCATTTGGTGTGAGGTAGACTATTTGCCAAGTCCACACGGTTCTGCAGTATTTACACGTGGCGAAACACAATCATTAACAACTGTAACATTGGGTACATCTTTGGATGCGCAAACAATGGATGGTGTGGTAATAGAAGAAGAACGTAAATTTATGTTGCATTATAACTTCCCGCCATTTTCAGTTGGTGAAGCTAGAACGCCACGTGGATTGGGTAGAAGAGAAGTAGGACACGGAAACTTGGCGCTTAGAGCGTTAGAGAAAGTAATTCCTACCGATACACCTTATACGATTCGTGTTGTTTCTGATATTTTAGAATCGAACGGTTCGTCATCTATGGCAACAGTTTGCGCTGGTACATTGGCGTTGATGGATGCAGGGGTGAAAATTAAAGCACCTGTTTCAGGTATTGCGATGGGATTGATTACTGACGGTAAAGGTAGTTACGCCATTCTTTCCGATATCTTAGGTGATGAAGATCACTTGGGTGATATGGACTTTAAAGTGTGTGGAACGTCAAAAGGAATCACCGCTTGCCAAATGGATATTAAAATCGATGGCTTATCGCACGAGTTGTTGACGAATGCATTGAACCAAGCGAAAGCAGGCCGTTTACATATCTTAGGCAAATTGGTAGAAACATTAGCTGAACCAAGAGCCGATTACAAACCGCAAGCACCGCGTGTAGAGCGCATTGTTATCGACAAAGAATACATTGGCGCTGTGATTGGACCAGGTGGAAAAATCATTCAAGAAATTCAGAAAGTAACAGGTACAACCATTCAAATCGAGGAAAAAGACGAGAAAGGTATTGTAGAAATCTTCTCTCCAAACTTAGAAGGTATCAACAAAGCATTGCGTTGGGTGAAAGGTATCGTTGCCGTTCCTGAAGTAGGAGAGGTATACGAAGCAACAGTTAAGTCTATCATGCCTTACGGAGCTTTTGTTGAGTTCATGCCGGGAAAACAAGGTTTGTTGCACATTTCAGAAGTATCGCATGCACGTTTAGAAAACATGGATGGCGTATTGAAAGAAAATGAAGTGATTAAAGTGAAGTTACTAGGGGTTGATAACAAAACCGGTAAATTCAAGTTATCTCGTAAAGTGTTGTTGGATAAACCGGCACAATAATTGAAATACATTAACAGTATGCGAATCTCTTCTTGCCTTGGTAAGAAGAGATTTTTACTTTAAACCAAAATCTTAATTACTTTTGACTAAATCATGATTATGAAATACAGCTTAGCTATTTTACTTTTTATCTTTTTGGAAGCACCTGTGTTCGCTCAAAGGGATTCAAAAAATTGCACCCTATTGCATCAGTTATTAGCAAAGGCGAAATCCAATACTTTACTAAGTGAGTCGTTAGAATCTATTCCTACCGATGAATTGCCGATGTGGAAAGCCAAAACACAATTGGATGGGGCTAAACGATGTTATGTGCAAGATGCATTCAGCTATAAATTATATGCTGCTGAATTCAATTATGCTGAAGGCAGTAAATTGGATCCGGTGTTGAGCCAACAGTTCAATACTATGTATAAGCAATTAACAGATTGTTTTAAAAATGAGTTCCGTTCTCGTTTGTTAAATGGCGATGAGTTTGTATTGCTTGGTGCGGATATGGATGGTATAGGTGAATATCTTCATTTGAAGGTGAATATGTATGTACTTTATAATCCTGCGGATAAGAAACAAACATTGGTGTTGAGTTTATCTTATGATCCGGGTGATAAATAAATGCAGTTACAAAATTAAAAAGGTCGGTTGCTATAACCGACCTTTTTTTATTTAGCGA
Source organism: Chitinophagales bacterium (assembly GCA_016786765.1). Classification (GTDB taxonomy): domain Bacteria; phylum Bacteroidota; class Bacteroidia; order Chitinophagales; family LD1; genus CALAYL01. The sequence continues at coordinate 33,430 of JAEUUZ010000027.1, forward strand.
GTTTGAATTGAAGAATTCCGTGTGTAGGAATGGTGGCTGTTATACTGTTATCTTTTAGGTATGCGATTTGTTTACTCCACAAATTCTTTGATGTGGTAAATGTACCTGAACTAATTTTATCTAGTTTAACGGTTGTCGTTTTTTCTTTAGCACTTAGGTTAATAATAGCAATAGCGGTTGTTCCATCCGACAGTGGTTTACTCCACACTTGAATGCCGTCTTTTTCGTATATAAATGCAGCTTGTTTGCCAAGTCGATCTTGGTTAAGGGCGATAATATCATCGTTGGTAATGAGACTCATGGTAAACGAATCTATTTTGGTAAGGTCGCAACCCAACAAGAGCGGGGAGGCCAACATGCTCCACATCCCGAAATGCAATTGCTGTTCTGCTTCTGTTAAACGGCATTTGCGGCTATCGTTGTTCCAGCCTACTATACCTAATACTAACATATCTGGGTCGTTCCAATGCCCGGGGGATGCAAATGTTGAGAGTCTCTTTTGTTTGTTGAGTAGTCGATTAACAGAAGCCCAAGTATCGACAATATCTCCAGTAGTTCTCCAACTGTTGCCGCCCACTGCTTTGCCCCATTTCCAAACCTTTCCTAAGCCATACTGACAAAGGCTATACACAATATCACGGTTTGAATTTTGAATGAATTGATTCATGAAGATGTATGGCTTTTGCAAATTCTTTTTCACTAAAAAAGTGCGAACCGTGTAGGAGCATAAGTCGTATTTCAAATAGTCAACACCCCATTTTTCGTATGTTTTAATGTCTTGTTCTTCGTGATTTAAGGAGCCTAAAAACCCACCGCACGTGCGCGATCCCGGTGAACTGTAGATGCCGAATTTCAAACCTTTGCTGTGGATGTAATCGGAAAGTGCAGTTAAATCGGGGAACTTACTGTTAGTCGCAATTTCACCATCGGGTTTGCGTTCTTCACTTTCCCAACCATCATCGATATTGATATAGCCCCAACCGTGATCTATTAGGCCTGTTGAAACCATTACATCTGCGGCATTGCGAATGTCTTTATCGGTAACACGCAATCCGAATACATTCCAACTGTTCCAGCCCATAGCAGGGGTTAACGAAATTTCATCACCCACTTTAATATCAAAGGTTAAAGTATCGGCACCGAAATTGTTCTTGGCGATTAAACGAGTCGTATAGTTGTTTTTTGCAGGAGTTACGCCAGAAATAACGCCCGTGTTTTTATCAACGGTTAACCCTTGAGGAAGCCCGAGAACAGTGTATTCCACTGGCTTTGCTCCGGTAGCGGGAATTTTGTAGAGGAATGGGCGATTCGGTTTCGCTCCGTAAACATCGGCTCCATGAATTTTTGGCGTGGTTGTTTCTTGTGCAAATGCAGAAATGCTGATGGTCAGCCAAAAAGCGCTGAAAATTTTATGCATGTTGTTTTGAATTTTGAGTTGCGTTTTTTCGAAAAATCAGCCATCCTGCCGGTAATACCACACTTACTAATAGGCAAATGAAGTTAATGCTGTGGTCGGCTATTAATTGTTTTACAAGAAATGAAAAGTGGTAATACAAAGGATAGAGAACACCGATGCTATAAAACAATAGACTCGGAGCTGATAAAAGTCCAAGTCCCAATAAACATAAGGTATAGCTGATGATATGAATGCTATGTGACGTTACCGATTCATCCGTAATGGGCGAAAATAGGCCATACACGTGAATCAAAATGCACACCACAAAAAAAGCCTGCAATAAGCGTGTTACAACTTTCATTACACCTGTTTTTCCAAGTTATAGCCTTCTAATCGATTGTGATAATAGTACAGTAGTTTTAAATCTTCAGAATAGTAATAGCTACCATCTGTAGATTTTTCAAGCGGTGAATGGGCATGATATAGATTGATATTGGTCATGCCGTGTTCAATCAATTTATCGGTAGTGAAACGAATTTCCGGAGACAGTAATACTTCGTTGTTTTTGTTCATTTCTTTCAAGCGCTCTTTCAGTCGTTCGATGGCTTCATTGAGCTCAGTAGCAGGAATTTTAATGTCTTCGGGTGGTGTACGCAGTAAAGTATATAAATCGACCGATTTATATTTCTTGCGCAATAACTCAAACGAAGCAAAACATACCAAATGACTGGTGAGTACAACGTTGTATTTGAAATACTGTCCAACAATTTTTTCGCCTAACATGCGCGTGTATTCATCTTCACGTTGTTGATCATCGGTGAGTTCGCCATTGGTAACGAAATAATTGCGTACATCGATCTTATGCCCCAATTGGTTATAGCTGTCACCGTTCATATCAACATTATTGCCAATTACATCCATTGGTTCGCCAAAGGAAATGGCCAAAGAAGAAGAAGCCGACAAAAACTTGAAAATGAATTTGATCATTTTGTATGAGGTAGAATATTCATCGTTTTCTTTGAGGAACTTTTCTTTTCCCGTTTCCTTCAAGTAATCGTTGATGAGCGATTCGGCCTCTAAAACGAAATGATAATTGATAATGAGCGGCACAACGAACACTTTAGGAGCGGTTTCTTTATTAAAATGTTTGTAGTGGTTTTTCTGCGCTTCAACAGCTGTTCCTAACAAGCCTAACTTCAATCTTTTCTCTAAACTTCCCGAGCGTGAGCGCGTTCCTCCGGGGAAGAAAATTGAATGTGCTCCTGATTGGATAGCCTCTCGAGAATAGGTTTTTAGGGTTTCGAGGTAAAAGCCGTTTTTCTTTCTTCGGTCTACTTTATAAGCCCCTAAATTGCTCATGAATGAAGAAAGAATTTTGATGGAGAAAAGATTCAACCCTGCACCATACAAGAATGCCGGTAGGCCCACTTCATTCAATACCCAGCCCACCATAATGGAATCCATGTTACTAAAGTGGGTAGGGGCAACAATAACAGTGCCTTGCTTGGCTAGTGCTCTGATTTTTTCTACGTTACCGGTGATAGGGATTTTTTCGTGTATAGTTTTCGCATTAGCGCTTATTGTCTTGAACCACTTTCCCGGAGCGGCTTTCAAGATTCTTCCGAAAAATTGCGGTAAAACAATTCGCGCTAATGAAAATATCTTTGGGTCGAATTTGCCAACAATTTCGTTGGTGTAGCGGTAAATGATTTCGCGGGTAATTTCATCGGGCGTAGTTTCCGATTCTTTATTTAGGGCATCTAGTTGAATGTATTTGCTTTTGACGTTGTTCCAAAACTGTCGTTCATCTTTAGGGTCGGCCTTCCACGGTGTAAGGGTAAGTCGAATTTTTTCTTGATACAAGATTTTTGAAAGTTCTTCCTTCAGTTCTTTTTCGGTGGGGTATTTGGCTTTCAATTTTTGATACACCGATTCTTCCACTTGGCGCACAAATTCTTCTCGCTTTTCCGTTAAACGCGTGATAGGCCATTCGTTCAAATCTTCAATGATATAGGGAAGTGGATATTCCTGCGGAGAAAAAACACGATAACTCATAACCTCTTAATTTCAGCATTAAGATAAAGGAGTTTTTTGAAAAGCGTAGCGAAATCGCTAAAACTTCTATTGCACGATTTTAATCACTTGCCCTTTGCGGAGAATTGATTTTGTAGAGAGTCCATTAGTAGAACAAAGTTTTGCAACAGTTACTCCGTTTCGTCTTGCAATTGAAGATAAGGTGTCGCCCGATTGTACTTTGTACATATGGACTCTACTTTTTACCGGAGCCGGAGCAGGTTTAGGTTGTACGGTTTTGCTTTGAGTAACCGGTTTAATCACCTGGCTTTCAGGTTTCATAATACGCTTGATAATGTTCCCGTTAGCATCTTTTTCGATATAATAAAGAATATTCTCTGTAGTATCTAATTCAGCAGTAGAGCCTATTTCAGGGTCGGATGGATGAGCAGATGTGTCTCCATTGGCCGGTTGTGTTTCTTTTTTGTAATTCGGCACCTGAACGTAGGTCATAATTTTTAAGTTTTGACCACGTTGAACTGTACTACTGCGTAGCTGGTTCCATTTTTTGATATCGGACGAAGAAACACCATAACGCGCTGCAATTCCGGCTAGATTATCGTTTCTGCGAACTTTGTACCAAACATACTTGGGCACTCGAATAAATTCAGGATTCGCAAAACCATCGGCAAGGGCTTCTTGACTAGCAATAGCAGGGTCGTTTAAGATTTGATCTTTTTTGTTTTCGAATTGAACGAAATAGTTGATGGGAAGGTTTAGTGGAAAGCCGCCTTTCACCAAAGGTACAATGCCAATTTTTAGGGAAGGATTAATGAATTGTAATTCTGCTTCAGAAATACCTAGAACATTTGAAATATGCTTTAATGTTACTTTTCCGCCCACAATAACCGTATCAACAGCGTACAATTCTCGTTTGGGTTCAGCTGAAAGTAATTGGTAATCTTTGGCATATTTCATGGCATAGACCATAGCGATATAAGTTGGCACATAGCTTCTTGTTTCACTGGGCAAATAATACTTAATAGCCCAGAAGTTTTTCGTTCCGGCACGGGCAATAGCTTTGTTTACCCAGCCTGGTCCCGAGTTGTAAGCGGCCAAGGCCAATTGCCAATCGCCATACATGTCGTATAGTTGTTTAAGGTAGTTGGTTGCGGCTTCAGTAGATTTGATAGGATCTCTACGCTCGTCAACACATGAATTCGCATCGCAGCCCATCATTTTACCCGTTCCAAGCATCAACTGCCAAAGTCCGGTAGCACCTGCACTCGAAACGGCTGTTGGGTTTAATGCCGACTCAATCAGTGGAAGGTATTTCAATTCATCCGGTAACTTTTTACGGGCTAAAATTTCTTCGAAGTATGGAAAATAGATTTGTGAACTGGCTTGTAGTTTACTCATCAAATCGCGTCTGCGATACACAAATAAGTCGATGAACGATTTTACATCTGCATTGTAATCGAGCTGTACAATAGATGGGATTTCCTTCATCCGAACCTTCATTTCCAGATCCGTGTAACGGGGTAATTGGTCGGGTGTCATGGCAATGGCGCGTTGTAACTCGGCAGAATTAGCAAACAATTTTTCGCGCGTAAACAAATTGTAGGAGAGGGTATCCAATGCCTTTACTACCGGATCGAGGTCCGGCTTAACGATGCTATCTTGCTGCGGTGAAGCAAAGCTTTGAGCGCAAGTGAGCGAGAGGATATATATAGCTATTAATTTTATTTTCATTTCGTGTAAACTGTGCCCTAAAATTAAAAAATACAGAGGCGAAAAGGGCTCTTTTCGCACATAGCGTTTCTATTTTAAGATTTTTTCTAATAAACGAATATTGAATTTATTTTCTAAAACGCCTGTTTATTTGGTTTCGTTTTATTCACGATGTATACTTGATTGTCAATTTTAATATTCAAATGCACCAATAATGCCTGATTTATCTGAAATTTTGTTCCAACTTGGCGAATGTGGCGAACTAACATCATTACCCGTTACGCCACCGATTTATCAAACCAGCAACTTTTACTTCCCGAAGGTGAGCGATTTGAGAAAGGCCTTTACCAATGAATTTCGAACACACATATACACCCGCGGGAATAATCCAACGGTAGAAGTGTTGCGCAAGAAATTGGCCGCATTAGCCGGGGCCGAGGATGCTTTGGTGGTTTCGAGCGGAGCGGCTGCGATGAGTATTGCAGTTTTGGCACAAGTGAAAACCGGGAATCATATTGTGTGCGTGAAAAATCCGTATAGTTGGACAGAAAAACTGAGTCGTGTTATTTTACAACGATTTGGGGTAGAAACTACTTTTGTGGATGCCGGTGCTACTGATGCAATAATTGCTTCCGTTCAGCCAAACACGACATTGATTATATTGGAGTCGCCCAATACATTTACTTTCGAAGTCCAAAACTTAAAGCAGATAGCTGATTTTGCGAAACCCAAAGGGATAACAACTATTATAGATAACACCTATTCAACGCCTATTGGTCAGCATTGTATTGAAATGGGTATCGATATAGAAGTACATTCAGCCTCTAAATATATCAACGGACATAGCGATGTTATTGCCGGTGTTGTGATTGGTAGCAGTTCAAAAATTGAGTCTATTTTTCAATCTGAGTTTATGAATTTAGGGGTGAATATTTCTCCGCATGATGCTTGGTTGATTTTGCGTGGACTACGCACATTGCCCGTGCGGATGCGCCAAATTGGGGAATCTACTCAACAGGTTATTGCCTATCTAAAATCAGCCCATTGGGTGGAAAAAGTAAATCATCCATTTGAAGGCGATGCGACTAAGGTGAATTTGGCAAAATCACAAATGCAATGGTATGGCGGCTTGTTCAGTGTATATGTGAAATCGAATGATATTGCTACCATCGAAGCCTTTTGTGAGCAGCTTCGTTTCTTTAAGATGGCGGTTTCGTGGGGTGGTCATGAATCGTTGGTAATGCCTGCTTGTGCTTTTTACGCAAGCGACTATAACGGGTTAAGAAAATACCCGGCTAACTTAATTCGTTTTTCGATAGGCTTAGAAGATGCCAATACGCTTATCCGCGATATGCAACAATCTGCTGTTGTATTCGTAAAATAGGACATGCGTTATATTTTTATTCTTCCATTATTTTTTGTGCAGAGCGTTTTTGCTTTAGGCGGAGTTTATACATCGTTAAGCGAAGCATTGGCAAATCCGGCAAGTGCGAAAACATTATTGTTAAACGGGAAAAATATAAGTCAGCTTCCGAAAAGTATAAGTGCGTTAACCGAGTTGGAATATTTAGACTTATCAAACAATCAGCTTAAAACATTTCCTAAAGAAATATTAACGCTTACCCATCTGAAAGGATTGAATCTAAAAGGAAATCAAATTAGTATAATAGATTCTGATATAGCCCAGTTGAAGAATTTAGAAGCGCTATACATCAGCCAAGCCTTGAATAACAACTGGCAAGAAACTAAAGTAGTAGAAAAAACGTTACCTCCTCAATTGTTTGATTTATGCGCTTTGAAAACATTGGAAGTTGGTAACTTTGGGCTTACTTCAATTCCATCTGAGATTCTACATTCTAATGTTGAGGAACTGTACTTATTTAATAATCTGATTCGCGAATTGCCGGCAGAAACCTTTGCTATAGGCACTTTGAAGGTGTTAGATGTTTCCAATAATCAGCTCACGCAGTTGCCTGAAAACATCGGTTATTCGTCTCGTTTAAAAATTCTGAATGTTAATGGCAATAAGCTAAGTCGTTTGCCCGCTGGTATTGCCTCTTTGAAATCGTTAACCTATATGCATTTGGCGGCCAACGCTTTTCTTCAACCCAATGAGGAAATTAAAAAAGTCTTTCAATGTACATCATTGTTATATCTCAATCTAAGTGCTTTGAAAATTTCTGTGACTGATGCCTCTATAGGTAATTTAAGTAAGCTGGAAGAGCTCGATTTAAGTTATAATTTGATTGCTGTATTGCCGGAAACGGTACAACATTTCAAACATTTAATCCGCTTGAATTTTGCGCGCAATAATTTAAAAGATATGCCTGAATCGGTTCGGGAACTGACCAGTTTGAATATCATCGATTTGAGTTATAATGATTTTGTTAGTTTCCCTAAGGCTATTACAGCGCTAACTTCATTGAAAACAATGGATATCAGTTTCAATAAAAAAATGACAGCATTCCCTCCGGATGTAGAGAATATGAGTGGACTAAAAATTATGAATTTATCCAAGACCGGTTTTACAACTGCTCAACAAATAAAATTTCGCGATTCACTTATTAGTTGCAATTTTATTCTGTAGCTTCATGCATGTTTTTTTCGTTTAAAGAGGATTTACTTCATTACCTCTGGAAGTATCAGCTTTTTAGAACCCCCGATTTAAAAACAAAATCAGGAAAATCGCTGCATATTATCCGGCAAGGTATAATGCAATCGAATGCCGGACCGGATTTCATCCAAGCAAAGATACAAATAGATCAAATTACATTAGCCGGTACCATAGAGGTACATGTGAAGGAAACAGAATGGAAACAACATAGGCATCATTTGGATTCTGCCTATAACAATGTTGTTTTACATGTAGTTTGGGAAAGCAGGAACGATTATACATTTCTGGAGAATCAGCAAGCCGTTGAAATATTAGAATTACATGATATAGTGGATGCACAATTACTAGCTCGGTATGCAACACTTATGAATTCTGGAGTTGAGGTGCCTTGTGCTAAGCTTTATAGGGATATAGATGCCTCCTTGTTGCAACTCTTTTTTCAGACATTGAGTGTACAGCGACTTGAACGAAAAGTAATTGCTATTTTAGAATTACACCAACAAATCAATTCAAATTGGAATCAAGTTGTATTTATTTTGCTTGCGCGATATTTAGGCAGTAATGTAAACAATGAAATGCTTCAGCAGCTAGCCTTTTCTATTCCGGTGCATGTGCTTTACAAGAATTTTGATCAACCTGCTATAATTGAGGCATTGCTATTTGGACAATCGGGTTTGTTGCAATCGCATTATGCGGATCCATATCCAGTATCACTCTATCGAGAGTATCAATATCAAAAGCGGTTACATGGTTTAGAAGAAATGAATGCCTCTTCATGGAAATATGGGCGATTGCGACCTGCATCCTTTCCAAACATTCGTATTGCCCAATTAGCGGCAATGGTTACAAATGGGAAATGGAGTATAGAACAAATCGTTGCCATCGATTCATTTGAAACATTCAAACGTTTAGTGCGTGTGCCAGTAAATGCGTATTGGAATACGCATTACGATTTTGATAAGGAACGTAGCGAAATTAAGGTGCCTATAGTTGGTGAAGATACAGTTGTTTCTCTTTATATAAATTTTTTGGTGCCATTGGTTTTTGCTTATGGAAAAGCTACTGATAATGGATTGTTGTGTGAACATGCTCTAGGGTTGTTGGAACATATACCCTTCGAAAAGAATAAGGTAACTTCAGCTTTTTCTTTTTTAAATATTGAACGAAAATGCGCTACTGAATCACAAGCTCTTATTGCGTTAAAAACAAACTATTGTGCTGTAGGTAGATGTTTGGATTGTGCTATTGGAAACGAAATTTTAAAAGGAAGGTAAGCTATTTCGATTGTTTTGCTTTTCGCTGTACTTCGTTTATTCTGAATTTGACGATAGCTTTAATCAGCTTTTCTGGAAGTGGTTGATCGAGTGGAAATTGAACTGCACCTTTCGACCATTTGTAGTCTGTAAAATGTTCTTTAAAGTTTTCAATCCCGGAAGCAGTAGGGTAGAAGCCGATGTGGTTTTTGTTGCCTGCAAAATAGACTAATACATTATTTTGTTTATATGCGGGCATGCCATAGCTAATTATCTCCTCTGCGTCAGGGGCTGCGTTTTGAATAATGTGTCGAATTTCGGATAACAGTTCTTGTGTTTCCGAAGGAAATTTGAGTATATACTCATCTATTGCATTAGTACTTTTCATGTTTCACATTTCATTACTTGTAAAATGAAGTAGAACTTATATTGTTTGTTCAAAATCGAAAATCCAGTTTAAGTAAGCTGCTTTGATAGGATTCTATTTTGTGTTGTAATTACTGACCTTTAATAAGTTTAAACGTCTTTATTGTTTTATCTGTTTCTATTTTAAGGGTGTAGATTCCATTACACAAGTTCGAAAAGTCTTCCGATTGGATTGATACTCCTTGATAAATAATTTGACCGAGTTGATTGATAAGAACGAATCTTTCTTGTCCGCTAAGATTCGAGATTCCTATTCTTTGTTTAAATGGGTTTGGATAAACAATAATTTTGTCGTTTTTAATGCCGTTGTCAATATTGGTTATCAAGTTACAATTTGCTTCAACGCTGTCGGTTTGGTAAAAGCTACTGCAATTGTTACAGAACAGACTTTTGAAGAAACAAGCAGCCCGTCCAACCCGAAACGGAGTTCCAAAAACACTGTCTTGGTAAACTCCATGACCGCCATTTGGCTTAACTGATAAATCACTACAAATACCATTTTCAATAAGTAAATTGTGGAGTGCTCTTGAACCGTAAGATTTGTCTACATGTATACATCCACCTCCAAAAGTGGAATCTATAGCAACAGTGCTGTCTGCATCGCCATGGAAAGCAACCATAGGGAGCATTTCGGAGGGTTGAATACTTGTTTTAAGCATAGCGCCCCAGTCGTTAAAAACGCCCTTTATGCTGAACTTATTCGTTAAATTATTCCCAGAGTTATTGAGGTTGCCTAATAAAGGTTGTAGACTCGGTGTAAATGCATTCCATTCGGTTTGTGAAATATAAACTACTCCAAGTGAAGCGACTGAACCAGCACTGCCTCCACCTATAAACATCCATGATGTATCAACTCTGAGTAGGGAAGCATTTTGCGCTACATACCGAAAAGCAGCGTTTATGTCTTGCTGTACTCTATATTTTGCTTTTTCTTCTGATATACTATCTGTGTTACAATTCACTCCAAGTCGATAGTTGATCGTAATCGCAACAAAACCTCGTTTGGCAAACTCTTTACAAACTCGCGTGTAGTTTACTTTGTCACCGGAAACTAATCCTCCACCATGTACCATCAGAATTAGTGGTCTAAGCGGTAATGTATCTACAGCAAGTGTTGGATAATGGGCATCTAATTTTAAAGCTACATTATTACCCTTCCAGTCTATAGCATTTGCAAATGTTATGTTTAGTTGTTCACTAATTTGTCCGTCTGTAAAAAAAGGAGTATTTGTGAATCTGCTGTCATTAGTGCATAGCTGCGCTTTTACTGTGTAAGTAAAGAGTTGAATTAGAATTAATGCAAGTGTATTTTTCATGATTATCTATACGTCTTTTTTTACAAATTGTTTAGTCATTTATAGTATTTGTGATGTCTCTATACTTATATCGAAAGCAGAGCGAACTGTCTATTGAGCTTATGTTTGCGCATTGGATAAGTATAACATAGTATTTTAAGTATAGCCGCAAAGGAGAATGCGTTAATCTGTTTTTTGTTGCTGTATGTTCCGGTGATTATTCTATAGCTTGGTATAACGCAATTCTATTCCCTTCTGTATCTTCAAATTCTGCAACAAATCCAATTCCATTATCTGTTTTTGGATATAGAATATGTCCCCCGTTTTCTTTAGATAATCTTAGTGTTTCGTCTATGTTTTCTGTTTTGAAGTAAATCAAAACGCCTTCTTTTGTAGGTTTATAAATTTCCCCTTTTGCAAGCGCACCGGAAATGCCTGATGTTCCCTCTGTAAATGGAAACAATGCCATTTCATTATTATCTATTATTTCTTTGGCAAAGTCGAAATTGAATACCGATTTATAAAAAAGCATAGCTCTATCCATGTTTTTTGCTGGAATTTCAAAGTATACAACCGGGTTTGATTTTTTTGCCATAGAGTTATTATTTCAACTTTTCTAAGTATGTCTTGTACTGAAGGTTGTCAAGTTTGTAATGATTAAAAATAGGAAAATTGTTATTTAAAGAGCTGTCATTTTCTTCGATCGATACCTTTTTTTTCCTCGTCATTTTTTAGTGAATATGAACCAAAGTCACGAGCTTATTATGATGTGCAGGATTTGAGAGAATAATTTGGATATAGAGTACAACTTAAAAGTAAATCAAAATTGCCAATGAACCAAGCTGCCCGCATAACGCAAAACCGCTTTTACCTGCTGCCGTTTTTCTTACTGATTCATTAGCTGTCGAAGCTTACAACTCCGAATAATTTGTAAAAGTTTTCCCGTCATACTTATACAACTTCATTCCTTTGCTACTAAACCACAAATTTCCGGCTTTATCCAAAAGAATAGGAATAAAATCTTTCACAATTATTCCATCTTTTTCAGTTATAATATTAAGTTTTTTACCATCATAAAATCCTAATCCGTCTTTGGTGTCAAACCATATATTTCCGTTTACATCTTCTAAAATGTTGTATGAACCATTCATGTCATGGTCTTTAAAAATATTTTGAGTAAAAGTTTTGCCATCATATTTACCAATGCCTTTAAAAGCAGTTGCAAGCCATAGATTATTTTGTTTATCTTCTATTATACGGTCTGTTCGTCTAATTTCTTTGTAAGGAATTATTTTGGATAAGGTTTTGCCATCAAACTTGGAAACGCCTTCACCTGCACATTCCGCAAACCAAATGTTTCCGTTTTTTGCTTCTAATATTGAAAATATTCCCTTGAGGCTTAAACTGTCTTTATTGATAACTGTTTGATTGTCTAAAAAACGAGTAAACACTTTTCCATCAAAGCAATAAACACCATCATCTGTTCCAAACCAAATAGTCCCTTTTTTATCCTGCATCATACTCCATACTTTATTTTCAGGTGGTTTACTACTGTTGTTACTATTCTTTAAGTACGATTGATCATTGTTACTCAAAACAATGGGTATGCTTACAAATTTATGTCCATCAAAGCGACTTAGTTCATTGTTAGTTCCAATCCAAACATTACCTGCTTTATCTTGAAGAATGGAATAAATGCTGTTGCTAATTAATCCTTGCTCCATTCCAAAATGAACAAATAATTTCCCATCGTATTTGAATAATCCCTCACCAACACTACCAAACCACAAATGACCATCAGTGTCTTCAATACTTGTAACTATGTGAACATCCTTATTGGCTTCTTTTGGCTTTGGTATTTTAGCTTGTCCACTTATTGAATTTTTATGGTCGTTTTGCGCTACTTGTTTAATTTGTCCGTTGCAGGAAGTCAAACAAGTCAAAACAAACAGCAGCGAATACATTGGTTTTGTGTTGAAGTAATTCTTAGTCATTAAGACCTGTTTCTTTTTTGTTAAAGATATATCTATCCTTTAAAAGTAAGCAATAAATTGCGGTTGCAGGTAACGTTTTGCAGACTTTCGATGGGCGGGATTTTTTTTACAAATGTTTATGCGGAGCACATAGCTTTCGGCTAACACAAAACTATATGCGGAGCACGAAACCCTGCCTATTGCCAACGTGTTGTTTGGAGCTAGCGTTCTTGTAAAACGGAGGCTATTTTCAATTTGTCTTTTAGATTGTTTACTCCATCTAAAAAGATGTCCAAAAGGTCATCGTAAAGGTGGTGTCGACTATAAATAATTAGTCTTTAAATTGACTTTATGATATTGTCATTTCATCTATTTATTTTAATGGTTTCTACTGATAGTAGTTCCATTTTACTTGTGTTTTATCGTTTTCATTTGTATAACGTCAACTAAAAAAGCGAATGCCATTGAAAAATAAATATAACCCTTCGGAATTTCAAAGTGAAAACCTTCAGCAAGAAGTGAAACACCAATCATCATTAAAAAACACAATGCTAATATTTTAAAGGATGGATGTTGTCTAATAAATTCGCTTATAGGTTTTGAAGCAAACAGCATTATAATTACTGTCACAATTACCGCTGTGTACATTACCCATAGTTCTTGAACCATTCCTACAGCAGTAATAATTGAGTCGATTGAAAAAACTAAATCTAGTATGATTACTTCGGAAAGTAGTCTTTTAAAGCTGCTGATCTTTGGAGCGTCAGGTTTGTCTACATTGACAATTTCAGTTTTATGATAAATTTCTTTAGTGCTTTTATAAATCAAGAAAAGTCCACCCAAAATTAGTATTAAGCCTTTACCTGAAAAGTCAGTATCTAAAAGGGTAAAGAGTGTTTGGTCTAATTTTAAAATCCAAGCAATAAAAGCTAGAAGTAATAACCTCATAACCATAGCCAAGCCTATTCCCAAAAATCGAAGTTTACTTCTTTGGCTATCTGGTAACTTGTCTGCCAAAATAGAAATGAAAATAATATTGTCAATACCAAGAATTACTTCCAGGGCAATTAAGGAAAGTAAAGGAATTATTGCTTCAATCATATTCGTTTTTTTGTCTGTTGATTAGTTTTTCTTGTCGTTTCGCTACGCTTGCACTTATCGTTTGCGGCTGTTGCGGTGTAAGGGATTTGGGTGAATAAATTGGATATTTAGTGACATTTAAATTTAACTCATAATTGTGAATGAAACAAGCTGCCCGCATAATGCAAAAGTCGATGTTATATGCCGTTTTTTTTCTGAACTGTCGTATCATATTACTTAACAGGATAAGTCGGTTGAAGTCCGCCAAATATGATTGATACATTTTTGTTGTCTTTAATTAATTCAACTTTTTCTTTTTCAATTTCTAACTGTCTTAAATGCAAATATTCTGCAATAGTCATTTTCATTTGATTTTGATAAGCCATATCTGCAATTGCCTTGTTTACCTCTGCTTGTTTTCTTGACAATTCAGCGTCTGCTCTCGCTTTCTGTGTCAATATACTTTGGTTTTGGGCTGCAGTGTTTTTAGTTTCTGTCAAAACTTGTTCAGGTGGAGTTACTGCTCCAATCGAAACTTGCATTATGTCAACAGGTAAGTTTATTTTTTTTGCATACTCGGAAATGTCTTTATAAATGTCCTTTTCAAGCTGTGATGAAATTTCTCGTTTACTTGCAAGGTCAAACATTTTAAATGCACTTGCTTTGTCTCTAACCATCGTTCTAAAACTTGCTTGTAAATTGTGAATGTACCAATCGCCTCCAAAGTTCTGATATAGTTTAGGTGTTTCTCCTTTTCTTATTTGACATTTTAAATATGCACTAAATGAAACTGGGGTATTGTCTGAGGGAATCATATTGGTAAACTCTTCTGTAATTGTTATTGGCGTAATTGGAAATTCCTTGTGATCAGTCGTAACTACACACCATTCAGAACCAGTCGAAACTGGTGTTGGGTCAACACCACCGTGTCCAAAAATATATGGCTTGTAAACCAATACGCTTTCTTCGCCTGGGTTAGGTTGAACACGATAGCAGCCCGTAAAACTCACTGTTAGTATTAAACTTGTCAATACGAATAAGAAACATGTATTTGGTTTCATTTTATTTTTTGTTTTAGATAATTAATGTTGCGGTGTGTGGGATTAGGGTGAATAAATTGGATATTTAGTGACATTTAAATTTAACTCATAATTGTGAATGAAACAAGCTGCCCGCATAGTGCAAACGCGCTGTTAGCTGCTGGGCTTATGTATTTTGTCCTTGTCTCGTTATGGAGATAAATGTCCGAGCACAAATAACAAGCAGTTATTTGTCAAGATACTTTTTAATTATCATTAATTAGAAAGTCTAACTCTCCATCCTTAGTATCCCTAGTATATTGTTGTTCTTGACCATTTTCGTCTTTATAGCCAATGACGACAAAGTTGTGGTTATACAATAATCTAAAAATATCTTGTGTCAGGCCTATGTCAACTACATACGAGGCAGGAGAACTCGTCCAATTGTCTTGGTTTTTCTCGAGCCAATAAATAAGTCTTTTGTATTTAGCAGAGTTTATGGTAATTATTTCTTCCTTATCTAAATCATTGTGGTCATGTCTGTATGTCAATTTTAGATTTTTGTTTTTGTCCAGGTATTTGGCTCCATCAATCTGTTCTGTGCAACTAGTAAAAATAGGCAGTAACAAGTAGGTTAATATGTGAATTTTCTTATTCATTATTTTTCTGAAATAGCCTTGCAGCTAACGTTTTGCGCGTTTACGCTGTGCGGGATTTAGAAGTTTGATTTTCATAATTTGTTATAAGTTAAATCTAACTCAAAATTTTGAGTGAAGCAAACTGCCCGCATAGCTAAAACGCGCTGTTAGCAGTTGTGCCTACTTGTGTCGGTAGGTGTCGGATGGTTAAGAAAATTGACCGACTGGTTAAAAAAGTAGGGGAGAACCTAGAGGCATTTGGGCTGATTGCGAGGCTTGCGGGCTTTTTTTGCTTTT
>JAEUUZ010000012.1 GCA_016786765.1 Chitinophagales bacterium
ATGAAGCAAATTGCCCGCTTAGCGCAACCGCGCTGTTAGCAGTTGGCCACATCACGTCATAACAACCGTCAGACTATCGTCCTACGATACGTCTGGCGAGTTGGATGCAATACAGCCCAACAAAATGAACAATCTAGAGAAGTGTATTTTGTCATGTTGTTATTACGTAAATGTCTTGGTAAACAATGCAGCGATTGTTTGTCATAATTGTCCGCGACCGATGTTGCGTCATTAATGTCCGATTGTCGTGGCGTAAGCGTCCTGCGAACAAGCCCGTTTATGTCAGCAAAAGGGTAGGAGCCTTACCGCGAAATTGTCCGTCCGGATGCGATATTTTTGCGAAAAAAGTCTTTGAAAATAATCTGTCGTAAAATCGTCAGAATGGCTTACTGCTAACGTTTTGCGCGTTTGCGATGTGCGGGATTTAGAAGTTTGATTTTCATAATTGTTACAATTTAAATCTAACTCAAATTTTCGAATGAAGCAAACTGCCCGCATAGAGCAAACGCGCTGTTAGTTGCTGGTGGAGCTTTTGTACATTCAGTCGTCCGCTCAGCGTCCTAGTCTTCGTCTGTCGCGTCATTTAACCGTTAAATTGTCCGATTTGAAAGATTTGCAATAGCAAGTCTCGATTGTTTTTTGTCATCGAATTTTGCGTTCCTACGCCTTAAAAATCAAAATTTCAAATTTTGACGTCCTGGAGCCGTTGCAAATGTTTACAAATACTTGCTACTTGGATTGCGTCCTGTCGTCCTGATGTCGATGCGATGTTGTCTGAAAGTAGTCGCTTAATTGATTGTCGTTTTGTCGCGATGAAGCCGGAAAAAGATTTGTCGTTTTCGCGTCAAAATACACAATGAAACTGTCTGCTTTTCGTCATGAATTATCATGATTGAAAAAATGTTCAAAGCCACTTGCAACTAACGTTTTGCGCGTTTGCGATGAGCGGGATTTAGAAGTTCGATTTTCATAATTGTTACAATTTAAAACTAACTCAAATTTTCCAATGAAACAAATTGCCCGCTTAGCGCAACCGCGCTGTTAGCAGTTGGCCACATCACGTCATAACAACCGTCAGACTATCGTCCTACGATACGTCTGGCGGGTTGGATGCAATACAGCCCAACAAAATGAACAATCTAGATAAATGTATTTTGTCGAGTTGTTATTACGTCAATGTCCTGGTAAAAAATGCAGCGATTGATTGTCATAATTGTCCGCGACCGATGTTGCGTCATTAATGTCCTATTGTCTTGGCGAAAGCGTCCTGCGAATAAGTCCGTTTATGTCAGCAAAAGGGTAGGAGCGTTACCGCGAAATTGTCTGTCCGGATGCGATATTTTAGTGAAAAAAGTCTTTGAAAATAATCTGTCGTAAAATGGTGGATTCAAGGGCTTAGCGCAACAAGGGTTAAAAAATAGATAGACGAACATAATCAAAAAACAGGATAGTCAAGAAAGGTTATTTCCAATAATTTTTTTACAGCTTTTGGAGCTAAAAAAATCATCAGAATAAC
>JAEUUZ010000013.1 GCA_016786765.1 Chitinophagales bacterium
ATGAAGCAAATTGCCCGCTTAGCGCAACCGCGCTGTTAGCAGTTGGCCACATCACGTCATAACAACCGTCAGACTATCGTCCTACGATACGTCTGGCGAGTTGGATGCAATACAGCCCAACAAAATGAACAATCTAGAGAAAAGTATTTTGTCGTGTTGTTATTACGTCAATGTCTTGGTAAACAATGTAGTGATTGTTTGTCATAATTGTACGCGACCGATGTTGCGTCATTAATGTCCGATTGTCGTGGCGAAAGCGTCCTGCGAACAAGTCCGTTTGTGTCAGCAATAGGGTAGGAACGTTACCGCGAAATTGTCTGTCCGGATGCGATATTTTTGCGCAAAAGTCTTTGAAAATAATCTGTCGTAAAATCGTCAGAATGGCTTACTGCTAACGTTTTGCGGCTCTTACGCTGTGCGGGTTTTCGGGTGAATAATTTTCATTTTACTTAGATTTAAAACTAAGCAAAATTACCCAATGAAGCAAACAGCCCGCATAGCGAAAAACCGCTGTTAACTGCTGGTGGAGGTTATTTATATTCAGTCGTCCGCCTCGCGTCATAGTCTTCATCGGTCCTCATTTATTCATATATATTTTTTAACGTCCTGTTGCTGATATAAAATTTCCAACTGTCATTAGAAAAAGATCGTATCATTTGTCTATCGCTAAAATGTCATGGTTGAATAGTTTGCTACATAACTCTTTCGCTATGCGAGTTATTTGTCATTGGATTTTGCGTCTCAAATACTAAACGCTTAATCTCAAAACACTTCGTCATTTTACTACTATGATGATTAGGTAAGTTTTTATAAGTAATTGTTTTATTCAATTCCTTTTAAAATACTCAGTCTGTTTATTGGTGCATTGGGAGAAAGAAAATTTGGAATTGTGTTGTCATTTCGTTTTGGCCGATTTAAAAATTCAACTGGCCATTCAGTTATCCTTTCTTCTTTCACATGTCTATAAATTTCTGGCTCAGGCTCATCGATATACTCTTTTTGTAATATTAATGCCAGAGGTTTTTCAGTGCCATCATTTTGCTCACTATATCTAAGAGCATCATCATAATTATCAAATACATAATAATAGTCATTTCCGTTTTCAATGTCCGGAGCTCCATTCTCAGGATGGCACCACACGCGATATTCTAAAACTTCATCCCATACAAAACCACCGCCAGAGTTAACTAGTGCAGGATAATCTCCAATTTTTTCTTTCTGACTAACTTCCGGGTATATTGTCATGTTTGGTTTTTTTAGCCACTTGCAGTTAACGTTTTGCGCGTTTGCGCTGAGCGGGATTTAGAAGTTTGATTTTCATAATTGTTACAATTTAAAAATAACAGAAATTTTCGAATGAAGCAAACTGCCCGCATAGCGCAACCGCGCTGTTACCTGCAGTTAAAATTATTCAATTTCAATAGTTGAGTTCTTTATAAATGTCAATCTTGCATCCTTGATAAAGTCATGTATTAGCGTTTTTTTGTCAGCTTTTTCATTTGTTAACTCGACTAGATAACAAAAACATCTTAGTCTATTGTAAGAAAAGATTGTCTGTTCTAGTTCGAACATTCTTGTCGTATTTTTTTCTAGGTATGGGAGTTCTTTTATTCTAGTAAAATATATTTTTGACACAAACCAATTATAGTTTTCTTTTTTAAAGGTTGTGTCAAGAATAAATTCTTGAAATGAAATTGATCCGTGTCTAAATATTTGTATTGAGTCCTTTGGAATAATGTTTGAAGTGTTTAATGCATAAGCAATTATATTAGGATATATCAGTCCACTAGTAAATAGGCAGGAGTAATTATATATGTCTGAATCGCATTTTTTTATATATATCCTTGTTGAATCAAATTGATAACAAGCCATTTTTTTTGATGTATCAGACACGACATCTCCTCTGAATTTCTCAAAACTCATTATTGAGTAATCTCTTTTGTAAATTATTTTGTTGTCATGTTCATCTTCTCTGTCTGGACTTTTATATGTAACAAATCTAAATACCTTGCCGTGTATTGTTTTCAATGTCACTGTTCTATATGAACACGAACTCAAGAATAGAATTGTAAATATGTAAATTATCTTCTTCAAATTAATTGCAGGTAACGTTTTGCGCGTTTGCGATGTGCGGGATTTAGAAATTGGAATTGCATAGTTGTAATAATTTAAAAGTAACTGAAATTTTCCAATGAAGCAAACTGCCCGCATAGTGCAAACGCGCTGTTAGCTGCTGCTGCCGGAGTATCTTCAAGGCATTACAGAACGACTTTAAGACGGACGTGGTCCAAGCGCCCTATCCTAAAAGCACAATGGAAAGTAGAGCATAAGCAAACCAAAATAAATTGGGTCATTCTAAATTAAAAACTACCTGAAAAATCGTCAGGGCGAAACCCTGAAATGCAGTTGCAGCTAACGTGTTGCGGCTGTTGCGGTGTGCGGGATTTGGGTGAATAAATTGGATATTTAGTACAATTTAAAAGTAACTCAAATTTGCCAATGAACCAAGCTGCCCGCATAACGCAAAACCGCTGTTAGCGGCTGGTTTTCTATGTCTTGTCAAGTCCGTTTTTTATTTTCAAGATTTGTTCTGTCAACTTTTCTAATTGTTTATTTGTGTCGGCTTCGCATAATTTAATTTGATGTCTGTTGTCCGAACAAATGTATAAGTCAATAAGTGACCCCATTCCAGCACCAACAAAGTCCTTAAGTATTGTCGTGGTATTTATCTTACCTTCATTTATTTGCTGAATTGCCAATTCAGTTCGTCTTGTCCAAACATTTACATTATGTTGGTCAAAGAAGTATTTTAACTCCTCCAAGACTTCTATGATTTTAGTTTTTGCCTCCATTTGTCTTGTCAATAAATATTTTTTAAATACGGTTAAAAATAGCAGTCATAAATGGCAACTTTGATGTCATTAAAAGTCGCATTGTCCACGTAGTCACCCCAAGCTTTTCTATCCAAAATTTTGTCATCATTGTCGTGTCGTTAAACCGCTGTTAACGGCTGGTTTTTATTTTTTTAGTTGTTCTCCAGTTAATGGTTTTAAAAGAATTGGTGTTTTACTTGACGTCTTTTTGAAATAACCGTCTGCAACTACAGCCCCACCAAACCCGCAACCGGAATTAAAATCGGCAGTTATCTCTTTAACTGTCACTCCTTTTTTGTCAAACGTGAATGTTATTTTACAAGTACTGTCATTTAATAAGTCAGTGTAACTTACTTTGTTATACTCATACTTCAAAGTGTCAACAAACGAACCAGAGTTATAACTAGGGGAGCCTTTATGAATTTCAAATGTCATTACTATTCTGTTGTCAGAAATTTTCTTGACTTGAATTTGTCCTTTATAACCGTATGTTTCACCATTCTTTAATTTTACAGTATTGTCTAGTTTATATGTCCCTGTTGGGTTAACTAGAGTAGTATGAAAAGTAAAGCAGGTGAATAAAATAACTGAGGTCAATAAAGAATATCCTTTCATTAGTTTTGTCATCATATAAACTTGCCGCTAACGTTTTGCGCGTTTACGCTGTGCGGGATTTAGAAGTTTGATTTTCATAATTTGTTATAAGTTAAATCTAACTCAAAATTTTGAGTGAAGCAAACTGCCCGCATAGCGAAAACGCGCTGTTAGCAGTTGTGCCTACTTGTGTCGGTAGGTGTCGGATGGTTAAGAAAATTGACCGACTGGTTAAAAAAGTAGGGGAGAACCTAGAGGCATTTGGGCTGATTGCGAGGCTTGCGGGCTTTTTTTGCTTTT
>JAEUUZ010000028.1 GCA_016786765.1 Chitinophagales bacterium
AAAAGTAGGGTAGAACCTAAAGACATTTGGGCTGATTGCGAGGCTTGCAGGCTTTTTTTGCTTTTGTTCTTCTCTCCTCAAAAGCAAAAAGTGCCTGCAACTGCGTGGATTAAGAGTTGCTAAAAGGAGTATTTATTTGTCAGTCATAATATGTATGAATGCAGAAGTGTCATTTTATTTGTCTGATATGATATTTGTTAATGCTAATGCTATAATTTAAAATGCTAAAGCAATATTTTAAATGTCTGAACGAATATTTTATTATTCTGATTCAATATTTTAAAGTGCTGAATAGATAAAATAGAACGCCAAAGCAATATTTTAATTTACTCCTTGGCGTTCTATAATTGCACTATTGCGTTTTGAATTTTAGTTTACTTACTTGTTTGTACTCGGGACTTGTTGCTCCAAATACTCTTTTAACATAGTTTTTTGGAACTATACTATCCATTACTAATATTTTATAGTATTATTTTTTTTACACTTCATTGGAAAGATTGTACTTCAAATATAATGTTTAGTACCAGCTTTTAAATGAAATATAGAAACATATTACAATTTTAGAAATTGCTTATTTT
Organism: Chitinophagales bacterium; assembly: GCA_016786765.1. Lineage (GTDB taxonomy): Bacteria > Bacteroidota > Bacteroidia > Chitinophagales > LD1 > CALAYL01. The sequence goes on from JAEUUZ010000028.1 coordinate 579, forward strand.
TTTATCGGGTTAGTTGTTGTTTGAACAATGCGATGCAGAAAAAATGTTGTAGTTGTTTCATCATGTTGTTGGTTATGTTTATGGTTCTCTAAAGTATTCTTTTCCTGTAAACGAAAGGTAACCTTTTTTGCCGTTGGCAATAGTGACAAGTATGAGGCTATTATCTAACACTTGTAGTGATGTATATTTGTTTTCGATGAGGAGTTTTCCGCTTTTGTGATACAAACCCCATCGACTATTTTTTTTGAACTTGTAGTAGTCGTATTGTTCTAAAAGTAAGGTGTCATTTTCAAAGGGAATGAGATTGTGATTTTCTTTTGAAATAGCTCCCCAACCTGTTTCTTTTTTAGCTAAGAGAATGCAATTGTTATCGGGATAAAAGAATTGAAGAAAATTAAGTGTGATAGAATCTCCTTTTTCGATGTCAATGTTTGTATCGAAGTGATAGGTGGAATAGGGTTTAGTTGGTCTCGTAACACCGCAGATGATAGAATTTAGACCATAATCTGTTGGAAAAATAAATTGTACAGATATTGGTTTTCCACTTGCATTGATTAAAAGACTTTTGCTTTTGTATGTAACTTTTGCATAAATGACCCCACGCTCCGATCTGAAATTTGTGGCTTGGGTGTATTGGATGGGAAGAGCTACCTTGCCATTGTAATCTACATAACCAAATTTCCCTTTTCGCTTAACTAAGCCTCTGCCATAGCAGTAAGGGTTTGCTTCTTGGTATTTTGCTGGAATTAGTAGTTTTCCTGTCGAATCGGAATAACCCCAGTTGTTACCCACACGATAGGGGATTAGTAGCGGTGGTATGACGTTTTGGGCGACTACTAAATGGCAGTAAAAAAAGAGGAGAATACAGTAATACATTTTCATAACGATTGATTTAAAAAAGAGTGGGGCGAAGCCCCACTCTTTTAGTTAGGAAATTATTGAATTACTAAGCGTTTAATAGTGCTAAATTTTTCGGATTTGATATTGACCATGTATGTTCCTTTGGAGAAGTTGGCAATGTCTATGGCAAATAAATTGTTGCCATAGTCAGTGTAATATCAGCTTGTGTGAATAATTCCTTCCCTGTTATATCGGTAATTAAGCAGGTGGCAGTTGTATTGGTAGAAGTATTGATTTTTACGTTTACGGATGAATTGGTAGACGGATTAGGATAGAGTAGGAAATCGTTTTGGTTTACTACTACATCTTCTATTCCGTTAAATATACCGCAGTTTGCAGGGAACTGACGTGACATAGTAGTAATGCTACAAGCACCCCAATTTACGGATTGACTTTTAGTAATTATCCAATTTCCCGCATCAATAGATGTAACCCAACGGTTGAGGTCTTCGTGGCGTTGTGAAGCAGGGGTTGATGTGTATGGGTCGTCAACGGCATAGTACATAATATCTTGCGGGTCGTTGTTATGTTCTATTGAATGTGCGTGACCTAATTCGTGAATGAGAACGGAAAGAAAGTCTATTGTTGAATCGGGTCTTGCGCTGTTGTTGGTATTGTACCACCATTTAAGTCTGCTGTTGATGTTCGTGAAATCAATTGAAAATGCCATATCTACTTCATCATACGTCCAATCAGTAGAAGCTGGGCAAATAGCAAGCCCTTTTTCAAGTGTAGATGCAACAGGTTCTCCGTGTATTGCATCGTTTATGTAAATGCACGAAATGCCGTCTTGGTTATCGGGAATTAAGAGTGAAACATCTGCGCCTAACGACCAATTTACACCTGTTCGGCAGTTCCAAATGTCAATTGCTTTTTGGACACAGGCTTTACGGATAGGATAGTTGGAAATACTAGTATCACATTGGAAAATTAAGTTAGAGGGAGAAGCCGTTGCCCTATCTGTAATATGCGAAATTATCTTTTCTTTAGTTGTTGTTCGATATCCGTTTGTTATTGCAAATGGTACTTTTAAAGGTGCAGGGGTAGTAGCAAGTGTGCTTTCTGCTAAGTTGTTTTCTACATAAATAGGACCTGAACCCATATACACTTTATCAGTAATGGAGGAAGATGCTAAATTCTTAGAGGTGCAATACAATTTTATTTGTTTGTCGTTCCAAGAAATATAGTCTAAGCTGTCTTGGATTTTGATGTAAGTAAAACCGCCATCGTTAGCATTTTTAACCCACACTTCCCCTGATTTTTTGGTTTTGCCAAAGTACTTGCCGTCTATTGTGATAATGTCGCCTATTCCTGCGTTGGCAGTGGTGGTTACATTGTCAATAATGGGAACGCACGTTTTGTCGTTGATACCGCCAACATAATTTACATTGTTCCAAAAGTAAATTTGAGCGGTATCTGTCGTTGGGTTTAATGTGTAAAACGTAACATTTTGTGTAGTTGAGGCATTTGTGAAATTGATTTGTGCAAATTCTTCACAATTTTTGATTTTCATTTTAACATGAACATACTTTGTAGGTGTATTGGGTACTTCTTCTCGCTGGAGTGGCGAATAAAAATTGTCTGAACCCATTCCTACTGCTACAGTCTGATTGTCCCAATCACGACTTATGCTCATTGGATTATGGTAGGAAGTTGTATTTAATAAATTACCAGATGTGATTGTTATGTTTCCTCTGCCAAAAATACTATCACCAAAAGCACTAGTACTATATTGTATATGTAATGGTGCATTTTGAAGATAACTACCACTACTGTTCGCAGAAAAGTAAACATCGAATTCTAAGTAAGATCCAAATGCGTCAAATGTAAGTTCTTCATTTTCAAAAGAAAAAGTTAAATCTCCTCCTGATCTATTTTGAGAGAATTTGGCTTTATGTTTTATTGAGTTGATGTATTGTTCATGTACTATGAAATTGCTGATGACTTTAACTGGTTCATATTGAGTATTCAAAACTTTACTTTGCTGTACTTGTTTTATTACTCTACCATTGGTATTTAAGGGAATGCGTGCGGAGGAGTTATTACAATAAGAAATAGAAGACAAGTTAATTCCATATGCAAGATTGATATAGTCATAGAAATCGCTTAATGATTTAAATTTTAGGCCTAATAAACCTGAAGCAGCTCCGTTTATATCATCTACAGAATATATGTCCGTGATTTCCTTTGAGTACTGAATTGACATGCCATATTTTGGGAAAACAGACCTAAGTAGCATTGGATTGTCACTACTTAATGTTGGGTTTACCTGTTTGTACAGTTCATCATTTTGTATGCAAAAAAAGGTGCCTACGCTTCCCTTCCTGTAATATTCGGAGTGAGAAGGGAGGCCTCTAAATATCATTTCGGTATCATTAGGATCAATACCTCCTCTTGTTATTAATGATACTGTCCCACAATTTAGTTTGTCTTGACCTTTAAATATTTTATAAATATTTATTGTATTGATAGTATAAAGGTTCTTATCGTAGGGGTTTTTGTAATACTCCTGCTCAATTACTGACCCTTCAAAAATAAACTCGGATAAAGTTGCTTGCTTTATAGCTTCTTCTATTACTCTTGGATCTTTAATTTCTACACCTGGGAAGATGCTTTGTGCTTTCAAATTAATAGTTGCTATTAATAAGAAGGTGAATAGTTTTAATACTTTCATGGTTTTTGATTTTCATTTTTAAATAATATATCTGTTGTCAAAATTACGAATTGTTTTGTTGTATGATGTATCATTATGGAGGATGGTTTGATTTAATTACTAGATTCTCTGAATTCACAGATATTGTTTGAAATGAGTTACGGAGGAAAAGTAAGACATAATTTAAGACATTAAGGCGAGGGTGGGGCAAAGCTAAATGTGCTAATTCCATACTTAAAAAATCAAAATTTATTAGCTTATTTAGCTTTGCGAAGAATAGCCAATGGGTATTGCCCTTCTTTTTAATTTTATTTTTTGTTTTCATAGCTCTCAAACGTTTTTAGAATGCGCAATGGCATTACTGCTAACGTTTTGCGGCTCTTGCGGTGTGCGGGATTTGAGTGAATAATTTGGATGTTTAGAACAATTTAAAACTAACTCAAAACTGTGAATGAACCAAACTGCCCGCATAACGCAAAACCGCTGTTGGCGGTTGTGGCAATCTTCATTTTATCGACATAGTCGATTATACCAAAGTTCTTTTTTTTCTCGGTGTAGTAAGTCCTTTTTTTGTTGTCGGTTTGGTTAAAGGCATTTTTTTGCCTGTCGCCTTGTAATAAGCGATAACCTCACTAATTCTCATTTTGTCTGCCTTTGTCAATGGCGTAGAATCAACAACAAAGTCAACACCTGCCGGTTCTTTTATATGTCCCATTGTTTAATTGTTTAAAATGGATAATATTTTTTAATCAGTTTTAATGCGTCATGAGGGTAGATTACCATCTTATGTCCACCAATATGAGAAGCACCTAAATTTTTCTCGTAATGCTCAACTAACTTCGTTTTTGAAGTAAAGGAAACAAAACCTTGATATCCTTTGTCCCAAGATGTCTTGCAGGCGAAGGCAAATAAATTACCTGGAACACCTTCATATAGTTTGTTTCTCCCTAAGTTATAAGGAGCACTTTCTATTAGATGCAAATAATAGTGATCGTCAAAGTCACTAATGCTAACAAGACCTTGTATAATGTCAGGATTGTTTCTAATAGTCAATTTAAAAACGTGTCTGTCTTTAAGTTTAGCCTCGGCTGCCCAGTCGAAAACCCAACCGTTTTTCTTACTAACGTTTTTAAGGTCAGATTTGGAAATAGGATGAACATCTGTCGGAAAACTGTCGCCTGAAATAGTATTAACAATGCTATTTGTCAGTTTGTCGATTTCAATCCCAATATGATATTTCGTCTGTTTAGCCACATCTCAAATATACAAAAAAAACAATGATTTTAGAAGTCGAATTTCGTCCTCGCGCCATTACCGCCAACGTTTTGCGGCTCCTTGCGCTGTGCGGGTCTTGGGTGAATTAATTTTCATTTTAGTTACAGATTAAAACTAACTCAAATTATCGAATGAACCAAGTTGCCCGCATAGCGCAAAACCGATGTTAGTTGCTGGTGGAGCTTTTGTACATTCAGTCGTCCGCTTAGCGTCCTAGTCTTCATCTGTCGCGTCATTTAACCGTTAAATTGTCCGATTTGTAAGATTTGGAATAGAAAGTCTCGATTATTTTTTTGTCATCGAATTTTGCGTTCCTACGCCTTAAAAATCAAAATTTCAAATTTTGACGTCCTGGAGCCGTTGCAAATGTTTACAAACACTTGCTACTTGGATCGCGTCCAGTCGTCCAGTTATCGACTCGAAATTGTCTGAAAATAGTCGCATAGTTGATTGTCGTTTTGTCGTCATGTTGCCGAGAAAAAGATTTGTCGTTTACGCGTCAAAATACCAATGAAACAGTCTGTTTTTTGTCATGAATTATCATGATTGGAAAAATGGTGGATTCAAGGGCTTAGCGCAACAAGGGTTAAAAAATAGATAGACGAACATAATCAAAAAACAGGATAGTCAAGAAAGGTTATTTCCAATAATTTTTTTACAGCTTTTGGAGCTAAAAAAATCATCAGAATAAC
>JAEUUZ010000060.1 GCA_016786765.1 Chitinophagales bacterium
ATGAACAGCTCTACTCATTGTATCGACACAGCCTGAATCAGACGTAAGGGTAACAGCAACTGTGTAGTTGCCAGAGTTTGTATACTTATGTTTTGCCGGATTGGAAGTGCTTGTAAAGCCATCGCCAAAATTCCAATTGTAAGCCATAGTGCCACCACCAAGTGTACTTAAGTTGTTGATGAATAAAGTATCGTTCTGACAGATATTGTTTAAAGTGAAATTGGCATTGGGTTTATAGTTAACACGAATAGTTTTAGTGATGGAATCTCTACATCCCTGTGCAGAAACTACTTTCAGATTTACCGCATAATTTCCTCCGGTAGCATACAAATGGTTTTGTTGATATACATTGGATGTAGATGCATCGCCATACGTCCATGTCCAAGCTAATGCAACATTGCCGGTTGTGTCCGTTGTGTTCAAGAACACTGTACTGTCTTGCTCACAAACTTTAGTTGCAGTGAAATTAGCTGTATATCGTTTGAACATACTCACTGTTCTTGATGTGGTGTCCACACAACCCGAATCGGACGTAAGTGTCAATAAAACGGTATAAGTACCTGCCGTTGCATATGTATGCGAAGGAGCTGCTAAATTGGAATGCACAGTGCCATCTCCAAAATCATAATCGTAGGTTAAGGTTCCGCTTGAAATGGAACTGCTGTTCACAATTTGTGCTGCTGTTCCTGAACATACATTGGCAATACTGAAATTAGCCACCGGTTTATTGTTAACACGAACAGTTTTTCTGATGGAATCGATACATCCTCCACTGTTAGCGGTTAGTGTTACTGTATATGACCCACCGGTAGCATATTTGTAATTCGCTTGGAAAGCGGATGTAGTATTCCCATCGCCTAATTTCCAATTCCATGCAATACCATAGCCTCCGTTGGTAGTATCAGTTAAGTTCGTGAGATTCACACTGTCGGGCATACAGACCGAAGGTGCCGAAAAGTTTGGCGGAAAACGTTTAAGCACGTTAACAGTTCTGACAGCCGTATCGGTACAACCCGATGGAGTAGAAGCCCTCAAAATAACAGTATAGGTGCCTGCAATTGCATATTTATGTTTCGGGTTTGTCGCTGCCGAATGGGTTGATCCATCGCCAAAATCCCAATCGTAGGTTAACGTGGTAACAGGTGTAATCGTTGTTCCGTTCGTAAATACAATACTATCGCCTAAACATGCAGTGCTAGTGGTAAACGTGGTATTCGGTTTCGCGTCAACGGTTATTGGAATGGTTTTGGTTTCCGTACATCCCTTTAGAGGATTGGTGAACGTAAGCGTTACATTATAAGTTCCACCATTCGTATAGACATGCACTGCCGATGCGGTATTGAGCGTATTGCCATCCCCGAAGTCCCAAGCCCAGGTGTAGGTTTTATCGGTGGTATCCACCTTCGAGAAATTCGTGAACTTAGTTGTATCGCCTAAACACACTATTCCTGCAGTAAATTTTGCTGAATCGTTTTGCACTTTTACGGTATGGAGTTTATCTCCGGAACAACCAAAATAATTCACATGCACAGAATATGTGGAATCTTTAGTAGGTGTAGTGAGAATCACAGAATCGGTTTGGCCCGTATTCCACAAAATGGCTGTACCTGATCCATATTTAGGTGGGATTAATGCTTTGAGCTGAATTTGTTGAGGTCGACATAAGAAGGTATCTCCAACAATAAATACAAGCGAATCTGAAACATCCACAATGCCGGTAACGGTATCGCGTTTACAAGCCCGTTGTTGTTCAAAGATGAATTGTACTGTGAATTTTCCGAAATTGTTGAACACGTGCGAAGCATTCGCTTGACCAATCACAGGTGGTGTTCCATCGCCAAAATTCCAAGCTTTGTACAATAATCCTGTTGTATCGCCACTAGCGGTGAAATGCACCAATTGACCAGGGCAAATGGATGTATCCGGTGAAAATTTTACCGTGTATGGGATGATAATATTACTTCCTGCAGAATAACCATACGATTCGAAACTTCCATAACCGTATACAGTGGCTACAATTCCGCAAGGACTAGAAACAGTATGGTCTCCTTGGGTTATATCTAATTGGGCTGTAGAATAGGCCGGATTCGAGGCCACTGTAGTAAAACTTGCAGCCGGCACAAGGGCTCCATCGAGCGTTACCGTACTTAAACAGGATGTTTTGACAGTGATGTTAAGGTAATAATTGGTGATTACTGCCGATTGAAATGCATTGAATGTGATGGAACGTAAACTTCGACTCAGCGGACTCAACACAATGTAAAATGGGTCACCGTTTTGATTATCACATGAACCGCCAATACTGAATTGGGCCATAGCTATTGGGTTTGTAGCTCTGATGTAATCGCTGGTGGATGAACTGTATTGAAACGACTGTCCTGCATTTAATGTAGCAATCAGTGTTCCGTTTCGAAACACTTGTGTACCTGCAGTTTTCGATAGGACTTTGATTAAGTCGTTTGCTCTGGTTTTGAGCGGGACGGTTACATAGGCAGTATCCCAAGCTGAAACAGGGAACATCTCTTCGAATAAGTGATCGCAGGCTGTGCAACCACCGTAGTTGGTACATACATTCCCTGCAAACACCGCAAAATCTTTACCATTGGCACCCCACACATGCGAGCCGGTTAAATCGTTGGCATTGGCTTTAACTTGGTACACATCCCCACTATCAAGGGTTACAGTATATGTAGTACCTGCTCCATGTCCGGTTGCAGCTACGCTTGGACTGATATTTACTTGAGTGCTATTCTCTTTAGCCACTACCAACAATTCAGTTACTCCGTTGATATTTGAGTTCTCACTTCCGGTAAGTACATAATAATCGTTTTCTATGGCATCAGTAGGTAAAACTACCGTAGCATCAGCAGTATAAGCGTAATAATTTAGTGCAAAAACGTTTACACATTCCGTTGTCCAAAGGTGAATTCCCTTCCCTGTAATAGCATTATCCACTTGTGTCCAACCTTGTGCAATAGGCACTGTAATTACTGTTGATACACCCGGTACAACAGTGAAGTTTTGCGACCAACTTTGTTTTGGGATAGAAATTGTTCCTGATGTAGCTACATCGGATGTGATGTATACTTTTAACTCGGGAGCAGCGCCTAATTGATCCATAAAGCCAAACCAAAAATCTTTTCCTTTGGTAGATTGCGCATTCACAGACAAGGCGCCTGTCAGAATGAACAAAATGAAGAACAATTGTAAATTACGTTTCATAGATGGTTAATAGGTAATAGTGAAACTAAGTTGACTAAATGTATCGAAAAAAAACGGCATAAAACAGGCGTAGCACTGCATTTGTTCATTTTTTTCGGTCAAATGCAGAATTTAACACATGTAAATTATGCTCCGTTACTTAAGTAAGGAGCGTAATAAGGGCGAAAACGTTGTTTAATGTGGATAAATTACTTGAAAAGTAAGCCTTTTTCCTCGGTAAGCATGCTGTTCTCGCATTTTAAAATACGAGCCGGGTAGCGTTCAATCAATTGATAGTTATGGGTAGCCATCAAAATAGCGGTGTTGTGCTCGCGGTTGATTTTGAGTAGAAGTTGCATCACCTCGTTGGAAGTTTCAGGATCTAGGTTTCCTGTTGGCTCATCAGCAAGTATAAGTGGCGGATTGTTGAGCAATGCACGGGCAATAACTACACGTTGTTGTTCGCCACCTGAAAGTTGCATCGGGTGCTTGGCTTTAATATGACCCAATCCCACTTCATTCAACACTTCATCGATGCGTTTTTCTGCCGCTTCTTTTTCCCATCCTGTGGCTTTCAGCACGAGCCATAAATTTTGCAAAACACTTTGATCGGGCAATAACTGAAAATCTTGAAACACAATACCAATCTTTCTGCGCAAATAGGGAATTTCGGCTGCTTTGAGCTCGCTTAAATTGTAATCGCAAACTGTAGCAACGCCTGTGCTGATGCGGTGTGCACCATACAACGATTTGATAAGCGATGATTTTCCGCTGCCTGTTTTTCCTACCAAGTAAATGAATTCCCCTTTGTTCAACGCGAACGATGCATCGGCAATAACCGTTGAGCCGTTGATGTCGATGTTTACGTGGTTGTAATTGATAATCGATTCCATATTCTTTTATTGAATGATTTTAGTTTGTTTGAGTTTCCACAAGGCGGCCAACAAAATCACCGACCAATAAATCCATTCGGTTGTCCAAGCCAATGAAAGCGTAAGATTCGGTATGTGAAACAAGAAATACACATAAAACATATACAACACCATCGATAAACCTTCGATGTATAAGGCATAGCGTGTGCCGCTGGTACTCACCAATCCGTTGAAGAATGTATTTGAAATAGACATGATGAGCAAGGCCACACAAACAACTAGAATTGGATAAAGCGCAGTTTCGTAGATAACTGTATCGGCCGTGAAAATTTGTAGAATTGGGATATGGAGAATAATCAACAACGCGCATTGAATGAATGTTGCGCCAAACGAAATCCAATTGATTCGTTTTAATGTAGGATAAACTTCATCCAACCGTTTTTGTCCGGTGAGGTTACTCACTACAGTGTTGGTTACAGAACCCAAAGCCCAAATCGGAATACCAATCCACATAATGATTTGACGCAAGATGTTCGACAACGCCAATTGATTTTGCCCCAATTTTTCAACAAAGGTGAAAAACACAAACCAACCTGCATTCGCAATCAACGATTGAAGGACTAATGGTGTAGATTTTTTGGTCATTACATACACCAATTTCGCTTCAAGCTTAGAATGAAACAAATGAAACTCGTGATGATATTTGCGAATAAATAACCCGCTAATTAAAATCACTAAACTCACCCATTCGGCAATGCTGGAGGCCAATCCGGAGCCTTTGATACCCATTTCAGGGAAGCCGAATTTGCCGAAAACGAAAACATAGTTCAATGCTATATTGACAATCGCCATCATGGCTACTGAAAAGGAGAGGAGCTTTGTTTTGCCGATGCCCGAATAAAAAGCAATAAACAAGCAACTCACAAAACTAGCCGGAACACCCCAAATACGATAGTCGAGGAAGTCTTGGCAAGCCTGAATAATGTTTTTGTCGTGCAACAACAAATTCAAGAAAAAGCCTTTTACTAAAAAGATGAGTACACTTAATACGATAGAAGTAATAGCCACGACATACAAGGTGTTATCGAAAATTTTGCCCACTTGTTTTTTATCGCCTTCGCCACAACTACGGGCAATCATAATTTGAATGCCTCGCGTGTAACCAAAACCCACCATGAATAAAATCGAATAGAAAATACTCACCGGACCAATGGCAGCCTCTTCCGTTTTACCGAAATGCCCCATGAATGCTTGATCGGTAATGCCAATCAATGCCCAAGCCATGTTGCCTAACATTAGCGGCAACGCAATATCAATAATCTCTTTATATGTTCCTTTTAATCTCGACATTTTACAATTATAGTAACGCCATGGTGGTAGTACATTTCGCTACTGTTATTTTTTTATCGCCTTCGAAGTAGAATAATTCCCCTTCGCAAAAATGAAAACGCTTTCCCGCCTTATCAACGCGTCCTTCGGCAAAATATTCTTTACCCATACCGCGGTTGTAATAATTTATTTTCGATTCCACGGTAAACACCTGTTGGTCTTGCTCCACCAAAGTATAAGCCGCGAAACCGCAGACCATATCTAAGATGGTAGACGTCATTCCCCCATGCAAATAGCCGTTTTGCTGCTCGTGGAATTCCTGAAATTCGAGTTTACCTATGGTTTTTCCGGGCAGAATATCGGTGAATTCGAAGCCAATGTGCTTCATGAATTTATTCTTTTCCATCTTGAACTGCGTGTATTCTCTCCATTTCGGGTTTCTTGTCTCCATGCTTCAAACATAATACAATCCCTGATTTATTATGCAGTTGGAAAGCAGGGGAATGCGATTAGTTTTGCACTCAATTTACGGCAATGAAGATATTATTAGACTATTTGAAGCGCTACCGAAATTGGGTGTTCATCACCTTCTTTTTGGCAGTAGTGAATCAGCTTTTTTCGCTCCTCGACCCATTTTGTTACGGGAAGTTGATTGATTTAGCAACACGACATAAAGAATTACACAATGCGCAAGATTACCTTTTCAGTATATTGAAATGGATTGGCTTAGCGGTTACTGTTGCGATGATAAGCCGTGTAGCGAAAGCGTTTCAAGATTATTTTTTAAGCAAAGTGATTTTGAAATTCGGGGCTGATGTGTACACCGATGGTTTACGCCACTCGCTACAATTGCCGTTTCAAGAATTTGAAGATCAACGCAGTGGTTCAACGTTGAACATTTTACAGCGCGTGCGCACCGACACCGAAAAATTCATGACCAGCTTTTTGAATGTTTTCTTTTTCGGCATTGTGGGTATTGTGTTTGTGTTGGTCTATTCGTTTTCAGTGTATGGCCCGTTGTCGTTGATTTACTTTGTGGCCTGCTTCTCTTTGTTTGCCGTGATTAAAGTGCTTTCAGAACGTATCAAAGCCGTGCAAACGGTGATTGTTTCGAAGACCAACATCTTAGCCGGTGCTACTACCGAGAGTTTGCGAAACATCGAATTGATAAAAAGTTTAGGCTTAATCAATCAAGAAGTGGAGCGCTTGAACAGTTCTACCAACAAAATTTTGGAGTTGGAATTGCAGAAGGTGAAAAGTATACGCGCTATCGCCTTTATACAAGGTACCATGGTGAACATGCTCCGACAAGGGATTCTGTTTGTGTTGCTCTATTTGATTTTCAAGGAATACTTAACATTGGGGCAGTTGACCACATTGCAGATGTACTCGTTTTTTATTTTCAATCCGTTGCAAGAAATGGGCAATGTGATTTTGAGTTACCGCGAAGCGGAAGCATCGTTGAATAACTTTAGAACATTGATGTCGAAGGCGGTGGAAGCTATTCCCCTACATCCGGTATCGCTGGAAAGTATGGATACCATTGCTTTTGAACATGTGCAATTTGCGCATAGGAGTGCGAAAACAAATGCCGTGGAGCAGATTTCTTTTACCATTAAAAAAGGGGAAACCATTGCCTTTGTTGGTCCATCGGGTTCCGGGAAAACAACCTTGGTGAAATTGTTGGTGGGTTTGTATAAACCAAGTGAAGGACAAATTACCATCAACGGACATAATATCAACGACATGGATTTCAACGAGCAGCGCGCGAAGATTGGATTGGTGTCGCAAGATACGCAGTTGTTTGCGGGTACCATTCGCGAGAATTTGTTGTTTGTGAACCCCAATGCTACCGAAGCACAGTTGATGGATGTATTACAAAAGGCTTCGTGTACCAAGCTTTTGGCGCGTTCCGATAAAGGATTGGACACCGTAATTGGCGAAGGCGGTATGAAAGTATCGGGTGGAGAAAAACAGCGCTTGTCGATTGCCCGCTCGTTGTTGCGCAACCCCGATTTGTTGATTTTTGATGAAGCCACATCGGCATTGGATTCGATTACAGAAGATGAGATTACACAAACCATTCGTAATGTCTCGGCACGTGAAGACCGCATTACCATTATGATTGCGCACCGTTTGTCTACCATTATGCATGCCGATACCATTTATGTGTTGGAGAAAGGAAAGATTATTGAGCAAGGCAAACACCAAGATTTGCTGGATTTGAAAGGCTTGTATTATGCTATGTGGCGACAGCAGATTGGAGAACGAAAAGCTTAGTTTATAAGATGTGCTATCATTATAAAAACACAACTGAGGCACCTAAAATTGAATCGACATTTAAGGTTACATTCAATCGACAATGGAAAGCCCTACATGCTTATGCCAATGGATTTTCACGTCCTGTAATGCCTGTGATTACGAATGAAGCGCCTCATTCGATTTCCGCATTGCAATGGGGTTTAATTCCGAATTGGGTAAAAGATCCCCAACAAGCTAACGAAATGGCGGCTATGTGTTTAAATGCAAAAATTGAAACGGTGGAAGAGAAACCATCGTTTCGGGAATCGGCTATGCATAAGCGTTGTGTGATTCCGGCTACTTCGTTTTATGAGTGGAAGTGGTTAGACAGCAAAGGAAAATCGAAACAGAAGTTTGAGATTTCGATGGAAGGCGAGGAGTTGTTTGCCTTTGGTGGTTTATGGTCGGATTGGACGAACAAAGCCACAGGCGAGGTGATACAAACATTTAGCATTGTTACAACTACTGCAAATACTTTAATGGAAGAAATACACAACATTAAAAAGCGAATGCCTTTGATGTTGAAGCCAAGTGAGGTGGGAGCGTGGCTAGACTATTCTGCGGATTACGATAAATATGCTACACTAGCGCATGCACAACAACTTAAGGCGGTGATGGTGGAAGGCGAGCATTTGTTGTTTTAAATAAAAACAAATCATTATATTTACAGCGTGAGGGTTGGATACGTCCTTCCACCGGGTTGGGTTGTCTTAACAGATAGCCCTTTTTTTATGCGGTAGATTTTACCTATTGTAGTTTAATCTCCGAACCACTTAAGAATTCTCAATTATAAGCTTAAACACTTACACACAATAGTTACATAGCAAAGCGATATAGCTCTATTGTCAAAGTTCACAGTGGGATGAACTCGTGGTTTATCGAGGTGTAATTTGGTTGTTTGTATACGTTTCATACTTTCAAGTTCTAAATTAACCTCTATGATTAGACTATTCGCCCTATTGTTTACTATAGCTTTTGCGGGAATCTCAAATGCGCAAACCATTAGTACAGAAGAAACAGAATATTTTAACCAGTTAATACTGGTAACTAAGAATCCAGCTAAGTATTATAGAAAAGTAAACAGATCTTTGTTGGAGTATTGTTTTTACGATAGTAAACCCATTGACGATAGTAAAGTTCTCGAAACTATTGAACAACTTAAAGCCAATGATTCACTCCGATATAGATACTATGGAATATTACGATATTTCACTAATAACAACGAAAGGATATTGAATAGATTTCTGACCATTGAAATTCGAAAAGGTTCGAAATATATACCGGTATTATCTGCAACGGTTAAGCAAAAAATTGCTCAAGTTATCTTAGGTACTTCGTTTAACTATGAACAATACTTGTTACAAGGAATAGATACTACTGAAAAGATATATGAAGCCCCTTCGGTGAATGCCCAATTTCCCGGAGGCGAACAAAAGTTGTTCATGCACATACAAATGAATTTGGAATACCCTGCTGAGGAGCGCGACAATGATATTCAAGGAAAAGTTGTTATACAATTTGTTGTAGAAAAGAATGGTGTTCCATCGCATTTCGAAGTGAAACATCAAGTGGCTGAAGGATTAGATAATGAGGCTATTCGTGTAATAAAGTTATTACCAAGATTTGAGCCGGCTCGAGAGAATAATCAGCCAGTTCGATCGCATTTTGTTTTGCCGATAATGTTTAAGTTACAATAAGACTTATTGTTTATCTAAAGTTGCTACAAATCACTAGCTTCTGGCGGCTAATGGCTCGAATATTTTATTTATGTCCTTTAATACCCATGTAAAAAAGTGCGAAAATAATAGCCAGCAACACCCATTTTGCAATCCTTTCTGAGCGCTCGAATTTTTCCTTGTTATAGTACTTGCTTTTCTTGACCTCGTTTTCCCAATAGGCTAATCTGCGGTCTGTTTCCGCTTCTTCTTTGGCCACCTCCTCAGCGGAGCGTTTGATAAATCCGTATTTATATTTGGCCATGTGGAGGTAAGTTGGTTTGTGGGGTGAAGGTAGGGAATTGTTAGTGAATTTTATTGTTATTACGAATGAACGGAACAGTCTAAGTGTTTCGTTAATTGGTGGTGGAACAACAAGTAGAAGGCAACTTACGGGTGAATATTTTGTATTGGTGAATTGAATAAACGATAACAAATAATTGTTGTTGAAAACTATTTTGGACTTTTTTTGTCCATAAGTGTTTTATCAATATGTTTGGACATAATATGACCAATTTATGACTGTTTTTAATAAGACGAAATCTTTTGGAGAAGAGCTTCGCGTTTTGAGAGAAGAGGCGGGTTTAACACTTAAGTTTGTTGCAGATGCTATAAATATAGATACTTCTTTGTTAGCTAAAATTGAGCGAAATGAAAGACCTCCTACAAAACAAGTTATTAAACTGATTTCAACATTTTTTAATGTTGATGAAAAGGAATTACAGAACAATTTTTTGAGTGATCAAATTGCCTATAAGATTCTTGATGAAGAAGCTGATTTGAGCATTTTAAAAGTTGCAGAAAAAAAAGTTAAATATTTAAAGACTATACAAAATGGAAAATAGTATTAAAGTCGTAGAATTATTCGCTGGTGTTGGAGGATTTAGGTTGGGCTTAGAAGGTTGGAAAGGTAAATCGTCTTCATCAGGGTATAAAAAAAGTATGAAGTCTCAGTACAAAGTTGTATGGAGTAATCAATGGGAACCATCAACTAAAATACAACATGCTTCGAGTGTATACGAAAATCGTTTTGGCAAAGACGGTCATTCAAATGTAGATATTGCTCAGGTAGAGATTTCTTTAATTCCAGATCATGATTTGTTGGTTGGTGGCTTTCCATGCCAAGACTACTCTGTTGCGACAACTTTGAAAAACTCGAAAGGACTAATTGGCAAAAAAGGAGTTTTGTGGTGGAGCATTCACAAGATTATTTCAGAGAAAAAGAAAAAGCCGAAATATTTATTCCTTGAAAACGTTGACAGACTTCTCATTTCCCCATCAGGACAAAGAGGTCGTGACTTTGCAATTATCTTACAAAGTTTAAATGAATTAGGCTATGCTGTTGAATGGAGAGTAATAAATGCAGCCGATTTTGGAATGCCTCAAAGAAGAAGAAGGATTTTCATTTTGGCATATCTCAAAGGAACTAATATTTATGAAAGTATTAAAGAAGTCAGAGCAACAGAATGGATTTTAGAAGAAGGAACACTAGCTGAAGCTTTTCCTGTTACATCAGAAAACGCATTGTTTCCAACAGAATTTAAACTTAAAGGCGATATAGTTTCTATTTCTGAAAATTTCAACAAAGGTGGAACAACAGGACTTTTCGAAAATACTGGAATAATGATTAATGGCTTGGTAACAACCCTTAAAACTCAACCCAATTATGAGGGAAATTTCACTATTTTGAGAGACCTTATTCAAAATGGAGAAGTGACATCAGAATTTTATATAGACAAAAGCGACCTTGACAAATGGTCGTATTTAAAAGGTCCGAAAAAAGAAATGCGAACAAACGCCCAAGGTTTTGAATATAATTACAGTGAGGGAGGAATGATATTTCCTGACCCTTTAGACAAACCCTCAAGAACAATTATTACCGGTGAAGGAGGTAAATCACCATCAAGATTTAAACACGTTATTCAAACGCCAAAAGGGTACAGAAGACTTTCGCCTGTTGAACTAGAACGCCTAAATATGTTTCCAGATGACCATACAAAGCTTGAAGGAATATCGGACACCAAAAGAGCATTTTTTATGGGTAATGCATTAGTTGTCGGAGTAATTGAAAAAATCGGAATCTCTCTAGAAAAAAAAATAAATATGTATGAACGAAGTAGAAAAAAAGAGTTGGTTAAAGACTAAAAGTCTGAAATTAAAAGTTTCGAAAGAGTATTTTCACCATCACTCATTTGAGATTGTAAATACATACAATGAGCTTAAAAAAAACATGTTAGCTTCACTTACTTGTAAAATTTCTATTTCCCCAAGAATAAAACTTACAGGAAAGTTTGAAAGTAAAGCAATTAAAGCAGAAGAACTTAACAAGGTTATTCGTGAGCAATTAAAAACGTTTCCTAATAATGAAATTAAGTTTGAGGTTTATGAAGAAAATGGCGTTTTCTATTTCAGTGAGGAGAATAATACAATAGGAGGTTTTGATTTTGCTATTTTGAACCATTATAACAATATTCTTGCCTTACGAAACTTATGTTTTGGAAGTTTGCATTATTCAGATGGAGAAAAAAGATGGACAAAGTTTTTGAAGAAAAATCCTGATTTAGTTGAAATAGCAAATTCATTGAAGAGGGTTGATGAAAAGGGAACAAACATTGGAAAAGGCACAATAGAAAATTCTACGCCACTGATAGTAGGAGAGATTCAATTCGGCAATTGGGCTTTAGCATATCGTGATTTTTTCAAAGTCCTTAAAGCAGATGTGCAAAATTCTGTTGATTGTCTCATTTACATTGTGCCTACAGGTAATTTAGAAAAACTATTAAGTGATGGTATTGTAACTTTTGACAAAACAAAAAAGATTATGGAGGATTTCTCAAAAGTCATTTCAGTCCCAGTCTGGCTAATCGGAATCGATGTAGAATAAACAGGAGTTAATATTGAAATTTGATTTATTATCATTTTTCAAACGATTTTTGGGTTATCGTTACAGATAGCCCTTTTTTTATGCCTATTGTACCGTTTTAAATATCCACTCCTTGAATACAAAAACAATGCTTGAAATTACAACAAGCATACTTTGAATTACAACAAGCATAATTTCAAATACAACTCGCATACTTGGAATTACAATAAGCGTATTTAGACATACAACACCCATACTTGTAACAACAACGAGCATACTTTGTAATACAAGACCAGCCCGCCAGAATACAACAGCTATCCGCACATTAAATAGTATTGAAGTGTTTCATAAATCATTACATTTACACTGGATGATAGGACACGTCCTATTTCCATTTTTGGGTTGTCTTTTTAGATAGCCCTTTTTTTATGCGGTTGATTAGCAGGCATGAAAAGGCTTAATTCAAAAAATCTTAAATCCTAAATCTTAAATGCTTTAATCGTTTTTTACATCTGTGCCGCCACCTCATCATATCCACTTTTGATAACGGTGAGAATCATTTTAAAGCGTCCATCGGGGGTGATATGGTTAGGTGCATGAGCCGGAATAATAATGGATTGGCCGGTGAGTAACATATTGGGTTTACCGTTAATCACCAGTTCTGCTTTGCCGTCTATTACTTGTGCAAAGGTATCGAATGGAGATGTTTTTTCATTGAGTCCTTCGCCACTATCTACCGACATTACACTGATATTCCCGGTCGATTTTTTCATAATGGTTTTTATCACTACGGCATTGGGTACGTACTCAATAATTTCTACCGTTATATATGCTTTTTCTTTTTCTATATCGCTTTTGTCCATGATGTGTTTAGTTGAATTCCGCTAACTGCGGCAGAGTGGTGGAAGAATTTCCACCCACAAGGTAGCATTATTCTAATGGGGATTTTTTTATTATTTCGTTTTGCGGTTTTTACGCTGTGCGTGTGTTTCGGGTGTAAAATTTTAGTTATAACTTAAAAGGAACTCATTTTTCACCCGCATAGTTCAAAACCACTGTTATGCAGCGTTACGCGAGTATTGCTTAATCGCTCCTAACTCCGCTTTTTTCTGGTTTTGTTCTTCTTCAATGTCAAAGTCGTCTTGCAGTCCTAACCAAAATTTTGCTGAATTCCCAAAATATTTCGATAGCCTAAGAGCCGTGTCAGCAGTAATACGTCTGTTGCCTCTTACAATTTCTGAAACACGAGTCTGCGGAATACCAATATCTTTTGATAGTCTGTAAGCGCTAATTTCAAGAGGAATCAAAAATTCTTCAAGTAAAATCTCACCAGGATGGATATTTCTAAGCTTTTTCATGGTTATATATTTAGTGGTAATCAACTATTTTGACATCTTCTGCATTTCCATTATTCCATTTGAAAATTATGCGCCATTGATTGTTAATTCGAATGGAATAGAATTCTTTAAAGTTTCCTTTCAATTTTTCAAGGCGATTCGAAGGCGGAATCAGTAAGTCATTTAGGTCTTGTGAGTTGTTGAGCATTCTTAGTTTTCTCCTCGCAGTTTCTTGTATTTCTGTCGAGAACGCTTTTACTCTTTCACCGTCCCATATTTTCTTAGTGTCCTTATCTCCAAATGATGTCAGCATACTATCGTTATACGTTACTTACGTCAAAAGTAAGTAAATTATCATTAAGACAAAAATAGTTTATGCAATTAATTTTTCGGTTGTATGGTCGAGCAATTCGGTATCATTCGCTTTACAAGGTGATGTGTGGAAGAAAAGTACTTCAATGCTTTCAGTAAGTCAAGAAAATAATGTTCAATTACACCGCAATGCCGCGTGCGGGATGGCAGTGGAAATCCTTTTGTGAGGAACGAACAAAAGATTGAAACGGACAGCGCGGTTACACGCCCAACACAGATTGCTTCTCCAGCTATGAAGCTGAATCGCAATGACGGATTCAAAAATCTTAAATCCTAAATCAAAAAATCTTAAATCTCCCCCCTAAATGCTCGGATATTCGCTCGGGTCGACTTCGTTCATCAATTTGTACACCGCCTCGAAAATATCTTCGGCATTGGGTTTGCTGAAATAATCGCCATCGCTGCCAAAGGATGCGCGGTGGGCCTTAGCCGATAAAGTGACCGGAGCAGCATCTAAATATTGGAAGATGTTTTGCTTTTCGAACACCTGCTGGAACATATACGCAGAAGCTCCGCCCGGCACATCTTCGTCTAAGAAAATAACGCGGTTGGTTTTTTTGATACTGTCGGCAATACGTCCGTGAATATCAAACGGCAACAAAGTTTGCACGTCTATCAACTCCACCGAAATGCCAATTTCGGCAAGGGTTTCGATGGCCTCTTCGGCAATGCGTAGGGTAGAACCGTAGCTTACAATAGTGACATCGGAGCCTTCGCGAATCACCTCAGGCACGCCTAGCGGTACGGTGAAGGTATCGTAGTTGTTCGGTAATTTTTCTTTCAATCGGTAGCCGTTCAAGCACTCAATCACCAGAGCCGGTTCATCGGATTGCAACAAGGTGTTGTACATACCCGCAGCCTGCACCATGTTACGCGGTACACACACATACATACCACGCAGAGCGTTAATGATCATGCCCAGCGGAGAGCCCGTGTGCCAAATGCCTTCGAGGCGGTGGCCGCGCGTACGCACAATCATTGGCGCTTTTTGAATGCCTTTGGTGCGGTAGTGTAGCGTGGCCACATCATCGCTGAGTGGTTGAAGGGCATAGAGCAAATAATCGAGATATTGAATTTCTGTAATTGGGCGAATGCCGCGCAGGGAAAGGCCGTAGCCTTGTCCGATGATAGTGGCCTCGCGTATGCCCGTATCGAAAATACGTTCTACGCCAAATTTTTCTTGTAAGCCGGCAAAGCCTTGGTTTACATCGCCAATCATCCCTAAGTCTTCGCCAAAAGCCACCACATTATCGTAGCGATTAAATACACTTTCGAAGGTAGTGTTCAAGATTTCGTAGCCGTTCAATATTTTCGAATCGGGGGTGAACTCAGGCTTCACTTCCGGCACCAGCAAAGCGTTTTGCGGACTTTCACTGTGTAAATGCGAACTGTACGTATCTTGATATTGTTGTTGGAAAGCGGTAGTGTAGGAGCGGAGTTGGTTCAGGGATTCGTCTGCAATGCCTTTGTACTGCACCAACACTTTTTTGCAGGCTTTCAGAATGTCTTTGCGAATAGGATCGATGGTCGATTGCAAGTTAGTTGCCACATGATCGGTGAACGAAGTATCGCCCAAGGCATTGCCTACAGCCCGCAGATAGTCTAACGCCTGGGCAATTTCGTTTTTGATAGGCTCGGCAAATTTGCGCCAAGCGTCTTTTTTCTCTTCGTTCACTTGCGCTTTCGCATCGGCTTCCAGCGCTAGCAAATCTTCAACGGTAGCTAAGTCGTTGCTCAAAATCCATTCTTTGAATTTCACCAAGCAATCGAAATTTTTCTCGAACGCCAAGCGGATTTCATCTTTATAGCGCTCGTGCGAGCCCGATGTTGAGTGGCCTTGCGGCTGTGTTACTTCGGTAATGTGGAACAAAGCCGGACGGTGGGTTTTACGAATTTTCGCTACGCCTTCCATATAGGTTTTCACCAATTTGCCGTAGTTCCAGCCTTCGCACACATAAATATCGATACCCGAATCTTCGCCATTGGCCTGAAAGCCTAGCAAAGCCTCAGAGATAGAGCTTTTGGTGGTTTGGTATTTCTTGGGTACGGAAATGCCGTAACCATCGTCCCACACCGAAATCGCCAGCGGCACTTGCAACACACCGGCTGCGTTCACGGTTTCCCAGAAATGGCCTTCGCTGGTAGAGGCGTCACCAATCGACACAAACGACACTTCGTTGCCGGCATTCGAGAAGCCGTCCATATTTTGGAGCGATGGATTGTGGCGATACATTTTCGATGCCAAGGCCACACCCAATGAGCGCGGCATCTGACAAGCCGTTGGCGATGCATCGGCCGTGGAGTTGTATAATTCAGTATGGTTGAGCCATTGTCCGTTTTTATCTTGCAAGCGGGTGGCAAAGTGCGCGTTCATTTGTCGGCCTGCCGAAAAAGGGTCTAATTCCTGATCGGGATTGGCGTACAGTTGCGAGAAAAATTGTTCAACGGTAAGTTCGCCCAACGCCAGCATCCACGTTTGATCGCGGTAGTAGCCGGAGCGCCAGTCGCCTTTTTCGAAGGCTTTAGACAGCGCTATTTGCGCCAATTCCTTTCCATCGCCAAAAATCCCAAATTTAGCCTTGCCGGTGAGCACCTCTTTTCGACCCGCCAAACTCATTTCGCGCGACAGCACAGCCGTTTTATAATCGTTCAAAACCTCAGCTTTGAAATCATCGAAATTCACTTCTTCGTTTCTTTTGGTCATCGCCTTTGTTTCCATAATGCCCAAATATAAACAAAGCGGAGAAATTAAGAACTGCGAGGAAGCTATTGGGGGTTAGCCATTAGCTGCTAGAGACAATATATACTTTTAGGCGTGTGCCGCTAAGAAGCGTCACCGGGTTTTTCGCTGCAATCTGCCCCAATGGGAATTGGCGCAGGATTTCCGCTGCAACCCCTCACGCGAAATGGTGCTTCATTTATAATACTATTCAAATTCAAATAAATGGTGCTAAGCAATTGGAGAAGCCGCTAACTTCTAGCTATTAGGAATTAGTGGCTTACGCGTAAAAACAGTTGCACAAGATGTATGGAAACAATCGTTAATCTAAAGATAGTCTGCTTCTCTGTCTTTGGCCGATCGCAGTGACGATACGTTTAATCACATTCGTCAAATTGTCATGAAAATGTCAACTTTTTAAAGTAATCCACGCAATTGCCAACTTATTCACAGCACGCAACCTTTTGCGGCATAATATTTTCTATATATTGGGCGAGTATTATTAGTGAATGTTTGAACAAATGCGATTATGAAAAATTACAAATTTAAAACACTGAAAGTGTTTGGCTCCGATGAGTGGTTAGTGAACCGCACACGCGAGTACAGAACCGTGTATGACGAATCGGAATTAACCTATATCTCGGCCGAATTTGCTTTTTACAATAAGCAATTTGACGAGAAAGATTGGGAAGCCACCATCTGCATGAAGGCCTTTGCGCATGAAGCCGATAATATGAAACGCGAGTTGTGCTCGCAAGAGGAAAAACGCATCATCACCTCCAACGAAAATGTGGTGTATGTAAACAAAGGTTGGGGAACCCCTACACCTAACTCGTTTTGGAAATACGGAGAATACAGCTGGGAAGCTTGGATTGATAACGAAATGGTGGGCAGTAAACGCTTCTTTGTAGAGAAAGCCGGTACGGTTTCGCAAAACAGTAATCCGTTTTTCGATATCCACCAAGTACGTTTCTATGTAGGCGATTTCAATGCGGTAAGCGAGGTAGGTAAAGTCTATCTCAAACAAATCAGCAAAGACGATACGCCTTATTTATACATTGAGTTCACGGCTGCCAACAAACTCGATACGCCTTGGAACTGCGAAATTGTATTCAATTGGTACAATGCTTCAGGTTTATTAAAGGCGCGGATTGAACGTAACCGTAAAATTGGTTCTAAAGAAAACGAGCCGTTCTTGGTGTTCAACGAAGGCTGGGGCAACGATATGCCGGGCACTTGGCGCGATTCTAACTACCGTTTAGAGGTGGTGTTTATGGATACCGTTATTGCAGTGTTGCAGTTGCCTACGGGGGATGAGGAAATTGAAGGCGATATTGATCCATCGGAAATTCCGCATGCGTTTATTTCGCAATCGGAGCCGGAAGAGCAAACGGTGACTATCGAACAGTTGCTCGCTAAGTTCGATACCCTTGTGGGCATGGACCATCTGCGTAAAGAAATTCACGATCACTTGGATTATATTCAGTTCTTGAAACTGCGCAAAGAGAAAGGCTTGCAAGATGAAGATCGTATCAACTTGCATGCCGTGTTCACGGGTAATCCGGGTACCGGAAAAACCACGGTGGTGAAGATGTTGGGGCAGATTTACAAGTCGATGGGCTTGTTATCGAAAGGCCATGTGAAGGAAGTGGATCGTTCGCATTTGATTGGCGAATACATCGGACAAACAGCACCGAAAGTAAAGAAAGCCATTGAAGAAGCCCGTGGTGGTATTTTGTTTATTGATGAAGCTTATGCTTTAGCCCGTGAAGGCGATGACAGCAAGGATTTCGGGAAAGAAGCCATTGAAATTATCATTAAAGAAATGAGCGATGGTCACCCCGATATTGCAGTGATGGTGGCCGGTTATCCGAAGGAAATGGATGTGTTTTTAAAATCCAATCCGGGGTTGAAATCGCGCTTTGCCAATTACTTCACGTTCGAAGATTACACACCTGAAGAATTGTTAGAAATTGTGATGCGCAATGCCGGTGATAAACAAGTAACGTTGACTGAAGATGCACAACATTATTTGTATGAGCAGTTAACGGAAGGGTTCAGAACACGCGACCGTTCGTTCGGGAATGCCCGCTATGCCATTGGTTTATTGAGCGAAGCAAAAATGAATATGGGCTTGCGTTTGATGAAAAGCGAGAATTTGAAAGACCTCTCGCCCGATGAGTTATCGACCGTGCACAAAGAAGATATTGAGCGCATTTTTGTGGCGAAAGACAAGAAGAAAGTCCACTTACAAGTGAACGAAAAATTGTTGCAAAGCGCTATGGCCGATTTGGATAAATTAGCCGGTGTCAACAACATCAAAAACGAAGTAAACGAGTTAGTGAAATTAGTGCGTTTCTACAACGAAACGGGTAAAGATGTGTTGAATAAGTTTTCTTTACACACCGTGTTTTTAGGTAATCCGGGAACAGGTAAAACAACGGTGGCGCGTATTTTCGGTAAACTGTTCAAAGCCTTGGGATTATTGGAACGTGGCCACATGGTGGAATTAGATAAGCAAGGTTTAGTTTCCGGTTATGTGGGACAAACAGCCATTAAAACCGATGAGCGAATTCAAGAGGCGAAAGGTGGCGTATTGTTTATTGACGAGGCGTACAGCTTGATGGATGGTACATACGGACAAGAAGCCGTGGAGATTTTGTTGAAACGTATGGAAGACATGCGAGGCGAATTTGCAGTAATTGTGGCCGGTTATACAGAACCAATGAAACGTTTCTTGGAAATGAATCCGGGTTTGAAATCGCGTTTCGATAGAACCTTCTTCTTTGAAGATTACAACGAAACAGAGTTGTGGACGATTACCGTTTCGATGGTCACCGATGAAAAAGTGAAGCTGAATGAAGACGCAGAAACGTTTTTGAAAAAACATATTGCTGAATTGTATCAATCGCGCGATAAGAATTTCGGCAATGCACGTGTAATTCGTAAGTTAGTACAAGATATCGTACATCATCAAAATATACGTTTGGCGTCTTTACCAAAAGAAGAACGAACAAAGGATATGTTAGACACCATTACGCTTGACGATTTACAACATTTGAACAAAGAAGACGAAACGAAACGCAAAGGTTTAGGCTTCAAATATTAATACTAGGTTTAACTATGCTAAGACGATTCAATGTACGTGTTTACGGAATTCTGATGAATGAAAACGATCAGATTTTATTATCGGATGAATTGATAAAAGAACGCTATGTCACCAAGTTTCCCGGAGGAGGAGTGGAGTTGGGGGAAGGTTTGCGCGATGCGTTAATCCGTGAGTTCAAAGAAGAATGTGGTATCGAAGTTTCGGTATTAGAGCACTTCTATACCACCGATTTTTTTGTGCAATCGCAGTTTGATTCGGAAAGTCAGGTATTATCGATGTATTATATCGTAGCTTGCGAAAACTGGCGATTAATTGAAACGTCCGGCAAGAAGTTTGATTTTCCTGTGGTTCGTGGCATAGATGCCGAATCGAAGCGTTGGGTAGATTTATCGCAAATCGATAAAGAAGCTGATATTGTGTTGCCTGTAGATAAAGTGGTGGCGGAAATTTTAGCGAATAAATTTCCCAAAGTAGGATTCCGTTTACCTTCAAAGGGTTAGTATGAGCAAAAAAGAGGCTTTAAGTATTTTCGATATGTTTAAGATAGGGGTGGGGCCATCGAGTTCACACACCTTGGGCCCATGGAAAGCGGCTTTGCAATTTGTGCAAAGTATAAACGAATTGAATACGGTAACTAAAGTGGTTATTGATTTGTATGGTTCATTGGCCAAAACAGGCAAAGGACACGGAACGGATATTGCTGTTCAAATAGGTTTGATGGGGGAGCTGCCTGAGACCTTTGATACGTCTTCACTATCTCGATTAATTGAAGGTATAAAGACCAATGAAAAGTTAGTGTTGAATAAAACACATGCTGTTGCTTTTCAACCGGAATTGGATATTGTCTTTCATATGAAAGAGTCGTTGCCATTTCACCCGAATGCATTGCGTTTTACCGCATTCAGTGGAGAAACTGTTGTTTCAACAGACGTGTATTACAGTATTGGCGGTGGTTTTGTGGTGCGTGAGGCTGAAAATGCAGCGACATCGGTGCCATTGAAAATATTGAACTACGGCAATCACGATTCGGATGATTTGTTGGAGAATTGCATGTTGGCCGGAAAAAGTATTTCGAGTATTGTATTAGAAAACGAACGTGAATGGCGCAGCGATGAAGAAACATTAGCCGGCATTCAGCGCATTTGGGAGGTAATGGAAGACTGCATTTACAGAGGTTGCAACACTTCGGGTATTTTACCTGGTGGATTGTTTGTGAAGCGCAGAGCCTTCGATATTCATCGCAAAATGGTAAATGGTAAAACCTTCGCTTCTATTCCTGAATGGAAAGCTTACATCAAAACATTACCGGCTACTTTTCCCCAAATTTTAAATTGGGTGAGTTGTTTTGCATTGGCAGTGAATGAAGAAAATGCAGCTTTCGGGCGTGTTGTTACAGCGCCTACCAATGGTGCAGCAGGTGTAATTCCGGCTGTATTGATGTATCAGCAATTATTTACAGATAGCAAAGAAATTGATATTGTAACCTTTTTGGCAACAGCAGCTGAGATTGGTATGTTGTTTAAAAAGGGAGCAACCATTTCGGCTGCGATGGGCGGTTGTCAGGCCGAGATAGGCGTTTCTTCGGCCATGGCTGCAGGTGCGTTGACCGAATGTATTGGTGGTTCACCACAACAAGTATTACAAGCTGCTGAAATTGCGATGGAGCATCATTTAGGTTTAACCTGTGATCCTATTGGTGGTTTGGTGCAAATTCCATGTATTGAGCGCAACACCATGGGAGCGGTGAAAGCCATTACTGCCGCGCATTTGGCGATGCAAGGCGACCCTGATTTTGCGAAGGTAAGTTTAGATACGGTGATTAAGACCATGTGGGATACCGCATTAGATATGAACAGCAAATATAAAGAAACAGCCGATGGGGGATTGGCGGTGAATATCCCTATTTCATTACCAGAATGTTAGACCATGAGTGATTTAGCGAATACATATGCATTGATAACGGGAGCCACATCCGGTATTGGAAAGGCAACAGCGTACAAGTTTGCAGCGAATAAAGTGAATTTGATTTTGTGCGCAAGACGACAAGAACGCATGGAAGACATTGCAACCGATATCACTTCTCGTTTTGGGGTTGAAGTGTTGATTCATGTTACGGATGTACGCAATAAGCAAGAAGTTGAGGCCTTTCATGCCTATGTACAATCGCAAAATATTGTGCCTTCGGTGTTGGTGAACAATGCAGGATTAGCGTCAGGAAAAGATAAGCTACAAGCGGGCAGTGTTGATGATTGGGAACAAATGATTGATACCAATATTAAAGGCTTGTTGTATGTAACGCGTACATTCCTGCCCGATATGATTGCAAAAAACAATGGTCATGTTATCAATATTGGAAGTACGGCCGGCCATTTGGTCTATCCCGAAGGGAATGTCTATAACGCAACAAAATATGCCGTAAAAGCATTGAATGAAGGCATCAACTTAGATTTAGTAGGAACGAATTTACGTTGTTGTTCCATCGATCCGGGAGCTTGCGAAACCGAGTTTTCGGTAGTGCGTTTTCATGGCGATGAAAGCAAAGCCAAAAAAGTGTATGAAGGCTTCGAACCACTTCACCCGGAAGATATTGCTGATGCGATTTGGTATGTGTGTAATGCGCCAAAGCATGTGAATATTACCAATATGGTGGTGTATCCAACAGCGCAACGGAATGTGTTTGTGATGGATAGAAAGGTGTAGTTAATTCACCAAATCCGCCAACTTATTGATTTTAAAATCTACAAGTAAAGATTCAACAATGTCCGAATCTTCTTTGTCGGACACGAATACAGTGTACATCCCAGCATTTCGGCCAAATTGCATATCTGTTATAGAATCGCCAACGATTACTGATTTTGCAAAATCGATTTCAGGAAAATCTTCTTGCGCTTGCATAGCCATGCCAATCTTGGGTTTGCGCAAACCGAACTCGTCTTTACTTTCAAGGCTTGTTGCAGCATAAATAGAATCGATTCGACCACCGGCCGCTTCAATTTCAACCATCATGTTGGTATGAATATTCTGTAGGGTTTCTTCGGTCATTTTTCCTTTGCCAACACCTTGTTGATTGGTGACTACAACAATTTTTCCAAACTGTTTCGTTAGCTGTTTGATCGCATCAATAGCACCTTCTAAAAAGAAAAACTCGTTCCATGTTTTCACATAATCTTTCGGGAAATGGAGATTGATTACCCCATCTCTGTCGAGAAATAAAGTCCAGCTTTTATCTACTTTTAGTTGTTCCAGAATGTTCATCAATACAGTAATTTAGGTAAATCTTCGTTGGCTTTGTAATAGTCTTCCGGAATACCAATGTCAATAAAATAGCCATCTGCACAATAGCCGTTCACATGCAAACTATCGAGGTGGCGTTCTAAAAAATCTTTTTCTAACGAAAATTGCTCCGGTAAATCGAAGCGGTTTAGCAGAGCCGCTGAGGTAAGGTAAACGCCTCCGTTAATCCAACCGTCTTTCGTATAGGCCTTCTCTTGAAAGCCTTTCACACGGCTGTTTTCAAGAGCAATTGTACCGTAGCGATCAAATTCCGTTAGGTGCTTCAAACTCATCGAGAAATCAGCATTCGTATTATTATGAAAAGCATCTAGTTCTGTTAAATTCACATCAAAAAAAGTATCGCCATTCAATACAAATGCATTGTTTTCGATTAACTCAAATGCTTTTTTGATACCACCTCCTGTGCCTAGCGGTTTTTCTTCAACACAATAACGTACTTTAATTCCCAAGTATTCATTCTTGAAATAATCTTCAATCACTTCATGCAAATAACCAACAGAGAGTAAGACTTCCTGAATGTAATATTGTTGTAAATACAAAAAGACATAATGCAGGAAAGGCTTACCCTGAATGGGGGCCATAGGTTTAGGTACATCGTTTACTACTTTTTGCAAACGTGTTCCAAAGCCCCCGGCTAATATGATGGCAGATGTTGTCAAGACAATAAATTAAAAGAACATATTTTCTTCCACCAATTCGCAGATGATATGTCCGATAAGGATATGCGACTCTTGTATACGCGGGGTATCGGAGCTGGGTACATTAAATAAAATGTCGCACGAGTCTTTCATTTTACCACCTGTTTCACCCGTTAATGAAATCACATACATTCCTTTTCTTTTGGCTTCTTCCTGCGCTAGCACTACATTTTTTGAATTCCCAGAAGTAGAAATGCCGAAGAATACATCACCTGCTCTGCCTTGTGCTTTTATCATTCGTTGATAGACTTCGTCATACGAATAATCATTCGCCACTGCGGTTAAAAACGAAGTATTCACGTGCAAAGCCTCTGCCGGCAAAGGGTCGCGGTCTTTATAGAAGCGTCCGGTGAATTCTGCCGCTAAATGTTGCGCATCGGCTGCACTTCCGCCATTTCCTGCAAAATAAATTCGGCAACCGTTTTGAAAACTTTTTACCACTTGTAACGCAGCTTCCTCGATACGGTGATGCATTGTAGCATCATCTAAGATTTTTGCTTTTACATCGATAGAGGCTTGAATAACCGATTTTATTTTTGATTGCATACTGTTCATGTCGTTTAAGGCTTCGAAAATATAAAACAATCGTATTTGTTTTATGGAAATTTATTTAAACTAGGTAAGCTGATGTTTTTCTATTCATTGGCTAATAAATTGTTTTTCAGAATAATAGTTTATTATCGTAGCTCAATTCAAGAATATGGAAAACATAACAGAAGTTGTTGGATATGCTGCCAGTTTGGGCGTATTACTTTCTTTCCTGATGAAAGATTTGAAGACACTCCGTATTGTAAACTCAATCGGCTGTTTATTGTTTGTGCTCTATGGTGTTATGCTGCATTATTCTTATCCTATAATTCTTACCAATGTGAGTATTATAGGTATCAATTTGTACTATTTGACACGTAAGCCTTGATTTTTTTCTGTTCGATTAACAAAGTATAGATAAAAATAATGTGTTTTTTGTTGTGTGTTAATGTTATCTGGCAAAATTTTCATTTGGAAATGCTTGCAGATAAGTCCTTTAGCGAAAACAACAAGCGATAAGAGTTGCTTATCTCTTTTTTTTTATCGATATTTAGGATGAACAATTGTCTTTAGTAATTTTAGAATAGGTTTCTCATCACCCCTTGGTATTTATGTTGAGAAATTGGAAAATGAAAATCATGGACAGTATCGAATTATACAAAGCTTTTTTTGACGCCTCTCCCGATGGAATTGTTTTAGTAGATGTTCATGGTAAAATAATTTTGGGCAACAAGTTGGCTTGTTCTATGTTCGGCTATTCAAAAGAGGAGCTTGCAGGTTTGAACATTGAGCAATTGATACCTGTTCGTTATCGAGAGCAGTATGATGCACTCTTTCAAGATTTTCTTAAACAACCCGTACAACGTGCTTTAGGCGATGGAAAGGAATTGTTGGGGTTAAAGAAAGACCAAAGCGAGTTTACAATAGAAATTCGACCGAATCCTTTAGTGTTTAGGGGAGATACATTTTTCTATGCCACGTTAAAAGATATTTCGGAACCCACTCGTGCCGCGAGAATTCTAAAAGAAAACGAAGAGCGCTATCGCATTTTGGTCGAAAATGCACCCGAAGCCCTTGTGGTATTTGATATTGAGATTGGAAAGTTTGTAGATGTAAGTCAAACGGCTTTAGACTTGTTCAAGATGACTCGTGAACAATTGCTTTCTATTGGAGTAGCCGAAATTAGTCCAACGTATCAACCCGATGGAAGATTATCGAGCGAGGCGGCCAAGGAGAAAAATTGGGAAGCCCAAAATGGTGGTAAACCTGTTTTTGAGTGGATACATCTTAATAGCGAAGGACAATCGATTCCTTGCGAAGTCCGTTTAATTCGTTTGCCTGCCGAGAATAAAGTGTTGATTCGAGGCAGTATTAGTGACATATCGGAACGCAAGAAAGTCGAGGCTTATGCTAAAGAGCGCTCCATACAGTTACAAATTTTGAGCGATAATTTACCGAATGTATTTATGTATCAAGTGTACTGTTCATCGGATCGAAAAATGAAGTTTTCTTACCTCAGTAAAAGTGTCTCAAAACTAACCGGTACATCACCAGAGGCCATCATTCAAGATCCTTCATTGATGTATAATATTGTTGTTGAAGAAGATCGTGAAGCTTTGGCAGAGGCGGAAGAATTATCGTATAGAAATTTGTCGCCTTTTTATGCCGATATGCGTTGCCAAAATCATAAGGGTGAAATACGATGGGTACACCTATCTTCTGTTCCACGCAAAGCAGAAAATGGCATTGTGATTTGGGATGGGGTGTTAATAGATATTACAGAACTCAAGAATGCAGATGAAACACTCCGCAACACAAAAGAGAAGTATCGAAGTTTGTTGAATAAACTCGATGCTGCCATTGTTTTGCACGCACCTGATACATCGATTATTAACAGTAATCCAAAGGCTGTAGAGTTGTTAGGTTTGAGCGAAGAGCAGTTAAAAGGCAAAATGGCTATAGATCCGGAGTGGAAATTTATGCGTGTCGATCATAGCACCATGCCTTTTGAAGAGTATCCGGTGAATGTGATTTTAACCACCCAAAAAGGTATCCGCAATTTAACCATAGGAATTTATCGTCCGCTTACTAAAGACACTATTTGGGCTATGGTTACAGGCTATCCGGTGTTTAATGCAAATAATAATATTGTTGAGGTAGTAATCAGTTTTATCGATATTAGTGAACGAAAGCGAGCTGAAGAAGAAATTTCCGCCAGCGAAGAAAAGTACCGATCGTTGGTAGAACATGCTACAGATGCCATTTTTATTGTTGATGGGGAAGGTCGGTTTATTATGGTGAATTCGAGTATGTGCCGCATGTCGGGGTACTCGGAAGAAGAGTTAAAACATTTGACCATCTATGATTTTGCATTACAAGATGATTTGAAAAAAAATCCGTTTCATTTCGATGAATTAAAGCAAGGTAAGACCGTTGTTACTGAACGAATCATGCGCGGGAAAAACGAGAAATTACTTTCTGTAGAAATAAAGGCAAAGTTGCTATCCGATGAACGTTTATTGATTTTTGTGCGCGACATTTCTCGTCAGAAAGAAGATGAACAAGCTATTATAGCCGCAAAGGAAAGAGCAGAGGCCAGTGAGCGCGATTTACTAGTTAGTAATATGGAATATGAAGCCATCAACAAAAAATTGATTCAAACCAATAAAGAATTAATAGAGGCTTCGTTGGATATTCGAGAACGAAAGATTACGGAGGCTGAGTTAAAACGAAAATCGGAAGAGCTCGTACGCGCCAATCAAGAATTGGAACAATTTGCTTATGCTGCATCTCACGATTTACAGGAGCCGTTGCGAACTATTTCAAATTTCACAGGCTTATTGAATAAGCGAAGCTCTGCTAAAACTGAAGAAGAGGAACACTATATTCAATTTATTCTCAAAGCTACCATCAAAATGCAAAATTTGGTGAAGGCGCTTCTTGATTTTTCTCGGATTGGTCGAAAAGTTTCCACCGATAAGGTAGATTGTAATGAAGTATTGAGAGAGGTATTAGCCAACTTAAAAGCGTCTATTACTGAAAGTGATGCAAATATAGTTACCGGTACATTACCACATGTGATAGGCAACGAAATTGAGCTAAAACAATTGTTTCAAAACTTGATAAGTAATGCCATTAAGTTTCGAAAACGAACTGAACCTGTTCGCATCGACATACTTTCAGAAGAACGAGAAGGTGATTATCTATTTACGTTTAAAGATAATGGAATTGGTATTGACAAAAAGTATCAAGATAAGGTGTTTATCATCTTCCAACGATTACATACGGATGCCGAGTATCAAGGCACAGGAATTGGTTTGGCTACTTGTAATAAAATTGTTTCCCAACACAACGGAAAAATTTGGGTGGAATCACAATTAGGAGAAGGCAGTACGTTCTACTTTACCATTGCTAAAGAGAATTAAGAATATACTTAATGCCTATCTCTGTTTTTCTGCTTGAAACTGAAATCAATTCGATAATAGAATAGTGGTAAAAATCCCAATTGATAGACTTCACGCGGCTGTGCTTGCGCATCTACATACTGCAATCGCAAAATGTTTTTCTGGAATGTAATGTTTACTAAATCTATACCCACTTCTTGGGTAACGTGTTTCTTCCCATTCCACATGTAATTCAGCTTAACATCGAAACGGAAATAAGGCTTGAATTGATACTTGTTACGCTCTTTATCTTGCACTACAGGATCTTCCGAATACTTCGAAAGTAAAGTATCGTAAGGGGTGTAGCGTTGTCCTCCGCCCACAGTTAACTTTCCGCCAATGCCAATGGTATTCAACCGTTTTTTGCCCCATTTAAATTCTTTGGTTCCCAAAATGTTTACAATGTAGTTACCATTGTAAGATGTGTTATACCATAGTCCATCGCTGGCTTTGAATTTCGAATCGTATACAGAACCGGAAAACATTAAGAACCAATTATGGGTAAAGAATTTTTCGAGTGTTACTTCTAATCCAACGTTTCTGCCCAGTCCTTTATTCTCTAGCTTTCCCGGAAAGAAACGGTCAAAACTTGCACCTTCATTGATTACACTATAAGAAGAAGGCGATTTGTCGATGGGTACACCCCAGAGGTATTGGAAATAGGCTTCTACTTTCATGCGTATATCTTGTTTGAAGAATATATCGTAGGCGCCTACCAAATGAAACGAACGTGAAAAATCTAAGTTTTTATTGCGCAGTCCATATTCAGGGTGTAGTACATTGTCGTTTTGGAAATATAAATATGCCGGTTGTAACTGGCTGTGTAAGCCAGTGCCCAATGCCACACTCTGATTGCGTTTGAATTGATACTTTACTGCCAAACGGGGCTCTAAACTCCACGATTTATTGAGTGTGAACAGTTGTCCGTGTAAACCGGCATTCAACGTTACCTTTTCACTTATACTCCAGCGCCATTGTACATAGGGTTGAAACACAAAATGAGCCCCTTTGTAGGATAGACGCTTCTCCCAAATATTGGTTTGCTCATTTAAAATACTATCGGAATAGCGATACACATTCAGTTCAGTATTCATGCCAAAACGCACAATATGTCGGTTGTTGAGCTTGTAATTTCGATAGAAGTTAGCACTGAATTTTGCTTCCATGAAATTGAAAAACATCTTGTCGTATGTATTGTCGACCACATAATCTCCGGATACCGGATCAACATGACGAACAATACGCACAAAGTGGTTTCTGAGCGATTGTGCGGATGCCGCAAAGGTAATGTGTGAATAGCATTTTTCGTTAATAGGACGCGTATAATTGATACCTACCACGCCCATACCGGTACGTAAAAATTCGTCTATATCTTTTGAAGCATAAATGTCGCGTTCCGGTTTTTTATCGGTGCTGGTCATTAAATTTACCAAGCTATAGCCGCCTAATCCAAAGAACGATAAGTTGGCTCCATTCTTCAACGGAAAGTTAAGTTTGAACTGTAAATCTTGATATTTCGGTATGGCTTTGGTGCCAATGTCGATGCCCGCTTTTACCAACAAATCGAGTGTTGCATAACGGTAGTTGACTACGTAAGAGGCTTTTGTTTTTTTGTTCAGTGGTCCTTCAGCAAATGCTTGGGCACCCATCAATCCAAACTCTACACCAAATTCATGTTTTTCATCGTTTCCGTTTTTGAAGCGAACATCAAATACTCCGGCTAATGCATTGCCATATTCTGCCGGAAATGCACCCGATAAAAAATCGGAGTTAGATAATACTCTGTTATTGAGCATGCCTACCGGCCCCCCGGTAGTTCCTGCAATGGCAAAATGCGAAGGGTTGGGAATATTCACATTTTCCAAACGCCACTGTACCACAAACGGTGAATTTCCGCGCACTACAATATCATTTCGGGAATCATCGGTGCCCGAAACACCTGCAAAATTTGATGCCATCCGCGCAGGGTCGTTTCTACTTCCGGCATAACGGGCCGCTTCATCTACACTAAATGCTCTTGCACTCAAAGTAGTCATTTCATTCAACGCTTCGCCTTTGCGTTTTCCTCCGGTTACTTCTACTTCCTTCATTTCTTGAACAGCGGGCTCTAATTCAACATTTGTTACCATTTCTTTGGCTGAAGTGAGTTGAATGTTCGGAATTGTACTTTTCTTATAGCCTAAATAACTTACCGTAAGTTCAATTCTTGCAATTGGCAATTGGTCAATTCGATAATATCCGTTTTCATCCGTCTGTGCTCCTCCCAATAATTTCCCATTTAAAAAAGCAGCTACGTTTACACCCATTAACGGCATCGTGTTTTCGCGATCAATTACACGCCCTCGGAGCGTTTGTGTGGCTTGTTGTGCAAAGGAAAAACAGGAATATAGCAATAGCGTTAGAAGTAGAACTTTCTTCATAACAGTAAGTGGTTTGGTTTGGAACTTTGGTGTTGAGTTTATTCGATAACGGTTACTTCATCAACGAAGTAAGGCGTTTCTCCTTGCCAGAAAAACTGGTGCATAATTTGCTTATAGTGTAATTGAACCTTTTTTCCTTCCATGCCTTCTAAGGTCTTAGCAATTTCAGCATCTTTTACCGAAAAATCCCAAAAATTATTGATGAGGGTATTGTTTTGAGCCGAAACGCCACCTAGGTTTAACTGACCTTCGTGCGTTTTAAACACATAGCCTTTGGTAGAAAATTTCAATAAAATGCCAGCTCTGGTTCCTTCACTATATGTGTATTGCGTGTAGGCAAAATAGCCTCCCAACACCAATAATAAAACGGCTACAATAATGCCAATAACTTTTCCCATAATCCTTGAATTTGAACGGCAATATAGGAAAATGAAACTGTATTTAAATGTTTTAGCCTTTCCCTTTGAATGGTTTGCCATGATATTAATCAACATTTGTATGTATATTTTCAATTGGAAAATGAAGTTGCAAACGCTACATTCGCACCCGTTATGATTGAAACAGATATATTAATTATTGGCGCAGGTCCTGTTGGACTGTTTACCGTGTTTGAAGCCGGTTTGTTGAAATTGAAATGCCATTTGGTGGATGTATTACCGCAACCCGGTGGACAATTAGAAGAAGTGTATCCTAAGAAACCGATTTACGATATTCCGGGTTACCCTTCGGTACTGGCCGGTGATTTAATCAAAAACCTGATGGAACAAATTGCTCCATTCAAACCGGGATTCACTTTTGGTGAACGTATTGATAAAATCGAAAAGCAGGAAGACGGGAAATTTGTTTTAAAAGGAAGTAAAGGCACTGAATTTAAATGCGCTGCCATTTTTATTGCTGCCGGTTTAGGTTGCTTTGAACCGAAACGACCACCAATTGAAAATATTCGCGATTTCGAAGAAAAGGGAGTGGATTATGTAATTCGCGACCCCGAGAAATACAGAGGTAAAACGGTTGTGATTTCCGGTGGAGGAGATTCGGCATTGGATTGGACAATTTTCTTAGCAGATGTGGCAAAGAAGGTAACTATGGTGCACCGCAGAGATAGTTTCCGTGGGCATTTGGATTCTGTAGAAAAAGTAATGGCTTTGGCCAAAGCAGGGAAAATAGATGTGGTATTAGAATCGGAAATTGTAGGCGTTGACGGTGGTGAGCATTTAACCAAAGTACATCTGAAAACGAATGCAGGAGTGGAGTCTACCCTCGAAACTGAATATTGGATGCCTCTTTATGGATTATCGCCCATGTTAGGTCCAATTGCAGAATGGGGTTTGAATTTGGATAAGAAATCGATTTTGGTCAATACTGAAGATTACAGCACAAATATAAAAGGTATTTATGCTGTGGGTGATATCAACGAATATCCCGGTAAATTGAAATTAATTCTTTGTGGTTTCCACGAAGCCACTTTGGCTGTACAATCGGCATTTGCCATTTGCTATCCGGATAAAAAACGACAGTTCAAATACACTACTGTAGCCGGTGTAGAAGCTTTTGAATAGCATTCAAGTGAATAAATTTTTAATGCATCGGATGTTTACCCGGTGCATTTTTTTTGCGTTAATTTTTGTTGATACGATTTTAATCAGCTATGACTAAGTTGTTTTTAGTTAGGTTTAATTATAAGAAGAACACATTATGCAAAAAGTACTCATCATCAATGGACATCCTAATCCCGATAGTTTCAATTACGGCATAGCCGCAGCCTATAAACAAGGTGCGTTAACTGCCGGAGCCGAGGTGAAAGAGATTGTTGTAGCCGATTTAATTTTTAATCTGAATCTAAAATACGGTTATCAAAAGCGCTCCGATTTGGAACCTGATTTACTCGATGCTTTAGAGAAATTAAAATGGTGCGATCATATGGTGTGGATTCATCCTGTGTGGTGGGGTGGTTTGCCGGCTATCTTAAAGGGCTTTATCGATAGAATATTTCTGCCCGGTTTTGTTTTCCAATATCGTGAAAACTCGGTGTGGTGGGATAAGTTACTCATAGGCAAATCTGCACGCATCATAACTACACTCGATCAACCGAGTTGGTATTATTGGCTGATGTTTGGTCGACCAAGCGTTAATCAGTTAAAGAAATCTACACTCGAGTTTTGTGGTGTGAAGCCGGTGAAGGTCAGCTATATAGGTCCTATACGTAATTCAACAGCCGAATTTAGAGAAAAGCAGATAAAGAAGATTTCGCAATTAGGAGCCGATTTGAAATAACACACCGCATTTGATTGTCAGAATTTCGTCATTTGTTTTAAAATAACAGTGGGTAGAAAAAATTATCGTATCTTAGGAATACGATGAAAGCCCATTACCTCATATTATTTGTCCTCTTGGCCTATTATCTAAGCGCCTGCAAGAAGTCGGACGATATTACAGTTACTGAATCCAAACCAGTATTGGTGAAATCGTTTCAAAAGATAGGCGATACTTGTGTTACCTATTGTACTTACGATAATAAACAACGATTACTTTCAGCCATACAGTGTACTATTACCGAGTCCTTTGAATATTATACCGATTCCATTATATATACTCGAATGGTTGCCGGCTCTATGGATTATCAATACATCTATTACTTGAATGCCGATGGATTAGCCACTCGCTACAAACGCATTGGAAATAATGGGAGCGAGATATATTATTCGTATACTTACGATGTAAATCGATACAGAACATTTATGGTACAAGAGGATGACACAAGTAACTATAAAACCTATTCCATCAATAACGGTAATGTGGTGTATGAAACCAGTCAGTCTCCAATTTCAACGGGCAATTACGCCATTACCTCTATCTATTTCACCGATAAAACAAACACACTCTCTAACGATAACTATGGAAGGTCTTTTCTGGGTAAATCAACAAAGAACTTACGAAAAGCAGAAGATTGGGTAACCCCCAGTGGCAATTTCAGCCAACAATTCTTTTATGCATATGATACGGAAGGAAGAGTAGTGAAGCGCGTTACAACCCTAAATGGCGAAGATACTTCCGATGTAAGAGTCTATTCCTACTATTGAGTTTAATGAATTCCCTTTCTGTTTTATTTCCTTTAGTTTTAGAAAAATTATTTACTGGTTATGCTCAGCTATTGGGAGAAGTCTTCTTTTTTGAATTATGATGTGATTATTATTGGCTCTGGGATTGTTGGTCTGTCTACAGCCATATCTTTAAAAGAGAAACAACCTTCGTTATCAGTAGCCATATTGGAGCGCGCCATATTGCCTTCCGGAGCAAGTACGAAGAATGCCGGTTTTGCTTGTATAGGCAGCTTAACGGAGATCTTAGACGATTTAAAATCAATGACAGAAGCAGAAGTTTTGGAACTGGTTCAATTGCGAAAAAACGGATTAACACGTTTACGCAATAGACTTGGCGATAATGCGATGTGTTACTGCGCCAACGGCAGTCATGAATTGATTTTCGAGAAAGATATTGACGCACTTAACCAACTGGAAGCCGTTAACAACATGTTGTTCCCTTTGTTACAAGATAATGCATTTGCATTGGCGAACAGTAAGTTGGAGACCTTTCGCTTTCAGGGTGTTTCAGCATTAATAGAAAACCGATTGGAAGGCGAAATCGATTCCGGGAAAACAATGCGTGCGTTAATGGACAAAGCACTGTTGTTGGGCATACAATTACTCACCGGTTGTTTTGTAGAAACATTTGAAGAAGAAACCAAAGGTGTTGCTGTTTTTGTTAAGCATGGTGTATTAAATGAAGTTATTCGCTTTCATGCAAAGCAATTGGTCGTATGTACGAATGCATTTGCCAAAACATTTTTTCCGGAAGAAGATATTCGTCCGGGTAGAGGACAGATTTTAATCACAAAACCCATCGATAACTTAAAATTGAAAGGAGTTTTTCATTTCGATGAAGGGTATTATTATTTCAGAGAAGTTAATGGGAGAGTACTTTTTGGAGGCGGACGAAATATGGATTTTAACGAAGAAGAAACAACAGAATTTGAGTACAACGAAACTATTTTGGACAACTTAGTTGAAAAACTACATACCATAATTTTACCGCAAACACCATTTGAAATTGATTATGCTTGGACAGGCATTATGGCCTTTGGTGATACCAAATATCCAATCATCAAACGCGTATCGGAACATGTATATGCGGGAGTTCGCATGGGAGGAATGGGCGTGGCGATAGGAAGTGAAGTAGGAGAGGTATTAGCCGAAAAAATAGTTGCAGGCTTATAACTTTATTTGTATATTGTATGGAAAATGAAGCATACACACATCTCATTACTATTAAATCAAAAATTATGAGAACATTAATCCTCTTATTCACCATTATTGCCTTACAGGCATCTGCTACATCGCCTACTTTGCAAATCTTAAATGCTAAAGAACTTAAACAGTTGGATCTAACCGGTAAGTTTGCAGGCAAACGTTTCCAATATACAGCCGATCAAAAGAATGTTATGCAAACGTTCATTTATGAATTCAATTTAAAACAAGATGGAAATATTATTAGTGGAACTTCTACAATTATTAATGACAATGGCGACTATGCCGATATGTTGTTGCGCGGTTCTATTGTAGGCGATAAAGTGTACTTCGAAGAATACAGTATTAAAAGCGAGATAAAGCCTGATGCAAAGGTATGGTGCTTTAAGAGTGGTGCTTTGAACATTCGTAAAGATGAATTCGGTAATATTAAATTGATAGGTGCAACGCCAAGTTTAATTCCTGAATATTACTACACTTGTACCGGTGGATATACTGATTTAACGCGTAGTGAAAGTGCAGAAACAGTTGCTGCTATTAGCGATGAGAATCGTTTGCAAAATGCTGACGAGATGCGTTTTACTGTTTTCCCTAATCCTTTTTTAGAAAAAACTTCAGTACAATACAAACTTAATGCTGATGCAAAGGTGTCGTTAGAAATCTTAGATATTTTAGGTCAACGCATTGCATTGTTAGAGAACAATGTTTCAAAAGCTGCAGGAGATTATACAGTTGGCTATCAGAAAAATGAGGTGAATGCGGGAATTTACATCGCAAAACTTACCGTAAATGGAGAAGTGTTTTCACAACAAATTGTACAGGTGAAGTAAACTCTGATTTTCTACAAATACCTTAGCGCATTAAATTTTCATGGAATTACTCAATCGGTTGGTCTCTCTTTTTGCTATGCCACAACAACCAATTGATGAATCATTTATTGCAGGTAGTAGACATTTTTGTATGATGCCATTTGTGCATATACATATTACGCAATATGGTACGGTTACCCCTTGTTGTCAAACGCCTTGGCAAGAAAACCAGGCATTCGGCAATATCAATACACAAACAATTGCTGAAATATGGCAAGGAAAGGCAATTCAAGATTTTCGTTCAACAATGCGACAAGATTTGCCGGATGCACGATGTGCTCGATGCTATGGTAAAGAAGAAGCCGGACTTTACAGTTTGCGTAAGTCGGCTAATACCGATTACTTGCATCATATACAGCGTGTAAATCAAGTCAGTGTTCCATATTCTCCTGTTTACTTCGATGTTCGATTTTCTAATTTTTGTAATTTTCGATGTCGAATTTGCGGCCCTTGGTCGAGCAGTAAGTGGTTTAATGAAGCAGAAGAACTAGGTCTATCTGGGAAAGGACTTCGTTTATCGACTGCCATTAACGATGAGCCGGCTTTTTTCAAAGATTTTGAACAGTACATTGGAAGTGTAGAGGAAATTTATTTTGCAGGAGGAGAACCTTTGTTAATGGAACAGCACTATACTTTGTTAGATTTATTATTGGCACATAGAAAAACAGACGTATTGCTGCGTTACAATACTAATTTCTCCACGTTTAGCTATAAAGGGAAATCAATATTCGATTATTGGAAGAAGTTCACTAATGTTTTTATCTGCGCTAGTTTAGATGGAACAGATAAGCGTGGCGAATATCAACGCAAAGAACAAGTATGGAGTGAAGTGGTTAAACATATACAAACCATTCGTGCGGAATGTCCGTATATCGATTTTATGATAGCGCCCACTGTAAATGTATTCAGCGCCTTTCATCTTCCTGATTTTCATCGTGAATGGGTAGAAAAGGGCTGGATTGATGTAAGCGAGTTTTTTCCGAGTGTATTGGAAGAACCTAAAATGTATAACATTAAGATTTTTCCAACCGCATTGAAAGCCAAGCTGGCAATAAAGTATCGAGAGCACATACAGTGGGTCGCAGCTCAAACGACAACCGATCAAAGAGCCAAAACACTAATTTTGTCTGAGTTTGAGAGTTGTGTGCAATTTATGTTACAAGAAGATTTTTCTAGTGAAATCGAGTCGTTTAAGCAAACTACCTTCAAATTGGATGCCATGCGAAACGAGTCGGTTGTAGAGGTGTTTCCGGAATTGAAACCCTTACTTGATTAAAGTTTCAAGGCACATGCAATGCCGTCCATCGCAGCACTTACAATACCTCCTGCATAGCCTGCGCCTTCTCCACATGGAAAAAGGTTTTTGATTTGCGGATGGCGCAACGTTTCTTTATCGCGCGGAATACGTACCGGACTACTGGTTCTGCTTTCAACACCTACTACAATGGCTTCATTGGTTCTGTAGCCACGCATTTTTTTGCCAAAATCAATAAATCCTTCCCGCAATGTGTCGCTTACAAACTTAGGTAATACGGTGTTTAAATCGTAGGAAGTAAGTCCGGGTACATACGATGATTTGGGTAAATGCAACGATGTTTTCTTTTGAATAAAATCTTCCAAACGCTGTGCAGGTGCTTGTATCGAACCAACAACATTAAATGCCTTTTGCTCAATTTCGCTTTGAAAAGCTAATGCAGCTAACGGACCTTCTGCTTCATATTGTTGCCAGTTTTCCGGTTGAACTTGAACAACAATACCGCTGTTCGAAAACGGACCATTTCGAGCACTTGAACTCCAACCATTCACCACCGTTTCATGGTTGGCTGTTCCTGCGGGTGCAATTACACCCCCAGGGCACATACAAAACGAAAATACACCACGGCCTTTCACCTGAGATACCAAGCTATATGATGCAGGAGGTAAGAATTTTCCACGCGATTCGCATTTGTATTGGATGCTGTCGATTAACTCTTGTGTATGCTCTACACGCACACCTAAAGCGAATGGCTTTGCTTCAATCAAAATATTTTTGCGGTGCAGCAACTCAAAAATATCTCGGGCAGAGTGGCCTGTGGCGAGTATCACATCCTGACAAGGATATTCACTGCCATCGGTACATTGAATTATTTTAATTTCATTATCCTTTAATACAAAATCACTCACTCGTTTTTCAAAATGAACTTCACCGCCAAATTCAATTATGGTTTTACGCATGTTTTCGATGATACGTGGCAATTTGTTGGTGCCTATATGCGGATGCGCTTCAATACCAATCTTTGCATCTGCTCCATGCTGAATGAAAATATTCAGCACCTTTTTGATGTCGCCCCGTTTACTGCTTCGGGTGTATAGTTTTCCATCGCTGTAGGTGCCTGCACCGCCTTCCCCAAAACAATAATTGCTGTCGGGGTCTATTTGTAGGGTTTTGTGAATGGCTGAAATATCAGAAATTCGATCTTTCACCGCCTTCCCACGTTCTAAAACTATTGGTTTTATACCTTGTTCCAAACATTGCAGTGCTGCAAAAATACCCGCAGGGCCAAA
Organism: Chitinophagales bacterium; assembly: GCA_016786765.1. Lineage (GTDB taxonomy): Bacteria > Bacteroidota > Bacteroidia > Chitinophagales > LD1 > CALAYL01. Next base: position 37,919 of record JAEUUZ010000060.1, read on the forward strand.
GCCAATGATATGGCATGTTTTAGCGCTATTGGGTTGTGTATAGTGAATGTTTTTATCGGCAGCAGTAACTGTTTCAGTGGCTTGAAAAACCCTTACCTTCAACAAAAAAACAATGGGATGTTTTCGGGCATCTAGCGATTTACGGAGTATTTCAACATGTTGTATTGATTCCGCAGTTATATCTGATTGCTGGATTATTGCTTTGTGAATGGCATCTAAAGAATCCACTGATTCCGGTGTAATGCGGAGTTCGAGTTCTACTGGCATAATGTTAGGTTTTTATCCTAAGAATAAACCGAAAGTAATGGATTTTTGGGAGACAATCTTTAAAATTTCAAACGATGCATATAGATGTTCGTTTTGCCGAGCTGCCCGCGTATCCAGTTTTTTGGATGTTTCGGATTGGAAGAATAATTAAACACGGCATATTCTTTTACACCTGTTTGCACAATACCGGCATAAGCATTATCTCCGGTGCTCGGGAAATCTAAAATAAGGTCGATGCGTTTATTCTCTTTATTGATTTTATAGAGCGATGTACATTTTCTAGTAAAGGAATAGCGAATCAGATTTCTGTTTCTACTTTTAAAGCGGTTGGCTTTCCCATCTATATTTCTTCGGGCTATTAGATAGGTATCGTCACCTTCATTAAACAATAATGCACTGTCGTATTTATAATCAGTACGATAGAAAACCCATTTTGCCCAATTGTTCTTTTCTGCATGAAACAATGCGCCACCAAAGCCTTCAAATCTAATGTTCCCCATAGTTCACCATTAGAGTCGGCTATAAACTCGCCTTCTTCCGCAAAGTCTAAGTTACATTGCGCAGAGTCGGAGAGGGGTTTCCATTGCAATCCATTATCGCTTGTAAATAAGCGTAAATCGGAATGGTGCTCTTTGTTATACAAGTTTACTCCATAATAAGCCGACAAATAAAACGTTCCATTTATATTGCGCACTCGCCATGGCACATAGCCATCGAGTTCTTGATCGATGGGAGCTGTCCATACCGTAGAAGAAGTTTTTACCAATGCCCAAATTTTCTTGGGTTCAAACTTGAGTTTTTTTGAACCACCTTCAAAGAAGTAAAGGAACAGCGAATCTCCTTTTACACAAAATCGATGTTCACGAATATCGTTGCCAATACTAAGCGTGGTGTCTATATTGTAATCTTTTAAATTGTTGGTTTTTAAAATAATGAGCCTTGTTTTTTTAGAGGCAAAATGGCTTGGTGCAGTTCTGAATGCTAAGTAATATTCGTTGTTGAAGGCTACTGCATCTAAGTTGTTATTCGCTTTTTGAACAGCAAGTGCAGGATTAGGATGGGCAATAATAGTGGTTGTTTCCGTAATTTTTTGCGCATAGTTGCTGAATGCGAGTAGTGAGCAAAAAAGCAAATAGTAGATTCTCATTTTCTAAAAAAACAAAAAGCCAACAAGAATTTGTTGGCTTTTCAATTAAAGGCTAAAAGTTGATTACTTAATAACGGTAAGTTTCTTTTGCGTAACAGAACCGTTTTCTTTTACACGAACAAAGTATATACCACTCGCATCAAACATTGTATTGTTTAACGCGATTTTAAATTCATTGTTGGTAACTACGCCATTGTATAGATTCTCAACCAATTTTCCGTCCATTGTATAAACAGCAACTTCAACTGTTTTTCCACTCATGTCTGCAATAAACAAGGTAGAAGCAGTTTGCATAGGATTTGGAAACAAGGTAACTTGTTGAGATAAGTCAGTATTGTTTTCAATTCCTGTTGTATAGCCACCTACGTTCCAATTGTCTAGGTAAAAATTATTCGTTCTATCCGCTGCTTTTACCCAAATTTTAAACTGTACACCTGCTGTTTGAAATCCTGAAGTTAGTGGGAAAGAAATGCTTTTCCAGTATTCTGATGTAGTCCCTGGTGTATAAGGAGCACCTTCTAAAATCCCTGCATTGACAATGGTTGGTCCACCTCTTCTTAAAACAGGCGTCCATGTTAATCCGCAGTTTTTGCTAGCGTAAACTACAATTGAATCTCGTCTTGCATCGCTAGTTTCTGTAAGATAATTCGTATTCATTGTTGCCAAAGAATAGTCAAACGAAATGGTTTGTGTAGATGAAGACGTTAAATCCATCACAGGTGTAATTACCTCGTCAATATCACCCGGAAGTGATTTGTATAACTCCAATTTCATACAGCCATTTCCTCCTTTTCCGGTATTGGCTGCATAGCTCCATTTCGAGTTGTTTCTATCGTAGTTAAATCCAATCCAGTCATTCACTACGCTTGGACTATTGAATGCTTCAAAATAGGGTCCTTCAGGTAAAGCATCACCTGACTGAATATAAACTGCCTCAGTAGAAGTATACGAATTCGATCCATTAGCATTTTCAGCTTTAAGGGTAATGGTTTTCCAGCCCGGAGTGCTGAAAGTAACTGTCGGATCTTTCAAGTTTGACGTAGAAATGTCTGCATCAGCAGGAAATGTCCACGTATAATCGATAAGGTCAGAATTATAAGAAGCGTTAATGAATTTAACAGCATCTCCAACACAAGCTACATGACGCAAAGTGCCAAACATAGCTATAGGAACTGTAAGAGGTGGATTCGGATCATCAACTCCGGTTAGCGTTTGGTTAGCCTCCGACCATAGATTATTTCTTCCGGCAATAGGACTAGTAATTGCAGCCTCTGTTCTTCCTTGTTGATCAGTCGTAAACATCATACTGCAATAAGAATATTCCATGAAGTTTTGAATGTTTTCAATCACACCTGTTTGGCAAATTTTACCCGGTTTTTGACTGCATGATAAATGGCCTTGCGTTATAGGGGTATCATCCACATTGTCATCGCCACAAGCCACTTCCGGGTTATTGTCAAATCCCCAAGTGTGCGGAAGGTTGAGCCAGTGACCTACCTCGTGTGTTAGGGCTCTACTTCTTGTTCCATTTGAAGTACCAATGCTTCCAATATAATCATCCAAAATGATAATGCCATCCATTGCATAATTGGCTTGTTCTACTGCAACAGAACTTGGGAAGTAAGCATATCCTGCCACTCCATCGCGCATTCTTGAAACAACCCAAACATTCAAATATTGTTCGCGTGGCCAGCGGTTTAACTTCGACCAATCAGTACCTGCATTCGTTTGAACAGAATAGATGTGTTCGATACCCGTTGTAGGATTGCCTTGGGGATCCTTTTTGGCCAAACGGAATTCAATTTTCATATCAGCAATCATATTTTTAAATGCTGGATGAACAGCTGAAGTATCCGGATTAGAACGACTGTAATCTAAGTTCAAAATTCGCATTTGATCCAATACCTGGGCATCGGTAATGTTTTCGCTCCCTAGATTGTGGATAATATGGAAAACAATAGGTATGATATAAGGATAAGGTGCTGTTCTTGAATTTTTACCTGCTTTTTTTGCGGCAATAAAATCTCTAGTATACTGCTCAAACATTTGTTCTGTTTGCAGAATAGAGGGGTTTTCTTGAATCAAACGCTGGCGTTGGATATGTTGTCCACATGTAAATTCCGATTGTGCCGAAATTTTTCCGATGAAGAAACTAAAAACCGCAAGAGCAATTGTAATTTTTTTCATTTTTGCTGAGTTAAGTTTAAACGTTAAAATTATTTAGAAGTACAAGTGTAGCCATTGTCTTCATATGATTTTATAGCAATGTTATTTAACGCGCCATTTCCTTCTTTACCATTATTGCAGGCATCAAAACTGAACGATTGAGTAGTGTCAACTCCATTCACTGTAATAGTATTCTGTTTTGTGCATACATAGCATTTTTTACAAGAACTGAATACAAGCAAAAAAGCAACAAGACCGGTCAATAAAATTCTCATGAGACTGATTATTTGAATGTTTAAGGTTAAAAATTTGCTGATAAATATAGGCTTTTTTTTTCGATAATGCTATTTTGAATTTAAAAAACAACCAAACCAACAATTTTGTTCTAAATTAAACAATTAGTATAGGGGAAATCAATATTTTAGCCACATGGAAATGAAACACATTCGATTGATTTTTGCGCTATTTTGCTTTTTTCTCTTCGGACAAACAAAGGCAGGAACCGATTATCAGCGATTTCAACACAGTTCGGGTTTGTATGTGTTACAACATACTGAAACTACTCAATCGTCCTCAATACAACTTTACTTTAGAATAGGAACTGCTTTTGAAACCGACTCATTTTTAGGCTATAGTCTTCTTTTTTCTGAAATGATATACAGAAAGCTTTTGCTTAATGGATCAGGATTAAATATTAATCAAATTATTGAGCCGGAAATGGTGGGCTTTACATTTAACGTTGAACAAGATAAAATTGCACAAACACTTGCGTTAATTCAAGATGTTGTTTTTAATTTGTCGATGAGTGAAGTTGATTTAACGGCTCTACAACAAGAGCATTCGGCAGCACTTCTTGAACCTTATAGCGGTATTGTATTGCAAAGGTTATGGGGAAAGGATTACAATAAAGTAAATTCATTTTCGAATCCCATCCCTACTGTTGTTAGCGTTTCTGCATTACAAGCATTCTACAAAAAGTATTTTGCCGCTTCTAATACCGTTTTATGTATCAACTCCGGTTTAGTTAAAACGCAAATCATTGAATTATTGGAGAAAAATTTTAGCCGCAAAGGAATAGTACAATTTAATCCGGAACGAATCACACATGTATTGGAATTTAAACCAATTGTGAATAATACCCATTTGATATTGAAAAGCCCTACTGAAAAAGAAGAGGTGTGTATCGTTTTTCAAAACCCCGGGGCCCGTTACGATAGAAGAGGTTCTTATTGTGCTTATTTATTAAATCAAATACTCGAGAACGAGGGAAAAGCAAATCACTTGAATGCCACCTATAAATCCAATAATTACTTCGGTACTTTTTCAATGACGAAGGAGGTGGTTGGACATAATTATAAAGCATCTTTAGATCAGCTTACAGAAGTAGTTGGTAAAATTCAACGTATGGAGTTCATTACTGCTGATAAGTTGAATAAAGCAAAAGATTTGGTGATTAATCAATATAAAAATTTAGCGCTATCCGGTCCGGTTTTTTTTATGAAAGAAATGGCTTTTTATCGATTTAATAACGATGAAAATTTTATACTCTCATTTGCTGATAGTTTAACCAACATTTCAGAACAGGATATGCAATGGTATATTAACGATTACTTTATCAATCGAGCAGGGGTAATGTATACTTTAGCAAATTCGAATCCCGAATTGGTTTCCGATTCTTCCCAACGTGTTTATAACCTCGATGGGGATTTTTCTGCAATTAAATGTGTATATGAACTGAATAAAACTGATTTATATGGTGATACGAATTGGGCAAATGTGTATCGTGTCATTCGTTGGTTGCAAATTAATTCCGATGCACATGTTCAAATTAACGGTTTTGCTGATGAAGGAGAATATAATCGCGTAAAGGATGTTGCTTTGCAAACATTTATAGATTCTATCCCTACGTTCAAAAAAGCAATGCCCGATTTTATCAAAACAGGCTATATGCGTCCGGAATCTATGCGGTCGCTAAAACTCATGAAGGTGTTTTATGAAAACGGTATTGATTTAAATCGGATTACCGGAACAAGTATGCTTTATACATCCGATTCAAAGGAAAAAGCAGCAGAAAATAGAAAGTGTACTTTTGTTGTAGAAAAAATTAAGCCAACAATATCGCTACGGGAGTATCATTACAAAGCAAAAAATTAAATAGTATTAATCTCAATCAATGGAATCTACTTTAATAGAAAAGTCAACATTGGAAGCGAAAGATTTTCTTCCATTAAATGGAACAGATCATATCGAATTTTATGTAGGCAATGCAAAGCAATCGGCCTATTACTATCAAGCGGCTTGGGGTTACGAATTAATCGCCTATGCCGGTCCTGAAACGGGGATAAGAGAATATGCCTCTTATGTTTTGCAGCAAGGGAAAATTCGTATTGTACTCACTTCTGCATTTTCGGCAACACATCCTATAGCCCAACATCAATTGGTTCATGGCGATGGTGTTAAGGTTTTGGCACTTTGGGTGGATGATGCAAAAGCAGCCTATGAAGCAACAATAAGTCGAGGTGCAAAGTCGGCAATTCCTCCAACTGATGCTAAAGATGAATTTGGCGAAGTGGTAATAGCCGCAATTGAAACGTATGGTGAAACCATTCATAAGTTTGTTGAGCGAAAAAATTACAACGGAGCATTCTTACCGGGTTATAAAACTGCAAAAAGCAACTTTTCGGTAAAATCGGTTGGATTAAAACATGTCGACCATTGTGTAGGCAATGTGGAGTTGGGTGCCATGAATCAATGGGTGAAATTTTATGAAGATGTGATGGGCTTTAAGTTGTTGCTGACTTTTGATGATGAAGATATTTCAACAGAATACTCTGCATTGATGAGTAAAGTGGTGTCAAATGGTAATGGGTACGTTAAGTTTCCAATCAATGAACCGGCAAGCGGTAAAAAGAAGTCGCAAATCGAAGAGTATTTGGATTTCTATAAATCAGCAGGTGTTCAACACATTGCAGTGGCCACCGATGATATTATTGCTACTGTAACTGAACTTAGAGCGAGAGGTATTGAGTTTTTATATGTGCCAGATGCTTATTACGATGATTTGACGGCACGAGTAGGTGCAATAAATGAAGACATTGCTAAAATCAAAGCATTAAATATTCTTGTTGATCGCGATGATGAAGGTTATCTATTGCAGTTGTTCACTAAACCTGTTCAAGATCGTCCAACGCTCTTCTATGAAATTATTCAACGCAACGGTGCAAAATCGTTCGGCAAAGGTAACTTTAAAGCCTTGTTCGAATCGATTGAGCGTGAACAAGAACTTAGAGGGAATTTATAAATTGAATTTGCCGGAATACTAGGTTCCGGCATTTTTTATGCTGAATAACATCATTCAATATTGTTGGCAAAAGTTTTTGAGTATTACTCATTACAACCATTTTCAATGGAGCGATTTTGTATTGTTTTTGGCTGTACCTATAGGTTGTTTAATTGTTGAAGCATTTATTATTGGTTACAGTTCATCGTCTTTAAAAAAGCTGCTGACATGGAACGCTTCGGCACAAAACGATTTTTTTTGTTTCCTCACACACGCCTTTAATCTTTATCAAATTATTGGTATTGCATTAACATTTGGCTTGTTTTATTTTGCTTATGGTGTAATTCAAAAGCATTTTTGTTTGCATTTAATCGATTACATCACTAATCCTTTTCTGCAATTTGGGTTGATGTTGTTTGTAGGTGATTTTAAAAACTATGTCAGGCATTACCTTTTACACCGATTTGGTTGGTCGTGGGAATTGCACAAGTTACATCATTCGGCAACTGACTTTACTATGTTAACATATTTGCGAAGTCATGCAGCTGAAACCATTCTCACTAATTTTATTGATTTGTTTCCTTTTATCATTTTTGGTGCCGGTTTTCAAAGTTTTGTTTGGGTGTATGTATTTCGTGAAGCGCATCAATATTTCATCCATTCCCAAATCAAAAGCGATTGGGGCTGGTTAGGAAAATATATTCTTGTGTCGCCACTAGCGCATCGGATTCATCATTCCATCAATCCGGTTCACTACGGTAAAAATTTTGGAAACACCTTTATAATATGGGATCGATTGTTCGGTACTTATTGTGAAGCCAATCCGGAAACGGTTGATGTTTTAGGAATACCGGAGAATCCCTACAATCAAAATGGTTTTTTACATGATTACCTTTTCTGTTACGTTCGTTCTATTCAATCGGTATTTAATTTCAAAAGTTGAAAGGCAAAATTCTACTTGTTTGTGTTGGGGTAATGACTGCATTATGTATTGCGGAAATTGTACTGCGTGTAGTTGCAAAATTTAATCCTCCCGGACGATTTATTTATGCGCCTAATCATACCTATTATTTTTATCCTGATTCATCTATTTTAGTTGGAATTCACGGTGAAAAGAAATTCAAAACCAATGCCCAAGGGTTTCGTGGCGATGAAGATTTTACTGATACCACTTACAATGTTCTATGTGTTGGTGGAAGTACAACCGAATGTAACTATCTCGACAATAGCGAAACATGGTATAGTTTGTTGAATCAATCGCCAGCAATTGCACGATTAATGGGTGCCGGTAAAAAGCACGTAGTTATTGCTTCTGTGGGTTTGAGCGGACAAACATCTTTTGAAAATTATTTTATGTTGAACGAGTTGTTGCAGAAACATAAAAATATTCATCAAGTAATATTGATGTGTGGCATCAACGACTTCGTAAAAGTATTAGCTAAACCATCTTTAAATATATCAGTCGTTAAACAAAAGGATTCATTGTCTCTAGCACATAGTATCTCCCGCTATTGGTATATACCGGGCAGAATTAACGATACCACTTGGACAGGGCATTCGGCTTTGTTTCATGCCCTGCGAACAAAATTCTTTACTCCGCCTTCAAAAAATACTGTTGATCGAAAAGGGGATATTATAAAACAGTGGAGAGTAAATTATAGCAGCCGTTCCAATTTGTTGGATACGCTTCCCGACTTAACTGCCTCATTAGATGTTTTCAGTCAAAATTTAAAACAGATATTCACTTTATGTGCAGCACATCGAGTGAAATTAGTTTGTATTAATCAGGCCACACTATGGCACGATACACTACCTGAAAATCTTTCGAATTTACTTTGGATGGGCGGTATAGGAAAGTACCAAACGCAAGAAGGTGGCGTTTATTACTCGCCCAAAGCATTGCAAAGTGGGATGGAGATGTATAATGCAACGTTAGCTAAAACTGCAAAAGCGAATAACATTTTATGTATTGATATTGCTCATTCGCTTTCGAAAGATACATCTGTGTATTACGATGACTGTCATTTCAACACTTCAGGTGCAAGAAAAGTAGCCGATGAGCTAGTCCGTCAGTTGAAATCAGTTAACCCATAATTTTCAAGCAAAAGCATCACCGCATCGTCTTCGGTTAGCATAGGATTCATGTCAAAAATAAGCGATAAGTCTTTAGCGTCAATATTGATGGCCTTCTCCAAGGTGGCTAATGCTTCTTTTCGTTGTCCGATTTGAAAAAGGAAGACTGTTTTGATATAGAGGATATCTGTTGCATTGGGGAATAACGAATAGCAAAGGTCTAGCGTATCTATGCTGTTTTGAAAATCTTCAGCACTAAAATATCCATTAGCTAAATTGATATAATGCGATTTTACATTCGGCTCCAAATCGATAGACTTTCCAAAAAAACTTAATGCGGTGTCAATATCATCATTAAGCATATGGGCATTGCCTAAAGCAATCAGAAATGAAGTATTTTCAGGCGAAATCTTTACAGCACGCTCATAGGCCTGAACAGCTTGTGTATAATTGTTTTCAGCTAAATACGTTTCCCCGATTTTATAAAACGCGTCATCGTATGTTGCATCAATATTGGTCGCCTTTCGCAAATAATAGCGACTATTTTTAAAATCGTTTAACAGCTCGTAGCATTCAGCAATTTTGAAATACGTTTCTTTTCTCGGTTTTCCGATTTTAGACGCATCCATATATTTTTCCACGGCTTTGCCATAGGCTTCTTTCTCGAACCATACATCCCCCAAGAATATATGTGCCGGTTCAAAATCTTCTTGTATAGCCACTACAAATTCAAATGCTTCAATAGCATCATCAAAGCGCTGTAAATAATACAGCGCATGCCCTAAGTTAAACCAAGCAAAATGATTATAAGGGTTGCTCACCGTTAAATCGCGATGGAAGGACTCGCTGCGTTCAAAGGCTTCCGTAATTTCAACGGCAAAACCTAATCGACTTAATGCTTCTTCCGAATAAGGATCTGCTTTTATAGCTTCTTCTAATGCGTCCATTACCTCCAAATACTGCTCTAAATCCTCATATATATCGGCTTTCAGCAGATATATATCAGTGTAATCGTCTTTTTCAGATGCCAATGGTAGGGCAAAATTCAACTGCTCCAACGCTTTGTTATGTTGCGAAGTCCACAAATAAATGTCGGCACGAATGAGGTAAATGGTTATTTCATTCGCATCTAACGTTTCAGCAATTTCTAAAACGTTCAACGCTTCAGTAAATTGATTTTGTTCCGCTAATACTTCCGCTTTTAATATGAAAAAGGTAGGAGAGTAGGGATATTGCTCCAATGCTGTTTCTGTAACAGAAAGTGCTCGTTTAAATTCGCGATTTTCTTGATAAAATAAGATGATACGCTCGTAGCTGTCTTCATCAAAAAATAACGGCTTACTGCTTTGCTGCGATTGTTCAAATTGCTGCACTAGACCCATTAAATCGCTCAGCGACATATCTTCTTGCTCCTCATCCATCCAATCTTCCATAATGCAAAATTATAGCTTTTAACGCAGAATTTGCTTGAATTTGTTGTTATACTAAGTTAATGAAGTAAAAGGTGGAAGCGCAAAATACTTTTCCACAGTGCTCTAATTCCGAATAAACAAGGACTTATGCCTTTATTTTATCTTGAACAATAGCCAAAATTTTGGCCTCAAGCGCAATAGCCGTATTCAATAAGTGTTGTCCTTCCTCAATTTTTTGAGCCGCATATCCTTTATCGTCCAGCCCGGCTGCATTAATCTGTACGTTCAGGAATGCTCCATAAACGGCCGTTCTAGCACATAAAGCACCTACACCGGCATCGGTTACTGAGTTTGGATTGCCAATACTGGCCATTTGTTCAATCACAGTCATGCTTTCAAATGAAAGTTGCATTACTTTGAAAGGAACTTCTATAGCATATTTTGTGGCATCTTGAATCGCTTGCTTGCGTTGCTTTTTCTCTTCATCTGTGCCTTTAGGAAGGGTAAATGCCGACATGATTTTATTGAAAGCAGCAGTATCCTCATCCACCAATGTCAATAATTCATCTTTCAGCTTTTGTCCTTTCTCGGCCCAATCCGAAAATTCTTTCCAACGACTATCCCAACCGGGTTTGTGTGAAGAGAGATTGGCCACCATTGTTGCTAATGAAACACCTAAAGCACCAACATAGGCTGAAATTGAACCTCCTCCCGGAGCAGGCGATTCGCTGGCCGTTTCATTGGCAAAGGCGGTCAACGTCATTGTTGTCAATTTTGCAGCACTAGCATCGCGTAGTAAGTATTCGATGATGCGTTCTTTGGGGTTAAACGGACTTAATTCATCCAATCCCATTGATTTCACTGCAATTTTAATGAGCTCATCTTCGCTTACGCCTGTTGAACGCTGTTGTTTTTCCAAGAAATATTTCCCGGCATCTAACATCGATTGCAATGGAATAAGTCCAATCAATTCAGAACCGGTAACACGCATACCTCTCGTGTAAGCACTTTTTACACACTCGTCAAAAGCCTTATGAATAGGTGTTTGCATGATATCTGTTAAGTTCATCGAAACCTGGGCTACTCCATATTCTTCAATAAACCATCCTATTCCTTTAACGGCTTTACAAGTACCCGGTTGATGTACTTCTTCTCCTTTTTCGTTTTTTACTTTTCTTCCTGCCTCACGAACGTCAAACGCAACAGAATTTGCTCTTCTGGTTGAAGTGGTATTCAAATTTACGTTATAGGCAATCAAAATGTTCCGCGCTCCAATAGCAATATTTCCGCTTCTTTCGTTGAATTCGGCTTTGCCGTAATCGGGAGTCCATTCCGATAATTTAATCTTATCGGCAATACCTTCATATTCACCGGCTCTTACACTTGCTAAATTTCTTCGGTGTTCTGCTGAAGCGGCAAATTCATAGAGATATACCGGTATGTTGAGCTCACGGCCAACACGCTCTCCAAGTTTTTTCGCGCAAGCAATACAATCTTCCATAGTGGCATTGGCAATGGGTATAAACGGACAAACATCCGTTGCGCCAAAACGAGGGTGCTCACCTTTATGTTTGCGCATATCAATCAGTTCTTGTGCTTTTCGGATGGCCTGAAATGCCCCTTCCACAATACTTTCCTCGTCTCCAACAAAAGTAATAACAGTTCTGTTGGTCGCTTTTCCCGGATCTACATTCAGTAGTTTAACTCCCGGAACGGCTTTAATGCTGTCACAAATTTTTTCAATGATACCGGTATCATTTCCTTCGCTGAAGTTCGGTACACACTCAATGATTTTTTTCATCGATTCACTATTTATTTACTTAAACGTTTTAATGCTTTTTGTGCCAATTCATATTTCGAATTAATGTTCAAACACTGTTGGTACAAAGATTTGGCTTCTTCGATTCGTTTTAACTGCTCGGCACATACTCCTTTTTTATAATACGCTTCATGATACGTTGGATCGATTTTAATGGCTAAATCGAAGTTCTTATACGCTTGCGGAATCGAATCCATCATTAAATAGCTATATCCAATAGCGTAGAGGGCTTCTTCATTTTTATAATCACGTTCAATAATTTGTCGGAAGGTAACAATCGACTGCTCATATTGCTTTGCATCTTGCTCGCCATATCCTTTGGCATACAAGGCATCCACCGCTTTAGGATTGGCTTTAACGGCATTGTCTAAATATTTTTGCGCCATTTTATCTTTTTTGGTTTGCAACAACAAACCTATTTGTAAAAAGGCATCGGCATTTTTGGGATCTTGTTCAACGCAGGTTTGGAAAGACGATAAGGCTTTTGTGGTGTCTCCTTTTTCTTTGTACACCATTCCTTTGTAATAATAAGTTTCAGGCGCAAACATGTCTTTCTCGATGGCACGGTTGAAGTACTTTAATGCGCCATCATAATCTTTTACAAAGAAGGCATATTTGCCGGCATAAATGTAAAACGGAATATAGGATGAGTCTAATATTATGGCCTGATTCATTAGCATTATAGCGCGTTTGGGTTCATTGCTTTTAATGAATAGCTCCGAACTGTACGTGTAGTAATCGTGATTCAACGAGTCGAGGGTTATAGCGATAAACATGTCGGTGAGAGCCGATTTTAAATCGTTTTCGGCTTCATGAATTTTGGCGCGTTTGAAATACAACATCGGATTGATCGAATCCTTTTTAATTGCTGCATTCATATCACGAATAGGTTTTGAAATGCTGGTATCAACTACTTCATCGGTATTCACCTTCGATGAGTTACATTGCTTACATCCATTACTGCATAGCAATACGAGAAAAGTGATGAAAAGCAAAGTGGTTGTTTTTATCAATATGGCCGATGGACGATTCATTATCTTCATTTAAATGTCAAAAATAGAATTCTGTTTTGGAAAATTGAGGGAACTAGCGTAATATTGATCATCGTTCTTCGAAAACTTCTCCCATACAGAACAGATGCGATAGCTGGATAATTTAATCTAATACCGGACTATAATGCACTACCAATGGCGGGCTGCAATATCGGTTTTCCGATATCCTCGTCCACAAAACAGGTTAACAGCAGATTACAGCGATAGTGTACAGTCCAAATCCTGACATGAGGCAGCTTATTCGTCAGGCGTTCTGTATGGGTTTTTTATTTTTTTTGGAGTTCGCTGGCAGGAATAGTGAGTGTTCTTTTTAATTTGCCTCCTACACTATACACTTCAATTTTAGCTATTCGGTTACCCTTTTCTCCGGTAATAGAAATTTTACCAAAATTCTTTTTGGCATAATCTGATTCCAACACTCTATCGGCATTGTCATAGGCCCCTAACAATTTTCGGGGTAGGGCAGGTGTTGTAATCGGGGAACAGGTAAAATCATATACCGGGTAATCATTAATTACTCGTTTGCATACTTCGCTGTAATGCTTATCACCGGTAAGAAATATAACGCCTTTGATGTTATTCAATGTAATAAAATCGATTAAATCGTTGTGCTCTTTTTTGTATTGTTCATACGATTCACCAAAACCGTTGGCATTCAATACTTGCGTTCCAATGGCAATAAATTTAAAGGTGGCATCGGAAATCTGTAATTTGTTTTTCAACCACACCAATTGAGTTTCGCCTAAAAATGCACAGGTGTCACAGGGCTCATCTCTAAAGCTACGGTTATCCATCATAAAGAACTCAGCATCGTGTTGCTGAAAAGAAAAATAGTTTCCATTCAACTGTTCCTTATGCGGATAGGTATTGGGCCAAAAATGTTTGAAAACGAGTAAGGCAGTATCTTTTTTTACCCAATCTTTGCCACTGTCGTTCGGTCCGTAATCATGATCATCCCAAATCGCATATTGTGGGGTTGAAGAAAGAAAATGGCTTAAACGACTGAATTTAGCGCGAATATTCATGTTGCGCGCGAACATCTTTTCGTACGATACATAATCGCGCTTGAAGTAATAGAGATTATCGCCCAACCAGACCATGAAACTAGGACGAGCTTTTTCCATGCTGCAAAATATCCTAGACGAGCCCCCCGGGAATGCACCTCTTAAAATTCCTGTTTCCAATAAAGCACAGGATCCCAGGGTAAACGAAAAATCGCGAATGCCTGAATCCGGTAATGTGCTGAAGGATGCCATAGCATTCTTTTTCCCTTTTTCAATCGATGCTACAACAAAATATTTTCGGTTGGGGACTAATTGTGTGAAATGAGCAACAGCAGCTCTATGCTCCTTTTTTGATTTAATTTCAGTAACTGAAGAAGGATAAAAAATTCGATTTGAAATGGTGTCGGTTAATACTAAAATTTGCTTTCCACGACCGAAGTATCCAATCCAAACTTTCGCTGAATTATTAGTGACTGAGCCAACAATTGGTCCTGAAAAAATGCGTGCTTTTTGACCGAAAGACAGTAAACAAGCAAAAAGAAGCGCAAAGGCAAATTTAAATTTCAATGGATGTAATTAATAGGGTGAAACAGTTACATAGATCTCATTCACTTGAAGTGTACTTCCTTTCGCATCAGACGCTCGTATACGGTCGAAAACAATTTTTTGTCCGGGTTTTGCTTCTCGTATTTTATCCATCATTTCTTGTTGAAAAAGACTGGAGTTGCTGGTAGCTTCAAAAGGCACTTCTGCATTATCGATGCGCATTCTGAAACTGGTAATGCGAATAGAAGGGTCTTGTGGAGACACTAACTGTAATCCTTGTTTGGCTAAAATTAGATTTTTGGGTGCATTCGTGTTTCTCAAATCGTTACCCACATAGGCTTTGGGGTCTGGTCGCGTACTCACGTTATACGTTCTACTGTCTATCGTCTCATTGGTCAGTTTATCTTTGAAAACAAGTGTAATTGGGCCTGTTTCGTTGGGTTTCACTAAATATAAGTTTCTACCTATTTCTTTAATTTGTGCACGTTGGTATAAACACTCCAACGTTGCAGGGTTAGCAGAACGGTATTTATTACCTAAGTCGATCGGATAAACTTGCTCATAGACCATATCAATTGCTGGTAGATACAACGATTCAGTAGTTGGCGGAGAAACATTTGTTGCGACCGTTGCAATAGTTTCAGGTTTAACTACAGTAGAACCTAAAATATTGGAAGGCGATATTGATGTTGTGTATGTTGGTGTAGCAATTGTTTTTAAACTTAAAACAGATGAAGAGTCGTTACTTAATGGTACAGAATCACTCAATACCGTCAGTGCTGCAGCAATTGTGTTTTGCACATTCGTTTTTGTACTAATGGTCTTATTTGTAGTATCTGTGCTAAAAAATAAGGTTAAAGAGAAAATCAGCAGCAATAATGTTCCTAAAATTGGAAGCGAGGCTTTTTTGATAAAGCGAATGAACGATGATTGTTCGTTCTTAGCCTCCTCCATTTCAGGTTGTTGTTCCTCTAAGAAAGGCGTACCAAGTACAGCAGAAGCGTCTTCTTTTTCGATTTCTTGTTCAGTCAATTGTTGTTGAACGACAGGGCGCAATTCGAGTTTCTCAATAACCGGTATTAAAATGGCATTATTTACCGGAGCTACTTGTTGAAAGGCAATGTTATCAACCGAAGGATTTTGCAATAACGCAATAATTTCTTCGGCACTTTCCGGACGGTGTTTGGCATTGCGTTGTAAGATTTTTTCCAATACCGAACGCAGATGTAAATCGCTAATTACACTAAAATCAATTCGCTCAAACGCAATACATTGAATGATTTGTTCCATGCGCTTCGAAGCATCGAAAAATAATGGTTTCCCGGAAATTAACTCGTACATAATTACCCCAAACGACCAAAAATCAGCCTTTTTGAGTAATTCACTATCGTTGGTTTCTTTAAAAAGTTCAGGTGCTTTGTAACAAGTGTTTTGCGCATCGAATTGCGATATAATACTTTTCGCGTTTACATTCAATGGCAAATAGTCGGCTATCTTTGGCGTCTTTTCAGCAGTATTGTTCTTAATGAAAATATTACCGGGATGTAAATTTAAATGGTACGTATTATGTTCATGTAAGTATTGTACCCCCTTTAAAATGCCGGTTAAAAGTTTTACTTGCTCTTCCTTCGAATCAAATAACGACATGCACTGTTTGAGTGCGCCACCCTCAATAAACTCAGAAACAACTACAATCGAGTTATGCGTTATACCAAAAGCATCGGTATTCGATTGTTCTAAGGTATCGTAGTACGAACATAAATTTGGATGAAAGAACAGAATTGCCTTTTTGGCGGCTTCAGTAAGCAAGTCGCTTTCATCTTTCCCTACCTGAAAAATGCGTAAACAAATAGAACGTTGCAGCAGTTTATCTTGCGAAATATACGTAGACACCCCTGCCCGTTTCGATAACAGGTTTTGTTCAGGATTAAACTCGTATCTTTCTTTAATGTTCAATGCATTCCTTTTTATACCCAAATAAATGTTTCTCCGTAATCAGCTCAGCTACCTTTTCAGGCACAGCCGCTTTCCAAGTATCATCACCGGCTTGAATAGAGGTAATAATTTTGTCGGAGAAAATGTTCAATAAATCGGGGTGGGAATTTTCAGAGTCCACTATGAGGTTGTTGGATATTAAATGATGGTAGATATGGCTTAAACTCTCGTCTACGCGAAGGGTTGTTGTATCTACTACTTTCTGTTCTGATTTTGAATAATACGGATAGGCAATCATAACCGTTTCGCCACGGAAAATACCGCCAAAGTAGGAGAGTAGTTCACTAGGAGCGCTGTAATAATTCTCTTTTTTAAATAACTCAATCAAGTTCATTACCCCTACAATAATGCCAATTTTCTTGGTTTTGCAACGGGTAAAGAAATCAATCAATTTATCGTGCTTATCGCAATTCGATACCAAAACAGTATGTCCTAATTGACACAATAATTCAGCTCTATCTAAGAAATCAGTAGGATCGTGGTCTTCATCACCCATCAAATTGTTGAGGGTCAATTCTGAAAGCGAAATAAATTGTTCGTCATCCGCCAAACGATGTTGGAACGTTAATTCCCCGCTTTTTTGCATGTCTTCGCTCAGCAAAGTGTATGGACGAAACCTACTGCGTAAACACAACACATTCTTCTTGTATAAGAAGTCTTTCGGTTGATAAACTTCTCGTTTGCTGCCGAAAATAGTAGCATCCGTATAGCCTTTCTTTACTAGTTTCAAAGCTACTAAGCGGTTATCGATATCAAAGTTTTCGCCATTAATACGCACTAAATCAATCTCAATTTGATCTACGCTTAAATTGTCCATTAACGAATCAATAAAAGCATTGATATCGGTGGAATACCAAAAACAAGCAAAAATCAAATTCACGCCAACACCACCAATCACACGCTGTTGCAACAACGCATCGTTGTCTTTCAAACGAATATGCACAATCACATCGTTATAGCCACCACCCGGAGTAAGCTGAAACCGAAGTCCCATCCAACAATGCGGGTCGTTGGTTTTCGTATAATTTAAAATGGAACAAGTATTGGCATACGCAAAAAAACGTTTGCCTTCGTATTCATCGCCCACTAAGCGTTCGCCCAACAATTCATACTCATGTGTAAGCATTTTGTTAAGACGCGATTCGCTTACATAACGACCGCTTTCTTCTTCGCCATAAATAGAATCTGAAAAGGCCATATCGTAGGCCGACATGGTCTTAGCCACTGTGCCCGAAGCGCCACCTACCTGAAAGAAGGTTCGGGCAACTTCCTGACCTGCACCAATTTCAGCGAAAGTCCCGTAAATAGAACCTTCCAAATTGATACGTAGCGCTTTCCGCTTGATGGATATAACTTCTCTGCTCATTTTCTCTAAACTTGGCGAAATTAACAATGAATCGGTTAATTTAAAACATAATCGCTGTTAACTTATCACAGTCTATACGTATTTTTAAGAGAAACAGATACATAAAATACGTTATAAATTGGTAACAGCGCATTTTACTCCTCGGGTTGGTGTTCCTCTACCAACCAAAATTTTGTAAAGAATTGTTGATTTTGGGCGAGTTCCTCTGGGAATCGGAACCGCGCTGTACGTTTCAATCTTTATCCCGCTGTGAAGCGGGAAAAGGATTTTCACTTCCATCGCTCTCGCGGGCATAGTGCACGGAAGGTAGTTTTGTTGTTATAACGAATTATCTGTAGACAGCATCAACCAAACGGAAAAAATTGGCAAAAGAATATCGAATTGAAAATAATGTAGTTTTATTATCTTTACTTTAACTAATTCAACGCTATGTTTAGGGAAGATTCCACCGCAAAACTAATAGACTATATACAAACCTTGCCAAAGCAGGAACGGAAACGTATTGCCCAAATGATTGTTGAACCCAAAGCCAAAACAAACAAAAAGGACAACGCAAAACAAAAAGTACTTAAATCAGTAAAAAACGGATTGCTTGAAATAAAAGAAGCAAAACGCACCGGTAAGAAATTGAAAACCTTATCTGAATTTTTGAATGAAGCCTAGGGTATTAATACAACTTACCAAGTCGTTTGAAAAGGAATTTAAGCGATTGCTCAAAAAATACCCATCGCTGAAAACCGACCTCACTAAACTTTCAGAAACGCTACTTTCCGACCCTAAAACAGGCACACCGCTTGGCAATAACACTTTCAAAATCCGTTTAGCTGTTAAGAGTAAAGGAAAAGGAAAGAGTGGAGGAGCGCGAATTATATCTCATTTAGAAACTGAAATTATTGGCATTGTTGAAAATAATATCCTAACCCTTCTTTCTATTTACGATAAATCCGAGGTGTCAACTATATCGAAAGAAGATATTGAACGTTTGGTATTTGAACTTCAGCAAAAGAAAAGTTAGATGCTCACTGACAGTCCAGATTATTGCGGTAAGAAAGGATGTATTGAGATAATATTAATAGAATGATTATTACATTAGTGGCACAAGAACCCTACGCAAAGCGCCTTGCTGCATTCTTGCGCCAGATAGGATGGACAAAGAAAAGAGATGCTCAAAAATATTATTGACAATTTTAAAAATCAGAATATAAATGACATCATTAAAAAATAAACTCCTTTTTGCGTTTTTGCTTTTACTTTTATCAACGTCAATTGCTCAACAAAGCAATAACGTGACTATTAAAACGTTACAAACAAAATGCAAAATAGAAGAGAAGTATTTACTTTCTTTTGAGAAAGGTATTGATACTTTTTATGAAAAAGGACTTCACTTTTATCCAGTAATAAGAATACCTAATCTTAATTTTTTGAACGATACTTTATTTGTCTTTGCAAATAAAAAGCTAATCTATTGTGGAGCAGATAGTTCTTTAACTTTTATTACTTTGAAGTTGAATAGTAAAAGGAAAAATACTTTGTCGGTTTTTAGAGTTAGAGCCAAACGAATGATAAAAGTCAATCTTGATTCGCAATTTAATATTATCCAGTTATATGTTGTTGAAGATGAGGACTACAAAAGGGATATTTGGTATATTTTATTCAAAAGTTCAATTAACCCTTATCCTCACTAAAATCCATCCGATACATCTGGCATAATAACCCTACGCAAAGAACCTTTCCGCATTCTTGTGCTAGATTAATTAGAACGAGTCAAAAACACTCGCGCTATTGGGGGCTGGTCAGTTTAAATCGGTCGAGGGGGGTCAGTTTCACCTGAGTTTGCAGTCAATGCATGAGTTTAGTTGCTTTTAAAACTGTAAATCTATAATCCCAATCGTCTTTTAATATATAATCATCACAGATAAAAGTTCTAGGAAGATTCAGTTCCCGTTTTTCAGTTTTAGGCTCCCTTCGCAATTGAAATAGGTATCGCCTGTTTACCTTTAGGGATGATTCACAAGAAGTAAACCAATTAAAAACAACTACCTGTTTACAAATGTTAGGATTCTTCTCTGTGAATACTAACAGTAATTTTAATTTGTTAGGAAGGAAAGATCCTTGATTACATATTGTTGTATCAATAAATATTAACTTACCTTTTACAAGAAATGTATCTTGTGCAGATACAAGATTTACGAAAAGGATAGCAATTAATACTGGTATCAAATTTTTCATAGTTACTTTATTACACGTGTTACTTCATTTGCGTTTCTAACCAAAGGAGCCCAACTAGCGCAAGAATGCAGGGCTGGTCTTAGGTTTGGGTTCTTGTGCTAAGATAAAATTATTACAGCAATTTTTCTTTTTACCGAAATGCCCGCGTTAAGGATGCGAAAGGCTTGGTGCAGAACGCAGTGGAGCACGGGAGCGCAGCGCACCCTGTAGCAGCCTGACCGGAGTGCAACGGAGGGAACGCCCTAAATGTTATTATTATAAATGGAATAAAAACTATGCTGATTTCCAGTCACAAAAAAAGCCGTCAAATCTGACAGCTTTTAGTGGTGATCCCGACAGGATTCGAACCTGTGACCCACAGATTAGAAATCTGTTGCTCTATCCAGCTGAGCTACGGGACCGTTTTACGGAGCGCAAATATATAATTCTTTACATTTTTTCATAGCTTTTTAAACCGCTGTAATTTCATTTTTCTATTTTGGCTGTGTAACCGCTCAAGTAATTGTATGTCTGTAGCCATTGAAGAAAGCTGGAAAAAAGAACTCCACAGCGAGTTCGAGAAACCGTATTTCGGGAAAATAAAGGAATTTATTGTTGCTGAAAAAGCAAAAGGGAAAACTGTTTTCCCGCCCGGTCCGCTTATTTTCAATGCGTTTAATTTAACGCCATTTCAGGATGTCAAAGTCGTGATTTTGGGTCAGGATCCCTACCATGGCAAGGGACAGGCGCACGGATTGAGCTTCTCTGTGCCTTTCGGCATTACTGCTCCGCCTTCGCTCAAAAACATTTACAAAGAATTGGATAGCGACTTAGGCTTAAAAGCCCCTAACCACGGTAATTTGGAGGCATGGACGAAACAAGGTGTGTTTTTGCTCAACGCTTTTTTAACGGTGAATGAAGGCGAACCGGCATCGCACAAAAATGCCGGATGGGAGGTGTTCACGAATGCAGTGATTAAAGCCATTTCGCGTAATCGAGAACATGTGGTGTTTATGTTGTGGGGCAAATTTGCACAACAGAAAGAGGTGTTGATTGATACGCAGAAGCATCTGATTCTTCGGGCTGCCCATCCTTCGCCATTGGCCGGTGGTGCGTTTTTCGGTTGCAAGCACTTTTCGAAAGCCAACAAATACCTCGAATCGAAAAATATAGCGCCAATAAATTGGAGTTTAGCCTAAGAAAAAATAAATTAGAGCATGCGAAACAGCTTTTTTCAATATTATCCCGTCTGGGTTCGAGTCAGTGCTTAGTCACACAACGCCTTTTAATATTGGCCTTTAAGGCTTTTATTTCTTTTTATTTTTAAACCACAAGCGAAATAATATTTTCGCAACACTATTCGGCCATACGGAACGAGTAGCGAATCAAACAATATAGCTATGATGGACTCTAAATATACACCGCAAGACAAAGAAGATAAATGGTATAAGTACTGGATGGACAATAAGTTCTTCCGCTCTGTACCCGATGAACGTGAACCCTACACCATTGTAATTCCTCCGCCAAACGTAACAGGCGTGCTGCACATGGGGCACATGTTGAACAATACCATTCAAGATATTTTGATTCGAAAGGCGCGTATGCAAGGCAAAAATGCATGTTGGGTGCCGGGAACGGATCACGCTTCGATTGCCACAGAAGCCAAAGTGGTGCAGATGTTGCGCGAACGTGGTATTAAGAAAGCCGATATTTCTCGCGAAGAATTTTTGAAATATGCTTTCGAATGGAAAGATAAATACGGGGGCATTATCCTCGAACAATTGAAAAAGTTAGGCGCTTCTTGCGATTGGGATAGAACGCGTTTCACTATGGAAGATTCGCTGAGTGATGCGGTGTTAGACTCGTTTATCGATTTATACAACCAAGGGTTGGTGTATCGCGATTTGAAAATGATTAACTGGGATCCGGAAGCAAAAACGGTGTTGAGTAACGAAGAGGTATTGCACTCCGAAGAAAATTCGAAGTTGTATTACATCAAATATATGTTGAAGGACAGCGATGCCTTTTTAACGGTGGCAACTGTTCGTCCGGAGACGATTATGGGCGATGTGGCCATTGCTGTAAACCCGAAAGATGAGCGCTATCAGGCGTTGATTGGCAAAACAGTGATTGTTCCTTTTGTGAATCGCGAAGTGAACATTATTGCCGATGATTATGTGGATTTGGAATTCGGAACAGGTTGTTTGAAAGTAACTCCGGCTCACGATGTGAATGACTATGAAATCGGTAAACGCCATAATTTAGAGGTGATCGACTGTTTCAACGAAGATGGAACGATTAGCGAAGCGGGGATTTGTTTCGTAGGGCTCGATCGTTTCAAAGCCAGAAAAGAAGCGGTAAAGGAATTGGAGGAGAAGGGCTTGTTGGTGAAAACGGAAGACATTCAAAACAAAGTGGGGCGCAGCGAAAGAACCAATGCGGTAATTGAACCGCGTTTATCGTTGCAATGGTTTGTGGATATGAAGAAATTCTTCGCTAAAAATCCACAGGTGTTAGACGATGTGATGAATGATGACATTAAATTCTATCCTTCTAAATTCAAGAACAGCTACAAAAACTGGATTGATAATATCCGCGATTGGTGTATTAGTCGGCAGTTGTGGTGGGGACAGCGTATTCCGGCTTGGTATGACGAGAAAGGCACATTGGTAGCGGTTTGCAAAACACGCGAAGAAGCTTTAGCAAAAGCGAAAGTTGCTAATCCATCCATTACAGCTGAGCAATTGCGACAAGAAGACGATGTATTGGATACCTGGTTTTCATCGTGGTTATGGCCGATTTCGGTGTTCGATGGCTTTAAAGACAAGGACAATGCCGATATCAAGTATTACTACCCAACCAACGATCTAGTAACTGCACCCGAGATTATGTTCTTCTGGGTAATGCGTATGATTATGGCGGGCTACGAATGGAGAGGAGAGAAGCCGTTCAAAAATGTGTATTACACGGGCATTGTACGCGATAAGCTACGCAGAAAGATGAGTAAGTCGCTGGGCAATTCACCGAATCCACTTGATTTGATTGCGCAATACGGGGCTGATGGCGTGCGTATGGGCATGATGTTGTGTTCGCCTGCCGGTAACGATATTTTATTTGACGAAAAGCAATGCGAACAAGGTCGAAATTTCTCAAATAAATTATGGAATGCACTTCGCTTAATAAAAGGCTGGGAAACTTCGGAAGCAGCTCAGCCAAAGGTGAATGCTGTGGCCGGTCAGTGGTTTGAAGCCCGTTTTAATCAAACGGTAATTGATATCGAAAATTGCTTTGCCGATTTCAGAATCAGTGAGGCATTGATGACTTTGTATAAATTGATTTGGGACGATTTCTGTTCGTGGTATTTGGAAATGATTAAACCGGAATATCAACAACCGATTGATCAAACTACATTGAACCAAAGTATTGATTTCTTCGAGCGATTGATGCAGTTGTTGCATCCTTTTATGCCATTTATAACAGAGGAAATTTGGCATACGGTGCGTGAGCGAGGCGATAAGGAATCTATTTGTATCAGTAGTTATCCGGCATTGAAACCACTTACTCCAGCACAAGAGCAATTAATTGAAGAGTCGCAATTGGCGTTTGAAATCGTTACGGCTATTCGCGAAATTCGAGCAAAAGCACAAAAGAAAAATCACGAAATGGTGGATTGTTTCTATAAATCGGAGGGGCAAATTACTTTCGGATTGTTTAGCGATACCATTGCTAAATTAGCGAAACTCAATGCTTTTGGCGCTTTAACGGATTCACAAAGCGGCTTCTCGCGTTCTATGGTAGTTCGTGGGTACGAGTTTTTGGTATTCACGGGTGAGGTTGAAAAAGCACAAGATAATGAGCAATTACTAAAAGATTTAGAATACACCAAAGGCTTTTTGGAAAGCGTAGAAAAGAAATTGGCGAACGAAAAGTTTGTGGCCAACGCGAAACCGGATGTATTGGCTAACGAGCAGAAGAAAAGAGACGATGCGATTGCCAAAATAAAAGCGATTTCAGAAAGTTTAGGTAATATTAAAGAATAATGTAAATTCGTCATCCAACCAAAACAGGAAATATGAGTGATTTTTACCCAAGACATCAACAAGCACAGCGAAAGCAAATGCATTATTCTCCGAATCTATTGACTACCGTGCAGAATGCAATTGATAATTCGTTGTTATCAACCATTGAGTACGATTCGCGTGAAAAAGGAATAACCATTCGTGATGTTGAGCCTTTGGCGGTGGTGTACAAAGACAGAAGAAGAAATTTAGTAGCGTTTTGTCATTTACGTAACGAGTATAGAGCATTTCGTTTAGATCGTTTGAATATGATTAAAGTGACAAAGCAGGCTTTTGCGCACCGCGATGACTTCAATATCGATGAATTTCAAGATGATCCGAGTATGGGTGGTGGTGAAGTGTTTGAAGAAGAAGATTAATTTCAATAATTACAAGAAAAAGTCCTGCTCCATTTTTGGGCAGGATTTTTTTTAATACTAGGATGACATGATAAAGCGTTTGGTAAAAATGACGTTCAAGCCTTCTTCGGTTGAATTGTTCAAAGCCGTGTTTGCTTCAAAAAAAGCCTTGATAGGTGCTTTCCCCGGCTGTAAAGGTGTGGAGCTATTGCAATCAACAGCCGATGAAAGAATCTTCTTCACGAGTTCGGTGTGGGAACGCGAAGAAGACTTGGAGCATTATCGTGTATCGCCATTATTCACCGAAACATGGGCAACAGTAAAACCGCATTTTGATGATAGGCCGGAGGCGTGGACGTTAACATTGGTGGAGTAAAAAAACTTTGATATATTACAATAGTTTTTGAATACTATATAAGATGAAAAAGAGTACAACCCAAATTTTAGCTTTAATCCTCATAGGGATTGTTTTTTTAGTTGGTTGTAAAAAGGATGAAAAAACCGAATGGGATACCGAGTTATTGACACCAATCGGAAGAACAACTCTTTCCATCGATAATCTCATCAAAGATAGCTTAGCTAAAGCCAATGGTGATAATACCGTTAACTTAACCTATCGTTCTACTATATACGAGTTAAGTTTGGCTGATCAATTTATTAAAATACCCGATACAAGTATTCAGCAAAACATTAGTGTAAGTTCTTTAGCCCTTTCGCAAACATCTATCGATATTAAAAACTCTTTAGGTTCATTAGCCCAAAATTTACAAGCCAGTAGTGATCCTTCACAACAGTTTTTGGGCGGTTTCTTAATTAGTAATAACAATAAAAATGTGGCCATTCCGGCCTTAAACGGATATAACACACCCCCTTTTGTTTTTGATGGTTCAGCTTATTTTCAAATGATTGAGATTGAGAAAGGGAGCTTAGATTTTTGGGTGGTAAATCATATGCCAATTCCCATTACGAATGTTGCTTTCGAAATCAAAAATCACACCACCGGAACTGTTATTTTAACAGATGTTATACCTTACATCTCCCCCTACGATTCTGTTTATAAAATCTATGATATTTCAGGAAAAACAGTTGATGGAGCTTTAGATTTTAGAATTTCTAATTTCAATTCACCAGGTAGTGGCGGGGTACCGGTTTTGATTGATACGAACGACTATATCCGAGTATGGGGGAGAATTTTTAATGTTGTCGCTAAACGTGCTATAGCTCGTTTCCCTTCACAAGATTTAATTTCATCGGATCAAGAAATTACGCAAACCATTGGCGAGCGAAAGTTTACGTATGTTGATTGTAAATCAGGAGAGTTAGGCGTTGATATTAGCAGTTCAATTCAAGAGAAATTGCGTATTACGTACCGATTAAAGGGAGCTTACAACAAAAACGGAAAGGTGATTGAAGACATTTCGGATGTTGCTCCTTCTGTTGGCGGTGTTCCTACAACCATTTCCAAGAACTTCGATTTATCGGGTTTTTCGATTGGCTTAACCGGCAGCAAAGGGAATAATTTCAACACATATACGCAAGTGGTGGTGGCGCACATCGATTCATCGGGTATTTTACGCGAAATCACCAATAGCGATAGTTTGTATTTTACGTATCGACTCAAGAATATCAAACCTAATTACATAAAGGGGTATGCAGGTCGCGATACAATTATGTTTCAAGGGAATTCTCCATTTTCTTTCAGTAATCTCTTTGCCGGCAACGCACCTAATGCACTCGATTTTCAAGATGTGAGCTTGTCTTTAAATATTGAAAATGGATTAGGAGTTGATGGAATAGTAAAAGTAAACAGCCTCTCCGGCAAAAATGCAAACGGCAATGTGGTGAATTTACAAGATAACTCTGCATCTCCGGTAATTGGTCAGCCGCTAACGATAAACCGCGCACAAGATTTTCCGCTTCGTCCGGCTAAGCACGATTTTCAAATCAATAGCGCCACCAGCAATATCAAAAACTTTTTGACCAATCTTCCAAGTTCTATTGATTACGATGTGCAGATTCGCACGAATCCGAATGGCAATCAACAAACTTATGACGATTTTGCCTATCTCGATTCCCGCTTAAAAGTGAATTTGGATTTGAATATTCCGCTTTCTGTGAAGGCAAATAATCTTACATTACGCGATACATTTGGCTTCAAATTAGGCAATAGCCCTAAAGAAATCGACAACATCAATAGTGGTACACTCTATTTGATTACTTACAACAAGTTTCCGCTCAAAGGTGATATTACCTTGGTGGTATATGATAGTTTGAATAATCCAATTGATACGCTATTGAGTAATTACACACTAGTTCCCGGTGATGTGGATGCCAATTGCAGAGTGAATGATGCTAAGAAAAATGTATTCAGTATTCCGGTAAGCAGTACTCGAATTCATAAATTGTTTTCCGGTTATAAGGCCGTGTTAACAGCCGTTTTCAATACACAAACCAACAATGGGTCTTGTAATGGACAGTATTACAAAATTTACAGCGACTATAAGTTAGATGCCAAGATTACGGCACAGTTTAATTATAAGGTGAAGTTGTGATGCATAATGTGGTTATGAATTTTAGAAAAGCTATCGAAATGAGGAAACTTGTCCTAACATTGTTATTGTTTTTTGTAATTATTGAATGGTCGTTTTCTCAAAAGACAGATTCTATTTTAGATTCGAACATAGTTGTGATTTCAACAGGAACAGTTCGACCGAGTTTTTTCAACCATGAACTTTCATATTTGGCAGACCTTCCAACACTTCTGCCCGAATACCGCAAGAACGGTCTTGCATTCACTGCTTCCTTCCACCAAAACTCTAACAGCCTTCCCTTAGGTTTTGTAATGAAATTCTTAGCCAAAGGCGAAATCAATACAGCTTACAAAGACCGCATTACTTCATTTCCCGGTAAACGTATTCGCTACGAAGATGAGTTGAAAGCGGGCTTAAGTTATCAGCATTATTTTTCCAAGAACAAAGTGGTGTTCTATGCTAGTTACTTTCACCGCAATATGCGTTATGCCGACATAACAAAAGATGCCCTAAATCTGGTATTATATGGCAATAAGATGTATGAAGACAAAACAGCATCCTTAAGCAACATGAATTTTGAAAACTTGATGTACAATCAGTTTTCGTTAGGAATAGGTAAGCAAGAAGGGAAGTTGTTTGCAGCCGTTAATCTTTCGTTTTTACAAGGGTTTATGGATAATCAATTACGGACTACCAATGCCGGAATATACACCGCACCGTATGGCGAATACATTGATGCTAAGTATGGCTTTACCTATAATCAAGCCAATGAGGGCGCTAGTCCGTTTTTTGGATTAAAAGGAGCCGGTTTTTCCGGTGATGTACATGTTGGCTATCAATTCGAGAAAGGCTTATTGCAATTCGATGTGCAAGACTTAGGGCTCATCATGTGGGGAAAAGAAAGTATAAATTACGGCAAGGATACTGCCATTCATTTTGAAGGCGTAGTCATCGACAATATTCTTAAAATCAACAGCAGTTCTTTTGGAAGATTAAATGTGGATTCAATCGTAAAAGATGTGGCAGCCGAGAAAACAAATCGCCAGTATAATACCTATTTACCGGCAACATTAAGTTTGTCTTTTTCTCATCGGTTGAAGACGAAAACTGTTGGGATTCAAATGAACTATGGTATACAGACACGATGGCTTTCGAATTACTATGTAATGGCTTATGTTAAGTCTAATTTTCTTTTCCAAAATGGGTTGGTGACTTCGGTTTCTATTTCCGGTGGAGGATACTCCTTATTCAACTTAGGAGCTGAAATAGGTTATACCACAAGGCATATCAACTTTATGTTTGGAACGCATAATTTACTGGGCTTAGTGGCACCAAACCATTATCCTTCCTCATCGTTGAACCTAAGGTTACAGTATTCCTTCTAAATGAGTACTACAGCGCCTACTATTCTTATTGTTGGAGCCGGACCGGCAGGATGTACAACGGCATTGCATTTGGCTAAATTGGGCGTGAAGTCTATACTCATCGATAAAGCCGTTTTCCCGCGCGATAAAATTTGTGGCGATGCCCTTAGTGGAAAAGTGATGGATATTGTGCGCAAGCTCCATCCCGATTGGATTGCTGAATTTCAATCTTCTTCAAACGCAGTTGGTTCTTATGGCATTCTGTTTGTTTCGCCTTCCGGCTATCGACTGCGATTGCCCTTTAAACCTAGCTATACTGCCGAAGAACCTGCACCGGGATTTGTATCGAAACGAATTGATTTCGATGACTGGTTAGTGAACAAAGTGAAGCAAGAGCCATTGATCCAATGCATAGAAAACACTGAAGTTCGTCATTATACTTTCGATGAAGAAAATCAAACTTGGCAGGCGCAATGTAAGGATGGAGGAACACTAACGGCCGATTTTATTGTGGCCTGCGATGGCGCTTATTCATCGTTTACTAAAGAAGTAGCTGGCTTAATCACCGAACCACAGCACAATTGCTTCGGACTTCGCAGCTATTATCGCAATGTGAAGAACATGGATAAGGAGAATTTTATTGAACTCCACTTTGTGGATGATTTTCTACCGGGTTATTTCTGGATATTTCCTTTGCCTAACGGGGAAGCCAACGTTGGTGCAGGTATTCGAGCTGATTATTTACAACAAAAAAACATTAATCTAAAAAAACAGTTCGAGCGTGTGATTGCTGAGCATCCTGAGTTTAAGGAGCGTTTCAAAGATGCAGAAGTGGTGAATGATATAAAGCTTTTCGGTTTGCCATTAGGCTCTAAAGCGCGTAAACTACATGGCCATCGCTATTTACTAGCCGGTGATGCGGCCATGCTTATCGATCCGTTTACCGGTGAAGGGATTGGCAATGCCATGATCAGTGGCTTTGAAGCAGCGAATACAATCGTACACTGTATTGCACAAAATGATTTTACAGAAAAAATCACGTTACAATATCAAAGTACCATTGAACGAAAACTCTCTGCAGAGTTGAAATTGAGCGCTAAACTCCAACAATTGGCCAATTATCCACGTTTGTTCAATTTTGTGGTAAAACGAACAGTCAAAAGCAAAGCACTTAGTGATACGTTCTCTGCTATGTTTTACGATGTAAATATCCGCGCCAAGCTAAAAAATCCGATGTTTTACGTAGAACTGTTATTTTCAACCTTTAAATAAATAAATACTGAAATGAAAAAGATAATTCTATCCATTTGCTTTTTTGCTTTTGCAAGTATGCTTAATGCGCAGAAAGTAGCTTGCGATCCTTCCAAAGAGAAGAACTATAAATGTTTAACGAAACAAAACGAGAAAGGCGGCTATGGTGCTATTATTACTAAAGATGGTGCAATTACATTAGCACAAGCAGAAGCCGATATGAAAGCAAAAGGAGAAACTAAGAAAGAGAATGTGGTTATTTACGGTATAGTAGATGAGGTTTGCCAGAAAAAAGGATGTTGGATGACTGTAGATAACGGCAATGGGAAAAAGGTGCGTATTCGTTTTAAAGACTACGCGTTTTTTGTGCCTGCGAACATCAGCGGATGGACTGTTTATGCCAAAGGAACTGTGTTTTTCGATACCACAACTGTTGAGGAGTTAAAACATTATGCCACTGATGCAAAGAAGTCTCAGGCTGAAATAGACGCTATCACTGTGCCAGAGATAGATGTGAACTTTACAGCTGAAGGCGTTTTGTTCGAAAAGAAATAATTTTTTTGATAATTGTTTGCAAAAAGAAATCGATTACTATATTTGCAACCGCTTAGTTAAAAAGGCGATGATTCCGTAGCTCAGCTGGTAGAGCAATACACTTTTAATGTATGGGTCTTGGGTTCGAATCCCAACGGGATCACAAAAAGGTTGTCAGAAATGGCAACCTTTCTTGTTTTAGGGCAAAACGTCTTTAAATAAAAAAAGCGCAAAGGATATCCTTCACGCTTTATTGCTTCATAGCAGCCTTTTAGTCCTTTAAATCGAGTATTACCTCTTTCCCATCTTTTACGGCTCTAATTATTCCGTTTCGTTCGACTCTTATGTCTTCGTACTTGTTTTCGATCAACACCTTACCTTGCTTGTTAATCATTCCTGCTAAGCCATTCTTTCTTGTAATCGCAAAAGAACCATTAAACGCACTAATACTTCCGTAAATGTTAGGAACAATTATTTTTCCTTGCATATTGATTAGGCCAACAAGTCCATCTTTCCAAGTATATGCTATACCGTCTTTTCCAAATCCGGAAATCTTATCATAAGTTGGCTTAATAATTTCCTTGCCACCTTGGGTGATAAGTCCGCAATGCCCGCTTTTCCAGACAATGGCAATACCTTGGTTGAATCTGCCAATTTTATCGTATTGGCTTGATAGTTCCTGTGCAAAGGCAGAAAAAAATAGACACGCGAATACAATTGCAATGATATTTTTCATAGGTATAATTTATTTTATGCAAATGAATTCTACAGCGAGACTGCTAAATATGACTTAACTCAATGATAAGGGAGGCTTTAACTGATTTTAATCAACGTTTAGTAACGCAGTACTAGAACATTTGATGCATTGTGCTGTTTAGTTAAGTATGAGTGGTTTGATACTTAAAATTATTATTTGTGTTGTTTTATGTGTTGGATTGGGTTCTTTGAGCGGGCTAAGTACTATCGATGCCATCCAAACTTGGTATCCTACAATAGAAAAGCCTAGCTGGAATCCGCCAAATTGGCTTTTTGGGCCTGTTTGGACGTTGTTATACATCTTAATGGGTATTTCCTTCGCCTTGCTATGGAATTCATCTCAGAATGGTCGAAACAGCGCGATGCTCCTTTTTGTTGTTCAGTTCGGTTTAAACATTGCTTGGTCCTTTATCTTTTTCAATTTGCATTTATTGGGATGGTCTTTCATTGAATCGCTTTTTATGCTTGCTGCCATAGGCGCAACTATCTACTTGAGTTATTCAGTGAATACAACAGCGGCCTACCTTCTCGTTCCGTACTTTCTATGGGTGAATTTCGCAAGTATACTGAACGGAACAGTATGGTGGTTGAATAGATAAACTGTTTTTCTATGAAAGGTTCAAACAACACAATAGAAGCAATAGATCGCATCATAGAAATGGCATGGGAAGATCGAACTCCTTTTGAAGCTATTGAATTCCAATTTGGATTAACGGAAGCTCAGGTGGTAGATATTATGCGCAACACATTAAAGCGCAGTAGTTTTAATCGATGGCGAAAACGGGTGCATAGCGGCATAAGTCAAAAACACCTAGCCAAACGAAGTGCCGACATTACGCGTTTCAAGTGTAACCGCCAACGCACAATCACCTTCAATAAAATCAGCAAACGCTAAATGAGAAAGCAAGACTTGCCACAAAAGATTTGTACCGTTTGTTCGCGAACTTTTACATGGCGAAAGAAGTGGGAGAAAAATTGGAATGAAGTGATTTATTGCAGCGATAAATGCAGAATGAATAGAAACAAAACTAAATCAGTAACATGAAAAACATAGTTGTAGTAGGAGCGGGGCGCGGCATTGGATTGGCCACAGTGAAAGCCCTTCAAAGCGAAAATTTGTATACCATATCGCGCCAACTCACCAACGATCTGGAGGCTTTGAATACAAAGTTTTACAGCTTAGATGTTGCAAAGGATGATGTAGCTGTGTTGACAGATTTACCTGAGGTGATTCATGGTGTAGTCTATTGTCCGGGTTCTATAAACCTCCGACCGTTTAACCGACTTACAGCACAAGATTTTCTCAACGATTTTCAGCAGAACGTTTTGGGTGCGATTGCAGTGATACAATACCTGTTACCGCGACTCAAAAAAGCCGATGGTGCTTCTATTGTTTTATTCAGCACAGTAGCTGTAAAAATTGGAATGCCTTTTCATGCCTCAATTGCTGCGGCCAAAGGCGCTATTGAAGGTTTAGCAAAAAGCTTAGCGGCAGAATTGGCCACTTCAAAAATACGTGTGAACGTGATTGCTCCTTCATTAACCGATACACCATTAGCAAATGCATTGCTGAACTCCGATGAAAAACGCGAAGCAGCCGCCAAGCGACATCCATTGAATAGTATTGGATCGGCTGATGAAATCGGGCAATTCGTTGCGTTTTTAATGCGCGAAGACAGCCGATGGATAACTGGGCAAATCATTGGTGTAGATGGTGGAATAGGAAGTTTAAAATAGAGCTATTATCTTGCGCCTAAGGCAAAGTTGAAGGGAAACAATTTTCCCTCCATAACACCTTCTTTAATACAAGGGTCGTTTTCCATAATTAATTTTGCAGCTGCTTCATCTTCTGCTGTGAAGATTGCAATGCCTCTGTTTTCGGGGTTTTCAATAGGCACTTCGGTTCTGCCCACAACTTTCATAATGTCTTTGGCGTGCAAATCCACTAAGTAATTCCAATGTCGACCAAGGGTGGCACGCGTTTCATCTGTCCAGCACGCTTCTTGCTCATACGGACTTTTTAATTGCAAAATGTAAATGAAAGTTGCCACTGTAATACGATTATAGGTCTAATAAGCCTTCCGGCAAGTCAAAAACAATCTGTTTCTTCTTTTTGATGATATCTATAACAAAGTCGTCAACAAGCGGAATTAAGTGCTCTTTCTCGCCATTTTCAACAACGGCAAAGGTTTGCATGGGCATTTCATCGATAGCGATAATGGTACCGAACTGGGTTTCATTGTCAAATGCAGTGTAACCAATCAGAAATTCTAAATCCGATTCATCTTCTTCGAAGTATTTCTCTGCATCTTGTTCCGATAGGTAAATGTCTAAATTACTATGTGAAATGGCTTGGTTGCGATCTTTGAATTCCTCGAAATGCACAAAACCTGATTCTTCACGATTCATTTCTAATTTCTCAACAAACAAAGGAGTGTACATCCCATTGAGTTGAATAAAAAAGAAATTCGGTACCGCGGCATTGTCTTTCAAGAACCCGTGAAACACAAATTGTAAAGCCCCATGGATTCCATGAGGCTTTACTAATTTTCCGACAGAAATATATTCCATTGCGGATGTATAATTTAGATTATTCAGCTGGAGCTTCCGTACTTTCAGCAGCAGGTGCTTCTTCAACCACCGGAGCTTCTTCAACTGCAGGAGCTTCTTCAACAGCCGGAGCGTTTGCCGCTTCAGCAGCCGCTAATGCAGCAGCACGTTTTGCTTCTCTACTTTCTTTAATCTTAGTTTCTTCTTCTAACAATTTAGCAATTTTATCTGCGTTAGATTTGTGTAGTTTTTTCTGGTGATCCAACACAGAATTTTTGTGTGCATCTAACCACTCTTGCCATTTTTGATCAGCTACTTCTTGCGTTAATGCGCCTTTAGCAACTCCTCTCAAAAGGTGTTTGTGGAATAATACGCCTTTGTATTTCAAAATTGCGTTTACAGTATTAGTAGGTTCAGCACCTTTTTGCAACCATGCTAAAGCTTTATCTACATCTAAATTAATAGAAGCAGGAACAGTTAGTGGATTGTAATCACCGATTCTTTCGATGTATTTACCATCTCTTCGTGCACGAGAGTCGGCAACTACGATGGTGTAATAAGGTCTTTTTCCTCGACCGTGACGTTGAAGTCTGATTTTTGTAGCCATGTCTTAAATGAATTTAAGGATTGGGTTAATGAATATTTTGAGGCGCGAATATAGTAGTTAATTGCGATTTTGCAAATCTTTAGGGTTTATTTCCCCATTATACCTTTTAACGACCGACCGGAATCGCTCATTTTTTGTACCGATTTCATCATTTTCTTCATTTCATCGAATTGTTTAATGAAGGCGTTCACCTCCTGAATGCTGTTACCTGAGCCCTTTGCTAAGCGAGCCCTTCGTTTGCCGTCCAACAAATCCGGATTTTCGCGCTCTTTCGGGGTCATAGAATAAATAATGGCTTCAATTTTTTTGAACGAATCGTTATTGATGTCTACATCTTTCACGGCTTTACCCATTCCCGGAATCATGCCCAATAGGTCTTTCATGTTACCCATTTTCTTGATCTGGTTCAATTGATAAAGAAAATCGTTGAAGTTGAACTGGTTTTTACGGATTTTCGATTCAATCTCACGCGCCTTTTTTTCATCGTATTGTGCTTGGGCCTTTTCCACAAAGGAAACGATATCTCCCATACCCAAAATACGTTGTGCCATACGATCGGGGTGGAACACATCTAATGCCTCTGCCTTTTCGCCCAACGATACAAATTTGATAGGCTTACCAACAGTATAGGTAATCGTTAAAGCGGCACCACCACGGGTATCTCCATCTAATTTCGTTAATACAACACCATCAAAGTTCAAGCGATCGTTGAAGGCTTTAGCGGTATTCACGGCATCTTGACCGGTCATGGAATCTACTACAAACAAAATCTCTGTTGGCGAAGTTTTCTCCTTCAACAACGATATCTCATTCATCATGTCTTCATCCACTGCCAAACGACCTGCAGTATCTATAATCACCACATCGTTTCCATTGGCTTTGGCTTCTTCAATTCCTTTAAGAGCAATAGCTAGAGGGCTTGTACTTTCTTTATCGGCATAAACGGGAATATTGATTTTCTCTCCCAACACCATCAACTGATCAATTGCAGCCGGACGGTATACGTCACAAGCCACCATCAACGGTCGTTTAAATTTCTGCGTTTTGAGGAACAATGCCAGTTTATGGGTGAATGTTGTTTTTCCCGAACCTTGCAAACCGGCTATCAAAATTACAGCAGGCGTGCCTTTCACGTTGAAATCGGCTGCTGTTCCGCCCATGAGTTCCGTTAATTCATCACTCATGATTTTGGTGATGAGTTGTCCCGGAGAAACTGCGGTGAGTACGTTCTGTCCTAATGCTTTCTCTTTTACGCGATCCGTAAATTCTTTGGCAATTTTATAGTTCACATCGGCATCTACCAATGCGCGTCTGATTTCCTTTATTGTTTCCGCGACATTTATCTCGGTAATTTTCCCTTGTCCCTTTAGCGTTTTAAAGGCTCCTTCGAGGCGTTCCTGTAAATTTTCAAACATGATTGCGTTGTTTTTGAGCGTGCGAATATAGAAGGCTAATCGTCAAATACCAATAGCCATGCGTTTAATGCTTCAAATTTTACTGATTCGAACTGTTTTTACTTTATCATAAGAAGTTAATCGAACAATAAAGAGTCCGCTATTCCAGTCGGAAGTGTTCAACGTGATTTTTTTTTCATTCGCTAAAAACGCAGAAAATATAGTCTTTCCGTCTATACTCATTACTTGAATACTATTCATTGGAAAGTCGGTAGATAAGTTCAAATAGTTGGATACCGGATTCGGATAAGCGCTTACCATTAGGGCATCTTCTTCAATACCAAGCGTTGTAGAATCGTTGTCGATAATGAAAAACGTAAATTGTCGTATACCTTGATGGCCAATAGCTACGGGCGATAAATCTCCAATGCGCAGATTAATTTGTTCATTTACTTCATCGATGTTATCATCATTCAGTGTAACGTATACTTCTTGAGTATCCATTGAAAAGGCAGGGAATATGACTACTGTATCAACAAAAGTGAAATCGGTATTTTGTGTTGCATTACCGTTGTAATATGTTACCGGTACACTTATGGGAACTTTCATTGGTGAAGTGGTAACCAATTTAACCGTGCATTTTCCTTGGTTTTCCAAAAATGAATAAGCAGCTCCCAAGAATCCGATTTGTACGGTGTCTCTATCCAAAATACTAAGCGTGTAGACTGTATCAGTTGCAGTATTAATACTGCCGTATTTGAATCGAACATAGGCTTGTTCTGTATCTTCAACAAATGCATCGTTTTTGACACGAATAAAAACAGTGTCGTGCGAAATTCCCGGAGGGGCGCTAAACAAAGGGTCGTGGTAAAAAAAGTAGGAGTAGTCGTTTTGCTTAGCAGTGCCGTCAAATCCGGTTGTAATTTGAAACAAATACGTTTTGTTCCAAGGATTGTTAACTGTAACCAATATGGTTGTTATACCCGCTGTATCTTCAAATACCGTGTCGTTCAATCGGTCAAACGCAATGGAGATGGGTTGTGGCGACTCATCATCTTTTACAAATAAGGTAAACGCTGAATCCGGACAATAGTTGGCATCAAAATCACTCAGTTTTAAGACGAGGGTTTCCGTTTGTTCTTGATTATTATCGTCTGTTAGGTATACATAAGCACTCGCACTGTCTAGTCCGGGTCCGAAATTGAGGAAGGTCCATCCAAAACCAAATTCTGGTCCTCCGGTTAAGGTATAGTTTCCATCATCGGCTCTTACAAAACAGCGAACGCCTGTTGGGTTCGGATTGTTGCAAACTACAGTAACTTTGTAAGCGGTTTGTGTTTCCCAAATGGTATCGGTGGGTACTAAAAACGAAAAAGTGGCAGGGCTTTCGTTATCAGTGATAGTAAGTGTGAATGTAGAATCTGAACCTAATGAATCATCAACTGTTAAGGCGTGAAGAACGAATACAATTGATTCGAGGTATTCAACTATCGAATCGTCTGTAACGGTAATATAAACCGGTAAGGAATCTGTGAATGCAGGAATAGTAATGGAGGTGGAGGTGAAATTGTTGACATCTTTTGCAACTCCGGTTCCGGATTTTATAGCTAAAGAAAAGTTATGGTTTTGCGGAGAGGCCACTGAGGCTTTCACATATCCTGCCAAAATCATCCCATCAGCTTCGTTAACATTGCTATTGGTGGTTGTAAATTGGAATACCGACTGCGCGGTTGCAGAAACGGTTATTAAAAACATCGATATTAAAATAATAAAGAAACGCATGAACAATTTTTAGTCCAGCGAAGTTAATGAAACTGTTGAATTGATTTAGTTTAAAACAAACGGATTGTTTATTTTTATTGCCAATCAAGAAAGTATGATTTTGCCTGCAACTACATGGAGCTACGAATTTGAAAAAGGGAAACATGTGAAGCCCGGCACGTTGCTATTGGCTGAACCGTTTATGGATGACGATAATTTCAGAAGAGCTGTGGTGCTTATTTGCAGAAATGATGCCGATGGAACTCACGGTCTATTGCTAAACAAGCCTGTTGATTTAAGATTACAAGACGTTATTGAAAACTTCCCGTTGAGCTATGAAGGGAAATTGATGCTAGGAGGACCGGTAGGTACTGATTTGATTCAAGTAATACATAACCGAGGAACTTTGATTGAAGGTAGCCTGAAAATTGCTGAAGGTGTATATTGGGGAGGTAATTTTGAACAAATTAAAAAACTTATTCGCCAAGGCACATTAACCACAGCTCATTTACGTTTTTTTATTGGTTATGCCGGTTGGGATGAAGGACAATTGGATGCTGAAATAAAAGATAGTTCTTGGATTATATCTACCGGAGCTAATGAAACTTTATTTTATCATCACCCGGAAAATATGTGGCGGTTAAAAATGCAGTCGATGGGAGGTGTTTATAAATCGATGGCGGGCTATCCTGAAAGTCCAATGCTCAACTAGGTTTATTTCTTTTGAAAAAAAACAAATCCATTTTTTGTATAAAGCATCGTTAAGTCAGAGGTATCAATCTTTTCGATAAGATTGATTTTCGAAATGACAAATGTTTTGTTGGATGCAGGAGTAGGACTCATTTGACCATAGTAATAGATGGCATAACTCTTAAAGCCCCTTGCTTCAAAACGGCAATCTTCAATAGACGCTTTCTTGAGAAAATCGATCATTGCGTTTTGCGAATAGCGCTCAACGCGAGGTGCCATCAGTAAAGCAATTAATGAAGCGAAAATACCCGAAGCCATAAATAAAATTCCAAAAGCAAGGGCTTTTCGGTTGAAGTGGATAGCGATTATTGATAGGATAATCAGGAATAAGAAAAGCGAGGGAATAATAAGCTCTTTTACATTCCAATAAACCTTTGCTTTTAGCGCTTCGTTTGCAAATAAATCATTGATGGGTGGCAGCGGGATTTTTTGAGCAAAAATATACATTGCACCTCCAATGGCAGTGGCCCACAGTAAGGCCAGTAAAAATAATCCAACCGACATCCCCCAATGCCATTTCTTTTTGCCTTCATAAACTTTGTGCATATAATAAGCAGCTAAGAAAGTAATGGGCAGGTAGCAAAGGGATGAGTAGTGTACAATTTTCGTTTGCGTAATAGAGAATAAGATAAGCACAACGCTAAGTAAAGCTAACATCCAGCGCTTCAATAATAGCTGATGGATAGTATCCTCGTTGTTTCGTTTGAAGGCTCCCCAAAGTAAAATACTTGCTGGAAAACAGCCTAAAAGCAATAATACAAAGTGATAGTAAACGGGACCGGCATGTCCGGCATCTGCAGTAGTAAATAAGCGAACTTGATAATAGAAGAATTCTTTCAAAAATTTTACGCCAATGCCTTTCGATTCATAACTCAGCCAAATGGAAATGATGAGCGTTACAATTACAAACCACGTAATAAAACTGGAAAGATTGAAGGTGATTCTTCCACGGTTCCATATGCCAACACTGGTAACAACCAAAACAATAATGAGAATAGCTACAGGGCCTTTGGTTAAAACGGCCAAGCCGCATGCAATGGCAGAGTAAACGGTAAAACGCATCATTTTTTTGCGCAGTGTTTTGCCGGATTCAAATTCATCTTTGATAGATATTTTGAATAGCCAATACAAACTCAGAAAAATAAAATAATTGAAAACAGGATCTATAATGCCTGATTTGAAATAGAAAAACGGAAGAAAAGAACAGGCCATTAATAAAGCCCAAAATACGCCAAAAGTAACGGAGAAATAGTGTTTGCCTATATTGTAGGTAAGTAACATGGTCAGGATGCCAAAAATTGCATTTGGGAAGCGTGCTGAAAACTCATCTGTGCCTAGGAAATGCATACATAACGCCTGCATCCACATAAACAAAGGAGGCTTCTCGAAAAAGGGTTGAAAGTTAATTTGAACCTGATGGAAATTTCCACTTACTAACATTTCGCGAGCCGATTCGGCAAAGTTGATTTCGTCCCAATCGAATAAATGAACATGCCCAAGAAAGGGAATAAAAAGACCTGCACCGATTACGATTACAAACAATCGAGTAGGGAACTGGGCTAATCTCTTAAATATGTCGTTCATAAAACCAAATATAAAAATTCTAAGCTGTCATTGTAAAAGACCACTCAGATAACGATTGTAAAGTCTGTTTCCAATCATTCCCATGGATAAGCCAATCAATGCCCCTATACCGGTATCGATAACAAAATGTGCCAGTAAGTATATGCGCGATAAGCCCACCAAAATACCAATGCATATAAACACGTATGTAAATTTACGTTCGTTAAAGAGCATCACTAAACAATACATTAAACAAAAGGCAAAAGCGGTATGACCTGAAGGAAAACTATAATGCAATAAATCTGAAGAATTTATCGGTAAAACAATATTTTGTTGTAGGG
Organism: Chitinophagales bacterium; assembly: GCA_016786765.1. Lineage (GTDB taxonomy): Bacteria > Bacteroidota > Bacteroidia > Chitinophagales > LD1 > CALAYL01. Next base: position 78,073 of record JAEUUZ010000060.1, read on the forward strand.
CCCATGCTCTTGGCCGTTCAGAAGAAGAAAAGATAAGGTGTTTGAAAATGCTAATGGTTAATGCCGTAAGTAAAGCAATAATGGTGTAATGAAACAGTTGTTTGCGATCTTTCAATAGCACTAGTGCAATGAATGCAATTATTCCAGGTAGTTCAGCAATTTGAGTAATATAAGCAAAAATGCAGTGAACAGGTTCTATATAATTTTGTGTTAGGTATTGAACTTCCGCACCTTTAGGAAAACTAAAGGCAAACCCTAAACAAAGCAAGGCATACAGGAATGTACCAAGCGCAAATTGTTCTTCTTCTTTGGTAAAGTTCAGGTTCATCGTTTTCGCCATTTGCTAGGCACAATAATACTATTGAGAAATTGTACATATTTATCTTTACTAAATAGCGCAGAATCGTTGGCGGCTTTATAGGTCAAAAATATGCCCAAGGGTAAAAGTACAAAGGTTGATAGCCACATGCCGCTAAATGCTGATAGCGCCATTTTTTCTGCAGATTTCTCACCTATTATGGAAGTGACATGATAGACTATAAAGAAAACTATGGAGTAGGCGAGTGGCCATCCTAATCCCCCTTGTCTAATGATTGAGCCAAGGGGTGCCCCAATAAAGAATAACACTAAACAGGCAATGGATAAAGTGAATTTTCTATAAATTTCAATTAAGTCGCCAATAATTTCGTTGTTTTTAAACTGGATTTGATTTTTGAGGATATCGCTGTAATTCTTCATGTTTCGCGATTGATTCATTGCTTTCTCTAATACTGTTTTTCGTTCTCCTTTTGGCAGTAAACTAAGCCAATCGTTAATAGAAGTAAAAGAATGGAAAAGAGGCGAAGGTGTATTTAGTTGTTGAATAGAATCTTTAGTGAATTTTGAAAAAGCATAATACGGTTTGCTATACTCTTCCATCGACAGCTCTAGTTTTGTCTTTTCTGCTTTAACGGTGTCCATTTCAAACATCAGCTGCTTTAGATTCATCATCTGTTTCAAATCTCTAAAGTAGTTATCGTCACTTCTGGAAAGCTTGAATTTGCTGAGGTCGAATCGTTTTTCCCACGATTTGAATTTGGTGTAATAGAGATCATAATGCTCTTCATCTTCGGGCTTTTTCTTCGTACTTACATCTTTATATTGCTTTCCGTTTTCCAAAAAAAATGTGAGTGCCATGTTTTTTTCATCTTGAATCAGCTTTCCCTTTTCTGCATATATAACATGGTCACTTCCTAGTCCACTGGAATGATCGTAAAGTATGATACCATGAAGTGTGTTTCCATCAGGATCCTTTTTGTCTACTCTAATGTTAAAGCCATCAATATCGTTGTAGAATATCCCGTCTTTTATCGCTACCGTTGGCTTTTGGTTGCGTATATCGTAGAGTAGAGTTTGGAATTTTAAATTGGAAAAGGGAAGTAGGTAGTTAGAAAAGATGAAGGCAAAAACACTGATTAAACAAACGACTACGATGAGTGGTCGCATCATGCGCAATACTGAGATTCCGGATGCCTTAAGTGCTGTAAGCTCAAAATGCTCTCCCAACGAGCCGAACGTCATAATGGATGATAGTAGTACTGCTAATGGAAGTGCTAATGGTACTAAACGAGCCGAAGCATAAAATATCAATTCAAATAACACGAATGTGTTTAGGCCTTTTCCCACTAAATCATCAACATATTTCCAAAGAAATTGCATCACTAAAACAAATAATGCAATAAAGAATGTAAGTATAAAAGGACCTATAAAACTCTTGATTAAGAGCCAGTCCAATTTTTGGAAAATAAACGGAGCGATAATTTTCTTTGCCAATTTCATTTGTGCAAAGCAGATAAAATGGATGAATTACTTAATGCATAAACATTAAGCGGCACCAAGACAATGTTTGAGTTGGTCAATTTGACTGTCCCAAAGCCGAATTTGATCTTTAATTTCACGGTCTTCGGCAAAATCAGTTACCTCTAATACAGTTTCGAATGAAATTTCGGATTTATAGATTCTGAAGGAGAAGAATTCGCCCTTTGTACCGTCTTTCCAATGATATTTTACAAATTCGTCTTCAATATATTCAACAATATCGGCTTCTTCTCTAGAGCCTCCCCACCCAAAAACAATATGCGAATCGTTTCCATCGCAAGTGTCTGAAAACCATTGAGTTAATTTCGTAGGGTCGGTTACAAATTCAAAAAGAATTGAAGGTGATGATCGAATAATATATTCGTTGGTGTATTTTTTTCTAGCCATAACCTGTTGTTTATTTAACACAACAAAGCAATGATAAACAAATATTTCGTTTTACAAAATTTTTAACCAATAAACTGCAACTATTTGCCTATTTGTAGAGTTGGCTCTTCATTACCCCTAACTTACAAAAGAGGTGAATAAAGCATACCTTTAAGCATCCAAGTCCATATTCTACACTGCGTTTGAAGTTAATAGAAGATGCTTCTTCAAAGTATTTTGTTGGACATGTTACTTCTCCAATTTCAAAGCCTTTGTAAAAAATTTGCGAAACCATTTGATTGTCGAATACAAAATCATCGGAATTGGCTTCAAAATTTACGGCACGAATCACATCGGCAGAAAAAGCTCGATAGCCGGTGTGGTATTCCGATAACTTCTGATTGATTAATATGTTTTGCGTTAGCGTAAGCATTCTATTAAAAATATATTTATACACCGGCATACCACCATTTAACGCACCTTTCCCAAGAATTCTTGAACCAAAAACAACCGGATATACTTCGTTTCCAATAATACTAATCATGGCCAAAAGTAACTTAGGGGTATACTGATAATCGGGGTGGAGCATCACAACTATGTCGGCATTTAACGACAATGCTTTATTGTAACACGTTTTCTGGTTGCCTCCATATCCTTTATTTTGGTCGTGGCGAATAACATGTTTTATTCCTAAAGCTTTCGCTAAATCGGAAGTATTATCCTTACTTGCATCATCTACAAGTACAACTTCATCCACAACATCCATTGGAATTTCTGCATAGGTTTGCGCTAAAGTTTGGGCTGCATTATAAGCCGGAAGAACTACTACTACTTTCTTGTTATTATACATAGAAAGGCAAATAAATCAGTTTTATGTGGCAAAAGCAAATTAAAGTGTCATTTTCAAAATCACCGGAAAATGATCCGACAAATCTTTATGTTTCTTGTGCCACTGATGTTGGATTTGTTTTACACTTCGCAGTGTTGATATAGGCTTTACTCCATTTGGTTTTACAAAAACATAGTCAATAAGGTGGCGTTTATCCGGGTCGTAGTAGTCCATATCATTCAAAAAATGATCGCTGGTGTATTTAAGCGGGGTGCAAATTTCGCCATCTTCGCATTGCAATGCATTGATTAGTTTGGGATATAAAATAGTGTCGATTCGCTTGGTATTAAAGTCGCCACAGGCAAATTGGGGAATGCCTTGCTGTTCGTACTTCTTAAGTAATACTCCTGATTCCATATACTGACTTTCTTTAATTTCTCTTGTGCCGCCTGCCTGTATATGTGTTCCCAATACTTGAATTTTATTTACCGGATGATCGACTTCAACAAGCATAGCCCCTTTGCTGGCACTGCAATCAATATATCCTTTACACTGGCTGTATTTAATACTTTCCAGTTCTTTCATCGGGAATTTACTGAACATAATTATTCCTCCTGCACGTTTATAGGAAATAGCTTTACGGTTCTTTGTGCCCATACAAAAAGGATAAATCGCCTTTATCTTTTTGCGTATAATTCGAATGGAAAGTCCGTCATATGCTTCCTGAAAGATAATTACATCTGGGTTTTCCTCGATTAGTTTTGCAGGAATAAGCTTTGCTCTTTTAATGGGATGATGGTGCAGAAAAACGGCTCCTCTTGGTAAAAGCTTGACATTCCAAGTCATAATACTGATTGCTTTTTCAGGAATGGAATCTTGATGCGCAATTACCCATTTAATATTCGAGAATAAAACAACGCCAATAAATAGGAGGCGCAAATTGAGCTTTTTCATAATTTGAAAATACATTTTTTCTTAACACAGTACTTTAAATCCAATTTGCTTTATCCTACATGTGTGTCTTTTTTATAGATTCGCAGTTATGCTTTCGATGCTGTTTATACACTGGAATGTAAATCCGAACATTCCCTTACCGTTCGATGTGTTCACTGTGCAGTGGTATGGGATGATGTGGTCGCTTTCGATAATTGCCTGCTTTTACTACGGAAGATGGATTCTCAGAAAAGAGCATTTGGATGAAAATCATCTTATTCTTATTGTTCAATACGTTTTTATAGGCGCTATTGTTGGTGCTCGATTGGGTCAGGTCTTTTTCTATCAATGGGATTATTTTTCGCAGCATCCAATTGAAATTGTGAAAGTGTGGAATGGCGGTTTAGCTAGTCATGGTGGGGTTATTGGAGGCGTAGTAGGATTGTTTGTATTTCTTCGAAAATACCCTCAATACCAATGGATTTGGCTTTTAGATGGAACGGCTTTGGTTATTTTTATTCCTGCGGCTTTAATTCGTTTAGGTAATTTATTTAATAGCGAGCTTTATGGAAAAGTAACAGATGCACCTTGGGCATTCATCTTTGAACGTATAGATCATTTTCCTCGTCACCCGGTAGTGCTATATGAAAGTGTTTGTTATGCAGTACTTTCCTTCCTCATCCTAATGGTGTATAAACGGTATGGCCGTCAATATCCAGGCTTATATATTTCATTCTTTTTTGCTGTATTGTTTTTCATTCGCTTCTTATTAGAGTTTTTCAAAGAACCGGAAGGCGATTTGTGGTTGGGCTATATCAGCAAAACACAGTTGTTGAGTGTTCCATTTATTGTATTGGGTTTAGTTTTCTTTTTCCGAGCTATCAACCAACCCGCAACAACCCCAAAAACGTAATCTATGTTTTATGAGAAATGGTTTGGAGCAGGTATAGGTTTTATGGTGACAGGTTCACCGACCGGAGCTTTGATGGGTTATGGCGCAGGTAAGCTATTGGAACAAAATGATGCCCAATCAAAATCAACACTCACCACATCTGATTTTGAAGTGAATGTATTGCTCTTAGCATCTGAAGTGATTCGTGCGGAAAAAGGAGTAACGTTCAAAGAATTAGATTTTATACGCAACTTTTGGAAGACACAGTTTGGTGAAGAAAACTTAGATGAAAAAACGGCCATACTGCATCATTTTCTTCAAAAAAAATACGATGCGAAAAAAGCCTGTATCGACTTACATCGTGTCTGTACAACCAATACCATTCACCAAATTATGCACTTTCTTTTCGACCTTGCTGCATGCGATAAAGCTGTTTCGGAAAAAGAGCGCAACTGTATTTTTGTATTGGGCTGCTGGATGAATGTAAATGATGTAACTTTCCTTAAAATTGAAGCAGATCGATTAAAACCCGATACATCACATTACCTTGTTTTAGGGGTAAAGGAAACGGATACCATTGAGACCATTCGCACCCATTATCGAAAACTCATTTTACAATTCCACCCCGATAAACATCAGCATTTAACAGAAGTAGAGCGCAAAAAGTTGGAAGTTAAAGTGCTCCAAATACGTGAAGCCTACGAGAAAATCAAAAAAGAAAAACATTAATGCAACCTTTTTCCGTTTCCTGCATCTAAATTTTAAACTGTTGCTGTATAGAAAAAAAATCTACATTTCTTGTTCATCATAAAAATGATTTGTTTTACCTCACTAAAAATGACTAGTAATGATTACTGAAACAGCAATTTCCCGTTCAGCCTATTTAATGGAATTAGAAGAGCAATATGGTGCTCATAATTATCATCCACTTCCTGTTGTATTGGAAAAGGGGAGAGGGGTTCATGTATGGGATGTAGACGGGAAAGTCTATTTCGATTTTCTGTCTGCCTATTCTGCCGTTAATCAAGGGCATTGTCATCCGCTAATTATTGATACACTCAAAAAACAAGCAGAAAAACTAACACTTACTTCACGTGCTTTCTATAATTCTGTTTTAGGAGAATATGAAAAGTACATGTCGGAGTATTTTGGATACGATAAGGTTTTGCCCATGAATACTGGCGTTGAAGCTGTTGAAACGGCTATGAAATTAGCCAGACGATGGGCTTACCAAGTGAAAGGTGTAGAAGAAGGAAAGGCTGTTTTAATTTTTGCAGATGGCAACTTTCATGGAAGAACTATTGCCGCTATCTCTGCATCGAATGATCCGAGCAGCTATGCTGGATTTGGTCCGCATTTAGGCGGAATTATTCGTGTTCCTTACAATGATGTATCGGCATTGTCCAAAGCATTAGAAAATAAAAATGTTGCCGGGTTTATTGTTGAACCTATTCAGGGTGAGGCAGGCGTGAATGTACCTGATGAAGGGTATTTGATGAAATGCGCACATTTATGCAAAGAAGCAAATGTGTTGTTCATTGCCGATGAAGTACAAACCGGATTAGCTCGTACTGGTAAGATGTTGTGTTGTGATCATGAAGATGTACGTCCGGATATAGTTATTCTTGGGAAAGCGCTTTCCGGTGGCGTTTTACCTGTATCAGCCGTTTTAGCCGATGATGAGATTATGATGACGATTAAACCCGGTGAACATGGTTCAACATATGGAGGCAATCCTTTAGCATGCAAAGTTGCCATGTCGGCATTACAAGTGATTAAAGACGAAAATTTAGTCGACAATGCATTCTACCTTGGTAAATATTTCCGTAAAGAATTAGAAAAAATCGACCATCCTCTCATTAAACAAGTTCGCGGAAAAGGCTTATTGAATGCTATTGTTCTAGATACAGAAGATGAAGAATTGGGTTGGAATTTCTGCTTGCGTTTAGCGGAAAAAGGCTTGTTAGCTAAACCTACACATCACTATATTATTCGTTTAGCACCACCTTTAATTATCACAAAAACGCAGTTAGACGAGTGTGTGGCCATTATTAAAGAAACGATTGAGGAGTTTTAATCTGTTTTTGTAGTTTTCACTTCATGAACAAAAAAGAACGCGTTCAGTTTATCACCGATAAGCTTGAGTCATTGTACCCGGAAACTCCAATACCATTGGATCACAGCGATTCATATACTTTGCTGATTGCCGTATTGCTTTCTGCACAATGTACCGATAAACGCGTTAACCTAATCACACCTCTCTTATTTAAGAAGGCCAATACGCCCCAAAAAATGGTTAAACTTTCCATCGATGAAATTCGCGATATTATAAAGCCTTGTGGTTTATCGCCCATGAAATCGAAAGCGATTTTTAACTTGTCGCAAATCATTTTGGATAAACACAAAGGAAAAGTACCCAACACATTTGAAGATTTAGAAGCTTTACCTGGTGTTGGTCACAAAACAGCATCAGTAGTGATGTCTCAAGCTTTTGGTTTTCCTGCATTTCCTGTAGATACACATATTCATCGGTTAATGACACGTTGGAAACTTACGAATGGGAAAAATGTAGAACAAACGGAGAAAGATGCAAAACGTCTTTTCCCTGAATCGAGTTGGAATAAACTTCACTTGCAAATAATATTCTTTGGAAGAGAATATTGTCCTGCTCGTGGGCATGTTGTGGCGAACTGCCCCATTTGTTCTAAGCTTTAATTATTATTGCTCAAATTTATAGAAATGGAAGTGAGAAATCCTTGGACAGTCTTGTCTAAAGAACTGAAATATGAAAACCCATGGATGTGTGTGCAGGAAAATAAAGTGCTGAATCCTGCTGGTAAAGAAGGTATTTATGGCGTTGTGCACATCAAAGATTATGCAATTGCGATTCTTCCTTTGGATGAGGAGAATAATACTTGGATTGTAGGACAGTATCGTTTTCCGTTTGATACTTTTGAATGGGAAATTATTGAAGGTGGCTGTCCGGTTGGTACATCACCCTTAGAAACTGCTAGGCGAGAACTACATGAGGAGGCCGGACTTATTGCTGATCATTTTCACCTAATTTTAGAAATGCAATTGTCGAATTCAAAAACAGATGAAGTATCTTACAGCTATATCGCAAAGGGGATAAGCTTTACTGATGCAGAGCCCGAAGAAACAGAACAATTAGTCATTCGCAAACTTCCGTTTGAAGAATTGTTTAAAATGGTGATGAAAGGCGATATAAAAGATGCTTTGAGTGTAGCCACTGTGTTAAAGGCAAAGACATTAATGGAGCAAGGAAAATTGTAGTTTTGTACTAAAAAAAGATTGAAAAAAATTTGTGGTTTAGAAAACTGTTACTATTATTGGGTATTAATTAACTCCCAAAAAACAAAAAACATGAAAAAAATGTTATTCGCAGTGGCTGTAGTAGCCGTTTTCGGTCTTGGTTCTTGTAAAGAGTGCGTAGATTGTTCTGGCGTTGCTGGATCAGCTGGTACTAAAATCTGCAAAAGCGACTATAATGACGCTGGAACAGGAATTAGCTGGGATACTTACAAAGCTGCTTTAAAAGCTGCTGGTTGCAAATAATTTTTGCTATACCAAAAAAAAATGGCGATCTGAAAAGATCGCCATTTTTTTTGTCTCCAATTTAAGTTTACTGAATCACCGGTTTAATCCCACGAATCCCCATATCTACAACATTTTCGCCTTTAGCCGGTTCCCATTTTCCATCCGGAACAATATCATTCCATTCGAAACTCTTGTTTGTAGATACTGAAACATTCACTACAACACTTTTTGTTTCATTTCCTGTTACCACCAACTTTCCCGGTTCAAACTTAGCAGTTGCTACACAAGAACCTGCTGGAATTGGAGAGGTGCTGAAAAGCGGATTAACCACAGTGGTTGAACCTGCTGGTGTTTGTCCTGTATTTACTTGATCAAATGGATAACCGTAAATAGTGCCATATGATTCTGCGCCCCAATATCCTTGAAGTCGGTTTCCATTCACCGTTACCGATTGGTTATGCAAGGTGTAATTTTTGATATAAGTGTTGAATCCTACAAAACTAGCCACGTTGCAAGGAAATTCTTGCTTAATAGGGTAGTTGGTTCCTCCAACATTAATGGATGTATCCAACAAGAATTTAACCTCATAATTTTGATAGGCTAAAGATACTCTTACATATTCATAAGTGCCCGGAGCTACTGATTTTAGAGGGATCTTAAAGAATACTGAATCGTTTTTTACAATTGCGTTTTGCTCAAAATCAATAGCATTGGCACCGCCAATAGTGGTCTCCGGTGCATGATATAGAATAACTCCTGTTCCGAGTTGTGTATAGGCACTTTGCGCCAATTCAATATAATGCTGACTCAAACCTTTAAAATCCGGATGTTGGCCGGCATGCCCAGAAGGCATTGAGGTTGGATTACCAAAGTTGTCCAAACGTGTCATTGTTGAGTCGAAATGAAACTTCATGATAAGATAGGCAACGGTATCCCCATTCACTTCAGAACAGCTTGCTCCGGTGAAATTAGCTGTACATTTACACTGTCCGGTATTTTCATCGCAAGTGCCACCGTTATAGCAACTCACATTGGTACATTTCGATTTCTTACAACCTGAATGTGAGATGGCAAGTGAGAAAAATGCAAGTGCAAAAAGTAGTTTTTTCATAATTGGATTTTGGGTAAAATTAAAAAAGGAAGTCTGAAAATAGCATTTCAGACTTCCCGAACCCAGTAACCCTTTAAAAACAAACCTATATCATAGACGCAGAAGGGTTGCGAAAAGGTTGCATTGGAATAAAAAAAATTAATTAAAACGAATAGCTTTTATTGGGGTGATGCGTTTTGCTAAGTGTGTTGGTAGTAATAATGCACTTAAAATCAATAAGATAGTTCCAGTATTAATGGCAAAAATAGCTTTCCAATCTAATACAATTGGCGCATATTTAAGATAGTATGATTCTTGTGGAAGTTGAATAAGATGAAACTGTTGTTGTAGCAAACATAATCCAATACCTATAAAGTCGCCCAATAATACGCCAATGATGAGTATAGTCAATCCATAAAACAAGAATAGTTTTCGTATCGAGAAATCATTTGCACCAATAGCTTTCAATATACCAATCATAGTGGTACGTTCCATCACTAAGATCAGTAAAGTAGTAATCATATTTATACCTGCCACCAATATCATTAGAATAAGAATGATTAACTCGTTCATGGTTTGCAGATTTAACCAATCGAATAGGCCGGGGTTCAAATCCTTTATGGATATAGCTTCCAACGTTAAGTTATCTATATCGTAACTCATTTGTTTCGATATATTATCTATTGGGTCGATGAGCCATTGGTTGTAGGTTTCTTCCGAAATAAAACTATTGCCAAATAGCAAGGCATATGCTTTTGCTCTGCTTTTGAAAAGATTTTTTTCGGTCAGAAATACTTCAAATCCGGTAACTGTGTCTTTTCCCCAATGATTAATATCTTGAAGAATGCCCATATCGGTTATCGCAAAATCTTTATCGAATTCTTCAATGCCTGTTTCATAAATACCCGATACCCGAAAAGCCCTTGCTGTTGTATTGTTGTTCGATGGAAAGTAAATTACAGCTTTGTCGTTCAAATCAATTTTCAAACGCTTTGCGGTGGTAGTAGATATAATAATTTGTTTGGAACGCGTAGCACTATCACCGCCAATAGGTTGACCTTTCACCAAATAGGTATTGAATACTTTCCAATTGAATTCATCATTAATCCCCCGCAATACAATTTTATCGAAGGCGTCTTTAGTTTTGATGAGTCCTCCTTTTACTACCATGGGTTGAATATGGGCTACAGCAGGATCTGTTCGGAGATTTTCTACAAATGGTTGATAGCGGTAGGTTCCTTCTTCATTATAGGTTCTACTTAAACTGTACGGAAGAATATGAATATGTCCCCAAAACGAAAAAACTTTGTTGCGTATCTCGGTTTGAAAGCCATTCACGAAAGAAACAGCAACTATCATAGTGCTTACACTCAGCACTACAGCCACCATAGCAATACGGATAATAAAAGCCGAAAAACTCTTTTTTCCGCTGAAGGCAATCTTTTTTACTATAAAAAATTCAAAATCCAATGCGCTGTAGTTACTTTGGCGAAAGTATTGTTTTATAAAACAAAATGATGAGCCTGAGAATATTTTTTGTGTTTTTAATGTTTGCCACCACTGTGGATGTTTCCGCTCAAAAGCCGATAGTAGGAGCGGAGCGCACTTGGGAATATGTACCTAAGCTTCGCAATAAGCGAGTGGGGTTGGTTGTGAACCAAACTTCAGTGATTGGAAAGACACATTTGGTAGACTCTCTGATGAAATTGAATATTTCAATTCAATCTATTTTTGCGCCTGAACATGGTTTTCGAGGCACTGCTGATGCTGGAGCTCATATCGATAATAGCTTTGATAGTAAAACTAAATTGCCCATACTTTCGCTTTATGGTTCAAAACATGCACCTAATGATGCTGATTTGAAGGGAATGGATGTGTTGGTATTTGACATACAAGATGTGGGTTGTAGGTTCTATACATTCATCTCTACTTTGCATTATGTAATGGAAGCTTGTTCAAAAAATCATGTGGAGTTAATTGTGTTAGATCGTCCAAATCCAAATGGTATGTATGTAGATGGGCCAGTGCTACAAAAAGGTTTTGAATCGTTTGTGGGCGTTGATCCTATTCCTGTATTGTATGGAATGACAATAGGCGAATATGGTTTAATGGTGAAAGGGGAGCAATGGATTGCGAATGCCGACAGTTTGAAAATGACAGTAGTAAAGTGTTCGAATTATACGCACAAAACGAAATATACTTTACCCGTGAAACCCTCACCAAATCTACCGAACAGTCAGGCGATTACACTTTATCCATCGCTGTGTTATTTCGAAGGTACTAATGTGAGTGTTGGACGCGGCACAAATTTTCCTTTTCAGGTAGTTGGAAGCCCTTATTACGACTCGGTTTCGGCACTTTTTAGTTTTGTCCCTAAACCTAAAGATGGAGCGAAGGAACCTTTTCTATTGAGCAAAAAGTGTTTCGGTTTCGATTTACGGAAAAACAAAACAGCTGGGGTGAATTTGTTCTTTGTTATTAAGATGTATAAAGGCTTTCGTGATAAATCGAAATTCTTTTTAGCCAATAATTTCTTTGATAAACTAATCGGTACTGATGTTGTTCGCAAGATGATTGTAGACGGGAAAACAGAAGCTGAAATTCGCCAGACTTGGCAAAAAGATTTAGTGGCATTTAAAATCATCCGACAAAAATATTTGATTTATGAGTAAGTCGTTGCGCATTGTGTTTATGGGCACTCCAGAGTTTGCCGTGCCCATGTTGGATACATTAGTTCATTCTCAACATCAAGTAGTTGGTGTAATAACTGCACCCGATAAACCGGCTGGCCGAGGTATGCTGTTTCAGCAATCGGATGTGAAAAAATATGCTGTTGAAAAAGGATTACATATCCTTCAACCCGAGAAGTTAAAGAATGAAGCTTTCTTAGCGGATTTACTTGCATTGCAAGCCGATTTGTTTGTGGTAGTTGCCTTTCGCATGTTGCCTGTTGTGGTTTGGAATATGCCGCCATTAGGAACCATTAACCTACATGCTTCATTACTGCCAAATTATAGAGGAGCGGCACCTATCAATTGGGCCGTTATTAATGGTGAAAAAGAAACAGGAGTTTCAACCTTCCGTTTACAACATGAAATCGATACCGGCAATATTATTTTCCGAGAAAAGATAACCATAGACGAAAAGGATAATGTAGGCATAGTCTACAAAAAGCTTATGGATATTGGCGCTCCGGTGTTATTGAAAACAGTAAACGCAATGGCCGATGGTAACTTTCCCCAAGAACCGCAAGCACACATCACTGAAATTAAGCATGCCCCCAAAATCTTCAAAGAGCATTGTTCGATTGATTGGAGCCAATCGGCTGAAACGGTGTATAATTTGATTCGTGGGCTTAGTCCATACCCGGCTGCATTCACCACATTGAACGGAAAAGGATTGAAAATATTTACATCCCAAAAAGTGAATGTTGCTGCATCAAAATTGCCCGGAACTCTTGAAACAGACGGTAAAACCTATTTGCGGTTTTATTGTAAAGAAGGAGCTATCGATTGCCTTGAATTGCAGTTGGAAGGCAAGAAGCGCATGGGGGTTGAGGAGTTCTTGCGTGGGAATAAGATGCTAACTGAATAATTTTTTATAGCTTTCATCTAAACAAGTTCAGTATGCAACTTCTTTTTGCAACGTCTAATATCAATAAGGTCAAAGAAATTCAATCGCTTTTACCGGAAGGGTTTAGCTTATTGGGACTAAACGACATTGGTTATAATGGCGATATTCCTGAAACAGCAGATACAATAGAAGGGAATTCTTTGTTAAAAGCACAGTTTATTGCAGAAAATTTTAATCGAATTTGTTTTTCGGAAGACACTGGTTTAGAGGTAGTTGCGTTAAATGGAAGACCAGGAGTTCGCACTGCGCGTTATGCGGGAGAACAGGCATGCAACCAAGATAATATTTCACTCGTCTTAAAAGAAATGAACACAATAACCGAACGTAAAGCTAGGTTTAAAACGGTCATTTCGTTCTTTGACGGAAAAGTGTTCAAACAGTTTGAAGGCGTTTGTAATGGATGTATAGCCACTGAAGCAATTGGAATTGATGGTTTTGGGTACGACCCGATTTTTATTCCGGATGGTGAGGTGCGAACATTCGCAGAAATGACTTTGACAGAGAAGAACAAATTTAGTCACAGAAAGAAAGCTTTTAATCAATTCTTGGAATATTTAAAAGACAATAAATGAAACAAGATCTACGTTACTGAGTAAATAAATTGGAGGGTTATGCAAGCAAAACAAACTACATATTCAGACGAGCAAATTATTGCAGGATGTAGAGCCGGAGATCGCAAGTATCAGGAGCTTCTTTATCAGCGATTTGCATCAAAAATGTTCACGGTGTGTATGCGTTACGCTGCCGAGTCGAATTCTGCGCAAGATTTGTTACAAGAAGGTTTTGTGAAAATTTTTAAGAACATCGATAAGTTCAGAGGCGAAGGTTCTTTTGAAGGCTGGATTCGAAGAATATTCGTAAACACGTGTTTGGAGTTCGTAAGAAAGAAAGCCAACATGTATGTAGTGCAAGATACTGAAACGGTGAAAGTAGAGTATCAAGATGAAAATGCACTTCAAAAATTAATGAAAGAAGATTTGATGGAAATGATTCAGAGTTTATCTACCGGCTATCGAACCATTTTCAACTTATATGTGATTGAAGGTTATTCGCACAAAGAGATTGCCGAGTTATTAAATGTAACTGAAGGCACCTCAAAATCACAACTAGCTAGAGCACGATATTTATTACAAAAAAAAGTAGAAACATTAATGGGCATAAAAGCTCCGATTGTACAAACTCAAATTGCAGAATAAAATGAAAGACATGGAAAAATTCGACAACTTTTTCAAGGATCAACTCGCTGAACACGAGATTACTCCTCCGGCAGGGTTTTGGCATCAGATATCTGAGCAACTAAATCATGAAGAGCCGTTGGTGGAAACTTCTTCGGTTTTTAAAGAAACTAAATCACCGTTTTATAAATCGGCATTAAAGATAGCAGCAGTTGTTGCAATTGCTTTTGGAGTTGGTTCTGTTTTGTATCTACAAAATAGTGATAAACAAGAAGTTGTGGCTTCGAAGGTAGAAACAAATGTAACTCCTTCTTCACCGGTGAAAATTGAAGTTAATGCAGAAGTTGAAACGACCCAGTTGGCTGTATCAAGTCCGGCTAAAGTTGTTCCGGTTAAAAAGCAAGCATTTAAAATCGAACTTCCAAAGCACGAAGATGCTTTACCATTGGTTAAACAAGAAGAGTTGGTTATGCCAATTTTAGCACAAGAGGAAAACGTTGTTACTCCAAAAACGAACGATGTAGTAGATATTCAGAATACGAATATCCCTGTTTATTCTTTGAAGTTATTAAACAGCCGTGTTCCTGAGAATGACGAAATTACAGTGATTGAAAAAAACAAAAATGAAAAAGTATTACCTGATTCCAAGAAGGTAATCATCATCGAAAAGAATATTTCAAAGAAACCGGAAATCTATTTCCAAGTTCCTTTACGTTTCTAACGTTAACCCCAAACAATTCAAGGAAGCTGTAACGAAAGTTGCGGCTTCTTTGTTTTAATGGCTGAATTAGTTTCTTTTGCACCGCTAAAATTTTACTATGAGTTTACAGTGTGGTATCGTTGGATTGCCAAATGTTGGGAAATCTACTTTGTTTAACGCCATCAGTTCGGGAAAGGCACAAGCGGCTAATTTCCCGTTTTGTACGATTGATCCGAATGTTGGTATTGTTACCGTTCCGGATGAGCGATTAAATAAATTGGCTGAATTGGTAATCCCAGATCGGATTTTACCTACAACAATTGAGTTTGTTGATATTGCCGGATTAGTGAAGGGCGCAAGTAAAGGAGAAGGCTTAGGTAATCAGTTTTTAGGTAATATTAGAGAAGTAGATGCCATAGTACACGTAGTTCGATGTTTTGATGATCCGAACGTCATTCACGTAGATGGTTCAGTAAATCCGGTTCGTGATAAAGAAATCATAGACACGGAGCTTCAACTGAAGGATTTAGATTCAGTGATTAAAAAATTGCAAAGAAGCCAGAAGTTGATTAAATCTAACGATAAAGAAATTCTGAAATCGATAGATGTATTGGAAGTGTATAAAAAGCACTTGGAAACAGGTATGTCGGCCCGAACGGCTCCTGTAAGCGATGACGATAAGCGTTTTGTGGAAGATATTCAGTTATTGACTATGAAGCCCGTAATCTATGCTTGTAATGTAGATGAAAAATCTGTAACTACTGGAAATGCTTATGTGGAACAATTGAAAGCGGCTGTAGCTTCAGAAAACGCTCAAGTGATTATTATCTCTGCAGCTATTGAAGCTGATATTGCACAATTAGAAAGTGAAGAAGATAGAGCCGTTTTTTTAGCGGATATGGGATTAACAGAATCGGGTTTGAATAAACTTACAAGAGCGGCTTACAGTTTGTTAGATTTGTATACCTATTTTACTGCCGGAGTGCAAGAGGTTAGAGCTTGGACCATCACTAAGGGTATGAAAGCTCCTCAGGCTGCAGGTGTTATTCACTCTGATTTTGAGCGCGGTTTCATTCGTGCCGAGGTTATCGGTTACGATGATTATATCAAATACAAAACAGAAGCTGCTTGTCGCGAAGCAGGTAGATTACGTTTGGAAGGAAAAGAATATATCGTGCAAGACGGAGATGTAATGCATTTCCGTTTCAATGTGTAATGCTAGTTATTTTGATTGATCAACTTTGTTGATAAAGTTGATTACTCCCGGAAAATAATGTTTCTGGTCGTCCCACATGCATAAATGACTGCCATCAGGGCAATACAGATATTCACCATTTGGAACTAAAGTGCTCATTAACTTCATGTATTCAGGATCCATCGAATCGTAATGTGCTCCAATCATAAGTGTTGGAACGTGTATATCTTTGAGGTCTTTTTCTCTATCCCAATTTTTCAGTAAACCGCCCGGAACAAATTCACTTGGTCCTTGAATGAGCTCGTAAACCGGTTGATTGATATGTTTAAAGCTTCGTTGAATTGGTTCAGGCCATTGCGCTTCAGGCATTCTGCATATATGTTTACAATAAAACTCAGTAGTAACCAGCTGCTGATATGTTGGATTATGAAAATCTCCTTTTTGTTCGAACGCCACAAGAGAATCGACCAACGATTTGCGTAATGCTTGACGGAGTTTTTCGTTGTATGCGCTATACTTCGGATAACTAGCCATCATATTTGAAATAATGAGTCCTTTCAAATTTTGCTGATATTTCAGAGCATATTCCATGGCTAAAATACCTCCCCACGATTGCCCAAGTAAGAAGAAATTATCTTTTGTTAATCCTAACGCTTTCCGAACTTGTTCCACTTCATCGGTGAATCGATCCAAGGTCCACAATACACTATCTTTGGGCTGATCGCTATAATAACTGCCCAATTGGTCATATTCATAAAACTCAAAGCCGGCACCCGGGAAAAAGCTTTCAAACGATTCAAGATACTCGTGTGTTAACGCTGGTCCGCCATGTAGAATCAAGATTTTTATTTTTGGATTGTTACCAAATCGTTTTGTCCAAACCTTAAATGTTCCCACTGGCGTTGTAATTGGAATCATTTTCACCCCACCTGTTTTTATACCATCTTCTTCAAGGTTATAATAATTGGGCGAACCTATATTTGATTGTTGCGTAGTATCCACTCTTTTTTTGCACGAAAAAAGAGAAATGGACAATAGACTAATAAAGAGATAAAGTGTTTTCAACGAAAGATGTTTTATCATTTTAATGTAAAGTGTTGTTTTTAAGTATTAAACAAATCTGCTTTTATGTTTATTTATTATGAATCTAAATATAACGATATTGCTGATATAATTCTCCACATTCAAGTTATGAAATTGTTTAGAATAAAAGCGCTTTAAACTTTAATCTGTGCCTGTTTTATATTAATTTTCAAGGTCAAAATTAGATTAAAACAGCATATGGCAAACAAAGAAAAATTCAAGGAAGTAATTGAGCAAGGCTATACATTCGGAGGCGATTCCATTGTGATGGGTGCAGCCATGATCGATGGGGAAGCGATTGATGGACTTCAAGTTAAAGCTCCACTAAAAACATTTAATCGACACGGATTAATTGCCGGTGCAACGGGTACAGGGAAAACGAAAACATTACAGATGATTTCTGAAAACCTTTCTGCTAAAGGAGTTTCAGTTTTATTAATGGATATAAAAGGCGATTTAAGCGGCATTGCTCAAGCCGGAACCTTGAACGATAAGATTAAAGACCGCGTTGCTAAAATAGGGGTTGATTTTTCTGTTCATGGTAATCCTGTAGAATTTCTTACCCTCTCAAAAGAAAAAGGGGCTAAGCTACGGGCTACTGTTTCTGAATTTGGTCCGGTATTGTTTTCTAAAATATTAGAGTTAAATGATGTGCAAGAAGGAGTGGTTGCCATTATCTTTAAATATTGCGATGATCATCAAATGCCTCTTTTGGATTTGAAAGATTTCAAAAAAGTATTGAATTATTCTATTGCAGAAGGAGAAGGTGAATTTGAGAAGGAATATGGAAAAGTGGCTTCAACAACAGCTTCTACCATCCTTCGAAAAATCATTGAGTTGGAACAACAAGGTGCAGATACGTTTTTTGGCGAAAAATCATTTGAAGTAGATGATTTGGTTCGAATGAACGACAAAGGGGAAGGGTTAATTTCTATTTTGCGATTAACCGACATCCAAGATCGACCTAAATTGTTCTCCACTTTTATGCTTTGTTTGTTGGCTGAAATCTATGCATCATTTCCGGAAGAAGGCGATACTGATGCTCCCAAACTTGTTATTTTTATTGATGAGGCGCATTTGATTTTTGATGAAGCATCAAAGGCCCTTTTAAATCAAATTGAAACCATTATTAAGTTGATTCGTTCAAAAGGCGTTGGTGTTTTCTTCTGTACGCAAAACCCGGCAGATATCCCTGATTCTGTTTTAGCGCAATTAGGAATGAAAGTACAACACGCACTTCGCGCATTTACCGCAAAAGATAGAAAAGCAATCAAGTTAGCTGCTGAGAACTACCCGGAGACAGAATTTTACGATACCGAAAATTCATTGACCAGTTTAGGTATTGGAGAGGCCTTCATTTCAGTTTTAAATGAAAAGGGAATCCCTTCTCCGTTAGCAGCAACATTAATGAGCCCCCCCGCTTCACGAATGGACGTTTTAACCACTTCTGAAATTGATGCCATTGTGAATCATTCGAGATTAGTTGAAAAATATAACGAAGAAATTGATCGAGAAAGCGCCTATGAAATGCTCAATCGAAAACTAAGTGCGCAAACAGAAACTGAAATAACGACTACCAATAAGGAAATACAAGACAACCCAAGTGATGATAAATCAGTCATAGAAAAGGCGGGCGGTTTTATAAGCGATGTAGCCAATAGCTCTGCCGGGAAAATTATTATTAGAGAAGTGACAAGAGGCTTATTGGGTGTATTTGGATTTAAAGGAACAACCAGACGGACTAGAAGATATTAATACCACTTATAACTAATTACTTAACCATGAGAAAACTTTTACCCCTTTTGTTCCTTTTATTCGCTTTGCTACCCAACTCTTTGAAGGCTAGCCACGTAATGGGAATGGATTTAACGTATGAATGCCTTGGGCCCAACAGGTATTTGGTGACACTTAAGTTGTACCGTGACTGTAACGGTATAACTCCGTCTTCTTCATATACATTAAACTATTCTTCAGCACAATGTGGTGTTTCAACCTCTATAAGCTTGGCGCAATTGGGTCAACCTGTAGATATTACACCACTATGTCCATCTGTACAATCGCAGTGTAATGGATCCAACCAATATGGCGTTCAAAAATATACCTATCAGGGAATACTCAATTTGCCTGCCGGTTGTGGTAGTGACTGGTTACTAACCGTAACAGAATGCTGCAGAAACGCAGCAATCACTTCACTTACCAACCCCTCTAGCGAAAATATTTTAGTAGAAGCAACGCTAAATAATACGCTAGCCTCATGCGATAATTCACCTCAGTTCCTTAACGATCCGGTTCCTTTTTATTGTGCAAACCAACTCTCTAATTATAATCACGGAGCAACCGATTCGGATGGTGATTCACTCGTTTTTAGTCTTGTTCCTTGCGAAAATGGACCAGGAACATTTGTTAGCTATAAAGGGGGATACAGTGCTACAAGTCCACTGGCCACTACAGGTCCTTTTAGTTTAAATTCATCAAATGGTCAGCTCAGTTTTACTCCCAACAGCACACAGGTTTCAGTAGTGAAAGTGCAGGTTGATGAATACAGAAATGGGGTGAAGATTGGAACTGTAGTTCGCGATATGCAATTTATTGTTGTAAACTGTTCCAACAATTTGCCTACAGCAAGTGGAGTGAACGGTTCAGCCAGCAATACTTTTACTATGACTGCATGTTCTAATTCTTGTTTCACTATCAATTCAGCTGATGGTGATGCTACAGATGTGGTGACCATGATTTCTAACAATGCCATTCCTGGTGCAACATTTACAACAACCACCGGAAGTCGTCCGGTGGGTACTTTTTGTTGGGCACCAACGCAGAGCGATGTAGGAACGTATACTTTCACTGTTCAAGTAAAAGATAACCACTGCCAGATTTATGGCACCAACACATATCCATATACAGTAATTGTCAATCCTTCTTCTGATCCTGTAGTAAACGCAGGACCAGATGTTAAGCTTTGTCCCGGTCAAACAACTACGCTAACTGCTACAGCAGGAGCTGGGGCAATTTATACTTGGTCAGATGGTACCAATACACATAGTGGAGCTACTTGGTCGGTTAACCCTTCTGTTACTACATTGTATACTGTAACAGCGAACTATCCAAGTGGTTGTCAGCGCACCGATGATGTTTTGGTCACTCGAAATCCAATGCCTACCATAAGCGCATATCCACCGGTTATTACGATTTGTTCTCCAACAGATTCTACTCAATTGAATGCGAGCAGTTCAACTGGTGTAACCTATCAGTGGTCGCCAACAACCGGAATGCCTTGTCCAACATGTCAGAATCCTCAAGTAGCACCGGGTGCAACAACAACGTATTCTGTAACAGCCTATGATGCCAATAATTGTCCGAGTGCTCCTGCAACAGTACAAGTTATTTTGAATAATCCACCACCATCACAAAGTTGTACGGTTATATATGGTACCGTGACTGGCACTGGGAATGGAACAAAAGCCAACCCGGCAAGTTTAGCCGGAGCATTAGCATTAGCGCAATGTAATAATGCCCATGTAAAATTAGGAATCGGTAGCTATACTATAGATTATCCAATTACCAATATTGGAAGTAACACAACGATCGAAGGGGGATTTGACCCTGCTTCCAACTGGCAAAAATCGAGTTTAGCCGGTGCTACAACCATTACTCGATCTACTTTAAACATGGAAGGGTCTGGTACAAATAAACGGTTAGTAGCGGTATACTTAAATAATGCAAGCTATGTTCGTTTTCAAGATCTTACTTTTCAGAATGCCAACTGCCCGGCCATTTCTGGAGGAGATGTATATGGCTATAGTAATTATGTATTTCATATTACAAATTCCAGTAATTATAACTTCGTAAGATGTCAGATTTTAGGAGGTAATGCTTCTGCCGGACAATCGGGTGTGCCCGGAAATGCCGGTATTGCCGGAGCAGCGGGTTTAGGTGGTGGTGGAGGATCTTGTGATGGAGGAACATGTACGTTTAGTTCCGGAAATCCTGGTGGTGCCGGAGGAAACGGTGGAAGCGGTGGTGGAGGAGCAGTAGGAGGAGGCGGAGGAGCGGCTGTAACGGGTACGGCCAACAATGGTTCACCGGGAACAGCTGCAACCGGATTGAATGGAGGTGCCGGTGGGGGAGGTGCATCAGGTATGGATGAGTGTAATGCAAGCGTAGCCAGTGGTGCAAGTGGAGGAAGTTCTGCACAAGGAGCCGGAGGAAATGGTGGTGGTGGTGGATCTAGCGGTAATCCAGGAGGTGCTGGAGCAAATGGAGCAGCTGGTTTAGCTGGAGCAAATGGGGCAAATGGTACTCCCGGATCTGCTGGTGCAATTGTTGCAGGATACTATAATGCAGGTGGTCTTGGAACGAATGGAACCAATGGTGTTGGCGCTAGTGGCGGTGGCGGTGGTGGTGGCGGTGGTCGCCAAACCTGTACGTTTTGTGATAATGGTCCAGGGAATGGCGGAGGCGGAGGCGGAGGTGGAGGTTCTGCCGGTACTTTTGGAACCGGAGGTTACGGTGGAGGAAGTTCATTTGCTGTATTCCTCAATAACAATGGTGCAAATACTAATTTTATTGATTGCAACATAGTTAGCGGATTATTGGGAAATGGAGGTGCAGGAGGCGCAGGTGGTATTGGAGGTGCAGGTGGAGCAGGTGGCATTGGAGCCTCGATTTGCACTGGAGAAGTTGGACGTGGCGGAAATGGTGGTGCAGGAGGTAAAGGGGGTAATGGAGGTAATGGAGGTAGTGGCGCTGATGGCATTTCAGGCATCGTTTATCTCAACAGCGGTACAACACCGGTTACTTCAATTACAAACTTCAACTTAGCGGCTCAGCCGGTAATCAAATGCGATAATATTTCATGTACCTATACAAATGATAATCTAACAGCAACTGCATCGGGCGCTTGGGATGCCGGAGCGGGAGCAACAGTTCCATCAAGTACCGGAATAACACATACCACTCAATACACTACAATAGGAAGAAAAGACATTCAATATGCGGCAAATACCTATACGGGATTTGTATATATTGCTATTGATCAAGGCTCTTTTGCACCTAATATACAAACCACAGCTACTCAAATTGGAACAACAGATACATTCTATTTATGTCAATTCGCAAAAGCCAATTTCAATGCTGTTATTGCCTCTGCAGATACCTTCGATTGGAACTTTGGCGGATCAACAATACCCAATACTTATTTTGGAAGCACTTTCCAAAATTTGACAAATTTATCGTTCAATACAACAGGTACTTTCAAAATTAAAGTTCGAATTAAAACAGATTGTTGCGGATGGTCGCCATACGATTCTATTTATTTAATTGTAGAACCTACACCGGTATTAAGTTATACAGGGAATACTTCATATTGTCCAGGAGATAGTGCACACATCATTTTGAGTGGTGCCAGTACATATATGTGGTCGCCTATAGCTTATTTAAGCAATCCAACAGGTGCAGATGTTATTGCTAAACCACCGGTAACTTCCGGATATTTAGTAACAGGCTATAGTCCAAAGGGCTATTGTAAAAAAGATACAGCGATTACAATCACAGTAACTACTCCACCTGCATTAACGTTTACAAAAGTGGATGCTACTTGTGGTCCGAATGGAAGTATAACCGTTAATCCAACGCCTTCCGGAACGTATACTTATGCTTGGAATCCTTCAGGTTCAACGCAAACTATCACAGGACTTCAATCCGGAACATATAATGTAACAGTGACGGATCAAACTTCGAAATGTACAGCTACTTCTGCAACATCTTTAAGTTCTGGAGGTGGTGTTCAAGCTTATATTGTGAAAAGTGTTAATCCGTTTTGTTTTGGTCAACTTACAGGTATCATTAAAGTGAAAGCGATAGGAGGTACGGCACCGTATGCTTATCATTGGAATACAGGACCAACTATTGATAGTTTGAAAAACTTGGGTCCGGGAACTTATACGGTAACTGTTACAGATGCGACAGGATGCAGTACAACAACATCAGGAACTATTTCGCAACCCGATTTATTGCAAATTCAATTCTTAGATACAGTGAATATGAAGTGCTTCAATACTTGTGATGGAAGTGCAAGAGTAGATGCAAAAGGTGGTAGCGGTGGTTATCAATTTGTGTGGAGTACAACACCTGTGCAGGATTCAACTGTAGGGATTAATTTATGCAGTGGCAATTATAGTGTAACTGTAGTAGACGGTAATGGATGTACTGCTACAGGTACAGTGCCGATTACTGCTCCATTGCCTATTGTTATAGATACTGTGAAAACGGTACCTCCTTCTTGCTTTGGGTCCAATGACGGGCAAATCATATTAAAAGTGAATGGAGGTGTTTATCCATACACTTATAATTGGCCTGCATTACCATCGGAACTCGATAGTATTGCGCAGGGCTTGTATGCCAATACGTATAATGCGATCATTACTGATTTAAATGGCTGTAAAGATACTGCAACATATACTATCCTTCAAGCACCAAGAGTTTCTTTAACTCTCGCATCTATTGATACGGTGTCTTGTTTTGGCGGAACAGATGGAAAAATTACAGTTACCGGTGGCGGAGGTGCTGCTCCTTATACCTATTCGATTAATGGGGGAGCCGGTCAATCTTCTCCAGTATTTTCGAGCCTCACTGCACAAACTTACACTATAGGTTTAGTAGATGCGCATGGTTGTGATACAACAATTAGTGTTACTGTACCTCAACCTTCAGCAATAACAATTGCTTTAGTTACTAAACGCGATGTTTCTTGTAACGGGGGCAACAATGGAATGATTAAAGTGGTTGGTTCTGGAGCAAATGGAACATATCAATTTTCTAAGGATGGAGTTACATTCCAATCAGCTGATTCGTTTTCAAATTTATCAGCAGGGACATACACTATCACAGTGAAAGATCGTAAGAGTTGCACAACTACACTTACAGTTACACTTACAGAACCTAGTTTACTCGATTTACTTTTTGTTTCTTCTACACCTCCAAAATGTTTCAAAGGCAATGACGGACAGATTGTAGTTAATGCTACGGGCGGAACCTTGGCATATAACTATGCTTTAGATTATGGTGTAAACCAAGCCGGAGGTACGTTTAATGTAGTTAGTTCCGGAGCGCATACTGCTATTGTTACCGATGGCAATGGTTGTGTAGATTCATTATCAATTAATGTATCGCAGCCAAATGCTGTTCGTGGTGATACGCTTAGAACAAATGCTGTTTCTTGCTTTGGTGGAAATGATGGTGGTATTGTTTTAGCAGTAAGTGGAGGTATTTACCCTTATTCTTATTCATGGCTTCAAATTCCAACTGAATTGGATAGTATTGCTACTAACTTAACTGCGGGAACTTATACTGTTATTGTTTCAGACCAAAATGCGTGTACCGATACCGTGATTACGCACGTGTTACAACCTACCAAATTAGCGCCATCAATTGTGGTGTTAGATAGTGTATCGTGTTTCGGAGGTAATGATGGAGGTATAACATTAATTGCAACCGGTGGGACAGCTCCGTATACCTACTCTATCGATGCTACCAATACGTTTGTAACGAACAATGTGTTTGCTTCTTTAACAGCAGGTAATCACACTGTTACTGTTCGCGATGCACATAACTGCGACTCTATTGTTTCGTTTTTCATTTACGAACCAACACAACTTTCTGTGTCCGTTGTTAGTTTCAGAAATGTGCGTTGTTTCAACAATTGCGATGGTATGATTCGAGTTGCCGGAAGTGGAGGCACATTACCTTATCAGTTCTCAATAGATGGTGTAAATTATCAAAGCATTGATTCTTTTAATGCTCTTTGTAATAATAGCTACACAATTACCATCAAAGACAATAAAGGATGTACATCAACAGTGTCACATACTATCACTCAACCATCTGCATTGACTATAGATACAACAAGTGTAATCGCACCAACATGTAACTTAGGTTCTAATGGTAGTGTAACAGTTGTTGCTTCAGGTGGAACACCTGGCTATGCCTATACGTACGACTATTTATTGCCGGTACAATTTAACGGTAGTTTTTCACCGGTGAGCAGTGGGCTTCATACCTTTATTGCAGCCGATTTAAATGGATGTATCGATAGTATTCGAGTGAATGTTCCTTCTCCTCCTGCAACATCTACATTAGATACCAACAAAATCGATGTAACCTGTTTTGGAGGAAATAATGGGTCAATTGATTTAACGGTTATTGGAACAGTAACACCATATACTTATCAATGGTCGAGTGCAGAAACAACTGAAGATATCGCCAACAAAATAGCAGGCAAATATATTGTTACAGTAACTGATGGAAATGGTTGCAGAGTTTGGGGATTGGATACCATTGAGATCACACAACCTACACAAGTACAGTTATCGAACGTTATTACCAATGTGACCTGTAATGGGGGTACCAATGGATGTATTGATTTAACGGTTACCGGAGGCACTTCGCCTTATTCTTATGTTTGGTCGAATACACTTCCAACTACACAAGACCAATGCGGACTTAGTGCAGGAACATATGCAGTTACAGTTTATGATACTTGGCAATGTTCTGCAACGTTAACGTCAATTGTTGTTGGAGAGCCAACTGCAATTCAAGTAAACTCTGTTTCAACGCCTGTTACTTGTCCGGGTAGAACAGATGGTTCAATAAACTTAACTGTGAGTGGAGCAACACCAAATTATTCTTATGCTTGGAGCAATAGTTCAACTGCAGAGGATATTTCAGGTTTAGCCTCAGGAAATTATAATGTTACAATTACAGATGCCAATTCATGTACTGCAACAGCATCAGTAAATGTGGGTCAGATTCCTGAGTTATTCATTAATCCAATAACAAAAGATGTTTTGTGTGAACCTTTGAAAAATGGTTCTGTTTATACATTCCCTTCTGGCGGAACACCTCCTTATAATTATGTTTGGCAGAATGGTACAACGGGAAGTTATATTGGGGGATTGGGAGCCGGAAATTATGCAGTTACAGTAACTGATCAGAACGGATGTGAGAAAGACTCAAGCTTCGTTATTATTATTGGTAATACGTTTGATGTAAGTGCCTCTCCAAAAGATACATTAGTGGAATTAGGAGAAACTATCCCTATTCATTTAGATGCCGTTGGAGGAAATATGGCTGATATTGTATGGTCTCCGCCTTATTACTTAACCTGTGGCGATTGTCAAGATCCTATTTCAAATACCGTAAACAATATTGTTTATAAAGTTGCTGTTGTGAGTGATAGTGGGTGTACTGCCTACGACACCGTTCAAATTCGTGTAAATCCAACGTATCAATTATATGTGCCCAATGCATTTACTCCAAATGCCGATGGTATTAACGATTACTTCGAAATTTTTGGAAACAAAAAAGTGTGGTTAGAAATGGAAATGATTGTTTTCAATCGTTGGGGCGAAAAAGTATTTGAGTCGAAAGACATGAACTTCCAATGGGATGGGAAATTTAGGGGTGTTTTACAAAATCCGCAAGTATATGTTTACGAACTCTATCTCACTTATATCAACGGATATAGGATGCCGCTTCAGAAAGGAAGTTTAACTTTGATTAGGTAAAACAAGAAAGCGTTTCTGATTTCAGAAACGCTCTCTTGTTATTGCGGAATTGATTTTTGGAAATAGTCTTTTACGCTAATAAATATAGAATAGAACTGGCAGCCTAAACAATAGGCAAAAACCGATTCTAAAATAGCACAAACAATCAGAATGATAGTTACCATTAATGCAATATGGAAATGTTGTAGGAGGAGCAGTGAAAGAATAATGACAGAAAAGATGAATCCGATTTTTGCGGCAAATCGCTTTGGTGCAGCATCAATCAGCTTTTCTTTAAAGTTAAGCTGATTTGTGATTTGAATTGCAATAAAGCGAAGTAGACTAAACTCTCTTTTGTAAAATCCTCTTACAAAGAAATCGTAACTAAGCAAAAGAAAAATAAAATATAGTTGAAAATAAATACCTACAGCAGCTAGGATAACAACAATTCCTGCAACAGTTCTAACAGTAGGTTCGTTAATTTTTTCTCCGTTAACCGGGCAAATGTGCGTCATGATTTCTGATTTTTAAAGCTTAGATAATGTGCTTTTTTTAAAGCAAACGCGTGATACGTTCATTTGAACAAGCCAGAAACGAAAAAAGCAAAAATAAAAATGGCTGTTGTGCTTAATTGCAACAACAACAACACATAAATGTGTTCGATTGAATACTATATGTTTTAGAGATAAACATTAATCAAGAATAGTGAAAATTTTTGAGATAGAAAACTATACAACAATAATTCCGCTCTTAATTCCATAAATTGTTAAGCCAATGGCATTTTTAACACCAATTTTCTTAATAAGTTCGGTACGGATACCCTCGATGGTTCTAACGCTACAAAACATCTTTTCTGCAATTTCGGCACTGGTTAATTCTTCTCCAATATGTTTTAGGAGTTCGATTTCTTTAGCATTCAACACCAAATTACCGGAATCAAATTTTGGAACAATTTTCTTCTTTTTGGCCATGTTTTTCACCAAAAGTAGATTGACTTTTTCATCGAAATAAAAACCATTACAGATAATCGATTGTATAGCTAAGTGAATTATTTCAGGATCAGAATCTTTCGTG
Organism: Chitinophagales bacterium; assembly: GCA_016786765.1. Taxonomy (GTDB): domain Bacteria; phylum Bacteroidota; class Bacteroidia; order Chitinophagales; family LD1; genus CALAYL01. Next base: position 106,000 of record JAEUUZ010000060.1, read on the forward strand.
AGGTAACCGTTGGCTCCGGCTTCAATGGCTTTTAATACAAACTTCTCTTCATTATGCATTGAAATCATTAAACAAGGAGGGGAAACTCTTCGCTCCCTTAATTTCATTAAGGCATCGATTCCGTTTAAAACCGGCATATCCATGTCCATTAAAACGATATCAGGATTTAAAGCAGAATATTTTGACAAGAACTCTTTACCGTTTTCGGCCTCACCAACAATTTTAAGTTCTGGAATATCGGATAGTATGGCTATAAGGCCTTTTCTGAATAGGGTGTGGTCATCAACCACCATTACATTTATGGACATAAGCTGATATTGATCTTCGCTTTAAATATACAACTTTTCCATGACTACTTTTGTCCCTTTGTTCAATTCGGAATGGAACTCTATTTTTGCATCAATAACTTTTGCTCTCGACTGCATGTTTTTTAAGCCAATGCCTTTAGATGTAATGGTTTGAATGTCAAACCCTTTTCCATCATCGGCAATGGTAAGTCGACAACAATTTGTTGCATATTCAAGAACGATGTTTATATGCTGAGCTTCTGCATATTTAATAGCATTTTGAACAGATTCTTGCGCAACACGGAAAAACGCTAATTCTATGTCTTTGCTTTGTTCCAATACTTCTCCTTCGATAGTAGTAGATGAAGCAATAGTAACCGAGCCGTTAATTTTAGCTGAAACACTCTTTAGTGCTGCTGCTAAACCATCTTCTTCTAATTTAGAAGGGAGAATATTGTGCGAAAGTTGACGGATATTTTTAATGGAATTATCAATGTCTGATTTTAGCTGATCGATTGAATCTAGCGGTAACTCATGTTTTTTGAACTGACTAGAAATATGTGCAGTTCCAAATCGAAGTGTAGCCATTTCTTGTAGAATACCATCGTGAAGTTCTTTGGCTATGAAATTCTGTGTGTTTTCTTGCGATTCGATAACTGCACGAAGCAACTCCTTTTGTTTCTCTTCTTCTTTTCGAGCTAACTCTTGTTGATGTAATAAAACCTTGCGTTGGTATTTAAATACAAAAAGCAACATTCCCCCAAAGAAAAGAATGAGACTACTTGTGCCGAAAAATAGGATTAAGAGGATAGAGTCTTTGGTTTCAAGCATAAGATACTTATGGCAAGAAAAATATAAAAAAGAATAGAAAAAATAGAATTAAGCGTGAAGAACGCAACAGATGCAAATGTTTGATCAAGACTATAGAGTTTATCAAGTAAAAGAAAGAGAAAAGTTGTGCCAGCATTGTAAAGAAGAAAACCAAGCGAAAACCAAAAAGGGACAGATTTATAGATAAGCGATTCATTAGGATTTTCTAGTAAATCGAACAGGGTATATATACTTATTGCAATCTCAAGGAATGAGGCTATATAGTTAGTAAGATAGAAAGATTTTGATATTCCGGATTGGTAAATTTCAAAAAAAATGATGGAGTAAAAAATAACCGTTAACAGAATATAGATTGTCCTTGATATTTTTTTAATATGAAATTGATGGAGTATATATACACAAAATGGCAGTTCCATCATTGCATATAAATTATAGATAAAATTATTGTTTTTTGAAATGAATTTTGGACGTAATAAATCTTCACCTATGGTAGCGAATAGAAGCGTTAATACAAAAAAAAAGAAATAGAAATAGTCTCTGCGAATAGTATTAAACTTAATCGCAGAGACAAATATTAGAATCAAACTTGAATAAACAGCAGTTTGAACAAAAACAAATGAAGTATCAATTTCCATTTAATGCATTGCCATTTCCGCAATATGGTGGACAAGGTTTTAATCGTTCAACAATCAAATCTGTAACATCATCACCAGAGGCTTTAGCACCAACCACAACTAAGTTTGCCACGCCCTCATCGTTCAATCCGAAGTAAATTCTTACACCTACTACATTTGTTTGATTAAGAAGATCATTTATCTTATTCTTTCCAATAAAAAGACCTTTAATTACGCCATCCATACTCGGAAATTGGTCTCTATATGCGGCAGTGTATGCAGCGCCTTCACTAAGTGTAACGAAATCTCCGTCATTAACTGTTAGTACATCCATGTTTTAAAAATTTTGAGGTTAAATAATAATAATGAAGTTACGTCAAAGTGCCAAAAAAAGATACATTAATATTATATTATATGTTTTTATCTATATAAAACAATGATAATTAATTAGTTGTTTATTTTTTTTTGTTATTCTGAAACATACAGTAGAAATTTTAGCGTAGAAATACGGGAACAAAAATTCCGTATTTCTACGCATAAAATCGAGTAGAAATACGCTTGACTTTTTGTGTAGGTCCATATTATCTTGCGAACGAAAATTGTTTTATTACATAAAATATAAACAACCCCAAAGATGAGATATTGTTTTTCAATCTTAATTTTTTTGTGCATTACGCATTCAGCCTTAGCAGGAAGTTCAAAAGTGGTTCAATTTAAAATTAAAGACCATTCCCAAGAGGCCGATAGTCTTAGATTTTTCCTAAATACAGTACACAATTTCTGTATTCTAGATTCAGTTGCATTAGTGTATTTCAAGGATAATCATTCTGATCAAACAATTGTGGTAAGCGAAGGAGAGAATCGTATGTTTTATTTGCTGAATGGAAGTACAGGATACTATGTTAAATATACCGCTAATTTTAAAGAGGTACAGTTTATTTTAGATAACTCCGAGACTCGCATTGATGCATCCGTTGTAGTAGTGGATCAGATTCTATTTGACTGTGGAGGAAGTGTGTCTAATTGTAAAGCTTCAGATATGTTATGTATTGAAAGTAAACGAAAAGGTGGTTGTGTTCAGCGGTAAAACTAAAAAGGTTGTTTAGCGGTAGTAGTTATTAAATACTTCTTGAAAATCTTTGTTGAGCATTTGTTTACTAACTATTGACTTTACCAATGTGTTGTTTACAAAATAGGTAGATCCGCTTTCAACTACACTTAAATTGGGCTGAATACCGATTGCTTTAGCGAGCATAGAAATAATAGTATCAATACGAATCGGTTGATCACCACAAATATTAATGGTTAAATTACCTTCCTTTACCTGTTGTTTGTAGTACTCTACAACATTGTTTACTATTGGGCTTAAATCGGCAATATCAATTAGATAACGTCCGGCATGGTTATGAACTTGAATAGTTTGACCTTGTTTAATGGCCTTTAATAAATAACCAAACAGTTGATTCTCGTTGTTGTTTTTACCTACAACAATGGGAAGTCGAACAATGATACTTTTGGCGAAAAGGGATGTAATGATATTTTCAAAATTCGATTTTGATTGTACATAGTGAGACTCCTTTTTTTCAGGATCAAACACACTCGTTGTACTGAAGTAAACAAAAATTTTATCGCTATGTATTTGCGAAAATGATTTAATCATATCGAGCTCTCGCTGATAAGCGGAAACATCATCACATCCGGAATTCGATACACCTCTTGCAAAAACGAATACCGATTCATCGTTTTCAAACGTATCACGTAAAGCATTTGCTATAAGTCCACTTCCAGTTATCATAAACTATTTAAAAGTGTTTTTAAACGAGATGCTCTTTTCTCAAATGTAAATCTTGTTTTGATACTCTTGTGTGCCTCCAGGGATTGATTTTCTTTTGCTGTAGAATTCATGGCAGTTTTAAGAAGTTCAATGGCCTTTACGGTATCTTTTTTGGCTAAAATATACCCTTTGCCATCCATGATTCCTGGAATTCCAAAAGCATCCGAGCCAATAGGAATACATCCATATAACATGGATTCTGCTAAAGCATTAGGAAAGCCTTCAGCAATCGATAATTGCAGATAAAATTCGTTACTCAAAAAAGCGGTGTATAATTCTTGCTGACTTAAACGTCCAACAATTTTCACATTATCGGGTAGGGGAGTGGAGTAATCGTAATTATCTCCAACTAAAGTAAACGAAGCATCCGGAAGATGTGGTGCTACTGCAATAATTATATCAATTCCCTTGCGGAAGAAATCAAATCCTGATAAATCAAATGAGGCTGATATAAAGCTATTCTTATTTCTTTTTGCCTGTATAACTGCTGATTCCGAAAGTGTATATTCAAAACCACAGTTTAAGGCTTCAATTTTACCCTTCAGTTTTTTGTTGAAAGGAATAATGCCTTGACGTGGGTAAACTGCATCGATGTATGTGAGATGATAATCAATTAATGTTTCGTCTACAGGCAAAATTAAATCGGCAAGTTCTAAGCTTCTTCGTGTAAAAAAGGCATAAACCGGTTTTCGGTAATTACCGTAGTTGATTTCAGGAAAAAAATGGCATTCTGTTCCACCTAATGCGCACACAATCTTTTTCCCTAACAGTTTAGCTAACAAGAAAGGGAATAGCGTATGATAGCCTACAAAAAAGGAATAGACAATGTCCGCTTTTGGCACATTGATTATTGCGTCTATTGTACTTTTAAACAAATTGAGAACAACTGAACGGTTACCACTATTAAATTCAAAGCACTTCACCAACGAAAAGTCTTCTTCAAAAATTCGCTTATCTACTCTAACAAACGATGAATTGTGAATGTAGGTATAATAAATTTTCTTTTGCGAAGCACTCATTACGAACTAATCGTTATATTTTTTTTGATGCAACTGTAACATCAAACAACTTAGTTGGCATTACTAAATTGGCATCAGGAGCCATTGTTTTTAGTGGTCGTTTAGTATAGATACCACAAAGTGTGTTACTTACTCTGTAGATAAACGGATGTGTCTCTTTCGGTGCGCCCATCAATGCTCCTGCAATTACATCATTTCTCTGTTCTGAGTAATTATTGCCGAAGTCATGCCAAATAATAATTGAATTTTCGTCTTTCAACAACTTGAATGCATTCGCTGTGTCTATTTTAACCGCATGTGTCGAATGATCGCCATCAATAAAAATTAAATCGAATTTTTTGTTCAATGAAGTAAAGTCGAAGGTGAGGGAGTTGTGATAAATTTGGGTCAGCTTCTCATTCGGCTTAACAAGGATAGATTCAGGCTCCATCAAATATTCCGGTAAATTGATCTCTCGCATTTCTTTCTTTGAAAGGCTTAGGCTTACTGTGGAATTGGTGTTCGGTAAAATGTTCACCAAGCTTTCTCCTCTAAAACAACCAATTTCCAAGTAATCGCATTTGTCGAACGATTTCGCAATTGCTTTAATAAATCCAATATCTGTAACACGGGAAGTGTAGGAAAGAAAAGTAAAGTCATTTACGGTTTCATTGAAACCAGGAACTACCTCCAATAAATCAACATAAGGCAATCCTTTACCATTGGTATAACTGTTCACAATATCTTGTGCCATGTTATCCTCTGTAAAGGCCATCAAACTTTTAAATAACTGCTTATAATGTTTTAGTGCAACCGGAATAAAGTTTTTGATTGCTTCGCTTTTTCTGCTCATCTTTTTGAATTGATTTTTTTCATTATTTGTGGGCAATATTAATAATCATGTTGGTGAAAAAATGACTTCTGATACGAAAATTAAATTTAAGTTGTAGCCACCAAAAAAATCGAGAGGTAACAATAAAGAATTTGTTGAGTATATTAAGTAGAAATCGCATCCGCACAACTTCTTCCACTTCATTTAATGGAATGTATAATGAAGGCGTAATAACTAACTGGTTTTCTGCTTTTTTAAACCCCGATACTAATGCAGCTGTAGCTAAATCTTTTGCTGTTAGGGGGACGTGGATATCATAAACGGGTTTGTTTAGTAATTTTAACAACTGCCCGTTTATACCTTTCATACTGGGAATGGCAGTGATAAGAATACCTGTATCGTTTAAGAAAAGCTTTAGTGCGTTAAATGCACCAACAGTATTTTCGAAGTGTTCAATTACTCCATTCGAAAAAACAAAATCAAACTTGCCCATTAAATCTTTTGGCGGATCAAACATATCTCCATGGATAATCGCACCTTCAACATTAAACTCGTTAAGTATTGTTTCTTCTCTTGAGCATCCATATTCTGAATAATCTAATCCATATATCGTTAACCCAAATTCTTTTTTAAAATAAGGAAGAAAAACAGAATTCGCACATCCAACTTCGAGAATACTTAATTGACTTAAGTTCCTTCCTGCGAAGATTTGTTTGAATACATTGTGATATTCTAAGTTAGGAAAATTGGAGACTCGCTGATCAGAAGGTGAAAACTCTTTCGGTACAGGTAACTCTTTCCAATGATTTGTCCAAAAGTCCTCACTCGCCTTATCTTCCATAAGTTATTGTCTGTTATTAAGAGTAAATAAACAAATATTATTTTTTAAAAAAGTACTTTTAAAGCGAAATAATTCATTATTGTAGCATCTATGGGGATAATTCAAAGACAGGGTTTGATTAATAGTTTAATTAGTTATACCGGGCTTTTATTGGGGGCAATTAGTTTGTTATTTATCCAACCTCATTTCTTAACCAAAGAGGAGATAGGACTAACACGTGTACTTTTTTCGTTTTCATCATTAATGGCCACTTTTATGCCTTTAGGAATGAATGTTATTACATTGAAGTTTTTCCCGCATTTCCGAAATTATGAAAAAGGGCACCATGGTTTTTTTGGATTAATGCTAATTCTTCCCATAATTGGCTTTGTAGTTTTCGGGTCTTTATTGTTTATACTCAAAAGTTTTTTTATTGCTAAGTATATCGATCAATCTAAATTGTTTACCGATTATTTTTATTATGTATTTCCGCTAAGTTTTTTTTTATCCTTTATTAATGTTTTTATAGCCTATACTTATTCAATTTATCGTACATCATTTCCTGCATTGATAAATGATGTGTTAGTACGTGTTGTATCAATAGTTTTGTTTACAGTATACTTCATTAAATGGATTTCGATTACTCAGTTCATTATTTTGTTTGTTGGGATTTACGGAATCCAGTTCATTACTTTAGTAGTATATATATATTGGCGCGATAATCCAAAGTTGAGCATTGATCGAGTTTTTCTCCGTTCACAAAATGTTCCAGAAATGTTAACGTATGGATTTAGCATGAGCATTGCAGCTGTTTCTTCTTTAGGGTTAAAGTATATAGATGCTGTAATGTTAGGTATGTATAAGCCAATTCAAAATGGGTTAAATGCGCTCGATATTATTGGTATTTATTCTATTGCTGCCTTTATTGCCACAATTGTTGAAGCCCCTTTTAATGCCCTTGAAAAAATCATACTGCCACAAATAGCCAACAGTATTGCGAAAAACGACATGAAAAATGTTGAAGATATCTATTATAAATCAGCAAAATACTTGTTCTTGATTGGAGGGGTTTTATTTCTTCTCGTGAATTTAAATCTGTCTTCGTTATTCTTGTTAATGCCCGACAAGGACTATTCGCTCGGTAAAAATATCGTTTTCATAATAAGTCTTGGTACACTTATTAATATGGCAACTGGAAGTAATGATGCAATTATATACACATCCTCTAAATATAAGTTTACTACGTATCTACTTGTAGGTCTTTTTATAGTTGCCGTTATTAATTATCTCATTTTTATTCCCTATTTTGGGATGGTGGGTGCAGCACTGGCTACAACATTATCGGCTTTTCTTTTTAACCTTTCGAAGTATTTGTTGATATGGAAATTCTTTAAGATTCAACCTTTTACCTGGAATACACTAAAAGTAGCAGGTGTGATTCTATTTACTTTTTTTGCTTGTTCCCTTATTCCTGAAGTGTTTCATCCTATCGCGAATATCATCATACGTTCAACTGCCGTTCTTACTTGCTTTATAGGCTTAGTATTTACATTAAATATTGTTCCAGAACTGTTTGAGCAAGTAAAAGCTAAATTGAAATAAACTATTTCAGTTCTTCGTACTCAAATTTCGGAAACCCTTTATTTCCGTTGCTATCGTAGAAATCAAGCATTCGTAATTTAAAATACTTGTTGTCTGATTTGATGATATAGTTATACCCTGTTTTAACCATATAACTTCCAAATTCGTATTGTTTCCACTCGTAACCAATGCCATCGCGCTTTTGTGTGAATTTTGAATTGTCTACATTCGACAATTGTATCGTGGTAAAATCAGAAGTCGAATCCATTAAATATGCATTCGTTTTGTAGGGATTGGTAAGTACACCGGTAACTTTGTAAGGCAGTTTTTCTTTGTAAAAATAGGTGCTATACTCCGTGAACTGCAAGTCCCATATATCTTTAGACGGCTCAATGTTCTTAATGCTTTTAGTTGCAAACGAGTAATAAGTGAAATTTACATCACTGTTTTTCGGAATGAAAGCGCTGGATTCTTCACTACCATCTAAGTTTGCAAATGTAATTTGATAGCCGCTATTAAAATCGCCAACTTGCATTTTCTTATATCCCAAACTATTGCCGGATTCATCAGTTCCTAAATTCAATACATATACTTTCTTGTCGGATTGCGGGTAATTGCCCCATTTTCCTATCGCATTTGAGTCGGCAAGACCATAGCCAAATTCAACACGCCATTCTAACGAAAGGGTGTCTGCCGGTTTAACTTCATTTAAGTTTGTTTTGCCGGTACGTGCCGCTTGCATTAGTTTTGCCCCATTTAACCAGATATTGAATTTACTTGCATCGCAATCAAAGGCAATATCATAATCGTATCGCGAGTTAGAATCAATGAATAATCCGTTCTGCACATTGAAGTATAGTTGTTTACTGTAATCTGCACCCATGTTAGCCGTAAATAGTGTCCCGATATTATTCGTAGGCGCTTTAATCGGCTTTTCTTTAAAGCAACTACTGAGTGCAATTACAAGGAAAAAATATATAATTAGTTTGTTCATGTTCTTTCTATTTACTGAATTCAAAAGCTAGACTGCAAAAGAAGGTTCTTCCCCAATTAACCTGTGTGCTGCTACCACTGAAACTATGTCCAATAGCCGATACATTCTGTGCATTCACATTCGTAACGCCAAGTAAATTTTTGCCTCCAACAGTAAGTTGAATTCTGTTTTTCCAAAATGATTTTGATGCTGATACATTTAAACTGTGAAAATCATCTCTGGTACCCGCTTGTATACTGCTATTAATAGCGTAAAGCAATTGTTTTCCATTGTATTTATACCATATATCGATATTCACTTCTGCCTTAGGTATTTTATAGCCAAGTTTAATGGTAGCATCCGGACTCCACAATTTTATCTCATTGGTTGAATTACCGGTTTGAACTTTTGACAGTAAATACATTACACCAACACCTGCATGTAATCGTTTAAAACGATAATTCAGTTCATGTTGGCCACTTACTGTATTATAGCGTTTAATGTTGAAATATTGATAACTTACCGGAAGCGTGTTAGGGTTGGAAACCGCTAAATCAATTTTGTTGTACATGGTATTGTATGAAAATTGATTCGAAAGAGAAATGTCGTGATTTTTTTTCAACATGCTAAAATCCAACCCCATGGAGAAGTTGTGAGAATTTTCCGGTTTTAGATTTGGATTTCCAACAAGATCATGATTACTGTCTCTAAAATCTAAGTAGAGTTCTTTCAGTGAGGGCGCTCTGTATCCCATTCCGTAAGATGCTCTTAAAGTAACATATTCACCGGCTTTAAGTTTTGCGTTTAATGAAGGCATTACGGAAAGACCAAATTGAGAGTTAAACAACAATCTTCCTGCAGGTTGAATGTTGAATCCTTTTATACCAAAGTATTGCAGTGAAGCAAAGAGGGCATAATCGCCCATTTGTTTATTGTTTCCCTGTATTCGATTTTGTTCTGTCCAAATATGGCTAATATCCAATCCGGTTTGAATTTGTATTTTCTGTTTTAGAAATTTCTTCATCAAAACAGGTCTAATATTCATTTGATGATAAATAGTAGTGTCTTGATCTTCGCTCTGACGAACCGTTTCAGATAATGTAACTAAATCTTTTTTATAATTATTGATGACGCGATAAAATCCAGAGTAACCTGCTGTAACATCCAATTGCAAATTATCTCTACCTATATACGATGCACCAATAGTGGCCATCGGACGGTAAGTAGTAAAATGCTGATCGAATGCATAAGTAGTATACGGACGAAGGTCTCCACGATCAATCATTAATTCGCGGAAGAACGATAACTCTGCCCACACCTTCAAGTGATCCAAAGCGAAACCAAATTTAGTATTCGCAAAATATTGTTCTTTGGGTCTCCATTCTTTATGTCGTGAAGTATCTTTAACCGAATAGCCATCGAAGAAATTTCGACCAGCATCGAAACTGATAAAGCCTTTTTTAATATTTGCACCTCCTCCAACACTTACGTTATATTGCCCAACCGATTCATAAAAGCCTTTAGCAAAAACATTCCAAGTGTTTTTTTGATTTTTGGTGATAAGATTAATTACACCCCCTAGGGCATCGGAGCCATATAAAACGGAAAGTGGTCCTTTTACAATCTCAATGCGCTCCACATTGTTCATATTGATTTGGGAGAGATCGATTTTGCCGTCAATTCTGCCTACCATAGGCACTCCGTTTACTAGAATTTTTATTCCTTCTCCGGAAATCCCGTTTAAGCTGGCGCTACTGCCAAATACATTGTCTTGCGATAAGTTAATGCCAAGTTTGTTATCTAATGCTTCGCGAAGATTGGTGGCGCCTTTTGCTTGTAATTCAGATTTAGTGATGGTTGTAACATTATACACTGCACTTTTCGAAGAGATAGGTGCGTATTCACCGGTTACCACAATATCGGATAACTCTTGTTTCATGCCCGAAATTTGAACCGTATCTGTTGTTGATTTGAGTGTAGTATCCAAGAGGGAATGGTATTCATTTCCTAAGACTGGAATGATAGCCAGCGAAAATACGGACACAAGAAGACAGAAAATCACTCTCTTTTTCACGGTCGCAAAGGTAAATTTATGCACCATGAAATTGATGATTCAGCGCATTATTTGTGTCATGGAATTGTCATTTATTTGTTGCATAGAACTTAAAAATGACTAAAAATAAAAGACCCAAAAAACTGATTATCAATTTTTTGGGTCTTGAAGTGATCTTGAAGGGAGTCGAACCCCTAACCGCTTGATTCGTAGTCAAGTACTCTATCCAGTTGAGCTACAAGATCATCATTACGGGTGCGAATATAGAAATTTATTTTTTATCTCCAACACCTCCTTTAGAAATTGCATCACGCATTTGCGTATCCGACTGTATATTTTGCATTTTGTAGTAATCAAAAACACCCAAATTGCCACTTCTGAACGCTTCTGAAATCGCAATAGGAATTTGTGCTTCAGCCTCTATAACCTTTGCCCGAGCTTCTTGTGCTTTTGCTTTCATTTCTTGTTCTAGTGCAATCGCCATAGCTCTTCTTTCTTCAGCTTTAGCCTGTGCAATATTTTTATCGGCATTTGCTTGGTCCATTTGCAAACTCGCACCAATATTTTTTCCGATATCGATATCAGCAATGTCAATCGATAAGATTTCAAATGCTGTTCCGGCATCTAATCCTTTGGCTAATACTACTTTCGAAATTGAATCTGGATTTTCCATCACCGATTTATGACTTTCCGCAGAACCAATAGACGTTACAATACCTTCTCCAACTCGAGCTAAAACCGTTTCTTCCCCTGCACCACCCACAAACTGACGCATGTTGGCACGCACAGTAACACGAGCTTTGGTAATCAACTGAATACCATCTTTTGCAACGGCAGTTACAGGTGGAGATTCAATTACCTTTGGATTTACAGATAGTTGAACCGCTTCAAATACATCTCTTCCTGCCAAATCAATTGCAGTTGCTGCCTTGAAATCCAAATCGATATTGGCTTTATCCGCTGAAATAAGCGCACGAATAACACGTGGTACATTTCCACCTGCCAAAAAGTGTGCTTCTAATAAATCGCGTTCGATAATAATTCCGGCCTTCTGCGAGGTCACCATTGCATTTACAATTACCGATGGAGGTACACGTCTGAAACGCATAAATACCAATTGAAGTAAACTGATATGGACATTGGCAAATTTAGCCGATAACCATAGCGGTATAGGTAAGATCCATAATGTGAACAGAACTATAACAATGATAATTCCTGCAATAAAAGCAAATGGGATATCCATACAAATTTGTGTTTATGGGGTTAAGTTAATGGTTTAATTCAATATTTCAAGTCAAATGGAAGCAGGTGAATTATTGTTTTGCTTTTTGAGCTTAACAGTCATTTTATTCTTAATGGAAGTTGAAACAAAATGTAATTCTGTAGAGTCGCATGTTTCAAAATGAAATTCTTGCTTAGGTTTATGATTGTCAGAGGTTACTAAAGTAATAGTTGCTTCTTCAATCGAATAGGTGCCTTTTTCTAATTGACTATTCATTTCTAAACTATAGTTACCTTTTTCATCAAAGCTGTAGAATGGCTTTCCAATTTGCTCAAATGGTAGTGTTGCTCCATTAATGGAAACCTCTTCCATTTTCCAATACCCAACTATTTTTTTGTTTGTTGAATTACAAGCACAGATGCTCAGGAGTAAAACAAAAACAATAAAAAAGCGCATTTAAAATTATTTTGAAGCAGCAGAGTCTGTATTTTCTGTAGAAGGTGGCCCCATTTGCGGTTCAGCTTGTGGTGCCGGATCCGGTAATGAATCACCAGGTACAAGCGTAAAGGTAACCGGTTGTGAACTATCGTTGGTTACATACTCAAATTTATCTTTCGTTAGGGTAACAATTTTATACTTCATCGGTCTACCGGTTTCATCCGTTGCCGTCATTTCTTTTTGATCTTTACTGAATTCCCATTTACCAGAAGATGAACGTCCCATGAAGCGCGCAACATATGTGCCGTCTTCTTTGTAGGTTAAACGCAAATATTGTTTCATTTGAGCCAACATCGATTCAAAAAAAGCTTTCTGTTCTTCAGGAACATCTTTGCTTATTTTTACATCTTCAATTTTCCAGGTTCTTGCCAATAATTTTGTTTTGTTTTCATTACAGCCGATTAAAACAAAAGCGATAAGCGTTGATAAGAGCAATGGTGTAAATGTTTTTTTCATTCGTTTTATTTGTGAAGCCAAATAAACATATTGTTCACGACTTTCAATATTTTATTGTATAGTTTTATCAAAAAAAAACAGAAATGAAGATAAATCTGATTCTTTTAGGTAAGACAACTGAAAAATCAATTGCCGATTTATCACTATTTTATCAAAATAAACTCAAACATTATGTCAATTTTGAGTTAACTGTAATTGAGAATTCTTCGATTCGCTTTGAAAATCCGGATTTAGTGAAAGAGGCAGAAGCGAAACTGATGCTGAAAAAAATATTGCCCTCCGATTGGGTTGTTTTATTAGATGAAAACGGAAAAACGTATTCCAGTGTCCCATTCGCTAATCAATTACAAACATGGATGAATATGGGGCGTAAACAAATATGCTTTGTTGTTGGAGGTGCTTTTGGATTCCATACATCAGTTTATGAGAGGGCTGATGCGAAGTTAAGTTTGTCATCGATGACATTTTCGCATCAATTGGTTCGTCCCGTTTTTTTAGAGCAACTTTATCGAGCATTTACTATTCTCAAAAACGAACCCTATCATCATCAATAAAAAAGGGATGCCATGGCATCCCTTTTTATAAAAATATTCAAAAATACTATCGTTGCGATTGTTGAGTATAGGGTAAACCTACAGTGGTTAAAGGCAATTCTACTACTGAACCGTTTGATTCAACTTGAACTTTATAGTAAACTGTTGAGTGGTTAATGTTTTTATCGGAATATAACATTACAGATTGATTTATGGAATTTGGGATTGAAGCTACCTGCTCATATGTATTACCATCAAAGCTTCTTGTGATAATAACGTTATCCAATGTTCTTAGATTATTGTTGTTGATTGATAAAGTAACAGCATTTTCTCGAGAAAAGGTTTCTATAGAGAAATCAGTGCTTGAGGTTGCATTTGAAGCCGTTTGTGGCTGTTCAGTTTCACCTCCTACAAATACTTTAAGTGTTTTGGCGATGGTAGCATTAGGAGAGTTAATTACAGATTGATTTGCGAAAAAAGTTCCGTGTTCACCATTTAAAGAACCACCATAGTTCAAAATGTTTGTTCCCGAAAGAACATTTACATTATTATTAAAGTTACCGCTGTTTTGAATTTCCATCATTGACTCTAAAGAAGAATTATTCTGGATTTCACCTTCATTCATTAGTCTTTTTACATTCACACTTCCGTTGTTCACCAAACGACCAGATTTTCCAACAGCTATTGATTTGTTACTTACCAATGTATTTCCTTTCTCAATAATCATTGTTCCCAATATAGAGATGTCTGAACTTACAACAACGTGATTTTTGACAATAACAACATCTGTAGATTGAATTTCGTTGCCGGGTACTCCGTTTTCCCAAATGGTTGCATCAGACCATTTGCCGTTATTTACAATAGTGTATGTATTAGCGAAAGAAGTTGAAGAAACAAGAACTGCTACTAGAGTAGTTGCAAGTAAATTTAGGGTAGAATTTTTCATATGTTCTCTGTTTTCTAATATTTACGACAAGAGAAATAGGAAAGTTTCATTTATCTGAAAAAAAAATCATATACGGTAAATGTGATTGATTTTCAGTAGAATATAAATGTTAATAAATACGCACACAAAAGAACGCTACTATAAAACAGAAACCAATTCATCGATAAATAGTCTGAAAGTGGAATGTTGTATCCGTATTTAAGCCTAGTAATCAAAACAAGCTTCTCAACCAGATAAGAAATTACAATGGCAGCTACTAAGCCATGTAATCCAAAGAAATGAAAGCCTATAAATGCGAAGAGGATGAGGACTACAATCTCACAAAACATAGCAATAGTAAGCCATTGCTGGGCTCCTTTGGCATGTAAAATGGGTTGCGGGAATAAAAGGCGAGGGATGGTAAGAAGCATAGTAAAAGAGAATAATTTTCCACTTTCATAAAACGTTTCGGAAAATACGTATTTAAAGAGGAGAGGAGCCGTTAAGGTAAGGACAATAGCTATAGGGAAAAAGATATGCATTTGTTGTAGCCCTTTTTGTTTGAGCAGGGCAATTCCATTTTTCTTATCAGTAGCAATAACTGAAATCATCGAATTGCTCAAAGCCGCTGCCAATAAGGTGAACAATGGCATTTCCTTGGTACCGTATCTAAATGTTGTGAAGGCGGAAGCATCTGCAAAATGTTTTACAAACCAGCCTGTGATATATTCACTTGATCCACTCAATAGAAATCCAGTAACTAAAATAGAAAGTGTTGACCAATTCGTGTTTTCAATTATGGCGAAATCAGGTGTCGAAAATCGAAACAGAAGAAAAATGCTGTATACCCATCGGAATATAGCAACCAACACAAATGCAATTAATGTTATACCGAAACATTTTTCGATGGATTCATTAAAAACTATGACTAGAACACTGATAGCTCCTAGTGAAAGTACAATTAATACACTCGAAGTCAGAATCCCATAAGCAAGCAACGTTTTTTTTCGGTCGTTTAAGTAAAGAACATATTCGTTCAGTAGACTAGGTGTTCCGAACAAAATAAAAATGGCTATTGTTAACGAATAAGCACTATCTGTACCAAAATAAACAGCAATAGATGCTATGCAACTAAATAGCTGGAACGTGATAAAATAACGGAAGATAGATTTCTTTTTTTCAAGCTCACTAAAGCCTGCATACTCTGAAAGTAAAAGTTGAATCCCACTATTCACCCAAAAAAAACTCACTAAACCGCTAATAAAGATTAAACTTTCAAGAGAAGCAATGCTACTTTTAGGAACGCCTATTTTGGCAAAGCAAATACCCAAAAAAATAAGTGTTGCATACCGAAGCAATTGAAATAACTGCAATGCGGCAACAGCATCGAATCGTTTAATTAGTTTTTGAAACACTACCAATATTACAAAATGAATTGGTAATTTATCAATGCGTTATTGATTCAATATATATGCAAATATAAGAGGCGCAACTATTGTAGCATCCGATTCAATAATGAATTTCGGAGTGTGAATATCCAGTTTACCCCAAGTAATTTTTTCGTTCGGTACAGCCCCTGAATAAGATCCATAAGATGTAGTTGAATCAGAAATCTGACAGAAGTAACTCCAGAACGGAACATCATGCCATTCCAAATCTTGATACATCATTGGCACAACACATATTGGGAAATCACCTGCTATTCCTCCTCCTATTTGGAAAAAGCCCACGCCTTTACCACTTGAATTATGACGATACCAATCGGCCAACCAAACCATATATTCAATACCTGATTTCATGGTTGTGGCTTTTAATTCGCTTTTAATAACGTATGAAGCGAAGATGTTCCCCATCGTTGAGTCTTCCCAACCCGGCACTACAATTGGAATGTTTTTCTGCGCAGCAGCTAACATCCATGAATTTTTCGGATCAATCTCATAATACTGTTCCAAAACGCCAGATAGTAGCATTTTATACATGTATTCATGTGGGAAATAACGCTCCCCTTTATCTTCAGCATCTTTCCAAATTTGATGAATATGCTTTTGTAATCTTCTGAATGCTTCTTCTTCAGGAATACAGGTATCAGTTACCCGGTTGTAATGGTTTTCCAACAAATCCCACTCTTCTTTTGGCGATAACTCTCTGTAGTTCGGAACGCGTTTGTAGTGCGAGTGCGCTACTAAATTCATGATATCTTCTTCCAAATTGGCTCCAGTACAAGAAATAATTTGCACTTTATCCTGACGAATCATTTCAGCTAAAGAAATGCCTAATTCTGCTGTAGACATGGCTCCGGCCAATGTAATCATCATTTTTCCTCCTTCTAATAAATGTTGCTCATAACCCTTAGATGCATCTACCAATGCAGCTGAATTGAAGTGCAAATAATTTTTATCAATAAAATCGCGAATAGCTCCCATAGTTTCAATTTTAGTGGTGCAAAAATCTTATTTTTTACTTAGTAAACAAGAGAATAATTAAGAATAGCCGATTAGCTTGATTTTCGAACGTATTTCGTCAAAATTACAATTTGTTGTCCTTCAATTTTTCCTTCAATTTGTTCTGTATTATCAGCTACCAGCTTGATGTTTTTCACTACTGTTCCCATTTTGGCATTCAAGGAAGAACCTTTTACATCCAAAGATTTGGTCAATACAATTGAATCGCCTGTTTGAAGTATAGCGCCATTGCAATCGCGGTGAAGATCAACATCAGCTGAATTTTCGTGATCCCCCATGGCTTTGGCCCAGGTAAGCATATCGTCATCTAAAAATAGCATATCTAAAGCTTCCATAGCCCAAGTTTCATTTTTTAACCGATTCAACATTCTCCACGAAACCACTTGAACTGCCGGCACCTCGCTCCACATGCTATCATTTAAACACGACCAATGTGCAGGATCCAACTCTTCTTTTTTCTCTAATTGAGCATTGCATTTGTCGCAAACATATAAAGCATTGCTTTCTTGTTGGTCGGGACTTGGCGGAACTGGATATACTGTTAAACTATTAGTCGATTTACATAATTCGCACTGATTATTGCTACGTGCTCGCAATTGTTCTTCTATGGTCATTGTTTGGGCATTTGACCGCAATAGTAAGGATAATGAGAAAGAAAACTAAAAAATGTTGAGGCGGTACTTAAACAATACGAAGATAAAGTTCTTCTACTTTTTTCCTTGCCCAAGGCGTTTTTCGGAGAAAAGTAAGGCTTGATTTAATGCTGGGATTACTGTTGAAGCAATTGATGTTTATTCGTCTGCCCAATTCATCCCAACCATAATGCGTAACAAGTTCTTCAAGAATGTGTTCAAGCGTTTTGCCGTGCAAGGGGTCTTTTGATGTCATGTGTTGCGCTTAAAATGTTTCCGGTTGTAAAAATAAAAAAGGACGAGATATCTCGTCCTTTTCGATAGTATTAATTAACGATAAAGCTTTGCCGCCTTATTGTTTTTTCGTTTTTCAGTTGTAATATGTACTCTCCTTTAGCATATCCTTTCACATCAACATTAAATTCGTTGAAGCCTCCATTGTAACTTTTTACTTTTTCTTCAGCTATAAGTTTTCCGTTTAAATCGAAGATGGCAATCGATACTTGTGAATTTACAGGCAAAAAGAAACGGGCATTAATTACATTCGAAGTGGGATTAGGATACAACGCATACAATTGTGCTGTGCTCACAATACCTGAAAGATTTATACTTGTTGCAACAGTATCATTCGGACCTTGCATTGTATCCAATTTTGCATAATCTGTACTATCAATCACAAAGTTTTCATCACCGGGTTCAGCAATCAAGAAATTAAAATAACAAAGCATCATCTCATCGGTTGTAGCCTCACCTACTTTAACCTGCACAGGATTGCTCTTATTCGGATTGCGCGGGTTGTTTGCCGTATTATCATACACTGCCGTAGCATATGCTTTATAACCCGATGGAATTCTAATCAAACGCTGGAATGTATAAAATCCTTGCCACTCAAAATTCCAATCTTTAATGTTAATCAATGGAATGGTATCATTCGTTGGTCCCACTGCATAACAAATCATTGATTTCCCAATCAAATGCATGTGCGGAGCAATAGAAAGCAATGAAAAATCAACGGGGAAAGTGTTGTTAAACTTCGAAGTAAATGATTTTACCGCATTGGCCGGTATAACTAAAGGTCCATTGATCAAACTACCTGGCCCCGAATTGGTGTGGTTTAACAATGGCTGAACCATGATGTTGCGCAACCCCGTGTTAGTTGATAACTTCAAGTTAATTTTAGTGCTATCCACTTTCCCAAGACTATTTCTAGGATAATGAATTTGTAAAACAATATCTGCGTTTTTGTATAGCTTAACTCCCATTGTAGAAGGATATGTGTATGGGCGTTGACCGGGAACCCATCCGCCAAGGAGAATCGGATTTGAAACACCAATTCCTCCAAAATTAGTGTATCCCGGATTAGGGTCGGCTATATCTTTCTGCCGTGCAATTCCGGTTGTATCTTGATACACTAAAACGTGGTGTACAATTTCAGTATTCCCCGGAATAATTTCCATTGAGGTAATAAATTCATTAACTGATAGGCCGCTTGGTAAAACAAAACACTGATAGATATCGCTATTGGATGTAACAGCATATGTAGGAATAGTAGCCGTAAAATCGGGTGATGTAATGAAAGCACTATTCGTATAAACAGGTTTAGCCGGTGCTAAGGTAGTATCACCGGACGGTGCCCCTGCAGTTACCCAATCCAATATCGCTTGTTTTTGATAGTTACTCAAAAAGCGCTCATCAGCAAAATGTCTGTAGGTTCTATCCGGTGGCCATGGTGGCATTTGTCCCGATATTACTTTATATTCAATGGAACTCGATAATGAAAGTGCATCATCATAGGTAATCAATGAACCGTGTCCTGCACCTCCGGGATGGTGACATGCTGTGCATTTCGAATAAAGAATGGGTGCAATATCTTTTGCCCACGTTGGAGTGGTTGCATCTAAAACATTACTTAGCAATAGGAAAAGCAATAGTGAAGTAACTATACGCATAGTTTAGTTTTTTACTAAAACTATTTAATAAATTGATAATTGTAATGAATTCAATAACAAATTGTTTATCGCGCCATTTTATTGAATTCTTCGAAATATTCAGGATGGTTTGTATTCATGGCCCAATCCCAAAAATTGAAATATAGACCATAGTTGTATTGGGCATATTTATGATGCATATTGTGGTGTACCGAAGTATTTGACCAACGTGTAATACTATTTTTTACGAACCCTTTCTTAAAGATTTCGAATCCTAAATGTCCAAGTACATTCATAAAGGTCATGAACAGAATCCATGCAACAATGGCTAAGGGGTGAAGTGGAATAAGAAATACCATAATAGGCAAAATGCCTACTTCTAATATGGCTTCGGTGGGATGGAAGCTAAACGCTGCCCAAGGTGTGGGGTTGATGGATTGATGATGCACTTTGTGAACATATTTATAGATTCGTTTATGGTGAATCAATCGGTGCATCCAGTAGAAATAAGTATCGTGAGCCAATATCATGAGGAGTGTACTTAACAGGAAATAGCCCCATCCATACTCCGATAGTCTTTCATAAATTTGAGTATATCCGGCACGATGAAGTAACGAAACACCTAAGCCAACAAGCGAAAAGAGTATAATTGAAAGGAGCGAGTTAACAAATTCGTTTCTGATAACAAGGTTTGTAGGAAACTTGTTTTGAATTTTATGCGAAAGAAACTTTTCCTTTTTCCATACATAGAAGAACAGATAGGCAATACCGGCAAACACCAAATACCGAATAAAACTGATGGTGAAAATTTTGGCAAAAATGCCTATAGCCGTTGAAATCATACTCAAAAGTCAATGTTTTATTGAGCCAACTTGCATAAGTTCAATCAAACACCTATTTCATATAACGAAATGAAAAATCAATGTATACATTCGCATCGTGGGAATTTTAACAAATATCGGCACCAAGTTGCAAAACAGCACTAAAGAATCGAAAGGGATAAACTTTACAGGTATCCTTCACTTTGTGTTTTGGTTGTTGTTTTTTGGTGCATCTACATTTATTGCTACCCAAACGTTACCCATAGGGTATGCGGTGCAGCGAAATTTGTTGGTAGTGTTTTTTAACGCATTAGTATTCTATATCAACTTTTTGTGGATTATGCCTGAGTTCTTTGAAAGAGGCGATTTTCGGTCATATTCCATTGCTATGGTAGCTATGTTGATTTTAGCGCCTACTGCTCAATACATCATTGAAGTAGCTTTCTTTAAGGTGCCCGAAGATGTAAAAGTATTCACCTACAATGTTCGTTATGTGGTTTGGATTGGTGTTACCATCTTTATTATGCTTAGTTTGAGTACTTTGTTGAAGATGGCCATGTCTAGATCTTATTTTGAACGCGAATTATTGGAACTTCGTGCTCGAAAATTTGAGGCAGAATTAAAATTTTTACGGGAGCAAATCAATCCTCATTTTTTGTTTAATTCTATCAACAACATTTATTCTTTATCGTTGGAAAACTCGCCACGCACGCCCGAAATGATTCTCAAACTCTCCGAGTTACTGCGTTATATGCTTTATGACTGTAATCAGCCAAAGGTAAACTTGGAGAATGAGATTGTGTGTGTAGAGTCGTTATTGGAGCT
The DNA here is from genome assembly GCA_016786765.1 of Chitinophagales bacterium. GTDB lineage: Bacteria > Bacteroidota > Bacteroidia > Chitinophagales > LD1 > CALAYL01. The sequence goes on from JAEUUZ010000060.1 coordinate 127,125, forward strand.
TTTTCAGCTTAAGTTTTCTGAGCCAATTCGGATAACCTTCGAAAAGAACGGTAACTTTAAAGATCGCATGATTGTTCCCAACTTATTTACTCCACTCATTGAGAATGCCTTTAAGCATGGAGATTTTTCAAGCAATAAGAAAGCCTACATGGAAATTGTTTGTACGGTAAGAAGTTCGTACATTTATTTTTCGGTAAAAAATAGCAAGTCGCCCATAACAGAGCCTACTACTTCACCCGGAGGAATTGGTATTGAGAATCTGAAGCGCAGATTTCAGATTAACTATGAACCGGGAGGGCAGTTGCGATTTAAAGAAACCAAAGATTCATTTCAGGCAGCCATGAAGATTCCGTTTTAAAGATTAAATTACACTTTCAAACTAGCTAACATGATAAGAACCTTACTTGTAGATGATGAATTTCCTTCATTGAAAATATTGGAAAACTTCTCGCTAAAATTGGCCGAGTGTGAAATTGTTGGCAAATGTACGTCAGGTACTGAGGCGTTGGAGTTTTTGCAAAAAAATGAAGTGGATTTATTATTCCTAGACATTCAAATGCCCGGCATGACAGGTATTGAGATGTTATCAAAATTAAGCAAACGCCCCATCACTGTAATTACAACGGCTAACCACGATAAAGCTTTAGATGCTTATAATTTAGATGTAGTTGACTATTTGGTTAAACCTTTTTCATTTGATCGATTTCAACGTTCAGTAGAGCGTGCTAAGGCACAATTGTCGTATAAAAACAGCGATCAAAAGGATTTACTGGAAAAGCCGAATTACATTACCGTTAAGTCAGATTATAAGGTAGTTAAAATACTTTTGGATGAAATTCGTTATATTGAGGGGTTAGGGGAATATGTGAAAATTGTGTTGGAGAAAAATTTTGTGGTAACGTTAGAGGCGCTTAAAAATTTAGAGAAAACATTACCCGAACAGAATTTTGTCCGTATCCACAAATCTTATATTGCCAACACTAAGTTTGTGCGAACGATTACCAGCACCTCTGTAACGTTAAAAGATGGTCATGCATTGCCTGTGGGTAAAGTCTACAAAGACGAAGTGAAAGCAAAGTTTAAACATTAATTTTTAAAAATATTTTACCTTCGCCTGAAATTTTTCAACGTGGAAATTCTTGTATTGAGTAAAATAGCTAATTTCGCGCAAAATTTTTTGAACATGGCTAAAACAAAAAAAACAACAGCTAAGCAAGCTTCTCCCAAAAAAGGAGCAAAACCTGCACCTAAGAAAGCCGTTAAACCGGTGGCTAAAAAGGCTGTAAAATCTGCTGCACCTAAGAAAGCAGTAAAACCTGCTCCTAAAAAAGTTGCAGCTAAACCTGTTGCTAAAAAAGTTGCGGCTAAACCTGTTGCTAAAAAAGTGGCTAAGCCTATTGCTAAGAAAGCAACTAAACCTGCTCCTAAAAAGGTGGTAAAACCAGTTGCTAAAAAAGCAGCTAAACCTGCCCCTAAGAAAGTAGTTAAACCGGTTATTAAAAAAGCTGCCAAAGCAGCTCCTAAGAAGGCGGTTAAGCCTGCTCCAAAAAAAGTAGTTAAACCGGTTGTTAAAAAAGCAACTAAATCGGCTCCAAAAAAAGTAGTTAAGACAGCTAAGCCAATTGCAAAAAAGGCGGTTAAGCCTGTTGTAAAAAAATCAGCTCCGGTAAGTGCAAAAAAAGCGGCTAAACCTGCTTCAAAGCCTATTGCTAAAAAAGTAGTAGTTCCTACAAAACCTGCTGCTAAAAAGGCGGATAAAAAACCAATTGTATTGAAAGAAAAAGCTGTTAAAGCTGCTCCGGTAGTAGAAGTTAAACCGAAAAAGGAAGTTGTTGAAAAACTCCCTAAGGTTAAATTACCGAAACCAAAGAAAGTGATTAAAGAGGAATTGCCTGCAAAAGCATTGATATTTTTGAAGAAACCAGAAGTGAAAGAAGAAACGCCAGCATATAATAAACCTACTCAGTTGCGTTATAGCGATGAGGATTTGAGAGAGTTCAAAGGAATTATTGACAAAAAATTAGAGTCTGCCCGTGAGGAGTTAGTGAATTTGAAAAGTTCATTGGAAAATCACACCGATAGTCAAGAAGGCAATAAAGCTTGGAACTTGGAAGAAGGCTCAGATACTTCAGAAATGGAATATTTGATGAACCAGATTTCTCGTCAGAATAAGTTTATTCGCGATTTGGAAATGGCATTGGTTCGTGTAGAGAACAAAACGTACGGTATTTGCCGTGTAACCGGGAAATTAATCGATAAAAACCGTTTACGTATTGTCCCTCATGCTACTTTAAGCATCGAAGCTAAGCAATCGCGTAAAGGTGACGATCATACTACGCCTAATACATCAAGCTCTGCCCACATGGGTTCAGAAGGTGAAGGTTTCGGTGCAGACGATCATCGTTAATACATGAATAGTCTTGTATTAGCTGATATTCTAACCATTACTTTCACTCTTTTTGCAGTGATTGATGTGATAGGAGGATTGCCTGTCATCATGGGCTTAAAAAGTAAAGAAATAGAATTTAAACCCGCTACAGCTACACTGTTTGCGGGTTTTTTAATGGTACTATTTCTTTTTGTAGGCGAGCGTTTATTGGCATTAATGGGGGTAGATGTACAATCGTTTGCCGTTGCAGGTTCAATAGTGATTTTCATTTTAGGCATTGAGTTAGTATTGGGCATTAATCTTTTCAAGACAGAAAAAGAAATTGGGAAATCCGGAAGTATAGTGCCGCTTGGATTTCCGCTCTTAGCCGGTTCGGGTACGTTGACAACAATTATGTCGCTCCGTTCAGTATACACCATTCCAAATATTTTAGTAGGCATACTCCTCAATCTACTTTTTGTTTATGTGGTTTTGCGCTCCGTTGATTGGCTCGAAGAAAAAATAGGAGATGCCGTTTTAGCTGCTTTCAAAAAGTTTTTTGGCGTAATTCTTATTGCCATTGCGGTGAAAATATTTGTAGCCGCAGTATATATGTTTAAAGTTCCCAACTAATGAATAATCGAAAATTACTTTTTGTTTTGGTCGCACTCTTAGGTGCAATTGCCGTTTGTTTAGGTGCTTTTGGTGCTCACGCTTTAAAGCCATTTCTCAACGATTATCAAAAGGATATTTATAATAAAGCGGTGTTCTATCAGTTTGTACATGTTTTGGCGGCTTTAGTGGCTTTACTTTCTGCACAACTCTTTTCTCAGAAGGCTTTTCACTTGCCTGCTCTTTTGTTCATTTTAGGTATGTTATGCTTTTCCGGCTCTTTATATATTTTATCTTTGAATCATATTTTGCAGTTTCCAACAGTTTTAATTGGTCCAGTTACTCCAATTGGAGGTGTTTTATTTATTTCCGGATGGGTTACAATGGGGTATCAATTCTATAAAAACGCATAATCACCTCTTGCATTGCGTTGTTTTATCTTGTTTTTAGTTTGATTTCTTCAACAAGAAAATGAATATTTGCCCGCCATCGAAACTATGTTGACTACCGAACTCTTTTTTAAAATTTTCAAGTTTGCTGTTGTAGGGTTTTCTTCGTTCCTTATCGACATGGCTGTTACTTATACAGGTAAAGAGAAAATTCGATTAAATCAGTATGTAGCTAATACCTGTGGCTTTGTTTGTGCAGCTATCTATAATTTTACACTCAACAGGCTATGGACCTTTCATAGCCACGATGTGGATATTCAAACACAAGCTCTGAAGTTTATGGCTTCTATGGCTTTTAGCTTGCTGATTGGGAATCTGATTATTTATGTGTTTAACGAGAAGTTTAAAATCAACTTTTATGTGGCAAAGATTATGTCAATTGCTATCAGTATGATTTGGAATTTTTCCATCAATAGTTTGTTGATTTTTACGAAGTAGTCTATACTTTTTTAATGTATTTTACGTTACTTCTTAATATGTTACATTAAATGACTACGCATTATAAATGAAAAGATATTTCTTTTTTTTGTTGCTCCTTTTTTCTTTATCTGACCTATTTGCACAAACTGAAAGTGTTGTAACTCCCATTGATTCAGTATTGATGAAGCGCTTTTATTCCAAAGACATAAATGTGATTTTAGGTATTCCTTCCGTGTTCAACGTTCTCGAATGTCAATTTTTATTTTCGTGTAGAGGTGATCTCTATTGTGCATCCTATTCTGCTCCTACAAAGATATATACTCCACGTTTCGATCAACTTCAATGGTTTTTAAAGACAGGAAAAAAGGGCGACCGACTCATATTTAGTGAAATAATAGTAATGAAAGGAGATCGGAAGTTGAAGTTGTTCAGTCAGATGTACTCGTTTCAGTAATATTCATTTTTATCCATTACATTTTGAATTAAAACAAAAACGGCCACCCAAAGGCAGCCGTTTTCTATTTTTTTCAAAGCTAATGATTACATCATTCCGCCCATGCCACCCGGCATTCCGCCACCCATGGCAGCGCTCATATCGGGTTTATCGCTTGGTTTGTCGGCAATAACGGCCTCAGTGGTTAACAACATAGCTGCGATAGACGCTGCATTTTCCAATGCAATACGCGATACCTTAGCCGGGTCAATTACACCTGCTTTTTTCAAATCTTCATAAACATCAGTTCTTGCATTGTAGCCGAAGTCAACACCTTTGCCTTCTTTCACTTTCAACACAACAATAGATCCTTCTACCCCTGCATTTTCAGCAATCTGACGCAATGGCTCTTCAATGGCTCTCCGCACGATAGCAATACCTGTGTTCTCGTCATCGTTTAGCCCTTTCAATGTATCCAATACCGCTTGTGCTCTGATGAAAGCTGCACCTCCACCCGGAACAATTCCTTCTTGAATCGCAGCTCTTGTAGCGTGCAATGCATCATCCACACGGTCTTTTTTCTCTTTCATTTCAACTTCAGTAGCTGCTCCAACATAAATTACAGCAACACCTCCGCTCAATTTCGCCAAACGCTCTTGCAATTTCTCGCGATCATAATCGGAAGTTGTTTTCTCGATTTGTGCTTTAATTTCGTTGATTCTCGCTACGATTTGTGCTTTCTCGCCAGTACCGTTAACGATAGTGGTGTTGTCTTTGTCAATAACGATTTTCTCCGTTTGACCTAAGTACGACAAATCAGCATTTTCCAATTTGTAGCCTTGCTCTTCGCTGATGCAAATTCCACCCGTTAGAATAGCGATGTCTTTCAACATTTCTTTTCTTCTATCACCAAAGCCTGGAGCTTTAACAGCAGCAATTTTCAATGTTCCTCTCAATTTGTTCACTACCAATGTAGCTAGAGCACTGCTTTCTACATCTTCGGCAATAATCAACAACGGACGACCGGTTTGTGCCGTTTTCTCCAATACCGGCAAGATTTCCGGAAGGTTAGAGATTTTTTTGTCGGTAATTAGAATGAACGGATTCTCCAATTCGCACTCCATCGTTTCAGAGTTTGTTACGAAGTATGGCGACAAATACCCTCTGTCGAACTGCATACCTTCTACAATTTTCACTTCTGTAGATGTTCCTTTTGCTTCTTCTACAGTGATAACGCCTTCGGTAGTTACTTTAGCCATTGCATCAGCAATCATTTTTCCGATTTCTGCATCGTTGTTCGCTGAAATAGAAGCCACTTGCTCTATTTTATTGCTATCGGTACCTACTTTCTCTGCAATAGATTTCAAATGCTCTACAACCGCGTGAACGGCTTTGTCGATACCACGTTTCAAATCCATTGGGTTAGCGCCTGATGCCAATGCTTTCAAGCCCGGACCAACAATTGCTTGCGCCAAAACGGTAGCAGTAGTAGTTCCGTCACCGGCCATATCTGCTGTTTTAGACGCTACTTCTTTCGTTAATTGCGCTCCCATATTTTCGATCACATCTTCCAATTCGATTTCTTTCGCTACACTCACACCGTCTTTGGTGATAGTAGGCGCTCCGAATTTTCTGTCGATGATTACGTTTCGTCCCTTAGGACCTAAAGTTACTTTCACGGCATTCGCCAATTTGTCAACGCCAGCTTTCAGCTTATCGCGTGCCTCTTTTTCGAAGATGATTTGTTTTGCCATTTTTATTTACAATTTATTATTTATGAATGAATGTTAGTGTGGATTAAACGATAGCGAAAATATCTGATTCGCGCATCATCAAATATTCAACGCCATCAATAGTGATTTCCGTTCCTGAATATTTGCCATACAAAATAGTATCGCCTACTTTAACTGTAGTTGGTTCGTCTTTTTTCCCGGGACCTACAGCTACTACTGTACCTCTTTGTGGTTTTTCTTTAGCGGTATCCGGAATAATGATTCCGCTCGCTGTTTTCGTTTCTGCTTCTGCTGCTTTTACCACTACTCGGTCTGCAAGTGGTTTAATGTTTACATCTGCCATAGTTTTTTGGATATAATTTTGTTTAGTAAAATTGATTTACGAGCCAAATGATACATATTCTGTGCCACCACAAAAATCCTTTCATTTTGGCAGAAAAATTGGCAATTGCCATTCAATTTTAAAAAGGATAAAGACAAGTTGACATTCTAAACAATAGAATTCAGCCAAATCAGAAATTCAGTTAGGCGAAGAAGAATCTTTTCTTTACTTTGTCATCGTAAATTTTTCTGCTCTTTTGCTAAACTTAATTACCGTTATGAAGTACCTCTTTTTTGTGATTAGCTTACTGGGAATACTCACATTTTCTTCTTGTAAGAAGTGTTTTACATGCTCAAATATCTGCGAATATTGCGAATTGAAAGATAATACAGGGGCGGTGCTACAAAGCAAAACACTCTGCTCGGATTCCACTACGCCTGATAAATACGCGAAAGATTTAGCGCGAAAAGACTCTTTAGTTGGCCGAGGTTTTGTGTGCACATCTGCCGCCTCAACTACGGTGAAAGATTTCTGCTCTAATAGCGCAGCTACCGATCAATACACCGAGTACTATAACGACAAACAATTCACCTGCAAACAAAAATAACATGGAACTATTGAACAAAGAAGGAGAGGAGGTGCCGAATGTGGTGACGATTCGACCGAACGGCCCTGTGGTGATTACCGGTAATTTTACCATTATCGATGAAGAAGGGAAGGAATTGGAAAAACGTGAAAGGTTATCGGTTTGCCGTTGTGGCTTAAGCAAAAATATGCCATTTTGCGATGGTGCGCATAAAGTGGTAGCTCGTTAATTATCGCTAAAGGCTAGTTCTTGTTTTTCAAAAAATCTATTTTGGTGAAGTAAATAAACTGGCACTCACAAAACCCATGAAACGAATTATTATTCTTGTTTTGTTTCTTTTTCCGATGCTTTCTCGGGCGTCCTATTTGTTGATTCCTATGGATGAGGCACAGAAAAATCACTTGAAAGCTTATGGTATAGCTTATTGGTTATTAAAGACTTATAATCAAGAAGTCGATTGGCTATTGAACTATCGTGGAGGTAGTTTTGCAGTAAAGTACGACCGCAATTTTGAGAGCGAGTGCGGCATACGGGGTGTTTCGTATGAAGTAATTGCAGATGGCCAATACACCGGTATTTTAAATGAAATTGCCAATCCGGAAGTAAATATGGAATTGGTGAAATTGGAAAAAGCACCACGCATGGCCGTGTATTCCCCCAAAGCGTTACAGCCATGGGACGATGCAGTTACTATGGTATTGAGCTATGCTGAAATTCCGTACGATGTGATTTATGATGATGACGTGTTGGATGAAAAATTGGCCCAATACGATTGGCTGCACCTGCATCACGAAGATTTTACGGGACAATATGGTAAGTTTTATGCCTCCTATTCACAAGCTCAATGGTATAAAGGTCAAGTTGCAGAATTGGAAGACATTGCCAAGCGCAGAGGTTTCGATAAAGTATCGAAATTGAAGTTGGCCGTATGCAAGAAGATTAAAGATTTTGTAGGCGGTGGTGGTTTTATGTTTGCTATGTGCAGCGCAACCGATTCTTACGACATTGCCTTGGATGCCGAAGGAACAGACATTTGTGATGTAATGTACGACCACGATGGACAATCGCCCAATGCGCAAAAGGAATTGGATTTTTCGAAAGGTTTTGCTTTTGAAAACTATCATTTGCGTACAAATCCTATGGAGTATGAATATTCTGACATAGATGCCAATGTTGGTCGTCAAGTACAAAAGGATTTAGATTATTTCAATTTGTTTGATTTCTCGGCTAAATGGGACCAAATTCCAGCCATGTTAACACAATGCCACACAAAAGTAATTAAGGGCTTTATGGGGCAAACAACAGCTTTCAATAAGAACTATATTAAGAAAAGTGTGCTGGTTATGGGGCAAAATAAGTCAGCCAATGAAGCACGGTATGTGCACGGAGAATATGGAAAAGGGATGTGGACGTTTTATGGAGGCCACGATCCTGAGGATTATCAACATTTAGTGGGCGACCCGAAAACCGATTTGAACATGCATCCTACATCACCGGGTTATCGATTGATTTTGAATAATGTGTTGTTCCCGGCTGCAAAGAAGAAAAAACAGAAGACTTAATATTTGTGACCTAATACCAAACCATGAGCAAAGAAAAAATTGTAGGCGTGATTGGTGCCGGAAGTTTCGGTACGGCTGTGTCGAATCTATTGGCCGAAAATACTAAAGTGTACTTGTATGAACGCAACCCGGAAGTTCGGGAACGCATGGCGCGTGATGGGGTAAATCGCAATCATGTAATGCATCCGAATATTACGGTTACGGATTCGTTTGAAGAAATGGCCGAAAAATCGTGTATGCTTTTTCCTGTAGTTCCATCTGCTTCGTTTAAACAAATGATTATTGACTTATCGCCTTATTTACGTCCCGATCATTTGATGATTCACGCCACAAAAGGCTTACACTGTGAGTTTGATATCGATACTATTGATGCAAAAGATGTGAATTTGAAAAACATCAAAACCATGTCGGAAATCATCCAGCAAGAAACCGCTATTGTGCGTATTGGTTGTATTGCCGGCCCGAATTTAGCTGCTGAGTTAGCTGAGCATCAACCGGCCGGAACGGTAATTGCCAGTAGATTTGATGAAGTGATCCGCGAAGGTAAGTCAGTATTGCAAAGCGATAGATTTCAAGTGTTTGGCAACAAAGATTTATTGGGAATTGAACTGGCCGGGGTGTTAAAAAACTATATTGCTTTGGCCTCCGGAGCATTATCGGGTGTAGGTTATGGTGAAAATACAAGAGCCCTTTTGATTACCCGAGGAATGGGAGAGATGATTAGAATTGGGAAAGCCTTAGGTGCCGATAAACGTGCGTTTTTAGGTATTGCCGGTATTGGCGATTTAATTGCTACTTGTGCTTCTCCTAAATCAAGAAACTATACGGTAGGTTATAGAATTGCTAAAGGGGAGTCCTTAGAAGAAGTATTAGCCTCGATGAGTGAAGTAGCTGAAGGGGTCCGGACATTAAAAATTTGCAAGCTCATAGTTGATCATATCGGAGCCAACGCACCATTGCTTCAAGTTCTGTATTCCGTGTTTTTTGAAGGATTGAAAATGGATAAAGCGATTACATACTTAATGCGCTACCCTGTTGGACAAGACGCAGAATATTTAGATTTGTAACAGCTATTTATTGTACTGTAGCCAAAGCAAATGCTTCGCCTTCCGTTTTTCCGTTTCGGAAGAAAAAAGAAATATACAGTAAGGAAGCTCCTACTAAAAGAAGTGTTAGAATGCTAACCCAACCGATAAGCGTAATCAATTCGTGTTGGTGTAATACAAGAATGAACGTAGACCCCATTAATAACAATCTTCCAATCTCCGAGAAAATAGCCCATGGTTTAGCTTCCAATATTCCATACCAACTATAAATCATCAACATTATTTCTGCTGAAAAAAGGAGCCGATCTGTTACCGTTAAAACGTTTTGTTGATTAATGGTAAAATACATGAAAATTAACCCCAGTAACAATTGAAAAATAAGATACGGTTTAGCAAATGCAAACTGCTTGCTCGTCCATTTAACTTGATCTTCTAAATCATAGCCTATTCGTTGTATTAAATCGGTTTGTTGTAAGCCTCTTGGTCGCCAAGTAAGTGGCATAAACCAAATCTTAAGTTTGTCTACGAAATATGGAGCTGCAATGGCATCATCAATTAACTGTTTCCAGTATTGAATATTGATGTAGAATGGATCCCAAGTTCGAGGAGGATGGGTAAGTCCATAACATACAGGTTTTTCTTCTTTGGCGAAAGTGCCAAAAATTCTATCCCAGATAATCAAAAACTCGGAAAAATTTTTGTCGATATACTCTGGATTTACGCCATGATGCACTCGATGATGAGATGGGGTTACGAATATTTTTTCAATCCAACCTAATTTATTAATGAGCTGTGTGTGGTGCCAATAGGCTATGAACAGGTGAATTGCCGCCATACTGTAAATCATTTCTGGTGAAAAACCGAAAACAACTAATATCCAATCAAAAAATAGAAACTGAAAGATACGCTGGGTGAAACTTGCTCGTAATCCAACAGAAAGATTGAGTTCTTCGCTGCTGTGGTGTGGCATATGTGCTGCCCAAAAGATGTGTAAGGTGTGTCCTATTCTGTGAAACCAATAAAATACAAAGTCTTGGAGAATCAATAACAATAAAAGGAAATACCAAGTAGAAGGTACTTTCCAAGGAATATATTGATAAATAAAGCCGTAAAATTTGAAAACAAAAAAGGCGACACCTAAGTTAACGCATTGATTGCCTATGCCTGTACCAAGATTTGTGATAGTATCTTGAAAATTATAAATCCCGTTTTTCTTGTATACTGAATATCCAATTTCAAACAGTAATAATAACAGCACTAATGGTGTTATGAAAGCGTAAATATTCATATCCGGTTTTTAGGTTATGACTAATCTACTGATTGTTTTGGGAAATGAGAAATAACAGTCCTAAAGACTATTGTTTTGAAGATTGCTTTTGGCTAATTTATCGATGTATGGAGACTGAAATACTGATTTAATTATTTCGGTATGTCGCATGTTATGGATATCTGTACCGGCAAATTCAATCATATTGTTGTCAATCAATCGTTCAGCATACGATTGAGCGTTTTTTCCATACAAGCCAATGAGTGAACCGAGATTAATTTGAAACAAAATGCCGGAATCGCGTAGTTCTTTATAATCCTCTAATGAAGATTGATAAAAGAAAGGATAACGTTCGGGATGGGCCAAAATAACTTTGTACCCAGCACTTCGCAACTCAAAGAAAAGTTTGGTCATATTCATTGGCTTAGTATAGTAAGAAAGCTCAACTAAAACATGGTTATTCCCGAAAGTAATAAACTCTTTGTTTTTTATTTTTTGAAAGATCCCTTCATCTAAGTAATATTCAGCAGTAGCGTCAAATTCGATTTTAATATTTCGTTTTGAAAGTTCATTGCGAACATCATCTCGTCCTCTAAGAATAATTTCCGGAGTATTCACATAACCATCTAGCATTACATGAGGAGATGTAATGATTTTAGTGTAACCCAAAGCTGCAAGCTGTTCTATGACAGCTATTGCATCTTCTAACGTTTTTACTCCATCATCAATGCCCGGAATAAGATGAGAGTGCATATCGGTTTGAAGCCAAGAGAAGTCCTTTATAGAAGAATCTTGGGGTTTACTGCCAAAAAGTTTTGAGAAAAATGACATTAATTGGATTTGTATTTCTCAACAAAAAATTGAACTGTAATATCTAAGCCTTTTTTAAAATCAAATTTAGGGTCATATCCTAACAATTCAATTGCTTTTGAAATATCGGCTAACGAATTGCGAATATCGCCAGCTCTTGCTTCTCGATGTGTTGAAGTATGGTCACTTATAAGATATGCTGCAATAGCATTATAAAGATAGTTTACCGAGAAATTACTTCCACAAGCAATATTAAATATTTGTCCTTTTGCTTTTTCGTTTTGCGTAAGCATAGCACGAATATTAGCTTGTACGGCATTTTCTACAAACGTGAAATCGCGTGTTTGTTCACCATCGCCATCAATATACACCGGTTCACGTTTCATGATTTTATCTACGAAAATGGGAATTACTGCAGCATACATGCCTGCCGGATCTTGCCGTGGTCCGAAAATGTTGAAGTAACGCAAACCAATAATGTCCATAGCATAAGCCTTAGAAAATACAGCTGCATACAATTCGTTTGCATACTTCGACACGGCATAAGGCGATAGTTGGTTGCCAATTTTTGATTCTACTTTTGGAAGTGATTGCTCATCGCCATAAACCGATGACGAAGAAGCAAAAACAAACTGCTTTACACCGGCATCTTTAGCTGCAGTGAGCATATTCACAAAGCCTCCTACGTTGATTTCATTCGTTCGGTAGGGTTCTTTTAAAGAGCGAGGAACAGAGCCTAAAGCCGCTTGGTGCGATACAAAATCAATACCCTCACATGCTTTTCTACATGTTTCTAGATCGGTTATACTGCCTTCAATAACTTCAAAATTGGGCAACGAAAGAAAGGGCTCAATATTCTTTTTTGAGCTGGTAGCATAGTTATCTAACACCCGAACCTTACCGGCATTGTACTTCAATAGGTACTCCACGATATTGGAGCCAATAAACCCGGACCCCCCTGTTACAAGGAATGAAAATGCAGATAAATCGGATGTATGATAACTGTTTTCGTACATGTTATCGGTTATATTGTTGATTGTAATACTGCTGATAGTTTCCACTGGTAACACTTTCCAACCATTGGTTGTTCGCTAAGTACCAATCAACGGTTTTTTCCAAACCTTCTTCAAATTGTAAGGATGGTTTCCATCCTAAATCGTTTTGTAATTTAGTAGAATCGATGGCATAGCGCAAATCATGTCCGGCACGGTCTTTTACGAAGGTTATCAATTGTTCGTTTGTGCCTGGTGTTCTTCCCAATTTACCATCCATAATTTTGCAAAGCAAACGAATAACATCGATGTTCGTCCATTCGTTGTGCCCTCCAATATTGTAGGTAGAACCATCGTTTGCCTGGTGATAAATTACATCAATAGCTCTAGCATGGTCCACTACATATAACCAATCGCGAACGTTTTCACCTTTTCCATAGATAGGAAGTGGTTTATTGTTTTTGATGTTATTAATACAAAGTGGAATCAATTTTTCAGGAAAATGATTCGGACCGTAATTGTTTGAACAGTTCGAAATCACAGCCGGTAAATTGTAGGTGTCGTGATAGGCTCTTACAAAATGATCGGAACTGGCTTTTGATGCAGAATACGGACTGTGTGGATCATATGCCGTTGTTTCGGTGAACATGCCTTCCTCGCCTAAAGCACCATACACTTCATCGGTAGAAACGTGATAAAAACGTTTGCCTTCAACTTTACTATCTTTACTGCAGCCCCAAGTTGCTCGAGCAGCATTCAATAGGTTAACGGTTCCAATAACATTAGTAATCACAAACTCCATAGGATTGCTAATCGAGCGATCTACATGGCTTTCAGCTGCTAAATGTATAACTCCATCAAACTGATGGGTAGTAAACAATTCATTTATGAAAGCAGTATCTGCAATATCCCCTTTAACAAAAGTATAATTGGGCGATTGATCGATATCACTTAAGTTTTCTAAGTTACCTGCATAAGTTAACTTATCCAAATTGAAAATGTGATAATTCGGATATTGAGTAACAAATAGACGAACTACGTGAGAACCAATAAAACCGGCTCCTCCGGTGATAAGGATTTTTTTTGTGAATTCCATATTTACAACGACCAATAGTTTAAGTTTCCAATCTTCTTTCTCAAATCTCCTTTTACATCCACAATTATTCCCTCTTCTTTCAATATTGATCTAAAAAAGGCTTCATCGTATGTTGCGAATTGGTCGTGATTTACGGCAACAATTACTGCATCATACTCTTTTCCTACTTCATTGGTTAAGGGAACTCCATATTCGTGAACGAATTCTTCGTTATCGGCATATGGATCAAATACTTCAACATTCACTGAATAGGTTTGTAATTCTTTGATAACGTCTACCACTTTTGAATTACGAATGTCGGTAACGTTTTCTTTGAACGTAGCTCCCATTACCAATACTCTCGTGTGGGCTACTTGTTTGTCTTGCTTAATTAACTGCTGCACTAATTTCTTAGAAATAATAGCACCCATTGAGTCATTAATCTTTCTACCGGCCAATATCATCTCCGGTTTGAATCCAAGTTGATTGGCTTTATAGGTTAAATAGTAAGGGTCAACGCCAATACAGTGGCCGCCTACTAAACCCGGGAAAAATTTCAAGAAGTTCCATTTTGTTCCGGCAGCTTCCAATACTTCGTAGGTATTAATTCCCATTTTATCGAAGATACAGCTTAATTCGTTCATTAACGCGATATTCACATCCCGTTGTGTGTTTTCAATAATCTTAGCGGCTTCAGCTACTTTGATGCAACTTGCACGGTGTGTACCCGCTGTTACAATAATTTCATAGGTTCTGGCAATAACATCCAACGATTCAGCATCACAGCCCGAAACAACTTTCAAGATTTTGGTAATCGTATGTTCTTTGTCGCCCGGGTTAATTCGCTCCGGTGAATAACCTAGTTTAAAATCTACACCCATTTTCAAACCCGATAATTCTTCCAAAATCGGCAAACAATCTTCTTCCGTGCAGCCTGGGTAAACAGTGGATTCATAAACCACATAATCGCCTTTTTTTAACACTTGTCCGATAGTGCGAGATGCAGACTGAACAGGTTTCAAATCGGGTACATTATGTGAATCTACTGGCGTTGGTACAGCTACAATAAAAAAGTTAGCTTCTTTAAGTTCTTCTAATTTATGCGTGAAGAAAATATCGCAACCTTCAAACGCTTCCTTCTCCAATTCATTACTTGGGTCGATACCGTTACGCATCATCTCCACACGCTTCTCATTGATGTCGAATCCGATCACCTTCACTTTCTTTGCAAATTCTAAGGCAATGGGTAACCCCACATAACCCAAACCGATAACGGCTAATTTTTTCTCTTTATTTAGTAATTGCTCTACCATATTAATTTATTTTTGAAACCTTGTTATTTTCTAATTTATACTTTTGATTGCTTTCCGGACAAACTGCCATCCCGTTGTTGTCAAATTTTAATTTGTGTCCGAATTCACTCATCCATCCGGTTTGTCGGGCGGGGTTTCCAACTAAGAGGGCATAGGCAGGAACTGATTTTGTGACAACTGCACCTGCACCAATAAAAGCAAATTCGCCAATATCGTTGCCACATACAATTGTAGCATTAGCGCCAATGGAGGCTCCTTTTTTTACGGTTGTTTTGGCATATTCACTTTTTCTGTTCACAGCGCTCCTAGGGTTAATTACATTTGTGAACACCATGGAAGGACCTAAAAAAACATCATCTTCGCAGATAACTCCTGTGTAAATGGACACGTTATTTTGCACTTTTACATTTCGTCCGAGTGTTACATTCGGTGAAATCACAACATTTTGTCCAATGTTACAGTTTTCGCCTAATGAACAATTCGGCATTATATGGCTGAAATGCCATATTTTAGTGCCTTTTCCAATGGAACAGCCTTCATCAATATAGGCTGATTCATGTGCAAAAAAATCTTTTTCAGTACTCATGATTGTTCAAATTTTGGACTTTTAAACCATTCCTCCTGAGGCAAATTTTTAAAATAGTCGTAGGTGATTTTCAAACCTTCCGCTCTGGTAACTTTAGGTTCCCAACCTAAAATAGATTTTGCCTTGGTAATATCCGGACGTCTTTGCTTAGGATCATCCGTTGGCAAAGGCTTACTTACCAATTTTTGATTTGCACCTGTTAATTTTAAAATCTCTTCACCAAATTCACGAATAGTGATTTCGTCCGGATTACCTATGTTCATAGGCTGTGCGTAGTCACTCATTAATAAACGGTAAATACCTTCCACTAAATCGGCCACGTAACAAAACGAACGTGTTTGCGAACCATCTCCAAACATGGTTAAATCTTCTCCGCGAAGCGCTTGACCAATAAATGCAGGTAACACACGACCGTCATTTAAACGCATACGAGGTCCATAAGTATTGAATATTCGAACAATTCTTGTTTCAACTCCATGAAATGTATGATAGGCCATGGTAATTGCTTCTTGAAAACGCTTGGCTTCATCGTAAACACCTCGTGGTCCTACCGGATTTACATTGCCCCAATATTCTTCGGGTTGTGGGTGGACTGAAGGGTCGCCATACACTTCAGAAGTAGAGGCAACAATAATTCTTGCCTTTTTAGCTTTAGCGAGACCTAACAAATTGTGTGTGCCTAATGATCCTACTTTAAGGGTTTGTATTGGAATTTTTAGATAGTCGATAGGTGAAGCAGGCGAAGCAAAATGAAGGATGTAATCTAAATGCCCCGGTACATGCACAAACTTCGAAACATCGTGATGATAAAATTCGAAATTTTCGAGTTTAAAGAGATGTTCTATGTTTTTCAAATCTCCTGTAATGAGATTATCCATAGCAATCACATGCATATCTTCTTTGATGAATCGGTCACAAAGATGAGATCCTAAAAAACCTGCTGCTCCTGTAATTAAAACGCGCTTTCTTTGCATAACTAAATATTTTAACCGATTGATTTTCGTCCAACACTGCAGTAGTAGTAACCCAACTCAATCATTTCGTTGAGGTCGTATAGATTTCTTCCATCAAAAATAACCTTCGTTTTCAACGAAGAACTAATTTTATCGAAATCAGGCGATCGGAAAGCGTTCCATTCCGTAGCAATGGTTAAGAAATCGGCACCCTCCAGTGCTTCATATTGGTCTTTTGCGAAAAACACTTTTTCTCCAAAAATCTCTTTTACATTTTTCATGGCTTCTGGGTCATATGCTCTCACCGATGCACCGTGTTCCAAGAATTTTTCAATCAAATAAACGGCAGGAGCTTCACGAATATCATCGGTGTTAGGCTTGAATGCCAGTCCCCAAAGAGCAATGGTCTTACCGGCTAAATTGCCGTTGAAGAAGTTCAAAATTCGATTAAAGAACAATTCTCTTTGTTTGTAATTCACATCCATTACTGCATCCAAAATGCGGAATGCATATTTGTTTTCTTGTGCCGTGAAATGCAATGCCTGAACATCTTTCGGGAAACAGCTTCCGCCATATCCAATGCCAGGGAAAAGAAAACGTTTACCAATTCTTGAATCAGTTCCAATTCCTTTTCTCACATTATCTACATCTGCACCCACCAATTCGCATAGGTTGGCTACTTCATTCATAAACGAAATTTTTGTCGCCAAAAATGCATTGGCTGCATATTTGGTCATCTCTGCACTTCGCTCATCCATAAAAAGAATCGGGTTGCCCTGACGTACAAACGGCTCATAGAGACGGTTCATCACTTCGCGTGCTTTTTCCGATGATGTGCCAATCACTACACGCTCCGGTTTTAGAAAATCTTCTACGGCTACACCTTCACGTAAAAATTCGGGATTGGAAACTACATCAAACAATTCACGTTTCCCTGCCTTTAAAACAGCATCTGTTACTTTATCGGCTGTTCCAACCGGAACGGTACTTTTATCAACAATTACTACGTAGTTTTTAAGTAACGGACCCAAATCATTGGCTACACCTAAAATGTATTTCAAATCTGCCGATCCGTCTTCGCCCGGAGGAGTTGGGAGTGCAAGAAAAATAACTTTTGCATCTTCTATTCCTTCTTTTAACGAAGTGGTGAATTTCAATCGACCTTCATTTTTATTTCTTTCGAAAAGCGTATCTAACTCCGGCTCGTATATCGGTAACTGATTATTCTCGAGCATTTTGATTTTCGACTCATTGATATCAATACAAGTTACTGTATTGCCTGTTTCTGCAAAACATGTACCGGTAACTAATCCAACATACCCGGTTCCAACAACGGCTATTTTCATTCTATGAATTTATTTTATTGATTCTAAAACTGATTTAACAATGTATTCTCTTTGCTCAGAATCCATTTCGGTATGCATAGGTAAAGACACTACGCGTTGGCACAAATCGGTCGAAATTGGGAAATCTGCATCGGTGAAGCGAGGATCTTGATAGGCCTTTTGATTATGGAGGGGGATAGGGTAATAAATCATGGATGGCACATTTTTTTCAGCCAATTTCTTTCTGAACTCATCTCTATTTACACCATTCAAGAGCAGCGTATATTGGTGAAATACATGTGTAGAGCCTTTTTTACGCGAAGGAACAGTGAGTTGCGGACAATCGGCAAACGCCTTGTCATAAAAATCAGCTAATTCGTTTCTGCGTTTTGCATATTCATCCAGGTAAGGCAATTTTTCGTTCAAAATGGCTGCTTGTATAGTGTCTAAACGAGAGTTAACACCCACTTTATCATGGTAATATTGAACAGATTGTCCGTGATTAGCAATCATTCTTATACGAGTGGCTAAGATATCGTCATTGGTATACAATGCCCCACCATCGCCATAACAACCTAAATTTTTGGAAGGAAAGAAAGACGTACAGCCAATATCTCCAATCGTTCCGGCCTTATGGATTGTTTTATCCGCGAAAGTATAATCGGCTCCAATAGCTTGTGCTACATCTTCAATTACGAATAAATTATGTTTTTCAGCAATTTTCATGATGGCTTCCATATCTGCACATTGTCCGAATAAATGTACCGGAACAATTGCCTTCGTTTTTGGGGTGATGGCCTTTTCTAGGGCTTTTGTATCTATGTTAAAGGTTTTAGGGTTTACTTCAACTAAAATAGGTTTAAGACGAAGTAATGCAATAACTTCAGCAGTAGCAGCATAAGTAAAATCGGCTGTAATTACCTCGTCCTCCGGCTGTAAGTCAAGTGCCATCATTGCAATTTGAAGTGCATCCGTTCCGTTGGCTACACCAATAACATGCTTCACCTGCAAATACTTTGCTAAATTATCTTCGAACTCCTTTACTTTAGGTCCTTTAATAAATTGTGTTGCATCAATCACCGATTGAATGGCTGTATCAATCTGAGGTTTAATCTTCAGATACTGACGCTTTAAATCAACCATTTCTATTTTATGCATATCAAAAATTGAGTCGCGAAGGTAACATTTTAATTATTGTTCAAAAAAGATAAGTATCTACTTTCAAACTTATTTAGAAGGATTAAACTGAAGTTCTCCGCCTAAGTTGCTCATTTGGCGTAAAATCCAAGATTGACGGGCATATATAAAGGACGTAGGGCGACTTAGCTTGTATTTAATGGGATTGGGGATGATTGCAGCGATTAAAGCACACTGTGAAGGGGACAATTGCTTAGCTGAAGTATGGAAATAAGTTTGTGCAGCCCCTTCAGCACCATATACTCCATCACCCATTTCAATGATGTTTAAATAGACTTCCAAAATTCGTTCTTTACTCCATAGAACTTCCAATAAAACAGTGAAATACACTTCAAAACCTTTTCTAATCCATGAGCGGGATGGCCAAAGGAATAGATTTTTAGCCGTTTGTTGCGAAATGGTTGAAGCTCCGCGAACGCGTTTATGTTTTCCGTTAAATTTAAGTGCATCTTTAATGGCTTCAACATCAAAACCGTGGTGGTCTAAAAATAGTTGGTCTTCGCTGGCCACAACTGCTAGTTGAAGTTTTGGTGAAATTTGATCGATTGACTTCCATTTTTTGTATAAGCGCAACTCTTTTCCATGAATTGTCTGTTGTGCACAACGAATCAGCATGAGCGGGGTTACCGGTACCGGAATAAATCTAAACAGTATGACGGAACCTACGGAAACTATAAAAAAATATAAAGCTATTTTCCCAGCTATTCGAAGCACCTTTTTCATTCATCAACGTATTGAAATCCCTTAATTATTTGTACCGAAACTTACCCTTTAGTGGGTTTCTACATATGCTGAAAGCTGTTCAAAATCTTCATCTTTCATTGGAAGATAATGACAATCTACCATTCCTTCATATTTTGCCCAACCATTTCCTTTTGTAGTGTTGCAAATCACTGCCAACGGTTTAGAAAAAGCAGGATATTGTACTTTCGCTTCATTTAATGCAGCAAAATCATGTCCATTAATCTCCATTACATCAAACCCAAAAGCTTCAAGCTTTTTATCTAATGGGTCGAGCTGCATCACATCTTCCGTTTTTCCAAAGCCTTGAAGTCGGTTGCGATCTATCATCCAAACCACATTTTTGAGTTGATGATGTGCAATAAAAAGTGCAGCTTCCCAGGTACTGCCTTCGTTGATTTCTCCATCGCTGGTTACACAGAAAATAGTTTTGCCGTTCTTTTTCAATTTTGAAGCAAGGCCCAATCCACAAGCAATGGAGAGTCCATGCCCCAAACTTCCTGTCGCAAAAGGAATTCCTTTTAATTTATGGGTAGGCGGGTGGGCTGCTAAATAGGTATCGTTCTTGTAAAACGTTTTGATTTGTTCTTCCGAAATATCACCGGCTTCAGCTAATACACTGTATAAAACGGCCGCTGCGTGTCCTTTAGAAAGGATTAATTCATCATCAGACTTCATCCAGTTCAATTTCACAAAAGTAAGCATCTCTGTACATGACAACGAGCAGCCAACGTGGCCGGCATTGGCCGACTTATACATGTTTAAGAATCGTTGTTTAACCGATTTATTATGTGCTGATAGTTGTACTATGTTCATACCATTGCTTCATTATTATTGTCAATTCTGCCCCTTTTCCCCAGTTCAATTACTTCCAAATTAAGTACTTTTTTTTCATGTAACTGAAAACGCAGTACCGTTTTAATTTTATGCATACCATGAATCCCTGCTGCACCGGGGTTAAAAACAATCATATTGTTCAGTTTCTCATCGCGCATCACTTTCAAAATGTGCGAGTGACCGCAAATAAAAATATCGGGTTGAACAGAAGGTAACATACTTCGAACAGCCGGACTGTAGTTACCAGGGTACCCACCAATATGCGTCATCCAGATTTTAAACCCCTCTACTTCCCAAATCAAATGTTCTTTGTACTCCTGCCGAAGAACTCCTCCATCAATATTGCCGTAAACCGCCTTTATATTCGGTTGAATCTGTTGGAGTTGTTCCATTAAATCCATGGAACCAATATCCCCTGCATGCCATATTTCATCCACATCTTTGAAGAATTCGACCAGCTTTGGATCAAAATAATTATGTGTATCAGAAATTAAGCCAATTCGAATCATTTATTATATTTGTGCATAACGAACCCAAAAATAGAAATATGAACAAATTATTATTTTGTTTTTCTGTAGTAGCTCTAGTTGCTGTATCATCTTGTAAGAAAGTATGTGTTCAATGTGCAGCATACGATAAAAAATCTAGCATTCAGGTGTATAAAACCGGTGAAGTTTGTGGAACTAGTTTTGATATGAAGAATTTTAAGAACCGATTCGAGAAAAACTTCAGCGAGTATAACACCTCTTGTAACGATGTTAACTAGATGCTGATCGTTCAAATTTAAGAATTAGGAGGTAGTACCATACAACTCCCAAAATATAGAAGCCTACAGTAATAAAAATGATATTGCTGTAGGCTATTTTCATTTCTCGAAGTATTGAAAACAATACTGCACTTATAAACCAACTGCCGCTCCATATCGCTGAAATAATTGCAGATACTAGATTTCGGTTTTTTTCCCCTACGTATTTCATCGATAATTCTGTTGTTAGCGGACCGGCAATATTCATCAACGGCTGACGAATAATGAATAATCCCATTGCAATTAATGGCGCAAAAGCATAGCCCTGAATCCACTCGGTTGTTCCTAATAAAAACAAGGCAATAATAGCCAATGATTGAAAGAAGGTGATAGCAAACTTATAGCCGAGCTTACGCTTAATTATAGGGTTAATAAATCCCCCCAAAACAACTAAAACAAAGGCAATAGTGTTTATTAGTGAAAATACAGGAGCATCAACATTGTGTACGAATTTGAAAAACAAATTGATAAAAGGTATGGTGAAACCGGCACCAAACGCAATCAGGAATACAGGGATAAGCACTTCGCCAATTTTTTTCCAATCGCTTTTTGTTGTTCTGTAAACTTGTTCAGCTTTTGATTTTGGATGAATGTCTTTCAATTTAAATATGAAAAAAGGACCAAAGCAGGCTACAAAACAGTAAAGCGCTAAAAGCGAAATGTTTGAAAATTCAGGAAATACTAGGTTTGCCAAGTAATTGAATAATCCACAAATGATGGTAGTGAAACTTCCAATAGCGAAAAATAGTGAAATGGCTTCTGTTTCATTCTCTTCTGTAGTGATGTTCATAAGAATGGGAAGCGCCATAATTTGCACCAAAGAAAACGAGACTCCCCACAAAAATGTAATGAGCCGTAATAGTTCAGATACATGGAAATGGATACACCAAAGCGTTGCTAATGAAAGGAGAGGAGCGGTTACACTCCCAATGAGTAACAAATTTTTGAGATTAATTCGCTCTGAAATCAACGTTAACGGATAAGCACAAATCAAAACGGCTAAGTATCTGTTGCCATTGATAGATGTAATATCGTAATCTTTATAGCCGTGATCAATCATCACATAATTCAACAGCAATGCAAATGCAGCATTAATGAGTTGTAATGCTACATCGGCACCCAAAAGCCACCAAACATCGGCCGGTAGGGTCTTATAGGATTGGAATATCTTTTTCAATGATTACTTTTTCCACTTGGCTAAGATTTCACTTTGCCAGTTCTCCCAGTTTTTACTACTTATATAATTTGTTAGTAATGTTTTGAACGCATCTTCTTTTACAAATTTTGTAATGGTTCGCTCTGCCGGACCGGCTAATCTTGAGTTCGGGTTTAATGATGCATCTACTACATTGAAAACAAGTTGCTCATTATAGAATCCCAGGCGTTGCAAAGATTCCATTGCTCTTACACGAATTCTGAATTCGTAACTGAGTGATGTGTAGTCGACTAACTCCTTCATATTAGGATTCATCGCATCTTTGATTTGAAGTTCAAGCCAAGTAATTCTCACATTTTCAGAAATACCATGAATGTCTTTGGTTTTCTCGAAGTACACTTTTGCCTGATTTGGGAACTGTTTTTCTAATTTTCGTAAAGCCATTTCAATGTTTACATACGAGGTGTCGTTCAACATTTTTTCAAGTTCAGGAATGAGTTCAGCATCAATTGTGTCAATGCTTTCAACAACTGCTCGTCTGACCATGAAATGCTCCTCTTTTAGCCCCTTTACAAGTAATTTTATAGCTTCATCATTATGAGTTTTCCCCAGCTGTGCAATAATTTCTTGTTTGATGTAAATTGCTTTTTCGTTATCAAACAATTTAATAAAATCGGATTGTTTTTTGGCAACGGCTGTATCTTTCAAAGCTACAATAGCTAAATAGCGATCAATCATATTTTTGCCTTTAGCCGCTTGGGCGATTAATTCATTGTAGCTTCTTTGAAATTTAAGGGTTTTCAACACATTGTAACCCGGATCAAAAACAACAAATTCTGTTTGTGTATTTGCTTTTATAGGAATTGAAAATGTATCCAGTGTTCTACTGATTAAAAAGCGTTGTTTAATCTTTTCTCCGTTTTGTGTGTAGACTTCAATATCTACTGGCATTCTGAAGTCTTTAATCAAAGAGTCTTTTTTATGTGTTTGTGTAACAAAAACACGTACAGCATTTGAATCGGTTTCATAGGCTACGGTGAATTCCGGCACTCCGCTTTTGTAAATCCACTCTTCAAAGAACCAATCTAAATTAATGCCTGCTGTTTCCATGAATGCGCGATAGAAATCATGTGTATCCACCATTCCGTAGGCATGCTTTTCTAAGTATTTTGTGATGCACTTTCTGTAAATAGAATCGCCTACAACATACCGCAACATATCAATCACAAAACTGCCTTTCGGGTAATGACGAGAGCTTCCTGCGCGGGAATGCGCAACAGGATAATTATCGTTCTTATCGGCATTAATGGCTTGTAAACTTTCGTTGTATTTTGTCCATTCGTATTGGTCTTGACCGTAAACAGTGGCGCAAAATTGCTTTGCATAGTAAGTTGCAAAACTTTCATGCAACCAATGATGAGTAGCACTCCATTCTGTTATGTAATCGCCAAACCATTGATGCGTGAGTTCGTGCGCATTGGTGCTAACATAACCGCGTTCCTGATTCGCTCTATAATCATGCAAATAAAAATCGCCAAAAATGGTCGATGTTGTATTCTCCATAGCTCCAAACATAAAATCCTGAACTGGCGTATTCGCATAAGATGTCCAAGGGAAAGGCACTTGCAGTTCTTTGCGCAACCAATCCATCATTTCTGATGAGTATTGATAAGTAGATGCCACATCTTGCGGACGATCGGCATAATAATACTGACGGCTAGTTATTCCACTTTTTGAAGGATAATCTTTGTAAGCATATTTATCAATGGCTAACATCACTAAATATGGTGAATGTGGCTTCGACATGCGATACTGCCATGTTTTGGTGTTATCTGGATTGATTCTAGAAAGTGTAAGTAAGCCGTTCGATATCACTGTATATGCTTTGTCGAAAGTGATATTTGTTTCAGTAATCACTTTATCATTTACATCATCATAACACGGAAACCAATGACGGTTATCGATGCCTTGTCCTTGCGTCCAAATTTGTTTTCGCGATAAATTGCGTTCATCCTTCCAACCAATGAAATAAAGCCCTCTTCGTGGTGTTGCTTTATAGTCGATGGTAATTTTGTAGCTCCTGTTCCAATTTAATGACTTCGAGAAACGGATGCTAACCCCTTCTTTAGTTGTTGAGAATGTAATGTTTACACGCGGATCGTTAATCATTATAGAATTAAAAGTAATGCCGGGAGCATCCAAAAATAGGCTATCAACAATTGGCTGTATGGGTTTGAAGCTTAATAACTCTTTCCCTGAAACCTCACCTAATAAAGGGTTAAAGCGAATGTCCAATTTCAAGGTATCGAAGTCTACGTTATGTTCGCGATAATGTCCGCCAATATCCGAGATATGACAAACAATGGAATCGTTACAATAAGATGTTTGGGCAATGAATGCACACAAAAACAGTACGATGAAAGGTAAACGCATAGCTATTGGTTGAAAAAGAACCGAAAGATATTTATTTGCTCGATTTTTTTCAGTCGTAATTGTAGTTTCGAAGTATAAAGAATAAACAACAATTATATGAAAGGAGCCATCGTGTTATATTCAATTCCCGCCTTTTTCATTCTCATTGGGATTGAATTACTCATTAATTACTTTAAGCATCAAAATAAATACAGGCTAAACGATTCCATAACTAATCTTTCTTTGGGCATAGGAAGTCAGGTAGTAGGAACTTTAACAAAGGTATTCGTTTTTGGATCGTATGTATGGACGTATGATCACTTTGCATTCTTTAAGTTGCCCGATAATATGTTCGTGTTTTTTGTTTGTTTGGTGTTGTACGATTTCATTTATTATTGGTCGCATCGATGGGGACATACAGTGAGTTTGTTCTGGGGGGCGCACATTGTTCACCATCAAAGTGAAGAATATAATCTTACTGTGGCTCTCCGGCAGCCATGGTTTCACAGTATTATAGCGTTTTATTTGTTTTTGCCATTGGCATTGCTGGGTTTTAGTCCCATCATTTTAGGAAGTGTTGCGGGTATAAACCTTGTTTATCAATTTTGGATTCATACAGAATTCATCGATAAAATGCCACGTTGGTTTGAATACATTTTCAACACCCCATCCCATCATCGCGTACATCATGCTATCAACCCAAAATACATCGATCGCAATCATGCAGGTATGTTTATGCTATGGGATAGACTCTTTGGAACGTTTCAAGCTGAAGATGAAAACGAAAAAATTCGTTATGGAATTACGAAAACCTTTGGCAGTTGGAACCCTGCTTGGGCCAATGTACATTTCTATACCGAGCTTTGGGATAAAATGAAATTGGTAGATGGTGTAGGAGCCAAGTTGGCCTTAATTTTCCGTAAACCGGGTTGGAATCCTGTTTCCATGCAGGAAGATTTGATTTTGCCTCCTAGTCCTGCTATGCTTAAATATGATAAAGACACGAAATCTAGTGCACGAATTTATGCTGTAGTGCAATTCGGAATCGTGTTGTTTGGTTCAGTGATGTTTTTGGTTAAATATCCTACATTAACATTACCTTACAAATTACTATTCGCAGGGCTTATTATTTTTTCCATTGAAGTTATTGGAGGGTTGTTTGAAAATAAGAAGTGGGCTGTTTATGGTGAATATTTGCGATTAGCATCCATTTTACTGGGACTGAATTGGTTCTATTATTTTCAATATCCTAATTGGCTCATTTATACGTTGGTGTTTTCTTTAGTTTTAGGATTGCTATCCCTAGTTATCTATAGAATTATTCAAACTTCTACGGTTTCAAACTCTGAAAGTGTAGCATAAAGTGTATTTTTTTCCACACAAATATTCTTAATTGGGAATAATTTAATATTTCACTTTGCACTATTTCATGATATTCGCATTTATTATTTCACAAAACAATAAACAATGAAGCACTTATTCTCTGCTGTTTTTATGCTGTTTTTCTTTGTCGCTTTTTCGCA
Source organism: Chitinophagales bacterium (assembly GCA_016786765.1). GTDB lineage: Bacteria > Bacteroidota > Bacteroidia > Chitinophagales > LD1 > CALAYL01. The sequence continues at coordinate 153,648 of JAEUUZ010000060.1, forward strand.
AAACGATGAAAAGAATGTTACTCAGTTCCGAAATATTCCTTGGGGAGCACCAAAAGATTCTATTTATGTAAACGGTAAGAAACTAGAGTTTACAAAAGATAAGAATGCACTTACAAAGAATACGTATTATGTTGTAAATGACGATATGACAATTGGCAATGTTCGTTTAACGCGTGTAAACTATATTTTTAATGACGATGATCGTTTTGTGAAAGTACTTTTAGAAGGACCAAAAGAAGATGCAGAACAAATGCGATTCATTTTGGATTATAAATTTGGTGCATTTAAAAATGAAAGCCGTGTTGATAACGTAAGCTACAAACAATGGTTAGTTAAAGATGTAACTTTTACACTTGGAGTATATGATTTCTTGAAATTTGAAGTCCGCATTGAATCTAACTGGCAAGCTTCTGAGGCTTATAAAAAGAATATTTCAGTTGACGACTTTTAGTCTAAGTTGCTCATTATAAAAAAAGGCGGAATGAATTTCATTTCGCCTTTTTTATGTCCTTAAGTTTTAAGCAGATTTAATTCCCTTCTTCAAGTTCAATAAATTTAGGCTTTTCACGTGTGTCGAAATATTTATCTTCTTTCGTTTTATCCTTTGTTTCCGTTTTTACAGTTTCCTTTTTAAACAAGGTTTTGAGATTCTCTTTTTCCTTTTTAAAGTCTTCACTCACCTTCTGATCAGCATATTGCTTGTCGTATTTTACGGTAGGATTCGACATTTTACCTTTTAAGGAAAGGAAAAGATTAGTGCCCTCATACGGATCTTCCTCAATATATTCGTTGTTATTGTTCTTCTTCAACTTATTCGCCAAAAGCTTTCTAAGATTAACTTTGATGTGATAATCGATATCGTTTTTGAAAGTGTGAGAGCCATTTAGCATTACATTAATGGCAGAAGACTGTATTTCAAATTTTGGAATTTCAATCGTACTGTTCTTAATCAATAACTGATTCTTTAAGTCAGAAAAATAAATATGATTTAACTCTTCTACTCGAATAAACTTTGATGCCACTTTAATGGGTTCAAAATTGATCAGTTCTCCTTTCAAAATGCTGCAATTCAACGTAGCATTAATTTTATCCATGTTGATATTCTTATAATCATCGAACACAACACGATAGTCCACATCCGCTTTTATTTCACCTTTAATATTTTTTGATGTCAATGTTGTTTGACCAAAATTCTCTGCCTGCTCAAAAATTTGCGGAATTTCGACACCACTAAAATTGAGTGTTCCATTCATTATCATTTCTCGATTATTGCTGAAAGAAATCAGTCCGCTGTGATGAATAGTTCCACCCATTCCACGCGCATCAAAACTTCTCAACATCAATGTTCCCGGGTTTAAACCAACATCAACAGTAATATCTTCAACAATAATTTTATTGTACTGAAACTTGGTTACAGATAGACTTAGTTTGCCTTCCATATTGAATATTTCGCGGATATCAATTTTGTCGCTGCCTTTCTTGTCTTCTTCTTTTTTAAAGGCTTTCAACATATTCGTAAGGTTGAATTGCTTAATGCTCAAGCTTCCGTCTAAAACTAATGGGGTATTATTCTCACGTTTGATTTTTTCAATAATATACGGAACTAGATTGTCGATTTTCCCGTTGAAAAGAAAATCAGTAGTCAGGAAATTAGCCGTAACATTGGTTGCATCTAAATGGTCGTGTTCATACTCTAAAACACCATTAATATTACCGTAGGTTACATCATTGGCTTGAATTTCAGCTTCTTTAAACGTAAACTTTCCACTTCCTTTTAAACTGGTGGCTAATAATTTTCGGTTTTCATCCAATTGCCCCATCAGTCGGAAGTGCTTAAAATCGATTTCCCCTTCCGCATTCTGAACATACTGCTCCGGGATAAACGATTGAATGGCTTGTAAATTCAGCACTCCGTTGGCTGTTAAATCAAATGTAGGCGCTTTTTTAATATCGTTTACTTGCAATGAAAAATCGATAGGCTTCCCATCATAATTTGCTTTAAATGAAGTAATACTAAATACATCTACTTTACTGTCGTAGCTTAACTCAGTATTAACCCGATCGATAGCATATTTAAGTTGCTTTAACTCAATTTCCCCATTCTTTAAAAATCCGTTTAGCTTTATCTGAGGTGTATTTCCATTTCCACTCTTTCCATTAACATTTAAATGTATTGCATATTCGCCATCCCCTTTAGCTCCGGATAGTTTATCTTGAATTGAATTTGGAAGAAGCGATAGGAGGGAGGCCATTTTATCGCCTTTACACGATGCAGTTATTTGCAGGTCATTATATAACTTATTACTGTTATTCAGTTTACCGGCAACACTTATTTCCGTTTTTTCAATACGTAGCACAGACGGCTTAATTTCTGTAATTTTGGAAGGCTTGTCAATTTGAAAAGCAAAAGCCAACGAAGTTTTTTTGAATACTGAAAACGTATCTTGTTTATAGACAAGATAATTCCAATAAAAGTTGGCATCTACCCCCAATCCAAAATTTGTTTTTCCAAAATCGCCATGTAATTCCGCATGATCAATAGTTGCAGAAAATTTGGTTTGTGAAGGAATACTATGCCAAATTAGTGCAACATCTTTTAAAATAACAGATTTCAATTGCAATTCACTATTGGATGAATTTTCATTTGTCTTCTTTAAAATATCAAAGTTAGTCTTACCATAACCATCCTCTAATAAATAGATGTGACCTTTATTCAAAATGATTTTTCGAAGCGATTGTTTTTCGCTCATTACTTCACTAATATTCACTAATAATGAAACAGTATTCAGTTGTAAAAGATCTTGATGTATTCGCAAAGGGTCATTAATCGTTACATCCTGTAGGGATATGGAAACATTTGGGAAATTCTTGAAAAAAGAAACATCAATGCCTCCTTTTACGATAATGGGAACTTTAATTTGGGCGTTAACCTGATTAATGGCAAATTGTTTTAACTTGTCTTGAAAGATATAGGTAAGTGCTCCGGTGATAGCAATAAGGCTAAGCAACGAAATTGTTAATCCTAAAAGAATATTGCGCAGAATTTTCATATTTACTTGGTAATAGTAGACTAATTATTCTCTCAGAAATCCACATTATGTTACTTACGAAACGTCTTTCTCTCTATTTTATTGGACTATTCATTTGTATAACCTCATCTGCCCAAATCGACAGAAGTCAGATTCCACTTGGATTCAGCCTAACTGATGCTGAATTAACAACATTGCCTTTTCAGTCGTATCCCTTACCGGCAGATATTTCTGCGGTTTCAAGCGAAAAGCATGGTGCTTACCCGCGCATGGGTACTTGCGTTCCGGCAGATATAGATATAGTAGCAAATGCTGTAAAAACACAAGTAGGTGGGAGTGTTTGTTTTTTGTTTAAAATGAAGATCGCAGGTGCTAAAGGTTTAGTTCCTTATTTTGATCGATTCCGTTTATCGCAAGGTTCAGTTATTCATGTTTATTCAAGTGATAAAACGGAATGGATAGGCGCTTTTACTTCAGCGAATAATACCGATAACGGGTTCAATGCTTTGGGCTTGTTTATTGGAGAAGAAATGATTATTGAGTATGTTCCTGGTGAAAATGCATCTTTTGATGAATTACACCTGAATGAGATTGGGGTAGCCCAACAATTTGTTCCTTCGAAAAGAAGAAGTACACCCGAATTCGGATCGTCTCAAAATTGCGAAGTGAATGTGAATTGCCCGGAAGGCGACAATTGGCGAAATCAGCAACGGGCAGTGGCGAGAATATTAGTGAAAACCGGAAGTGAATTTGGTTGGTGTTCAGGTACAATGATCAATAACACAGGGAATGATTGTACTCCATTTTTATTAACGGCTGACCATTGTGGTATTAAATCCAATGGAGGATATGCTTCGAATAACGATTTTAATCAATGGACATTTTATTTTAACTACGAATCTACTGATTGCTCAAATCCTAATTCCGACTCTGCATTAGTGGACGATTTTTTGGTGGGCAGCAGTAGAATCGCCTACAGTCAAGATCAGGGAGGCGATAAGGGGTCAGACTTCCTGTTAGTTAAGTTAAAGCAACGTCCAGATTCTTTGTACAATACTTTTTATGCAGGTTGGAATGCTGAGAATATTGCGCCAGACAGTGGAATAGGAATACATCATCCGAGTGCTGATATCAAAAAGATTTCAACCTTTACTACCCCTGCGTCATCAACAACTTGGGGCGGTACAGTGAATAATACCCACTGGAAAGTGACTTGGAGACAAACAGCATCCGGTTGGGGAATTACCGAAGAGGGTTCGTCCGGATCAGCAATTTTTAATCCACAACAACAAATTGTTGGCACATTAACCGGAGGGAATTCTTATTGCAATACACCAACTGCCCCAGACGATTATGGAAAGTTTTCTTATCACTGGAACAGCAATGGTTCAACCTTACAAAAGCAACTTCAACCTTGGTTAGATTCTTTAGGCACAGGTCTCACGCAAATGGACGGCAGAGAAAAATGTATAACAGGCATTCCCAATGCCATTGTTCCTTTTCGCAATAGCGATATTGTGTTTCAATTATATCCTAATCCGACACAAGGCAAATGCTACATTCAGAGTAATGCTAAAATTCAACATGTTTTCGTTTACGATTTAACTGGAAAATTAGTTGGAGAAGGAGAACATTCAGGGCAATATGCCTTCGATTACCTTACCTCAGGTGTTTACACCATTCGTGTTATAGCAGTCGGGAAAACTTACATCCAAAAATTGATTGTAGCGAAATAGCTACAAGACTCGTTAAATGTTTAGTATTTTAAAGTTTATTACAACATTAAGTTTGTCATTCTCGTAAATATTTTCATAAATTTAATTGTACGATTTGTTAACCTTTAAAATTTTGAAAATTATGAACTTAGTCATTCATGCAGTAAGTTTTGAGGCCGATTCTAAACTAAGAGAATTCATTGAAAAGAAACTTCAGAAATTGGAAACATTCTTTGATAAAATTATTAACGTAGAGGTCTATTTAAAACTCGATAGCAACGAAACAATAAAAGATAAAACAGTAGAAGTGAAAGTACATGTTCCCGGAAAAACAATTTTTGTAACGGAAACATCGAAGAAATTTGAGGAGAGTACAGACTTAGCTTTGGACTCTGTAAGCCGTCAAATAAAAAAACAGAAAGAAAAAATGCGTTTACATTAAAAGTTTTCAAAAAATAATTTGCCAATTTATTTTTTTTGTATAGTATTGCGCTCCATTTGAAAAACAGGTGGAGCGTTCTTTTTTATAAAAAATAAGAGATTTAAGCCGAAGTAGCTCAGTTGGCCAGAGCTACTGATTTGTAATCAGTGGGTCGGGGGTTCGAATCCCTCCTTCGGCTCTTATTATTTTGGGTAGATGGCCGAGTGGTTAAAGGCGACAGACTGTAAATCTGTTCACGTGAGTGTACGAAGGTTCGAACCCTTCTCTGCCCACTTACTTTTTTCAGAAGATAATCGCTTATTAAGGCGTTGTATTCAGAAAAAAGCGAAGTAAAAGACATTCATTGAAAATGAGTATCACCCTTGCTATTAAGGGTTAAGTTTAACAGCTTAAATAAAATAGTAAATGTTCTTTTAAAAAATTGCGGGAGTAGCTCAGTTGGTAGAGCGACAGCCTTCCAAGCTGTAGGTCGCGGGTTCGAGCCTCGTCTCCCGCTCAAATTTGAGCATTGTAATTTGATATGCTCATCACTTTGCCGTTGTAGCTCAGTGGTAGAGCACTTCCTTGGTAAGGAAGAGGTCGCGAGTTCGATTCTCATCAACGGCTCAAATGGTAAAATATTTGAAGCAAAATTAAAGAGTTCAAATAGTTAACAATTAAACAAACAATAAAAAACAATAACAATGGCTAAAGAAAAATTCGTTAAAGACAAGCCGCACGTAAACATCGGTACTATCGGTCACGTTGACCACGGTAAAACTACCTTGACTGCTGCTATTACAACCGTATTGGCAAAGAAAGGTCTTGCTGAATTACGTGATTATTCTTCAATTGATAATGCCCCGGAAGAAAAAGAACGTGGTATCACTATCAATACAGCGCACGTAGAATATGCTACTGCAACTCGTCACTATGCACACGTTGACTGTCCAGGTCACGCGGATTATATCAAAAACATGGTTACAGGTGCCGCTCAAATGGACGGTGCAATCCTTGTTGTTGCTGCAACTGATGGTCCTATGCCTCAAACGCGCGAGCACATTCTTTTGGCTCGTCAGGTAGGTGTACCTCAAGTAGTAGTTTTCATGAACAAAGTGGATTTAGTAGATGATCCTGAATTCTTGGAATTAGGTGAAATGGAAATCCGTGATTTGTTGTCTTTCTACAAATATGATGGCGCTAACGTACCAGTTATCCAAGGTTCTGCTTTGGGTGCTTTGAACGGAGAAGCTAAATGGGTAGAAAAAATCGATCAATTGATGGATGCAGTGGATTCTTATATCCCGGTTCCTCCACGTGCTGTTGATCAACCATTCCTTATGCCAGTAGAGGACGTATTCTCTATCACTGGTCGTGGTACAGTTGCTACAGGTCGTATCGAAAGAGGTCGTGCATTAACTGGAGAGTCTGTAGAAATTATCGGTCTTTCTTTCGAGAAAATGACTTCTACTATCACTGGTGTTGAGATGTTCCGTAAAATTTTGGACGAAGGTGAGGCTGGAGACAACGTAGGTTTGTTGTTGAGAGGTATCGATAAAGAACAAATCAAGAGAGGTATGGTAATCTGTAAACCAGGTTCTGTAACTCCACACACTGAATTCAAATGTGAGGTGTATATCTTGAGCAAAGACGAAGGTGGACGTCATACTCCATTCTTCCAAAAGTATCGTCCTCAGTTCTACTTCAGAACTACTGACGTAACAGGTGAGATTACTTTACCAGAAGGAACAGAAATGTGTATGCCTGGTGATAACATCACTTTGACAGTACAATTGATTTACCCAATCGCTCTAGAGAAAGGTCTTCGTTTCGCTATCCGTGAGGGTGGTAGAACAGTAGGAGCTGGTCAGGTAACTGAAATCTTGAAATAATCTATCAAGTTTTATAATGAAAAAGGAAGTCTTCGGACTTCCTTTTTTAGTTTATAAAATCAGCATAAACTCTTCTATCCTAATGCCTTATTCCCTTTCTGAAGGATAGTAGAATGTCTATTAATCATTTCAATTACGAAAGAAGGAATCCAGGGAAGCGAAATAACAGTTAACTTATTGAGCCAACCCGGAATACATTCGGCTTTGTTTTTTAATAAGGCATCAACAGCATTGTTCGCTACTACATCGGCAGTTTGCATCACTCCCAATTGTTTGGCTAATGTTAAGTTAACTCGATTCGGATCGTATAATCCGGTTTCAGTGGCACCGGGAATCAAGCAAGTTACATTCACATTATATAGTTTCATTTCGCTACGTAATGCACGACTGAAATAGCGCATATAAGTCTTAGATGGCCCATAGAGCGAAATACCGGGATAAGGCATTACTGCCGAAATGGAAGAAACATTCAAGATATGTCCCTTTCGATTTGCTTTCATTTTTTCTCCGAACAATTTACACATAGCAGTTGGCGTTTGAATATGCAATTGAAGAATGGCTTCCAACTTTACAAGTGGAGTTTCCACCACTTCTGAAAAAACGAGCATGCCCGCATTGTTCACCAAAATTTCAATGTCCGGAGCATGTGTTTGTGCAAATTCAAATATACGTAAAGCTGAATCTTTAGCCGTCATATCGATGTTGAAGGTATTGCATATAATCCCATTCTTGCTCTCGAGTATAGATTTACATTCCTCAAGCGCATTCGCTTGATTACTCACTAGCAGTAGATTATAATTTCGCGCAGCAAATGCATGTGCTAAAGCCAATCCTATACCTGAAGATCCACCGGTAATCAGTACAAATGGTTTTAAAACGTCCTTCATTTTCCGGTTGTGTTTTGAATGCAAGAAAATGCCCCGTTATACATCACCGCAATGCAATAATTGCATGTATCGCAACTCGATTGTTTCAATTTTTCTTCCAACAGTTGATTGATAAAATCCGGATTTCGAATCAAGGCCCGAGCAATGGCCACACCCTCAAAACCTTCGTTCAACACTTCATCGATATTAGCTTTTGAAAGAATGCCACCCACATAAATCAATGGTATTTTCAATGCTTTCCGGAAGCGTTTTGCATCATTTAAAAAGTAATTTTCTTTAAATGGAACATCAGGCACTAACAACTTTCCAAACAGGCGCACCAATAAGCTCATCACCGGATTATCCATATGTGCCGCTAATGTGCCTATGGGCATTGCTCCTCGCATTACATACATAGGAGCCTTACTCACAAAGCCCCCACTCAACACTAAGCCATGAACGCCCATGTTCTCCAACGTTTTTGCTACTTCCAATAGCTCATCAATATCCATCCCTGCTGCGAAACCATCGCGCATATTCATTTTCACGAGCACCGCAGTTTTCGTTCCTGCTGCTTTCAACACTTCTTCCATTACCATTTGCATGAAATGCATGCGGTTGGTTAATGAACCGCCAAATTCATCTTTGCGTTTATTGGTGGCTGGCGATAAAAACTGACTGATTAAATAACCATGTCCGGCATGGACTTCCACCGCGTCAAAACCTGCTTCCTGTGCTATTCTTACTGCATCACCGAACGATTTCGCCATATCCACAATATCTTGTTTCGTCATAGCCCTTGGAAATGATGGTGCATACATATTTAACCGGGCCGATGGAGCTATAGGTCTTTCTCCTATTACTTCATGCTTTGCCATATTGCCGCAATGCCCAATTTGTATGGAGGCTTTGGCATTGTGGCTATGTACTGCATCCGTCAACTTACGGAGTTCCGGAACAATCTCTTCCCTTAGCCATAATTGATGCGGAAACGATAAGCCACTTTTGGTTACAGCAGCATAAGCAACTGTCGTCATCCCAACACCACCGGCTGCTACTGCTTCGTGGTATTGAATAAGCTGATCAGATACATTATGGTTAAAGCACATGCCTTCAAATGCCGCTGCACGAATGGAACGGTTGCGTAAGGTTATGGGGCCGAATGGAATGGGAGTGAAGAGCATAAAATTGGATTAGAACGACAAGTTAGTATTCACTCCAATAATAAACAACTACAATATCAATTTGAGAAAATATTAAATGACTTCTCTAACGGATTTTGTGCCAACACCAATTCCTTAAACTCTTCCTTATTCAATGTTCCAATAGCAGAAAAAAGATTCTCACTTCGCTCCATTAATGTTCCATTCGGAAAAAATTGCTGGTGCACACTTTCTATTTGCTGTAAAGCAGTATCTTGATTACGTTTTTCAGCTTTCAATAATTTGCCGGCAACCGTATCCAATCCATTTAAACTGCGCTGTAATTCCCCTTTAATACTACCTTCTAGGCTTTTGTCAACAGCTATGGCTTTTTGCAATAAATCGTTGAATATTTGTTCAAGTGATACTTTTTCTTTTTCTACAGTAACATCGTTCGTACTATTAGCAGATAACCACTGCTTGATAAAACTGTTTTTATCGCCAAAATAATCTAATGGCTTTGTATTCAGTTTTTCCATCTTGGCGAATGTTTTCGCACCGGTGAGCATACCCATACTGCGGAATAATTGCATTGGATAAGGTACTTTGTAGTAATCAAACAAAGGCTTCAACTCCAACCAATAACTCAACTCTCCTGCACCACCAATAAAGCCTAAATTAGGTAAGATGTATTCCTGGAAAAGCGGACGGAAAAACACATTCGGACTAAAACGTTCCGGCTGTGTTGAAATCTCCTTTTCCATTTCTGCAGCATTGAAATTCGCCAATTGGTTGGCAGTAGTGAAGCCATCTCCATCACGCACAATTCTATCACGCGAACCGCGTTGAATGTAGAAAAAATTAATCGCTCTAGGTTTAGCTTGAACACTGTAATGTTGCTCCAACCATTCGAGTTGTGGTTGCAATACTTTTTCTGCACGTTGTTCAAACACTTCATCTCGAATGATGTCTGCAAACAAAGCTTTTAATCGGGTATCGTTTTGATCAATCACCACTAAACCAAACTCCTTGAATAGCTCATGCGTAATGTATTGTGTGAGTTGTCCAAAGTCGGAAGTTGATGCAATACCCTTCTCGATGATGGATACATATTCTGCGTTCAATTGGGGAGAAGCAGCTTTAAATGCCTCTAAAGCTTGAGCTAGTCCTTCTGTTCCAAACTTACCTATTACGCCCGAGTAATCATTATTCCAATCAATTCTGACTCCTCCAACATTGGTATTACACAACTCTTCTTTATCGTGATCTTCGCTACCCATCCAAAACACTGGCACAAAGTTGTATTGCGGGTATTTTTCTTTCAAAAGCCTTGTCGTTACAATGGTTCCGGAAATCTTAAACAGATTGAACAACGGTCCCAAAAATAAACATGGTTGATGGGCAGCAGTAATGGTAAAGGTATTGGGTTGCAACAATAAATCAATATTGCTTTCTACTTCAGTTTGTTTTGGAAGATTTGAGTACTGACTTTTCAATACTTCCACCAAAACGTTTCGATTCGTATAAAACGCTTTTCGATTTTCAATTGCCTGCTCAAAACCATCCAACGAAAAAGAATGAGCATAGAGCTTACGAATAGCTTCATCTTCCGCTAAATAGGCTTTCATTAAAGGCGAAAGAAAAGGCAACTCCTCAATCTTCACCTCATATTTTTTTTCCATCACTCTCGTTTTTACCAAGGTAATTTAATGCCTTTGGTTGCGTTTTTGATTTGATCGGCTGCGTTATTTTTCAGTTTCTCGGCCTCTGCTTTTGCGCGATCTTCAGCTTGTTTCTTAATTTTGTCTGCTTCTTGTTGTGCTTGTTGTTTCAACTTATCGGCCTCTTCTTTCGCTTTCTGTTCAGCCTGTTTTTTCAAATCATCTACTTTGTCTTTCACCATATCTTTCACCGAACCACCGGCTCCTCCTACTTTGTTCAACTTAACAGTTGGTTTAGTCATGGTGCCACCTACTTTCAAGAACAAGTTCAATGTCTCCGGTAATTTGAATTCTAAGCCCGGTACCTTCGGAATCATGTTGGTAAGGTAATTCGTTGCTCCCCCCAACTCCTTGCTCGGTACATCAAACCGTACATCATAATCGATGCTTTGGTCAAAGCCATTTGCGCCTTTCAAGTTAATGTTATAGCCGTTACCAAATTTCAAATCTGTAGGATCCACATTTACCTTTCCGTCTTTAAACTGAATTGCTGTCCATGCATTGTTGATGGCCATATTTTGTAATGCAGGAATTTTAGTCACTTCTGCAATCTTAGTTAAGATAGGTAATCCTACCACTTTTGCTGTTCCTATTTGTACTTTACCATCTCCCATGAGCGTGTTATAATCAACGCTCATATCTTCTTTCAAACTTCCTGCTCCTTTTAAGTTTGAAGAGAAATTCCCTTGCACATACTTCATCACAGGAGCTAATTTTTCAGCCATACCCACAAACTTGTAGGTTTCTTGGAAATCGAAGTTTTTGATATCGTAGGCAAAGTTCACTTTAGGAATAGAAGAGTTGGCTGTATTATAAGTGGCGCTAATTGTTGCATTACCACCCAAAACATCAGCATACAAATTATTCATGCTAATTTGCTCGTTCTTCACTTGCACATTTCCTCTCACATTCGATAAGGTCAATTTATCATATAACACCTTTCCAAATTTTGCGTTGGCATCAAAGTCAATATTCGCAGGTACTTGGAAATACTTTTCACTTTCTGTTTTAGTAGCAGTTGTGGTGTTCGATTCACCCGGTTTCAACCACTCGTTCAAATCTAAATTATTGGAATTCAGATTCAACTTGCCTAGCAAAGCCCCTTTGTTGAAAGCATAGGCCATATAGTTCTCCAACGAACCATTCGCTTGGTAATCGCTCTTACCAATTTTTGCAGCCAAATTATTTAAGGTAATATTCTGCGGATTGAACGTCATCTTAATATCGCTCACATTCAACGGCATTGGTGTTTCTTTCGAATCATACACCATGTTCGAAACACTCAAATTACCGGCCGCTCTCACCGCATTGTAATTCTTTTTATCGAGGTCGCTCTTTCGACCTTTAAACGTTAAATCGGCCACCAATAATCCCGTTAAGGTTTTCAAATCCTTCATTGGGTAAAGTTTCGGCACATTTGCTAAATTCAATCGGCCTTTCAAATTCATGTCAATATTCGGGTCAGAGATAGGAGTGCTTACAAAAATTCTTGCATCAATAGGGTCGGTACCAATATCGGCATGCAGTTTCTGAATGTTCACCAAAGTCTTGTCTAAAGGCCCTTGTTCTTTAGCGATTTTTGCATCAATATTAATGTTGTTCACCGCAGTTGGCAACGAAGGATACTGGAACATGGCATTGCTCACATTCAAATTCAAACCAAATCCAGGGTAAGCAAACTCGCTGTACAAGCCTTTTACAAAACCATCTAATTTCAAATTGCCCGATGTTTTAATATCGGCAAAATCTTTCGAGTATATAGCCGGAATCAACGATAGAATACTTTTGAAGGTAGTCGCTTTCGATTTAAACTTCACATCCAAGTCGTAGTTGTCTTTGTTCAATTTCACGAAACCATCGAACAACAAGCCCAAGTCGTTCACATTAATTTCGTTATTAGCGAAAGTGTATTTACTGTTCTTCTGATCAATGTTAATGGTATTATCCGCCTTTATTTTAGCGGCACTCAAGTAGGCTACCGCACCGCTTCTATAAGTTAACGAAGCAATCTCTGTTTTCGTAATAAAGTCGTATACATCGGTGGTTACATCGCCACTACCACTAAAATCAAGGTCTTGCACCGAGGCATAGGTTTTTCCTTTTAAATCTTCGTACACAATATCGCCTTTTTCAATGGCGTATTTATTGATTTGAAACGCGAAATTGCTGCTCTCGCTCGAAGTTGTTGTTTTATCGGTGCTCGGCTTTGCAATGTCCCAGTTGGCTTTACCATCTTTCGTCACTAAGGCATGAATCTTAGGTTCGGTCAAAATCACCTGCAAAATTTTGTATTTCTCTTTGTTAATCACCGTCATAATATCAAGAGTAAAACGGAAGTTCTTAATATACGCCAAGGTATCTCCTTTAAACTCGCCAATACCCGCCACCGAAACATCATCAATTGAGAAACTGAAGTTAGGGAAGGAGCGGAGCAGCGATAGGTCAAAACTGCCGTAATCTACTTTGGCATTCAAGTTCTTATTGATTTCCTCTTTCAAAGCAGCATTAATTTCGTCTTTAAACAAAAACGGAACAGCCACAATGGCGCCAATCAATAACACAAAGAGCAGTAACACGCCCAGCAAGACTTTTTTCAGCATAACAGTTTTTTTAGCAGTACCTTCCAAAATTATGCCTATTCTTCAATAAATTACGAATTGAATCCACATTTATAGGAATTTGTGGAAAAGAACTCCTTCACCATTTTTAAAATAGGAGTTAAGTATTTTGGTAATTGAATCTTTGGGCGTGTTTCCGGCTGTTCGTTCCAATCTTTTCCCGCTAAGAAGCGGGTCAAAGGATTTCCACTGCCATCCGGCACGCGGCATTGAGGTTTAAAGGAAACATTGTGGATGGTTGGCATCCCTTCCGACCATGAAGAAACGAATTAAGCTGGTTGCTGCTTAGGCGGCCAATAGCAGCGGAGGGAACGGAAGGAGAAAAAATCACCATAAATTCGTAAAATTGATTCACTATGGAAATGATTTATGCTTTACCGGCTTTCGGACTGTTACTGCTTTTTGAGTGTCTATACGGTTATTTAAAAAAGCGAAATACGTATCACGATGTAAAAGATACGGTTGCAAGTCTTAGCTTAGGTATCACACAGGTTATAGTATCCATCATCCTTGCATCAACTTTGTTGGCAATAGATAATCTATTTTACAAACACAGACTGTTTGACTTTGGCAACGCATGGTATGAACTGGTTGTACTCTTTTTACTCATGGACTTTTCCTTTTATTGGTGGCATCGCGCTTCACACCGTATTCGTTTTTTCTGGGCGAATCATGTTAATCATCACTCCAGTAAAGAGTATAATTTTTCCACAGCCCTTAGACAACCGGTGTTCTCACCCATTTTACGACCGCTTTTTTACTTTTATATTCCTTGGCTCGGCTTTAACCCTAAATCCTTAATTATTATGGGTTCTGTAAGTTTAGTTTGGGGTGTTTGGTCTCACACTAAACATATAGGCAAACTTGGATTTTTAGAGTATTTCTTTGTTACTCCTTCAGCACATCGTGTTCATCACGGGAAAAACCCGGAGTATATTGATAAAAACTATGGAGGGGTTTTTATTTTTTGGGACATTTTGTTCGGCACTTATGAAAAGGAGGTGAATCCGGTAGAATATGGTCTTACTAAAGACATAAAAACCTATAACTTCTTCACCATTATATTTCATGAATGGCAAGCTTGGTATAAAGATGTTGTTCATTCCAAATCGCTCCGTGAAGCATTTAACTATACGTTTCATCCACCTCAATAACCTCATGAGAACACCCCAACTGTTCGGAAGACTTATGAAGAGTTGAAATTGAGAAAGTTGTCAACTTTTTTCGGGTCTCCTCCACACATTTTTACGAAATTTTTCACTAACTCTTTCTCTAGCTCCTGCACGAATTTCAGTTTCATAATTT
>JAEUUZ010000061.1 GCA_016786765.1 Chitinophagales bacterium
TTCTATTTGAGATTTTGATGAAAAAGTGTTTAAGTCTTTATCCCTAAATGAGTTTTACTCAGATTGAAGCGTAGTTTACTTAAACACTTTCTCTTTTAGCTAAATTCAATATTTCTATTCAAATACGAACCTAAAGGATTGGAGCGAAAATCCTTTTGTGAGGCACGAACAAAAGATTGTAGCGGAAAGCCCGTTAAAACGCCAAAGAAGTTGAGGGATGTTGGTTGGGAGTTGAGGGTGGGGATAGAGGAGGGTTGGGAGTTGAGGGTTGAGGGTTGAGAGGTGGATAGAGTTGGGGGTTGGGAGTTGAGGGTTGGGGGGAGGAAGGGGGTTCTTGTTTTGATTTTCGGGTCTTTTACCTTATGTATATTTTAACATCTGTGGAGATTTCTCCGCCTCTGGCGGACTCGTTCGAAAAGACGGAAAATAATTCTTTCGAATACGTTTAGCCGGAATGTCCACCGAGGACAAAATTTTCAATTTATGCGTGGCAGATTACTTTGCCGTTATTATTTGGTCGAGCCTTAAGTACCTTTTTTTTATTCCTAGCTTTTTAAGCATAGGATTGTCTGCATCTTCTTTCGAAACTAAGTTGCGCTCAAATTGAAAGATACTTTGCTTTAAGGTTAAGAATGAGTTTACTGCTGTGCCTTGTGCTTCTATGTCGTATTCAGCCTTGATTTTCACATTGCCAATTTTATGTAAGTGCGAAAAAATAGCTTTAGCATCGTTTTGTGATAAAACCCAAAATGAAGTTAATCCTTCTTGCTGCGTTTCACTGAATGCTGTATTAATAGATTGAACAATGGTTTTACCTGATGTAAAGGATTGAAGACTATCTGCCGATTTATTAAGCTTAACAGCCACCAAACAATATTCTTCTCGATTTTTATAGTCAACTATTTTGTTGATGAGAATACCAAATTCCGGGAGGCTGTCGATATTGAAACAATCGCCAACTCGTACCGGATAGTATAGACTTGTAGGTACTTCATGCCCAACTTCACCTTTCTCCTCCGATTCACAAGCATTTAAACCAATGGTAACAAACAGGAGAAAAGAAATACGGTACATACAACGAAGAATCATTTCCTATTCATATTTAAGGATTACGCCAATGCCGGCATATCGTTCTCCACGCGCACGTGCGAGCCGGTGACTTTGGCTAAGGTGGTGGAGGTGATGGTGTTCACCAGATCGGGATTGAAGGTTTGCGCTACTTTGATATAGTTATCGGTGAAGCCGTACATCAATCCTAAATCGTTTTCGGCTTCCCACAACACGTTGAAGGTAGCGCCTATTTGGCTTTCGTAAAAGGCATTGCGTTTTTTCTCGGATAAATTCCGCAGTTGCTCGTTGCGTTTTTTACGTTCGTCTTTGGGCACCACAGGCGTGATGTCTAACGCACGGGTATTGGCGCGCTCGGAGTACGTGAACACGTGCAAATACGACACATCGAGCGAATGAATAAAATTAAAGGTCTCCATAAAGGCCTCATCGGTTTCGCCCGGGAAGCCCACAATTACATCTACACCAATACAGGCATGGGGCATTACTGCTTTTATTTTTTCTACTCTTTCGCGATATAATTTGGTGAGGTATTTTCTGCGCATGAATTTCAAAATGCGGTCGGAACCCGATTGCAAAGGAATATGAAAATGCGGCATGAACTTTTTGGAAGCGGCTACAAAATCGATGATTTCGTTCGTGAGCAAGTTCGGTTCTATGGAAGAAATTCGATAGCGCTCAATGCCTTCTACTTTTTCTAATGCCTGTATCAACTCGAAAAAAGTTTCTGCTGTGCGTTCGTTGCCGTCTTCGGTTTTCCCGAAATCGCCAATGTTTACGCCTGTGAGCACCACTTCTTTGACGCCTGTTTTGGCTACTTCTTGCGCTACTTTTATAGTATCGGCAATGCTGGTACTTCGGCTTGCGCCACGCGCCAAGGGAATAGTGCAAAACGAGCACATATAATCGCAACCGTCTTGCACTTTCAAAAAGGCACGGGTACGTTCGCCATACGAAAAAGCCGACTTGAAGGAATTCACGGCTTCAATGTCGGAATTCAATACTATAGGGGAAGTGGCGTCATCCAAAGCATTCAAATGTTCGTGCAGATTGAATTTCTCTTTCGCCCCTAACACCATACTTACGCCCGGCATGGCGGCAATGGCTTCGGGTTTCAACTGCGCAAAGCAGCCAATGATAATAATCTTGGCATCTGGGTTGGTTTTCAAAGCCGACTTGATAATGGACTTGGTTTGTTTATCGGCATTCTCGGTAACCGAGCAGGTGTTAATCACATAATAATCGGCCCGATCGGAAAAGTCGACTTTCAGGTAACCGTTTTCCACCAAATTGCGGGCAATCTGAGAGGTCTCGGAATAGTTCAGCTTACAGCCCAGTGTGGTGAATGCAACTTTTCGGTTATAATACATGAGGGGGCGAAACTACATATTTTTGTGGAAATGGGGGGAATGGGATGAGGGCAAAGCAAAAGCCACTCCGCTCGTGCAGAGTAAAACAATACCGGAATTTCGGCTTACGCGTTGTCTTCTACTGTAGCGTCCGATGCGTTTTTCTTCACCGATTCGATACCATTGTCGCGCGAGGCTTCTGTTTCATACATCTCGCTGCTGCCAATGATTTGTCCGTTTGACGCTTTCAAATTGAAGAATGCTTTGCCGTTGGATGAGGTCTTGCGTTCAAAACGACCATCATTCGCAGCATTTTTCTTCACCGATTCTACACCATTCAAGCAAGCTGCTTTGGTAGCATAACCTTCGCTGGTTAGAATTACTTGTCCGTTGCCGGCTTTCAAATTGAATTGAAACTCGCCATTTTTTCTAGTTGTGATTTCAAATTTTCCCATAGCACCAAAATAGCCTGAATTTATGACAGACAAAAGATTTCAAACGTTTTTTGTCGCTTGATGTCACATACAAAAAAAGCCCAATATTGCTTTGATTGAGGAATAACCTCCTTTAATAGAAAAATATCGGTCGCTAAGGTCTATTGCATCAAATTTGCATGTCTTCACACAAAAAACAGCACATACTTTATGAACAAACATTTCCCCCTGATTCTGGCATTTTGCACCCTTTGCATCAGCTCTTCAGTGCATGCAACCGGCAAACTACTGAGCTATCAGTTGGTAAAATCTTACACTACAGCCGAATTGGCTGACTTCTGGCGCAAAAACCATGTGCCGAAAATGATTATCAGCGCTAAAGATTCCGTAGATGTATATGAAATTACTTACGAAACGCAGTTCATGGAATGTAATCCGCAACCGGTGATTGCTTCCGGTTTGTTTTTCTTGCCTCATCACAAACGAACCAACTTGCCTTTGCTGTGCTACGATCACGGCACGGAAATCAGAAGGGAGCGCGAAATTACCATGAATGGCGAACAAACGCTGTGCTTAGGCTTTGCAACGGATGGTTACGCGGTGGCTTTCCCGGATTATGTGGGTTTGGGCATTGGCGAAAAAGATCAATTGTATTTGAACGCGGAAAGTGAAGCACGTTCATCGGTAGATATGTTGCGTGCCGTGAAAGATTTGAGCATTATTTTAAGTTACAACTTAAACGACAAACTCTTTATTACCGGTTATTCGCAAGGCGGACATGCAGCCATGGCTACGCACAAATTGATTCAGGAAAAATTTGGCGATGAGTTTCAGGTAACGGCTTCTTCACCGATGTCGGGCCCTTACGATGTGTATTTCACCGTTGATAATGGCAAAGACCGAGAATATACCTACCCTGGGTTTTTGATGATGTTGGTGAAATCGTATTACGATACCAAAAAGCCGGGGGTAAATATGAAAGAGGCATTGAAGGCGCCTTACGATTCTATTATTCCTCCACTTTTAGATGGCTGTTCTTCGTTATCGCAATTGGATCAATACCTTCCATCTATTCCTTACAAAGCACTCACCGATGAATTTGTGAATGATTATTTACACAATCCAAATTCTGGATTCAAACAATACTTGAAAGAAAACAGTGTGTACAATTGGAAACCGGAAGCGCCTATGCAATTGTGCTATTGCAATAGCGATGAAGAGGTGAACTACCAAAACTCATTAACGGCATACGAAACCATGACCAAAAACGGCAGCACCAATGTGAAGTTGCGTATGTCGGGTAAAAAATTCAAACACGTGAACTGCGCTTTGTTTGCAGCTGTTTACACCAAAATGTTTTTCGATGCGCATTTGAAAGGCGGCAACAAAAACGGTCCGTTGATGAAACGCATGTTGATTGATATCGGGAAGTTGGCGGTGAAACCTTGAGCCGTTTAAGATTTGTTGATTTAAGATTTATTCATTTAGGATTTAGGATTTGTTGATTTAAGATGTTAAACTCAAATCATTCCAACAAAAACCGCACTACCTTTCGCGTATTGTTTTTCCAAAGTATTTCGCATAAGTAAATACCTGATTGTTTTTCTTGCAAAGGAATTTCTAAAGGAATTTTCCCTGTATTTTCATACAGAACCGACCCGATTAAAGCGTAAATTCTTACGCGTTGAGCGTTCTCTTTGCTATCGCCTAAATCCAATTTTAGGGTATTCCCTTGCATATAAGCGGTGAAATTATCCGCTATTTCATTATCTACACCCAAAGGATAACGCACGAAAACGGTTTTACTTATATTGTCCTTTGGAGGTTTTGCATAATATGGCCAAATAATAACAACATCAGGCCCAATCTTAAAGAGGGGAGCGCTTACAGGTATGCTAAAAAACACATTCCTACTTCCGTTGGCAGGGATTATATAATTCGCTGTATCAGGAAAAATCACCTGTGTGCTATCGGCATTGATAAATGTTCTAAATTGAACTCGTCCTGCAAATCCAACCGTATCGTAGTTGAATAAAGAAGCAGAGATATAAATACTATCGCCAAAACTGAGGGTGTCGGGCGATGAGAACGTTACATTTTTAAAGCCTAATTGTGCCTTGGTATCGCTGTTTACAGCAAATAACAATACAATAAAGAGGGATAATTTAATTAGAAGTTTGCGACAGCTTTTCATACTCGGAATTTTATAAAATGAATGTACATAAATACTTACTTATTTTTTACTAATTTCAAAAAAACTTACGCATTCAAACTGGCTATATGAATACATTATCGGAACTCATTCTGAGTATGAACAAAGAAGAAATTCGGCATTACAAGCTCTATACCGGTAGGTTTGGCGATAATGAAGAACGAAAAGATGTTGCACTCTTTGACTTTCTAAAAAAAGAAGGAATTGAGGCCGATGAAGAAGATATCTTTCAGCAATTGTATGCCACAGACGATAAAAACGCATACTACAGACTGAAGAACCGACTACAACAAGAACTAGGCTGTGCCTTGTCGCTGTTACATATCGATAAGAACGATACGAATAATTTGCTTTGGATTTTGAGTTTGTACGAAATTTTGCGCGCCAAAGAAAAATGGGAACTCGCACACTACTTTTTACGAAAGGCTGAAAAGAAAGCATTGGAAATTGAAAACTTAGAGTTGTTAGACTTAATCTATGCTAAGTTTATATTGCTATCGAACGAGGTGATGGACATCAACCCCGAGATATACATCAGCAAGCGCGATGAGAATGCCGTAAAACTCAACAAAACCAGAAATATAGACCAAGTACTGGCGGCATTAAACTACCGAATCAAAGTGTCGCAAAACTTCGCCCGGCAGGATAAAAACTTGCTAAAAATAGTAGACAAAACACTCAAAGAGTTTTCTACCGACAACAGCATTAAAAACAACAAAACCTTTCAAACGAAGGTATATCGATTGATTAGTCAGACCTTGGTACAGCGACATAGTTTTGAAGAACTAGAAAAATTTATGCTTGATACCTATGATCAGTTTGAAAGTAACAACTGGTTTGAGAAAGCCAATCACGATACTAAACTGCAAATGTTGGTGTACATTATTAATGCAAAGCACTTCAATTCGAATTTCCAAGAAGCCCTGCAGTACGCGAGTATTTTAGGCAAAGAGATTACGCGATTCGACAATTTGTTTTACGACAAATACTTGTTTTTCTATTACAATTCATTGGTGGCCAATTATGCCAAATTGAACTTTGCCAAAGCCATCGAATCGCTCGATGCGTTTGAAGCGTTGATGCGCAAACGCAAAAACAATTATTACGATCAGTTTATTTATTTGAACAGAGCAACGCTATCTTATGAACGCGGCAAGTTCAACGATGGTATTCGGGCCTTAGTAAAATTTTACTTAAATGATTCGTTTCAGAAAGCAGATGCAGCTTTTCAATTAAAAATTGAAGTCACGGAATTAATTATGCAATACGAATCGAAAGATTTCGCCAGCACCAAAAAACGAATTGAGCAGGTAAGAAAAAAACACCTCACGCGATTAAAGCAATCCGGCTTTTACAGAGAAGCGAAGGTCATTCACTTTATTGAACAGATGATGATAACTCCGTTAAAAGAAAAAGATGCAGCGCTGTATAAAGAAATCCAAAGTTTTGTCAACAAGAAGATTAGTGCAGCGGAAGAAGACGGGGAAATCAAAAAATACAGAACTTGGCTGGCTCCGAAAGTGGGGATACGGGTGGACAGTTTGAAGGGCTGACCCCTCCTTGGTCCTCCCCTTTTCTATACAATCCACACTCCTTCGTGAACGGTTTAAATTGTGAAAAGTCAATTTGCTATATCGGCAATACTACATTAGCCAACGAATGAGCAAAAAAGTGAAAATCGGACTATTTGGGGTTGGGCATCTGGGGAAAATCCATCTGAAGTTATTGCAGGAAATTGAGGGCTTTGACGTTATAGGCTTTTACGATACGGACGAGAAGATACGTGCTGAAGTGGCGGAGAAATTTGGCGTGAAACCTTATGAATCGGCTGAAAGCTTAGTGATGGCCAGCGAGGCGATTGATATTGTTGCCCCAACTACCTTCCACTACCCTTTGGCTGTTTTAGCGGCCAAGAAGTTTAAGCATGTATTTATTGAAAAACCCCTTTGTACCACTGTTTCGGAAGCCAAAAAACTGGTTGACTTAGTGGAAGAAGCCCGAATAAAGGCGATGGTAGGCCATGTGGAGCGTTTTAATCCGGCTTTGTTGAGTTTGAAAGGACAGCATATTGATCCACTGTTTATTGAAGTGCATCGATTGGCGCAATTCAACCCAAGAGGAACGGATGTTTCGGTGGTGTTGGATTTGATGATTCACGACATTGATATTATTCTCAGTTTAGTGAAAGGCAATGTGCGCAGAATCCACGCGAGCGGTGTGGCGATTGTGAGCGGAACGCCTGATATTGCCAATGCCCGCATCGAATTCGATAATGGTTGTGTAGCGAATTTAACGGCCAGCCGAATCTCAGTAAAGAATATGCGTAAAATGCGCATCTTCCAACAAGGCGCATATATTTCGCTCGATTTTTTAAAGAAGAAATCGGAAGTATTTACGATTCACGATCAGCCGTTGTTAGACGAAAATTTCTTTGAATTGGAGTTGAACAACAAGAACAAAAAATACATTCAGTTTACGACTTCCGAGCCGCAAGATATCAATGCCATTAAAATGGAATTGGAATTATTTTTGGCGAGCATCAAAAACAACACCCCCGTACCCGTGAGTATTCACGATGGTTTGCGGGCCATGGAAGTTTCGCAAATGATTATTGAAAAAATTAAAAAACAGTTACTCCTAAAAGAACTGTAAGCAAAACGCTTCCCCTTATTCCGATAAAAAATTGTTAAGTCCCACAATAAAATGTGCGACAAATGAGTTGTGTTAGTATTAACCTGCTCTATATGAGAACGCCCATTGTCATATCTATTCTAATGCTTGTTCTAGCATTTGAATTTGCGGCTAAGTGTAACAACAGTAAAACCGCATCGGCACCTGCTGCCGCACCTGAAGTGGCTCTTAAAAAGAGAACCATTACAACAGCAAACACTGTAAAATCATACCTTTCAGCACACAGCGAGTATAACGATGAATTGGTTTTTCTGGTGGACATGCGCATTGAATCGGGTAAAAACAGATTTTTTGTATACAACTTGAAAGACAACAAAATTGTGGATGAAGGTTTGGTGGCGCATGGCTATGGCTCGGAAACCGGTGAGCCCGGTAAACTGAAATTCAGCAACGTAAAAAATTCGTACTGCACCTCGTTAGGAAAATACGCCATTGGTAAAAGTTATATGGGGCAGTTTGGGAAAGGCTACCAACTGCATGGCTTAGATGCCACCAACAACAATGCGTTGGAGCGTTACATTGTATTGCACACCTACAAAAGTGTGCCGTATGAGGAGCAAGATGGTCCGATTGTGAATAGCTTAGGTTGCCCGATGGTGAACAGTGTTTTCTTTGAGCGACTGCAAACAATACTGGATAATAGCGACAAAAAAATATTGATGTATATCTATTATTGATTCGCTTTACATCGGAATTTATGATCGAAGCAACATGTTTGCGAGAGCGATGGCAGCGGAAATCCTCCGGCAATTCCTATTGACGGAGATTGCAGCGAACAGCGCGGTTCCGATTCCTAGAGGAACTCGCCCAAATCTTAAATCATAAATAAAAAAATCGCAAACGCCTTTTAATAGGCTCTTTCGTTTTTGCCTTCCATGTAGTTGATGAATGCCTTGTTGGCTACGCGATTGCCACCAGGTGTTGGGTAATCGCCCGTGAAGTACCAATCGCCAAGGTTTTTCGGACAAGCGATATGCAAGTTTTCGATGGTTTGATAGATCACTTGTACATCGGCAAAAATTTGTGGCGGACGAACAATCTCGGAGATTTTCGCAGAAATTTCATCTACAGAAAACAGCTTGTACAATTGTTTTACATGGTTGATGTTTTCGGCTACCGGCTTAGCCAATTCGGCTTTGCAGAGTTCATACACGCGCTGCAATTCGCTTTCTTTTCCGTTCTCTTTGATGAGGGCAATCAATGCGCGGAAGGCAATAAAATCGTTCATGCGCGACATATCGATACCGTAACAATCGGGGAAACGAATTTGTGGAGCAGATGAAACAATGATGATGCGTTTCGGACTCAAACGGTCTAAAATACGAAGAATACTTTTTTGCAAAGTGGTACCGCGAACGATGGAATCGTCAATGACAACGAGCGTGTCTTGATTGGCGCGAACGCTGCCGTAGGTAATATCGTAGACATGCGACACCATTTCATCGCGCGAAGAATCATCGGTAATAAAGGTGCGCATTTTCACATCTTTCACCGCTATTTTTTCGATGCGCAGTTTCCAACGAATGAGTTTTTGTAATTCTTCGGAAGACAAGTGTGGATTGGCTTTGATGGCATCCACTTTTTGTTTAGTAAGATTATCTTCTACTCCTTTTATCAATCCGTAAAAGGCTACTTCCGCTGTGTTTGGGATGAAAGAGAACACCGTATTATCTACATCACCTTTTATACTTTCGAAAATTTGAGGTACTAATAATTCGCCCAATTTTTTACGCTCTTCGTAAATTTCGGCATCGGTACCGCGCGAGAAATAAATGCGTTCGAAGCTGCACGACTTGCGTTCACCGGGTTCTATGATTTTATCTTCTTTTACTCGTCCGTCTTTTTTTATCACCAACGCATGGCCCGGTGTAATTTCTTTGATTTGATCGAAGCGTACATTGAAGGCCGTTTGAATACAAGGGCGCTCGGAAGCTACTACCACAATTTCATCATCGGCATAATAGTAAGCCGGACGAATGCCGTTCGGGTCGCGCAATACAAAGGCATCGCCATGTCCGAACATACCTGCCATTGTAAAACCTCCATCGAAATTTCGAGCGGCACGCGAAAGAATTCTACGCACGCTCAATTCCTTCACAATAAAATCGGTAATCTCTTTATTGCTGTAGCCTTGATCTTTGTATTTATCGAAAATCACTTGCACTTCGGCATCCAAAAAGTGTCCGATTTTTTCCATTACCGTAATGGTATCGCTGCGTTCGATGGGGTGTTGGCCGAGGGTGATCAGGTTATCGAAGAGTTCATCTACATTCGTCATGTTGAAATTACCCGCCACGACTAGGTTTCGGGTCATCCAATTGTTTTCACGTAAGAAGGGATGGCAATAGGAATCGTTATTTTTCCCGTAGGTGCCATAGCGTAAATGCCCTAATAGCAATTCACCCACGAATGGCACGTTGGCTTTGTACCAATCGGATTCGGCTTTTGGATTATCTAAAGGCTTTCGGTTCTTCGGAAAATGCGAAAACACATTATCGAAAATATCGACAATGGGCTGCTGTTTTACGGAACGGTAACGATTGATAAAAGGAGTTCCCGGAATTGGGTCGAGTTTAATCACCGCTGCACCGGCACCGTCTTGTCCGCGGTTGTGCTGCTTCTCCATCAACAAATACAGCTTGTTCAGCCCGTATGCCGGAGTACGGTATTTTTCTACATAATAATCTAAGGGCTTTAACAATCGGATAAGTGCGATTCCACACTCATGTTTTATTGCGTCACTCATAGGATAGGTAGGTAAGGTGCGAAGTTAGCTTTTCAAACGGTACTGCAAAAAATTAAAAAAATTTTGTAGTCTTAGGGTAGAAATATGGCTATTAACCAAACCTTTAAGAACCTAAACCGTACGCGGGAAATCATTGGAGTACTCATTAAATGGGGCTTTGAAGATGTGGTGATTAATTCTACCCTGCGAAATCTAGTACCTGAGTCGACCCGCTTGAAATGGCTTAGAGATGACAAGCCTATTGAGCAGTACACCCGCTACGAACGTATCAGAATGGCCACTGTAGAGCTAGGGCCTACGTTTGTGAAGCTGGCACAGATTCTCAGCAACCGCCCCGATATTATTCCGGAGGGATTAGTTAAAGAATTCGAAAAACTACAAGATAAGGTACCGCCTGTTCCATTTAGCGAGGCGAAAGTGATTATTGAGCGCGAAACGGGCAAAAAAATTGAGGAATTGTTCGAGGAATTTAACGAAACGCCTTTGGCTTCGGCTTCGATCGGACAAGTTTATAGAGCAAAATTGCGAACGGGTGAAGATGTGGTGGTGAAAGTACAACGCCCAACGGTAGCCGAGGTGATTGAGCAAGATTTGAACATCATTAAAGATGCGGTGCGCAGAGCCGATCGGTATTTGCGTAAGCAGGGCTTTATTAATGCAGAAGATGTGGTGGCGGTGTTTGATCGCTCACTCACTAAAGAGTTGGATTACCGTAACGAAGCGCGAAATATTGATCGTTTTAGAACTACATACCGACATCGAAGAGATTTTTACATACCAAAAGCGTATCGCGAATATTCCACCGACAAAATTCTAATTATGGAATTTGTGAGTGGTTGCAAAATCACTGATATTGAGCAATTGAACAAGTGGGGCATTTCGGCAAAAGATGTGGTGGAGCGTGGAATGGATATTTACCTCACACAAATTTTTGAATTTGGTTATTTCCATGGCGATCCGCATCCGGGTAATATTTTGGTGCGTGAAGATGGAACTATTGTGTTGCTTGACTTTGGAATGATTGGTCAGTTGATGCCGAAAGATAAATATGCTTTTGCGGGTATTTTTATTTCGATGGCGCGCCATGATGCGCATGAAATGGCGATGCAAATGCGAAAATTGGCCATTGAGGATAACATCACGGATATGCGTCAGTTCACCTACGACCTAAACGATTTGATTGAAGATTACGCATCGCTCGATGTGAGCGAAGCCAGTATACAAGACGTGATTACACGATTGCAAAAAATCATGTACGATTATCACATCACCGTGCCGGGTGGCGTATTTATTGTGTTCCGTGCCTTTGCCATTCTGGAAGGGATTGGAAAACTAATGTACCCGGGCTTTAAAACCTACGATTTTATTCGTCCGTATGGCCAACGCTTATTAACCGAGCAGTTGAAACCGGAGAATTTAATGAACGAATCGGTATCGAAATTTTCGAGCATTTATTCGTTCTTGAGTTCTTTGCCTGCCGATATCAAAAACATCTTGCAAAAAACGAACAATGGAAAAATCCATTTCGAAATTGAATTGCAAGGCTATGGTTACGCCCTCAAAAAATGGGACAGTATCACCAATAGAATGGTGATTACCTATATTGTTTGTGCCTTGATAATAGGCTCTTCTATCGCATTACTGGGCAACTATGGCAATGAAATGAAATACTACTACGGCATTAATGCATGGAGTTTTATTGGCTATAGTATTGCCGGTGGATTGTTTGTAGTGTTGTTGTACACGATTTTGCGAAGGAGGATTTACAAGTAGTAGATTTCTTCAAACCAATCGCTCCGACTTTATGATTTATTCCCAAAGTACAATCAATAGATTTTTGCTTATTTTTATACATCTACATAAATAAAAATCCTATGCGCCTACTTTTATTCCTCTCTATGTTATGTGTGGTAACCGTTGGAAAATCTTCCGGCAATCAAAACGAAAAAACACTTTCGTTGCTTATGAACGTCAATAAAGAGTGGATTAAACAATCGGAATGGCAAAGCTCTATTGCAACGATAAAGGATAACAGCAACACAACATTCAACGATTGGATAGCAACACATTTAATGCTGGTTGAAAAAGTATTGCGCCACAGAGATGTGAGCAAACTCAATAAGGCTCAACAAGAAAACAGAACAAAATGTCTTAATGCTTTAAACGGTTATTGGAAAACCGGCAGCTTTCCCGTAAATGATTATCTACTCTACAAAAACCCGGTGTTTATCGACAAAAAAGGAACACATTGTGCAGTAGGTTATTTAATGCAGCAAAGCAATGCAGAATGGCTCGCTCAAAAAATAGATGCGCAACAAAAATTTGCATATGTCAGCGAAATTAAAGCCCCTGAAGTTATAACATGGGCGAATGAAAATGGTTTTACAATTGATGAATTAGCATGGATTCAACCCGGCTATCCGCCAACAATTCCGGTTGAAGATTTAGATGAAGGCCTCGACAGCACTGTTAACTGTATGGTTGCCGACCCTACCGGACAACGGATTTTTGTTGGTGGAACGTTTACATCTACAACCAAAGGACTTTCCTGTAATGGAATTGGAGTTTGGCAAAGTGGCTTTGCGGGTTGGAGCTGGACTAATTTAGGAAGTGGAGTAAATGGTGAAGTAAAAGCCATGAAAATCCACAATAACATCTTATATGTGGGTGGTACATTTACACAAGCCGGAGGAAAAAGCGCTACCAATATTGCTACCTACAACTTAACCACAAATGTTTGGAGTGCATTAGGCAGCTTAGATAGCACAGTCAATGCCATCGAAGTGTTTAATGGTGAAATTTATGCGGGGGGGCAATTCACCGGACTACTATCGAAGTGGAATGGAGCGAATTGGGTGAACATCAACACAGGATTAATTTATGGAAACGAAGTAAGAGCGCTTAAAGCGTGGAATAACGAATTACAAATTGGAGGCGACTTGGAATTAGCTACTGGAGCACTTCGAAGATACGCAGCGACCTTTGACGGCAACTATATTGGACCTTCCGGCTTTGGGACTTTAACGCCCGTGAATAGTTTTGAAATCCATAATGGAGAACTTTTTGCGGGTTGCGACTTTGTTGCGGGTAACGATACTTGTCCATTGGCTTATTTTGATGGCGCTGATTGGAAGAAAGCAAATCTACCGATAAATTCACCATCACTTTTGTCCTACATGAATGGGAAATCAATCCATAAATTATTATCGGTTGGCAATGCACTAATTTGTGGTGGCGATTTTGATGCCGGTTGGGGAATGACAGGTGGTAGTCACTTACTTTCGCTAACATGGACAACAACGGGAACCGATAGAGATTACACCTTCGCCCCTTTAACCGCTTTGAACAAGCCTGTACATGCTATTGCTGTGTTTAATAATACGATTTTTTTGGGTGGAGCATTTGACAAAAACATAATGCAACCTGTCCGCCACATTGCAAAGTTAGCCTATAATCCAAGCAGTATTGTATCGCCAACGAATGCTAAGCTAGAAGTATCAATTGTTCCAAATCCTGCCGCTCACTTCATTTCATTTCAACTGGATAAAAATGCGCTAATTGATAAAGTGGAGGTTTATGATATGCAAGGTAAATTGGTTAGATCGGAAAACAACACAAAAAACACTTTAGATATCTCCACTCTTTCAACAGGAACTTATTTGGTGAATATTCATTCGGGCTTAACTATTTATCAAAACAAGTTTGTGAAGGAATAATGTGTTTTTTTGGAGCTTAAATTTTATACAAATTACGCTTACGGACAATGTCATCAAAGTAGTTAACCCATCCCTCGCTATTACAATGAATAAGCAACTTTACGAACGATACAACAAATACAACAAAGAAGACCTCTTTGCCATTATGCTTACGCAACACCATTATGAACCGGAAGCGGTAGAAACAGCGCGACAAGTGATTATAGAAAAAAATTGGTTGGATGAATTAAACGCATTATTCAATCAAGCAGACGAAGAAGATACACAGAAAAGTGAAGCGTTTGCAGAATTTCTAGCCAAGCGCGAAGAAGAAAAACGAAAGGCAGCAGAATATGCAGCCGATAAAAATGAATACTATATCCGTATTTCAGATTCCGCCATTTTTGAACAAGCGCTCACTACTGAAGGGATAGGTTTTTATAGTCCGGAAAGTGATACTGTTTTGATGGTAAACAATATTCCTTCTTATGCCTATTACATCAAAAATGAAAATGTGATACGCGTGGATGCTTTGTTGCAGGAATTAACATTAACACCCCCTGAAGCCGACAATACGTCAAGTGTAGCTGCAAGAAATTTTAAAACCATGTTGAAGTTTATAATGGCAGGTATTATTGCCTATTTTTTGTATAAAAAATTCAACACTTAACTAATTGCTTGGTAATCTTTCCTTATCTCATGCTAACACGGATACTTCACATTCACATTCGTTTTAGAGGTATTTGCCCCAGACTGAACATCATACATCACTTTTGTAACTCGCCCATATTTATCAACTTCATAACTGTAGGTGTAAGTAGCAGAAGAATTACGCGATGGAGTAGCCGGATATTCACTTGTAAATTTTTGTGTTTTCACTCTATTCTTGGAAGTGGGTTGTGTAGGTATCACTTCCATATAGCCTTGGAATCCGGCAAAGTAAGTTTGTGACTCATCGTATGTATATTCGATTAATTGCGTGTAATCGTCATTTAAAGTTCGCACTCCGGTGAGGTAGTCAAAACTGAAATCTGTAATATACGTGCGAACACGCATCAAATTCTGATTATAAATACTTACTTGATTATCGCGTGTTACCTCGCGGATAACATTTCCGTTGGCATGATACCCTTTGTAAACCGATTGCACCACATAGTTTTGCGCATTACGTGTAAAGGTTTCAATACCGGCAACAAGATTCGAGGTATTGTAGCTGGTTCGTTTAATCACATAGCCTGCAGCATTCAACTCATACACGGTTGTTTTCCGGTTAGTAGCAGGATCATAAAGATTGATAACGTTTCCTATATACTCGAACTTTTCATTATACCCGTTGGAGTATAAAGAGCTTTGCACTTGTCCGGATGCGGTATAGGTAAAATCGGTTGAAGAATAGAATGCGTTAGTTTGTGCATTAAACGAAGCTAATTGCTCAAAATTCCTACACTTGCTATCGAGGCTATCTTCTTTTTTACAAGATGCAATAGTTATTAGCATCGTTACTGCCACAATACATTTCATTAGCGTTTTCATAATCCATTCATTTTTGTGTACAAGAAGTTGTTTACCCCACAAATGTTTTCATTATACCCTCAACAATGAAGTGGAATTAGTGTTATTTGTCATTCAAAAACAATCGTATTTCACAAAAAAATACAGCCTATCCTATTGATTTTATGCCTTTTACAATTTTACTATTGTAATTTTTTTGTGCGTGGTTATAACCCAAAGTTTACAATTCGATTCCAACAGCATTTCCAGATAGGCATTCATTTTTTGCCTTGCTTCAAGAATGGGCTATATTAAATGGATTGCTTCGAGTGGTTATCATCGAGTCCAGCCATTCATTTCGGCAACAATTAGTGCACAATTACACTTTAACAATTAAGCAGTTGATTTAAAAACAATTACAATATTTTCCTTTTCAACTAATTCTCCATTTATTGAAATAAAAAAACTATGGAAGCAATAACACCTGCATCAAACCACAAATTTCGCTTTAATGGCGAAGGAGGCACTTATTTTGGAATCGTTTTTATTAATTGGGTCTTCACCGTTCTTAGTTTGGGATTATATTATCCTTGGGCAAAAGCAAAGAAACTGCACTACCTTTATGGCGAAACAGAACTAGCGGATAGCCGTTTCAGTTTCACGGGTACCGGGGCAGAGATGTTCAAAGGCTTTATTAAAGCTGTATTGATGTTCGGTGCCCTTTATGCCATCTATTTTGGAGCCATTTTATCTAAAAAGCCGGCTATTATTTTTACAGGACTGTTTATTTTCTTGATTGGCTTTATGATTTTGATTCCGATAGCCATCCATGGATCATTACGCTATCGTATGGCTAAAACCGAATATCGTGGTATTAGTTTCAGCTATACTGGAGACTTGAAAACCTTAGTAAAGCTCTATTGGAAGGGTATTTTCTTTTCCATTATTACGTTAGGTATCTATGGATCTTGGTTTCAAGTTACCATTCAAAAATATACTGCCGAGCATATTAAATGGGGTGATAACAGTTTAGGCTTCAGTGGCGAAGGGTCGGATCTGTTTGTTACCAATTTAGTAGGCAGTATTCTGACAATTTTCACTATATATATTTATTCGTTTTGGTACATCAGAAACCTACATCAATTTTATATTAACAACCTTTACGTTCAACAAGGAGACTATCAGTACGCAATCCATACCAATATTACTGCAGGAGATTGTTTTAAAATAGCTATGTTTTATTTACTAGGATTGTTTACAGTGGGTATAATGATTCCGTTTGCTTCTATTTACGAAATGCGTGTTATGCTCGAGAACATTGAAATAGATGGCAACTTGAATTTGAACAACAGCAATAGAAGCGAAAATGCAACTAACGATGCAACCGGAGAAGATTTAGCCGATATGCTCGATTTAGATTTGACGTTGTAAATTGCATTTCAATTTAAGCTATGTATAGCACCGATGCAAATTTTTATGACGGACTTTCCTCTGTAAAGCACAATGTACGCGTGTTTTTTTTGGAACACCAGATAGCTATAGAAGTATGGCAGGATGGTGATATGCTCCATCAATACTTATGGAACCCCAACAATGTATCCAAAGTTGATATTGGAAACAGTGCAGTTGTGAGGCTTTATTATACATACAACAACGCTAAACAAGTTTTAGAAATAAATAATCCGAACACCCAAGAGTGGTTAAGATTAATGTATCCGGGGTCTCTTCTTACTAAAGAACATTTTGGCACTATTCACAGTAAAAATATTTATGTATTAGGAGGAGCCTTCGTTGTTGTGGTGTGTTTTTTGGCCTTCCTTTACTTTTGGGGACTTCCATTTGCGTCAGACCTTGTTGCTAAAATGATTCCCGACTCGATAGAAAGAGAGTACGGACAAGGCATAACCAATACCTATTTAACTACGGAAACAATCGATAGCGCTGCATCTGAAAGTCTAAACGAATTTTTCGATGCAATGCATATCGAAAAAAACAATGAGGTACAATTATATGTGGTAAAAAGCGATGTAGTAAACGCTTTTGCCTTCCCTGGAAAAACAATTATTGTATTCGATGAAATCATCAGAAGAACTACAAATAAAGAGCAATTGGCGGCTTTACTTGCGCACGAATATGCGCACGTAAAGCAAAGACATGCTATCCGAGCGATGGCTGCAGGAATGTCGAGCGGGATTTTATTGTCGATTGTTATAGGCGATGCATCCGGTGCACTTGGAGGTTTGGCGCAAAATGCCGACCAGTTGCGCCTTTTAAAATACTCACGCGATTTTGAAACAGAAGCTGATAATATTGGATTAGACATGCTGGAAGAAAGCAAAATTAACCCCACTGGAATGGCTGAGTTATTTCAACTTTTACAAACGGAAGAAAAAGCTGTACTAGGCAATTCAAACATTATGGATAAACTTGAGTTTCTAAGTACACACCCACTTACAAAAGAGCGAATCAAAAACGCTGAACATGCGATTAAGCAAAAAAGCCATACCGTTGAAGAAAACAACAAGATGCAAACTCACTACGAACAATTGAAAAAAGAAATTGATTCCGTTATCTTTTAGATTACACCAACTTGTAACGCTTACCCGGCAAGGAATGTATAATATCATTCATTTCCATTTCCAATAATATTTCTGCAATTTTTCCGGAAGGCATACCACTGATAGCTACCAATCGGTCGATTTCAATTTCTTTGCACTCGGCAAGAATAGCGTAAATCTTTTGTTCATCTTTTGACAACGAAAGCGCTAATTGCAATTTCTCCGGTTTCTTTGTAACGCCTTGATTGGCCTCGCTTTCCCAGAGCATAGCATCCATAATATCTTTGCCGGTTTCTACCATTTGTGCCTTGTATGTCTTCACCAAAAAATTACAACCTGTACTGTATTTGTCGTGCACTCTGCCGGGCACAGCAAATACATCTTTATTATAAGAATTGGCAATGTTGACAGTAATTACAGCACCTCCCTTAATCGCAGACTCGACAACAACTACTGCATCGCACATGCCGGCAACAATGCGATTACGTTGCGGAAAATTATGCGGGGTAAATTCATCTTGCGAATTATATTCGGTGAGTAATCCCCCTTGCTCTACCATCCGTTTGGCAAGACTTCTATGTCTATCCGGATAAATCCTGTTCAAGCCATGTCCCAATACGCCAACGGTAGGCAAACCAACATCAATGGCTGTTTGATGCGCATGATAATCTACCCCATAAGCCAATCCGCTTAATACCATAACATTCGCCATGCGCAAATCTTCTACAATATGCTTTGTACGTTCTTTACCGTACTCTGTTATATTGCGTGTGCCAACTACAGCAATAATGCGTGCTGCATTCAAATCGGTATTCCCTTTGTAATACAGTAAAATAGGGGCATCGTTGCAATCCTTCAAACGCTTAGGGAAAAGTGTATCGGTAAAAAATAAGGGTTGAATTTTATAATCGGCCATAAACTTCAATTCCACTTCAGCTTTCTTCAACAAATCTTTGGAATCTATAATCGACTGTGCACGCTCGTTGCCAATTAAAGGAATCTTTATCAATCTGGCTTTAGGGGCTTTAAAAACAGCTTCGGCACTGCCACAATAAGCAATTAAATTTTTAGCTAATGATGCACCAATAGTGGGTATCATAGTAAGCGCAATCTCGTGTAACATGGGGTGTGGGGTTTGAGTAGCAATTTTAATAGAAAATAAACACAGAAATGAATTTACTGTAATATTTTCTTTGTGTACTTTGCACCAATCGAGAATCAAAATCACGAAGAATGAAAAAGTTACTGTTACTTCTTTTACCGATAAGCTTGTTCGCTCAAAATACATTTCGCAACGCCAACAATAAAATGTATTGGAAAAACAAATTGCCATTTGCCGGCTATTGGCAACAAGATGTAGCCTATAAAATCAAAGCTAATATTGACGAAACTACCGACATTATTACCGGTGAAGAGCAATTGACTTACTTCAACAATTCTCCGGACACTTTGTATTTCGTGTATTTCAACCTTTATCAAAACGCCTTTCAACCCGGCTCCTATCTCGACAAACTTCAACAGAGCAACGATTTTCATCCAAAATATGGAAAATACGAAGCCTCAAAACAAGGAACTGTTGTTGAATCTATTCAAACCAAAGGAACCGAATTAGAAACACAGTTAGACAATACGATTTTGAAAGTAATATTATCAAAACCAATAGCGCCAAACGATTCCACCTCGTTCTCGATTCGATTCAGAACATTTTACGATAGTGGTTCTACGCGCAGAAGAATGAAAAAATATGGCGCCTATGGCTATAAGCATTACAATGGTTGCCAATGGTACCCGAAAATGTGTGTGTACGACCGTAAGAGCGGCTGGAATACCGATCAACATTTAAACAGAGAGTTCTATGGCGATTTTGGCAGTTGGGATGTGGAACTAACTTTTGCTTCGAATTTTGTAGTTGAAGCTACAGGTATACTGCAAAATGAAAGGGAAGTATTGCCCGATTCTTTGAAACAAAAACTGCAGATCAAAAATTTCAAAGACAAAAAATGGGAAGATAAACCAAGTGTGATAACGCCTTATAAAAAAGGACAAACGAAAACATGGAAGTACCATGCCGATAATGTGCACGACTTTGCCTTTACTGCTGATCCAACGTATCGCATAGAAGAACAAATGTGGAACGGAATTAAATGTGTAGCCATTGTGCAAGAGCCCCACGCTGCAGGTTGGCAGAATGCTGCAGACTATTGCGCCAAAATTATCCGTTGCTTTTCGCAAGATATAGGGATGTACGAATACCCGAAAATGGTGGTAGCTGATGCGCAGGATGGCATGGAATATCCAATGCTCACATTAGATGCAGGGCGTGATCCGGGGTATCGCGGTTTATTGGTGCATGAAATTGGACACAATTGGTTCTACGGCATGTTGGGCAACAACGAAACCTATAGAGCAATGCTGGATGAAGGCTTTACACAGTTTTTAACGGCTTGGGGACAAGAACACATCGATGGTATTTACCCAATAAGCGACACATCTAAAAACAAATACATCCGCAAATTTGCTGAGCCGGTAACTGTGCGTGAGTCGCGCGTGTATTATGGTTACTTATCGGATGCCACCATATACAACGATGAACCGCTAAACACACACTCCGATGGTTTCAATGGAGCATTAGGACAAGGTGGAGGATACCGCCATGTGTATTCGAAAACGGCAACAATGTTGTATAATTTGCAATATGTATTGGGCGATTCGTTGTTTCAATCCGCATTGCAACATTATGTAGCACAATGGAAAATGTGTCATCCTTATCCGGAAGATTTTCGCAACAGCATCATACAATTCACGCATACTGATCTGAATTGGTTTTTTGATGAATGGTTAGAAACCACAAAAAATGTAGACTATAAAATTGCATCCATTCGCAAAACAGAAATGACAGATGTGTTCGACATCAAACTAAAACGCGAAGGTAGAATGCAGATGCCTATTGACTTTCGTGTGACAAGCAAAAACGATTCAGTGTATGATTACCATATTCCGAATACCTGGTTCGAAAAAGATTTCTCGCAACAAAACGATTCATTCACGTTGTATGCTATGCAACGCAATACAACAATACTTCCTAAATGGTATGGCTGGGATAAATTACAACCCACCTATACTGCAAGAGTTACCATACCTAAAGGAGTTAAAAACGTTACGATAGATCCTTCTGAGCGATTAGCGGATATCAACAACCACAACAACAGCAAAAGAGGAAACATTGAATGGAAGTTTGATTCGCGCATTCCATTATTCCCTTCTACAAAAAAATATAGAGTTTGGCTTCGTCCGGATGTCTGGTACAACGCCTACGATGGGGTAAAAATCGGTTTGTTTGCCCGAGGCAACTATATGAATGTAAAAAATGTGTTCTCGCTTAATTTATGGCTGAATACGCATTTGGGACAAGGGGGCAACTATAGCTATACCAAAGCGGAAAAGAAAAAAGCGGATTGGTTCTCCTACCAATTCAATTACTCGACCTCTTTGGATAAATGGTTGAAGAAAACAACATTCTATTTTCACAGCCGTTGGTTAGATGGCGTTGAAATGTATAAAGCAGGTTTGAACAAAAAAATTACGGATAACTTTTCAATGGATGTACATTTCAAAATATTCAGTTTACCACGACAAGTGTCCGCAAACTATTTAGTGCATCAAAACGAATGGAGTACCTTTATTGAGAACAACAAAAGTTTCAATTCTTCTGTTAATGTTGGATTGAAATATGTAGTCAATAAAACAAAATTTGATGGTGTTTTAAATGTGCATCTACGATCAGCCACATTGCTGAACGCTAATAGCTATCATTATATAGAAGCATCCTACAAACAAATAACACACCTTTGGAAACTGGATTTGCGTACACGATTATTTGGCAGAGCAGGAACAGGCAATAATGTACCTTCTGAATCGGCATTGTTTTTTGCAGGTGCAAATCCAGAAGAGATGCTCGACAATAAATACATGCGTGCGGCCGGCTTCTTCCCTGAATCGTGGAGTGGCTATCAAACCAATGTGAGTCATTTACAATACGGTGGCGGATTGAATTTGAGAGGCTATAATGGTTACCTGATGAGTGAATTGGATAAATACGGCAATCAAGTTCTCGTGTATAAAGGAAATTCAGGGTTGGCACTTAATGCCGAGTTAGACTTTAATAGAATTGTACATTTCAAAAAGAATAAACTCCGCGAATGGTTTGATTTGAATACTTATCTTTTCGGAGACATGGGAAGCATTGTGTATCGCAATTCGAAAAACGAAAATCAATTTTCGAAATTGAGAATAGATGCCGGAGTAGGTGCGGCACTTACGATAAAAAAATGGTGGTTCTTACAAGATGTAAAACCGCTGACTATTCGTTTTGATATCCCTTTCTTCCTTTCCGGTGCACCAGCAGGAACAAAGAATGTAGAATGGCGATGGTTGATTGGCATCAGTAGAGCGTTTTAATCTTCAACATGCAGAACAAAGAAAAACTAATTCAGTGTTTACTTAATCTTGTTGAAGAAAAAATAACCACAGCAAAAGCGGAAATTGAATCGGCACGCGAGGCGCAACAAAACGAAACCAAAAGTAGCGCAGGCGATAAGTATGAAACTTCACGCGAAATGATGACCCAAGAAATTGAGAAACATTCGAAATCACTTGCCGATGCTGAAGGACAAAGAAATTTACTATTCCATGTAAGCACTTTAAAATCCTCAAGCGATGTAGAATTAGGAAGTTGGGTGGAAACAAATCATGGCTGCTATTTCTTAGCCACAGGCATGGGAAGCATTAAAACAGATGCCTTTACAATACAAACTATCTCCTTGCAGTCGCCTATCGGGAAAGCATTGCTCAACAAAAAGTGCGGAGATCGTTTTGAATTCAATGGGAGGCAATACACGATTCTCAATGTAGATTAGCCAATATCAATCTTTATTGGCTTTATTGGCGCGTATCATTTCAGGATAGCCCCATTTATGCATAAAAGCATCGATAGCCATTGTAATACGTTTAGCTTTGGTTACATCCGTTTTTGCACTTGTTATCCAATTCGTAAAATAACGTTGGTGTGAAAGGGTGAGAGAAAGAAAAAAATCTTTTGCATCCGGATAATCGTCCAAACATTCCATTAATTCTACGGATGGAGAAAATGGCGTATCATCTACTTCCATTTTAATTTTCACTTTCATACCGGCTTTACGTTTTGATGCTTTACGCAAATCGGCATTCACCGGAAAAATAAAATTACCGTCACCCATCGGCATCACAGCCACTTGTTGAAATGGTATATTATCTATGAAACCTCTCACACGAAACGATTGTCGGTTATTCGGTTTCAATTGCTCAGCCATTGCTGTATCAATAGCAAGGTAGGTCCAGCCGGTTTTTTCTCCCTGTTTATTGAATTGCAATAATGTTGTTTCAAACGAAAGCATAATCTGATTTTCCACAAAAATAAAAATGGCTACTCAAAAACTGAGTAGCCATTTCGAATAAGTGGAAATTAATTACCAACCTTTTTTGGCAACACCATCTTTAACTGCTTCCAATGCACGAGCTTCGCCCAACATGGTAGTCATTTTATTACCTTTACCATCGTTGCCTTGAGCCATATAACCTCCTCTAGCAGTTTTAGTAATTACCGCATCTTTCATCGGCACATCTTTTTCTTTTGTTTTCATGCAGTATGCAGTTAGCATTTTTGACATAGTTTTGAATTTTATGGGTTATTAAAAAATTGCAGCGAACACATATGTACAGCTACAAAGGCTAAAGTATAAAAATAGCAGTACTGAACAAGCTCTACCCTGTTGACAACTTGTTTCTTTTAAGATATTTAAGAAAAAAAATATCAGTGAACTACTTTACCGTTTAAACTTTGCAGCAATGCAGCACGCTTTAAAATAATTTCATCGTATTCTTGTTCAGGAACAGAATCGTACGTGATTGCTCCTCCTGTTCGTATCACAATTTTTTGCTTTACCGAATCGTACAAAACACTACGTATTACTACGTTTGAATCAAAATCACCATCACCATCGAAGTACCCTACAGTACCCGAAAATAAGCCCCGATTAAAGCGTTCATTGTTTGCAATATACTTGCGCACTTCGAGTTTTGGCGCTCCTGTCATACTCCCCATTGGGAATGCATTTTGTATAGCTTTAACAACATTTTCATCATGGGAAAGTGAGGCTGAAATTGTGGAAATCATTTGATGAACCGTCTTGAAAGTGTACACGCCAAATAACTCATCAACACAAATAGAACCGGTTTCAGCATACAATGTCAAATCGTTTCGAACTAAATCCACAATCATTACATTCTCTGCCCGCTCTTTTTCAGAATGGAATAATTCACTTTTCAAGTTTTCATCTTCGGCAACATTTCGTCCTCTGCGGATAGTGCCTTTGATTGGTTGGCTTATCATTTTATTGCCCCGCTTACATAAAAAACGCTCCGGACTCGCACACAACAAATAGCTGTCATTAAACTTCACAAAACAACTGAAAGGTGCTTCCGCATTAACGTTTAATTGCTCAAAAACAGCAACGGGAGCAATACTTGATTGCGCTGCTACAACTTCTGTACAATAATTTAATTCATAAAAATCACCTTCTTCAATATGTTGCTTGATCTGATTGACTTGCTGAATATA
Organism: Chitinophagales bacterium; assembly: GCA_016786765.1. Classification (GTDB taxonomy): domain Bacteria; phylum Bacteroidota; class Bacteroidia; order Chitinophagales; family LD1; genus CALAYL01. The sequence continues at coordinate 24,900 of JAEUUZ010000061.1, forward strand.
ATCGTGCTTTGACGTTCGCTCTGTGAAAATAATTTCACTTTTTTCTGCTTCTGACTCAATTTCAACAGCTTGAATCCGTTCAATAATTTCAAAAGTTTCCGGATAGTTTCTATTCACCGTTAAGGTATCTCCTTTTAACTCAAAAATGTAACGTGGCTGAAAATAGAAAAGTGCCGGAAATCCAAGCACATCAATAGCTTCAACCTCTCGTTGAATAGCTCCGTCCATCACATCATAACGCCAAAAGCCGCAAATAAATTCGTTTGCATGTTGCTGCTTAAAGTCTTCTAATGCTGAAAAATAATTTCCTGAAGGTTGAACAAAATCTATAGCATCAACAGCCAATGTCCATTCCATTTTACTGTATCGATCTAACGAATAATGATTCGAATCAAATAAGATAACATGATTAAACTGCGAAGACCATCGCAATGCTTTTTGCTTAAATTCCTGAACGTTGGATAATGTTATTGTTGTTGTTTGTGATGTAAGCACAACACTATTTTGATGAATTCTCAATCCATTGAAAATCGTTTGGCTTTGGTGCATTATCACACATGTCGATAATGTATTGCGGAGGCGTAATCAACTTGCGCTGAATAGTATCCATCCATGCTCCATCAACAGTTAGTATGGCACATAATGTTCCATCCTCTTTTGTAATCTCGTGTAGAAAAGTAAAGCGCGAATAATCTTTTCGAAGCTTTGCCACTTTAACCGACATAAAAATCACATCGCCATATTTTACTTCCTTTCTGAACGTACATTCTTCGCGAAATAAAATAGGACCAAAATGATCTTGCTGAAAACTTGCCATTGGAATACCTTGGCTTAAGATATAATCCATACGCAACTTTGCCCCAAAATCATAATATACAGAATGGCGTAAATGAAAATTCGGATCTAAATCAGACCATCGCAAATCTACTTGCCGTTTGAAATCAAGCATACTATTTTACAATCAATTTTTCGCGCTGTGGACCGGTAGATAACATACTCACCGGAGCGCCTAAGTGTTTCTCAATTAAACCTAAATAATTTGTTACAGTTGCAGGTAACGCAGAAAAATCTTTGTATGGCGATAAATCTTGATTCCACCCCGGTACTGTTTCGTACACAGGCTCAATCGTTACTCTATCAATATCAAAAGGAATAGAGGTGGTTTGTTCACCATTCACATTGTAGGATGTACAAAAATCAATAGTTTCAAATTCATTCAAAATATCGGCCTTCGTAATTACAATTTGTGTAACACCATTCAACATGGTTGCATATTTCAGGGCCACTAAATCAATCCATCCTGTTCTGCGCGGTCGGCCTGTTGTTGCGCCAAACTCTCCACCAATCTGACGAATACGCTCGCCCATTGCATTATCCAATTCTGTTGGGAATGGTCCACTTCCAACGCGTGTGCAATAGGCTTTAGCAATACCAATTACTTCGCGAATTTTTGTAGGAGCAACGCCTAAACCAATACAAGCACCCGAAGAAATAGTATTAGAAGACGTTACATATGGATACGTGCCGAAGTCAATATCCAACATGGTTCCCTGTGCACCTTCTGCTAAAATTTTCTTACCATTGCTCAACGCTTCATTCAAATAATATTCAGAATCCACTAATTTAAAACCACGAATAATTTCAATACTTTCCATCCACTCTTTCTCTGCCGCCTCTACATTAAACTCGAAGTCGTATTGCTTCAATAAATGCAAATGCTTTTCTTTCACTTTCGTGTATTGCTCTTGAAAATCGGCATTTAAAATATCTCCAACACGCAAACCATTACGTCCGGTTTTATCCATATAGGTTGGCGAAATTCCTCTCAAGGTTGAACCAATTTTTGATTTCCCTTTGGCCGCTTCGGAAGCAGCATCCAATACTTTGTGCGTTGGTAATATGAAATGCGCTTTCTTAGAAATCAGCAAATTCCCTTTTACATCAATCCCTTTAGCAGTAAGCGTTGTAATCTCTTTCACTAATGTAACCGGATCAATCACAACACCATTGCCAATTACATTCACAACACCCTTTTGCATGATACCACTTGGAATAGTATGCAATACTGTTTTCTCCCCATCAATCACCAACGTGTGCCCTGCATTTGGTCCGCCCTGGAAACGAGCAATGATGTCGTATTTCGGAGCTAAATAATCAACAATCTTTCCCTTTCCTTCATCGCCCCATTGCAATCCAAGTAAAATATCTACGTACATAATTTATCTGTCAGTTTTCAAAAAATAGAATCTGTCTTATCTGTTACTTCAACAACTTTAAACGCTCCAATGCATCCGCTTCTGAATCAGAAATAAAGAACACGGCATCTAATTTCATCATCTTTAAAAGTGCTAGAACTTTCTCGGGTACTTCTGCCAAAATAAGTTCACCGCCAACGTTGCGTAAGCGAGCCATTGCGCTCATAAACATACCAAAGCCTGTACTGTTAATAAACTTAAGGTCTTTCAAATTAAACACAATACGTTTATTTCCGGCATCGATGGAGTGTTTTACCTCATCAAGAATGGGTCCATTTACATGCTCTCCCAATAAATTTCCGGTGAAGTAAATCACCAAAACACCATCTTTAATTTCCTTAAGTGTATCCATATCTTTAGCTGTTTTTATGTTGACAATTTCCGCAAATTCCGTAGCAATTTAATGAATGATGCGTGATTTTAAAATTCAACAAATCGCCCACCATTGTCTTAATTTGCTGAATGCGGGGATCGCAAAACTCTACTACCTTTTTACATTCAATACAAATAACATGATCGTGCTGTTTGTATCCGTAAGACTTTTCATATTGCGCTTGATTTCTGCCAAACTGATGCTTTTTTACCAAATCACATGAAATCAACAGATCAAGCGTATTGTAAACAGTGGCTCTACTTACGTTCACCTTCTTTTCCTTCAAATCCAAATACAATTGTTCGGCCTCAAAATGATCGGTGCGCGAATAAATTTCCTCAAGTATGGCGAAGCGTTCTGCTGTTTTGCGGAGTTCCCTCTGCTCTAAGTGAGCAGAAAATATCTTTTTGACAAAGTCTAAGGTTTCAGTAGTAACCACACGTAAATATAAGGCTTTAACAATTACCGTTCGAATATATATTCACCTAGTGTGGACAAAAGCTATTTATAGTTTTCCTTGTAGAAATTAAGGTAGTTCCCTAATCGCTTGGTGGAAATGAGTGTGGTGTAATTTAACGTTGAAATAGCAAAAACATAAACCTCTTCACTTTGCACTCCAATAGCTTCAATTATACCGGTTTGCAAGGTTTTCGCTGCAGCTAAAGCCTCTGTTTTATTAACAAATGACTTCACTAAAATCAATTTGTTTTTACTATCCAATATCACTGAACGATTAGTAAGTGTTGAACCCGTAAACTTCAACTGCTCAAAGGTTTCCAACTTGGTCACCATAGTGGATGAATACTTGTCGCCATTTTTAAAATAAATCACAATTTGATGCGGTGCTGCATCGCTTAAACCGTAAATCGATTCTTTATCGTTACTGTCTACAACCACACTATTAGTAGAAACATTCGGCTGGGGCACTTTAACAGTATCGACATTCGTTGGTTTTGGGGTTACTTTTTGCTTTACAGTGTCCGCTTTTACAATAGGTTTAGCTGCAGGTTTCTCAACCGACTTCGACTTTACGGTATCTGCTTTCACTGTAGTTGCCTTTTTTAATGTGTCTTTAGGCGCTGGAACTGGTTTTGTTTTAATCGTATCCGTTTTTACCACCGGCTTAGGCTGAGGTTTTACCGTATTTTTGTTCTTGGATGAATCTACTTTTGCAGCCGGCACTTTCTTCACTGAGTCTTTAGAGGCTGCAGTTGGCTTGACCAAAGTGTCGGTTTTTGGTGTTGCCGAAGTTGGCTGTGGTGTTGGTTTTGCCGGAGCTTTCTTGGCAGCTTTCATAATGCTGTCGAGCCGCTCCGATTTTGACAAAGGCTTATAATCCGATTTTACTGTATCTTGTTTTGCAACCGGTGTAGGCACTTCCGTTTTTGTTGGGGTTACGGTAGACGGTACAGGCTTAGGATTTTTTTGCGCTTTCATAATACTGTCTAATCGCTCCGATTTAGAAAGTGGTTTATACTCCGACTTAACGTCCTTCTTCGTTTTCTCGATAGAGTCATTTACAAACTTCGCAAGTGCTTCGCCAAATTTAGTCTTGCTCGTCTCTAGAGTAGCTTTCATGGCAGAAATGTCAGCCGTTGAGGGAACTGGCGCCTCAGGTGTTTTAGCCGCTACAGTATCAACAATAGTGGTATCTACCACTTGTTTGCTCAAATCCAACATAGGTAATTTGGACTTATTCAAATCGGCTAATAATTTTTTAGCCATTTCTTGTTCAGGTGTACCATTATGTTTTGCAATGATTTTATTCAACGATTGCACATAATCATCTAATCGGTTTTGCTTTGCTTCTATCATTGCATTCAACAAGTCAAACTTCGGTTTAAATGTATTTGGCGTAAACTTCACATCCGCCAACTTACATTTTTCTATTGCTTCAGCATAAAGGCCTTTGGAATAATCATTATAGGTAGATTGATAATAATTTGCCACTGCATTTTCCGATTCTTTAAGCTTATTCAAGTAGTCCGGATCTTGTATGTATTTGGCAATTTTGCTATCCGGATACTCGGCAATAATTTTAGCTTTATACTCTTCTGCACGGGGCTGATTTTTGGTTTTCTGCGCAATCAAATAAAGCTGATAATAGGATTCCAAATTCAACTTGCTTTTTGGGAATTTTCGCACCAATTCATCAAACATCTGATTGGCTTTACGATAACTATTTAAATCATCTTTATAAATCGTCCCTGCATTATAATATGCATCCACTAATTTATCATTTGATTGAGCAAGCTGCTCTGCTGTAAGCGGTAATCCAACTAAATATTTGCTTTCATCTGTTGCTGCAACATCTTTATCGTCCTGTAATTTAGCGGTGTCTGCCTCAGCAGTATTATCGGAAGAGGAAGATGTTTTGTCTTTTCTTCGCCAATTGTCTTCAAACTTTCTTTTTCCCCACTTACGAACGAACTCATTATAACCATTCCCCCGTAGCATTGGGTTATAGAAATACCAAGCGACCTCCCCATTGTCTGAACCCGTTATAGAAGTTGGAATATTTGCAGAAGGCAAATTATTGTTATTTTGAATAGGCTGATTTTTCTCCCGCTCCTTTTTTTCCAATTCCTTTTCTTGCTGAGCAATTAACTTCTTGATGAATTTAGAGCGTTCGGTCTCCGACATTTTGGCTACACGTTGCAAACTGTCTTGCGTTGCAATTACATCTAAATTTTCGATTAGTCTTCCAAGCACTTTTCCTCGCTTAACTGTAGTTTCGTATAGGGTATCTTTTGCCGACATACCTATAATGGCACTGTCGTAATTAAACTTTGAAGCGCGATAAATTTCTTCTTCAAAATCCATTTGGGCTAAACGCAAAAAAGATTGCGATTTTTGCACCGTGTTGGATGTAGAGTTGTTGATGGACTTACGATACCATTCCCGAGCAACCGATCGGTTATTCTCGCCAAGAGTAATTTCCCCCAATTCATAAAAAATCTGATCAAGATACTCTTTGTACTTACCGTCATGCGACATCTTCACCAAAATCTTTTTCACTTCCTCTAAGTTCACTTTGCCTTTACGACTCAAACGTGTTTGCTGCATTTTGGCGAAAAACTCCATATCGTAACCGGGATTGCTTTTCAACGCCATTTTATAAAAGCCGGCCGATTGAGCATGATTGCCCAATTTTTCGTGGATTTGAGCCAGTGCCAATAATGGACGAAGACGTTGCTTCTTCTTTTTCGTCATGGTCAAAAACTTCTCGAGTGGAGCTATCGCTTGCGCATATTCCTTTTTCTGAATGTAGACATTCGCTTCTGTGAGCAACAGTTCTTTATCAAGATTTTTGTAAAACTTATCATCGTTCTTAGCATACTGAATCACACTTATCGCTTCTGAATATTTTGCTTGAGCCGTATACGTTTTAGCCAACCATAACAATGCTTCAGCACGAGCGGGTTCATGTTCAAATAAAGTGTACTTAGGCCGTTCATCGATTTTGTTAAGCACTAAATTTCCTTTGGCATCTAAAACCTTTTCAAACTTCGCTTTTTTGGCAGGCTTTTTCTTTTTTGAGGCTTTCACCGTTTTGCCTTTCAAGCGTTTCATCTCCTTTACATAATCAACGCCCTCTTTATATTCGGTGGTAACAAACTTGAAATTTGTCAATGCTTTTTCGTAATCCCCTTTGTAATAATTTGCTTTCCCAATCAATAAAAAATGATCGTCAACATAATTGGCAATAGTATGAATCTGTAATGAACGCGTACATCGCTTTTCAATATCTTCTAATTCTCCGGTACTTGAAGCAAAATCTTTTGGATTGGAGTAATAGAAAACAGAAATAACCTCGTCATAATTATCTTTATGTGATTTCTCTACGGTTTGTAATACCGCTTTTTCCTTCTCTTTCGCATTAAAATAGGCATTAAAACGCGAGGTCAAATCCTGATATTGTTGTTTAGGGAATGGGGCTTGATTGGTAGTAGCGCAACCACTAACTAGAAGAACAAGAAGCAGTGAAAAAAAATGATATTGTTTAAATTGTTGCAACGGTTTCTTTTTTTTGAATTATTATTAAACTCATTATCGACAAATTTATTGTTTTGTACCGTAAATAAAACCAACTAACCATAAATCTTACGCATGCCTGATAGGGTAAAAACGAATTTAAACAAAACCATCAAAAGCAAATTCAGGTTTGTGGTGCTGAATGATGCCACTTTCGAGGAAAAATTCTCTTTAGTGCTCTCCAGAACAAACGTTTGGGTTTTCTTGAGTACAGTTGCTTTTGTGCTTATCGTACTTACTGCCAGTGCTATTATCTATACACCCCTTAAATATTACATTCCCGGATTTGGCGATTATAATTACAGAAGTCAAATTATTGCTCTTTCGCTTCGAACCGATTCATTAGAGAGTTTGCTATTGGCCAAAAATCTAAAAATTGGCAGTGTGGAAAATATCCTCAACGGGAATATTGATTCGATGAGTAATATCGACAAAGCCACTAAACCCATTACAACCGACAAAAATACGGCACCAGAGGTGGCTAGTGAACAAGAATTGCAGTTGAGAAAAGAAGTAGAAGACATTGAACGGTTTTCGATTAATTACCGAAAAGACAGCAAAAATGACGTACGGACTATTTTGAACGAATATAATTTCTTATCACCTGTTGCGGGGATTCCTACTGATGATTTCAACTCGAATACTGAACATTTCGGAATTGATATTGCTGCAAAAACGGATGAACCGGTTAAAGCAACATTAGATGGCGTGGTAATCGCAACCACCTTTGATGTAGAAACCGGTTATAGTATTTTTGTTCAACACAAAGACAACTTGATTTCAGTGTACAAACACAACAACAAACTCTTTAAAAGCAACGGTAACTTTGTAAAATGTGGCGATGTAATAGCTGCTGTTGGCAACTCTGGCACTCTTTCCACGGGTCCGCACCTACATTTCGAAATATGGCATCAAGGCAAGCCATTGAATCCAAAGGATTTTATTGTATTTTAGCGAACTAAATATTCCGTTATGAGTATGTTCACTAAAAAAGAAGAGACCACCGCCACCCCGAAAACTATGAACCAATTGGGTTCAGGCACTTCTATTACCGGAGATATCCGTTCGGAGTCTGATATCCGTATTGATGGAAAGGTGCAGGGTAACGTGTCTACTAAATCGAAATTGGTGTTGGGTAGCTCGGGGGTAATAGACGGAGACGTTGTTTGCCAAAATGCCTTTATTGAAGGTCGAATTAACGGTAAAATTGATGCCACCGAACTATTGATTTTAAGTAAATCAGCATTCGTGTCAGGCGACATTTCAATTAAACGATTAGTGGTTGAAGAAGGCGCAAAATTCAACGGAAAATGCACCATGGGTATACAACCGGTGCGCACCAAAGAGCTAGAAGAAAACGCTTCTGTAAACGCTGGTAAGTAATTTCAGCTTCCGATATTACATGCGCTCATGAACAATAAATTTCTGCAATACAGTGCTATGGCTTTTGAGTTGGCCGCTTACATTGGTGTTGGCGTTTTGCTTGGCAATTTGCTTGATAAAAAATTCACTTTCGATAAGCCTTATTTTACAGCAGGACTTGCACTGTTAGGCGTTTGCGGAGGAATGTATAAGTTTATTCGGGCTTCCCTGAAAGATTAATTGTTTTTCAACAACATCCGCACTGCTACAATAATGAGCAGCACTGCAAATACCTTTTCCATCACTTCCTTCTTTATCGCATAATTGGTTTTCGCCCCCAAATAAGCGCCAAGTATGAATCCTGTTGCAATCATGGCAGCCACTTTTATGTTCAGATTTCCATTCTGATAAAAAGTATAAGCCGCTAAAAACCCCACAGGTGGCATAATTGCAGCCAGCGAAGTGCCTTGTGCATCACGCAGCGAAAATCCGAAAATCATCATCAACGCAGGTACAATAATGATGCCGCCACCAACGCCCATCATACCACTCAGCCAACCGGCCGCTACACCTAACAAAAGAAAAGTATATACAGAATTCATTTGATTATTGTATTGCAGATAAATAACGTTGTTCCACTTCAGTCCAATTCACCACATTCCAAAACGCTGAAATATAGTCTACACGCTTGTTTTGGTAGTTCAAATAATATGCATGTTCCCACACATCTAAGGCAAGTATCGGATATCCGGATTCTCGTACAATTTTAACCATCAGGGGATTCTCTTGATTTTGTGTGGAAGAAATAAATAACTCTTTTTTACTATTTACACTTAACCATGCCCATCCGGAACCAAAACGTGTTTTCGCCTCTGCTGCAAACAACTCTTTGAACTTATCGAATGAGCCAAACGTTGCTTCAATTGCTTTCAATAATTCGCCTCCAGGCGTTTTACTTGATTTAGGAGTCAACAACTTCCAAAACAGAGTATGATTGTAATGCCCGCCACCATTGTTTTTTAGCGCATTGTCTTTAGCCGAAATGTAAGTCAAAATAGCTTCAATATCTTTACCCTCTAATTCCGTTCCTTTGGTAGCTTCATTTAAATTTTTGACATAAGTGGCATGGTGTTTTGTATAATGAATTTCCATCGTCCGCTTATCTATATGAGGTTCCAGCTCATCATATCCTAACCCCAATTCAGGTAATTTAAAACCGCCAAACCCATTATCCAAGGATTGCTTTCCGGTAAATACAGGTGCGTTACCTGCAAATGAGAATTTAGATACCGATGCAAACCCAATCAATGAAAGGGTTTTAATAAAATCACGTTTGTTCATAGCATTTATTTGAAAATGGAAATTAGCAAAAAGCAATATCTATTCCGATTAAAAAAAGCTAAATGCATAAAAAAAGCCTCACTGCATAGGCAATGAGGCTTTACTATTTGAGTTAAAGTAATTATTCGAATTTCAAATCTAAGGCCAAACCTCTTAACTCGTGCATCAATACGTTAAATGATTCAGGAATTCCAGGTTCTGGAAGATTATCACCTTTCACAATCGCTTCGTATGTTTTAGCACGGCCATTGATATCATCCGACTTCACAGTTAACAACTCTTGCAAGATGTTTGCTGCTCCGTAAGCCTCCAATGCCCAAACCTCCATCTCTCCGAAACGCTGACCTCCGAACTGTGCTTTACCTCCTAACGGCTGTTGTGTAATCAACGAGTATGGTCCGATAGAACGTGCGTGCATCTTATCATCCACCATGTGGCTCAATTTGATCATATAGATAACCCCAACAGTGGTTGGTTGATCGAAACGCTCACCGGTTTCTCCGTCAAATAAGTAAGTAGAACCTAATTCAGGTAAACCTGCTTTTTCAACGTACTCCCCAATTTCAGTTAATGTAGCTCCATCGAAAATTGGAGTGGCAAATTTCACACCCAATTTCTTTCCGGCCCATCCTAAAACGGTTTCGTAGATCTGTCCTAAGTTCATACGCGAAGGTACACCTAGTGGGTTCAATACGATATCCACCGGAGTTCCGTCTGCCATGAACGGCATATCTTCTGCACGAACGATTTTGGCAACAATACCTTTGTTACCGTGACGTCCCGCCATTTTATCTCCTACTTTCAACTTACGTTTCTTAGCCAAATAAACTTTAGCCAATTTCAATACGCCCGATGGTAACTCATCACCAATAGCGATGTTGAATTTCTCACGTTTGTAACGTCCCAACTCTTCGTTTACTTTCAAGTTGTAGTTATGAAGAATAGCTTTAATCTGACGATTTGCATCTTCTTCTTTTGTCCAATCTTTTGGATCAACTTCTGCGTAGTTCAAGTCTGACAATACTTTCACAGAAAACTTAGTGCCTTTAGAGATCCACTCCTCTTTGTATAGCGAAGATACTCCGTTAGAAACTTTTCCGTTCAAGATACCCATCAATTTCTCTAACAAGATTTCCTTAATTTCAGCTAAACGCTTGTTGTGAATTTTTTCCAAATTCTCAATCGCTGTTTTTTCTTTCACTTTAGAAGCCTTGTCTTTCTTCGCACGCGCAAACAGTTTTTTATTGATAACTGTTCCCTCGATGGAAGGTGGCACTTTCAATGATGCATCTTTCACATCACCTGCTTTATCACCAAAGATTGCTCTTAACAATTTCTCTTCCGGTGTTGGATCGGTCTCTCCTTTCGGAGTGATTTTTCCAATCAAAATATCGCCTTCTTTTACTGTTGCTCCGATACGGATAATACCGTTTTCATCTAAGTCTTTGGTAGCCTCTTCAGAAACGTTAGGAATATCCGGAGTTAACTCCTCTTCTCCTAATTTAGTATCACGTACTTCCAATTCGAATTCTTCAATTTGAATAGAAGTAAATACATCGTCACGAACAATACGCTCATTGATTACAATCGCATCCTCAAAGTTGTATCCTTTCCATGGCATGAACGCTACAGTAAGGTTAGAACCTAAGGCTAACTCTCCTAATTCAGTAGAGAAACCATCGCAAAGAATATCCCCTTTTTCTACTTTCTGACCTTTCTTAACGATTGGCTTCAAGTTGATACAAGTACTTTGGTTGGTTTTCAAATATTTCGACAATTTGTAAACCACTTTGTCGTCTTTGAACGATACTAAACGCTCTTCGTCAGTTCTTTCGTAACGTACATGAATTTCGTTTGCATCCACATATTCTACAACACCTGTTCCTTCTGCATTTACCAAGTTTCTTGAATCGCGTGCTACACGTGCTTCTAAACCTGTTCCTACAATTGGAGACTGCGGACGTAATAACGGCACAGCCTGACGTTGCATGTTCGATCCCATCAAGGCACGGTTCGCATCATCATGCTCCAAGAAAGGAATCAACGATGCAGAAACACCCACAATTTGATTTGGCGCTACGTCCATGAAATTCACTTCAGCCGGAGCCAAAATTGGGAAATCGCCTTGGTAACGTGATTTTACTTTATCGGTAGTAAATGCACCTGTTTTAGGATCCATTTCTACTTTCGCCTGAGCGATATTGTACAAGTCTTCTTCTTCAGCCGACAAGAATTGTGGAGCTGCTTTCAGATTTACTTTTCCGTTTTCAACTTTACGGTATGGTGTTTCAATGAATCCCATATCGTTTACTTTCGCGTGTACACACAAGGTAGAAATCAAACCGATGTTTGGTCCCTCCGGTGTTTCAATCGTACACAAACGACCGTAGTGCGAATAGTGAACGTCACGCACCTCGAAACCGGCACGCTCTCTTGATAAACCGCCTGGTCCTAAAGCCGATACCCTTCTCTTGTTAGTAATCTCCGCCAAAGGATTGGTTTGATCCAAGAATTGAGATAATTGTGAAGTTCCGAAGAAAGAGTTGATAACAGAAGACAATGTTCTTGCGTTGATCAAATCGATTGGCGTGAATACCTCGTTATCTCGAACGTTCATACGCTCACGAATCGTTCTGGCCATACGTGCCAAACCTACTCCGAATTGCGCATATAATTGCTCACCTACAGTTCTTACACGTCTGTTGCTCAAGTGATCAATATCATCTACCTCCGCTTTCTGGTTACTTAAGTTCACCAAATATTTCACGATAAGAATGATATCATCTTTAGTCAATACCTTTGTGTTTGTGGACAATGGTAAGCCTAGTTTTTTGTTCACTTTATAACGACCAACTTCTCCTAAATCGTAACGTTTGTCAGAGAAGAATAATTTTTCGATAATTCCACGTGCTGTTTCTTCGTCAGGTGGATCTGATCCACGCAATTGACGATAGATGTGGTTCAATGCCTCGATTTCAGAGTTTGAAGTATCTTTTTGTAAGGTATTGAAGATAATAGAGTAATCAGCTGTTACTTCGTCTTTGTGAACGAAGATCGACTTAGTACCTGAATCGACAATAGCATCGATATTCTCTTCCGTGATAGTAGTATCACGCTCCAACAATACTTCGTTACGCTCGATAGACACTACCTCACCGGTATCTTCATCTACGAAATCTTCCATCCACGTACGTAAAACACGCGCAGCCAAACGTTTTCCAACGGCTTTCTGCAATTCTTTTTTAGAAGAAAGCGTGATTTCGTCCGCCAAATCGAATAATTTCAAGATATCTTTATCCGAATCGTAACCCACGGCACGTAGTAACATGGTAACCGGGAATTTCTTCTTACGGTCGATGTAGGCATACATTACGTTGTTGATATCGGTAGCAAACTCCATCCATGCGCCTTTGAAAGGAATCACACGAGCAGAGTAAATTTTAGTTCCATTTGGGTGGAAAGACTGTCCGAAGAATACACCCGGACTTCTATGTAATTGAGAAACAACTACACGCTCTGCACCATTTATGATAAAAGTACCTTTTGCGGTCATGTATGGGATATTTCCCAAAAACACTTCCTGTACAATTGTTTTAAAGTCGATGTGCTCAGGATCGTTACATGAAAGCTTTAATTTAGCTTTCAATGGCACGCAATACGTTAACCCTCTTTCGATACACTCATCGATGGTGTAACGCGGTGGATCAACGAAAAAGTCCAAAAACTCTAATAAGAAGATGTTTCTGGAATCCGAAATAGGGAAGTTTTCTTGGAAAACTTTGTAAAGACCTTCGTTGGAACGGTTATCCGCTGTAGTCTCCAACTGAATGAACTCTTTGTAAGACGCTAATTGAATATCAAGTAAATCAGGGGTAGCGTCTGGTAAACGGTTTTTACCGAAATTGATACGTTGAGATGCTTGCTTAAGGATTTCGGCCATATCAGGATTTATTTTTTTATTGAATAGAACTCTGAAGTTTAGAACTTTTAGACCGGTTTACTTCAGAAAACTGCTTACAAAACCTGTTCGTTTTATAAACAGTTTAAGGCACGCATGCTCTTTCGAGCATTTCCGTGCCTTAAACCGATTATTATGGAGTAAATTACTTTACTTCTACTTCAGCACCAGCCTCAGTCAATTGTTTAGCTAAGTCTTCAGCTGTAGCTTTATCCACACCTTCTTTAATAGGTTTTGGAGCGCCATCAACTAGATCTTTAGCTTCTTTCAAACCTAGACCAGTTAAGTCTTTAACGATTTTAACTACGTTCAATTTTTGAGCTCCAGCGCTTTTCAAGATTACATCGAAAGATGTCTTCTCAGCAGCAGCAGCAGCACCTGCAGGAGCAGCAGCAACAGCTACAGCAGCAGCAGCAGGTTCGATTCCGTACTCAGATTTCAAGATATCTGCTAATTCTTTTACTTCCTTAACCGTAAGGTTTACAAGGGTTTCAGCTAGTGATTTTACGTCAGCCATGATGAATTTAATTTAATTTTATGGTATAATAAATAATCCGTATTTGGAAGCCCTTTCGGAAAACGGAATGCAAACTTAGAAATAATTCTCAACAAAAAAAGTGTGGAAACAAAAAAAATCTGTCCAATTTGCCCTTTTTGGGAAAAATTTGTATTGGTGTTGAAAATGGTCGGTTTTTGTTAAAACTTCTTTTGCCAAGCACAATTGAGTAAACCGACTTGATTTACAGCAAAAGCTAGCTAAAATTAGAGAAAAAAGTACGGACGCCTTACGCATCCGCACTTAACCTTTAAACACAAAACACTATTTTATTACCATTATCTTACCTGTAGAAACAATCTTAGCCGCATCATCCTGTAACGAGAACCAATAAAAGCCCTCCGCTAATTTGTTGTTCATCTGTACTTCCAATATGTTGCCCTTATTTGTTGGCACTACAGTCTCAATTATTCTACCGGAAACATCACGCAAAATTACGGCACTTACATTGCAGTGCTTCCCCATTGCAACACTGAACCGATTCTCTGTTACCGGGTTGGGGTAAGTGCTCCAATTGTTTCCAACTGCATCTTCGTTCGTTATCCCAGTGGGTAAGGTAGGTAGAGCAGTGGAAATAAAGGACGTAGTCATGTTGGTGAATAATGGACTCGAAAAATTGACAGCCATTTGATAGTTATTTAACCCCTCTCTATAAAAATTATATCTGAAGGAAGTGGGACTTGATTGCTGCCATTGAGACATACCAAAGCCCGAAAGCAGGGCACTTGGAGCTGGACTACCCCCTAAATAGAAGCTATCTCTGCAAGCGGCTAACGTTTTTACTTGCAGCACGGGAACATCACTGTTAAAAACTGTTTGCGGAGGGAGTTTCAATATTCCATACCCAATTACGCTATCTAATCGTAAAAAATAGAAGGCCTGCTGTAAGGATGCTTTTGAAAGCCCTGCAGAAGCCACTGTTAATTCCATATTGACAACATTTCTCCTTTGACTACTCCAGGTAGAATCCATGGATGCAGGGAAAGCAATTAACGGTCGAGGATCAGTAGGATAGTAAATGATATTGTCTAATATAATCAGACTATCGGCAGTATTTCCCGTCAACGCACCTAATCCGTAACGTTGTTCAGGCACATGAATCCCAATAGCATTCGCCCCCGAAGCTGTAATCGCATAATATTGATCAAAATTATAGCCCAGAGAAGAGGTTAGTCCTTTGTACAAACTGGTTAGCTTATATTGAGCGTCAGGAAAATTTGGATCGCCACTCAAAAGTGTAACATCATTGGTAGAGGGGGAAACAGGTGTCGCAGTACTATAATCCCAAACCTGTGCGGCTCCTCTACTGGGTATCGAACTTACATTAGCCGTTATTTCTGCAACAGGTGTAGAGGCAAGGGGAAACGGATAATTACTTTGATCTAAAACAATTTGGCTAAATGCCGAAACATAACAGCCTAAAAACGCAAAATTGGTAATGAGCTTTTTCATATTAGTATTTATTTAGTTATTTAATGACGCAAATGAAAAGAATAGGTACGAGTGGATAAGTACTAATAAACTACTAAGCCCCTGAAACCAATAGGATAATCCACTAGTTTTGAATCATTAAAGGGGGATTAGTTTCACTACAATAAGATGAAAAAAAAAGAGAAAGAGCACACTATAAATATACTGATTGACAATACTATGCCCTTTTTCCAAGCGCAGAAAACACTTTCTGAGCTGTTAAGCGATAAGAAAAAGAAGCTCACCCAAAAAGAGACCATGTCGTATAGCCTGCAATTGGCTATGGCAGAACTAGCCATTGGCAATACAGCTATATCACTACAACTTTTAGCTGATTGTGAAAAGCATATTCTCTCCCATGGACTACCCATTGAAAAAGGCACACTCTGGCTACTTCGTTCCATGCACCTTTCTGCACAAGCCAAATACGAAGAGGCCTTACAGTTGGCACAACGTGCTTTAAACACGGCTCAACAATTAAATATTAATGCATTTACATTCCGCTGTTTAATTAATTGTGGTCGTATTTGTTTACGGCTGTTATTGAATACAGAATCGTTAGCCTATTTGAATAGCGCATTGGAGTTAGCCCGAAAACTAAACAACAAACACCAAATTATTGTATGCATGTATCAGCAAAACGAAGTGCGAAAAGATTTGGTGAGTCCGGAGGAAAACCTCCGAAATGCAGAAGAATTATTAGCGTACAGAACTCGACCAAAACCAGCAACTGAAGATATAAGCGATGTGCATATTTATGAAGCCGCAGCACGTGCAGCCTTAGCTTGTGGCGATATCGAAAAAACAAAACAATATAACCAAGCTGCCACCGAAATAAAAAATCGGATAGCGCCTAATTCGGTGATGCAAATTGATAGATTTTTACTCTTAGCCAACATTGCAGTATTGGAAAAAGATGAAAATGAGATGTTGTATCAAACAACTTTATGCATTGACACCACTCAAAAAGGAACAACACCACTGAGCAGTTTATTGGCCTATGAAGTTCGGTTTGAATATTACTTACGCCACAACAACATTAAAAAAGCAAAGCAAAATTTAGATGCATTAAATGCTTGTACGGTTAAAATAGGGAGCCAAATGAGCATCAACAAGTTGAATAAATGCTTTGTAAAATATTATCAAAAAACAGAAAATGCGGCAAAAGAACTGGAGTACATCAAAAAAATAAATGAGCATGAAACGCAGGCTCAGCAAGAGATAATGGCTTACCGATTGAAACACATTACTGCTTTACACCAGTTAGAAATTGCCGAAAAAGAAAACAAACTCATCACCCAAGACTTACACCTAAAATCTCAAGAATTAAGTATGGCGAATCACTATCTACAACAACGCAACGAGCTGCTTTCCGATTTGAAAGGCAGTATAAACTTATTGAAAAAAGAAAATGCGCAACGCGAACAAATCTTTCAAACCCTTTTCAAAAAGATTGATGCAGCGTTTAACAAGGAAGATGCCGAAAAAGAAATTTTCAAGGAAAAATTCGACAAAACCCACGCACATTTTATTCAAGCTTTAACCCGGCAATATTCTACACTTAGCCCTACAGAAAGCAGAATCTGCGCCCTTTTGCACTCAGGTTTTAACACCAAAGAAATTGCTACTTTGCTCTCTACTAGCGAAAGAAACATAGAAACCCATCGGCTCCACATTCGCAAAAAACTAGGACTAAAACAGGGTGCAAATTTGAACATGACGTTAGCGGCAATAAAAGTGTAACCGATACGAATTAGTAATTACAACGAGCGCATGGAGTTTCTCATTTAGGCGAGTCCCGCTCGGAATCGGGATTGGGTGTTGCGTTCCAATCTTTGCCATTGGAATTGGCAAAGGATTTCCACTTCACCCCCGCTCGCGAGATAGCGATTGAATTATATTTTAGTTGTCTTTGTGCTTCAGGCTTGGCGTAGTTTTCGACTACATTAAAGTGTAAGTGAACCTCCGCTTTAGTGTGCAAATAACGTAGATAATACATACTGAAGGTATCTTGGCAAAGAATACGATAGCAAATATGAAAGATGGATCAGCATTTCACCTGTGTAAAAAGTACGCTGTGATTGGTTACAACTTAACAACGCTAAAGGTTTTCTTCCCTTCTTTGTTTGAAACAACAACAAAACAAACACCTCTTTCAAAAGCAGCTATGTCTATTTTTTTATTATCTATTGCAACCTCTAGCTTTTGCCCAAGACTGTTAGTTATATAAATATCTAAGTTTTGGATATCGCCCTTAAACTTAACCGTGTTTATGGTTGGATTTGGGAAGACTTCTATTTGTTCAATTTGGCTTTCATTAATAGCATTGACAACTATTGCAGCCGGCACCTGAATAGACCTTTTGAATACTATATTCGAATTGTTTGATCGATTTGGATTGCAATCGTTGCTAGGATAGCAAACAACCATATACTCCATGTTGGTAGAAAAAGGAGCATTGTCACCTATCAAAACAGGCGTTGTATTGAAATATTTCCTGAAGAATTGCCAATTTGAACCAATTACTCTTCGCAATAGAACTATTAATATTCCTTATTAAAAATACAATCGATACTGAGGCAGCGGAAATAAACCCTGCTGATACTCTGTAGCAATGGAGTTAGTACGCACATTATACACTAAACGAAATACGTTTCTATGGTTGGTTAAATTTTGAGCATCAATAGAGAATTCGTGCGTAATTTTTTTCATGCTCAAGCGATAACTAAATTTCAAATCTAAACGATAATATACAGGATATTGAGAGGTAAACGCTTCAGCATCTTTACGAATTTCCTGTTGCAACTGGGCACTTTTTTCAAAATCAATTGGCGTGTAGAATCGGCCGCCTGCCACCGTAAACTTCCCATCGATGGCCACGGAATGACGCTTGGTCTTATTTTTTCTGCCTCCGAACTTATACTCGTACCCGCCCAACATATTTACCACATACAAACCATTGAAAGCCGTGTTGCGCCATACATTATCGCTGCCCTTGTAGCGCGATTGAAAAATAGAAGCGGTGGTCAATAAATAATAACCTTTACTGAAAAATTTCTCCATTGTTATCTCTACGCCATAGTTCATACCAACGCCTTTGTTGGTAAGGTTGGTGTTGTTTGGCGTAGAAAATTCGGCACCGGCATTGAGCATACTGAACGAGCTGCTGAATTTTTCCACCGGCACTTTATCGATATACTGAAAATAGGTTTCGGCTTTAAAGTGAAAATCTTTTTTGAACGTTAAATCGTAGCCCAACACCAAGTGGTTACTGCGACTGAAACCCATGTTCAAATTGGTTGGTTTGCCATTCCCCAATGCGGTGACTTCGGCATTGTAATAGGTGGGTAGCGGTTGAATTTGATGATGCAATCCATAGCCAAAACTTACGTACTGATTTTCTTTAAACTGATAGCGCAAACCCACACGCGGAGCGGGTGCTGTGGTACTTCTGCTCAACGAAAAATGTTGAATGTGAATACCGGTATTCAAGACCAACTGATCGGAAAATTTGTGTTGCCATTGCGCATATACTTGAGCCAAGGCACTGTACCCTTTAGCATATTTCATAGGTACGAATTTCCCTTCATAGGAAATACTATCCGAGAAAAACAAATCGTATACATTGGTAATTACACCTGCGGTAATAGTGTTTTTGGCATTTAACTTAGTGTTATAGAAAATATGAGCGGTATATTTATTCTGCCGAAGTATAACCTTGTTGTAACGTGCGATATTACTTCGATTGAACACATCTATTGTGTCAATATCGGCTAGTTGACGTTGGTGTGAGGCACCTAATGCAATTTTGTAATACGATTTTGGAGTTATAAAATAGGTATGCGAAAAACCAACAATACCTGTTTGTACTCGATTGTAAATATCTTGGTTCTCATTAATAAATAGGTTCGTACCCGAAGTACTTGGATCGGTTTTAGAACTTAATAACTCAATTTTACTTAAACCGCCTAACCCCCACAAGCGGAATATACCTGCCTTTTTGGTAGGCACATCTATCTTAAACGATAAATCTTGATACTCGGGCACTGCCGTTCCTGTTCCAAAATTTGCTTTCAAAAGTTTAAACAACGCCAACGTAGAGTAGCGATAATTTATCATGAAAGATGCTTGACTTTTCTTTTTGGCAAAAGGCCCCTCCGCCCCTATTTCTAAACCATTGAACCCAATTTGTGCCAAGAACTCATATTTGTTTTTATTGCCACTGCGCATTTTTAAATCAAAGGCTCCGGCCAAAGCATTTCCGTATTCTGCAGGGAAAGCAGATGTCATAAAATCGCTGCGGGAAAGGGTGTTGTTATTCAACATACTTACCGGCCCACCTGTGCTGCCAAAACTGGCAAAGTGATTCGGGCTTGGGATATCTATACCTTCTAAACGCCATAATAAGCCCATAGGCGAGTTACCGCGAATAATAATATCGTTGCGAGCATCGTTGGCCCCACTTACTCCGGCAAAGTTAGACGCCATACGGGCCGGATCGTTTCGACTGCCACTAAACTTGTTGGTTTGCTCTACTTCAAACGAACGGGCACTTACCGTAGCGAACTCGTTTTTGGGGCGCGACTTATCGCTATTACCCATCACCACCACTTCTTTGATTTCGCTGATCTTTTCTTCTAATTCAATGTTCAATTGGGTTTCCTTACCCGACATAACTAACACATCATTCGCAAATGCATCCTTATACCCTATATAACTTACTTTAATTGAGGCTCGGCCCAGTGGCACCTGTGGCAAAACAAAATTTCCGTTCACATCAGTAGTGGTACCCATGAAAGGTTTTGAACCAACCACTACCACACTCGCCCCAAAAATGGGATATTTAGAGTCTTTATCAACTACCAATCCACGTACATTCTTACCATCCTGTGCTGTAAGGGATAGGGTGAGAACAAACTGTAAAAGCAAAAAAGTAAAAAATCGCATGGTTTAACTTTTGCTATTCAACAAAAAATGGAGCGTAAAGTTAGAAAAGCAGCAAAAAATATCAGAAAAAAATGATGGTAATCAGTAAGAAATCCATTGAATTGGGCGAATTTCATGACCAAAGTCCTATTTAGTGAAATTAAAATTGGGATTAACATGTAATCCCTTGTAGTAGTCTCATATTACAAAGCAAGAAACGTGAAATGCCCTTACTTTCACAAAAAAACACAATATTTCCCTGTCTTATTTCGTTACCCTAACAAATACTTCCTTTATGCGAAAGAACTACTTCACCAAAACACATGCTTATGCAATACAACATCAGGCAGGTAGTTCTTTGTATTTCAGTGCTGCTGCCGGCACTTCAACTTCATGCACTTGGTGACACCACTGCACATCTTCGCTTGGGCGACAGAATTTTTTACGAAAAACAAGGCGGTAATTTTTCGCTGGGTATGCGCAACACCATTAGCTTTTTTAATGATGGCGACCCAAAAGCGATTGGCACCGGTATAGGCGGACATTTTCGTCTTCAGGTTGCCAACCGTGTAAACACTGAATTTTATGCCGATGTATTTTCCAGTAACATTCGCAACAAAGCCCATCGCTACGATTACCATATTGGATGGAGCGTGATGTACTATTTTATTGACCCCAAAGCCTTTGAACGAAAATTCACACCTTATGTTTTAGCCGGACATTGCTTCGACCAAACCGTAATTACCATTAACGGACCGAATGGTAAAAGCGGAAGTCGCTTCAGTTCTGAAGTACAGGGTGGTCTAGGACTTAGCTATAATGTTACGCCTAAGTTCGACATCTCACTCACCACACAATATGGTTTCCATTTGGGTAAAGAATTAGAATTGGAAGAACATGCCGATGGTACCATGACCATCGAAACACAGCGAAATACAGGCTGGCAAGGCCATTTAATGATCAGTATTAGTGCTAACTATAAAATCTTTAAGCTATGGAACCGAAAAAAATAATGACCACTATAACAGTACTTATATTGGTCATCACACCACTGAATGCGCAACGTGTTTGGGAAACCAGAAAAGGCATCATCCGCACACAAGGCAATTTAGGGGGTGGATATATGATTAAACAGAAAACAGTATCGGCCTACTGTAATGGTGAAATGGAACTCTTTATTGACGACCGTTTTGCTTATACCGGTGCTATTTGCTTCTCTTTTGTTACGCTAAAGAAGAATCAAACTGGAGTGAAATCCAATCATGCTATATTTGCCGGAGCCAACTACCACTTCCTGAAACCACAACGTTTCGATCCTTACATTGGTCTAACCCCCGGTGCAGGTCTAGTACAGGCGCGATATATTGATGGTGAAGAATTAAAAACTACCGCATATACGGTTGTTCCGCTTCTTTCTATGCAAATTGGGTGTAACTATTATGTGGCTTCGTTTATGCATTTCTTTTTGAAAGTACAGGGCGTAACGGGGCAAATGTTCAGCACCCTTTCCACTCCCCAACGCCTCGATGAAATCAAGTTTATGGGCGGTATGGGATGGAACCTGCGCTTGTGGAAACCGAAGGTGCGCGATACATGGAAGAACATCTAAACTGTTGCTACTCAAATTATGAGCATAGAAAAACTGAGCGACATGTTGTACAGCTAGATTTAAAATATGCCTTAGCTTTCCAACTTAATTAGCCAATTGAGCTGCAAGGAAATCGTGTAAATTAGAAAACGGTTTTACTTCTCTAGATAGGATAAATACTGTTTTGATAAAAAAAGAATACGTCATGTATTGCTGCATGACGTATTCTTACATTTTAAATCGAAAAATCTTAAATAAGCTTATCTGCAATGCCATCGCAAATGCCGTAGGCTACTGCTTCTTGTGCACTCATCCAAAAATCACGATCGAAATCTTTCATCACTTTCTCGTAGGTTTGTCCGCAGTTATCGGCCAACAATTTGGCGCTCATTTCTTTGGTTTTTTGGATTTCCAAAGCTGTGATTTCGATATCGGTGGCTTGTCCGTACATACCGCCAATAGAGGGTTGATGAATCATTACTCGTCCGCTTGGCCAAATCAAACGCTTGCCTTTCACGCCACCGCTCAACAATATAGAACCCATAGAAGCTGCTAAACCCATACAAATGGTATTAACAGGAGACGAAATCATCTTCATGGCATCGTAAATTACCATGCCGGATGTTACCACCCCGCCTGGAGAGTTGATGTAGAAGTTGATTTCTTTACCCGGTTCGTTGGCATCCAAAAACAGTAGGCGATTAACTACACGCTCGGCCGAATCGTCTGTAACCGCGCCCCATAAGAACACTCTGCGTTGCTCGAGAAACTTGTTGTCGAATTTATTCATGCCACCGGCAAATTTCTCAATTACTTCTTCTGTACCACCTTCCATATATTTTCCCAAATTATTCATTTCCGCTATTTTCTTCAAACCTAATTGAATTTTGAGAATTGCAAAACCTAGGTTATTCAAAAAACGTTAACGGTGGTTGAAAAGGAAGAAAATTTCAACTTCCGGCTAAAAAACTGAAACTTACATCTATGAAATTTAGTATGTTTGGGACATGAGTAATGAACAGTACATTTTACCGACCAAAAAGAAAAGCAGCCCGCTTAAAACGATTGCTATTGTTGTACTTGTTGGTTTGCTTTTGCTGTTTTTGTATAAACGATTTCAGCACTATCAGCGCACATCGCATTTAGCCGATGTGTTGGTGTTGACCAACGATAGCATCGACTATAATTATCACGACAAAGAATTATTGCACAATTACATCACCGAAGCGGCTCAGTACAATAAAATTGCGCAGCATCTTTGGATGGAAAAGGGAATTAATCCTAAAAAAATAGAAGGGGATAAAGTGAGTGCTGCTCAATTGCAGGCAACAAGTTTGTTAAAGTCAATTCAACTGAAAGAAATAAAACTCAAAGAATCTACTTTACTTAAATCGATTGGTTTAGGCGATGATGATATTCATATTATACAAGAGAAAGAAATTACTCCAGGTGTTTTGATTGAAGCGAAAGAAAAAGAAAAATTTTCGGCTTTATTGAAAGGTAAAAATGTGGGTGTGGGGTCAAGACCGGAAGATATTTGGATTGCACAAAAACTCATCAACTATCATGAATACAACATTCCGGTAGATGGTATTTACAATTCCATTACAGACAGTGCCGTATCTGATTTTCAGGTGCGTAACGGATTGTTCAAAAGCCACAAGGTGGATGATTTCACTTTGGAAAAGTTGAGTGAAGACGAATAATCGTTTTTCGATGTCAAACCTTTTTTAATGTAAATTCGCCCGGTGAATCAGGAAGAATTTATTGCGCAATACAGAGATGGTGTACCTCACGACCCGGGGGTTTACAAATACTACGATGCCGAAAATGAAATCTTGTACATCGGCAAAGCGAAGAACCTCAAAAAACGAGTAAGTTCTTATTTCCTTAAGAATGATCACAGCTACCGTATTTCAAGAATGGTGCGATTGATCGCCCGTATTGAATTTACGATTGTGGATACAGAACAGGATGCGCTGTTGCTGGAAAACAACCTCATCAAAAAGTATCAGCCGAGGTATAATATTTTGTTGAAAGACGATAAAACGTTTCCGTATATCGTTATCAAAAAGGAAGATTTTCCGCGTGTGTTTTTTACCCGAAAAATTGAAAAAGATGGCTCGGAATATTTAGGTCCTTACACTTCGGTGATGAGTGCAAAAGATATTCTATCGTTACTCGTTTACATTTTTCCGCTGCGCAGTTGCACTCTTCCGCTCACTCCGAAAACCATAGAACAAGGCAAATACAAAGTGTGTTTGGAGTATCATTTGAAGAACTGCATGGGGCCTTGTCAGGGTTTGCAAACCCTCGAAGAATACGATGAATCGATTGAACAAATACGTTCGATATTGAAACGCAATTTCGGCAGTGTGGTATTTTACTTGAAAAAGAAAATGAATGAATATGCCGCCAACATGGAGTTTGAAAAGGCACAGGAATTCAAAGAAAAAATCAATGCGCTCGATACGTTCCAAAGTAGGTCTACCATTGTAAATCCGAACTTATCGAATTTGGATGTGTATGGCTTTGCAGAAACGGATAGCTTGGCCTTTATCAGTTATTTCAGAATTGCGAGTGGTTCGATTGTACAGGCCAAATCGTTTGAAATTAAAAAGGTGTTAGACGAATCGAAAGAAGAAATTATTCTGACGACCATTATTCAAACTAGCGAGTTAGAAGAGAATAAACACATTGAACTTCTTCTTCCGTTTCCAATTGAATTACCTTTCCCACAAGTGAAGGTAACAGTGCCATTGATGGGTGATAAAAAGAAGCTGATTGACTTGGCTACCAAAAATGCGTTGTATGCAAAGCAAGAACGCGTGAATCAGAATTTAACTTCGGAAGAAAAGAATCCATCGTTCCGCATTATGCGTACGCTGAAGCAAGATTTGAAATTGCAAGAAATTCCGCGTCACATCGAATGTTTTGATAACTCGAACTTTCAAGGAACAAATGCCGTGTCATCGATTGTAGTATTCCGCGATGCAAAGCCTTCAAAAAAAGATTATCGTTTTTTTAATGTAAAAACGGTGGTGGGCCCCGATGATTTTGCAACCATGGAAGAGGCGGTATACAGACGTTACAAGCGCATGACGGAAGAAGGAAATCCGTTGCCGAATCTCATTATCATAGATGGTGGCAAAGGACAATTATCGAGTGCGGTAAACAGTTTAAAAAAACTCGACATCTATGGCAAAGTCCCTATAATAGGCATTGCAAAACGATTAGAGGAAATTTATTTCCCGGAAGATGAGCTACCGTTGTATATCAATAAAAAATCGGAGAGTTTAAAACTGATTCAAAAACTGCGCGATGAAGCGCACCGATTTGGCATTACTGCACATAGAAATAAACGCAGTAAAAACTTTACTACGTCTGAATTAGAAAGCATTAAAGGCGTTGGACCAAAGACAATTGAAATGTTGCTCACTCATTTTAAATCGATCAAGAAACTGCGCGAAGCAAAAGAAGAAGAGATTGTTGCCATTGTGGGTGTTGCCAAAACAAAAATTGTGTTAGCGCATTTGCAACAAAGCGAACAATAAATTTTTGCGTGTAAAAGTTTTCGTTTAACTTCGGGAACTAAACACCCCAATACCCAATGTTACAATATCTTCGCGATGTATTTGAATTGGCATTCCCGAATAACTGTGTGGAATGCAGAAAGACATTATTCAATTTTGAAACTACTATTTGCAGTTCGTGTCTGGAATCGTTGCCCCGCACTCACTTTGAAAAACAGGCAGACAATACCATTGTTCGTCTCTTTTGGGGACGATGCGAATTAGAGATGGCGACCTCCTTATTTTATATCAATAAACACAACAAGGTGCACCATTTGATGCATCAATTAAAGTACAAAAACAAGCCACTTATTGGACAACGTTTAGGCAAAACACTAGGATTAAAATTGATAGAGGAGGGAAGTTTATTTTCTGAAATCGATATGATTGTTCCTGTTCCGCTGTATTGGAAAAAAGAACAACAACGCGGATACAATCAAGCGCTCCAAATTGCTTTGGGTATCCAACAAGCCACGCAATGGAAAGTGGAAGAGAATAATTTGGTGCGCGTTATAGAAAATATTTCGCAAACCAAAAGAACGAAATACGAGCGCTGGGAAAATGTATCCGAAATCTTTGAAGTGAAAAATCCGGAGGCCATCCAACACAAACACATTCTTTTAGTGGACGATGTGATTACCACCGGTGCAACGCTAGAAGCTTGTGTTCATGCACTAAAAAAAGTGGAAGGCGTGAAAGTGAGTGTGGCGAGTTTGGCAACGGTGGAGCGGTAATTCGTTTTACAATTTCAACATTGAAGGCTTTTCTCTATACACTTTCCACAGCATTTCTCCAAACAAACTATTCGCCCAAGCAAACCAATGGCGGGTGAAATTTTGCGGATTATCTTTCTTGAAACTCTCGTGCATAAAGCCTTTGCCTGCATGTGTTGCTTTCAACATCTGTAAACATTTGCGAATTTCTTGCTCATCAATAGATGTCATTGCTCTGGCTACAATACCGATATGCCAAATCATTTCGCCTTTGGTTTCGGTATGTGGACTACCATTCCCTTCAGCGATAGCAGATGAATAAAAATATGGGTTGCTTGGGCTCAAGGCAAATCGTCTGGTACCTTGATACAGCTCATCTTCTACCCTACCGTAACCTAGATATGGAATAGTAACTAACCCTGGAATACCTGCATCTTCAATCAATACATAATGACCTAATCCATCACACTCGTAGGCATATATCTTCCCGAATTTTTCGTGATCTACAATGCCGTGTGCTTGTACCGCCTGCTCTACTTCATTCGCCAAAGTCAAAGATTCCTGAGCTAATGTATTGTTGGTCTTTAATGCTGATAATATTTCCGCCAATTGACGAAGTGAAACAACTGCAAATAAATTTTCAGGTATGTTGAACAAATACGCAGTGGCATCATCGCTGTTTCTAAACGCGGAACATATCATGCCAGTTGGCTTCCAGGGATGTCCGTAACCCCCACCGGCTTGCGTATCGGTATGGCGAACATGTTTACGTTGAAAATGGTAATTTCCTTTTCCAGTTTTACGTTGTTGCTCCTTCATGGTATCCACCGCCAACTGCATGGCGCTTTCCCATGTAGCATCAAACATGGCGATGTTGCCGGTTTCCTTCCAATATTGATGCGCTAATCGAATGCAATAACACAACGAATCCAACTCCCATTTGCGTTCGTGTACACCGGGTTTCATCTCCGTTTTGTCGGTCCGCCATCCACTTTTGCGGTTGCTGTCTTTATAGAATGCATTCGCATACGGATCGAGCAAAATGCATTGCGTTTGCCTTCGAATTAACCCTTCAATCATCAACGATAATGGCTTATCTTCAGCACACAAAGGCAAGTAGGGATTCACTTGCGCGGAAGAATCGCGAAGCCACATAGCATCAATATCTCCGGTAATCACATAGGTGTCGGGCAGACCATCTTTCATTTCAAAAAAAACGGTAGTATCGAGTGTGTTTGGGAAACAATTTTCGAATAACCAACCCAGCTCCTCGTCTTTGCAATTAGATTTAATTTCGGCTATTAGTTTCTCAACCGATTCGCTTTTGAATTTCCGTTGGGCTAAAGGAGGCCGTTGAGCAACAAATGCATTTACAGGAAATGCTTTTAATGTAGGTGATACGATTGTACCTCCTCCAAGTAATAGTAAAAACCGATTAAACTCTTTTCGTGTCATTATTAAAACTAATGCATTTCAAATTAGCAATAGGAATGTAGTTACCGAAACTTCTTAAACAATGGAAGTAGTACATAGGTTAATGGAATAGAAACACTAATTACAACTGCTCCAAAATAAACTAGCATCCAATTACCGCAACGCGTTTTAGCAGAAGCATCCATACTGACTTTCGTTGAAAGAAAAGACAGATAAACCACTATAAAATACAATAATACATGAACGACAAACACAACTCTTCTTATGCTAGGTTGTTGGTATTTGTTAGCCAAATATCGACCAATAGCTTGTGGCAACATATAAACCACAAAAAACAGTATAACGATTATAAACATTTGCATTGTCTCAAATTAAAACACAAACGGAAACAACATTTTCACTTCCCGCTGATAGGTTAGATACTGCGCTCCAAACTCAGCTACTAATTTTCGTTCCTCAAGTGTTACCCCTATCGGCAAATACACCAAGGAAACAGCAACAAATAATAACATTGGTAGATTCGGCAAAAATAAAACTGCGCCTAACAACATAAGTATTACACCAAAATATAAAGGATGTCGAACGTAGCCGTACAAACCTGTTTTCAATAGTTTCTTTTCCGCTATAACTGTTGGCTGTTTAATTTCATCTAACTGTTCCAAACCAATAAATTCGCGTTTATTGAACGATGAGAATGCGACATTCAAAACAATTACGCCAAGCAGAAACACAATAGCACCAAGCACTTCAAGCACTATACTTTTTGCAACTACTAATGCTTGCGATAAAGAAAACTGATAATACACCAATGCTACAAACAACAATACACTGAACAGATTATAGCCAATGCGATAATATGGAAAATAGGATTGGAATGCTTTTTTTGCGAATGCTTTCATACTGTCTAACGCTAAAATGCTATGCATGGCGTAAAAGAAAGCCCATCCTGTAATCAAAGCGACATACTGCATCATTGGTTCTGTTTTTGTGCAGTTAATCCTTTAATCGATTTCATTACCACGAATAATAAATATCCCATCGGTCCAAACATAAAAGTGAGCGGCAAAGCAAACACATATAACCAACGCGGCACTTGATACAATTTTGCTTGCTCAACAATGTGTGTTCCTATCAATAAATCGAAGGCCAAGTAATGAATCCACCCCGCCAAAACAGCATCATCATTTTGAAACAAATGCTTCACATTTTCTAACGTACTGAAGCTCTCACCATTAAAGCCCGAAATGGAACCCAAAATTAAATAGGCATATAATGTAGCTAACACTACCACCATACCATAGCGAATCAATGGCATGGTGTATTTCCAATTCGGTACCAGCAACAATAACAGCCAGCCCGGAATGACAAAGGCATTTGCCGTTTTGAACAATATAGCTGCATCCATATATCGACTTTTTAGTTTTTCCAAAATACACTAATAATCCCAAAAATGATGGCATTCTACCTTCATAATTTTAGCTTTAAATCAGAAACCTATCTTTGTGTTTATGGGATTGAAATCTTTTCTGGCAAAAATGGCCGCATCGGTAATTGTTCCTTCGATTTATAAGGAGCAACAAGAAGGTGTTTATGTGCAACAACAGTTGCTTCGGCAATTGATTAAAAAAGGAGCACGAACTGCCTTTGGCAAACAGCACCAGTTCTTATCAATCAACACTTACGAAGATTTTAAAAAGCAAGTCCCTATCCGAGATTACGAAGGCTTGAAAGACTATATAGAACGTATTACAGCCGGTGAACACGATGTGCTGTGGCCCGGACAACCAACTTATTTCTGTAAATCGAGCGGCACTACCTCCGGCACAAAATATATTCCGCTCACCGATGAATCAATTGCCGAGCAAATTCGTGCAGCACGAAATGCACTTTTAGCCTATACGCACGAAACGGGCAAAGCTGATTTCTTCGACTATAAAATGATTTTCTTGCAAGGTTCACCGGAGCTGGATCAACATGGTGCGATTCCATCCGGACGATTATCGGGCATTGTATATCACCATGTACCTGCCTATTTGAATGCCAATCGCAAACCATCTTATACAACCAATTGCATTGAAGATTGGGAAACAAAAGTGGATGCCATAGTAGAAGAAACGGTGAATGAAAATATGTCGCTGATTAGCGGTATACCGCCTTGGGTGGTGATGTATTTTGAAAAATTGATTGCGAAATCGGGCAAAAAAACGATTCGCGAAATCTTTCCAAACTTTACTGTATTTGCCTTTGGAGGAGTGAATTACGAACCCTATCGCACAAAAATCGAATCATTAATTGGCGGGAAGGTTGACTCTATTGAAACATATCCTGCATCCGAAGGATTTATTGCTTTCCAAGATTCGCAAAAAGAAAAAGGTTTGTTGCTGAATGTAAATGGCGGCATTTTCTACGAATTTGTGAAAGCCGATGAAATTTTCAACGAAAATCCGGAGCGTATTTACTTGGCTCAGGTAGAATTGAATGTAAACTATGCCATTATCCTCAATACCAATGCGGGTTTGTGGGGCTATAATATTGGCGATACAGTGAAATTTGTTTCGCTGGAACCGTTCCGCATTGTAGTCACTGGTCGCACTAAACACTTTATCTCCGCTTTTGGCGAGCATGTTATTGGCGAAGAAGTAGAATATGCCATCTTGAAAGCGGCTGAGGAAGAAGCTGTATCTATTATTGAATTCACTGTGGCACCGAATGTAAGTCCGGAACAAGGCAAGTCGTTTCACGAATGGTTTGTGGAATTCGATAAGGAACCTATTGACATGGAACGCTTTGCAGAAAAAGTGGACAAATACTTACAAACGAAAAACAGTTACTACTTCGATCTGCGGGAAGGCAACATTTTAGATCGCCTGAAAATCCAAAAATTGCAAAAAAACGCTTTCGCTGCCTATATGAAAAGCGAAGGAAAGCTAGGCGGGCAAAATAAAGTACCCCGTTTGGCCAACGACCGCAAAATTGCCCAAGGGCTAATTCCGTTCGTTATTGCTTAAACTTTTTACTTTCGCAGACTAAATTAACATAAGACCTCAGCGCCTTTGGGTACTTTCCGCAACGGCATCCATTAAAAAACAAAACATGATTCGAATACTTTATCTCTTTCTTGGCCTCTCTATATTAATTACATTACATGAGCTAGGTCACTTTATTGCAGCTCGTTGGTTCAAAACACGCGTAGAAAAATTCTACTTGTTTTTCGATTTCCTTTTCCCTTTCCCGGGTGTGATGAACTTTCCACTATTCAAAAAACAAATTGGTGAAACAGAATACGGTTTAGGTTGGTTCCCTTTTGGTGGCTATGTGAAAATTGCCGGAATGATTGACGAAAGCATGGACGAAGAAGCCTTGAAATTACCGCCAAAACCGGATGAATTTCGTTCGAAACCGGCCTATCAACGTTTGATTATTATGTTGGGGGGAATTATTGTGAATGTATTGCTCGCCTTCTTCATTTATGCCATGATCTTATGGAAAACGGGTGAAGAATCAATACCAATGAAAAACGCACAATATGGCTTCGTATGTGATTCGTTAGCACAAAGCATTGGCTTGAAAACGGGCGATAAATTCTTGGGCTATGACAATAAAAAATTCGAAGATGCTACTATTCCTGTAGTGAAAGATTTGTTATTAGATAACGCCAAAGTGTTGCACATCGAGCGCGAAGGAAAAACAATGGACATCAACATTCCGGAATCAGTGTACAAAGCCATTATAGCCGGTGAAGGGAAAACTTCGTTTGTAAAACTGGCTTTCCCGAGTGAATTGGATTCCATTTTACCGGAATCGCCATTACACAACATTGCGCAAAAAGGCGATAAAGTGATTGGTTTGGCCGGACAGCCTATTCAATTTTTCGCAGAAATGGGTAATATTTTACAACAAAATAAAAACAAAGAAATCGATATTCAATTGTTGAGAAACAACACCGATACTATTGCCAGTAAAGTAAAAATTGGCGATGATGGCTTATTAAAAGTAGCCGCTAAAGACATCACTACTTATTTCAAAATCGAAAAGAAAGAATACAATTTGTTGACTTGCTTCCCCGCGGGCGTATTGCATTCATGGCATATTCTAAGAGATTATGTAAAACAATTCCGCATCATTTTTTCGCCTGAATTAAAAGGATATAAACAATTAGGCGGCTTTGCAGCTATTTCGAAATTGTATCCAGATACATGGAATTGGTTAGCGTTTTGGAACAGCACGGCTTTCATTTCCATTTTATTAGCCTTCATGAACCTTTTGCCAATTCCGGCATTAGATGGAGGTCATGCGCTTTTCACAGTGGTGGAAATGGTAACCGGAAGAAAACCAAGCGATAAATTTTTGGAGTATGCCCAAATGGTAGGCATGGTGCTCCTTTTTGGATTAATGATTTATGCCAACGGAAACGATTTGGTAAAATGGATTTTCCCGAAATAACACAACTATTGCTTTCTCATCAAAATCAATTTTATGAAAGGATTCTATCATGTACCTGTTGCTAAAAACGAACCAATAAAACAATATGCTCCGGGAAGTGTGGAGCGAGCAGAATTACAAGAGAAATTAAAAACAATGCGTGCTGAAGTACGCGACATACCGATGTACATTGGTGGAGAAGAAGTAAGAACCGAGAACAAAGTAGCCCTTCGTCCGCCACACGACCACCAACATATTTTAGGCTATTTCTACAGAGCAGAAAAAAAACATGTAAACGCAGCTATAGAAGCCGCTTTAGCAGCAAAAGCACAATGGAATAGTTTGAGCTGGGAACAACGCGCAGCTATCTTTTTAAAAGCGGCTGATTTAATTGCCGGACCATATCGTGCAGAGTTGAATGCCGCTACCATGTTAGGGCAGTCGAAAAATGCATTTCAAGCGGAAATTGATTCTGCTTGCGAAATCATCGACTTCTTGCGTTACAATGTGCAATTCATGACACAAATATATGCCATGCAACCCGAATCATCGGCAGGCATGTGGAATCGCACAGAATGGCGACCATTAGAGGGTTTTGTGTATGCACTTACTCCGTTTAACTTTACCGCCATTGCAGGAAACTTACCTACAAGCTGTGCCTTAATGGGCAATGTTGTGGTATGGAAACCGGCCGATACACAGGTATATTCAGCGCATGTATTGATGAAGATTTTTAAAGCAGCAGGTGTACCGGATGGTGTAATAAATTTAATTTACCCTGATGGACCTGAAGCAGGAGAAGTAGTATTCAACCATCCTGATTTTGCAGGGATTCACTTTACCGGATCTACAAAAGTTTTCCAAACCATTTGGCAACAAATTGGCAACAACATCCACAAATACCGATCGTATCCGCGTATTGTGGGCGAAACAGGCGGAAAAGATTTTGTGATTGCGCATCGTTCTGCAGATCCACAGGCGGTTTCTGTTGCATTGTCGCGTGGGGCCTTTGAATATCAAGGACAAAAATGTTCTGCCGCATCTCGCGCTTACGTTCCATCGAACATTTGGGAAACCGTAAAAGCATCGATGATAGCGGACTTGAAAACCATGAAAATGGGACCTACAGAGGATTTCAGCAATTTCATTAATGCCGTAATCGATGAAAAATCGTTCGACAAATTGGCTAAATACATTGATAATGCTAAAGCCGACAGTAATGCTGAAGTTATTGTAGGAGGTAACTACGATAAATCGAAAGGCTACTTTATAGAACCTACGGTAATCCTCGCCAAAGATCCGAAATATGTAACCATGTGTGAAGAGTTATTTGGCCCGGTGTTAACGATTTATGTGTACGATGAAAACCAATTTGAAGAAACACTAGACTTAGTTGATTCCACTTCGATTTACGCGTTAACGGGAGCCATTCTTGCTAACGATCGCTATGCAATTGAATTAGCAACAAAGAAATTGCAGAATGCTGCGGGTAACTTCTACATCAACGATAAACCAACCGGTGCTGTGGTAGGACAACAACCATTTGGCGGAGCAAGAGGCTCAGGAACTAACGACAAAGCGGGTTCTATGATTAACTTGTTACGTTGGGTGCAACCGCAAACCATTAAAGAAACATTTGTTTCTCCGGTAGATTATCGCTACCCGTTTTTGGGATAAATACAAAACAACAACAATGGAAAACTGGGTTGTACTGGCGCTGCTTTCAATGTTCTTTGCGGGACTAACATCAGTGTTAGCTAAATTCGGCTTGAAAAATGTAAGTGGCGATATTGCCCTTGTGGTGCGAACAGCCGTGGTATTTGTTTTTGTGATTATCAATTCGTTTGTACTAAAGCAATATGGACAAATGAGTTCGCTGACCTCGCGTGATGCCCTGTTCTTAATCCTTTCAGGCATTACCACTTCTCTCTCGTGGTTGTTTTATTATCGCGCGATTAAAATTGGGAACGTGTCGTCCATTGCCGCAATCGACAAAGGAAGCATTGTGGTAACCATTATTTTATCAGCTATCTTTTTGCATGAAGTGCTAACATGGAAAGTAATTGTAGGCGCTTCGATGATTGTAGGCGGATTGTTTGTATTGATTTCATAACGTATGGACGCGAACGAAAAATTACGATTAGATAAATACTTGTGGGCCATACGGCTTTTCAAAACACGCACACAGGCTTCAGATGCTATTGCCAACGGAAAAGTGAAATGGAACGGAGTGGATGTGAAAGCATCCCGACAAGTGCAAATTGGCGACCAATACGAAATTAAACGCGAGGCCGGTTCTAAACAATTGATTCAAGTGGTGAGTTTGTTACACACGCGTGTACAATATGAGGACGCGATTAAATGTTACGTGGATTTGACTTCAGACGAAGAAAAAAACAAACGTCTGCAACGCTCTGCTTTTGTGTATCACACCGGCAAACGATTAAGTAAGCAAGGCCGACCCACCAAAAAAGATAGAAGAGGTTTGGAAGAATTTGGCGAAGAATAATTTTAGCGCCTTTAAAATACTGTAGCCAAAGGTTTTGCACGATTCCCTCTTTTATTTGCAGCGAATTTAAAGCCATTATTTATGGCATACATAGGATTGAACAGACAAACAAATGTTGCTTCATACCATTTGAAACCATTCTTAGCCATTGCTGTTGTGGCAAAGTGGAATAATTCGCCTAATAGAATTCCAGCACAAGGGGTAACCACCAAATCTTGAATACTAGGCTGCTCGAAACCCGCTTCAAGAACATATTCCCACATTACACTATGTCCAATACAAAACAGCGAAGACTGCCACACATTGGCCCCTTGCGAACGAATGGCATTATAGGTGTATGCACCCTGATAGGGATGACCCAAATAGTTGATATACCAGGCATCTTCATCTACAACCGGTGGCCGAGTGAAGGCTCGCTTATAATTTTCGCCAAGTTGCAAATGCGATTTATCCCAATGGCTAATGTTTTCCGGCAGTACAAATAGCAATGCAAAACTGGAAGCCTCTGCTGCGAAAACCAAACCGGAACCTCTTAAAAACTTCCTTCCGAAAGAAGCATGCGCATTACGAAGTATTATTCTGTCTTGCGTATCAATAGTAGGTAAATAGTGACGAAACACTATCCCTTTCTTGGGAATACTATCACCAAGAGCAACAGACGAGTACGAGACACATATCCATATTAAAACAATGAAAATTCTACTCGATATCATCCAACAAAATTGTAGTATATTTATCTATTCTAAATATGATTCTAGTCAATAGAAGCATTTTTACTTCCTATATAAACATCTTGATATGCCATTCGCTCAACACCGAAGATTACATACCTTTTTCATGATGAATGTATTTGCCTGTATGGGCTTATCTACGGAAGTAGTATTTACGGCCCTCATGAGCGTAATCAACCAAGAACCTCATTGTGGCAAACCTTTAATTGCATTGGCCGGATATACCTACGTTTGGATGGTTTTCATTTATGCATCCATTCCGCTGCTGGGTTATTTCTTTTTTGATAAAATAAAACACCGTCCGCTTTTTGTTCGACTTTTAACCTATACCGTATTTGTATATGTAATTGAATTTTTTTCCGGTTTATTATTGCGAACACTCACCGGAAGCTGCCCGTGGGAATACACCACAGGCTTTCATATTTTAGGATTAGTTCGTTTAGATTACTTTCCGGCCTGGATGTTCTTTACCTTCTTGGTAGAGAAGTTGTATGTGTTTATGAATGAGCGAGTGATACAGTAAACGCTTACTATTCATGCTCTTGTTGGACACCTGACTACCAAGCATATCCCTGCTTCCAAACATGGTCGGCAGGGACGTCAACCATCAACAAATAGCTCCAACTAAAGGAAAATAACTTCCGCTATTAATTTTTTACGCACTATCGTATCAAGGTAATACTCCCCTTAGTTGAAGAGGTTTCACCCAACTCGTTCACCAATATAAGTTGATAGATATAAACTCCAGCCGACAAAGGAGAATCTTTGTAGCTTCCATCCCACGGCTGTTGTTCATCGGAAGAAGCGAATACTTTTTCTCCCCAGCGATTAAAAATTTGAAGTTGGTAATACTTTAGCGGGCAATTAGAAAACACTATATACTCATCATTTTTCCCATCACCGTTTGGAGAAAAGGCATTTGGCGCATAAAGACATTCGTTACAGCTCACAAAGTCTATTTTAGTTTCAGCTCGCACGGTGCCGCAGTTGTTGGATACATCACACCAATAGGCGTTTTCGTCTTTTACAAAAATAAACGGAAGTGTATCCCCTGTATTCCATAAGTATTGAAAGGAGCTATCGGTATTTGTTTCTAGTTTTATACTAATCCCCTCGCAATGTTTTTGATTATCGCCAATATTGGCATAGGGTAAAGGGTTTATATTAACCACAATTGGCGCTCTATCACTTTCACAGCCATTGATGGTTTGCGTGGCGAAAAAGGCAAAGTGTTTTACTGTAGCGGTTGAAATAGTTGGCGGTGTATTTAGCGGAGTTGTAGCGAACAAACGATCATACCAACGGATATTATTTCCTGTGGCTGTAAGAAGAAATGCACTACTTCCTTGACAGATAGTCGTGTCTGCAACCGTAGGAGGCGAAGGAGTAGGGTAAAGTGTAACGCGAATCGAATCAACAATAGTGTCGCATATATTTGATACCGTTAAAAAATAGGTGCCCGATTGTACAAAAGAAGATGTGGGCAATGTATCGCCATTACTCCAGCTATAGTGGTTAAAACCCGGAGAGGCTGTAATGCTAACAGGAGCATTAAAAGCGCATGTGCTGCTATCGCTTAGGGCACTATATGAAGTATGATTGAACAAAGAAAAAGTAACCGCATCGTTAACTGAGCAATCGCCAAAGTAGCAGATAACGCTATAGGTGCCAATTTGGTGGATCGCTATTTGATTGGTTATTTCCCCAGTGCTCCAGCGAACGGAATCATAAACAGCAGGCACACTGAGCAACTTTGTAAAGTTTGTGGAGTCGCAAAGAATACTATCATTACCTATGGTGAAATTCGAATAATAACTGGCAATAGGTTCTATAGATACATCATCAATGTAATAATATGTAATGCTATCCCGCCCATCACCGAAAGGAACAATAGGAGGTATTGTTTTTGTGTTTGCAATGCTATTAAAATTACCTATTATGAAATACTTTTCTCCTCCATGTGCTTTATAGGATTGTTGCCATTTCATCCAATTGGATTCATCAGTAAAGAACTGATTGGCCGGGCTTTGGAGTTGAGGTATAAAGGGCATAGTGGAAGTGGTGAGCTGAATTGGAGTGTCAGAAAAATAGATGCCTATTTGTGAAATGGGCAAATGCAGTTTCTCAGCTAGGTTAAGAAAAAATTTTACGCAATAAATTGAGTCTTTGTTTAAAGTGCTGTTCAAATCTCCTTCAATATACTCATTGATTGTAAAATTATCACCTAATGCTACAAATGCTCCATATGCATTTCCTGTTTTCGGTGTTTGTGCCCCAAAAAATGCGGATGTTGGTTTTATTGTTGGATTTGTAGTACAAGTATTATATAAATCGGGAGTAGCCATGTTAGGATTAATCCAATTTTTTAAAAATGGATACCGAAATTGATCTAGATTTTGTACGCAGCTATCATAATCCTCGAAACCTAGATTAAGTACTAGGTTTTGTGAATATGCACTGTATACGAAAAGAATCATAACACAGAGGGAGAATATTTTCATTGAAACATAGGTTATTGGGGTTG
Source organism: Chitinophagales bacterium (assembly GCA_016786765.1). GTDB lineage: Bacteria > Bacteroidota > Bacteroidia > Chitinophagales > LD1 > CALAYL01. The sequence goes on from JAEUUZ010000061.1 coordinate 62,669, forward strand.
CTTAATTTTTCTGCTAACGCATATATTCCATTTTTATTGAATAATTGGGAAGGTAAAAGTTTTAGGTTTTCTTTTTCCCTTCGATTCGTGCCGTCACGAAACGAAATTATTTACATAGCGCTTATGGTCCGTGGTGACACCCCAACTGTTCGGAAGACTTATGAAGAGTTGAAATTGAGAAAGTTGTCAACTTTTTTCGGGTCTCCTCCACACATTTTTACGAAATTTTTCACTAACTCTTTCTCTAGCTCCTGCACGAATTTCAGTTTCATAATTT
>JAEUUZ010000066.1 GCA_016786765.1 Chitinophagales bacterium
TGTTAGAACAAACTTGAACTTAACAGCAACGTCAAGCACACCATCACCGATAGGGTTTACATGGTCGAATGGAGCAAACACAGCAGTAACGAATGTAAACACAAACAATACCTACACAGTAACCGCTACGAACTTAATCAATGGTTGTACTGTGAGTGATGCAGTAGTAGTGAGCATGGATACAGTAGCCCCAGGTGTAAGTGCAGGGTTAGATACTATTTTGAATTGCGTTCGTAGAAACTTGAGTTTACAAGCTTCTTCAAATATTGCAGGAGCAACATATCAATGGTCGAATGGAGTAAGTGGAATAATGAATCCAATTGCAACACCGAACATCTATCGTGTAACAGCAACGCATCCAGGCAACGGCTGTGTTTCAACTGATGCAGTTATTGTTGTTATCGATACAACAACGCCTAATATCAATGCAGGTTTAGATACTACATTGAAATGCTACAGAAGATCTGTTGTGTTGAATGTAACATCAACGGTTCCAAATATGAATTATGTATGGTCTAATGGAACAGTAGGTGCTTCAAATACTGTATCTGCAGCAAACATGTACACTGTTATCGGGCAAAATCCTGTAAATGGTTGTGTAAATAGAGATGCAGTTATTGTGAATATTGACACTGTAGCTCCAAATGCAAATGCAGGACCTGATAAAATTGTAAACTGTATTAAGACTACAGAAACGTTGAATGCCTCTTCTTCTACACCAAATGTTACATACTTGTGGTCGAATGGTACAACAACTGCTGCAAATACCGTTTCAACAACAATTGCATACACGGTTACAGTAACCAATCCTATCAACGGATGTACTGCATCAGATGTAGCAGTGTTGACTCCGGATACAGCAGCTCCGGGTGCTAATGCAGGAGCAGACAAAGACTTAACGTGCACAATTACTTCGGTATCCTTTACGGCAACTTCTCCAACAGCTAACGTTTCTTACCAATGGTCTAATGGAATTACAGGACAGAATATTACTGTAAGTGTTCCGAATACTTATGTTGTTACGGTTACAAGTTTAGGCAACGGTTGTACTTCAACTGATGCGGTAAATGCAAACTTAGTTCCACCGCCAACCATTACTTACAATGTACTTGATAATCCATGTCCTCAAGTGGCAAAAGGCCATATCATACCAATGATTTCCGGAGGGAAAGCGCCATTCACTTATACATGGAATAATGGTAGTCACGCTTCTGCACTTACCGGTCTTCACGGTGGAAGTTACGCAGTAACCATTACAGATGCTAACGGTTGTGTGATCACAGATACATTCAATCTAATAGAAAAACAATTCATATTGGATGTAACTGCAGATCAAACTGAAATTGAATTGGGCGAGGAAGTGCACTTCAATAGCAACATTACTGGAGGAACAGGAATGGAATCGTTAACATGGAATCCTGGTATTTTCTTGAGCTGCGATACTTGTAAAAATCCTACTGCAGGTCCAATGAAATCTGTGCAATATAATATCGTTGCAGTTGATACAAATGGATGTTCTTCTACAGATACTATTAGTATTCAAGTAACACCTAAATATGATTTGTTTGTTCCAAATGCGTTCTCTCCAAATAACGATGGATCGAATGATGTATACGAAATCTTCGGAAACAAAAAGATTTGGGCAGAGATTGAGTTCAGAATCTTTAATCGTTGGGGAGAATTAATCTTCGAAAGCCGCGACCATGAATTCAAATGGGATGGAACTTTCAAAGGTGAGTTACTTACACCGCAAGTTGTGGTTTATGAATTCAAAGTTGTTTATGTAGATGGATATTCTGCACCAACACAAAAAGGAAGTATTACAATAATCAGATAATAGGATTATTAAAGTTAAGAAGCCCAAATCAGATATGATTTGGGCTTCTTTTTTTAGCGAGTTCCTTTAGCAATTAATTTCTTTAATTCTACTTGACTCCTGAATGGACGCTGTCCGGTTGTTTTTCGTTTTTGATTGGAAAGGGAGGCGTCAATAACTCTAGCTTTAACGTTGTCTTTCCATTGCGATTCAAGAAATTCGTCTAATTGCTTTTTAATGCCTTCGTCATAAATTGGGCAGCTCACTTCAACACGCACATCCAAGTTTCTGGTCATGAAATCGGCTGAAGAAATAAAAAAAAGCGGCTTTCCTCCATTTTCAAATCGATACACGCGCGAATGTTCGAGGTAACGATCAATAATACTTATGATTTCAATGTTTTCGCTTAATCCTTTGACTCCGGCTTTTAACTGGCAAATACCTCGAATAATCATGCGAATAGATACGCCTGCTTTGCTCGCTTCATAAAGCTTATCGATCAATGCTTTATCTACCAAGCTATTCATCTTTAACATGATAGCCGCTGCTTTCCCTTTCTTTTTATTTTTTATTTCTTGGTCAATCAGTTTTATAAAATGATTTCTTGTTTGAAATGGGGAAAGAACAAATTGTTCCGTTTCCGGATTTTTCAATGGATTAATAATAAAATCAAAAACTTTTTGTGCGTCTTTTGTTAGCAGAGGATTACAGGTAAATAATGACTGATCGCTGTAGGTATGGGAAGTTTGTTCGTTATAATTGCCGGTGGAAACATTCACATAGAAAACGCTTTTTCTGTTTTCCTTACGTTCAATTAGGCATACTTTACTATGCACCTTTAATCCCGGCACACCAAACAAAACGTTTACACCTTCTTCTTGCAATAATCGTCCCCATTTAATATTCGCTTCTTCATCAAATCGGGCCTGTAACTCAATAACTACAGTTACTTTCTTGCCATTACGCGCAGCATTTATGAGGGCATTAATGACCTTCGAGTTTTTTGCCGCCCTATACAAAGTGATCTTTATTGATACAACATTGGGATCGATAGCTGCTTCCCGCATGAAATCTATACAGTGAGAAAATGTATGATAGGGGTATTGTAACAATACATCTTGCTTTTTCAACACACTAAAAAAGCTTTTCTCTGTTGTAAGCAGAGGGTGGTATATTTCTTGGGAAAAGGGATAGACCAAATCTTTTCTACCCAAATCAGGAAATTTAATAAAGTCTTTGAAGTTATGATATCGTCCGCCAGGAATCAAATTATCGGCATTTTTGAGTTTCATTTTACGCAGTAAAAACTGAAACAAATCTTGTGTAATGCTTTGGTCATAGACTAAACGAACAGGAACTCCTTTTTGTCGATTCTTTACTGATTTATAAAGTTTATCAATAAAACTTTTTGAAACATCGTTATCCATATCAAGTTCTGCATCTCTTGTTAGTTTTATAACATAAGCTTCTGCTTTGTCGTAACCGAACGATGAGAAAATGTTTCGTAGGTTGAACCGTATAACATCTTCCAACAAAATGATGCACTGTTTGCCTGCTGGAGACGGAATAGAAACAAAACGATTGATAGAATCTGTTGGGACTTCTAATAACGAATATTCTTTGTCGGATGCGTTAGTGGACGAAGAAAGTTTTATGGCAAGATAAATAGAACGATCGCGCAATGCAGGAAAATCTTTTACTTGATTTAACATCAGCGGAACCAGTGCCGGACGAATATGTTCTTGGAAATAATCTTTTACATGTTTTTTTTGTGCGGCATTAAGTTGCTTTTCGTTGATGATTTGAACACCTTTCCCATTGAGCTGCTTTGTGATTTCAGCATATATTTTTTCGAACTCTTTTTGTTGTAGGATTACCTTTTCTTGTACTTCTTCCAATAATTTTTGAGGCTTTTCGTATGTGTCTTTTCTTACCGATTTGACCCCAACCGTTCTTTTGATAGTGGCTACACGTACTCTAAAAAATTCATCCAAATTGTTCGAAAAAATACCAAGAAAACGCAATCGTTCGATAAGCGGAACCGATGCGTCTCCTGCTTCTTGCAGCACTCTGCCGTTAAATGCCAACCAACTTATCTCCCTGTTCAGTAAAAGTTCTTTCTTCGCCATACCCCCAAATATAATTAGAAACCTATTGAGGTAAAGCTATTAACAAATGCATAACAATAGAAGCAATGAAGCGGCTAATTTTTTGTTACATCCAAATACCGTTCGACAAGCGGTGCTTAGTTCGCCCACGGCAGTCTTTTTTGGTGGTGCAACTTTCAATGGTAATAAGAGAAAGCAACAGAATCAGAATCGTTTTATGTTTTTTTAAAAAGCCCATGTGTCAAATTAGTTTTTAAATTAGCAGTAAACAAGTTTTTTACCAGTGGCAAAGCAAAAAAAGCAAATTCAAGTTAAAAAAGTTGCTCCTGCAGAACAAGAGCTGCCTTTTATTACTTCAACGTCTAGCGGGAATAAAAAGTATATTCCTTATTTAATAATATCGCTTTTCGTTTTTGCTATTTATTCCAATTCCCTTTGGAATACCTATGCGATTGACGATACCTTAGTGCTCACCGATAATACCTTCACTAAAAAAGGAATAGCCGGAGTAAAGGATATTTTCACACACGATGCCTTTGTGGGTTTCTTTGGCGAACGAGGAAGTAAGCTGGTAAGTGGTGGACGTTACCGGCCATTATCTATTGCTACACTTGCAGTGGAGTACGAAATTTCCAGAAAATGGAAGGGTGATACTCGCGATGAAATTACCGACAAAAATATCATACTCGGGGAAAACGATAAGCTCCTTGCGCCTATGCTCAGTCACTTTGTGAATATTGTTTTATTCATTGTTACGTGTTTGTTGTTGTATTCCGTTTTTCAAATGGTGTTACCCACGGCACAACCATTTTATTTTTCGCTTGCATTCATAGCTACAATGCTATTTGCCGGGCATCCCATTCACACGGAAGCCGTTACAAATATTAAAGGACGAGATGAAGTTATGGGACTTCTCTTTGCCTTAGCCACTTTGCGATGTGTGTTGAAACATGTTGGGAAGCATAGTAATCTGCAGCTTGCTTTAGCCGCCTTATTCTTTTTCTTAGGACTATTGTCGAAAGAGAACACAATCACTTTCTTTGCTATCATCCCGCTAACATTATACTTTTTTACTGAAGCTAAAGTAAAAGATTACATCGCAATGGCAGCTACATTGGCCATACCTGTTATTGCCTATTTAGCCATTAGAACTGCTTATACCGAAGCAGGTGTAACAGCGGATTCTCCCGAAATTTTGAACAATCCTTTTGCCTATACCAATGGTAATTTAGGATTTCGTTATGCAACCACCATTTATACATTTATTTTATACATCAAGTTGTTGCTGTTCCCAGTGCACTTAACACACGATTATTATTATAATCAAATCCCATATGTTGACTTTGATAATTTGGGATTTCTATTCTCCCTACTAGTGAATGGAGCATTAATAGTTTTTGCTTTGGTTCAGTTTAAAAAGAAAACCATTCCATCGTATGCGATTTTATTTTATTTCATCACGTTTTCCATTGTGTCGAATGTGCTTTTTACAGTAGGTATTTTGATGAATGAGCGTTTTATGTTTTTCAGTTCGGTTGGGTTTAGTTTGTTAATGGCCTATGGTTTTGTGCAACTGAAAGAAAGCGGGAAAATTTCGTCTACTGTTTTTCTTGGAATTGTGGTGGTTATTCTCAGTCTTTATAGTGTAAAAACATTCAGTCGGAATTTTGCATGGGAGAACAATTTCAAATTGTTTATGACCGATGTGGAAGTGTCTACCGAGAGTGCTAAAATTCACACTTCTTGTGGTGGTGATTTAACCAAAGCGGCCGATCAAGAACCAGATTCAATCAAGAAGAAGGAACTTTTAAATCAATCAGTTACGCATTTACGCAAAGCGATTCAAATCTATCCTAACCATTCGAATGCCTGGTTAATGTTAGGTAATGCAGTGTATAAGCTAAATCATAATCCCGATGAAGCTCTTTCCATGTACGAAAAGGCTAAAGCAACACATATTCCACCTTATTATGATGCGCTCTACGATATTGGGGTAGTGCAAATGGAAAGTGGGAAAGTGGCACAATCTATACCTAATTTTCGCGAAGCACTTTCTGCTAAGCCTGACGCTTTTGAATGCAAAAGTAATTTAGCAGAAGCCTACTATAAAACAGAGGCTTGGGATTCCGCTATTGTATGGTATAATCATGTGCTCGAGCAAAAACCTGCCGATGCCAATGCATATTATAAATTAGGTGCAATATACGGCAAACAAAAGGGCAACTTAGATCAAGCCATAGTCTATTTAGAAAAAGCAATTACTATCAACCCGAATGCGGAAGTGTATTACGAGGACTTAGCTGTTGCATACGGATTCAAAGGCAATTTTGATAAAGCCATTGAAACATCTTTGAAATGCTTGTCTATTAATCCTAAATATATTCCGGCATTAAAAAATCTGTTTGTTTCATATAACCTAAAAGGCGATAAAGAAAGTGCAATGAAATATGCCGGGCAGTTGCAAATGCTTGAACAGCAAAGTCGATAAATAAATATAGCTGCTATGAAGAACAACAGCGCTTTTCTATTAATGGTTGTGCTTCTCCTCCCTTTACTATTTATCAATATTAGTACTACACACGATTGGGGCGATGATTTTGCTGCATTCATAGGTCAGGCAAAGGCAATACTGGAAGGGAAAGAATATTTCAAAACGGGATTTGTGCCTAATCTCGAAAAGCCCGATTTAGTGGCCTCTCCATTAGGGTGGAGTTTGTTGCTTTTGCCCGTAATGGCAGCATATGGAGTTAACTTGGTAGCGTTAAAAATTTATCTCAGTATTTTTTATGTGTTATGGGGTGGTTTTTTGTTTTTGATTTTTCGGAAAAAAAAAGAAACACTTTTTGCTGCTCTTGTGGTCGGTTTTATTTTCTATCATCCTCAGTTTATTGGCTTTAAAGCCGAAGTTCTCTCTGATGCAGCCTTTGCTGCGTTGTTTTCGCTCACTCTTTATTTTGTTAGTCGTTTGGAAAAGCTTACAACAATGCATTTGTTGATACTGGGGTTAATGATAGGCTTCAGTTGTTTAATTCGGCCACTTGGATTTGTGCTAATGGGTTCTGTTTTTTTTGAATTTTTTCGTATCAAAGATTGGAAACTAAAGTGGTTACAAGTTCTTATTCCAATCCTTTCGGCTTTCCTGCTTTATTTTTTGGTAGGGAAAGTATTTTTCCCATGCGAGAATGTTTACAGTCACTACACCCATTTTTTAGGAAAAGAAGTTGGGGTTAATGTTGTTGAAAATGCGCAGTTTTATTTCGCAGAGTGGCAAGCGTATTGGGCAATGTTAACTGCACATTCAACCGGAAAAGTGCTGTTAATCTATTTGTTTTCCTTTCTTTTAATTGTTGGTTCCCTCCGCTATCTGTTGCTTTGGAATGTTTATACCGTAACGGTTTTAGCCTATTTAGCCGTAGTGTTTGTTTGGCCGTTTCGTTCTCAAGGCTTTCGATATATTTATCCGGTATTGCCCTTTTTTGTTTATATCAGTTTTGAAAGTTTAAACCGAATGATTCAACGGAATCATAGAACAACAACTTGGGTATCGAATACACTTTTAATCTATTTGCTTTTTCAATGTTTTACTTTCAACGCTGAGCCCATTCAACGTAACTTAGTCCAACATGGTTCACAAACAAATTCTGCTAAAGCGCTTTATTCTTTTCTCGAGCACGAAGTTTCTAATTCATCGCGTGTTGTGTTCACTAAACCACGGGTGCTTTGTTTGTACAGTGGTGTTAATGCCTTGTATCCTATAGCCAATTTGGATTTTAGAAAAATAAGCGAGGAGTATACACGATACGGAGTGCACTATTTTGTACGGTGTAAAAATACCAATTTAGAGTGTTATAATGCCATTTATTCGAGTTATATGGATAGTATGGAAAGGCAGAAAGTGTTACTTTGGAGTAACACTGATTTTGATGTTTATAAACGAAATCACTAAACTGTAGTGCCGAACCAAAAACATATAACACAGTCGTTCAAAGAGGAGTTAATCTACTTACTGGCAGTTGCAGGTGTAATTACAGTTGCAGTGTTGCTGTGGAATAAGTTATTTTTAGATTATGTAGCAACTCATTCGTTTAAGGCAGACGTTTTTCGCCCGGCATTTCTCAGGGCATTCCCACCTATATATGGAATTTCTACCGCTATCGATTGGCGTTGTTTCGTAGAGATAGCTGTTGTAATGTTTGGAGCATTATTTTTCTTTTCTATGTTGGAACAGAAACGATATATACGAGTATTCATCGTTACTTTTTTTCTGTTATTTCTGTTTCTGTTTTCAACTACGGAAAATCGGTTTTCTGCTCCTGTAGCCCATTTTGCAACTTATCTTGAAAGTGTGAGTGCATTTGGTTCTCCCTTGGAGGTTATTCAACGATACACTGAAAAGCAAGCTACCTTGAATGTACATAGTGCACATTACCCTCCCGGAAACTTATGGCTTGTCAAAGTTTTTGAACAATACGCTTCAGTTTCTTTGTTGAAGTACTGTCTGTATTTATTGATGGCGTTGAGTTTGCTAATCCTTGTTTCGCTATCTGAACAAGTATATTTGATGGCTTTCATTACTATTCCTGCTTTGCTGATTTATCCGAGTATAGATGTTGTAGCTTTGCCCTTTTTTTGCTTTACAATCGGATTGTTTGTGTTGCAAAAAGTACATGCTCCGCTTTGGAAGTCAATACTGTTAGGCGCAGTAAGTAGTTTGTGGCTCTTTTTTAGTTTTTCTGTTTTTGTGTTTTGGCTATTTCTGTTGGTGCTGGAGTGTGTTGCGTTTTTCCATACTAGAACCTTTAAACGCGCACTAGGGTATCATTTCTTTCATATCACAACTGTAGGGTTTTTCCTTGTTGCACTCTATTCGTTTTTTCACTATTCTATTGTCGATAATTTTAAGATAGCTCTTTTGCATAATGTTCAAATCAACTCCAACTATTTCGATGATCCAATTCGGTTTCTTTTTCGCTCTACCGGCAATGTATTGGAGTTTTCATTAGGTGTGGGTTTGCCTTTTTTGCTTCTATTTCGCAAGAGCGATTTACCTCCATCGCATTCACTTCATCTCAAGCGAGCTTTTCTTTTTACATTATTCATTGCTTCTTGTAGCGGTTTATTTTTTATGGAAACCGATCGGGTTTGGTTCTTCCTGATTCCGATGATTATTTTAATCTCCAATGAAGAATTGAAAAACAGTTCCATTCAATTCAGGCGTATTTTTTCCTTTTTTGCAGTACTTTATGTGCTTTGGTTCGAGTTAAGTGCCATTCATTTTTGTTGATTTCCAATTTAGACTCTGTATAAACAAGCTTTTTTAGGCTAGATTTAATGTTAAAAACATAAATTTTGTAGAACAAGATAACCTCACTTCTGTTACAGATAGAGCGTTTAAGATTAAAATTCCCTAATCGCCTGCGTTCTTTTCTTGTTCATAAAAAACAAAGTAAAAACTTCGCAAAGACCGTTATCTCTTTATTTTTGCACTGCTTTTTAAAATACTACATAATGACTGGGTCAACAAAAAATACAAATTATCTTTTAGGATCATCCATCGGACGAAAATTTTTAATGGGGCTCACCGGATTGTTTTTGGTGACATTCCTTTTGGTGCATTGCTTCATTAATGCCATGGTTTTTTTCGATGGCACTGGTGCCTTATTTAATGAATATGCTCACTTCATGGGAACAAACATCATTATCCGAATTATGGAAATTGGTTTGTTTGCAGGATTATTGGCGCATATCATTGATGGCCTTTGGCTTTGGAAATTGAACAAAGATGCTCGTCCTGAGAACTATGCCTACAGCCAACCGAACGCTAACTCGAAGTGGTATTCAAGAAGCATGGGCCTTCTAGGTACATTGCTTTTGATTTTCCTAATCCTTCACTTAGTACATTTCTGGGTACCGTCAAGAATTACCGGCTTAGCAGAAAGTGCTGTACCGGGTGTTCACGATTTGTATGCTGAAATGTTCACTGTTTTCGCTAACCCTATTATTGTGGCAATTTATGTTTTGGCGCAATTTTCATTAGGATTTCACTTGTTACATGGCTTTCAATCGGCATTCCAATCGCTAGGGTTGAATCACACAAAATACAACGCATTAATCAAAACTGTTGGTATCGGATACTCTATTTTGATTCCATTCATCTTTGCGTTGATGCCAATCGTTATTTATTTGAGACATTGATTTAAAGCAATTTTATAATTCCATATTATGGCAACATTAGATAGTAAAATACCGGAAGGACCACTTGACGAAAAGTGGAGCAGTTACAAAGAGCACGCTAAATTGGTGAATCCTGCCAATAAGCGTAGGTTAGAAGTAATTGTTGTGGGTACCGGTTTAGCAGGTGCTTCTGCAGCGGCTTCATTGGCAGAGTTAGGGTATAAAGTGAAAACGTTTTGTTTTCAAGATTCGCCAAGACGTGCACACTCTATTGCCGCGCAAGGAGGAATTAACTCGGCTAAGAACTACAAAAATGATGGCGATTCAGTTCATCGTTTGTTTTATGATACCATCAAAGGAGGCGACTTTCGTGCACGTGAAGCCAACGTTTATCGTTTAGCTGAAGTCTCGGTAAATATTATCGATCAATGTGTGGCACAAGGCGTTCCATTTGCTCGTGAGTATGGCGGAATGCTCGATAACCGTTCGTTCGGTGGAGCGCAGGTTTCGCGTACTTTCTATGCTCGTGGTCAAACGGGTCAGCAACTTTTGTTAGGCGCTTATCAGGCATTGGAACGTCAAATCGGACTAGGTAATGTAACACAATATTCTCGTCATGAAATGGTAGATGTTGTAACTATTGATGGTAAAGCGAGAGGGATTATTGCAAAAGACCTCAAAACCGGTAAATTGGAACGTCACTTTGGACATGCTGTTTTATTATGCACCGGTGGTTATGGAAATGTATTTTTCTTGTCTACCAACGCTATGGGTTCAAATGTAACAGCCGCGTGGAAAGCCTATAAAAAAGGCGCATGTTTTGCTAATCCGTGTTACACACAAATTCACCCAACGTGTATTCCTGTAACTGGCGATTATCAATCGAAGTTAACGTTGATGTCGGAATCGCTAAGAAATGACGGACGTGTTTGGGTGCCTAAAAGTGCTGAAGATGCTAAAGCTATTCGCGAAGGGAAAAAAGGACCTCTAGATATTAAGGAAGAAGATCGCGATTACTACTTGGAACGTAAATACCCTTCGTTTGGAAATCTTTGTCCGCGCGATATTGCTTCGCGTGCAGCAAAGGAAGCTTGTGACGATGGACGTGGCGTAGGAAAAACGGGCTTAGCAGTATATTTGGATTTTGCGGATGCGATTAACCGTTTAGGTGTCGATGTGGTGAAAGCTAGATATGGTGAGCTTTTCCCGATGTATCAAAACATTACTAACCAAGATCCGTTGAAAACGCCAATGATGATTTACCCTGCTGTACACTATACTATGGGTGGTCTTTGGGTAGATTATGAGTTGATGACATCAGTGCAAGGATTATATGCATTAGGCGAAGCCAATTTCTCTGATCACGGTGCCAACCGTTTGGGCGCTTCTGCGTTGATGCAAGGTCTAGCCGATGGATATTTTGTTATACCATACACTATAGGTAATTATTTATCGGGTGATATTTTTACTAAACCTATCGATTTGAATCATCCTGCATTTGTGGAAGCGGAAAATGCTGCACAAGAGCGAATGCAAAAGTTAATGAGCATTAAAGGCAAGCGTACAGTAGATGATTTCCACAAGGCTTTGGGAAAAATTATGTGGGAATATTGTGGTATGGCACGTTCCGCAGAAGGATTAACGAAAGCCCGTAAAATGATTCAAGATTTAAGAAAAGAATTTTGGTCTGATGTTGCAGTACCGGGTGAGATTAACGATTTCAATCCGGAATTGGATAAGGCAATGCGTGTTGCCGACTTTCTAGAACAAGGCGAATTAATGGTGGTTGATGCTTTAAATCGCAATGAATCTTGTGGGGGGCATTATAGAGTAGAGTTCCAAGATCAAGGTGAAGCAAAGCGTGACGATGAGCAATATGCTTATGTTGCTGCATGGGAGTTTACTGGTGTTGATGCTGAACCTATCTTAAACAAAGAGGAACTGAAATACGAGAATATTAAATTACAAGTTCGTTCATATAAGTAATGAAGCAATTTGAAGATTTGATAATTTGATAATTTGATAATGAAAAAATATGCAAACAAATAAGCCTAACTTAATTGTTGAACTTTCATTCCAGTTTTCATTGAAAATTATCAGCTATTGCAAATTACTTGAGACAAAGAAGAAATATAATTTAGCGAATCAACTCTTTAGAAGCGGAACTTCAATTGGGGCAAATGTAAGAGAAGCGCAGAATGCAGAAAGTAAAAATGATTTCGTACATAAAATGAAGATTGCGGCAAAAGAAGCTGATGAAACGGAATATTGTTTACTAATATGTAAAGAATCGAAGTCATACCCAGATTCTGATGAGTTGATAAATGAAATCACCACCATCAATAAGGTTATCTCTAAGATTATTTCGACAACGAAACAAAAAAAATAAGAAATTATATTAAAAACAAATCAGTAAATTTTAGGATTATCTGATTTTCAAATCATCAAATTAACAAATCATCAAATTTGTATTATGAAGTTTAACTTGAAAGTTTGGCGTCAGAAAAACGCAAATACAGCCGGTAAATTAGTTGATTATACAATCGATCAAATCAATGAGGATATGTCCTTTTTGGAAATGGTGGATGTGTTGAATGATAATTTGGTTCGTAAGGGCGAAGACCCAATTGCCTTTGATCACGATTGTCGTGAAGGAATTTGTGGTATGTGCAGTATGTATATCAGTGGTCGTGCGCACGGTCCGCAACATGGTGCTACAACCTGTCAGTTATACATGCGTAAATTTAAAGATGGCGATACCATTTATGTAGAACCATGGAGAGCAAGAGCATTTCCAATTGTGAAAGATTTAGTAGTAGACCGTGGCGCTTTTGATAGAATTATTGCTGCTGGTGGGTTTGTAAGTGCAAACACCGGACAAGCACAAGACGCAAATAACTTGCCGGTGAATAAAGATGATGCAGAAAAAGCAATGGATGCTGCGGCTTGTATTGGTTGTGGAGCATGTGTTGCAGCTTGTAAGAATGCATCAGCAATGTTATTTGTATCGGCAAAAGTTTCTCACTTAGCATTGTTGCCGCAAGGAGAACCGGAGCGTAACAGAAGAGCATTAGCTATGGTAGCGCAAATGGATGCAGAAGGTTTTGGTAACTGTACCAATACAGGTGCTTGCGAAGCTGAATGTCCGAAAGAAATTAAACTCGTAAACATTGCTCGTTTGAATCGTGAGTATGCAAATGCAGCATTTGCGAGTGAAACCCAAATCTAAAAGAATAGTATGCGTAAGTTTTTATCCATTCTTATTTGTCTAGTAGCTTTAGGGGCTTCAGCTCAAAAAGAAAAAGTCGAAGTTGATTACGATAAGAAAACGGGAATAGTTACTGTGAACGAAAGCCCCGTTTTTAAAGTTGTTGAAGAGAAAAGTAGTGCCTTTCCCGGAATGAAAGACTATACTATTGAAAGTATGGAAGGGAAAAAGTTAATGATTTTGATATACAATAGTTATAAGGATTATCACGAAGTATCGCAATACAACAAAGACGGTTCTGTTTCATACTACGAGATTGCCTTTTTAAACGAGAACAAAGATAAAGCCGAAGTTCGATTTAATTTCTTCAAGTCTATTATGAAGTTGTTATACACTAACGACTTGATTAAGGACGGAAAGTTAGATAAAGATGCAGTGGATGTTTTTGTGATGAAAAACGGCTCAAAGTTTTCCGAGCTCCGTGATAGACGGTAGACTCTGAAAAAAAACACTAATGGATATCCTCAAAAAATATTTTCCTGAACTTACTGAAAAGCAAATACAACAATTTGCTCAATTGCAGGAACTCTACAAAGAATGGAACGAAAAAATTAATGTGATATCGCGCAAGGATATCGATAATTTGTATGAACGACATGTATTGCATTCCTTGGCTATTGCCAAGTTCATACAATTTGAAGAAGGATCTAAAATTATGGATTTGGGCTGTGGTGGAGGCTTTCCAAGTGTGCCATTAGCTATTTATTTTCCGGGTTCGCGCTTTCATGCCGTTGATTCTATTGGCAAGAAATTAAAGGTGATTGATGGTGTTTGCGAAACGGTTGGACTAACGAACGTTTTCACCTTTCATTCCCGTGCCGAGCAAATGGAATATCAATACGACTTTGTGATATCAAGGGCTGTAGCGCCTGCAACAGAATTAATGACTTGGTCTAAAGGAAAATATTTTCCGAAAAATCGTCATAAAATTTTAAACGGATTAATTTGTTTGAAAGGCGGAGATTTAACGGAAGAATTGAAACCGTTTAAAGAGGTAACCCAAATTCCTTTAACGCAATATTTCAAAGAAGAGTTTTTTGCCGATAAATCGTTGGTGTATATTAAACGATATTTGTAATACAATTATACAAGTTCTAACAATTTCTCTTTTATCCATCCCATATCTGCAACGTTTGAGGTCGTTTCAATTTCCTTTTTCAACGCGTTAACTTTCTTGTTGTCTTTTATATCTATTCGGTAAAGTTTCAGGCATAGCTTGATGAAGTTCCCGTATAACAAGCGTTGTGTTTCGGAAATACCTTTCTTCCTACTGAGTAATATTCTAAAACTTTCTTTTAGTGATTGTAGCGGCTGGAATTCATCTAACTCAAAATAGGTTTTCATTAATGTTGTTTTTGCATCGAGTTGATAAAATACATCGTCATATTCTACAGTACCTAAAAGTTGTAGCACTTGGTCGTATTTCTTGATTGCGAAATAATAACGCGCTCGATTAAAAGTAATGGCATTTTTGCGATCTTTTTTAGGGATGAATATTGATTGTTCATTAATGAATTTATTCGCCCAATCAAAGGCTTTTACACGCAGGGCAATGGTGACAATGTTTTTAAAATCCCAAGGAGAGATGAATCCTCGATGAGTAAGCGACCCATCTTTCAGCATTTGTTTGTAGAGTTCAAAAATGTGTTGCTGAAAATCTAAATCACCCTGATTGATTTTACGGATGCAGAAGTTTAAGGCATAGGCATAAATATTTTCTAGTTCTTCTTTCGTGAAAAGGGATGCATGTGCTTTGAGCAGTGTTGTGAGTTTCCGGTAATGTTCCACTCCATCTTTATCTTGAAGCGTGTAGATAATGGATACGTAAATTTGAATCAATGGGGTTTTTGCGAATTGTTCCGTACTTGAATAGTGTAAAACCTCTTCCAAAAAATACAAGGATGAATCTATCGCTATAAATTTTTGATAGTGTAATACCATCGCACTATACTTCAGTTTTTGTAATAGATATAAGGTGTCTAGGCTATGTATGGTTTGTTGTAAATGTTTTTCTTCTTGTCGGCTATCTTGACTTTCAACAAAATTATGCTGTTGTTCATCAAGTTGAAATGCCCATTTGTAGTACTGTTCATCGCGGTAAGGAAAATTGCTGAGTTGTTTTGAGGTGTGTTTTAGAAGCGGTGGAATGCACGAAGGAATAGCACGCGAATTGTAGATCTCCAACAGCGACAACTGTTTGTCAATTTCATTTTTTTGTAACTGGTCGTTCACCAAAAATGCTTCAAGAATTTTAGTGAAGTCGGAGAGTAGTCGTGCATATTTCAGTGCATTAAAATGTTTATTACCAAATACAAGTTTCCAGCATTTCTGTTTGTCTACCGAGATAATATTTCGCTCCTTGCAAAAAGGTTTTATGTATTGCCAGAACATGACTTCTGCACCATCAAACTGCGTTGAAATATATTTGTCGAAGCGATTTAGTTCAGGTTGACTGAGGCTGTTAAGGATAAATGCAGGTTTTGTTGAGTTCATCTAAAATTAGTAAGTGTAAAAATAAGTATAGTATATAAAGTAGATATTATATATTGAATATACAAAAAATGTAAGTATATAAGCCTAATAATGTACTTTATTTTGTTGCAACGAATGTAGACTTTCGTACTGTCTTAATACCGAAACGAATTACTAATTTTAAAATTGACACTATGAAAAAAGGAATAACAATATTATTGGTTTTTATACTTACGAGTATAGTTAACCACAGCTATGGACAAGCAAGCCTCCGAGACTCTTCGTTTGGGGTTTATGGTTTAGATACTATAATGAATACAATACGATCTAAATATGTGGATGTGATTGTTCAACCCGATCAGAAGATTGTTTACATTTCTTCAGATTATTCTACTTTATTTCGTATTAACAAGAATGGGGGCAGAGATATTACTTTTGGTAATAATGGTGTCGTTGAAGATACAATAACTACTTTTAGTGGGCTCTGTGTTGCACTCCAACCTGATGGTAAAATACTTGTTGGCGGACAAAATTGGAGCACAACACAGATGGTTGTCAACCGTTATTTATCTAACGGTATTAAAGATGTCAGTTTTGGTGTAAATGGAACTTTCTCTTGTGCGTTAAATTCAAGGGCTTCAAAAATTGGAGTCCAAACAAACGGTAAAATTATCGTTGCTTCTGAATCGGGTTCCATTTTTCGTCTTTCTAGCATGGGGATATTAGATAATACCTTTGCAAATGCCGGAATTTACACTTCTAGTTATGGTAGAATATCAGATATGGTATTACAGCCAGATGACAAGATAATCGTGGCTGGTGGAAAACTATTACGATTTAATAGTAATGGCACTATAGATCAGTCTTTCGCCACTAATGGTGTTTTTAATTCTTCCCAAAGGGTCTATCATAAGGGTCTTGCATTATTAAGCGATGGAAGTATAATGGTGAATGATCTTGGGTCTAGGTCTTTGTTGAAGTTGAACAGTTCAGGAGTGTTAGACATTACATTTGGTGTGAATGGCATAGCTACTTTAGCTACTTATCCTAAGGATTTATTTGTTCAACCTGATGGTAAGTGTATTGTATTGGCAGTGGAATGGTGGTCTTACAGTCATTTAATTCTCCATCGATTCAATTTCGATGGTTCAATTGATGTAACTTTTGGAAATGGTGGTCAATTCCTAGATAGTTTGTCAGGTATGGTTAGATTCGATGGTGCAGCATGGCAAAACGATGGTCACTTGATTGTTTGCGGAACCAATACTCCAATTCCATATATTAATGACTCTTTTCCTTCTATTATTCGTTACAATCCTATTGCACCAGATTCCGTATGGCCAGGAGATGCAGATCACAATGGCATAGCCGATAATAACGATTTATTACCTATTGGTGTAGCTTATGGTTTGGGAGGTCCCGTGCGTACAAATGCATCAATTGTTTGGCAGGCAGAGGCTTGTCAGGATTGGGGATTGCAATTGTTGAGTGGCACCAATGCAAAACATGTAGATTGTAACGGTAATGGCACCATTAATGCCGATGATACTTTGGCTATTGTGCAAAATTTCGGATTAACCCATGCGAAGAAAGAGGATCAGCCTACGGCATGGAGAGCAGGTATACCCGGACTAAATATTGTACTCTCTAAAGATACTTTAAGGGCAGGAGATACATTGGTAGCCAGTATTCAGCTTGGAGATGCATCGTTGCCGGTGAGTAATATCTACGGTTTGGCATTTACTTATAATTATGATGCGTTAGTTGTTGATACTACACAAACAGAAGTTCTATATCCTTCCTCTTGGTTAGCCACAACCTCAGAGAGAATTACCATTATCAAGGATTTCAAAACAACAGGCCAAATTAAAACTGCCGTAACACGAATTAATCATGTTAACCGATCGGGTAATGGAGAAATTGCGCAAATCAAATTCAAGATTACAACCGATAATATTAGTGGAAAGAACTTGATGTATTACAACAACAGCAATTTCATTTCTGCGGTTACCGCTATTGATTCTGCCGGTAATCCCATCGATTTGAACGCAGGCGTTGATTCAGCTTTGGTAGAGTTTACACCCACCGGAATTAGAAATTTAGAACAGTTCCAAGCTGCTATTTATCCCAACCCTGCAAGCGGTAAACTATACATCAAAAGCGATGAAGCATTATTGGAGCATGTTACGCTTCGCAACTTATTAGGCGAAACAGTTGTAAGTGAAGTGGCAACCGGTTCGAATAAAACTATTGATGTATCAGGACATGCAAACGGTGTTTATATTTTGCACTTGGAAACCAATAAAGGCGAATTATATAGACGAGTCGTTATCAGTAAATAAATTTACCTAAACGGTAGAATGACACCCCCGTGAGGATTTCAAGTCCTTGCGGGGGTGTTGTACAATAAAAAAACGGTAGTTGACGTTACTCCTATAGCCAACAAAACTTTGCTATATGAGAACAACCTACACACTAATTTTTATTGTATTACTATCCTTGAAATCCTTTGGTTTAAGTCTTTCCGAGGCTATTGCCGATAAAAAGGTAATGATAGATTGGACAGGGTCAGATTATAGTACTATGCCCGAAGCGATTAAAAACAGTGGCTTCTATCCTAAAATGCAAATGGTAATTACAAATCAAACCAATGCACCACTCACCGTTAATTTGGATGAAGGCTATCTACTACAACCCAATGAAGAAGGCTATCAGGCCATGTTGATTACCCAACAAATTGCGTTGGATTGTCCGGCCAAACGGCAACAAAAGCAGTTGATTTATGCCATGTGTACACAGTTAAGTCATAGTGGTCCGGGTGTACAAACGCATTACAAGCTCGGACAGAAAGCATCACCAGCACTTTTGCAATTGGCGCAGTACATCCGCATGAATAATTATCAAAATAATGCCGCACAGCAAGCCGTTTGGAGCATGACCGATAGAAGTCCGGTGCTCGGTATTGAAAGTAGTAATGAAGCGGTGAAAAACGAATTGCAAGGTTTTGTAGCCCAACTTATGGGCACAACGTTGGAGAAGATAACAAGTCAGGAACAAAGAAGCAAAACGGCCTTGTTACAAGAATTCAATGGCAATAAAGTGGATCGAAATATCACTTTTACTGCCGATAGTATTACCAATGTTTCGGTTGGATTTTATGATATGGATAATCATCTGATTGAACCCATTTTTGCGAATCGCGATTTTCAAAAAGGCGATCACAGTATTCGCTATAATCCTTTTCCGGTAAAGCTTCGAGAGAAAAATTATACCGTGAAAATGATTCGCGATGGAGAATTATATCGGGAATATTTCTTCAGGCAATAAGGCATTATACTTTGAAGAAGCGAATGGTTTCATCGATTACCATTTTCAAATCTTCAGGTAATGCATCACTGTCCCATGGGTGCTTTCCTCCAAAATTGTGATTTGCATTTTCAACCGGAAACAGTGTTGCATTTTTGTTCCATGAAACGAGTTCTTCCCCTGCACTAAAAGGTACTGTTTCGTCCTTAGTGCCATGAACAATTAGGGATGGAATGGTAAGCGATTTGAAATTCGAAGGAATATGCAATCGCACTTGATTTGCATTATAGTTCTCGTACATCTGCCAGTAAATAGGCATTTGCTGATTGGTACGCGCATTCGGCACATAAATCACCCCTTTTTCTTTTAATACCTTCATGGCTTCTTCCGGCCAAAATTTTCCAAATTCATTCACACTTGCCCATGTAGCGATTTTTTGTACACGCTTATCTTCAGACGCTTTCAGCATTACTATACCTCCACCGCGACTATGACCAATCAAATAAATTTTTGATACATCTACGAATGCATTTTGTTTTACCACCTCATCAATCACAACGCCTAAATCGTCCAATTCAATGGTGAAATTGTTGTTTCCGAAAGCTTTTAAATCCGCAAAATCTGTTGGTTGCTCCACAGTAGTTCCATTATGCGAAAAGTTGAACTTGCAAAAGAAAAAACCTTGCTGTGCGAAAAAATCGGCTACTAGGTTATAAGGGCCCCAATCTTTAAATCCTTTGAACCCATGTGCGAAAATCACTATAGGTTGATGTGTAGCGGAGTCGTCATATACAAAGTCGACTAAGATGTCGCGCTGATGCTGTCCTTTAACGATTTGATTCTGTATTCTTTGTAGCATAATCACAATTCTGTTCCGAAATTAACGTTTCCGAATTAAAATCGGTTAAATTCGCCCCGATGTCTAAATCTTTAAACGAAATCAAAAAGGTCATCGACCCTGAACTCAATGAATTCGAAATTCGTTTTAAAGAGTCGTTGAAAGGTAACACGCCACTGTTAGACATCATTATGCGCTACATTGTTTCCAGAAAGGGCAAGCAAATGCGTCCCATGTTCGTTTTTCTTTCAGCAAAACTAGTGGGTGAAACCAACGAAGCAACTTACGTTGCTGCATCGCTTGTAGAACTCCTGCATACCGCCACTTTGGTGCACGATGATGTGGTAGACGATTCATACAAACGCAGAGGTTTTTTGTCGATAAATGCGCTTTGGAAAAATAAAATTGCCGTTTTGGTAGGCGATTTCTTGTTGGCTAAGGGCTTGCTGATTTCTATTGAAAGCGACCAGTTTCGCTTATTACACATTCTTTCCGATACCATCAGAGCCATGAGCGAAGGAGAGTTGTTGCAAATTGAAAAAGCAAGACGATTAGACATCAAAGAATCCATCTATTTCGACATCATTCAAAAGAAAACGGCATCGTTGATTTCTTCTGCTTGTCAGTGTGGCGCTGTTTCCGTAAAAGCCAGTGAAGACGATATTCAGAAGCTAAAATTGATTGGTGAGAAAGTGGGTATTGCTTTTCAAATTAAAGACGATTTACTCGACTTTGGCGATAGTGAAACCGGCAAACCTAAAGGGGGTGATATTAAGGAACGCAAACTTACTTTGCCTTTGATTTACACCCTCAATCAGGCTTCTGCCGAAACGCGCAAAAAGATTATCTATATCGTAAAAAATCAAAATACGGATACCGAAAAAGTAGCTTGGATTATCGACCAAATTCGCGAAAGTGGTGGGTTGAAATATGCTGAACAAAATATGCAGCAATACATTCGAGAGGCTTTGGATCTATTGGATACATTCCCGGATTCACCTTCCAGATGCGCGTTTAAAGAATTGATTCATTTTGTAATAACACGAAGAAGCTAATTGTAGAGCGAGTATTCTTTTCATTTTGATGGGAACTCTAAAAGTCGTACTCAAAAAACTTCTTGCTTTTTTTACATTCGCATAAAATATTAGCACATGGCAAAAGTAAAAGTGGGTTTGGTGCAAATGACTTGCGTGAAAGATGTTGCGCAAAATATGGAGCGAGCCATCCAAGGCATACGCGATGCTGCAAAAGATGGAGCACAAATCATCTGTTTGCAAGAATTGTTTACATCGCTCTATTTTTGCGATGTTGAAGATCACGAAAATTTCAAATTAGCGGAAAGTATTCCCGGAACATCAACTGAAATATTGTCTCCAATCGCCAAAGAATTAGGCGTGGTGATTATTGCTTCCTTGTTCGAAAAAAGAACAGAAGGGTTATATCATAACACTACGGCTGTAATTGATGCCGATGGGGCCTATTTAGGGAAGTACAGAAAAATGCATATTCCGGATGATCCGGCATTTTACGAGAAGTTTTATTTCACCCCCGGTGACTTAGGCTATAAAGTTTTCCAAACCAAATTTGCTAAAATTGGTGTGCTCATTTGTTGGGATCAATGGTATCCGGAGGGAGCGCGAATAACTGCTTTGATGGGTGCTGAGATTTTATTTTTCCCAACAGCGATTGGTTGGGCGACTTCGCAAGATGAAGCTACAAACGAGGAACAATACAATGCTTGGCAAACTATACAGCGTTCACATGCGGTAGCAAATGGAGTGCATGTAGTGAGTGTGAACCGTGTAGGTTTTGAACAAGATGGCGCCATGAAATTCTGGGGTGGAAGTTTTGTGAGTAATCCTTTTGGAAAGCTTTTGTATTTGGCTTCTCATGATAAAGAAGAAACAAAAGTGTTGGAGCTCGATTTGAAACAAACTGATTACTATCGCACGCATTGGCCGTTCTTACGCGATAGAAGAATTGATAGTTACGACCCGATTACTAAAAGATATATTGATTAAGCATGACGCCTAAAAAATTAGGATTACACTTCCCCGCTGAATTCGCACAGCAAGAAGCTATGTGGTTATCGTGGCCGCACAAAGAAGCATCTTGGCCAGGAAAAATTGATGCCATTTATCCGGTGTATGCAAAGTTTATTGGTTTGATTGCTGAAGCGCAGAAAGTGCGTATCAATGTGGTGGATTTAGCTATGAAAGCCTTTGCAGAAAAGCACTTGATAGCTGTAAACGGTAATCTGAATAATGTTGAGTTTTATTTCAATCCCACAAATGACGCATGGTGTAGAGACCATGGACCTGCATTTGTAGTGAATTACGCTGAAAAGAAAAAGAGCATTGTTGATTGGGGTTATAATGCTTGGGGCGGAAAATATCCTCCGTTTGATTTGGATGAT
This sequence comes from Chitinophagales bacterium, assembly GCA_016786765.1. Classification (GTDB taxonomy): domain Bacteria; phylum Bacteroidota; class Bacteroidia; order Chitinophagales; family LD1; genus CALAYL01. Next base: position 22,399 of record JAEUUZ010000066.1, read on the forward strand.
GTAGTGCCAACACGCATCGCAAAAGAATTTGGCTTGGATGTGTTTCATCCAGGTATTGTAATGGAGGGTGGGAGTGTTGAATTTAATGGGAAAGGCACATTGCTTACCACTACAGCTTGCTTGTTGAACAAGAATCGCAACCCGCATTTATCGCAAAAGCAGATTGAGCAATATTTGTCCGATTACTATGGTGTAAATCATTTCCTATGGCTGGGCGATGGCATCGTAGGTGATGATACGGATGGCCATATCGATGACATTACACGCTTTGTAAATGAAGATACTGTTGTAACTGTTGTTGAAGAAAATAAAGCTGATGAAAACTATCATCTGTTGCAAGAGAATTTAAAAGAGTTGAAAACAATGCGTTTGGAATCAGGCAAACAATTAAATATTGTGGAATTGCCAATGCCTTCTCCTGTTGTTTATGAAGATCAACGTTTACCTGCATCCTACGCCAATTTCTACATCGGGAATGAATATGTTGTTGTGCCTACATTCAGAGACGAAAAGAATGATGATAGCGCATTAACTATTTTGCAAGATTGCTTTAAAACCCGCAAAGTGGTTGGTTTAGATTCAACTGATATTATTTGGGGCTTGGGTAGCTTCCATTGTTTATCGCAACAAGAACCCAAAGTATAATTATTCAATGTACAGTAATAAAAAAGCTGATTCCATGGAATCGGCTTTTCTATTGGAAAGAACTTTGCTGTTATCTTGAAACAACTAATTTCTTAGTAAGGTATTGATTTCCTGTGAACAAACTCACCGTGTATGTTCCGCTTGCAAATGAACTTAAATCAATTTCAAACTTATTTGTACCGGTTATAACTTGCCAATTTTTATCCAAAATAATTTGTCCAAGCAAGTCAAAGACTTTTACATAAACATCTTGATTAAAGTCAGTACTAATGCTAATTGTAGCTTTATCTGTTGCAGGGTTTGGATATAAATCGTTTAAGGTAAATCCACTTCCGTCTTTGATACTAGCTGAAACTATATTTGAATATTCCTCATCTCCATCAAAATCAATTTGTTTTAAACGATAGTAGTAAACAGTATTCGCTAAGACTGTTTTGTCATCGAATTTGTACTTAATGGTTTGGGTTGAATTTCCATTTCCGTCTATCCATCCTACTTTATCGAAGTGTATACCATCGGTACTCCTTTCAATATCAAACCCTTTATTATCTATTTCTAAAGAAGTAGCCCAATCGAGACGAATGAAGCTGTTGTCAATTGCTGATGCTGTTAGGTATATAAGTTTTACAGGCAAACCATAAGCACCTGGTGAAACGCGTATTCCAGCTGTTCCGCCCGAGAAACTACTTACGTTTTGATATTCAATATAGGTGATGCCATTTAATGTTCCTCCGGCTGTTGAATATGCTGATGACGTTGGTACATCAACATACGTATTACTTCCAGGATTGTATTGTGTGCCTGATGTTTTGAACCATTCAACAGCATGTGTGTATGTTGTAGGATAGTTCGATGCCCATGTACTTGCTGCCGATTGCATAGTACTTAAGTCGGATGGGTCGTAAAAGAATCGCACCTTCATTGGATTTGAACCGGTCATGGATCCTTGAACAACATTCCAATATCTTCCCATAGTAAATACAGCTTTCTTAGCGGCTGTGTTTTCTACTTTATCATACGCTGTAATTCCTGAAGATTTCACGTTCAATGTTACCGTAGGTGAAAATGTATTTCCATTTTTGTAAATACCGAATAGCCATTTTGTAAGATCTGCAGGGTCAGCATAATACGTCCAGCCACTTTCTTCACACGCCAAGGCCAAAGTTACACCGCTGTTAGATGTAGTTGCCAGATAAGCACTGTTTGAAATGGTGGGATCGCTTATCGTTACACTCGATGCACTTACGCCACAAGAGGTACTGCATTTTGGACGAACTTGTGGAGTGTAAGTGCCTGCAAGTGGCGTGAACTGATTAGATGTTTGCCAACTGCTACCATTAATACTGTATTCAAATTGATTATAGGCTACTATTGCTAAATTCGCAATTGCATGCTCATCAATCAATCCTCCCGTTCTTGCCGAGAGAACAAATGTCCAAGCCGATTTATCAGCCGATCCATATCCAGATGGCAATGCTTGGTTGCTGAAAATTGTTGTATTTCCAACTTTCAATGTTAGTTGGTTGCTTGCATTCACAAATAAATACACGTGTTGTTTTGTGTTTCTCCAAGTTGTTCCTGCAACTCTTGTAGTAACAGCGGTTCCACCGTAGAATAGATGAATTCCTTTTTCACCTGCAACGTTATCATAGGTGTCAAATTTAATAATCAAATCATTACCATGCCCTTGTTCTGTTCCTGCTGTAGGCAAACCAATACCTCCCCCATAACTGATGCTGAAACCATCTGCCTCATTGCCTGCACCGATAAATAAATCGAATTCCATTTTGAAAGAACCGGCATTGTAATTATTTGGATTTTGAATTCTGATTCCTCCATTTTTAGAATCGTAGTTTCTTGTTAGGATCAAACGTCCATCTTCAATTCCGGCAGTTGGAGTTCCAAAAAAATCTGCATAGGGTAATGCTGCAGATGTTCCTAATGGACTTGCAAACCAATCGCAAACAGAAACGTTTGCCGGATCAGCATTTATGGTCAATGTACCAGTTGCTCCGCAAAGTGTTGGATCTGTTTTTGGTGTCGATACTATCGACAAACTTGGCGCTGTTACAATAACAGTATCTTTAGCCACACAGCCATTTCCTCCAGTAACGGATAAAATGTAATTACCGGGAGCATTCACAGTTGCTAATGCAGTTGTTGCTCCGCTTACTATGCCAGGACCTGTCCATTGCATCGCGCTTGCCGATCCGGTTAAATAGATATCATCAACAATTAATCCGGGAACATAACCTTTTTGATCATCGTTTCTCCATCTGAATCCAACTAAAAGATTTTGTACTCCATTTAGTGCAGACGGTAAAGATATTACCGCAGTACCCGTTATTACCGTTGATCCATTACCGGTTCCAGAGTATCCATTGTTTACTCCATTATTATCGGAATAAGTTCCTTGTGAATTACCGGCATTTAATGATGTCCAACTTGTTCCTCCATTTGTTGAATAGACAACTTGCATATAATCGTAAACTGTTCCGGAACGGATGTCTCCACTTAACTTGTAGGAGAATCTTAGATTCAAATTTGCGTAATTTCTAGCATCAATGTTTGTTGTAAGGTAGGCAATTTGATCCATTTCGTCATACGAGCCATCGGGTGGATCTACACCCCAAAAGTAATCACAATTGATTCCAACTCCACCTGAGCCCTGCACATCTTTCAGCACTAACGAGTTGTTGTTAATGGCACAACTGAAACCACCGGCAGCATTATTTACGAACCACTTTGTTCCAACATTAGCAGAACCATTCCAGTTTTCATCACCGGTAAGTGTTTTTATTTTCCATGTTCCGGTACTATTTGGAGTAATTTCAGTGCCGGCACTAATCGTTTCAAATGTTTCTTCTAACAAAATCATCTCAAGATTTGTGTTTGCGCTGAGAATATTACGTCCGCAATATGCTTGGTCTGTTCCTGCATTTACTGTAGGACTTAGGAGCGGAGAAACGGCTAATACACCTGCCGCTGAAGTGCCGCAATTAGTAGTAGCTGTAACAGAAACATTACCTGAGCTTGTACCTGCAGTAACTGATATGGTATTCGATGTACTTGAGCCAATCCATCCACTAGGTAAGGTCCATGTATAAGTTGCTCCTGCAATGGATGTTGCTGTATATGTTGTAGAATTTCCGGGGCAAAGAGACGAAGTTCCTGTTATTGTAGGTGTTGAAGGGAGTAAAGGATTAACAGTAATAGTAAATGGGGTTCTATTGCTGCTACAAGGACTACTGAAAAATTCAACATAACCGGTTACTGAAGACGTCAGGATTGGTGGAGAATATGTACTTCCTGTGTTGAATAGTGTCCCCCCCGAACTTGCTGTATACCATCTGTATTCTCCACAGCTATTGTTTGAATACGATACATTGAAATCAAAGCCCGATAAAACAGTACTCACATCGGAGGTAAAGCGAACAGTTAATGATTGTCCGGCAGATCCGGTAACATTAATTGTTCCACTACCGTTGAAAGGACTGCCGGCTACTTGTGCGCCACCTGTTCCAACACCTTGGTATATGTATATATAGTCATAGCCTGCTTCAGTTGCATAGGTGCCATTGATAGTAATTGTACCTGTACCCGTATTGTTTAATACTGTATAGCCATCAATGCTATTACTATAATCAGCATTCCCTGCATGGTCTTGTAGTCTAACATTGTTCCCACAAGCAACTGTGTTATTGCCTGAACTTGGTACTAATACTGTTCCATGCGTAGCAGTAAGTGTTGTTGATTGTCCACAGTTTATAGTTGTTGTTCCTGAAATTGTAGGTGCAGATGGTGCAAGTATTGTGATTGCACTTGAGACATATGCGCTATTACCGGGTCCGCAGCTACCGCCATTGCCGCCAAACCAACAATCCCCTTCTTTGACAACATCGAAGGTTAAGTTATTAGAGCCGGCACTTAGGTTGCTACCATACGATCCCGGAGGTACTGCTGTTGTGGCATTTGCTGCAGTTAGCGTGAAAGAAAAGGTTGTCGTTGCCCCAACTGCTAGATTTTGTGCATCTACACGAACATAGTAATCAGCCCAATTGGCGCCATTTGTATTCCATTTTACACCAATATTAAAATCATTTCCACCACCATCGGTCCATGCTTGAGTTCCAACATTTTTTATGGTTGCGGTGATAGTTCTAGTTTCACCTGTGCACCAAGCTGTTGTAGCGTTTGCACTGAGTGATTGAATTTCTGCAACATAACAAGCATTTACAGTTGCTGTAACTTTTGTTCTACCACTTTCACATAGCGTGGTGGTATTGTATTTAGATACCCAATAGTCTGTAGTTGATGTTAGTGTGGGTGTTGTATATGTTGTACCATTTGTTTGCAGCAGCGTTCCTCCGCTTGCAGCATTGTACCATTTATAATTTTCTCCCGCTCCTGCACCTGATGCAGAAAGAATTATAGTTGTGTTTTTGCAACCAGAATTATTGGTAACAGATGGTGCAGATGGCGGAGTGCAAATAAAAATACCGTAATCTTCAACTTCTCCATCAAAGCCGGTGAGACAAGAATTTCCTGTTGCAGAACTATATTTTGATTGAATGCGCATTCTAGTTTCTCCAACTGTTGCTCCTGCAGGAACGGTAATTGCTAATGGACATAAACTACTAATGCCGTTGGTTACATTTGTTGCAGTTCCTAGATTATAGGTTTCTCCGGCATCGGTATAACTTCCGTTCCCATTCCAATCTATCCAAGCGGTTTGATAATTGGTGAAATTTCCACCTGTATTCACATTCACCGTTAAGTTATAGGTGGAACTAGGTGAAAGTTGCGTGTTTTTGGTTGCTGAATAGTCGGTATAGGTGTTTATGCCTGTTCCTAAATTGCTCAAAGTATTGAAAGTAACACCTGAAATTCCGTCAGAAGTTCCACCTGTAGAAGTGCAATAACAAGGAATACTTTTTGTTGCAAATGTCCATGTAGAAGAGCCTGTAGCACTTCCACATGCGTTTTTAGGAACTATTTTCCAATAATAAGTAGTGTTAGCTGCAAGTGTTGGAGTAGTATAAGAATTTGTAGCAACATTTGATGTTACTGATCCCGGTAAACTTCCTGCTCCAAAATATACATCATAGGAAGTTGCACCTGCAACGGCCGTCCAAGTTACGGCTGTAATTGCTCCTGTACCTGCATAACATAGTGATGTAGCTCCAGTGGTCGGGGAAGGAGTAGTTGCAACACCCGGTATTGTGGTTATAGTTTGTGCCGGAGATACGAAGCGCATATTCATAGTTGCAGTTCCGGCACCACAAGTACCTGGATTATTGCCAAGCCAACAACTTCCCTCATTCACCATATCAAAGGTAAGGTTGTTGGTGCCTGTTGCTAAATTTGACCCCCAAGTAGGTCCTGCCGTAGCATTCTTTGCCTGTACTGAAAACGAGTAGGTTGCTGAACTTCCGGGGGCAACACTACCGGCATCTGTTCTTAAGTGATAATCAGTCCAGTCTGCTCCGTTTGTATTCCATTTAACGCCAACATTTATATCAGGTGCACTATTCGTCCATGTAGAAGTACCCGTGTTTTTAATGTCTATAGTTACTGTTCGCGTTTCTCCTGTGCACCAAGTGCTTGAACCTGCATTCAAATTATACATGTAATATCTATAGTTTGCAGTAGGAGGAGTGAATGTATATTTTCTTCCACTTCCCGGCCAAGTTGCAATGGTTTCTACTGCGCCTGTACTTGCAGCTGTATGGTTGGTAGCATGGTTACGCGCCATGTATTGGGTATAGGTAACTCCTGCGATTCCAATGGTAGCACTGGCCGGATTAACGCCAGTTCCATAAATAAATTCAATTACATTGGTTCCTTCATACAACCATGTTTGGAATGTAGCATTTGAAGCACTTGCTTCGGTTGCATCCATTCTTCCAAAATGCTGGATTTTGAGAATTCTGTTTGGTGCTGAACCGGTTACTAAATATCTTACACTTCCTCCGGTTCCTGTACAAAGATCATCCCATATTGGCATAATCTTAGGATTATCGGAATTGTCGGAAAGGGCATTCGTCCAGTCGTTCGAAACGGTAGTACCTCCTAATCTTATTAATCCGTTAGAGTTTACTGAAAACTGCGTATAGGCAACATTCTCATACATGAACGGGAATCCAATATTCGTAACAGCTGATACTCCATCATCGACACTTGCTCCAATCAACGAAGTTGAACCGGTCATAGCATCAAGCGTTGCACCGGTGGTGGTGGAGAAAACATAGTTTGTTGCATTTTGCGCATGTGCAAAAAAGGAAGCAAAGATGACAAAACAAGTAGCCGTAATTTTTTTTAACGAGGGGTTGTAAAGACTGTAGATCATTGGAAAATTTAAGAGTTATAGTGAATAGGGTTTACACTAGCAAAAAGCGTGCGAAAGAATAGGATTTGAAATATTTTCTTTCAAGCTATCTAAAAAAATAAACGAAAAGAGAATATAGGATGATAAAATAGCTGAAAACACTTATCTGTTCTCATTCAATTGTCTAAAAAAGTATGCTCTACCGTACAAAGAATGATACAGGAATTGTTTTCAATTTTGGCGGAAAAACACGCTGGAGCAAACCTTTCTATTTAAACGGATTCTGATACTCGGGTTTGTTAATGAACGTAGTATCTGTGAGTGTTTTAATAAAAGCAATCAACTGGTTTTTTTCCGTTTGATTGATATGTACTCCACGATCGTTAAATCGTTGCATGAGCGGATCTACATTAGGCGAGTATTTCAAACTATCACTGTAATGAACAACCACTTCTTCAATGGTGGAAAATCGGCCGTCATGCATATAGGGCGGAGAAAGCATAACATTGCGAAGTGTCGGAATCTTAAACCGGCCGTTGTCATTTTCGTCAAGGGTAAAAACCCCTAACCCTTTATCTTCGAACTCATAAAGAAAGTTTACACTGTCGAGTGCATTATTAGCAAACATTAATGTTTGATTCGCAAAGGTTAGGTAAGGCCCATCGGCATGACAATGGAAACAATCGCCTCTATTGTTGTCGTTGAAAATGGCAAACCCTTCTGTTTCATCGGTGGTTAAGCTAGCTTCTCCACGCATGAACTTATCAAACTTAGAATTATACGAAACGAAGGTGCGAAGGAATTGCGCAATAGCCTTCTTTATCTTATCTTCTGTAACATCTCCCGGTCTGCCAAAGGCCTTTTTAAACAAATAGGTATAGCGCTGTTGTGCTTCTAACTTGTTTTTTGCAAACACATAATTGACGTGCTGTTCACCCTGCATCGCATCGGCAACTGCATCTTCTAGCGTGCTTTTTCTACCATCCCAAAAGAAACGTTTTTGGACGCCCATATCAATCAAAACCTGCGTAGTGCGCTTTGTTAAGGAACCGAAAACTTGTTTGCTGGTAGGTGTGCTGTCGCTAAAATTGAAACGCGGGTTGTGGCATGAGGCACAAGAAACAGTGCTATCGGCTGAGAGCACCGGATCGTAAAAGAGCATTCTTCCTAGTGCTACACCTTCCGCTGTCATAGGGTTATCGGCAGGAATAATAATTTTCCGGTAGCGATTAGTTAGTGCAGGAAATCCGCTGTAAGCAGAGCTTTGGTACAACGAATCCGGATCGTTCGGATTGTTGTTGTTTATTTTCGGATCTTGTTTACATGCGGCAAACAAAGTTAACAGTAATGCTATGGGGATCAACTTTTTCATAGTAGAGAAAATGCGTTTACTACATTGTTAGCAAATTTTGTAGCTAATGGTTCGTTATCGGTAGTTTGTGTAACACGTTCCGATTGCATCGACATGTTCATCGGATTCGACCCGTCTAACACTTTTTTCAAATCTAATGAAATCGTTAATGCATTATTGTTGTCCTTTGCCAGGGTTATGGGTTGGGTTATCGTAATGGTTCTAAAATTCACCGGTTTACCAACATGGTACATCAACGAGTAAAAAGTGCTGCTGCCACTGGGTTTAACCAATCCTTCAATTTTAACGTTGGTGTACTTTAGTGTAGAGCCCCACCACATATCGTAATCGGCACAGAGCGGGTTGGGGCATGAAACCGTTGCCGGATCTATATCATTTTGGCTAGCCGTTAAGCCAAAATTGAACCGTATGCCGGTAAAACTTCCCGATGCAAAATTAGTGATTCCATCGCTCAAAACACTTTGAAAGCTTTGTGCTTCTCCGAAAAACACTGCATCTTTCAGGCGTACACTACTTCCATCAGCTTTAAGTAAATCTACTTCCGAGAGTAAAATTTTCGACATGGTGAATTTAATAGAATCCCCATTACTAGTAGAAACAAGCTTGTTTATTACGATTGGTTCTGTTCCAAAGGTAGATTTAAACTGAATAGTTGTTTTAAATGTAGTTGTTTCTTCCGGTTTACAACCACAAAGCGAAACTAACAAGGCCGACAACACTATTAATGCGGTTAAAATTGGATTTTGCTTCATATACTAAAGTTACAAATAATTAGACGATTTGTTTTGTGAATAGTTGTATTTTGTTTGGTTCGCTAACACTAACGGCTTGATTGTTAGCGCTACTATTTTTTTATTTCTAAAAAATTCTCGTAACGAAGTTTATTATTCAGGTATTTTTTTTACGTTTGCCATCCGTTTTGAAAATAATGCGTTGTTTTCAAGTAACGGATTCAGCAAGGAGAGATGGGTGAGTGGCTGAAACCAACAGTTTGCTAAACTGTCGAACTGCGTAAGTGGTTCCCCGGGTTCGAATCCCGGTCCCTCCGCACTGCGAGGCGCAGAAAAAAATGGATTTGTTTTTTCAAACCATTTGTTAGATTTGCGCTCCGCTTTAGGAAACTGTAAAGTGGTTCAAGTATTAACGCTTGAATTTCGGGGTGTAGCGCAGCCCGGTTAGCGCACCTGGTTTGGGACCAGGGGGTCCCAGGTTCGAATCCTGGTACCCCGACAGACATAGAGGATTTTAACTTCGGTTAGAATCCTCTTTTGTTTTTATTAAGACAGCACTATCTTATTTATGCCTTTTTTCGTTTATGTCTTATATAGCTCTAAACTGGAGAAATATTATGTCGGCAGCACCAACGACATAGAAGATCGTTTATATCGTCATAATTCTGGGCAATCTACATTTACAAAAACCGGAATTCCATGGGTATTGATTCATACAGAGGAAACCAACACACGAGCAGAAGCTGTGCGTATAGAGATATCTATAAAGAAGCGTGGAGCGAAACGCTATTTGCAAGACAAAGGCATTATTAGTTAGCCGCATCCCGCTTTGAGCGGGAGGGTCCCAGGTTCGAATCCTGGTACCCCGACAGACTTAAAAATGCTCAGCTGAATAAGCTGAGCATTTTTTTTAAATAAATTTCGTTCGAATGTTATTTACTTATGTTGGAGGTTCCTAAGTTCGAATTCGGATACCCCGACAGACAAAGAGGAAGAATCCTCTTTTGTTTTATTTTAACTTCTCTCTCAGTGCTTTATCGTTTTTCTGTATTTCTTTTTGTTACTTTTGTATTGTGAAAAAAGCATTGCTCTACATTCTTTTCTTCGCTTTTTGCTTTAGCAGCACAGAATTACATCAGTTGCTGAAGTTGCCTTTGCTGTTTTCGCATTTTCAAGAACACAAGCAACGCGACAATAGCATTACGTTCCTGTCCTTCCTCAAAACACATTACACCGATGCGCAAAATGTGAATTCCACTGAAAAAGGGAAACACGAACAATTACCCTTCAAATCGGATACTGATATTGCTGCACATAACATTTCATTCTTTCAACCCTTTGTTTCTATTCAACTTCCTCTAGTGTTTCACGCATTTGAGACAAAGAAGCATCCTATTCATAATAACGACTATTTAGCATCTTCGCTATCTTCTATCTGGCAACCGCCTAAGCTCGCCTAATTTTTATGGGGAGCATTTCGCTCCATTTCATTTTTTTGGTATTGACAGAAATATAGCATGCATAGCTATTGCGATAGACTGCTCATTTTTTGCAAGAAAAATTTAATCATAAAATTATGTTGAACAGCATTATAGAATTTTCAATAAAAAATAAATTAGTAGTCGCCATCTTTGTGTTTGCACTGATTGGATATGGCGGGTATCAATACACCAAACTGCCTATTGATGCGGTTCCGGATATCACCAATAATCAAGTGCAAGTGATTACAGTTGCGCCAGCACTAGGCGCTACAGATATTGAACGCTTAGTTACTTTTCCGGTGGAACTAGCCAATAGCAATATTTCAGGTTTAAAAGAGATTCGAAGTTTCTCACGCTTCGGCTTATCCCTTGTTACTATTGTGTTTAACGATGGTATCGATATTTATTGGGCGCGTCAACAAGTAGCAGAACGTCTCCAACAAGTACAAAACGAAATCCCACAAGGTATTGCGCCTCCCTATTTGGGGCCCGTTACTACTGGCTTGGGCGAAATTTATCAGTATGTAGTGAAGCCAAAAAAAGGTTACGAGAATAAGTTTTCTCCTATGGAGTTGCGAACCATTCAAGATTGGTTTGTCCGCAGGCAATTATTAGGAGTGAAAGGCATTGCCGATGTTAGCAGTTTTGGAGGTGAGTTGAAGCAGTATGAAATTGCCATCGATCAAAATCGCTTGAAAGCCCAGCAACTCAGCATTCAAGATGTTTTTAATGCTTTGGAGAAAAACAATCAGAATACCGGTGGCGCTTATATCGAGAAAGGACCTACAGTGCTCTATATTAGAAGCGAAGGGCTTTTGGGGTCTATTCAGGACATTGAAAGTATCAATATTAAATCACTTTCGAATGGCACACCGGTGCGCATCAGCGATGTAGCAAAGGTGGGTATTGGAAAAGCTACACGTTATGGTGCTATATGCTATAATACAGATGGAGAAGTTGCAGGAGCTGTGGTAATGATGCTAAAAGGCGAGAACAGCAGCAATGTAATAAAACAGGTGAAAGCAAAAGTGGCCGAGATTCAAAAGACATTGCCGGAGGGGGTTGAGATAGAACCCTTTTTGGATCGTACTAAAATGGTGAATAATGCTATTTCTACGGTGCAGACGAATTTGCTGGAAGGTGCACTCATTGTGCTTTTTGTGTTGATTTTGTTTTTAGGAAATTTGCGTGCCGGTCTGCTAGTGGCATCAGTAATTCCACTAGCGATGCTCTTCGCCATTTCGCTGATGAATTATTTTGGTGTGATTGGCAACTTAATGAGTTTAGGGGCTCTAGATTTCGGATTGATTGTAGATGGGGCAGTATTTATCGTAGAAGCGGCCATTCATCAAATGCATCATTCAAAACATTTCGCACATGAACATACGCTTACACAACAGCATGCCAACGAAGAAACGATAAAATCTTCTTCTAAAATTGCGCGCAGTGTGGTGTTCGGACAAGTGATTATTTTGATTGTTTACATCCCTATTTTTGTATTGGAAGGTATTGAAGGGAAAATGTTTATCCCGATGGCCCAAACGGTTGTATTTGCTTTACTTGGTGCATTCATACTATCCATAACCTATGTGCCGATGATGAGTAGTTTGATTGTGAGCAAAACAAAACCAACACAACTCAATTTTTCGGATAAGATGATGCTTTTCTTTGAAAGAAGGTTCGAGCCGATGTTGGAAAAAGTGTTGCACTTTCCAAAGGTGTTGATTGCTGCAACATTGGCTGTTTTTGTGCTTTCCATTGTTTTATTGGCCGGAATGGGAGGGGAGTTTATTCCAACTTTGGAAGAAGGCGACTTTGCTGTTGAAACCCGTTTACTCACCGGAAGTAATTTGAATACTACCATCGATTATACGCAAAAAGCATCGCAAATTTTATTGAAGAAATTTCCTGAAGTAGAGAAAGTGGTAACGAAAATTGGAAGCGGTGAAATTCCTACCGATCCCATGCCCATGGAAGCTGCCGACATGATGATTATTCTGAAAGATAAGCATGAGTGGACTTCTGCTAAGACTTTTGGTGAATTATCAGAGAAGATGACTGCCGCTTTATCGGACATTCCCGGAATTCGCGTCAGCTTTCAGTTTCCGGTGCAAATGCGATTTAATGAATTGATGACCGGTGCAAAGCAAGATGTGGTTTGTAAAATCTTCGGAGAGAATATGGATACACTCGCTAAATACGCGCAAATTATGGGCGATATTTCTTCTACAGTAAAAGGAACAGAGAATACTTATGTAGAAGCTGTTGGTGGTATGCCGCAAATAATTATCAATTACAATCGTGCAAGCATTGCGCAATTTGGTTTAGCTATCGAAGATGTGAATCGTGTGGTGAACGCTGCACTGGCCGGACAATGCGCTGGTTTTGTGTATGAAGGCGAAAAGCGTTTCGACTTGGTAGTGCGTTTAGATAAAACACAAAAAAGTTCATTGCAAGACATTCGCAATTTGTTGATTCCAACACCACAGGGTGCTCAGATTCCGCTTTCGCAATTGGCCGATGTGAATATTACGGATGGTCCAAATCAAATTCAACGCGAATCGACACGCAGAAGAATTATGGTGGGATTCAACGTTCGAAACCGAGATGTGCAGAGTGTTGTAGAAGAGTTGCAAAAGAGTGTCGACAAAAAAGTGAAGTTGCCTGCAGGTTATTCCATTGTGTACGGAGGTTCGTTTGAAAATTTAAATGCAGCTAAAGCACGATTAAAAGTAACAGTGCCAATTGCTTTGTTACTTATCTTTTTGTTGCTGTATTTTTCATTCAATTCCATAAAACAAGGTTTGCTGATTTATTCTGCTATTCCGCTTTCGGCTATGGGCGGTATTTTTGCTTTGGTGCTTCGGGGTATGCCGTTCAGTATTAGTGCCGGTGTGGGTTTCATTGCTTTGTTTGGTGTGGCTGTATTAAACGGAATTGTATTGATTTCAGAGTTTAATCGTTTGCGAAGCGAAGGAATGCGAAGTGCCAAAGACATCGTAATGAAAGGAACAAAATTGAAACTTCGTCCGGTATTAATGACTGGCTTTGTAGCCTCACTTGGCTTCTTACCAATGGCCATCAGTAATGGTTCTGGAGCCGAAGTGCAACGTCCGTTAGCAACAGTAGTCATAGGCGGATTGTTGTTAGCCACATTTCTAACCTTATTCGTATTGCCGGTATTGTATGTGTTGATAGAGGAAGGTTTCACAGGTAAAAAACAGCGAACCGTTACAACAACGTTGCTTTTACTTTTAATTTTTTCTACCGGTGAACTTCATGCTCAAACGAACCTTCGATTGGCTGAAGCCATTCAATTAGCTGCTGCCAATAATAATGATTTGAAGAATGAGCAATTGAATACCGTCTATTCTAAACTTCAGCAAAAAACAGCAATTAATATTCCGCAAACCAATTTGTCAACCGAGTTTGGACAAATCAACAGCGCTTATTACGATACAAAATTCGGGATAAGCCAAGGTTTTGATTTTCCGTTGGTGTATGTAAGGCAGAAACAATATGCAACTGAAGAATACAAGAAAAGTCAGTTCCAACTCAAATTAAAAGAGCAGGAACTCAAACGGGAAGTAAGCTTGGTGTTTTATGAATTGGTGTATTTACAACAAAAGTTGAAGCTGCTTGAAAAAGCAGATTCAGGGTTTGTGTCGTTCGCGCAAAAGGCCGGCTTCCGATTTAAAGCCGGTGAAAGCAATGTGGTGGAGAAAGCAGCTGCAGAAAATCAGCACATTCAAATTGCCGTACAACGTTTGGCTTTAGACAATGACATACTTGCCGTTCAAGCTCGATTAAATGCACTGTTGCATACCAATCAACAATATCAAGCGATTTGGGAGGATAATGCCATTTCCATTTCAAATACTACAGATACGGCTATACTCTCTACTCATCAGGAACTGTTAGTGTTGAATCAACAAAAAATAATACAGCAAAAGCAAGTTCAATTAGAAAAATCGAAATTGTTACCGGAATTGTTTTTGGGTTATTCCAATACCAGTATTCGTGGTACTGGAGCCGACAATGTTACTTACAACAGTGCTTTTCGTTTTCAAACCGGACAAATAGGCATTGGTGTACCATTGTTTTTTGGAGCGCAAAGTGCACGCATTAAAAGTGCCAAAGTGCTTACACAAATGGCTGAAAATTATGTGCTACAAAAGCGTTTGCAATTACAGTTAGATTATAATCGGTTGACTGCTCAATACAATAAAGCAAAAGAGCAGTTAATGTACTTTGAGCGAGATGCTTTACAAAATGCAGAAACCATCTCGGGTGCTGCCACTAAGCAATTTGTAAATGGCGAAATCAATTACCTCGAATGGGTGATGTTAACCCATCAAACCATTGCTATTCGCAGTCAGTATCTCGATGCACAAAAAAGTTATTACGAAACTATTATTCAACTCAATTATTTGCTCCAACCTTAATATTCAACAAATGAAAAAAATAATAAAAATAAGTCTGTTTTTGCTTGTGTTAAGTGCATGTAAAAATAGCGCAGATTCAGCATCTACTCCAACAGAAACCTCTATTCCGGATGTGGTTTCATTGAACGAAAGTCAAATTAAAAATGTTGGCTTGCAATTGGGTTCTACCGAAATTCAAAAGGTGTCAGCGTTGCTCAAAGTAAACGGAAAAATTGATGTGCCACCACAAAATATGGTGTCCATTAGTGCACCATTAGGGGGGTATTTAAAATCTACTCAATTATTGCCAGGGAGTCATGTGAGTAGAGGCGAAGCCATTGCTACCATTGAAGATCAGCAATTTATTCAATTACAGCAAGATTACTTAACCGCTCAAAGTAAGCTCACTTTTATGGAGTATGAGTTTGTACGTCAGAAAGAATTGAATCAATCTAAGTCGAGTAGCGATAAGGTTTTTCAATTGGCTGAATCCGAATATAAAACACAACGTATTTTGGTAAAAGCATTAGCTGAAAAATTGCGACTCATTAATGTCAATCCTGAGAAATTGAATGAGAATAATATCTCACGTACTACAAATGTTTATTCTCCTATTGATGGCTTTGTGGCTAAAGTAGACGTTAATATTGGCAAGTACGTTAATCCGAGCGATGTGTTGTTCGAATTGGTGAACCCCACTGACATCCACCTGAATTTGATGGTGTTTGAAAAGGATATCGATAAGCTATTTATCGGTCAACAATTGCAAGCATTCACCAATAGCGAACCTGATAAGAAATACGACTGTGAAATTATTTTGATTAGCCGAAATGTGTCAGAACAAAATAGTGTGGAAGTGCATTGCCATTTCAAAAATTATGACAAAAAGTTAATTCCGGGTATGTATATGAACGCGCAAATCAAGTCTGTAGAATCATCGGCAAACGTGTTGCCGAACGAAGCATTGGTGCAACATCAAGGGAAACAATATGTGTTTAGTACAAATGAGGGCAAACAGTTTTTTATGGATGAAGTGAAAGCAGAAACGTTAGAAAATGGATTTTCAACAATAGACACAACAACAAAATTTCGAGGGAAACAATTTGTTGTGAAAGGAGCTTATGCGCTTTTGATGCAATTGAAAAATGGCAGTGATGAATAGATGTTACAGATGACGCATTGCTTCTTGAATGGTGCTGAATTGAAAGCGAAAACCTTGATTTGATAATTTTTCAGGAATACAACGCTGACTGTTCAGCACCATTTCTGCCATCTCACCCAGAGCCAGCTTCAGTATAAATGGAGGAATGGGGGCAACAATTGCTTTACTGTGAAACGTTTCAACGGCAGTAGTTATGATTTCTTTCTGCAGAACAGGCGCAGGTCCGGTGAAGTTGAACGCCCCATTGCAATTTTCGTTTTCAATGCAGTAAAGAAAGGCAGCACAAAGATCATCGATATGAATCCAAGGGTAGTATAAATTTTCCTTGGCAAAATAACCGGCAATGCCCATCGGAAATGTTTTCATCATTTCGGGTAATGCTCCACCTGTTTTGCTGAGCACTATGCCTATTCTTCCTCGAACTTCGCGTATGTTCAATGTAGAAAATTTCATTACTTCTCGCTCCCAATCGCGACACAGTTCTGCCAAAAATCCCGTGCCCATTGGGCTCTCTTCGTTAAGTAAAGCTGCTCCTCTATCGCCATAATAGCCAACTGCCGAGGCCGATATAATGTTCTTAACGGAGTGTCTTATTTTGCTCAATGTATTGAATAGTAGGCGAGTAGAATCTATTCTACTGTTGTGCAACCGTTCTTTTTGGGTTTTTGTCCAGCGTTTTCCGGCTACCGACTCGCCTGCCAAATGGATAATGGTGTTAACCTCTTCCAACGCTTTTAGGTCGATTTGTTGCAGTTCTACATCCCATATAAATTGCTGCACTTTTTCGTTGGTTTTGAAGGGGGCACGCGTAAGTGTTTTAACAGTATAGTTTTCTTCGAGTAACAGTGCTATAAGCTTTTGGCCGATTAATCCGCTGGCTCCGGTAACGAGAATAGTTTTCATGGTGCTAGAACAATATTTCCGAAAATAAGTTTCAGCAAAACAGTTTTCGATTTTTTCGGATAAATAATTTACTTTGCCCGTCTAATTTATCACTATGAAGAAAATATTCATTTTTTCTATGGCCATTGCTGCCGGACTAGTATTGTCGAATTGCAAAGGGAAACAAAAAAGTGTTGCAAAAGGCGTGGTAGTATACCGCGAAACGGCTGATCCGGATATGTTGAATCCAATCAACTCTTCTTCAGCTAATGCAACCATCGTTAACGATTTGATTTTTGGGGGAATTCAAGGGATGAACCCGCAAACATTTGATTTAACAGAGGTGTTGTTGAAAGCTGCACCAGCGATTTCTGAGATTACAGATGGCGAATTCAAAGGTGGAATGAAAATCGATTTTGAATTTAAAGAGGATGCTAAATGGGATAACGGCACACCTGTAACTGGCGATGACTATGTTTTTACGATTAAGTCAATCATTAATCCTAAAACGAATTGCGAACATTTGAAAGGCTATTATTCTTGGTTAGGCGATATTCAAATCGACCCAGCCAATAATCGAAAGATAACTGTTTATTGTAAAGAGCAATACTTCAAAATTACAGAATTTGCATTTTATCGTTGTTTGCCGGAATATATGTATGACCCAAACAAAATCATGCGTAAATTCACCGTTAAAGACTTAATGAATAATGCAGAAAAGCTAAAGGGTAATGAAGATATTATCAAGTTTGCTGAAGAATTTAATTCTGAAAAATTTCAACGCGATAGCGCTTATATTTCAGGATTTGGTCCGTATATCTTAGAGAAATGGACTACAGGTCAAGAAATTGTCTTGAAACGAAAAGCGAATTGGTGGGGCGATAAATATGCAGCTCAACGCGATTTCTGGGCATTCCCTGATAAGATTGTTTTGAAGGTAATTCCTGATAACAATACGGCCTTTACAGCTTTGAAAGACAATAAGCTATCTGCATACGATGCAATCGATGCAAAACGATTTAAAGAATTAGAGGACAATAAAATGTTTTCCGATAAGTTTAAATTAACGCGCATGGACCGTTTGTCTTATAGCTATTTGGGCTTCAATATGCGTAAGGAAAAATTGAAAGATGTTCGCGTCCGCAAAGCAATTGCACATGCTATCGATAGAGATCAAATCAATAAAACAATTAGTAATGGCGAATCAAAGTTGGCGAATACTTTCGTACATGCTGTTCAAACCAAATTTATTAATGCCGATATCAAACCTGTTAACTATGATGTAGAAAAAGCGAAGGCTTTGTTAACTGAGTCTGGTTGGGCCGATACTGACGGGGATGGCTTTTTAGACAAGAACAAGAAAAAATTCACATTGGATATTAAAATGCCTTCCGGAAATGATATTGCCAAACAACAAGCATTAATGTACAAAGAGCAATTACGTAAAGTAGGTATAGATTTAAATATTGTAGAAAGAGAGTGGACTGTTTATTTGCAAGAAATGGACAAATTTGATTTCGAATTAAATATGGGTGGATGGACAATTCCTGGAAGAGTATCTGATCCTTATCAATTGTGGCATACTAAATCTGCAGTCAATGGAGGAAGTAATTATCCAAATTTTGGAAATGCAGAATCTGATAAACTGATTGAGGAATTGCGTTCAACTTTAGATGATAACCGCAGAATTGAATTGTATAAAAAATTCCAGCAAATGTTGGCAGATGAGCAACCGGTAGTGTTTATGTTCTACCCGAAAAACAGAATTGCTACGAGCAAAACATTTGAAGTGGAGCCACACATGATTAATCCGGGTTTCAACTTGAACGAGTTTAAAGCCGTTGCGCCTTAATTAGGGCTAATTTTTAATGAAATAGGAGGGTTGTGGCACTATAGTCACAGCCCTTTTTTATTGTCAATAAAAAAAATTAGTTTGTTACGCTGAATAACATATTTTTGGGCATTATAGAAAACAACATGTTTAAATACGTACTTAAAAGATTTGTCTATTTTATTCCTACGCTTGCCATTATTGCGTTAGTTACTTTTGCGCTGAGTAAATTGGCTCCGGGCGATCCTGTTAAACTTGCCTTAGGCAATAAAGATAATGGTGGAGAAGCCGGACAGACATCCGAGAAGATTGCAGGTGAAAAAGCATACAGTGAAATGGCTGAGAAAATGGGACTTCATTTACCGGCTTTCTATTTTGATTTAACTACACAGGCTACCCCAGATACACTTTATAAATACACCAAAAAGCCGGAACGCGAAAATTTATCACGCCTAATTGCTAAGTATGGTAATTGGGATAAAATCGAAGCATATTACGCCAACATTAAGGTTGTTCAGTTTGAAATGTACAATGTGGTTCAAGATTCTACCACATTTGAAGGCAGTCGCATACTTAATAGCGAAATCAATAAAATGTTTACGCTTGGTAAAGAAGAGGACATTGAAGCATCCCTAAATAGCATGCACGCGGCCTCAGCTTTATCGCCAAATTTTACGGCTGTTGCTACAAAAATTACTGCACTGCATCAAGCATTTAGCGAAGTGAAAACTAAAACAACATTGGCTAAAAACTTCATTCCGGCTATTCATTTTTATGGTTTGAATAACCAGTTTCATCGTTGGTTGTTTGGTGATAAACCATATTTCTTCGGGAAAGAACAACTCGGACAAACTTCAGGTTTTTTGAGAGGCGATTTTGGCTTTTCATATTTAGATAAGCGACCTGTTTGGTCTAAAATGAAAGACGCATTACCATGGACATTATTACTCAACTTAGTGAGTATTGTTTTGGCCTATGTGGTGGCCATTCCACTTGGTGTTTGGAGTGCTAGAAATAAAGGAAGCTTTGCTGATAATATGGTCACCTTTTTATTATTCTTGATGAATTCTTTACCTGTGTTTTGGGTAGCTACATTGATGATTACTTTCCTTACCACGGCAGAATACGGAATGAATT
Organism: Chitinophagales bacterium; assembly: GCA_016786765.1. Classification (GTDB taxonomy): domain Bacteria; phylum Bacteroidota; class Bacteroidia; order Chitinophagales; family LD1; genus CALAYL01. The sequence continues at coordinate 42,392 of JAEUUZ010000066.1, forward strand.
TCTTTCCTACTTTCGGATTAGGTGATATTGACGCCTCCATGACATCAATGGAAGTATTTACAGAGCGTGCAGTGCACTTAATATTGCCCATTATTTGCTTAACCTATGGATCTTGGGCTTATTTATCGCGACAAATGAGAGGTGGTGTTTTGAGTGTGTTGCGTCAAGATTATATCCGAACCGCTAAAGCAAAAGGTTTATCGGAGGGCAAGATTATTTGGAAACATGTATTCAAAAATTCTTTGATACCTATTATTACCATTTTTGCAAGCATATTTCCTTCGGCCATTGCCGGTGCATTCATTATTGAAAACATATTCGCCATCCCGGGTATGGGTAAATTGTCGTTTGAAGGCTTAGTGGCTCGAGATTATCCAATGGTGTTTACTGTGATGTTGCTTTCAGCGGTATTAACGCTTATCGGGAATTTAGTGGCTGATATTTTATATGCCGTTGTTGATCCTCGTATTTCCTATAATAAATAATCTCTGAGTACTATGTCAGTTCAAAATATTCAACAAATAAGCGAAACCTTAGACCAAAGTTATAGCTCCATTGTAAAGCGCCAGTTTAAGAAAAACCGAATGGCTGTTTGGTCGTTACGTTTCATTTTTGTTATCGTATTTATTGGATTGTTTGCCGATTTTTTATCGAATGATAAGCCAATTGTTTGTAGCTATAAAGGGAATACTTATTTCCCCATTGTGAAAAGCTATGGAGTAAGCTTAGGTATTGCCAAATGGCCTAAAGATATTGCAAATGTAGATTGGCATACCTTGAATTACGATTGGGCGGTACTTCCGTTAATTCCCTATTCTCCACAATTCCAAGATTTGAAGAACGATAATTTTAAAGGTCCCTTTGACGAGCAAGATGTTCCCTCTTTCCGATTCACGCACTTTTTAGGAACCGATAAATTGGGCCGAGATGTTTTGAGTGGTATGATTCAAGGAACACGCGTAGCCATGATGGTGGGCGTAATTTCTATGTCTATTGCTGTTATTATTGGTATCCTCCTGGGTTCATTAGCTGGTTATTTTGGCGACACAAAATTGAAAATGAGTCGCATTCGAATATACTTGAATCTTTTGTTTTTTGCCCTAGGTGTTTTTTATGCATTTATGGTTAGAAGCTATGTATTGTCTGATGCACTTTCCTCTGGTATAGGCTCGTTTCTTGTTCAAGTTATCATCAGTTTTATAGTGTTCGTTGTGTTTATGATAATAGCGAATGTATTAGTTGTGCCACTTAAGAAAATTGCTTTCTTGGGAACACAGGTTAGTATTCCAATGGATATTTTGATTTCCAGATTAATTGAAGTGATTGTTTCTGTACCTACACTTTTATTATTGCTTTCTATTTCAGCGTTAATGAGTAAGCCTTCCATTTTTGTTACCATGGTTGTTATTGGATTTTTAGGGTGGACAAGCATTGCCAAATATGTTCGTGCAGAGTTACTAAAAGTGCGAAGTTTAGAGTTCATTGAAGCGGCTCAAGCTTTAGGCTTAAGCGAAATTCAAGTAATTTTCAAACACGCTATTCCTAACTCGTTAACCTCAGTATTGATTACTATTGCCTTTGGTGTTGCCGGGGCTATTCTTACGGAATCAAGTCTTTCCTTCTTAGGCATTGGTGTTGCTCCGGAAGAAGTTACTTGGGGTAGTTTGCTTTCCGCTTCACGAAGTGATGTATCGGCATGGTGGTTGGCCATATTCCCTGGGTTTGCCATCTTTATTACTGTTACCATTTTTAATTTAATTGGCGAAGGACTTACCGATGCCATGGATCCACGATTGAAACAGTAAACGGCTCGGTAACAATTGTTCCGGCATATTTTAGAAAAATGCACTACTTTCGATGTGTTTGAATATTACTTCAATTTATTAAACCGTTATACATGATGCGCTTATCTCTTATTTTATTGGTGTCGGCTCTTGCATTTTTTTCTTGTTCGAACGGACAGGGCAATCAGAAAATTCCTGTTGAACAATTCGAAAAAAAATTGGCAGACACTAAAGATGCTATTCTCTTGGATGTTCGTACTCCCGGTGAGTTCAACGAACGCCATTTGAACAACGCCACCAATATCGACTATAATGGAAGCGATTTTGAACAACGCATTGCATCGTTAGATAAAACTAAACCCGTTTTCGTGTATTGTCTTTCAGGCGGAAGAAGTACTGGCGCAGCCAATTTGTTGGCATCTAAGGGCTTCAAAAATATATACAATATGGAAGGCGGAATTTTGGCTTGGGCAAACGCAGGTAAACCGGTTGTTGGCGGTGCAGTTGCTGATGATGCTTCAACAATGGACACGTATTTGAAATCGGTAACTAAAGATAAACTGGTGTTGGTGGATTTCAATGCAACGTGGTGCGGTCCATGTAAAAAGTTAAAACCTATTGTCGAAAAATTGGCTAAAAAACACAGCGCGCTGGTAGAGTTAAAAGCTATTGATGTTGACCAAAATACTGCATTAGCCGATGCTATGCATATCAACAGCATTCCATTATTGATACTCTACAAGCAAGGCAAAGAAGTATGGCGCTTTATGGGTTTAGCGGCTGAACAAGAAGTGGAGAAAGCCATTTTAGATAATGCTAAATAAGGACTTTACTTTTTAGTCGTTTCAATACACCACTTCAAAATTTCAAAGTAAAGGGCAACCATTTCCATCACGCTCCTCAAATGTGTTTTACCGTTTTGTATTATCATTCTTCGATATGATTGCTTTGTCTTCTTCTCTCCATCAAATCTTCTGCGTTAACGGTTTTCAAGAACTCGTCTCAACGCCTTTTTATGGCGAAGTAAATGCCATGTACTGGACCCGCGAACTAAAAGGCGATTTCGCTGAGATTGTGAATAAGGTTGAACTAAACGGAAATATGTCCGAGCTTAGCGAAGAACAACTTAGTAGTCTTCAGTTGAGCGCAGACGGGCAGTTAGCGCGCGACATAATTTTAAATGACTTAAAGGCCCTAAAAGCCCATGGTGCTGCACCCATACTCAATCTCATTCGGTGTTACGATAGAGATGATAACGTCCCCTTTTTTCCAACCGATGTATACTCCTTCCATGTAGATCGGTCGCCCATACCCACCGATACGTTTTTATGTACTTACTATGGCGATTCCAGCGAAATTGTCCCCAATGCCGAAGCCACACAAAAAATACATATTCCCGAAATACGCACTCAACTCAAAAAGCTATACGCTGGCCCCGATGAAGGGTTTGAAGCCTTTTTAACGGAACATTTTTTCGACCTGCACTATCAAGCAAAACCCACCGCGCGCAATGTTAGCCTAGGTTTAGGTCACTTGTGGCGATTGGCTATCGACCATCCCGAACTTCCTGTTCCGCCCTGTATTCACCGTGCACCGGTGGAAAAAAGCGGACAAACACGTTTGTTGCTAATTTGTTGAATACAAAAAAAAGCAACGAAGCAATACTCCTTTTTTTTAATGTTTTTGGGCGTGATACCGCGCTTTCCGTTTCAATCTTTGTCCCGCTATGAAGCGGTACAAAGGATTTTCACTTCAATCACGCACGCGGCATTTCGTTTCATTGTAAATTATTTTCTAAACGTTATTCTTCACCATGGTTCGTGTCACCACCCCAACTGTTCGGAAGATAGTACAAACTTTTGATAATCAGGATAACTAAGGGAATCAAAATTGCACATGAGCGAATCTATTGGATAAGATTTGCTTCATGGATGTCTCAAAAATATTATCGCTACTTCCAG
>JAEUUZ010000007.1 GCA_016786765.1 Chitinophagales bacterium
AGCGAGCGAAGGAATGGTAGTCGTACCGGCCGGAATCGGATTGCCCAGATAGGTGTAAGGAGCAGTACCACCGGATATGGTGATGGTTACTGTACCATCCGACCCACCATGACATTTAACATCGGTATGGGAAGTGGTAACGGTGAGAGCAGCGGTAGGTTGTGTAATGGTAATGGTATCGTATAAGGCACAAGCCTTATTATCAGAAACCGTTAAGTAGTATGTGCCTGCAGCCAAACCAGTAGGAGCGGGGCCGGAAACACTACCAGGACTCCAAGTATAATTATAAGCAGGCGTTCCTCCATTAATGGTAGTTGTGATACTTCCGGTTGAGTTGCCAAAGCAGTTAACATTTTGTTTTACTATGCTCTTCGAGAGACCAGATGCAGGTTGGTTAATGGTTGTGCTACCCGTAATTGTACAACCTTTGCTATCCGTTACCGTAACAGTATAGGTTCCTGCACCTAAATTGTAGTTGGTTTGTCCGGGTATATTATTACTCCAGTCGTAAGTATATCCTCCATTACCACCACCAACAACTGCTGTAGCACTACCAAGGTTGGCTTGATAACAACTGTCATCTACTTTGGTTATGGATAGCGTAAGGGTAGGAGGACCGGTAATATTTCCCGAAGCAGTTGCTGTACATCCCCTCCCGTCAGTAATAGTCACGGATATAGGACCGGCACTGAGTCCGGTAACAGAAGGACTATTGGGTTGTCCACCACTCCATGCATAGGAGTATGGAGTAGTTCCCCCTGAGAAAACAGAGGCAAGTGCTTGGCCATTGTTGGAACCTGCACACGACATGTTAACAGTATTAATATCAGCTACCATGGCTGCACCGGGCTGGGTAATGGTGATGGAGCCCGAAAAGGCATGTGCTGGAAGAGCATCAGTGAAGTTATAGGTATATGTTCCTGCCGCTAAACCCGAAATAGAAGCTCCGGTCATTCCATTACTCCACGATATATTAGCTGTACCGGAAACACCTGTTACGGTAAGCGTAGCAGTTCCATTTGCACCGCCAAAGCATGAAACATTCGTAGTGGAGATGCTTGATGTAACACCACAAGGTAATGATCCAATGGTGGCACTATATTGTAAAAGCGAAGAACATCCATTGGCATCACGAAAATCGGCAATAAAAGTTCCCGGAGCAAGTCCTGTGGCAGTGGCACCAGGGAATCCAGGGCCCCAGTTCACGCCTGTATAGGGTGGAGTACCGCCCGAAATAGTTATAGTAGCTGTTCCATTGTTTATTCCGCAATTTGCATCAGTTTTGGAAACTACTGCTGAAAGCGCTGTTGGCTGATTAAGGGTATATGTTCCGGTTGCGGAGCAAACTCCATCAGTTGCTGTTACAGTGTATGTTCCGGCTGTTAATCCAACATGCGAAGAGCCTTTTGTGCCGTCAAACCAAGTATAGTCATAGCCTGAAGGGAGATAATAGCCGGTTGAAGCGCCAAAACCACCGGAAGGAGTAATAGCAATGCTGCCATTTGTTCCTCCGTTACACAATGGACTAGTTGTAGAGGGGGTAAGGGTTATTGGTGCATTAATAACAACAGGATGCGAATAGGTATTAGTACAGCCGGAATTGTCTGTAATAGTTAATGTTACATTATATGTGCCATTAGCGGCATAGGTATGAGTTGGATTTTGAAGTGTAGATGTATTGGCCGCACCGGACGAAGGTTCGCCAAAGTTCCACGCCCAACCGGCAACAGTGCCGATGTTTGAGGTGGAAATATCTGTAAATTGTAATGTACGGGAACAGCTCTGAAAGTTAGTGCCGGCTGTCCAATTGGAATTCGAAATTACACAAAAACGTTGTTCGTTATTAGCACCACCCGTTGATGCAGAGAAGCCCCAGTTTACAATTGGATTACCACTAAAATACGTGTTGACAAAAGAAGGGAAAACTTGACTTAAACGAAGGCTACCATCAAAAAATACACTAAAGGTATTCGTATTTACATCCCAAACGAGTCGAACCGTATGGTAACCACAATCTTCGATGTTACCGCCACCGGCCATGGCATCAACCGGTCCTGCAATATTATGCCCAACGCTGCCTGCATTTTCAAAGGCTATGTGATCATTAGCGGGTTCACCACCGTTTTGATAAGTGTCGAATTCAACAGCAAAAGAGTTACCCGCAAGGCCGCCATAGCCAAGTCCACCCCCACTTTGTCCCAAGCCGGTAATGTTGTTTGTCAATACAAACACAATTCCATCGGCACCTGCATCATCGCAACCAAAAAAAAGATTAAATTGGTAATCAAACGAATTGTTGAGGTTAATCGTTTGGTTTTGATAGGCTGCTCCACCTTGATTATCAACAGCATCTGTAAGTTTAAAACAATTACATCCACTGAAATTAACACCGTTTCCTAAAACGGTATAATTCTGAGCCTTCGAGAAAACGAATACAAATACAATAAGAAATGAAAGTATGGTCTTGTTCATAGGAATGGTTTTGGATTTCATTGATTTCGTGCTTATATGATAACAATTAAATATGTTTGGTTGTACGTTCTTAAAGATATTCAATAAAATTATTTCTGCTAGATGTAATATCCACATTTTTCTCATTAACATATTGTTAAACTAAAAAAGGGACTGAATTTCAGTCCCTTTTTTAGTTGTAAGCGATAGTTTATTCCACTAAAGTCCAATTGGAGGTTCTACCCAAAAAAGGCATCCCCATTACATAGCCACGTAAGTCAACATTTTTATCGTCTTTGATAGTAATTTTACAATCATACGTTTTCCCGTTTTTTGGGTCGTAAATCTTTCCATTTACAAATTCCGTTTCCGACTTTTTTTCAAGCCCACTTAAAAATTGCATGCCCATAAGCGGTTTGTTGCGTTTAGCCTCATCGGGATTTTCTTTATCCGTTTTGGGTTTTCCGTTTTCAACAGAATCTTTTAACCAAACAATTTTTCCATAGTATTTTCCATCGGTGGCCAAAAACACTTTTACTTTCGATGTTTTTTCTTGATTCCACCAAACACGACATAGTTTGTTTTGTGCATTTAGCGACCATGTTGCAAAGAACAACGCTAGCATTAATAATTGAGATTTTGCATTCATACGTTAAGTTTTGTTTAGTAATGGAAATTTCATACCAAAATATCATTCTCTGGGGGTTAAACAATTATTTATACATAAAATTTTGTCACATTTGCCTCTGTATTTGAGATTTAGCTAATTCACAATAGAAGTTAACATGGTTTTTTTAACGCGTAAAGAACATTTTAATGGGGCACACTGTTTGTACAACGAAATGTGGAGCGAAGAGAAAAACAAAGAAGTATTTGGGAAGTGTTCAAATCGAAATTTTCATGGGCATAATTTTGATGTGTACGTTACTGTGAAAGGTTCACCACATCCAGATACCGGCTTTGTAATGAATGCACATATCTTAAGTCGAATCATAAAAAAGGAGGTAGTTGAACGATTGGATCACAAGAACTTCAATTTGGATGTGCCTGAGTTGACAGGAATATTTCCTTCATCGGAAAATGTGGCGATTCAAATTTGGAATTGGGTTAAACCGCACATTCAGGGTTGTGAATTGCATTGTGTGAAATTGCAGGAAACAGAAAATATTTATGTAGAATATTTTGGATAAAAAAAAGAAAATGAATTATCAGAAAAATGAAGTTTACAACGAAGCCAATCAGCTGGAGTTGTCGGAAAAATACAAGTCAATTCTTTCACTTTTAGGCGAAGATGTAACGCGAGAAGGATTGGAAAAAACCCCATTGCGTGCTGCAAAAGCAATGCAATTTTTGGCTTCAGGTTATCATCAAAATGCGCATGAAGTAGTTAAATCTGCATTGTTTCATGAAGACCATAAACAAATGGTGATTGTGAAGGATATTGAGTTGTTTTCGTTATGTGAACATCACTTATTACCTTTTTACGGTAAGGCACACATAGGTTATATTCCTAATGGAAAAATCGTAGGATTGAGCAAAATTGCACGTGTTGTCGATATTTATTCCAGACGATTTCAAGTGCAAGAGCGTTTGACTGAGCAAATTAAGAACTGTTTAGAAGAAACCCTGAATCCGCTTGGAGTGGCAGTTGTTATTGAAGCACGACATTTTTGTATGATGATGCGCGGTGTACAAAAACAAAACAGCGTTACTACTACTTCCGCATTTAACGGGCAATTCGAAGATTCTGTTACGCGCAGTGAATTTATTAAATTGATATCCAGTAAACTTAGTTAACTGCTATGGTGGCTTATGTTTTTCCCGGACAGGGAGCACAATTCAAAGGCATGGGGAAGGATTTGTATGATGCTTCAGCACTTGCACAGGCGCTTTTTCAAAAAGCCAATGCAATACTTGGATTTGATATAGCAGAGGTAATGTTCAATGGGACAGACGAAGATTTAAAGAAAACCGAAGTTACACAACCGGCTGTTTTCATTCATTCCGTTGTTTCTTTTTTAGTGTTGAAACAAAAGGCCCCGGAAATGGTTGCAGGTCATTCGTTAGGCGAGTTTTCGGCACTAGTGGCCAATGGATGTTTGTCGTTTGAAGATGGTTTGAAACTAGTTTCTTTGCGTGCCAAAGCCATGCAAAAAGCTTGCGATGTTCAGCCTTCAACAATGGCAGCTGTTTTGCGGTATCAAGATGAAAAACAGATTGAAGCCATTTGTGCTGAAATAAAAGACGAGGTTGTTGTACCTGCTAATTATAACTGTCCGGGGCAATTGGTAATATCGGGCTCTGTTGCAGGTATTGATTTAGCTATTGAAAAGCTGAAGGAGGCAAGTGTTGGAAGGGCTTTGAAATTGCAAGTGGGAGGCGCTTTTCACTCTCCATTGATGGCCCCTGCTCGTGAAGAGTTAGCTCAAGCCATTACAGCCACTACCTTTAGTGCTCCTATTTGCCCTGTGTATCAGAATTGCAATGCGAAAGCATCGTCTGATGCTGAAACAATAAAACAAAACTTAATTACACAGTTAACGGCTCCTGTACTTTGGACTCAACTTGTTCAGCAAATGATAGCTGATGGAGCAAAAGAGTTTATAGAGTGTGGACCCGGAAATGTGCTTCAGGGACTAATTACTAAGATTGACGCAAGTGCGGTTACATCAAAATTGTAATTATTGTTTTGAAATAATTTCGAGAATACTATATTCGCATCCTAAACGGTGGTTGTAGCTCAGTTGGTTAGAGTAGTGGTTTGTGGTTCCATTGGTCGTGGGTTCGAATCCCATCATCCACCCTTCGTTTTAAAGCGATGATTCATTAGAGTCATCGCTTTTTTCTTTTCGGTAATATAGCAATGTCCAAGCTAGGATGCCAATCAGTCCGCCAATCCCAATAATCCACGAGGATATTTGTTTAATGTCAAATTCCATACCTTTATTTCTATTAGCAAGTTAAATGTTTTTTCTGAGATTAATCCGGCTTCTTGTTTATTCTAATGTTTTCATTGCCATTTGTGCCGTGGGATTACGATGTTTTTGTTGGCCCACCACAACTTATTGCGCATCGGCTTTATTATTTTTTGCAGTATTAGCAGCATACAGTGTATTGAAATTAGTCGGAAATAAGAATCATGCACTTCAACCCGATTTTACTGCTATTGGTTGGTTACAGCAGAATACTTCAATGCAATATGTAATTGCAATTGCAGCATTTACAGGTGTACTGTTTTGTTGGTATAAACTTCAATTCGTACTCCATCTAAGTTGGGGAATTGCGGTTGTATTGCTCCTGTTTTATATTTACTTTAGAAAAGTACATGTATTGTCGATGCTCCCCCGCGTATTTCAAGCGTTTATGAAAATAGGCATTGTGGCTGCAGTATGGACTTTTGTTCTGCTTCCTTTTGATGGGGAAACTTCACTTCCACTGCTTTCCATATATCTTTTCTTTTTCATTTTAGCTTTAATGATTCCGTTTGAAATTCGCGATATGCAACACGATGCGCCATTTCAGGTGCCCACACTGCCTTTATTATTTGGAGAAGGCAAAGCAAAACTGATTTCATATTTATTGCTTATTGTTTCGTTTTTATTCTATTGGATGATCGATTCCGGTGGCGTTGAACGATGTGCAGTTGGCTTAACTACTTTAATTGGAGTTGCTTTGGTTCGTGAAACTTCCCCTACAAGATCTGATCTTTTCTTTTTAGTTGGAATTGATGGATTACTCATCTTTCCACTTTTGATTACTCCATTTTTACACGAATTAATCTACTTCTACCATACATTTTTTTAGTTTAGATGTACAGTTAACCCATGAGATATATGTCTACAATAATCGTGATAGTGGTTACAATTGCGCTATGCGAAATTGTGAGTAGGATTGTACTTCACTTTATTTACAATAGAAATTTTGATTTTTCTATTGTTGAGAAAAGTAAGTATGGAACATCAAACGGATTAAAGGCCAATCAGAAAACAAATATTTGGGGTAAAACGTTTACTACCGATCAATATGGATCAAGGCCCGGTACAACTCCCACCACAAAACGGAAACGCGTATTTATAGGCGATTCTGTTTTAGAAGGGGTGGGGCTTGAAGATTCGGCAGTTTGTACGTCAATACTTCAGCAAGGCGATTTAAACGTTCAGTTTCTTAATCTATCGATGGTTGGTAATTCCAGTGCCGATTATGCAAATATTATTGATGCGATTATCGACAGTACAAAACCTACATTTATTGCTGACATTGATTCGATTACAGTTGTGTTTTGTTTGAATGATATTTACGGAAAGCTTGCAGAAAAGGAGTTGCCGATAATGTCTTCAGGTTTTATTGCGAAGTGTAACGCACTGCTTCAAAGCATTGGCACGTATAAGTTGTTGAAGTTATTGATATATCAGCATTCCGATAAGTATTTTCAATACGATTTACAGTTTTACAAGCAGGAACAAAAAGTACATGAGAGTATAGATTACTTGGTAAGGGCTAAAAATAAGTGTGCTCTTCATCATATAAACTTTGAGGTTTTGATTTTGCCCTATCGTTCGCAATTTGAATCGAAGAATCTTTTCCCTCAACAAACATTAGCTTATTACTTAGGCATGAATGGCGTTGCTTTTAGGGACTTATATCCTCGTTTGGCACAAGCACAAAACACAAAAGATTTATATCTTTTTGCCGATGAAATTCATTTTTCAGCTGCCGGACATAGAGCTATTGCAACCGCTCTTGAAGGGAAATAGACCTTAGTTGACCTCTACACCCAAACTGAATTTCTTTTGTTTTGCTTCTCCGTCTTTAGTGAATAGTGTTCCATTCCCATCGCGCTCGTTATTTTTCCAAAAGCCCTCATATCGGTCGCCATCTTTCCAGTAAAAAACGCCTTTGCCTTCCATTTTTCCGTTTAAAAATTCTCCTTCATAATAATCGCCATTGACAAATACAAAGGTTCCTTTTCCGGTTCGTTTATTGTCTTTGAACTGACCCGTATATTTATCTCCATTCGGGAAGTACATATTGCCAACGCCTGTTTTCATATCGGTATCAAACATACCTTCGTAGATTTTTCCGTCTTTGTAGAAGTATTTGCCCGGACCTGTTCTTTTTCCGTTAATGTAAACGCCTTCGTAGCGTTCGCCATTGGCATAATTACATGTTCCAATTCCTGTTATCCGTCCGTACTCAAAAGTGCCTTCTAATCGATCGCCATTGGCATATTTATAGGTTCCCTTACCGTGAATCGTGTTGTCATAAAATTCACCGGAGTACACATCACCATTCGCAAAACGGTAAGTGCCATTACCTTCTCTTTTATCGTTTTTCCAACTCCCTTCATAGGTTTCTCCGTTGCTAAATACAGCTTTCCCTTTTCCGTTTCGTTGGTCATTATCCCAATTCCCTTCATAGGTACCCACTCCATCAATGGTGGCTTTCCCATAGCCCTGACGCTTTCCGTTGGCATCGTGGTTACCATCATATTTTCCGTTGGTATATCGTATTTCTGAATTTCCGTCACTCAATTGTGCGATGCTGCTTTGGCTGAGCCAAATAAAGCAAAACAGGAGAAAAAAAGTGCGCATAATCTATCTTTTTAAAATGTACGGCAAAGCGCTAATACTTTGTATACGAGGGGTGTAGCTGAAAAGTTTTTTCGAGGAGGGAAATCGTTTGTGAAGAGGATTACCGAATGATTTTTTTTTGTAGGTTTGGTTACTAAATTTTCAAGTGATGTTAAGAAACGATTGGACGATTGAAGAAGTAAATGCGATTTACCATAAACCTGTATTAGAATTGATTGTTGACGCGGCAACGGTGCATCGCCAATATAACACTACTGCAGAAGTACAAGTATGTACACTACTTTCGGTAAAAACCGGTGGCTGTTCCGAAGACTGTTCGTATTGTCCGCAAGCCGCTCGCTACAATACCGGCATTGATGCCCATCGTTTAATGAAATATGAAGATGTAGTGGAACGTGCTGCAGAAGCGAAACACAATGGTTCTACTCGTTTTTGCATGGGTGCCGCTTGGAGAAGTATAAAAGACGGTGCCGATTTTGATCATGTGATTGAAATGGTGCGGGGGGTAAATGCGTTAGGTTTAGAAGTGTGTTGCACTCTAGGTATGCTTGACGAAACGCAGGCACAGCGCTTGAAGGATGCCGGTTTATATGCCTACAATCATAATTTAGATACTTCGGATCAGTTTTATAAAGAAGTCATCACAACAAGAACATACGATGATCGTTTAACAACCTTAGACAATGTTGAAAAAGCAGGTATTAGTGTATGTTGTGGCGGTATTATTGGCTTAGGTGAAACGGATGACGATAGAATTAAGCTTCTTCATACTTTAGCCACTCGTGCCAAGCATCCGGAATCTGTACCTGTAAATGCTTTAGTAGCAGTAGAAGGTACTCCGCTTGAACATCAAGGGAAAGTAAATATTTGGGAGATGGTACGTATGATTGCAACGGCTCGTATTTTGATGCCAAAATCGATGGTGCGTTTAAGTGCCGGACGAAACGACATGAGCATTATTGAACAATCGTTGTGTTTCTTAGCCGGTGCGAATTCTATTTTCGCAGGCGAGAAATTATTGACCACCCCTAATCCCGAAGTCAATCAAGATAAATTGATGTTCGAAATGCTTGGACTTGTGCCTCGCGAAAGTTTCAAAGAAGTGAAAGCTTCGGCTTCTGTTTGTTAATGGAATCGATTGAACAATATTTACAGACTAAACTTGAACAACGAAAAGCGGAAGGGAATTTTCGTTCGCTGAAGTTTCTTCCAAATCATGTTGATTTTACGAGTAATGATTATTTAGATTTAGCCCGTAACCCTTTATTTGCAAATGAAGTGGAACGAGAATGTGCGTTGCAACAATTTACCAATGTGGGTGCAACAGGCTCTCGTTTACTCACCGGAAATAATGCTTATATCGAATTAGTAGAAAGTGAAATTGCTAGCTTTCACCAATCGCCTGCATGTCTTATTTTTAACTCCGGTTTTGCTGCGAATTATGGCTTATTATCGGCCGTTCCCGGGAAGGGGCATTTATTACTCATGGATGAATTGGTACATGCATCTATTCATGATGGAGCCAAGGCTTCAAAGGCAGAGAAACTATTTTTTAAGCACAACGATTTGACGGATTTAGAACGTTTATTGGCGGCTGAAAATGCTAAACAAAAATTTGTTGTTGTAGAGTCGTTATATTCGATGAATGGCAGCATTGCTGATTTGACAGCTATATCAGCACTATGTGAAAAGTATAATGCCCATCTAATTGTAGACGAAGCCCATGCTACGGGAGTTATAGGAGTGCAAGGGGAAGGTGTAGTTCAATCGTTAGGGTTGTCGGATAAAGTATTTGCTCGAGTGGTTACTTTCGGCAAGGCATTGGGTACACATGGAGCATGTGTGTTGGGTACTGATACGCTTAGGTCGTTTTTGATTAATTTTTGTCGTCCGTTAATTTTTTCTACCGGATTATCTTTTCATTCTCTGGCATGTATTCGTGTAGCCTATCAGTTATTCCCGAAAATGCAAAGCGAGAGAAATAAGTTGAATGCGAACATTGCCTATTTCCGTACTTTTTCTGATAAAACTTCCTATCGTTTTCTGGATAGCAAAACACCAATTCAGGGTTTGTTGATTGCGGGGAATGAAGAGGTTGTCGCCTGTTCTGCTTATTTGGAAAAGAAAGGTATCGATGCTCGTCCCATACGTTATCCTACAGTTGCAAAAGGGGCAGAACGAATTCGTATTTGTTTACACAGTTATACTACTTTTGAAGCAATAGAACATTTATTTAGTGCTTGTAACAACTTTTATGCTACTAAAAGTGTTCATAGCCAAACACACTAAAGCGACACAAACATGAAGATATATACAAAAAAGGGAGATTTAGGAGAAACATCGTTGGTAGGGGGAAGACGCATTTCTAAAGACGATCTGCAAATTGATAGTTATGGTACTGTGGATGAACTGAACAGTTGGATGGGGTTATTGGCCGATGTTGCCGATGAACACTCATTGCCGCAACTTCGCACAATACAAAATACGTTGTTTAAAGTGGGGTCGATACTAGCCAATGATGCTGAACATCCTTTCGATTTGGGTTTTGATATTGTTCAGTCGGATGTTGAATTGCTAGAACAATGGATTGATAAGATGGATGGTCAATTGGAGCCATTGAAGAACTTTATTTTGCCTGGCGGACATACTTCCGTTTCCCATGCACAAATTGCCAGAACCGTATGCAGACGAGCAGAAAGATTATGTGTAGCTTTGCATAAAGTGATTGCATTAAATCCTCTAGTAATCATGTATTTGAATCGCTTAAGCGATCTACTGTTTACCTACGCACGTTATTTATCTAAAACGTTAGGTGCCGAAGAAATTGTGTGGAAGGTCTAGTTCACAAGTTTGAGGAAAACGGAGCCCAATGGCTTACTCATTTCCACTTCCATTAGTTTACCATTGATATAACGATAGTAGGAAGTAACATTTTTCATGATGGAGCGATATTCGGAGTTGGCAATTTTTTCCAAATTGAAAAACTCTCCCAAACGCTCTGAAAAATAGCCCACAAGATTGGTTTTTGGCTCTTGAAAATATAAGAGCACTGAATAGTTTCTGATCACTTTTTTTAGTCGAAGTTTTTTGCCGTTTTGTTCAATTTCATAAACGTCATCCATTTTCTTGGCTTGTGTCAAAGATTCACCTTCATCATTCACTACCTTGTAATAAGAAGTTTGTAGCTCACCGTTCTTCACTAATATCTCTGCATTCGCTAGCGATTTTTTGCTCGTAAAAAGCAATTTAGCTTCCGACTGGCTTTTGAGTTTATACAATGTATATCCATTGCCTTTATCGATTTTTTCAATGGTAGTTTCTCCAATTTTTTTGTTGAAGAGTACAACATCGTAGTTCAACTTCGTTTGCCCGAAGCATAATGCCGAAAAGAGAACAAAAAAGAGTAGTGTAGTGGTTTTCATAGTTAAACGTAAGAATTTGATTACGAATTGGTTTTCATTTTCAATATACATTTTTTTTCTTTCAATGAGATAAATATTTTACATCTTTCCTTCGGCTTTAACAGCTATTGAATGTCGAATTATACACTCTCAATTGTGCTACCATGCTTTAATCCTACACAACAGTGGGAGAGCAATGTGTTGGAGGAATATCGATTGCTGAAAGCTGCACTGCCTTCAGAACAGATTCAATTGATTGTAATAAACGATGGAAGTACAATAAATGTATCGGCAGCGAGTACGTTGCTTTTGGAAAAAGAAAATGCAGTATTTGTTCAGCGAGAGATTAACTATGGTAAGGGTTTCACACTTCGCGAGGGTGTTCGGCTGGCAATAGGAGATAGGGTTATTTATACGGATATTGATTTCCCTTACACCCATAATAGTTTTTTAGCTGTGTACAACGCTTTGAAACAGGCGGATGTGGCTATTGGCGTTCGTTCGGAAGCGTATTATGCAAACATGCCCAAGGCAAGGGTGTACATTTCTAAAACGCTGCGTTTCTTTATTCGTAAGTTTTTATCTATTCCCACCGATGATACGCAGTGTGGCTTGAAAGGCTTTAATGTAAAAGGCAAAGACGTGTTTTTGCAAACAAAAATCAATCGTTACTTATTCGATTTGGAATTTGTATTTCTGAGTGCCCGAAAGGCATTAACAATTGCACAAGTTCCCGTAGAACTTAAATCCGGAATAACATTGAGCAAAATGCGCGGTTTTATTCTGCTTGGTGAAGGCATTAATTTTTTACGAATTCTCTTTAGCTCTTTTTTTTCTTCTTCAAACTCTTGAGGAATTTGGTTTCGCTATAGGTGATAAAGGTGACGATATCTTCTTTTAGTGAATCGTCATACTGGCTCAACAAAATTTTCCCATGACTTAGAATGTCTATACCCAGTTGGATAGCGTCAAAATCGTCTTGCCCGTAGGTATCGGGCTTTTGTTTCATTTTCGACAATACTCTACCTAGAATGGAAATGGTTTTATCAAGTACAAAAGTGTCGGATATAGATTTAAACAAATCGGTAAGCTCAACGATAAATTGCTCAATTTGTTTATAGGGAAGTTCCGCCAAACATTCGTTGAACTGCTCTTCGGTAAAGGGAATCGGGAAGTTTTTTGCTTCGGCAATAGCCAATAAATCGTTTTCAAATTTACGCGCAGCAGCATGTGTACGCAAAGTAACGGAACCGGTATGAATGGCTTGCGGTAAATGAAACCCGAACTCAAAAACAGCAGATGCGAGATTGCCTAAAAGTCCGAATACCTTTGATGGGTGCGATACATAGCTTTCCAATTGTAAAAAGGCTTTGTCGAGTTTTTCTCTTTCGCTCGGAGAGCTATACAGATTCTCTAAGAAAAAATCACGCAATTCATCCACCGTTTTTTGCGTAAAACTCTTTGGAAGATTCGGATCTTTCTTAATGTTTTCGAAGGTATAGCGCTTGTTTATCGATTCACGATACAAGTCGATCATGTGGTTTTTAAGCTCTGTATTCATAAGGTAATGTTACGGATTTGAAATAAAAAAGGCGATGGGTAGGCAGGTAGTTTTCTATAAATAGCAGAGTTATTCGGCTGTTCTGCTATCTTCGCCCAATTTTTGTGCGAAAACCCAAGTCTATTTTATGAAACGAATATTAGTAAGTGAGAAAATTTTGGGTGCGAGCCGGAAATCAAGTTTAGATGAATTGCGAACGATTTATCGCAAGCTGATCAAAGAATGGCACCCCGATAAATTGCAACAAGACGAAGAGAAACTGGTCGTTGCAGAAGTGCGCAGCAAAGAAATTATTGATGCTTATCAATTTTTGGTAAGTATATCGCCTGAAACCCATACTGCGAATTTGGAAGAGTACACCAAAATTACTTCGGCTAATTTTATCACCGATTACGAATATAAAGGAGTCACACTTACCGTTACGTTCTACGATGGTTGTGTGTATGAATACTTGGGTGTGCCGCGCAATATCTACATCAAAATGATGAACTCCGCTACTGTGGCGCGTTTTGCACGCAGACATATTTTCTTTTCCTATCCGTATCGAAGAGCAGAGAAGCAGAAGGAGGATTAAGCGTAATTAGTTGATTTATCCTCTGGTTGGTATTAGCACATCAGCCTTCAGAAAATGATTTTTGCGTGCCCTCACTAAGAAGCGAGGTCGGGTCGTTCGCTCCAATTTTTTTGTAGCGCCAAAGCCCGCCACAAAAAAGATTTCCGCTGCCACCCCTCACGCACATTTCGGTTCATTGAAAATTCTATACGCCATTGCTCGCATCTTGCGAGCAATCTCAACTTTTGCCTCCGGCAAGCATTTAAAGATGCCGGAGGCATTTTTAGGACTCACTCGCTAGAAGCGAGCGAGGGCGGAAATTTTCCTTTGTTTGGTGTTCCGCTACCAACCAAAATACTCGCAACTTTTCCTGTCATGCTGACGATAGGAAGCATCTGAGTTGATGTAGTTTTATAATTACGCTAAACAATTCGCAAAGCATTAGACTTTGCACGGTCTGCAAGACCGCGCCAGCTAAAGATTATGATGTTAGATAAATTAAATGTATTTTCATTTAGCATTAAACATCCCCAATATGAAAAAGAAATCTATTTTACTCTTTTTACTCTTGCCTTTTTTCATTCATGCACAAATAGTTCCTTCTTCAGTTGCAGAAATTTACAGCTTTTCAATAGGCGATTCTTTTGAATATAGTTTTAATGCTCACAATGCATTTGGGCCTTGTAGGCGCGAAGGAGTTACGCTGAATATTATTACCGATACTTTCAGGCGTTCGGATACTCTTTTTTATTCTTATCTCCGAATAGGTTCAAGTGCTGATATAGGTTGTGATTACCCAATAGTCCCTTATAAACTTTATTTCGATTCTACTTTAGTGTCTTCTCGTATTTTTAATGCCGATTCCCAAATTTTTAAATCGAATATTCATATTGGTTCATTTGTTGTAGGAGAGTGTATGCAACAGTTAGGGGGGACTTGTACTGAAAGCGTTTTTTATGCCGGCATTAATAATTACAACCAACGGAAACAAAATGAGTCTAAGATTCAAGGGCTTAGTGATTATGACGCCATCTTTGTAGAAGGCTTAGGTATTGTTTACCAAAGAGTATTTATGGAAAGTGATAACTCTAGTATGACAGAATCGAAATTGATTTATTATCATAAAACTTCAGGTGAAACTTGGGGTAACTATAAACCCATTGTTCAGGGCTATTTCGATGGATTATATCCTTGGGGGATTTCAGAAACAAGCAGTAATACACAAATTGTAGTTACTCCAAATCCTGCGAAAAATTCTGTTCAAATTAAAGTTGCTTCAAATGGGAGGCAAGATGAAATGTTATATACAATTACCGATAATATCGGTCAATTGGTTCAATCCGGAGTATTATCTAACCAGTCTACAACATTGGATGTTTCACTTTTAAGTAGGGGGTTATACTTTGTAAATGTAAAGAGCAACACAGGCAAACGCTGGAGTAACAAATTGGTGAAGGAGTAGACTTAATTGATTTTATAATTCCGTCTTTTTTCCTTTGATTGGTGTTCCGCCACCAACCAAAATTCTCGCAACTTTTCCTGTCATGCTGACGATAGGAGGTATCTGTGTTGGAGTGACAGTGATAAAAACGATCAAAGGAAAAATGTCAAACCCAGCGTCATTACACCGCATGCGGGAATCTAGATGTTCATCTTTTTTTCAAGAGATTCCTGCCTTCGCAGGAATGACGGTTCATTGATAATTTGTTGTATTTGTGCGTTCATTATACCTTTTCTTGAATTATCTTCTATGCACCATTTCGCGTAAGGGGTTGCAGCGGAAAGCCCACAGTGGAGCTGCATAGCGGAACGAGGACTTGTAGCGGAAAACCCGGTGCCGCTCTTGTGGCATACGCCCTACTTGTTTTAAGCGATTTTGGTATTTTGGTTTAGTTGGTGGCAGAACACCAACCAAAGGGGAAAAATACTACCCAGAGTTGATGAAGTATGTAGGCGAAATGCCGATTACAATTCCCAATAAGGAAAAACCGGCTATTGGCGTGCAGATTTTAAATGCCTACTTCAGTTCATTGTTTGTTCTAGTGCTCGATTACACACTCACGCATCCTGCGCAAGGTAATTCTATTGGTTAGTCGTCATTCTACTCTATAACAATACTATTTTGGGATGTGTACTTTTTTCCTAATTTAGTTATGTGAAAGTAATCCTCTCAATTTTTATTGCTTTTTCATTCTTGTTCTATTCCGTGGGCTTTCAATTGTTTTATCAGATGCAAGAATCAGCAAATAGAAACGAAATACACACTTCACTTCACATTCGAGCCACTCAAAAAATAAACTTTCCAAGTGCTACGTACCTTCAACTTTTAGAGGATAAGCATGAGTTTAGTTTCAATGGTAATCGATATGATATTATTGCTGAAACAATTCATGGCGATAGTGTTGAGGTAACATGCTATCACGATACAGCCGAAGAAGAAATTGCGGAGTTATACAACGAATTTATACACTCGTTTTTAAAAGGGCATACAAGTTCCGGAAAGAAAAATGTTTTTGCTAAGCTACATGTAGTAGATTATTTGGCGGTTGCTAGCCCTCTATACCGCTATCCTATTTTTTCAGGATGCGAACAAATGGATATTGAGCATCTACCATTACTTTCCAATGTTTCTATTGCGATAATAGTTCCCCCTCCGCAGTTTTTCGTTTAATGATTAGCGATTTAAACGAGTTAATAGAGAAGGACGTATTCTCTATTTATGCTTTTTGAACATTAAACAAATTCAAATGGAAAAACTGTATTTAAGTATTTCTTTTATGCTGCTTTGTTGCTTTGCGTATGCACAAGATGAGGCCGTAGACAGCACTCAAAAAACAATAAAATTAAATGAGGTAGTAATAGGCACAAACCGATTTCCGGAATCTCGCCAAAATGCTGCCCAACAAACACAAACCATAACTGCTCAAGATATCAAAGCCATGAATGCGCAAAGCACAGCCGATGTTTTGCAACAAAGCGGAGTGATGGTGCAGAAAAGTCAGCAAGGCGGTGGTAGCCCAATGTTGCGTGGTTTTGAAGCCAGCCGAGTATTACTGGTGGTGGATGGTGTGCGCATGAATAACATTATTTATCGTGCCGGTCACTTACAAAATGTGATTACAGTCGATAACTCGGTTTTGGAAGGCATCGATGTAATATTCGGACCGGGTTCTGTAGTGTTTGGAAGCGATGCCTTAGGCGGGGTTGTGCATTTACGAACAAAACGCCCTACCTTGGCTTTTGATAAAAAGTTTGTACCTAAGGGGAACGCTTTTTTTCGCTATGGTACGGTGAATAGCGAATTGACCGGACACATCGACTTGAATTTAGGGGGCAAGCGTTTTGCCTCATTAACTTCGGCAACTTTCAGCCAATTTGGCGATCTACGTCAAGGCATGAGCTTTGCTCCGTACGGAAACGATTCGTTGTGGAATAGATACAATTATGTGCAACGTGTGAATGGAAAAGATTCTGTATTCACTAACGGGGATCCTTCTATTCAAAAGTTTTCAGGCTTTTACCAGTATGATCTTTTGCAGAAATTCTTGTTTCAACAAAATGAAAATATAGCGCACTTACTGAACGTACAGTTTTCAAATTCCAGCAACATTCCGCGCTACGACCGATTAACCGATAGATCCGGAAGTAAATTCGCCAATGCCGAATGGTATTATGGGCCGCAACAACGTTTGCTGGTGGCTTATGAATTGAAATGGGCAAAAATGGCCGGCATTTTTGATGATTTTGCGTTTGGGGTAAATTATCAGCGCATTGTAGAAAGTCGTAATTCTCGTGGATTTGGAAAGACATTCTTAACTAATCGAACAGAAAAGGTAGATGTGATTGGTTTTCATGCCGACTTCAACAAAAAAATTAAAACCCACCGTATTAATTTTGGTGCTGATGGGCAATTCAATCTGCTGAAATCTACAGCAAAGGCTACTGATGTAAACGTAGATACCACAAGAGCTGCATCTACACGCTATCCTGATGGAAAGAATAATATGAATTATGTGGGTTTGTTTTTGCAGCATCAATGGACGATTACGCCAAAAATTATTTTGAGTGATGGTATTCGCTATAATTATGTAGGTTTGAAATCAAGCTTTGAAAGTCAGCAGTTTTATCAATTCCCTTTCGCTTCAACTACTCAAAATCATCATGCGGCCTGCGGAAATTTAGGGTTTACGTTTTTACCGACAAAAGGGTTGAAAATTGCAGCCCTTGTTTCAACAGGTTTTCGCGCTCCCAATGTGGATGATTTAGCTAAAATATTTGAAACCGATGCTACAGCAGGAACAGTAATTGTACCCAACGAAAAATTAAAGCCTGAATATACAGTGAATACTGAATTGACCTTAGGCTACACTTTTAATCAATATTTTAGAGTAGAAGCTACCGGTTTTTACACGCGTTTCTTTAACGCCATTGTTACCGATAAATTTACTTACAACGGTGCCGATACCATTGTATTAGATGGAAAAACAGGAACAGTTTACGCCAATCAAAATAAACGTAAAGCCGATATTTTTGGCGTAAGCGCTCGCTTTACGGCCGATGCAACGCGTTGGTTAAGTTTGTATGCATCTGTGGATTACACCAAGGGTAGAATCCTAACTGATTCCGTGCCTTACCCATTAGATCACGTGGCTCCTGTGTACGGTAGGGCAGGTGTGAATGTACATCTTAAGCAATTTCGGTTGGATGTATTCACTGTGTTTAGTGGTAAAAAAGATATTAAAGATTACAACTTAGAAGGCGAGGATAACGAACAATATGCAACAGCGAAGGGTATGCCGGCATGGTGGACGTTGAATGCGCACTTTTCTGTGTTACCTTGTAAATACTTTGGTGTGGATGTGGGTATTGATAACATACTCGACAAGAAGTATCGTGTATTTGCATCAGGTATAAGTGGTGCCGGACGAAATCTGTTTGTAACTGTTCGTGCAATGTTTTAAAAGTAATCAACAAGTAACAGTTTTATAATCAAAGTATAATGACCAAAGCGAAAACCATTGTGTTTTTGTCTTTGGTCTTTTTTTTTAGAAGGCTGAAATCTCACTTTTCAACATAGACACTTTTTTGTGGTATAAATTAAATTTCATTTTCCCGAAAATTTCTTTCCTTTGTACTGCATATGGTACCCATTTGTTTTTTTCGAAAGGCAAATAGGTTTAATAGGGAATCAGGTGTAATACCTGAGCAGTACCCGCTGCCGTAAGCTTCTAAAGATTCTTTTGATACACGCCACTGTTCTGTTGAATGGGAAGGCCAAAAGACGAAGCGAGCCGGAAGACCTGCCAAGTGCAACATATTTTCAAAGCTTTCGGGAAGAAAAGCGAAGAAGAACATTTTGATCAGTGTTTTTTTCTCCGTGTTTATTTTTACCGTAAGCCATTTTTCAACCCGTTGGTTGTTTGTATAAAAGCAAACGCAAACAGTCGACACAAATGCTTACAAATGAAAAAAGGTTTACAAACCATTGCGTCTGTTCTGCTAGCCGGAATGTTGCACGCCCAAACTGTTAACGAAAAACTAATTGTGGTGAATGGCGGGAAATTCGAATCATCAGCACCTTTCCAAGATTCGGTATCTGTTGCCAGTTACAACGTGTTTACCAAAAACTATAAGGTGTTTGATGTGATTCCAAGTCAGTCGGTACAGGCCCTATTAGTGAACGGACAAACAGCCTACGTGGCTGCCGAAAAGCAATTGGTGAAATACGATCTGAAATCGGAAACGAAACTAACATCCGGAACTTATAACGGTGCAACACCTCATGCATTGGCCCTTTCAGGCAATACATTGTTTGTTGGAAATTGGTACGGACAAGCCGATTCATTTCTTTATGCTTACGATGCAACTACATTCGCTTTACAATATGTTGTACCGCAAATCACTAAAGATGTGAAGAGTATTCTTACCGTTGGTGATACGGCTTATTTAGCACAAAATGTTTTGGGTACCATCGATAATTGTGGCGGCTTTGGTTGTTTCGATGATTCTATCGGACAAATTGCGCTAGTGCGCATTTCAACAGGTGCATATATTTCAACCATTACACTTGGCGAAAATGCAGCAGGTGTCAGCGATTTATACTTAAAAGGGAATACTATTATCTCCATTAATACACAAGCCAATTCAATTTCAACGTTTGATATTGCTGCACAAACATTCACTACTGTGCCCGTTGCCGGAACATTGGGTAGAGGAGTAGCATTGGTAAACGACACCTTGTTCCTCGAGATTAATGGCCTACAAAGCATTTATAATTTGACAACAAACAGTGTAGAGGGAACAAACTTAGCGGGTGTAACTTATGCGGCAAAAACGGTGTATGATCCAATCCGTAAAGCCTATTTCCAAAGTACTACCGATTATAGTACTAAAGGCATGGTTTATCGTTCAAGTGCAGTAATCATCACCGATTCAGTTAAAGTGGGCATCGCTCCTGAACAAATGGGATTGTATTATACAACCAATGACGCTCCATTGGCAGTCGATAATTCTTTGATGGTGAAGTACAATAATGATACATTGTTAAATGTGTTAGCGAATGATACTGATTACACCTTAATGCCTTTGAAAGTAAACATCATCGGAACACCTAAAATTTTCGGGGCAACAGCAACAGTCGATTCTGCAACACAATCGGTTTGGTATGTACCTGCCATTGGCATTGTTTCTAAAGATACTATAACATACGCAGTATGCGACCAAGCAGGACTTTGCGATACAGCATTTGTTTTTGTTGAAGTGCAGTCGCCAACAGGTATTGGAGCTGCTGAAACCTTTGTTCCTGCTGTTTATCCGAATCCTTTCTCAACACTTTTGTTTGTAGATGGTATTCAGACTGAAGCAACAATTAACCTGACGGATATGAGCGGAAGAATACTAATGGAGCGCAATATCCAAGGTAATTGTCAGTTAGATGTAGCCCTATTGCCTGCCGGTATTTACATGCTTCGCATCCAGCAAAGTACTGATTTGGCTGTGTTACGTGTGGTTAAACAATAAATGCAATAACGATGGAAACGCAGTCTTCTGTTAGTCGTCATCCGAATCTAAAGTTATGTCCTGCACCCGAAACTCAGGACTATTACATGGAAAACGGATTACTAGTATTCAAAGCATCATATCACGAAAAGCGTGGTTTTTGCTGTAAGAATAATTGTCGTCATTGTCCGTATCGTTCAAAAAAGTAACATGCGTTATTTATTCATTCTTTTCCTTTGTCTTTTCATGGAAGCCACGCAAGCAGGCTCCTTGAAAGATACTGTGCAATTGAAAGAAGTGGTTACATTTCCAGGTGCGCGTAATGCCAAGCAATATCAAGTGGAAAATAATCAGTCGAATACCTTAGATAAGCTTTTGCTGAATACGAGTAGTATGTTTATAAAGAACTATGGTGCTAAAGCCCTCTCCTCTATCACCTATCGCGGAACGAGTGCAGCACAAAACGATTTTTATTGGAATGGAGTGAAGTTAAATTCAGCGCTCACTGGGCAAGTAGATTGTTCGTTAATTCCCATCGACCCAAGTCAACAGTTTTCGATTTCTTCTGCTTCAAATGCAATAGGTGCCAAAGTTTCAATGGACGATAAAAGTTCTTTCTATTTGCAAGCACCAATCCAATACGAGTTTCAAGCACGGTATTTATCGTTGAATGCATTTGATATTTCCAATACTTTTTTTCTCCGTCATAAAGGTTTTTTCTCAAGCGGAAATCTTTATTATCATCAAGGGAAGTACGATTTTTTAGTGCCCGATGTGCAACAAGGAAAAGGTTATCGCAAACAACAAAATTCGAAAACCGCACAACTGAGTGCACGCGCGAGTGTTGGTTATTCTTCTAAAGCACACGAAGTATTATGTGCTGTATGGTGGGTGAATACTAATCGTCAACTGCCACCTGTTTTCACAAAGTTGTTGTCGCAGGAATCACAATATGATCAATCGTTGCGTGTAATGACGCGCTATATGTTCACAAAAAGAGATAATCTTTTGGGCATTAGTGCTTCGTATTTCAAAGAAGAAATGCGCTATCGCAATCCCGAGCTAGCCTTAATTAGTGATAACAATTCTCTTGTTAGTAGAAACGAATTGTATTACAGACGATTATTTAAACAGCATATGTTTTCTGCCGAGTTAGGCTTTAAGTATGACTTGGAAATAGGGAAGTCGACCAATTTATTGAAAAATCGGATCCGTAATTTTTATGAATTGAGGCAACTGTTTATTTATACCAGCAAGAATCGAAAAGTATCGGTAAATGCCACATTGTATCAAACATTTTTTCAAAAAAAGGTGTTTGTTTCAGGAATAGCAAAATCTAAAATTGTCTTTATTCAACCTAGCGCAAGCATGTTTGCGATGCAGTTGTCTTTCGCTCGCACCCTTCGATTCCCATCACTTAACGATTTGTTTTGGTCAGGGGCAGGCAATCCGAATTTGAATCCTGAAAAGGGATGGAAAGGAGATGTGCATCTCGAAAAACAAATAACACAATATGCAAATCTGAAAGTTGGAGCATACGGTCAATACGTACAAGATTGGATTCTTTGGCATCCGGTAACAGCGGCTTATTGGCAACCTGAAAATTTGAAAAAAGTGTATGGTTATGGCGTTGAGCTCGAAGCCGTTATCGGCAAACGAAAAACCAATGATCACAACTGGTTTGTTTATGCGATCGGTATTTATTCGTGGAATAAAATGATAAACCTCGAGCCGAGTTCAGTTAATGATCTATCAAAAGGCAAGCAATTGATTTATGTACCGCAACATCGATTGACGTCTTCGTTAGTAGCCGGCTTTAAAGGGTTTCAAACAACCTTCGATGTTTCGTATACCGGAAAGGTATATACTTCAACCGATAATACAGAAGCATTACCTGCTTTTATGTTAATGGATATTCACTTATCTAAGGCTTTTTTCATTCAACGACAAGCGATTACCTTAGGTTTTGCAGTTTGTAATTTAGCAAATACCTTTTATCAAACGATGCCCTATCGTGCCATGCCGGGTCGCTATTTCGAATGTTCTGTAAAACTAAACTTGAAAGGATGAACCGGTTATTCATAATATTTACGATTATAATGCTCATTTCATCTTGTAAGAAGGACGCTTCAACAAGTATACCCAAGGCTGAGCGCGGAGTTCTAACGGTGAATGAGGGCAACTTCAATTGGGGCAATGCGGGACTTTCGCTTTTTAATGCTGAGAATAGTACAGTAAGCAAGGATGTTTTCAAAGAGGTGAACGGATTTGGCTTAGGCGATGTGGCTCAGAGTGCTACGCTTATCGATAGTTTACTTTATGTTGTAGTGAATAACTCGGCAAAGGTAGTAGTGGTATCGGCATCAACATTCAAACAGCAATCTGTGATTTCGATTGCAGGAAGTTCTCCGCGTTATCTTTTACATGTAAATGATTCCATAGCTTATGTTACAGAGTTATATGCCAACAAAATTTGGATTGTGAACGCTAAAACTGGTAGTACCATCGGGAACATTCCGGTTGCCGGAGAAACCAATCAAATGGAGCACGTTAACGATCAGGTTTTTGTTGCGGAGCGCACTAAATTTAACGGAGCCACCGTTGCTCAAATTCGAGTAATCAATGCACTTTCGCATCAAACAGTAAAAGTAATTTCGTTGCCCACTCCGCCCAACAGTATTTGTAAAGATATTGCAGGAAACATTTGGGCATTGACTGATACAGGAGGAGGGAAGCCTGCAAGTCTTATATCCATTGATAAAAGTACTTTGGCTATAACAAAACAATTCGATTTTGCTTCGGGAAAAACACCGAATCGTTTGCGCTATAATACTGCCACCCATTCGCTTTGTTATCTTTTGGGTTCAGGCGTTTATTCTTCTGCCACAACTTTAACCGCTTTACCATCTACTCCTTTGTTTACTGCATCTACATCTATTCCATATGCATTCGATATTGATGCTAGTGGAAAATACTATGTTGCTGATGCGATAGACTATACGCAATCGTCAAAATGTTTTGTTTACAATGCGGATGGTTCGCAACATGCTTCTTTCAATGCAGGCATTAACACTAACCAATTTGTGTTCTTACCATGAGATGGGGTTTAATCATATTGTTCTTTTTATCGATATCGGGTTGTTTTCAACGCGCAAATCATCAAGATGAAAAGAGTTGTAAAGCGCAAAAGGTAATATACCCAAAGTATTCAAAACGCTTTGTGATGGAGTATTACAATGGGTTTAGAACCCTATCAGTGCTTCGTCCGGAAGATTCATCTTTTATTACAGGATATGTTGTTTACCCCAAAGGAAAACCTGTTCCTAAAGGTTTTGAACGGTTTGTTGCAGTAGATGATCAATTGGCAAAAATGGTTTGTCTGTCTACTACACACGTTGCAGCCATTCGATTACTTCAACAAGAAAGTAAAATAGCAGCAGTAGCGAATGCTTCCTTAATTTTTGATACAGCGGTTCAAACTTTAATTCAGAACCAAAAGATTTCTTCAGTAGGTAAAGATTTCAATCCCGAAATCGAAAAAATTATTTTACTGCATCCCGATATTGTTTTTACAGATGCTGAAAATGGTTCAGGTATTGGTGTGTTGGGTAAAATTCAGGAAGCAAAAATTCCTTTGGTGATTTCAAATGATTACAAAGAGCAGTCGCCATTGGCTCGTGCCGAATGGATTAAGTTTTTTGCCTTTTTCTTGAATGCAGAAGAAAAAGCAGATTCCTTATTTTCCATTGTTGAGCAGGAATATACTACCATTGCGCAATTACCCATTGCAAAACGTCCTACGGTATTCTGCAATTATCCCTATCAGGGCATTTGGTATACACCGGCCAGTAAGAGTTATTTCACGCAGTTAATGACCGATGCGGGTGGGCAATATGTATTTGCAGATAGAGCGGCAACCAACGGTTTGAACTTATCCTTAAATTTTGAACAGCTTTTTGGCGTTGCTCAACATGCCGATGTTTGGCTACTGACCTCTGCCGATAAAACATTAAGTGGATTGCAGCGCATCGATGAAAAGTTTTCGTGGTTTGATGCGTTTAAAAAAGAGCAAGTATTTTCTGCTGCCAAGCGCAGTAATAGTAATGGTGGCATAGATTATTGGGAATCAGCTTGTTTTTTGCCGCATTTGGCTTTACGTGATTTACATCAAATCTTTGTTCACCAACATGTAAGTGAAGATTCATTGTTTTACTTTAATCGTTTAAAGCCATGAGTTTTACGTTTAAAGCCCTATCCCTTTTAGGTGTTCTTTTTCTCGTTTTTATCGGGCAATCCCTTTATGGCTTGTCTTTTTCTGCAGTAACCGATACCCATTCAACCGCATTTTTATTGTTTACGCAGTATCGTCTTCCTTCTGCCATTGCCGCTACTTTAGGCGGAGGACTGCTTTCAGTTGCCGGCTTACAAATGCAAACCTTTTTCCGTAATCCATTGGCAGGGCCTTATGTAACGGGTGTAAGTTCCGGAGCTTCGTTGGGTATTGCGCTCCTTATTGTATTGCTTACTGTTTTTGATTTCCAATTGTCTTCTTCATGGTTATCCTTTTTGTTTGCCAGTGGAGGAGCATTATTAGCCTGTGCCTTTATTCTCTTTTTAGCGAAACGCTTACATTCCAAAGAGAGTTTATTATTGGTGGGTTTGATGGTGGCGGGAGCTGTGAGCGCTATTGTTGAATTGATTCAACTGTTTATGAGTAACCAAGGCTTGCGTTCGCTTTACTTATGGAATCAAGGCTCATTTTTCACTATGACTTTCTCACAAACAATCGTTTTGGTAGTTGTTTTCTTGTTTGTAGCTTTTTTGTCGGTGTTTCTTTCAAGTTCCTTAGACTTGCTTATGTTGGGCGATGATATTGCCAAGCTTTCCGGTTTAAAAGTAAGTAGAACGCGTAATTTGGCCATGCTTTCTGCAGCCGTTTCATCGGGAGTGGTTACTGCTTTCTGTGGTCCCATTGGGTTTGTTGGAATGGCCGTTCCGCACATCGCCCGTATGCTGTTTAAATCCAATTTCCATTTACCGCTTACGGTTTTCTCCTTTTTGATTGGCGGCATTATTTGCGGTGTTTTCAATTTAATGATTGTGTCGAATGTTTTCGGAATGATGATTCCGGTGAACATTTTAACGGCACTGTTTGGCAGTCCGTTTGTGATTTGGCTTATCTATAAACAACGTGGTGCAATATGAAAATCGAATTTCAACATACCGCCATTGGTTATCAAAGTGCATTCATTCAAGACATTTGTTTGGCGGCTGAATCGCCCATGTTAGTTGGTTTAGTAGGCGATAATGGGGTAGGGAAATCAACCTTGTTGCGAACAATTTGTGGTTTAGTTCCGCCATTATCAGGGGAAATAGCCTTCAAAGGAACTCCTTTGTCGCAGTTGGATACGAATACACTATCGCGGCATATTACTTTTCTGCCTAACAGTAAATCGTTTTACTTAAACCTAACCGTACAAGAACTTTTATCGTTATCGGCTGAAACAAATACTTTGTTTCGCGTTGATGCAAAATCCCTAAGTAGTTATGTTCTGGAACTGATTTCCCTCTTTGGCTTGGAAGACTTAAAACAACGAAAGTTAGTATCGTTAAGTGATGGACAATATCAATTACTGTCAATTGTATTTGCTTTAGCACGCCAAACAGAAATTGTTTTGCTCGATGAGCCTTTGGCTTTTTTGGATTTCAACAATCGAAAACGTTTTATGGAGATTTTTGCTGAATTGGTGCAAAGAGAAAATCGCTTAATTATATTTTCTAGTCACGATTTAGCCGTATTACATAAGTGCAATCAATTGTGGCATCTATCCAACAAAGAACTAACTGTTGTAAACGAGCAAGATATCTCGATTTTTTGCAGGCAACTGATGGCTTAACAAGCCGCTTTCATGCTTGCATATTCGGCAAGCAGAATTTCAGGAATAATAGCGGTATTGGCCAACAACGATTTTTTGATAGCCGAAGTTAAATCCACTAAATCTTTAAAATCATTCGGTTTTTGAATATATCCGTCAGCTCTTAAATTGGAACAACTCGCAATATCTTTATGATAATCAGAATTGGAAATCACAAACACCGGTATTTTGTTTAATTGGGGATGGCTTTTGATGTGGGCTAATACTTCGATGCCATGTATGCGAGGTAAGTTAAGGTCTAATAAAATTAAATCTAATTTTTGACCTGTTTTTGCAGTTGCTTCAAGCAATCCGATAGCCTCCTCGCCATCGTAGGCATATAGGCACTCTAACTGATCGTAAAAGTCGATGTCTTTGAATGCTTCAACCACTAATCGGATATCCGCAAGATTGTCATCAATCATCAAAATAGAATAGCCCATAATATTATATTACGTTCATTTAATAGATGAAAGATATATAGTAAATTCTGTTCATGTTTCGTAAGTTGTTAACACTGTGCTGTTTATTGCACAGTTTAGTAGCTTACGGTATCGCTGGGGATAATCACATTTAAGGCTTGAGGGACAATTTCCATCTCTAAATCGTCATGAAAAACGAAGTGGTCGCCATCAAATTGGTAAACCATCTTTTTGTTACCAAAGATCTTGATTTTCTTGGCTCTGAAGGTTTCGGCTTCCTTTACTAAATCGGTGCGCTTCAAAATCATCAGTCCAAAAACAAGCAATAATCTGCGCAAAGGGAAGGCGTTTAACAGAATCACATCCATAACTCCGTCTTTGGCGGACGCGGTAGGTAAGAATCCGATGTTATAGCCGTATTGATTCGAATTAAACGCGGTAAAAAGGTATACATCGCGTTCAATCACCTCGTCATCAATTTGTACTTTTGCCTTTGAAGGTTTGAAATGCCAAAAGGCTTCGCGTGCACCGGCCAAAATGTATGAGAACAAGCCTCTGATTTCTTGTGAACGAAATCTACGTGCAGCATGGGCATCATAACCAAAGCCACCGCAACTCAAAAAGTATCGGAAATTGGTTTTAATCACATCCAATTTTACCACTTTTCCTGTATTGAGTAACTCTAAGGATTTCTTAGCGTTTCGTGGCGTCATGCCCAAATGTAAAGCCAGCCCGTTCCCAGAGCCATATGGGATAATCCCTAAAACAGCATCTGTTCCAATCAAGGCGTTGGCTACTTCGTTGATAGAACCATCTCCTCCAACAGCAACAATGGTTTTGAATCCTTCTTTAATGGCCTCACGTGCAATTTCTGTAGCATGACCGGCATATTGAGTAGTTCTAATGGTAAAATCATACTTTGTATAATCGATATACTTCGCAATCTTCTCCGGGATATGTTCTTTTTTATATACCCCCGATATTGGATTGATAATGAATAATATCTGCTGTTTTTCCATAGTTAAATCGCTTTTAAACTCAGGTCCAAACTAATAGACGAATGCGTTAATGCGCCCACTGAAATGAAATCTACGCCTGTTTCTGCATAACCTTTTATGGTGCTCAAATTTATTCCGCCCGATGATTCGGTTTCAAATTGGCCACTCACTAATTCTACGGCTTTATAGGTGTTTTCAACCGAAAAATTATCAAACATGATGCGTGTGGCGAATCCGGTTTCCAATACTTCTTGTATATCTTGCAACGACCGTGTTTCTACTTCCACCGGTAATTGCAATCCGTTTTCTTCTTGATAGCTTTTCACCGCTAAAATGGCCTTTTTTATACCTCCACAAAAATCGATGTGATTGTCTTTCAGCATAATCATATCATATAAGCCGAAACGGTGATTATGTCCGTCTCCAATACGCACAGCCCATTTTTCAAACACTCTAAAATTGGGTGTGGTTTTACGTGTGTCCAACACTTTTGCCTTCGTTCCTGCAATCAAATCCACATATTGTTTAGTAGTGGTAGCTATACCGCTCATCCGTTGCATACAGTTGAGAATAATACGTTCTGCCGTTAATATAGAGCGATCTCTTCCATGAAGAAAGAATGCGATATCACCTTTTTTCATGCTATCGCCATCGTTCATTTTTTGTTCAAAACGAATGTCTTTGTCCACCAATCCGCAAATGATTTCAGCCAATTCCACACCTGCCAACACCCCATCGGCTTTCACCAACAATTTGGCACTACCTGCCTTTTCAGCCGGAATAGAAGACAAAGTACTATGGTCGCCTACCAATATTTTTCCGGTTGGGTCGCAAGCATCTTCCTCTAAAGCAAGTAGAATGTATTTGTCTACTAAAAGACGTTCAGCAACAGATAAACTCATGGCAAAAGCATTTGAAACGCAATTTATAAATTGCGCGGAGAGAAGCAGTAAAATTTAACAGCAAAAGCTTATTGCTCCTCGAAACGAATTTCTTGGATGCTTACACCTCCACCAGCAGGTTTAGTGTACACATAAACACGGAAGTTGCCTGCAGAAGTAACTAAGTTACCAATGATATATTTCGATCCTTCAGGTGAAGTACCTTGGTGTGCAACGGCAAACGAACGTGGAGTATGTTTCGAGAAGAAATTACTCAACACCTGCTCTGCTTGAGATTTGCTATACGAATTTCCTCCGTCTTTCAAGTTGATTTCAACGTTCGACTGGAAATACTTCGACAATTCACCGGCATTACCGCTTTGTAAATAGCCTCCGATTTGATCAACGCTTTGTGCATTCGCAAAAAGGGTGGCGATGGCAAAGGTGATGCTAAATATGATTTTCAAAAAAATGTTTTTCACTTCTTTTATTTTTTATTACTGATTTAATCCTTTTTCGGTACTTAACGCTTATTTATAAATATTTGTTTTTATACCGATTTTATTACTGAATTATATACTAATTTCGTGCCACAAAACAAAGTAAACGATTCTTCGAATACACATTACGATTAAATACAATAAAAGTTGTTCACATGTCGCATAAAAAAGTCGCTTTAGTCATATTAGACGGTTGGGGAATTGGCCAAGTGCCCGAAGCAGATGCCATTAAACAGGCCAATACACCGTTTTTTGATCAGTTGATGGCGACTTGCCCCAACAGTACGCTTAAAACATTTGGCGAAAACGTAGGGCTGCCATTCGGACAAATGGGCAACTCCGAGGTAGGCCATTTGAACATCGGTGCCGGTAGGGTAGTGTACCAAGAATTACTAAAGATCAACAATGCAGTTACTTCGGGTGAATTGGAAAATGCAGTTGAAATGCAACAGCTTTTTCAATATTGTATAACGAATAATAAGCCGCTCCATTTAATGGGTTTGGTATCAGATGGAGGAGTGCATTCGCATAGCAGCCATGTGGTATCAATTTGCAAATTTGCGCATAAAGCCGGAGTGAAAGACATTCTCGTTCATGCATTTACGGATGGCCGCGACACCGATCCCAAAAGTGGTTATGGCTTTGTGAAGGAATTAATCGAGAAGATTTCACCCTTTGGCGCAAAAGTAATTTCGCTCTGTGGAAGATACTATGCCATGGATCGCGATAAACGTTGGGAGCGTGTGCAGTTAGCTTACGATATGTTAGTGAAAGGAGAGGGGCTACAAGCCAACGACTTGCTCGAAGCTTTGAAAGCCTGCTATGCAGAAGGCGTAACCGATGAATTCATTAAGCCAATTATATTGGCAAATGGATTTCCAACAATACACGCAGACGATGCAGTATTCTGTTTCAATTTCAGGACCGATCGCTGTCGTGAAATTACGCAAGTACTCACGCAAAAGAATTTTGAAGAATTTGGGATGCATACCTTACCGTTGTATTATGTAACCATGACGGTGTATGACGAAACCTATGTGGGTGTTCGAACCATCTTCAATAATGCGCAATTACAAAAAACATTAGGCGAAATTGTTTCGTTGCATGGAAAAACGCAATTACGCGCAGCGGAAACGGAAAAATATCCACACGTTACTTTCTTTTTCAATGGCGGGAAAGAAGAACCCTTTGCAGGCGAAAACCGCATCATGGAGCCATCCCCGAAAGTCGCAACATATGATTTACAACCGGAAATGAGCGCACCGGGTTTAGCGAAGCGGGTGGTAGATTTTGTGCATGAAAACCAACCCGATTTTGTGTGCTTGAATTTCGCCAATACAGATATGGTGGGACATACAGGTGTTTTTTCTGCAGAAATGAAAGCCGCTGAAGCTGTTGATGCTTGTTTGAAACAAGTAGTAGACAATTGCTTGCAACATGATTATACACTGTTGATTACGGCCGATCATGGCAATGGCGATTTTATGATTAATCCGGATGGTTCTCCGAACACTGCTCATTCAAAGAATTTGGTGCCGCTTATTTTGGTGGAAAATCAAAAAGCACATACTTTAAACTCTGGTATTTTGGCCGATTTAGCTCCTACTGTGCTTACGTTAATGGGTTTAGCTATTCCTTCAGAAATGGGCGGAACGGTGCTAGTGGGTTAAGATTTTAATAGCTGAAAAACAATTGTGATTTAAATAAGTGAGATAATGAACTTCAATACCATTGTATTGTTTAACTTTCAGAAGTAACATAAAAAGAATGGAAATTGCACGGCTCGAAGGAGCAGGGAAAGTATATAAAAGCGGTGACGCAGAAGTGGTGGCACTTCAACCTACCGACTTCAAAGTCGAAAAGGGAGAGCTGGTACTAATCATTGGTCCGTCAGGTTCCGGTAAAACTACACTATTGTCATTATTGGGTTGTGTAATTTATCCCTCACAAGGAAAGGTATGGATTAACGGCACTTACACCAACGATTTGAGTGATGTACAAATGGCCAATATACGATTGAATAATATTGGTTTTGTATTCCAGAGCTTTAATTTGATTGCTCCGTTGAATGTGGAAGAGAATGTGATGTTACCGCTAACTTTGCAAAAGGTGGTAAAAAAGGATGCCTTACCTCGCGTATTGAAAGCCTTGGATTTATTAGGCATGACCCATCGCTTAAAGTCTTTACCCAAAATGCTTTCCGGTGGAGAGCAACAACGTGTAGCCATTGCGCGAGCATTAGTTTCCGATCCACCTATGTTGTTGTGCGATGAGCCAACAGCATCCTTGGATGTAAAATCGGTAGGGGTGGTAATGCAACAGTTACAAAATTTAGCAAAGTCAGGGAAAGCGGTGATTGTTGTAACGCACGATCAGCGCCTAGTGCCTTATGCTACGCGGGTTGTAGAAGTGCAAAATGGAGCGGCTATGGAAGTCTCGCAATCAGAATATTTAAAGAATTTGACAAAAGAAATGAAAGTATGAAATCATCCATTACAGCTCTAGTACTGCTGTTTTTATTGACGTGTTGCAATAACAAGCAAGATAAAACAATTAACCCTGTTCCACCCAAAATCACTGAACCTGTTCGGGTTATTGCCATTGGTAGAGTAGAACCGGAGGTGAAAATTACGGAAATAGGTAGCGAAGTCAATGGCGTAATTCGGAAGATTTATACCCATGCAGGAGATACCGTTAGGAAAGGCGAATTGTTAGTAGAGTTCGCCCATGATTTTGAAGATGCAAAACTACAACAAACAACTTCTAAAATTGCTGCTCAACAAGCCGAAATTCAGAATATACAGGCACAAATCAACTCGGCTACTATAAAAGCGGAAAACCTTCGTGTTCAAAACGATCGCATTCAAAAAACATTTACAGAAGGAGCGGAAACCGGGCAAAATGCCGATAACGCAAAAGCGTCATATCTTCAATCTTTAAAAGAAATTGAGCGTTTGCAGGCTGCTTTGCGAAGTGCTCAAAGCAAGGTGAATGAAATGGGTGCCGATACGAAAGTAGCATTGGTTGATATCGAACGCAGAAAGGTGAAAGCGCCAGCCGATGGGGTTATTCTTACGATGGATTTAACGGAAGGGGGATCAGGTACAACCGAAAAACCATTGTTTGAATTTGCTCCAAATTCACCATTAACAGTATTATGTGAAGTGGATGAAATGTGGGTGAATAAATTAAAACTCGGACAAAAAGCAATCATTCGAACGCAGGGCATGGACGATAACTTAGCCAAAGGGGAAGTTGTTTTTTTAGGCTCTTACCTAAAAAAGAAATCGTTGTTTAGCGATGATAGTGGCAACATGGAAGATCGCAGAGTGCGCGAAGTCCGTGTGCGATTAGGAGGCAAACCCGATTTGCTGATAAACTCTCGAGTGGAGGTAGTGATTGATTTACAACCAACAAAATAAGTAGAAAAAGACATGTTTAATACCGCCATTCGTTTTATTATGTACGATAAACCCAAAAGCATCGGAGCGCTGTTTGGGGTGGTCATTTCTATATTTCTGATTGGGCAGCAAACAGGGATTTTTATTTTTCTTACCGGGATGATGTCAAGTTTGGTAGATAATGTTCAAACCGATATTTGGGTAGTCGATAATAAAACAACGAACGTATCTGCACTGGGTCAAATTGATGCGCGCTATCAACGACAGATTGAAGCTCTGCCGGGTATTGACCATGTTTATCCGTTGGTGATAGCAGGGGCTTCGGCAAAATTTTCAGATGGAAAATCAGGTGGAATTTCTTTAGTAGGCTCGCAGGCACCGGCCTTTGTGGGCGGTCCATGGAAAATAAGCGGAGGTACAGTAGAGAATTTACTGTTTGACGATGCGGTTACAACAGATGCCTTCGATAAAAAATTATTGGGTGGAGCACAATTGGGGTCGCAATTTGAAATTGGCGGTAAACGCGCTAAAGTTACCTTGCAAACCAATGGTGCCAGAGGTTTTGGGGCTTCGTTCGTATTCACTACCATTGATCGTGCGCGTTATTACAGCAAATTTCCGCGCGATAAAGTAAGTGCATTGTTGGTGAAAGTGAAGCCCGGTGCAGATTTGAAACAAATTACTACCATGATTGACCAAAATATGTTTGGGGTAAAATCGTGGACAAAGCAAGATTTTTCCTCCGCAACAGTAAGCACAATTTTGGGATCGAGCGGAATTGCAACTTCAGTAGGAACGCTCATCATCTTTGCCATTATAGCCGGCAGCATCATTATTGGCTTAACGCTGTATTCCGCAGCTACCGATCGTTTGAAAGATTATGCTACACTTAAAGCGATTGGCGCTACAAATGCCTATGTCCGAAATCTGATTCTTACCCAAGCGCTTATCTTTGCTTTGGTTGGATACATTATTGGCGTACTGCTGATGTATGGCTTCAAACTCGGCATTGCTAAAGCAGGCATTATGTTTTCCTACAGCATCAGTATGTATATCGCCTTTGCATTAGTTACATTGGTCATCTCCATGATTGGCGTTATTGCTGCCATTCGCAGAATCGTTAAAATTGAGCCTGCATCAGTGTTCCGCGGGTAAGCATTTATCGACATAAATGTCCTTTGCTTTGTTACTTTTATGTTACGTAAAAGTTAATTTTAAACAAGCAACAATTTATGGCGAAGTATTTTTATCTACTCTTTTTTTCTTGCTTTTTATTATCAGCACAAGGGCAATTTTCGTATGTGTATTTTCAAAATAATACTCCGCTCCAATTGACTACAAGAGGAACGCAAACTGGAGGAAGTTTAGCCAGTAATAGATGGTGGACCACATCTGATACCATACGATCTTGGGAAAAGACCAAACAAGTGATGTGGATGAGTAGAGATGCAGGAATCACAAATGGAGTAGATTTCTTTTTTACTTTGGTAATAAAAAAAGGAACGGATAGTGTATCTTTGAAGATAAAGCTAAACGGCAATGCTATAGGAAGTGATATGTGGATTAGCTCTTCCATTCCCGGATTGACTAATCCATGGTATTTTGACAATGCTTTTCACGAAAATACATTTTCAATGGGAGGAAAGTCTTATACTTTAAAATTTGAGTCTTATTTCACCGGAGGTTATGATGATATTCGTTACGTGCTCCACGAGAATAATCCTTATCTTATTGATACTGTTTTTACCAATAAGGCCACCAATTTTAGTTTATTGGCTTATAACATATATATGCTTACGCCTCCTATAGCTACTACAGACCAAGCTATTCGGGGTTCAGAATTAGCAAATTATGTTCATGGGTACGATGCTATTATTTTGAGCGAGGCATTTTACAATTCAGTTCGTGATAATAATTTGATTCCGGGCTTAAGTGTTGAGTATCCTTATCATACAAGTGTTGTTGATCAAGCGGGAGCCGCTGAAGATGGAGGGGTGATGGTGTTCAGTAAATATCCTATTGAAAAAGAGGCTCAAATGAATTATGCTGATTGTGATGGTACTGATTGC
Source organism: Chitinophagales bacterium (assembly GCA_016786765.1). GTDB lineage: Bacteria > Bacteroidota > Bacteroidia > Chitinophagales > LD1 > CALAYL01. The sequence goes on from JAEUUZ010000007.1 coordinate 34,743, forward strand.
TTATCGGCAAAGGGAGTAATGTATGCAAAAATCAATAAGAATGGGAGAAAGTATCATGTTTTTGCAACGCATACTCAGGCTTGGAACGATGCAGTAGATGTTGATGTACGAGTAAAACAATTTAATCAGTTACGTACATTCTTGACTGCACAAAATATTGCAAGATCCGAAGCTGTATTGGTTGGTGGCGATTTGAACGTAGATAAGATTGTCAATAACTTGAATGAATACTATAGAATGTTTGACTCTTTAAAAGCTATTGAGCCGAATTATAGTGGTGCTCTTTATTCATATGATGTGGCAAAAAATAATTACGCATCTTCAGGACAAGAATTTTTAGATTATGTTTTACCTATCAAAAATTATTTCGTGCCGTTTACAACAGATAATGAAGTAAGAGTTATTCGCAGCAAAACAGATGATTTGTTTTACAAAAATGATTTGTCGGATCATTTTGCTTTGCATGGTAAAATGGAGTATCCGTATATTATCACTGAGCCAATGGCCCAAAATGTTTGCGAAGGAATGCCACTAATATTAGTTACTCAACCTTCACACCCCATGTACTATACATGGTTAAAAAATTATAGCGATTCTAGTATAACTGTAAATAATGATACACTATATAAGGCAAATACATTGTTAAGCGATTCTGGAAAATACAGTTGCAATATGCAGTATGCAAACGGAGGTTCACTATTTTCTGACACTGTGGTAATTTACGTTACGAAAAGACCGAAGTTACTCGTGTCGAATCCTGCTCCGGTTTGTTTTCCTCAAACTATTGACTTATCTGCGACTTTTTCAGATACTGCCAATACCACCGGAGCTGTAACCTATTGGAAAGATTCGATGTGTACAATTCCTTCGAGTAGTATAGTTAGTCAAAGTGGTACTTATTACATCAAAAAAACAACGACAATCAATAGTTGCGTATCGGCTAATAAAATTACGACAACTATATTTCCGGCTGTTACTTCGCCAGATATAACACAAATAGGCAATGTATTAGCATCTAATCTTGGTTCAGGTAATCAATGGTATAGTGTAAGTGACGGATTAATTGTAGGGGCTACAGACAGCACTTTCACGCCAATCTCGAATGGTAGTTTTTATGTTGTTTATCACCATTCGAATTGTGGTGATTTTTACTCCGACACTATAAATTTTATGTTTAACGGGCTTACAGAAATGGCTAATGATATAACTACATCTATTTATCCCAACCCTGCAGTTAGCAAAATTACAGTTACATCTGCAATACATTGGTTGAAATTGGAAGTTGAAGATGTGAGTGGGCGGGTGGTATATGAAAGCGATTTTTCTGACAATATGAATGTTAGCACTGAAACTTGGGCTAAGGGGCTTTATGTTGTTAAACTATATAAAGATGACCAGTTTCTAAGACGAAAATTGATTGTGCAATAGCCATTTTTGTTGACATAATTTTGGCGAGAATTTTATTCAAATTCTACCACACATTTCAATATTTCAGGATTTGCGATAATATCGAAAAATCCATATTCGATATTCATTGTTTTGCCATCTAAACTAAATGTTGCTTTTTCGTTGTTTACTTTCTTAATACGCTTAGGAAATACATAAGTGGTTTTATATTTCAACATACTCGACATGGATTCCATCAATTCCTTATCTTTTTCCGATTGTTTCTTGTCTTTCTCTTCTGCTTTAAACTCTATGTTTCGAGAAAAGACGTTGTTTTTATAATCGAATTTAGAATTGAAGTAATTTACCACATTGTCGCGCTTCCCCACTTTATCTTTAAAAGTACTCTTTCCTTTTTTTGCGTCTTCTAGCATCATGTGATAAAAGAAAATTTTGTTTCCGTCTACAATTTCACTGGGTTGTTTAAAATCTATACTGAAACTTGTGGAAGATTTATCATCGCTTTCTTCGCTCACTTTTACCGTGTAGTTTTCAATCAGTTTTTCGTATTTTTCGAAGAGTTCTTTATTGCTTTTTACCACACTTTTGGCAAAGTTCTCATCCACATAAGTTTGATATGTTTTTCCGGAGTAAGAAATGGCTTTGCCTTTTTCAATCGATTCTGTTTTTTCGGCTTTCGAAGTATCTAACCCTTTTAACATGCTCCCAGCATCAATATCGAACGAATACGTATAGTTACCTGAGCCATTTTCATTGAGTACCAGTTTTTCGTTGAACTGACAAGAGCAAAAGAATAATCCGGTAAGGCTAAAAAGGATAAGTTTACGCATATATGTTTTTTGGGTAAAGCTAGGAAAAGAACTTGTTTGGCCAATACGATAGTTTATATGCAGCTCTAAATTTGGAAGATCTCTTTTACTATGCAAATCCTGCTGCTTCAATAATATTTTTGAATTCGCTATAATTACTAAACATTTTTTTATTATTGCTATACAGAACGGGTATTTCACGTTTCAAATTAACTAAAAACAATAAAAACAAAACAATGGCATTCGAAACAATTTTATCAAAAGTTCAGGGTTTGGCGGCTACAGCACCTGCATTAGGCAAATCACTAAAATTTGATTTTGGTGGAAACGTAATTGTGATTGATGGGAAAGGCGATACAAATGTTGTTTCTACTGACGACAAAGAAGTAGACTGTGCTATCAGCGTGTCTATGGACGATTTGCAAGGCTTAATGAGTGGTTCTGTGAACCCGATGATGGCCTTTATGAGTGGCAAAATTAAAGTAAAAGGCGACATGGGTGTAGCTATGAAACTTCAGACGTTGTTCAAAGGATAATTTCAGCATCGAACATTGTTCGGTCTTACAATAGCTTCTTCGCAGTGTGTGAAGAAGCTATTTGATTTTAGAACTCTACCTTAAAGAAAAGTATAGGTATAATACCAATGTTCTTTTTGTATTCCACAGCTTGTGTTTTCGGGTTGTAAATACGTGCTGCTACATTCAAGCGGTTAATTACATTCTGGATTTCAACTCCCACTTGCCAATTCCATTTTTTTTGATTTTTGCGATAGCCTAAACCTAAATCAACACGCACATAATCGGGTAGTTTTTCCGAGAATGGATGGGTTTGGTCAAATACTGTATAGCCGGCTGCTTTACTCGCTGCCAGATCTACAGTAGATTGCCGCAGACCGCCACGCCAAAGAATTTTTGCATTGGTAGTAATGCGATTGATTTTTTTCTTCCCAATCACAAATTCTTTTCCGCCCAGCAAATTGAAAACATAACGTGTGTTGTATGCCGTGTTGAACCAACGTCCATTATCGGTTCGGTATTTAGAGTCGAATACCGAAGCCGTGAATAGAAAATAATAGTTTTGTGAAAACAGCTTTTCGAATGTAAGCTCTAAGCCATAGTTCATCCCACGACCTGTGTTTTTCAATGGAACGCTTACAAATCCATCGTTTTGGTTGATGGTCGATAAATAATCATTCGCCCCGTATCCTACAGGCACACTGAATAGGTATTGAAAATAGAGCTCGGCTTTCACGCGAAAGTTTTTCAAGAAGTTGATGTTATAACCCAATACGGAATGGAAGGAACGCGACATATCTAAATAATGATTTCTATTGCGTTCAAAAGGATTTGTGGTGCTTATAGCTGTTGTATAGGTGGAAATCGCATCTAGTCTATTATGCAAACCAACACCTAATGCCAACGTTTGATTTTCTTTGAAACGGTATTCAATACTGGCTCTTGGTTCGATGTAAAATTTTTTATTGATAAATGAGTAAGTGAAATGTAAGCCTGAAATAATATTCACTTGGTTATTCAAACGATGTTTCCATTGGTAAAAGCCTTGTAGTAAGTATGTAGCGCCCTTCGATTGCACTTTTGTTTGCGGATCGCTGAAACCTGCTGCAGCTTCCTTATTCAGTAAATCATAGTTTAAGTAAGAAAAAATAATGCCCGTTCGAATCGTATTTTTTACATCAATCTTCCGGTTGAAAGTAGTAGCTGCTCTTGCTGTAATATAGGTGAAGGATTCAGTAACTAAATTTTGATTGGAATAGTTGTTGTTCAAGGTGTCGAGGAAATATTTGTTCTGCGAAGCATTTAAAGAAACAACTGTGTATAGCGAACTTTTTTCGTCAAAATAAGTAGTGTTGGTGATGCCCACCATGCCCATGCGTTGTTTGAGTTCTTCCACTTGCTTGTCGGTAGTTTCCTTCCATTTGGTTGAATCACGTACAGCCTTATTCCCTAATGAACTCATACCGCCTAAACCAAAGAGAGACAATACGCTTTTTCGACCTGAAGGTAAGTTAATATTGAACGCTAAATCTTGGTATTTGGGCGTCTGACTTTGTCCGAATGTTATCCCCAATTTCCCCAAAACATCCAACGTAGAGTAGCGATAGTTAATTAAAAACGATCCTTTGTATTTCTTTGAAAATGGTCCTTCCGCTGCGGCCTCCAATCCTAAAATGCCTACCTGTGCTGCAAATTCGTGTTTGTTGCTATTCCCTTTTCTGAAATGTAAGTCGAAAACACCGGAAAGTGCATTGCCAAACTCAGCAGGGAATGCCCCTGAATAGAAATCAGTGTTGCTGAGCATATTCGCACTGAGCATACTCACACCACCACCGGTTGCGCCTTCCGATGAGGCGAAGTGATTGGGATTCGGCATTTCCAAGCCTTCTAAACGCCACAACATACCGCGTGGTGAGTTTCCGCGAACAACAATCTGATTGCTTTCATCATTAGAAGATACAACCCCTGCAAAACTTTGCGCCATACGTGCCGGATCGTTTAGTGTTGCGGCATAGCGCTTGGTTTCTTCTACTGAAAACGATTGCGAACTTACTGCTGCAAATTCGTTTCGAGCACGGTATTTCGAACGTTCGGATTTAATTACAACTTCCTTCATTTCGTTCACCTTTTCTTGAATGGAAACATTAATGATAGTTTGTTTTCCGGTGGTAAGGAGTACTTCGGAAACGGTTACTTCTTCAAAGCCAATCATGGTACATTTGATGTTCACCCGGCCCGGTTTCAAGTTTGAAAATTTAAAATCGCCACTGGCATCGGTACTTACTGCATCGGTAAAGGTTTTGTCGCTCACAATAACAGTTACACCCGGAAGTGGTACTTTTGAATCTTTATCGCTAACTTTGCCACTTAGCGTACAATTATAACTTTGTTGCGCAGAAAGGTTCAACGCTAAAAAGAGAAACACGAACAAAAACAAATGAATAGCTGTTTTCATAATACAGTTCTAATATATTTTAAATCCGCGATGGGTGTGAAAAAACATATCGTTTTTATGTTGATGATTTTCATCATTGCAGTGGCCGGTTGCAAAAAGAAATGCGACCAGTGCCATAATGGAGGTTTGTGTGATGCCAAGAATGTATGCGAATGCAAGGGGCAATACGATGGGAAATTTTGTGATACGCTTTGCCCGATTGGCTTTGAAGGCGATACGTGTCAGATTCTTACCAAGTCAAAATTTATTGGTTCGTGGGATTGTACTACCAATGGTTCCGATGAAACCAGCATTACACATTTAATTCAAATTTCTGACGATCCTTATTTTGTATGGACGAAGTTTTCCAATGTTGCCGGACAAGCCTTTAGTTTGCGTGGAACTGTTTCTGCTAAAAACAGAATTGAATTTTACGAGCAAAATGCACAAGGCTCTTATACCGGAAAAGTAGATGGCTCGGCCGTGATTAATGGCGATGAAATGTCGATTAATATTCGTAAAAACGGAATAGATTATTTTACAAAAGCAAAACGATTGTGATAGCAAAAGAGGTAAAGACTGCGGTGATATGGGAAGATGAACACATTCTGATTGCCAACAAACCTTCCGGAATAGCGGTAATTCCTGAGCGTTTTGACACAGAGAAGAAAGATTTTAAGAGTGTATTGGAAAAGCAGTTAGGTATTGGGTTATTTACGGTGCACCGTATCGACCGTGATACCAGCGGCATTGTTTGTTTTGCGAAAACAGCTGAAGCCCATAAAGCCATGAACGATTTGTTCGAAAATCGTAAAGTGGAAAAGAAATATTTTGCGTTTATCAGCGGTCGTTTAGAGGGTAAAGTAGGGGAGATGGATTTCCCTATTGCGCATCACCCGGCTAAAAACGGGAAGATGATTATTCACCCAAAAGGGAAAGAAGCTTTTACATCGTTTGAAGTCATTGATCAATTTAAACATGCTGCCTTTGTTCAAGTACAAATCAAAACCGGCAGAACGCACCAAATTCGAGTACACTTTGCTGCAGCAGGACATCCATTGTTAGTTGATCCTTTGTATGGAAAAGGTGAAGGATTCATGCTTTCATCTATCAAGAAAAAATATAATCAGAACGATGATGAACGACCGGTGTTAGGTCGATTGTCTTTACACGCAGGGGCGCTGGGTTTTGAGCATCCGTTCACCGGAGAAGATGTTGCATTCGAAGCTGCACTGCCGAAGGATATGGAGGCTACATTAAGACTGTTTAGAAAATACGACCTATAATAGTGTGTTGAATTAAGATTTATTCATTTCATTATTTTACCTACTTTTCGCCTATGAATTCACCACATCACCACCATCACAACGAAGAGCATTTCGAGAGCTCTGATTTAATTAAAGACATCGTTATTGGTATGTCTGATGGATTAACTGTGCCCTTTGCATTAGCGGCTGGTTTGAGTGGAGCCGTAGATTCGAATTCGATTATTTTAACGGCCGGTATTGCCGAAATTGTAGCAGGTTCTATTGCTATGGGATTAGGTGGTTATTTAGCCGGTAGAACCGAAATCGAGCATTATGATTCGGAGTTGAAGCGCGAATATTATGAAGTAGATGTATACCCGGAAAAAGAGAAGCATGAAATCAAAGAGATTTTTGCCGACTATGGTTTCTCAGAAGCCACTCAAAATGTGATTGTGGATGAAATTAGCAAAGACAAAGAGAAGTGGGTTGATTTTATGATGAAATACGAATTAGGTCTAGATAAACCCGATGCCAACCGTGCGCGCAATAGTGCATTGACCATTGGATTGTCGTACGTTGTAGGTGGTTTTATTCCTTTAACAGCTTATTTCTTTGCAACAACACCAATGCAAGGATTAATTGGCTCATCAGTGTTAACAATCATCTGTTTGTTGGTGTTTGGATATTTCAAAAGCAAGGTCACCGGGCAACCACCAATTTGGGGAGCTTTGAAAGTTACTATTATTGGTGTAGCTGCTGCTGCTGCTGCCTTTGGGGTGGCTAAATTAGTGGATGGGCATTTCTAACTCAACAAGCTATCCAATCCCAACACATAACTATCTAACCCAAAACCGGCAATAATTCCTTTGCAAACGCCTGATATCATGGATTGGTGGCGGAATTCTTCACGCGCATAAATATTGGAAATGTGTATTTCAATTACCGGAGTTTTAATAGCTGCAATTGCATCGCGAATCGCTACGGATGTATGTGTGTAGCCACCGGCATTCAATAAAATCCCATCATATTTAAACCCTACTTCTTGAATTTTATCAATCAGTTCCCCTTCCACATTTGATTGAAAATAACTTAGGTGCACATCATCGCTGTAAATATCTTTCATCTCTTCAAAAAACTCGGTAAACGACATATCTCCATAAATATCAGTTTCTCGTTTGCCGAGTAAATTCAAGTTAGGTCCGTTGATGATGATGATTTTTTTCATGACAGCAATTGCATTATAGTGCAAATAAGCAAAATAATTTCGGCTCAATAGCTATGCTGTGGTACGAATGATTGTGAACAGAACAAAAAATGATTTTGGCGCTTCGATAAAGTTTTTACATTTGCGCTGGGTAAGCCTTATACGACCAGCTCCCTCTTACTCCTCCAGGGTGGAAACACAGCAAAGGTACGAGGTTGTAGCGGTGCGATATGAGTAACTTACCCACTTTTTTTGTCTTCTTCACACCCTGTTGATTTTATTTTCCTTACATATCTTAATGTTTTATCACTTTTGAATGCCGAACAGCATACGTTGTGCTGCTTTGCATTTAACCCATAAAATTACGTTATGAAATTTTTTATCGATACGGCCAACCTCAATGAAATTAAGGAAGCGGAAGCCTTAGGTATTTTAGATGGAGTGACTACCAATCCTTCGTTAATGGCTAAAGAAGGGATTAGTGGTGAGCAAAATATTATTAATCACTATGTGGCTATTTGCAATTTAGTGGATGGTCCGGTGAGTGCAGAAGTGATTTCGGTTGATTTTGAAGGCATGGTGAAAGAAGGCGAAAAGTTTGCTGCATTGCATAAAAACATTGTAGTGAAGGTACCAATGACTGTCGATGGTGTGAAAGCCATTAAGTATTTTTCATCGAAAGGCATTAAAACAAACTGCACGTTGGTGTTTTCAGCCGGACAAGCCATACTTGCTGCAAAGGCAGGAGCAACCATGGTTTCTCCATTTATAGGCCGTATTGACGATTCGAATTGGGACGGAGTTCAATTGATAGAGCAAATCGTACATATTTATAGAACCTATAATTTCAAAACGGAAGTATTAGCGGCATCAATTCGTTCTGGCTTACATATTGTGAAATGTGCAGAAGCCGGAGCGGATATTGCAACTTGTCCGTTATCGTCTATTAAAAACCTATTCAAACACCCGTTAACCGACATTGGATTAGCGCAGTTTTTAGCGGATTACAAAAAAGTTAACGGCTAAATCGAAAAAAAACGGAAGAATATTTGTAAAATAAAAAACCAATTTTACATTTGCACTCCGCAAGGGAGCTTAGCTCAGCTGGTTCAGAGCATCTGCCTTACAAGCAGAGGGTCACAGGTTCGAACCCTGTAGCTCCCACACTGAAAATCAAGCGATTAGATTGAAAAATCTAATCGCTTCTTTATTTGTCGCAAGTAATTCGCAAGTATAGTTCCTCGCCATATGTATCCAAATGGTATCTTTTACGCAAAAAAGAGCTATTCATAAAGAATAGCCCTTAGCGGCTGGGGTACGCCTTATAATACTTTATTAGTCTATTGGATAAGCTATAATCTGCTATTAAGGTTAGCCATATTATGATATATGACTAAGGGAAAAAACTAAATGTTTCTAGAGTGTGCTATTGATGTAAAAATCATAGCATAAGCCTATAAATAATGCAAGTAAAAGTACTTGACATTTGGATGAAAATGTGATAGGATATTAATAAGCAATTCTGCTTTTGCTTTCACCCAAAGCAATCAAATCCTTTAAACATAATAGCATGCATGGAAGATCAATATCTTTTAATTTGTGTACGACATCTGTTATCAAAAATCTCGAGGTAATACATTACGGAAATAGCCATTTTGAAAAAGCTAAGTTTCAGCGCATTCAAAACTTTTCATTGGGTCATGAGCGAGGAGGAATTAAGCCTTTTGGAGGACTTTGGACTTCTCCAAAGTATTCAACATTATCATGGAGTGACTATTGCCAGTTGGAAGGACTTGAAACCTCTTTCTCCAGGAATTTATTTTGTGCAGTTTTTACTCTGGGAGCACAAGTTGCAGTTATAGATTCCTATAATGACTTATGTAATCTTCCATTCCGATCTGATTCAATTTATGTGGATTGGGAAGAGGTCGCAAAATATGTTGATGCAATTTGGTTAACAGAAAAGGGACTAATAGAAACTTCTCTATCCAGACCTTATCACCTTTCTGGATTTGATTGCGAAACGGTTCTTATTATGAATTCCAATGCAATTGAACCTATAGGTAAGTCATCTTAATAAGATGACTTTTTTTATTTTGTATGAAAATTACTCTCATGAAGTTTAATATAGATATGTCGTATGGGGATTTAGTTACTGAAACGACAAGAAATATTGAGATTAAAGCAAGATCAATTGTTGGTCAAATAAAGGATGAGAACAACAATATAATTACATTAGGCAAGAGAATTGATATGCTGAAAAGTCAATTGGGAGACAAAGGCTCTTTAGCTTTTACTAATTGGGTAAAGGATAGAAACTTATATACTCACGGTATTATACATGATTTTGATAAAAGACAATTTATTGATAATTACTATACACTTTCATCAGCATTAGAGCGAATACAAGACGTAAGAAACGAATCCTCATTGATAAGTAAAACATCTTTTTCGAGTTTAGTTAGAATGAAGTCTGTTTCATATTCAAACAATAGTAATGAGACTCTTTCTCCAACTCAAAAATGGTTGATGGCTCCATTTATGTTGTTGTATCTTTTTCTTGAAGATATATTTAGTTTCGATGGACCTCGTATGATAATGGCAATTATAAGACTGTTTTTTATCGGAGTTCTCATGTGGATGTTTTTTATAGCTGTTTGGCCATTCATTTATACACTTTACCCTCTTTACGCACTGATAATCTCCTTTTTTCAAAAAGTGTATACCAAAGTTTGGTTAGGTATTTCTGTATTGGGGACAACATATTCAATTTTCAATTGGAAGACCGAGTGGTTAAGTTTTTCATTGTTAGAATATTTTCCAAGTTTTTCCACATGGCTCATATGGCTGTTCGCTATTAATGTAATATCAGGATTGGTAGCATTATTTATCCTTGTTCGACCATGGATTGAAAAGTTGGATAAAAAGAGTTGAGAAGTCACTTTAACTTACTTCGCACCGTATTGGGCTGCACCCCCAGTATCTCAGCTGTTTTACTGATGTTTTCTCCACTATCGGCAAACACTTTTCGCACATGCTGCCGAACTACATCTTCAAGTTTCAGAGAAGCCGATTTATGTGGATGCAGCAACCGAGCAGGCAGCGTAATTTTTTTTGACTGCGGCAAATACTCCGCCCAAATACCATAGATGATGTTTTGCATTTCCCGGATGTTTCCCGGGTAATTGTAAGTCAAAAGCTTTTTCCTCGTAGTAGCATCGAGCTTAGGCTCTACCGCAGTTTTAAAATCTAGTTTTGCCTTTTGCCAAAGAAAATCAAAGAGACCTTGCTTGTCTTTAGGTGAGTAATGCTCAAGTGATGGTAAGTGTAACTCACAGGTAGATAACCGGTAATATAAATCAGCGCGATATTTTTCTTCCATACTCATGCTGTAAATATCTTTGTTGGTAGCCGCTACCACACGCGCATTTATTTTCTTTGTTTTGGTTGCCCCAACAGGGAGTATTTCATTTTTGGAGAGCACCCGCAGAAGCGTTTGTTGCATATAAGGCGATATGTCTCCAATCTCGTCTAAAAAGATAGTTCCGCCCTCTGCTTCTTCAAAAAGCCCCTTCTGGTCTCTATTCGCTCCGGTAAAGGCTCCTTCCACGTATCCAAAGAGACGACTTTCTAATAAATCATCTCTAAAAGCTGCACAGTTGATACTTACTATTTTCTTTGAACTCCGATAGGATTTTTTATGCAGGTGTTCTGCCAGTAACTCCTTCCCGGTTCCTGTACTTCCTGTAATTAACACAGATACATCAGAAAGCGCTATTTGTGATGCTCTGCTGTAAATCGGGCGTAGGATATCTATATCGGCATGGGTAGCCCCAAAGACGGGTTTAGTATGCAAAGATTCTTTTACCAGTAAAGAAGATATATATCCTGTTTGCTCAGATGATATCCAAATTTGCTTAGACCCATTTCCTTTGTTGTCATTAGGCTTAACCGTCTGAAAGAGTCGCATGTCTAACCCAAGACTTATTTGAGCCAGATACCAAGCGAACTGCATAGCTGGAGTACCTGGCGAAATAAACACATCGATCTCATCATGCTTAAAGCGAGTGAGTAGCATGGTATTGATAGCATGACTTATTATCGAAGGACTAATGATATCATTGCCTTTAATGCCAAGCGCTACTTCAACAATCTTATGCTTATAAGTCTTATGCAAGTGATTCACCAGTAGTTGATACTTGGTGTCTTCCGATGGATGAGATGCAGAGGTAAGTAGCACATGATAATCATAGTCATAAAACTGCTCATGCACAACACAGTTTGGTCCTTCGGTATTCACTTCACCTTTGCTACCAATAAAGTCATGCATGGTAGCTGTCCACGAGAGAAGAATCTTAGCCATTGGTACTTGCTTTTTTACAAAAGTATTCAAAAAATGATGTATAAAGTCAAATATTGAACATGGTAAAAAAATAAAACTATTGATTTTAAAGGGTTTTAGCGTTGGCACGAATGTGGAACTATACCATGTGAATCAAAATTGATGAATATGGAACGAAAACAGCAATTCGGCACAAAGGGAGAAGTTATCAGCATTGAAAAATATGCCTTCATCGAACTTCTCGAACAGACCGTCCAGTATGTGAAAACATCACTTGGGCATGCAAAGGAAAACAAATGGATACCACCGGATGAGGCCAAACGCATGCTCGGTATTACCAGCAGTACCTCTCTACAAAAACTCAGAGACGAGGGCAAGATCAGATACTCGCAGCATATGCATAAGGTCATACTCTACGACCGGGATTCGATTAACGACTATTTATCACTTCACGCTAAAGACACCTTTTAATTATGGAACCAATGCACGATACAGAGTTTGAAAAGGGCTACAACATGGCCTACTACTTAGAACAGTATGCTCCCGATATTTTAAAACGCGCCATGAAGGGACTAAATGGTGAACCGAAGGAGTTCTTTCAAGGGCTTGAACTGGGGCAAAAGGATGGGAGGAAAGCTATACGGGAACAAGACAAGAAGCAGCAGGCCGAAAAGGATAAGCAAGATCTAGAACGCCAAAGAATTGATCGGGATAGAGAAGCTACTTACAAGGACAAACTTCAAAAGATGGAGGAAAATCAAAAAATCGAAGCGCATATACATAGAGAGTTCGATGAAAATCCTTTTGAACAGGTTTTACTTAAAGCCCGCAGAGAGCAGAAACAGGAAAGAGAAGATAGCGAGCGAAGAGAACGACTAAAGAAGCAAACAAGAGCTAAGTATAGCGAAATGAGAATTGATGCCGCGAAGCTTAAAGAGCGTCAAGATGCTGACAAGAAGTATCTCGATGAGATAAAGCAAAAGTTTGAGGTAAAGCCCAAAAATGAAAACAACGCAGAAAAAACAATCACAGAAAAAGTAGTTGCTCAGAATAAGACAACCGGAAAATCAACCGAGAGCCAAACTAAGATAAGTGACAAGATAGAAACTCGCATGCAGGAGATAGCTGACATCAGAAATACTACGGAGTCAAGAGAACAAGAAAAATCAGAAGGACGTGACACTACAAAAAACAGGTAACCCATTACAAAACACTAGACAACAAAAGCATTGTGGTGTAGGATAGACTTACTACATAGACTTTTTCTTAGGCACAAGACCAAAGAAAAACCAAACGAGAAAACAGAAACAAAAACAGAAACAAAAGCACAGCAAATCACAATTTAAGAACAACCAAAAACTAAATCACATGGAAAAAATAGTCAAACACATCGTCACCTCAGCCTACATAGGACTTGTGGTGTTTTTTAATGGCACAGCATCGAGCCATCACTTCGCTAATACAATTAACCCCAAGTCGCTTTTACCCAAAACAAACCACGACTACTCGATAGTAGCAGGAGCAAAGATAGAGCAGGGAACACTAAGAGTAAAACTACTCATCAACGGAGTTGCACTGCTTGATTACAAATTCAGTTAAACCATCATTTTTTATTCATCATTTAAATTTCAATGTTATGAACTTAACAAAAAACGTACAAACAAGACAGACGCCTACTACACTTGAAGAGCATCACCACATGCTCGTTGAAAAAGCAAAATCAGCAGGTAAGAAACTAGCTATTACTAACCTCCCATCATTGCAATCGGATGAAAAGCTCGAAGGATACATCCAAAGCATCAGAAGCAGCTATTCAGGACTGCTGGCACAGGAGCAAAAGAGAAATCCGATTAATCAAAACGACATCGCAGAGATTGAGAGTAAATCTACCGAACAGAAATACGAGAAGCTCAGCGAGCGGTATACAGAGACTAAGAACCGACTTCGCCACGAGCAGCTCGAATACTCGGAAATGGATGACGATGATGCAAGACACAAAAGCACCTTTATTTTGTGGATAGGCGCAGCCTTACTTGCACTGCTAGAGAGTCTCTTTTCCTACAAAGCTTTCTCCATGCTCGATCTAGGCAACAATGCTACGCTACTCATATTACTAGTAACACTGACTACAGCCTTTATACTACTTCCTAAAGCACTCAGATGGTGGTACGAAGAGTTTACTGTTGAGTCCCGCTACAAGCTCATATTAAATGTGATACCGATTCTGGTATTGGGCTCAGCCTTTTTCATCTTCGGATTATTGAGAGCAAATTATCTAGCTTCACAGGGAGTATTTACGCTCGATGATAACGCAGGAGGCGGTACGTCCTTTACGGTGAGTCCATGGTACTTTATGGGTATCAATGCCTTTCTACTCCTTATCGGATACTTCATTGCCCACCAGTTCCCAACTAAGCAGCAAACAAATAACCGCGCTGCACTGGAAAAGAAAGAAAAAGCTATCGCCAAACTAGAAAGCGATGTAGAGCGTATGGAACGTGAACTATCTGCTATGCCTGAGCGCGAAAAACAAATACAAATCAGAACCTCGAACACCAATACCGGAAGACGGGATACCTATGTGCAGATCAACAACTTCTTTAAGGAAGCCATAGGAGCCTTTATTGAAGTGAACTGCACGTACCGAAGCGATGGACAGCGACCACGCTGCTTTGACGAACCGGTGATGGACTTAGAAAATCTCTTTATCTAAAACAAAATGTACATCCAATTCTTAAATACAAAAATGAAAACGATTATGAAAAAACATCTCATGTTCTATATCCTTTTTGCGCTAGGCGCAGGAATGTTTTTAGGCTGCAATGACTCAGAGGCGAGTGGACTGTTCAAAGGTCCACCCTCTAAGGCAGTAACGCTACTATTTGATAACACAAGTCCAATGCTTGCTAAGCCAACACCGCAAGAAATTACCCGACTGTTTGCTTTTAGTAACGATGATATCTACAACGGATATTCGCTAAGGATTAGACGACTAAGTACGGTAAACCTCACCGAGGTAAGCGATCAGGTGGTACCGGCAGAGCCTATGCTCACAGCAGAGCAGTTAAAACGAGTAGCTCTGATTAAGCATTTTCGTAAAAACATCATAGCAACTATTGATAGCCTGACAAAGGAGAAGATTAGGGATGAAGGATCATCGGTCATTTACCGAACAATCGCCCAAGAACTCAATCATCTAACCGGCAGCAGAACAAGCCTCAAAATTGCCCTTATTTACTCCGATCTAACCGAGAACTCATCGGATGCCAACTTCTACGCTAAATCAAGCATTACGGAGCTAAAAACGAAGCCTCAGAAGGTAATAGATAGGCTACAGCAATCCGAACCGCTCCATGACCTCAAAGGTGTGAAGGTGTACTTCGTGTTTCGTCCAAAGACATACGGGGAGGAAGAACGCTTTAACGCCATTGTTTCAATGTACAAGATGATGCTCGAAGCCAAGGGAGCACAGGTGATAGTTGGGGCTAATCTGGTTACGGAATAGAAAGAATAAAACTATAGTTAAAGCTAAAACAGAAGTCAAATGGAAACACAAGGTCACGTCATTAAGACAATGGGAACACTACTAAAAGGACTGTTCAAACTATCCCTATACCTTCTCTGGGGAGTAAGTAGAATCACAGAAGTATTCCTAACGGAACTTAACAAGCTACTCAAGCGAGTACTGGAGAAGAAGAAGGACAGCTAAAAAATTATCAAATCAAAACTTACCGATAACTAACGAACAACAAATATGCAAACCAAACACTATGCAAGCCATCATTGATATACTGAGTTCAATCATCCGCGCAGTTTTTGAGTTCTTCCATCTGGGGTACTCAATGACCGAGCCCCCTAAGCGAGACCCCACGCTTAGGGCTGAGTTTGAAATCGACCAACAACTACTTTCCATTTATCACGAAGGATTTTGTGTAGATGGCAAAAGAAGCCTCTCGCTCAAGGATTCATTCCGCCACATGGTGATCATCGGAAAAAGTGGAATTGGGAAATCCACTTCCACTTTCATTCCGAGCCTTTTAACCATGCACAGCTCCGGCTCTAGCCTCATTGTTCACGACCCATCGGGGGAACTATACAAAATATCTGCAGGGCATTTAAAGGCGCAGGGGTATAAAGTTCACATACTTAACTTCTCCGAGCCCAAACGTTCCGTTGGCTTTAATCCACTGGATAAGATAACAAGACCAAGTGATGTAGATAGACTGGGTAGCATGCTGGTAACAACATCCCTTAAACAAAGCGATCCGTTTTGGGATAACAGCGCAGTAAGCCTAGTAAAGATGTGTATAGGACTAGCACTCCATCTTCCAAAGCAGTACCGCAACTTGGCAAACGTACTACACTTAGTAAAACTGATGGGAGCTAATCCTAAGCGCATGGATGAACTCATGAGTCAGCATGCCGATGACAAGCTCTTTATCGATTACAAAGCCTTTTTAGCGAATGACAGCAAAGTACAGAGCGGAATCATTGCAACCGCACTTGCAGCACTCAACATATTTTCAGATGAGCAGGTGGCGCTTACTACGGCTCAGGATGGACTGGATTTTAAGCAACTACGGAAAAAGAAGATTGCCCTTTTTATCCAAAACAAAACTGCCGATCAGCAGTACTTAAATACCCTCATCTCGATATGGTTTGAGATGCTTTTTGCAAGCTTTATGGAAAAGCTGCCGGAGAAGGAGGATAAGTCGGTTTACATTCTGCTCGATGAAGCCGCATCGGGACTAAGGATGCCATCACTATCAAATGCCATAGCCCACCTGAGAAAATACAAGGTAGGAGTAGCTATGGGACTGCAATCCATAGAACAGCTTAAAGAAACATATGGAGACAATGATGCTACTACTATTTTATCGAACTGTTTTTTGCAGATGTACTTTTCTGAGCAGTCGCATAGCACGGCAAAGCTACTGGAAGAGATGCTCGGTAAGTATCACTATGAAGACAAGGATGGTAACAAAAACCTAATTAGAAACCTGATGGAAGCAAATGAGATTAGAATGCTCAAAAAAAACCGAGCCATTATCATAGCCGGCAATCAAAAGCCGATACTGGCGGAGCTCACTCCGTTTTATGACAGACTGTGGCTTAAACTGAGAGCGGGTCACAAAGAGCCGATTCAAATCGGAGTAGGACACATTGCAAGGTTAAACTATATCGAGTAGGGCTATGGAAAGGACAAACACAAATCAAAACGGAAACACAGAAACAATACATGCCGAAAGTGCAAGTACAGAATCCGATAAAAGTACAAACAATAAAATCAGAAAGTGTACTACAAAGAAAAGTACTACGCTATATGAATATCTGCATGAAACGGGAGTGTTAGAAAGCGGAGATGAAAACCTCATTTCAAAAGTAAAAGCCGCCTACTGGCGTAGCTATCAAAAGCAGTATAAAAGGGAGAAACGAAGTAGAGGTATGGAGTGTGTAATTGTGTTTGATGAAGATGAACGTAAAGCATTTACAAAGCACGCTAAGAAGTACAAAGTAAGTATCCCATCACTTATTAAAAAATCAGCATTAGCTTACATAGAAAAGTATTACATCTACCCAAGTGAACATCTACTCCAAAGCATTGAGCAGAAGCTCTCAAGAATTTACTCGGGCATTGAAAGACTCATCGAAACAAGAATCCATAATCCGGAAGCGTTAAAAGAATCGCTCCAATCTATTGAGCGAATCGAGCAGAGGCTTGAGGACATCACAAAACACCCCATCGACCTAGAAACAGAACTCAAACACGCAATCGAAGACAACCCAAATTATCAGAAGACACTTCAAACTATTTTAAATCACTATGATCATCAAATCAAAAGCGAGAAAATCGATTAAGGCGGTTAAGCAGCTGCTAGAATATGTTATGCGTGGGGACGCTTTGTATAGGGACGAGAATGGTAAAACACTTTTTATTCGAAACAACATCCGAGGCCATAGCCTCTCTGATTGGTGTAGAGAGTTTACGGTTAATGAAGCAAAGCGCGCAAGAAAAATGAAAGGGTCAAACGTTGTTTATCACGAGATACTCTCATGGCATGAACTAGATCGCGAAGTGATAACACTTTCAAAACTCGAAGTTATGGCTCGTGAATACATCCGTCTCAGGAACCCGAATGCTCTGGTGCTTGCAGTAGCTCACCAAGATAAAGGTCATGTACATATCCATTTTGTGATATCGGGAGTGGAGAAGGGAAGCGGGCAGAGTCTGCGCATATCCAAAGAAGCATTTAGAGAAATGAAGTTATCTATGGAGCAGTATCAGCAAGTCGAATTCCCAGAACTGGAACATTCAAAAGTAGATCATGAGCAAAGCCAAACAAAGCATCCAACCGACAAAGAATATCAGATGAAACTGAAAGGTAAATCAACAGAGAAGGAGAAGCTGATGGCCGATATAGAACTCATACAGCAGAAGGCACATACCGAAGAACAGTTTATACAAATGCTACAGGACATGGGATACATGCCGTATTACCGAAACGGGAGGTTTATGGGAGTAGAGGGGCAAAGGCGTTACAGGCTTAAGATTCTTGAATTTGTGGATAGTGTTTTTTTGTTAAATGAATTTAAAAATGATAGGTTACAAAGTTTGAATTTCCATTACCATCGGTAACTCTCAAATAGGCCAAAATTTTTCAATTACTTGCAATATGTTCAATTATTTCACGTTATGAGATATAGAGGACTTTCACAAAACATTGATGCACCTTTAAAATAATCAAAAAAAAGTTTTATATCTTTGCAAAAATGGGAATGAGTTAATATTGTAGTTCACAATCCGTGTAATATACATGAGAATAACTATTTTACACATTGTAGATTTAATTAAAGTATGAATACTACCAATCTAATTACGGATTACCTAATAATAGGAATAATTGGTTTGTTTTTATTGGTATGTCCTATTTTTATGTTGATTAAACCTAATATGCTATTTCTACTGACTTTTGATGTCAAAAATACTGCATTTTGGGGCGTTTTATTACCTGTAGTCACTTTTGGATGGGGTGTTATTTTTAATCAGATTGGGGATAAAGTTGAAGACTGGATATTGTCTTTATTTTCTCTAAAAAATGAGCTATTAAATTATGAAGAGCAAATTAAAGTAGAAACAAACTTCCCACATCACTATGTTCTCAATTTTATAGTAATAAAATCTGAAACCGGTTATGATTATATTTCATTTAGACGTACTATGATAAGAATAGTTCGTTCTGTTGTATGTTTATTGTTCGGGTTGCCAATATTGCACTTAGCGTTTGCAGTCGTATTAAAGGTGTGTTTTAAGCTAAATATTGAGTTTTCAGTTTTCAATCTTTTTTTATGTGCTGCTTCTTGGGTTTGTTCATATTTCTTGACAAGAGGACTTCTTAAATTGTACAATGGCTATTATGCGGCACTTAGTAATTTTTATCTTATTCTTTCAGAAAAAGTATGAGTACATACAAAACAAAGGTAATTGAGTTGTTTGGCTTGCCAAGAACCGGGAAGACATCCTCATCAAAAGCTTTATTTAAATGGTTCCAAAATCAAGGGTTTAGAGTTTTGATAATACATGAACGAGTTGCTAAATCAAAAGGGATTAGTAAGCTCGATCCAATGTATAATTATGATACAGCAAAAGCATTTATTGAAAAATATTTATGGGCAGAAAATAACGGATATGATTATGTTATTGTTGATAGGGGACTATTAGATGCTTTAGTTTGGATTGAAGCACTTAGTATTATTAACCCTTATCATACCCTTAATAGTGATTATAGGAAGGAAATCAAAAAGATTGCAATTCAGATGCGGATTAAGTTTGCTTTTTTCTTTAAAACTGATATCAGCACAGCTATCATACGTGATGGAATTCGAGATTCTTCAAAGCAAACAGGAACTATAATGAATGAAAAAGTCCTTAGTGCTTATTTAGATGCTTTTGAAAATGTAAAGAGTGAGTTGAAGTCAATCCAGCCCAATATTGTTGAGTTAGATACTACAAGGATATCCCTAGAAGAGACGTTTCGATTTTTAATAAAGTATATTAGTTCATCTAGAGAGCATATTATCCAAAGCAAGCACAAAACTAATTTTCGAAAGCGAAAGTCTATTCATGCTAGAGACAATATTCAACGGAGAAGAAATCATGTTATACCGAAAACGGGTACTAAGAATGCATCTTCATTAGCGAAGGATTCTATTTAGTTATCTTATTTTCTATATGTTTTATGGAATAATACGGTCGCTATAAAGGAAAAAATGTAGAATCTCTATTCTTGTTTAACTTTAGTAATTAAGTAAAGATTTTTCGTATCGTTACTATACTCTTTCGCGCCATAATATTTTCTAATCTACTCCTTCACGATACTTAAAAACCGATAAGTGTTTTTCCCTGCATTCCGCAAGGGCTGCTAATTACCTGTGACTATACCTCATGCAGATTTTCCGCAAGGAATGCTCTTTTGCAAAGATTCCTCCTTGTCATAAATCTTAATCATGAGGTAGAAATCGTCACTGTATTATCAGCTAACCTTACATAATACTATGACAAAAAACACCCTTATCACTTCTTTACAAACTATCGCTTCTAAAGAGGAGCAAACGATTGAAAAATATGTTGCCGAGAAGGCATTAGGCTATTGTGAAAAACATCCTGAAAATTTCTTCAGTGACATTCTTACCTATGGATGTGCTTCAGGTATGGTATCTGGACTAGTTTATTATGCGGATACGCATACATTCTTCGATACCTACTACGAAGAAATCGAAGCACTCCGAATGGAATATGAATCTTCCACCGGATGTCAGATAAATTTACAGGATGTAGATTTGAAAAATACACTTGCTTGGTTTGCCTTCGAACAGATTGCATACAACTTAGCACACAAATTGGAATTGGGTTTGTAGCCCTTTTTTGATAAATAAAAAAGGGCTAATTTAAAATTAGCCCTTTTCTTTCTTATGCAAGTTGGATGAGAGTCCAAGTAACCGCCTTGCCATCATAAGGAGGCATACGATTTCCTTTAGCGATTGGTGCAGTTGTGGTTGGAGTACCAACAACTTTCCATATCCCACTTTCAGGACAAATTTCACCAGTTTTTGCAGTACGACCTATTGCCATATCGAAAAATGATTAACTTTGTCTTCAAGTAATAAGGAGTGAAGACAATTTCCCCTTTGAACAGTTTTATTAAAGCAAGATCAAAGTACTAGTTTGAAATGCTGAGGAATTGTTCATTTACCTCTTGGTTTCATGCAAATATTGAGAAAAAATCTCAATATTTGCATGTTTTATTGTTAAGTTGTGTTAATTCTTCAATTTCCTGTTTTTTTTGCACATTATTGCACAAACGCTTTACATTTTATGCTATTAAGCTTTTCAATAGATAATTATCTTTCTTTTCGCAAAAAAGTTACACTTGATTTAAAAGCAGGTACAATTAAAGAGTTTGCAAGTGATAATCTTTATTCTACCTCAAGTTGGGATTACAAAGTTCTTAAGTGTTTAGCCATTTACGGTATTAACTCAAGTGGAAAGACTAATATTTTAAAAGCGTTTTCATTTATGCGTTCATTTGTATTGAACTCCTCCAAAGAGACACAAGCAAACGAGAAAATTGCTATTGAACCCTTCGCGCTTAATATAGAAAATGACAACAAGGCGTCATTTTTCGAAGTCGAGTTTTTAATAAAAAACAGAAAGTTCAGATATGGTTTTATTGCAACACAGGATATAATTTTACAAGAGTGGCTTTTCTATACAGAGAGACGAAAAGAAGAACATTTATTTATAAGAAATAAGAATGATTTTGATATTTCGAAGAAGTTTCGAGTTGATACTAAAGGCAAGACCGATTTACTTATGACAATTACTAGAGCTAATGCACTTTTTATTTCTGTACTGTCACAATTTAATAATGAGCTAGCAATTGAAATCACAAATTGGTTTCAAAGCAATATAATAATATTTGATGCAAATCAGGAAGAGTGTATAAACTACACAGCATCATTATTGTCTGATGAAAAATATAATATAATTCATCAAATTCTTAGAATTTCAGATCTAGGATTTACCAATGTAGAGCAGGAAATAAAGGATATGGCAAAGAAAATGGGCGAGTCTGAAAGTTTTTTATCAGCACTTCACGGTGATTCAGCAAAGCGATATTCTGTAAAAACAAAGCATAAAAAATATGATTCAAATGATAAACCAATTGATAATGTTTATTTTGATCTCAGTAAGCAGGAATCATTAGGTACTCAACGATATTTTGGGTTGTTAGGTCCTATTGTGAATGCATTGCTTGAGCAAAAGAGTATTTGGATTGATGAATTAGATGCAAGACTTCATACCAACTTGTTACACAATATCGTCCGTATGTTTAATTCCAACAAAGAAAATCCTAATGGGGCTCAATTGATTTTTACC
Source organism: Chitinophagales bacterium (assembly GCA_016786765.1). GTDB lineage: Bacteria > Bacteroidota > Bacteroidia > Chitinophagales > LD1 > CALAYL01. Next base: position 57,139 of record JAEUUZ010000007.1, read on the forward strand.
TCCCATAACCCTACTTTAATGAAACGGAATCTAAGACGAGATCAAATGATTATGGTAGAGAAAGATAATTCTGAAGGAACAATAGTTAGAAGTCTTTATGAAAAAGATCCAAAGGTTAGAAATGATGCCTCATTTGATAAAGATTTCTTAGCAGGGAAATATGTTAAAGTCCCGAAAATTGAAATTCAACTTGACCTATTTGGGAATGCGTTATAGACGTTTTATGTTCTAACGTTTTGTTTGGTATCACCGCGGTTTTTCCCTGCGGGAAAAACAAAATCCTGCCATCCTTTCTGCCCGTCCGCAGTAACGCGGATCGACCCGGACAGCAGGGAAGTCAGGATGCAAGATTGCAGTTGTACAGTCTAAAGATTTCATCGACTGTGTACAACTGCCATCTTGCCAAAGGGAGAGCCCTTTGGATTCCCCTGTACTAACTACTGCTTGATGATTTTCTGAGAGAAAACGCCTTCGTTTGTAATGTATTTTAAAATATATAAACCCGAAGCGAATTCATCTATATTAATCTTGATACCTATTTCTTTATTGATAAGAAAAGAATTCAAGACATTTCCGGTCATGTCTGATATGATAATGTTTCCACTGCTCAGTTCCATAGATGAAACATTTAATAAACCTTTTGTAGGGTTGGGGGATATTTCAAACAATGGTTTTTCAATAGTTGAAATGCTATTAACTTTATTAGTTATTGTGTTTGAGATTACATCATTGAATAGGCTTCGTGATGAGCTACAAGGGTATGTCCAGTTTGCTTTTACACGATACTTTGCATTCTGGTACATTGAGTAATTTGGATCCGTAGCTGTTTGTTGCGAACCCGAAACATTCAGAATTTTTTGCCAAGTGCCATTTCCACTTGAATCTCTAAAAATATCATATGAGGAAACTGGAGTTGTTGAGGATTCTATTTCGTATCCATTCCATTGTAAGTTTCCCGCACCAAGATACTGCAAATGAATTGAGTTATGATATAAGCTTTGAAGCCCAATATTACCACAAGTATCACGAACAGCCATCTTGTATCGATATCCAGTAGTGTTTGGATTTGCAGATAAATCATGGTACTCGCTTAGGGAGTCTCTTGGAATGGACGCAATTTGAGTATACATTCCGGTTGTTACTTCTCTGTAGATTAAGAAACTGTCTGTAGCATACTTATCGTTTTTTTCCCAAATAAGAACAGTATGGGTAGAAAGCGGATCAACGGTAATCATGCAAGGTGCTTGTATCGGAGGGAATTTAACTGCAACTATCACATCTTTTGTAACTACACAGTTTGACGTATCACTTACGCTCAGTGTATAGGTTTCAATCTGATTACTACTAACAGTAGGTTGAAGCTCCCAAGAAAAATACCCCGATGTGTTACTCCATGCATAATAGGTATAATTGGCATTAATACTTGTTGGTCCTATCTTGGTGCTATCACCTGGACAAATTAGTTTAAGCGTGTCCATTATTGGAAGTGGTAGTGATGGATTCAAATACAGAGAAAACAGTGTATCGGTATAGCAAACCCCGTTATCAACTCTCAGCTTAAAAGAACCTGTAAGACTACCATTAAATGTTATCTCAGGACTATTGGCGAACGGAACAGTATCTGGGAGGTGATACCATGAGTAGTACAAACTACAAAATATAGGCGATGGACTTCCCAGTGTTAAGGGCGTATTCGCACAGACTCTTTGTGATGTAACGTTTAAAATTTGAGGTCGTTCATATACTCGTATTCCTCCACCAATAGGGTATGTTATGGCGGTATCTGTTGAGTGAAAGTAAAGCTCATAACTTGGGGGATTTGAGCATTCGACACGATATAGACTATCTGGAACACGGAAACTATAAATCCCATCAGAAGTGGCTTGAATTGAATCCGTATAGAAATAGACATAATTGCCAAGGTGAATATCGTAACCGGAAAGCTCGAGGAAAAAGCGATTTGTGCTCGAGAGAGGCATGTTTCTTGATAAAAAGTTAATCATAATATTTCCACCTTCGCATACCGAAGAGGATGACCAAAGTGAAGGTTCAAAACGTTTAAAGGAGGCACATGCTGGAATTGTTCCATAAGGGATAAATGGATTTGAATATGTTTGGGTAGTATCTACAGATGTTGCAGGATCAGTTCCATTTTTTACTCTGAGAAAACAGTTATAGTTAAAAAAGCCAGAACCATTTACCATATGAAATGGAAACAATGAGTTTTTAACGGTCATGTGTATTTGCAATAGGTATTGACCATTCAACGAACAAGGCAAGCCACTTAATACAATGCACCCTTTTTCTTTAGTCCCAAATTTGTTTCCAACTTTATTGGTTGCCCAACACATACCGGATGGTAGGTTCGTAATGCTATCAATAATTGTTTCAGTAACCTCTACTCCAATACTTCTTAACGAGTCTGGAGCCATGATTTGAATAGTAACAGAACTTAATTGACCGTTTGAAAGCGGGGTTAGCTGACTTGAAGAAGGGCTGAGGCTTGGTTGAGTCATTGTTCCTGTTTGAGAACAAACTAATGGGCCTGAGTTGCCGCAATATTGGGCATGTATTACATGCGAAAAAAGGAAAACAAGTAAGAATAAATAAAGTTTTTTCATGGGAGTTTGTTTTAATAATGTAATAGGCAATGATATAAAAATAAAATCAAAATACCTATTAAATAAGGTAATAAAAAACAGGTACTTTAAGAGAGGATATTGGGTGACCTTTGTTATATGGCAAAGAAAAAGAATGCGACACCTAAAATTGACATTGAGGAGCAAATCCTCAATTTAGGCAAAAGGATAAAAGAACTACGTAAGCAGAAGGGCTTTACGAATTATGAATTCTTTGCCTATGAGAATCGCATTGGTAGGTCACAATACGGAAAGTATGAGCAGGGCGTTGATATGCAGTTTAGTACCATCCTACGCCTAATAGAGATGCATGGGCTTACTGTTAAAGAGTTTTTTGGAGAAGGGTTTGAATAAACATTTCGCCAGAGGAAGAAATATATCCAAATATACTTGACAAATAAATTAAAGTATGCTATAGTATTTACTTCATGTTTTCCACAGTTTTTAATTGAGAGCGCTATCAATATAACGAGCTAACATGGTAAAATTATTAGGTAACTTAATCAGGTAGGGAATCGAATAGCAAATGCTTTACAGTAAAGCTAAAGTGGTTCCAATCATTAGTTATGTTAGTTGAAAAAGCAATAGAATCTTATATAAATTGGAAAGCCGTTTATTCACCCCATGCAGCAAGTAGGTACTTGCCACGACTTCAAAAGTTATTTGCCTTTACAAGTACAATTGAGCAAGTTGAAGATTTAACTGGAGATGATATTAATCGGTTCCATAAACAAATGGAAGTGCAAAATTACAGTAGAGCAACTATAGCCTACTCACTTACCGTTATCAAAAACTTCTTACAGTTCTGGAAAAATAGAGGACTCAGTGTAGCTGATCCAAAAGAAATAAAATCAATCGTATTTACAAATCGAGTAAAGTCAATCGTAACCGAATCCGACTTTCAAAAGATGTCGGATGCCTTAGATGAAGAAAGTGAATTAGAACTACGCATAAAATTATGCATTCACTTACTCTGGGATACCGGAATGCGCGTTTCAGAGCTGATAGACTTAAATCTATCCGATATGAATGAAGAAAATGAGAAGGGTATACGAACCGCCCAAATCCTTAGTAAAAAATCAGCACGCTATAATTTGGTAGCATGGAATGCTGAAACAAACAGACTGCTATCCAAATACTTAGAGTCGCGAATGAATAACTTGATACAAACTGATGCACTGTTTGTTAATATGATGAGCAAGCGCACTGTAAGAATAAATACCCGAACCGTTCAGCGCTGGGTAAGGATTGTAGCAATGAAAGCGAGTATTGTTAAACCGATCACACCTCACTCATTTCGACATGGTAAGGCGCATTGTATGCTTAATCATGGAGCCAATATCCGAGATGTACAAGCCATTTTACGTCATGTGAATCCGGTAACCACATTCCATTATCTATCCCTTAACGAAAAGCACTTTTTGGAAGTAGCAGGGCAACATTTAAAAGCAGTCTAGTGAATCGAACAAGAAGAAAAACGAAAGTCCTTGCATTTGAAATCAGAGTATGCAATAATGCAGTTTACATACTCTTTAACTTTCTAAACATAAATACTTTCCACTGACCACATTCGTACTGTTATTAATACTCATAGTAAACCTTGATTAAGTTACTTGAGTTTTTACAGAAGAACCACCGTAGTAACGGTGGCATATGTGGTGTAACAATGTCGTAAAAGATATATTACACTATGAAATACAATTTTGTAAAGTCTCATACACCATACGGTCATGTGGTTTGTAAACAGAGCGATTAGTGGGAATCAGAAAAGAAGTAATACTCTCAACCTTATTTTGATTATTCAAACCGTCTTAAGAAGTTGAAATAGTAGAGTTTTAGAAAGATTGGGAGGAGTGAATTTATTACCCGTAATAACCTTTTTACGACATATGCGATTATTCAACGTACTTACCAAGAAAACCATTACCAAAGATGGAGAACCACTTCACTTGTGGCACCGAGTCGGGCTCATTAAATCAACCAACAGTGGGAACTGGTATCTGCAAATGTTCCATCAACCGGATACGGACTTCTTCCTTGTTGAACAAGAACAAGAAAAGGTCGAACTTCCAACGATTGAGTATCAGTCCTAGTTATGCTAGGGCAAGAATTTACCCCTGTGCCCAACAGTATTTTCGATCACTATATAATGCACCTCAAACCGACAGAACTCGCGGTGCTTTTGGTGATTGTCAGACAAACGGCAGGGTGGATGAATCAGAGAACAAAACAGCGTAAGCACATGGACTGGATTTCCGGTTCACAACTTCAGGAGAAAACAGGCTACTCTCGAAAATCTATTTCTACAGCACTAGACGGACTTACTACAAAACAACTCATAAGAGTTACAGATGGAGGAGTAAACAGCTATGACACAGCAAAGCAACGGCAAGGAAAAACAAGGCTTTACTTCGCCCTTGCGGATATTCCCATAATATCCCCAACATTATCCCCACATGCGCAAAATGTACGCAAGACATGGGTAAAAATTTCTCCTGACTTGCGTAAAAAGTACGCACAACAAAAGAAACTCTTACAAAAGAAACTAACTCAATTCAAAAAAATCAATTATCAGCCAATACCGCACGACTTATAAACTACTTATCACTTTTCTCGGGAATTGGGGGATTTGAAAAGGGAATAGGAAGGAAAGCAACTTGCATAGGCTTCTCGGAGATTGATCCATTTGCCATTCAGATTTACCAAAATCAATTCCCTAATCATAAAAACTATGGTGACATCACAACCATTAAAGCTGAAACACTACCAGACTTTGACCTCTTGGTGGGAGGATTTCCATGCCAATCGTTTTCCATTGCAGGAAACCGAAAAGGATTCGCTGACCGAAGAGGACATCTCTTTTTTGACATCGCAAGGATTATTAACATCAAAAAGCCCACTTATCTGCTGCTTGAGAACGTCAAAGGGTTACTCAGTCACAACAAAGGGAAAACTTTTAAAATCATTATCACTACGCTTGATGAACTGGGGTATGACTGCCAATGGGAAGTGCTTAACAGCAAACATTTCGGACTCGCACAAAACCGGCAGCGAGTATACATTGTTGGACATCTTAGAGGAAAACCCAGACCCGAAGTATTTCCTCTCGAAAGAGCGAACAAAAAATCTTGTATACAAACTCAAGCACTCAAAACACTAAACCCCAAGGACGAACACAAACAACAAAAGCACCCACACAATCAAGAGATTCCAACCATAAAAATCAAGGAAGCTACAAAAACAGGATATGCAGTAGCTAGAGTAGGAGATAGTATCGATGTTTCATTTCCAACTTCAACGATGCGTAGGGGAAGAATCGGAAGGCAGATAGCGCACACCCTCATCACCGGCATGCAGCTTTACACGCTCACCAAAGACCGAAAACTAAGAAGGCTTACACCACTCGAATGCGAACGATTACAAGGCTTCCCGGACTACTGGACAAAGCATGGTAAAGACCCAAACTGCAATACAACAGAAATGAGTGACCGACAGCGATACAAGTCACTCGGGAATGCTGTGGGTGTTCCGGTGATACGAACGATTATCAAAAAGCTATTACACATCACAAAAGTTAAACATAACCCAAACAGAAAACACTATGACAAAATCAAACGAACAAACACGAAAACTACCCGAACGTTTTCCTAGAACAAATACAGAACGAATCTCCGATGAATTAAATCCTGAATTTCTTTTTTCCGGTACACATGCCGATCTACTTGTACAGATTGCTAATGGAATTATTAAAACAAAGAAACTCGCAAAGAAGGAACTGCAACGAAGAGGACTTGATAGAAATGGAATGTTTGTAGGGTATGAGAAGAGTGAACTTGAACGATAACAGAATCTATTTATCCATTGAACGAAAATCAATCTTTTGATATACTTATAAGTGCTATGGAAAATTATGAACAGGTACGAGATACTGCAAAATTCTTCTATGCTGACTTAAAACCGATTTACTGCAAAGCAATCTCATCAGATGTAAAATTTAATCGAATTGGCTTTCAGCACATCATACACAAAAAGGGAAGACATATCAGGGAAACTCCTTCTCAAATTGAACGATTCAAATTGTTACCGCTTGCAGTGAAACTTCTTGAATTAACTACAACCTACCAAGAGTATGAATCTGAGCCGATGAAACTTGAAGTGGAACACCTGGGTGTAGATGTCTTTCGTAATAAGCGGGTAACCTATTGGGGTATTATTGCCATTTTAGATGGCAAGAAAGTAAAAGTAATACTCAGACAGGTGGGAAATGGTGCTGTCCATTTTTGGAGCATTATTCCGGATTGGACGACAAGCAAACGCAGAGACACAAAATACTTTAGCTTCATGAAGGGGAACCCTAGCGAAGATTAATATTGCTCTGTATACAAAAAATCCGCCTCATGGCGGGTTCTTTGTTGTGCCTGTTCCAGCTTAAGTTTTAGCCAGTCAGGACTGACGTCCTCACAAGCACAAATAGAGTGTATATGAAACAATGTTTTTTGTCAATACTAATTATTAAATAGATAGAAGTAAATTAGATGTTGTGTTTTCATCCTAAGATGCATTTTGTGTTACCAATAATGCTGTTTATGATTACTTTCCATGAGTTGGTATAAATCTATACTGTGAACAGTTAAGACTATAGTAGATTTGTAGTAAATAAATTAAGAGCTATGGCAGACAAAAAACACAGTGAGTTTACATCAGAGTATAGTAAGCCACATACAAGCGATGGTTGTCCAGAGGTGCACGTAGATCAATTACATTTTGGTGAAGATGGTAAACATGATTCAAGACTTGATGTTGACCATATTACAGATTCAGGTGCTATAGAAATGGGACAACAGACTTATGAATTACATAAAGAAAAAAAGGACTGATAGTTAATTCATAAAACTTTTAGGTAAATTGGATACGACTATGCATTTCATTGCATAATCGTTTTTATTTTGTTATAATACATAAATGAAAGAGTCATACACAAGCAAATATTTTTTAAATCATGATAAATATTTAGGAGATTGGAATAGGGGTGAATTTGAGAAGTATTTATCCTTGCTTGAAAGCCTAGATGAAGCCTCATTGCTTTTGCTACATCAATTTTGCGGGATACAGATGTTTGAGAAGAACGAACAATTTGATAAGGAACAAGCTATACGTGTGTTAATTAATCCTGCTGATACACCTCATCAGGAGTTGATTGATGGGCTTAACAAATTGGAACTATAAAGCAACAAAGTATGATTAAGAGCATCAGTTCGTCTGATGTTTTTTGTGGTGATATATTTCGAAAATCGTTTTCATTTTGATAACGTTTTCTCAAATCAATTCTGTAAAATTGAAGCATGAAAATAATAACATTTACCCCTAATGAACTCAGTCTTCTTCAAGAACTTTTACAAAGGAGATTAGATAGCATTAATAGTGATTCAAAAGAGAGCGTTTCTACCCATACATCCCAGAAAAATAAGCATGTCCAAAGGCACATACAGACAAAGCAATCGATTCTAAGAAAAATTTCAATTGCGAGTGATGTTGAATTAAACAGGTCAGAAAAACTTGCATGCATAGACGTTGCATCAGTGTATTGCGATGAAATGTCTAAGAAAGCGTTATTCACTGATGAATATTATTGGTTTAAGATTAATATAGCAGAAACACAAATCTTCAACAGACTTGATTTTGCAATGAATATTAAACATAAGTGTGGTAGTTTCAGTGATAAAAATTTTACTCCAAAGCACAGCAAAGAATTTCGGTATAGGCACATATTAGAAGTCGTGAAGAAGATTAAGGCGTCTGACAAGATTTTTCTATCTCGATATGCACAGAATAACATTTCTAAAATCACTTTCTTCTATTCCAATAAAGAGTACCTCGCATTTGAGTTAACTCATGTTGTATCGCTAGAAAATAAGCGGTTTGTTCCATTGGATGAAAAAACTCCAGAAGAATTTGCATCAAATCGTCACGGTTTGCTTCTGACGATAGCAGAAGCGAGAAAGGAGCTCTCCTTATGCAAGCCTGATTTTTACGAGCAGACAACTCTTGATTTCATGGATAAAGTGCTTGATTCGACATTCAAAAATCAATGACAATTACTATGATAAATCAAAAGCAGCCAAGTGAGCTAAGTAATAAGCAGAAGGAAATACTTAATGCATTTTTAAAAAGTTTTCTGCCTCCTACGGGTACTAAAAGAAAAAATACAGCTAATGAACTTAGCTATATTCATGACACTGTAAATAGAGTCCTTAAACAACACTTTAATTTTTATGTTTCTAAACAAGACTTATTAAATGCCTTTTCAGAGCTAGAATATTCATTGTATTCGCAGAATGGAGAATGGCATCCAGATCGAAAGGATGTAAGACCATCAAAGAATGGAAACTTGATTGCAGTAAGCGAAGGGTATATCGAACATGTTGCCGGTTTTTTGTATGTAGAAGTGAAAGCTAATGACGTTAGATTTTTAATGAAAGCAACGACCACTTTGCCTTCTAAAACAGCCTCTGAGAAACAAGAGGCCGTTAAACAGATACACGATAAAATTAAGCAGTTTAAAATTACTGTTGCAAATATCGTTTAATCTTCAATTGTAAAACAACCCATCGAAAGATGGGTTGAGAGTTTCCTGTAATAATGTTTTTAAATAAATGATTTCAAAGGATGCTCTATTCAATGTATTTTTTGATTAGAATCTCTCCATATTTTAGTTCAAGTTTAATCTCATCTCCGATTTGAAATCCAAAATTCGAAAGATACAACCCTTTCAATATTATTACAGGAAGTTTCTTATAAGTAGGATACTGATGCCCTCGATACACTTTTTTCATTCGTATTACTTTTAACTCTCTCATGCTAATTCCTTTTGTTCTTTGGCTTCTGCAAGCTCGCCAATAGTAATAGTTCCTATAATGTATTCAACTGCACGTTGAGCAAGCGCACTAGCTTTCACGATAAAACGCATGTCATTTCGGAGGACTTCGAGCCATCCTTTGATATAGGCTGCGCAGTCTTCATGCTCATCCATTACAATTCCAACCTGCGAAGCGAGAAAATTCGCCCCAATTTCGGCAACAAGTTCTTCTTCGGAGTAATTAGTAGAGCCATAAGTGCCACTCATAAGTTCCTTACGATTGAGCCTGCTTTCGTGTCCGGTGCTATGCACAAGCTCATGAAATAGGGTGATGTAATACTTTTCACTACAAACAAATGTATCCATCCTGGGCATATTGATTATGTCCTTGCCCGGATGGTAATAGGCGTCCTGTTCTTTGTGCTCTATTGCCGGCATGTGTGGCATTCCTTCCAATATCTTTTCACACTCAGCGAGTGGTTCATTGGGTAAAGATATGGTTGGAATGCTGATTTCCGGTATTCCTATACATTGGTCTATGTTGAAAACGAGGTAGTAACGCAGAAGGGGAATCTTCTGCTTTTCTTTTGGTTCTTCTGAATTGGAATTTGTGTTGTTTTCTCTTGTCTTCTCAATCCATTTCCAGAAGAGTACGATGTGTGCCTTTTCGCCTTTTTTCACTGATCCTCCAAGTTCTTTAAGTTGCTTGAAGGTGAGAAAAATGTTACGAGAGTAACCACAGGCGTTTAGTAGCCATAAGTTGGTGCCTCGGTAGTGTTTCTTTGAAATGAGGTTCTGGGGGAGTCCTGCTTTTGTCCAAGGGATTCTCCATGGAATGGTTCCTTTTTCTAGATATTCGATGATTTTCTGGGTTACCAAGGCATAAATGTCTTGTGTGGGGTGTTTTTGTGTTTCCATGTTTACTGCTCTTTAGTTTTGAAAATGAATTTTGAAGGCAGTATAGCAGAAGTGTAAAACGTTGTAAAGCCTGAGCTAAGATTAATTAGCAACAGGATTTGCACCAAAAAACTTAAGGGCGCTGTTGGCAAAAACTTAAACATTAAGACTTGTATCGAACTTTTTTTATGAAAGATTCAACAAATTTTAAAGTCGAATACAATCATTTGTTAATAGGATACTTACCAATATTGATAAACCCAAAATTAGTTTTTGATAAAAGCAAGCATTAATGAATATAGTTGGAGGAAAGCATTTTGTGTAAATCAGGCTTAAATACGCATTAGTATTTCATTACAGCTCTTTCATAGGTGCTTCATTTTACGTAGAATTACGTAAATTTTGCGTATTTCTACGCATATTCCTTTACCGTAGAACTACGCAAATATTGCGTAGTTCTACGGTTGTTTTTTTGTAGGAGAATATGGAGTTTTGTTTAACTGAGTTGTAGCGGTTATATGATAGTTATAAGCAAGCCTATCAGACGATACAACACAAATAGACAGATTTTTTAAAACCTCAAAGATGCCGAACATAAGACAACTTATATCACTTAAAGAGAAATACGCCTCACTTAATCGTAGTGATGGCAAGGTAAAAGATTTTTTGAATAAAGGTTTAATGGAAAATGTTGCAATTCAGAAATCCTTTAGCTTTAAAGAAAGACAGATTTTGGAGCATTTTGATGTTTCAAACGCAACTCCAACATTAATTGAATATTTTGAATCAAAACCAAAAGAAGATGTGGTTTTGCTATTTATTGACATCGCAAATTTTTCAAGTTTGACGGAAGCCAGAACGAACACTTTCATCACAAGCTATTTAGATAATTATTACAACGCGGCATTTCCTATTATTTATCAGTTCGGTGGGCAGATTGAGAAATTAATGGGTGATGGAATCATTTGCGTTTTTGGCAAACCATTTATAGATGTTGCTTGGCCAATAGAATTTAACAAAGCCGAATTGTGTGCAAAAGAACTTATTCAAAAATTTAAAGGAACTAACAAGGAAGTGAAAGTTGCTTTGCATAGTGGAGAAATTACTTATTACAAAACACCCGGAACAGATTATGAAGAATACACAATGATAGGAAAGCCCATAACAGAACTGTTTCGGTTAGAAAGTATTTCAAAATCCAACGCTATCAATTTTTATGTTGAAAGCACTTATGATGCAATAAAGCCAACAACAGATTTGGGCTTATCAAAAATTAAAGCAACAGAAGTGAAATCATTCAGTTTTGAGGTGGCACTTCAAGGTGTAGAATATTCAAAAGTTCGTTACTTAAAATTCATATAAGCATGATTGAACTATTAAACCAAATAAATGAAGATGTAAAAAACATTTTTCAATATGACATTGAAACAACCAATGCTTATGTTGTTCCGAATAGACATGACCAAGGATTGACCTTTCCAATTGGCAACATCAAGAAAGGAAAGTTGATTGAAACCTGTATTTTGTTTATTGACATTAGGAGCTCAACACAGATAAGCAAGTCTTTACGCAAAGACAAAATAAAACTTGGAAAGATTTATTCCTCATTTATTCATGCAATGACAAGCATTGCTGATGAATACGGCTATGTTAGAAATATTGTTGGTGACAGGGTAATGATTGTGTTTGAACCTAATGACTGTTTTGTTAATGCTGTTAATTGTGCTGCATTGATGAATACAGTTTCATCAAGGATAATTCAAAAGTATTCGGGCTTAGAAAATTTCAAAGTTGGAATTGGAATTGATTATGGTGAAATGTTGGTACTGAAAACAGGAATTCAGAAAAAATTTAAAGAACAATCAGAATACAAAGGATTAGTTTGGGTTGGTGACACCGCAAATATTGCATCTAAACTTACTGACTTTGCAGGTAAAGAATATAATTCTCCTTTGTACAATGTGACATACGAATACACAGGGTTTCAAAAAATATTTAAAGGATATAAAAATATTCCGAACACTTCATTCGGCTTGCCTTCTTTGCTTGCACCAAAACTTGAAGAAGATTACGAATACAAGTTTGAAAAAGCAACATCAACTTCTTCTCTAAATGCTGATGACTTCAATAAAAAAGTTGAATTCGGTAATGAAATAAAATACGATGGTAAAAAAGTGATTGACATTAAAAGAGAAGCAAGAAATGGAACAGCATCTCCAATACTAATGTCAAAAAAAGTGTATGATGAGTTTAAAAAGGCGGACCCAAAATCGCAACACTTGCAACGGCTTGGAACTAGAATTTATCCAGGATTAACTTACATAACTGGCGGAGTTTATGGTGGTTCTCCACTCTATCTTGAAATCAATCAAATTAAAATAGGATAATATGGCAATTCTAAATCACGAGGAACAGCTTCAAAAAATATTCTTGAATGTAAATGAATGGCTAAAGTTTGCCGAGGCAAAGAATTTTGGCTTACTTACATTAAATTCAGCGATTGTGTTTGGCTTTAGCCAAACAAATTTTGATGCTGATAGCATTGTAAAAATTGTTGGCTTTTATGTATTTGCTCCCTTCGCATTTCTTTCATCATTTCTTTCAATCATTTCTCTTTTTCCAATTCTTACTACCATTGAAAAAGGTGTTAAACTTAAAGGCATATTAGCAAAAATATCAGCTATGATTGATAAAGAAACATTGGTTGAAAACATTCATTTCTATGGTTATTTACGAACTTTAGAAAAAAATGAATTCATTTCTAAATTTCAGTCTAAAACTAATTCAAGCACAACCTTTACCATCTTTGAAGAAGAATTAGTTGTTCAAATCCTATATAATTCCAGAATAACTTGGCTGAAATATCAATTCTTCAAAATTGCAGGGTTTATTGCATTAGTTGGTATTCTTCTTTCTCCATTTGCCTTGCTAATTTTAAAACTAGTAAAATGACCACAGACAGAAGGCCAGCTTATAACAGCACCTACAAGAAATTGGCGGTTCAGTGGTTCAATGAACATTTGTGCTTCTTATCAAGTTCGTTGGTGGCAGACAGTTTTGTGCTTCGAAATCGCCAACTTCTTGTAGCTGCAAAACGTTAGTTGTAAGTCTTGTTAAACGACAAAAAGCAAATACAAACAAAATGGACATATCTTCAATTGCAGACCTTATTAATGAATTTGTTTTAGCAGAAAAAGAGATTCTAAAAAAATATAAATGAACTTTAGAATAACTCCCACTTACAATGAATATGCTGCTATTTAAATGAAACTCTGTATTTATAAAAAAACTATTATTAATAAACAAATAAAACAAAAGCATATGAGCGGATCAAGCGGTAGTGGTTATGTACCACCTACAAAAACTAAATTCGATTGTGAAACTAGCATCATTAGAACAGTTATATCTTCAATAGATATAACTGTTCTAACCAAGCATCGGCAAGGAGATATCTTAGACGTTATTATTGGTGAAAATGAAACCTTATTATTAGAAGATGGTAATGGTGAAATTCTAGGAGCAATTCTACATCTTAATACTTCAGATATAATTGCATGTATCAAGCAAGGTTCATCTTATGAAGCAGAAATTTTACAAATTAATACGCCAGCTTGCAAGGTCGAAATCAGAAGGAAAAAATTATGATTACATTAGTTGGAGGAACATATCGAGAAATCGATTATGATGATATTTCTATTGAAATTTTTGGTTCAGGGTTTAGAGGAGCAAAATTTCTATTGGAAAATAATTGTGAGGTAAACTTTAATACATCTGGTAATAGTGAAGTATCAAATTTCTTAAAAGAGAATAAGAAAGTTTATAAGAACTTTTTGTTTAATTGCCAAGAATACGATGAATTTTTAACTTTCAAGTATAGTTTCTCTCTAGATCTACCTGCAATTTTTCCAAATCTTTTAAATATCAGAAAAACCGAAGATATTAATATTAAAGGAGAAAATATTGTCGCTTTCGGTATGTTGGAAACAGATTTCAAACTATTTGGAAGTAAAGTGATTTATGACCCTCAAACTTCAATAAAGCCAAAAAAATTTAGTCAAATTGGGAAGGCGGAGGAATTGGTTTACATTATAAATAAAAGAGAAGCACAGGCACTTGCTTCATCTAATGATATAGAAGACATCAAAGATTTCTTTTTCAAAAAAGAAGGAGCCGTGGCTTTTATTATAAAAAATGGCCCATATGGAGCAACGTTATTTTTTGATGGTAACGAAATTAAGATTCCCTCATATATTACAAATTTCGTTCACAAAATCGGTTCAGGAGATATTTTCACTTCAAGTTTTGCATATTACTGGATGGAGAGAGGGCTACCGATTACCGAATCAGCTTTATACGCTTCGAAATCTACCGCATATTTTTGTGATAAAAAAGTTTACTTAGATACTAGTAATATTTCTCAATTTGAATATAAGGAGTTTACTTTTAAGGATTTATCAAACAAGCAAGTATACTTAGCTTCTCCTTTTTTTTCAATTTCTGATTTAATCTTGATTGACAAAGTTCATTCTGCTTTTTTAGAATTTGGAGTAAATGTTTTTTCACCATTTCACGATATCGGACTAGGTGATGATATAACAATTGCAAATAAAGATTTAGAAGGAATAGATAATTCAGATATAATGTTTTTTATATTTGATAATTTAGACTCAGGGACATTAATAGAATCGGGATATGCTTTAGCTAAAGAAAAAAAAATTGTTGGGTATCATAGGACTTGTAATGATTCTAATCTATTAATGTTGAAACCAAGCAACGCAAAATATTTCAATCATTTAACAACTGCCATTTATCAAACAATATGGAGCTTATAAAAAAAGCAGTTTTACTATCTGGAGGTATTGATTCTATTTGCCTAACCTATGGCATCAGACCTGACATAGCGTATACAATAGATTACGGACAAACTGTTGCTGAAAGAGAATTATTCGTTTCTGAATATATTTGTAAAGAACTTGGAATTTTACATAAATCTATAAAGGTTGATTGCAAGAGTTTGGGTTCTGGAACCATGGCAAATTCTGCAAATCTTGCTTTATCACCTTCTGATGAATGGTGGCCATTTCGAAATCAATTACTAGTTACGCTTGCATGTATGCAAGGAATTAAAGATGGCGTAAAAGAAGTATATTTAGCTTCAGTTAAATCTGATTCTTTTCATAGAGATGGAACTGAAGAATTTTATGATATTATGGATAGATTAATAAAGTATCAAGAAGGATTTATAAATATTAAATGCCCAACATTAAATCTTTATAGTCACGAAATAGCACTTTTATATAATGTTCCAATTGAACTTTTGACTATTGCCCATTCTTGTCATATATCAAATATTGCATGTGGTAAATGTTCAGGTTGTTTAAAGCAACTAAAGGTTAGACATGAATTGAAAATTGAGTAAAAAACGTTTGCTAATTAATGTTTACAACAATTGGTGTTGAAGTGATTATATCAATCGTAGGTATCAAAATACTATCTTGGTTTAGTAATTTTCATTCTGCTGACATTTATTCAGTAAATAACTCTGCAAAAGACAAAGATTCTCTGACAGAATTGCAGTGGTTTTAATGTGGAGTGGTTATTGATTATAATCTTTTGAAATTTTTCACCTATGAAATTGACAAATACCCAACTGCAAAATTTTATCAATCGCATCAAGCTGAAGCAAGAATATATGCCGAAGTATAGGGAGCAGATAGGAAATCTTAAAGATAGACTTGAAGCAAAGATAAAAGACGATAAACGAACAGGAATTAAAGTTACTAAGTTCCTTATTGCTGGTTCTTGGAAAAAAGGTACTATCCTGAAACCAACAGGAGAAAACCCGATTGACATTGATTTAGTTTTGTTTGTAGAAGGCGATGAAAGCCTTAAAGACGATTTGAACAAACTACATGACTTCATTGTAGAATACCTGGAAGAAATCTACCCTCAAAAAGATATTAATCGCGATGTCGATGCTGAAGGAAATACTAAATCGATTACGATTCGATTTTCAGGTACAGGACTTGAAGTAGATATTGTTCCTGTTGTTCCAATGGCTTCTCCTAAAGAATATGTTTGGCAACCCCAACGAGGGGGCGGTGGAAAGAAATATGTTACAAGTGTAACGAAGCAATTAGATTTTGCGAAAGACAGGAAAAATAAAAATCCTTCCCTCACTTCAATTGTTAGAGCCATTAAATGGTGGAGAAATTACAAAGAATTAAATACAACTAATGATGAAACAGGGCTTTCTTCATACACTATCGAGTTAATCGTGTCTTATCTTGATTTTAAAAAAGGAATTGAGCAAAACATTGAAGAAGGGATTATTCGTTTTTTCCAATTTATTAGTACCTCTGGCTTTCCGATAATCAAATTTGCTGATGCAATAAACAGTGTTCCCACTTTTGATACGCCAATTTTTGTTGCTGACAGTACCAACAACGAAAACAACGCAGCAAAAAAGATAAATGCTGCCATATGGAAAGAAATTATTCAAGAAGCTGAAGATGCCTTCGATTCATTAAATATTGCTCAATACAAAAACTTTGAAGGAGATACCGTAGATGAATGGAAACGAGTTTTTGGTCCAACATTTAATATCTCCGAATTAGATTAATACCCATGTATAACACTTTTACAAACACAACGACTTACACAGTAATTGATATTAGGAAGACTTTTGAGGGGTTTTCTGCAGATTTTCGAATGATTGCAAGAAGAACCGAAAAGAAAAGTGTCGAAGAAGTCGAGAATTACATACACGACATATTAGCTTGGGCTGAAAATAAATACCTAAGTTATGTTGATATTACACTTGTTGATTCTAATAACAAGCCGTTGAAAGCATCAAGATATGAAGTTGATGAGAATGGTAAAGCAACTCAAGGAGAAAGAGCGGGGAATAACGATTGGCAAAACATTCCAAATTCCAAACTTATGATTATTGTTATGAATAAGGATTCATGGAACAAAATGCCATTCGAGGAGCAGGAAAAATTTAAGCAAACAAATAGTTTCAAGGTAAGTTGGGGGCCATCTCAAATAGATAATTCATACAATCATCTTTCAAAAGATAGTGCACAACTATATGCTAGCAAAGGATACGAAATTCAAAAAACAAACTTCAAATAATGGCATCCATCTTTGACAATATTCTTGACCTGCCTAATTCAGGAGTTAATGAACGAACAGCAAACCTTATTGGCTTTGAAACAAAGTTTCAAAGAATATACGGAAACTTAAAACTATTACTCGACCAAGAGGGACTGAAAACATGGAGTAAGAAACACCACAAAAAGGAATTACCGGTTATCAGCCAACTCACTGAAAGGTATCCGTTGATTATTCTTGCAGGTGATGCAGGAACAGGTAAAACAGTTTCAGCAGAATCCATCGCTGATAGAATGGTTAGAGAGTTAGGCAGGGATGGGTTCTTTCTTAAACTAAGCACAAGAGTAAGAGGAGAAGGCTTACACGGACAAATGGGAAACTTAGTTAATGATGCATTTGCAGAAGTGAAAAAACAAGCAGGTAAAAACCGACTAGCTTTTCTACTTATTGATGAAGCAGATGCTATAGCAACTACCCGTTCTACAATGCAAATGCACCAAGAGGAAAAAGCAGCTGTAAATACTCTTATTCAAAAGATTGACGAAATCCGGGAGTTAAAGGGCAGAGCAATAATTTTCATGTCTACTAACCGACTTCACTTTATTGATGAAGCTATTGTAAGACGAGCAGCGGTAATTTTAGAATTTGAAAGACCAACCGAACAGGAACGAAAAGACCTTTTTGAAAAAAGTTTAGACGGAATTGATTTCTCAAAAAAGGAATTACAAGTGCTTGCAGACCTAACAAGCCCTGAACAAAATGATGAGCTCGGGTATTCTTTTTCAGATATTCGTTTAAAGATTTTGCCAGAAGCAATTGCTACGAGTTTTCCTAATAGCCCACTGACTTTTGAAATACTTTGTGACACAATCAAAAATATAAAACCAAGTCCCAAAATCAAATGACAACAAGACTTTCAAATTTTATAGTCGTTTTAATTTTTGGCGGGTTCATTCTTTATAGAACACTTTTCCCTGCTAATTCAAGCGATTCTATTTCAAGCACAATCTTTAATTTATCAATTGAATTAGTTGGTGGTATATTGCTATACGGATTGCTTCAACTCTTTCAGAATATCAACCAACTTTGGTTCTACTTTCAAACTCAATTTCTTCTGAAAAACATTGATATTCGGTTGTCAATCGCTTATCTTTTCAGAATCAAAATTGATAATCAGTATTTACTTGTAAAAAGCAGGACACGAAATTATTTCCAACCCGTTGGCGGAGCATTTAAAACACTACCAAGCTCAGAGAAAATATTTAAAAAGTTGAATGTTAAGCCAGATCGACTTATAGAAACAGAGCATGGAATTGCAAAAGGTGATTTAAGGGTTTATGTGAAGGGAATAAATGTGATAGAGTTTTTAGAATGGTTCAACTCAAAAGAAGATAGAGAAACTTCACCGTGGAGAGAATTTTGCGAAGAGCTTATATCAACCGATATTTTACCATGGCGACAGTTTAGATATATTGATTACACCTTCGAAGGAGTTGTTCAATCTCCGATAATCACAATGGACAGCGGGGGTAAGGGAATGTTTCTGTTCGAAGTTTACGACCTTGTAGTTAATGACGAACAGAAGCCAGTTTTAGAAGAACTACTTAGGAATGGCAACACAGACAAATATATTTGGGTAGACGATTATCTCATTCAACGGTTAGGGCATGATGAAAGAATAAAAAATCAGCTTCACGAAATTGCACCACATACAAAGTGTGCACAGAATTTAAGTTGGAGTGAAAAATAAGCTGGCAAAAGCCTGCGCCTAATAAAAGGATAATTAATGTAATATTCTATTTGTTCTGCAGAATTATTTCTAGTAGCTTCAACTTCTCTTTTTATGAAAATCTAAACCCGCTAAATTATGTTAAGTGCAAGTTCTTGTACCGTTTTTTTATTGAGGAAATGTAAATTAAGACAATTGATTTCCTTCTTTTTCCTAAGTATTCTCACAACTGTTTCAATCACTACATTTGCACAACAAGTAGTTGATGTTACTGATCAAACTATTAAAATTGGAGGACTAAAAGAAGAAGAATTATATTTTGGTTTTGCCAAAGGAGATAAGGTGATTTTCAATTTTAAAGAGATTAATGATAAAGAGCTAAAGGAAGTGGAAATAATCGAATATCCGGAAAACTCAAAGTTCTCTGATTTTAAAACTACCACGATTGAAAATAAAACACTAAATATCAGTAAACAAGGTGTATACATATTTCGTTTTAAAAATTCTAATGTTGCTGGCCGTATTTGCAAAATTCAAATACAAAGAATTCCTTTGAGCAATGAAACTACTGACTTTAATACAAGTGTAAAATGGGTAACTAGGCAGGATACATCTTGGAATACATATACAAAGGATATTGTAGTAGGGTATGATACTACATATGAACAAAGGACAAAACGGGAATTGATTAGTACTGAACAACGGGAAGAGCTAATTACAGACAAAACGCAGCGTGTTCATTCTCAAACAAGTGGTAATGGGAATAAATCTGATTTATTTTTTACTCTTCCTACAAACCAAATTACTGCTTACGAAACTAAGACTGTTATTTCATGGGCGTATTGGGTAGGAGTGGGAGAGGATGCAAACCTTGCATGGAAAAGCAATGCGCAGTCAATTAGCACGCTCACTAAAGGAATAGCTACTTATATTACATCGCCACTAGGAGCTTTAGCAATAGGTACAGTCACTGATTTAATGTTACCCAAAGTTGGCGAAGATGTAGGCTATTCAATCGCAGATCAACGCAATAAGGATTTGTTTATCGCAGGATATCAGTATAATGTTTGGGATCAAGGAAAGGGTGTTGCGGGATATAAGAAGTTTACAGAGCAAGGGATGTGTCAGGGTACATTTTTTGTTTGTCTTTATAACGACAACATCATACAAGCAATTGATGTTAATGTGAAAGTAATTGCTATTGTAGAGAGAAAAGTTTTTGCCGACAAAAAATATACTGAGATAGTTGTAAAACCTCGATATGAAAAGAAAATATATTCAGACCCAATTATCCGTTCAAGTGAAATCCCAATTACAGGACAATAAGAATAACTAATCTAATATTGTTTTAGTTAATCGAAATTAGCTATAACTTTATAATATAAAGAAAAATGAAAATCAACTCCTTGCCTCCCTCATCCGTTTGCATCTATTCAGATTGCGGACTTTTGATTCTAAACTGCAAGAAGTTTTAATGAAATGACGAATGAGATATGTACCTAATCTTATCCCTCCAAAATCTAAAGTCTTAAAAGACTATTTTAAAGGAGATGTTTA
The DNA here is from genome assembly GCA_016786765.1 of Chitinophagales bacterium. GTDB lineage: Bacteria > Bacteroidota > Bacteroidia > Chitinophagales > LD1 > CALAYL01. Next base: position 77,933 of record JAEUUZ010000007.1, read on the forward strand.
TCAATCCAGCGAACAGAATAAGCTTCATTTGTTTTTAGGCTGGTTCTTTGGATTTGTTTTTCTATTTGCAGCTTTTGCTTTATTGAAGCATCCTTTAGTTTCCGTTTTGCTTGCTTTGTTAGCATTTGTTTTGTTGCCACCTATACATAGTTGGATTGAAAAGACTTTGCGTTTTCGTTTAACAGCGAAAATGCAATCAATAGCTGGGGCTATATTATTTGTTGGGACCATACCTTTGCAAGGTCACTATAATCGCATAGACAAAATTGAAGAAGTTCAACTGCGGTTATTGCATGAAAAGGACGAGAAAATTAAGGTAGAGAACGAGCAGAAAGATCAGATTCGGAAAGATAGCTTAGCATATTATATTCAGTGTGGTTCTGATCTAACACAATTACATAAGACGGATGAAGCGATAAAAAAGTTAGATCATGCTTTGTTATTCGCAAATCACTCTACAGAAATAGAACAAGTTGAAGCAAAACGAACAGAAATTTCTGTACTTAAAACGGATGATCTAATTCAAATTGGTAAATATCAAAGTGCTTTACAAGAACTAGAAAAACTGGCTTTATCAAGCGGAAATAATTCGGACATTCTTTATAAGCGAGCTATCTGTCTAAGTAGAACTGGCAGGATACAAGATGCCATTAATGATTGTAAATCGGCTATACAATTGGGAAGTGGAGATGCTGAGAAGCTATATAATCAGATTAATCCCATTCAAAGACGTGTTTCATTTTATATAACGCGGTGCTGTGATGGTTCTTCATCAAATGCTAAAGGACGTGGTGCATGTTCCCATCATGGTGGTGTTTGTGATTGGAATGAACCTGTTTATGAAGAATATAGAAAATACGAATAGTTATGGAGATGAATATTTTTAAAACAGTGCCATTAGAAAAGGTGAGTTTTTTTCAAAAATTATTTAAGCAATATCCGGAAGAAAATGCAGTTATAGAGTTAAATAATCTATTCGCAAAAATGCCTATCAGGCAGGTGTCGAAAGAACAGATTGTAGATATTGAAGATAGATATAAAATTAATCTTGGGAAAGAGTTTAAATTGAATCTTGAAGAATTTTATGCTGTATTTCTTAATCATTGTCTGAAGGATATGTCTTTGAGTACTGATGAACTCGAAGATTTAAAATACCTAAAGCACTTGTTATCACTTGATGATAAATCAATTGAGAATCTTCATAATAGAATTGGTGAAATTGTTTATCGCAAATCATTCGAAGAGGCTGTTGCTGATGGCCGACTTACTAATAAGGAAGTAGACTTTTTAAATAAGCTTGAGACTGACTTACGTCTTCCAAAGCAACTCGCTGAAAAAATTTCTTCTGAAGTAAAATCGAACTATATTCAGTCTTATGTAAACAATATCATAAGCGAACAAAGGCTTTCACCAAACGAAGAATTGGAATTACAAGCAATTGCATCAAATCTGGATGTTAGTGTTGAACTGAATAGTCAAACTCAGGCACAGCTTAAGCGACTTAAACTTTTTTGGGCATTAGAGAATTTACCTCTTCCTTCTATTCAAGTAGATATTATAATACAAAAGTCGGAAGAGTGCTATTTTCACATTGGCAATGTTAATTGGTTCGAACTCAGAAGTGTTCGACAGCGAGTTAGTTATACAGGTTTCACTACAAGTTTTAAAATAGCAAAAGGTTTTTACTTGCGTTCTGGTTCTTTTCAACCAAGAAGTTTCAGCGTTGATCAAATGACTTTAGTAGATAATGGAGATGTTTATTTGACAAATAAGCGATTGATTTTTGTAGGCGCAAAGAAAAATTCAAATATTCGATACGAAAAAATTCTGAACATAACACCATATTCTGATGGTGTTGAAATTGATAAGGAAACTGGTAAAAGCCCGATGTTACAACTTCCTATGCATGCAGATATTTTTTGTATGACATTGGAACGTTTGATTAGGGAACGTTAATCGACTGTCGTTTATTAATCTAATGTAACCCCATTTAGATGACAGTATTTTTTGACTGTTAAATCTTTGTTTATGGAAAATTTTATTTTCGGAAAATTTGGAAAGTTCAAAAAGCAGTTTTATTTTCATTTCAGAAACTAGAAAATCATTTCACCCAATGAAAGCCCAAGTACCAATATCTTTTTTTTCTCTCTTCCTTTTTGTATTTGCGTACAAAGTGCACATCGTTGGTGTATTGTCTTCTAATTCATTAGTATCATTCTTTTTGTCACCCAAATCCCCCTCAAAATGGAAACCCACTATGAACAAGCCCAATCCTCATTTGATAGCATAGTTCAGATTTTTAGCAAAAAATCTTTACATCGCTTTTCGCGGTTTTGGTCCATCTGATTGGACAGGACATAGCTATTCCAATTTTCTAAAATTTATTGCTTACCATAAACTCATTTAACATGGCAACAAGTTCTTATAGTATTTCATTCGACATTCAAGACTTATTATTAGGCAAGAACATAAAGTTCTCCGACAAGAAAATTGAAATTTGGAAAAAGGAGGAAAGTTATGATGAACTTCTTGGGACAGTTTCAACCAATAGTGCAGCATCTGCAACCTTTTCTTTTTCTTTAAATCATGAAGGAGATGCGCCAACAATTAGTATATATCTAAAAATATCTGATAGGGGGAAGCTTATAACATATCACTTCTATTCAACGAATACTGAATTACTATCCATTTCATCAGGAAGTACAGCATCTGTTGTTATTGTTGATTTGAATGAAGCATATACAGAAGTAAAAAATGACTTGCAAATCATTAATGCTGTTCTTACAGATGAACTTGGTACACCCTATTCAGAATTAAAAGTAAAAATCACACTTCAAAATAGTGATATAAGTATTCAAAGTCTAGGGGAGACCCGAACAAATCCATTAGGCTTTTTCTCGTTCTCATTTGTCAAAGATAAAAAGTATTTATCTGTTCTCGCTAATCCAGCATCAACGCTGAATTTTAAGTTTGAATATTTCGATCCAAATAATAACTTTTTGGATTCGCAAATGAAAACATTTGCAACTATAAGTAATCTTGAAGACTTATTGATTTTGAAGAAAAATCTTCCTGATCAAGTTGAGTTTGTTTCTTCAAGTGTTGCAAGCCTTGCCACTCTGCTAGAATTTACAATTCCAGGGGACGTAACTACACTTTTAACCGACAATAATTTAAGTAGCTTAAGAGATATACGCGCAATAGGAGGTTTGAAAAGATTATTGCCCGGATCCTCCGTTACTTCACTTGACACTATTAATCTTCTAGATGCACATGCACAGTTAGAAACGCTCTCCGGAGACTATAAGTCAAATCATGCCATTATTGATAAGGGTTATAATGCGGTTTATAAAATTGCCATTACGCCTAGCGATAAGTTTGTAAAAGATGTTTCTGATAAAGTGAATGTTGGTCAGTTTGAGGCCCTCAAAGTGCATCGAATTGCAAGTGCCCACAGTAAATTGTATAATTCGGTATTTACTGCTGCCAAAGTTGACCAACAATATGCTTTCAGTAATCCACTTTATCAAGGAATAATTGATGAGATTAATGATAAGTGTAATTGCGATGATTGTGAGGCATCTATTAGTCCAATTGCTTATTTAGCTGATTTGCTTTGGTATGCAAAGACACATCTTACCATCCAATTAGATCCTAAGAATGCAACTGTTGAAGATTATACTTCTGGTGCAAGTGTTACAGTTGAAATGCTTCGTGACCTTTTATGTCAAAGTTTTTGTTTAGATGAAGAGCAATGTGATATTATCAACAAGAAATTATGCCAATATCAAGTAGCTATTGAAACATTGAATTGTTATCGTGAGTGGCTTTCGCCAAATCTATGTCAAACAAGAGATTTTGCAACAGCAGAACGAAACTTTATTCGTACTACTTATTCAACTCTTTTGGAACAGTTGGGAACATCTTATTTCGAAGTAAGAGATGCGAAAAATTCTGGGGATGAAAAACGCAAAAAAGAACTTGCACAGAAAATTGGTATTGTTTATTCTCTAGATAATTGGCAAGTAGCTCCTTTACCAACATATACAAATACCATTGATGCGCTTTGTTTTGATGTTTATGACTCATCTATCACAAATGAATATGCGCTCATATATCTTGAAACTATTTTTGGGTTTAGACGCTATACAAGATCTTGTAGTGATGAGACGCCAGTATCAATGATTCAAGAATGGAAAGAATTGTTTGCTCGTGAAAGTTGGATCACAGATGACAAAAATACAGATGTATATTCCGTTCCAGAATCAGGTACACTTAGGTATATTATCGATCCGGATACCATTGGCCCTGACGATTTTAGATTTCCTGTTGATTCAAATCGCGCATTTGGAATTTGGGAAAATCGAAAAAAGTACATTGATAAAATATGGAGTGATGTATTCTATAACCCAAGTAATTGGACTCCAAAAGGCGTTGTGGCATCCTCTTCGGATATTTATATTGCAGGAGATATAACCAGTAAACTCAAAAAGGGTGTAAAGCTTAGAATTATTGATAGTCCGGGTAATGAAGGTTTGTATACGGTAGATGCATTTGTTTATAATAATCCGAATACTAGTATAACTCTTGTAGAGGAAATAAAACCTTTATTATCTGGTCAGGCAAAAATTGTTGTTTCTGTTGAGTTTGGAATAAACTCAATTGCTAATACCTCAGTAACAATAAATAGCTCTACATTTGATACAGCAGTAATTACTTTAAATTCCGCGCCTGATGATATTGCAAACGACTCTTTTATTGAACTAATTGAGAATGGGGGAAACAATGGATTCCATAAAGTAATAAATGTTTCTGGCGCAAACGTAAGATTAGATAAGATACTTACTACACAAACGGCTGCAGGAGGGAAACTTCGTTCTACAATAACTTATGCCATTTTAGATACACCTGCACAAACAGTTTCAAAAAACTATGTTGTAGTAAATGGTGATTTTCATTCGATAATTGATTCTAGCTCAGGCGTTGAGATTATTGAGTCTTCTAGTAATAATAACATCTATCCAGTTGATGGTCTTACTCTAATTTCAGGGAATACACAGATACGACTTGACCTTCCTCTTAAAAGTACAAAGGAAGATGGTAAAGTACGTTTTACTTCCATCGCTTATGGAAAAACGATCACTGCAAATCTTGGTGCAAGGAAATTGATATTGAATCTTCCTAATGGTACAGAACTTTTTAGTACAGGGAACCCCGTTGAAATTAAACCCAAACTTGGCAGTCCTTTCTCTACAAACTATACAGTTATTAGTGTTGCTTCGGCAGGTGCTTATACTACTGTAGAGGTAAACAACGCTATATCTGGGAGCGAAGTTGGAGGTAGACTAATAAAAACCTTCACATCTGTCAGTGTTAATGCAAATGTGTTTACTCTCGAGAATTTAAATCTTGAGAGTTCATTTGATTTGAATGATCCAGAACGCAATAAAGTTGAAATTGATGGAAAAGAATATCTGCTTTTAAGCGTAAACGATAACGGTTCTGATACTGATTTTACTGTTGATGCTAATCCTTCAATAGTAACAGGTGCTTATGTTGTTAAATTGTTTTTTATTATTAAAGAAGTAGATACTTCAGGCAAAGGATTCACGTTTAATACGCAACTTCCTTCTGAAGTAGCTATAGGGGATAAACTTATTATTGACACAACTGATGGAGATGTTGATGGAGTATATACTATCACTGCAATTAATGGTGCAACATACGATGTTGCTGAAATAGTACAAAAGGCCTATTCAGGAACATTAACGGAGAACGTTTATTTCAAGAAGGTAGTACCCATTTTGTATACTCGACCTAAATTGGATGTGATTTTTGCCGCAATGAAGTCTGGACCATTTGTAAGTTATACTTCAACCCCTACCGTTACTCAGCTTAAGACTTATCCTTGGGCATTATCTACATTAAGTGTTTCAAGTTTTGTTGTTAATAAAGAATTGCTCGTTTCTGCAACTTCAGATATTGTTATTACTAGCCTGATAAGTACTATTAAAACAAGCTTAAATCTAAACCGCGATGAGTTTATTCGATTAGCTAATATCTACGAGAAATATACAATTGAATTGGCTGACCCGAATGCTCCAAGGGTAACTGAGGAAGAATATGTTGAGTTGTTTAATATCCTTATAAAAGCAACTAAAAATGCAAAAGCGCAAGATTGGATAAATGAGGAAAATGCTTCAACGGCTGTTAAACTCAACTATTCCGATTTTTGGATTTCTTTAACCGAGCCTGTTGAAGGCACTCCTAATATCTATAAAAGCGATTTAACTCCATTTATTGATCCTGATTTAATGGGACTTAGCAAGTTGCCCGATTTTTGGTCGAGCAAGCAAGCAACGGTTATGTATAATAATCGGAGAGATGCTCTTAATGAGATAAAAGAACTAATCAAACAAGTACGATTATCGTATGGTTTCGATCAAATGTTAAAGATTGGATTAGGTGGTGTAAATGGAACAGATAGTTTCCCTTTTAATTTAGAACAACAACTTCAAAAGCTTAGCAGCATTAACATTGACGAAGTTGATGAAGCAAGAAGAAATATTGAAACACAACTCTTTTTGAATGAAGAGGATTTCAGAGTTGTAATGCAGCTCAAAGCAAGACAAAATACCTCAAATCCACCTTCCTTAGATGAATATCAAAAGCTATACGGAATACTTGCCAAATCGTATAAGCGAAGAGTGTTATACCCTCAGTGGGTTTTAGATGAAGGTGTATTCGTACAAGGTAGTCCGGCTGTGTATGAACATTGGAGAGTAACTAAGGCTAAACTTACGAAATGGCGGACATCTACCAATCTTAGGGTCGAGTGGCAAAATGCTTTAATAGCAAGAAATACAGCGCCAGTTGTGGAGCCTGATTTAGTATTCCCTGAAGACTTTAGTAATTATAACAGTCCCGCATACAATTTATGGAGCCAACGCAGAAGCTTCGTTACCACAACCACACAACAAATTGCTACCGATATTCAAAATTCTACAAATCTTAATCAATATATCTCTCAGTCTTTATCGATTGACATTACTGAATATGATTTTGAGTTATTAGTAGATATGGATGTAGCAGGTATTGACATCCGTCCAAATCTCAAACAACTACTTTTAAGCTATCAAGCATTCAAAAGATTAAAAGCTCTTGTCGGTGTTAGCTATTCCAATATGACTCCTTCTGAAAGAGGGGAATTTGTGAGTATCCTTGTGCAAGTGAAAAAAGTGCGAGATGAATATGCGACTTGGAGAGATGAAGAATCTGCACAAACAATATTCATAGATCCAACTCATTTCCAAGTTAACAAGCCTAAGTATGGAGAGAGTGATATTCAGTTTTACGAGAAATTGGATAAATGGAGAGTAACCTGGAAGGAGAGGAGAGCATGGGAGAAAAAACTAAGATCTCGTATCGCGCAATTGGGTGACATTTCTACAATGATGGAAAATGTGCTTGAGACGGTTAATAATCAAGTATTACCTATTATCCGCGATGGCTTAGTAATGTTGTGCGGGAACGAGTACGACACATTGCAAGATAATGCCAAGATGCTCGAACGTAGATTACTTGTTGATTTTAGTATTAACTGTTGCCAACATGTTACCCGCGTATCACATGCTATCGATGTAATCCAAAAATTATTATGGACAGAAAGTGTTGGTATTGATAAAGATGTTCAACTGAACTCTACAGTTTCTCTTGAGTTTGAATTAAATGCTCCTTATTTCGAAGAGGAGTGGAAGTGGCTGGGTTCATATAGCACTTGGAGAGCAGCAATGTTTGTGTTTATGTATCCGGAGAATCTTCTTCTTCCTTCGCTTAGACGTTTTCAATCGCCTGCGTTTGCTAAGTTGGTTAAAGATGTTCGGTTAAATAATCGACTTACTCCTTTAGATGCTTGCCGAGCAGCCAAAGAATATAGCTATTACTTTGAAGATATAGCTGCATTGGAAGCAGAATCTTCATGCAACACTAAGGTTCGTTTTCATAAGGAAGAGTGCTTAAATGCTGTTCCGTTGGAAAAAGTAGATACCCTCTTCCTTTTTGCTACACGAAAGAGAAATGATAAAGATGATGAGCGAAAAGTGGATAACGATAAGCCACGAAGAACGAATTTTGCATACTATCATACAAAGCGACTTAATGGAAATAGCAATACAGATTTTTCGTATTGGATGCCTATACAAGGTTTAGGAGAAAATGTAGTCAGGATAGTTGGTTCTGCTGTCTATGAGCAAGATCCTGACACAAGACATCTTTACGTTTTTGCTATTATCTACGAAGATTTGAATTTCAAGTTGGTATTCACCAAGTACGATTTGGAACAACAACATTGGGATACTGATTATACAGAAATGAGTATGCCTGAAGATGTCGACTATAGTTCAATAATGCTTTGGATATGTAAGGATGAAAAAGTTACCCCTGAGCTAATTTATAAAGGGAAATCTTACCGTGCTATTTTCATGAACCAGCTCAATCAGAAGGCTAAAGATTGGGATAAAGATGAGTGGGAGATAATTTCACCTGCTGGAACATCAAAAAAATACGCTACTACCATTAATGCTTACCTCACATTTGGTCCCGGAAAATTAAATGATCAGAATGAGAGAATTTATGAGCGAATTTTAATAGGGTCGAATGACGCAAATCAGATTTGGTATAAGTTGGTTGGCGAAAATGATGATTTAAGGTGGAGACCTTTAGTTGATAAAAGTAAACTTCTTCCCAAAAGTTCTATGATGGGTACTACCCAAGATTATGAGAAAATAATTGGAGAATTTAAAGGCGCGTTTAATTATGATGTTTCCCAGCGAAAAGTGCAGGTTTTATTCAACCAATCAGGTGTTCAAAAACAGGTTGTAATTTCTCCTAATTATATTAATAGGTCTTATCAGGATTCCAATAATCGAGCCATATATACTTTTACGCAACTTAATAATTGGTTAACTGAGGTAGGTGATTTTGGGCTTTCAGATATAACGCTTCATGCAGAGCATTCAGATTCTCTTGGGGCGCTAAAATGGACATGGGAGGAAAGAATGAAGCCGGCAAACCTTTGGTATAACTATCTGTACCATCGCTCAATATATAATCGGACAGATTTACTTAACGAATTTAAAGGCTCAAATTTAAATTTATTATTACAAGCTTATCAATGTCTTTGGGATTCAGATTTAGAAGAGACGACTGGTGCAAAAGGGATTACTCAAAAAGTAAATAATGCTATAACATGGCTTTGTAAGAATTATATTGAAAAGTTTAATAAAGATGACGTTAAGGCTGCTGACTTAAAATGGGTTGACCAAGTCTTTAAGCAAAAACAAGATTCTCCTTTAATTTTTTACTCTCCAACTGCAGATAGTTCAAATTGGGGTGGAGATCCGAGTGTACAAACTATACTTGATGCACTTTTACAACATTCAGTTGCTGCACAGAATATGGGGAATAAGCTTCGAACTGGTGAATGGGGAGCGTGGTTAGCTGCAAGGAAATTATGGAATCAACCTAGCTTGGGATTAACTTCTGTTACAATACATCATGATGCTTTTATCTATGCCTACATGAAAGTAGTTTGTATGGTTGCTATGAGGCATGATGATGGTATTTCAAGCATCATGCCATTTAATCAATCCTTCGATTTTATCCGACATTATAATGGTTCCATAAATAAATCTATAGCTGTTGAAAAATTTGATGGATACGATATTGGTATAAGTGTGTTAAATACAAGTCTTACTTCAATTTCGGGCGAAGATTATGTGAAATTAGACTTGTCTTATCAAGCTTCACCTCAGATACCTTCAAGTCTGTTACCAATAACGGAAGAACTTACTAATGATGAGTTAGGGGCAAGAAAAGGAGTAATCTGTTTAGTAAATATCGCAAATACCGGAAGTGAGCACCCTGCCGTGAATCTTGAATACCTTAGAGAGGCAACTTATTTTGTTCCAATGTTTTTAGGGATACAACTAAGTCAGCGTGGGCAATATGAAGCTGCTTTAAAATGGTTTAAAACGGTATACAACTACAAACAAGATATAGAAGAGCAACGACTTATCTACTCGGGACTTAAAATTGATGAAGGTTCAGGGAACAATATCTGGCAAAGAGATATGGCGGATTGGTTGTTAGATCCGCTTAACCCGCATACCATTGCTCTTTCAAGAGCTAATTCTTACTACAAATATACAGTAAGTACCATAGCACAAACGTTTAACGCTTACGCCAATGCTCAATTTACTTTGGATACGGTAGAAAGTGTAAGTAAGGCCAAAGAGTTATACCAGTTTGCTGCGGAGTTACTTTCAATTGATATTTTGAAGCAGAAACCTAAAGAATGTTTTATTGATTGGAACGAAGTTAAGGTGAATACTAAATGTTTAGTTTTTGTATCTCCAGCATTTCCGCGTGGAGTATATGAATTAGCTATTGACAATGTTTTTGATGTTGTAAAAGGAAAGGTAAATGGTCTTGAGTCGCTTAATGCGCACAATGATGCTGTGAGAGATATTTTGATTACAAATGTAGGAACAGAAACTTTTGATTTAGACAACAATTTAGCCGAAGCTACTGAATATGTAAATAACATTGAAGTTTCCTCATCTACTATCAGTCTCAATTCACTAATGGAAAATGCATCAACGCAGATTTCGAGTGTGAACGATGCTGTTATGACTTTAGGTAGTGTAGAGAAAGCGGGATTGTTAATGCGTGATAAAATAGGCAACGACTTAAAACAATCACTAACCGCCATTACTTCAATAGATAGCAAAACGTTAGAAAAGAAAACTACAACAATTAACTGGGTGACCGATCCTAAGAAGGAATACAAATTCGATGTTAACAAGCCTAACGAACAGAATTTAGTGAAAGAACACAAGATGCGATTTGGGAATATAACCTCAAATACTGCCTCTGTTGTATCTTCTCAAATGCATCCGCAAGAAGCATTAGACGCTATCAATGCTTATCCTTTCCCATACATTCCATCACAAGTTGCTTTGTTTGATGATTTCTGTGTACCCGTAAACCCTACTTACCAATGGTTGAGCATGAGTATAGAACTCAATCTCTTCAAGATTCGCAACTGTATGAATATTGCAGGCATGAAACGCGAACTAGAGCCATATGCTGCACCAACAGATTTATATAGCGGACTCCCACAAATTGGAGCAAATGGACAAATAAGCTTGCCAGGAACAGCCACCATAAGACCAACCATTTATCGATACAAATTCTTGTTAGAACGGGCAAAGCAACTTATTGGTATGGCTCAACAAGTAGAGAGTGCTTTCTTACAAACGCTTGAAAAACTAGATGCAGAAAAGTATAACTTATTACGCGCCAAACAAGATTTATCTATTGCTAAAGCAACTGTGAAACTTAAAGAGTTGCAGGTAAAAGTAAGCGAGGCAGAAGTGGACATGGCCTACTTACAAAAAGAGCGAAGTGAAATTCAAGTGCAAGAGTTAGACAATTTGATTAATGCAGGTTTGAATGAGTTTGAAAGTCAGATGATTGAGATGTATTGGGCCAGCGCATCGATGCAAGCAGTGATAGCTGGTCTAGATTTTGGATTAGGAATAGGTAATATTGTATCAGAGGCTTCAACAATGGATACTGCAAAAGCAATCAGTAAAGGTGCTTATATAGGGATATATTCGACTTTAGCGTCAATAAGACTAGGCGAACAAATAGGTCAAGCATTTGTCCAAGCTGGTATAAACGTAAATTCTATTCGCGCCTCCCAAGCCCGCAGAGAACAAGAATGGAACTTCCAAAAGACAATGGCCCAGCAAGATATCAAGATTGGTGGCCAACAGGTGAAGATTGCGCAAGATCGAGTACGTGTAAGCGAGCAAGATCGCAAAATTTCTGAGTTACAAGTGAGTAATGCCGAAGCCAGTATCGATTTCTTGAATAATAAATTTACGAATGTAGATTTATACGATTGGATGAGTCGTGTACTTGAACCTGTGTTTAGTTGGTATGTGAGCGAGGCCACTGGTATCGCAAAATTGGCAGAAAATCAATTGGCTTTTGAGCGTCAAGAACCACCTGCGGGCATTATTCAAGGCGATTATTGGATTTTACCTGCCGATGGTGGTGGTATGGATGGCGGAACTGGACCAAACAGAAGAGGGTTGACAAGTTCTGTGCGTATGAGCATGGATATCGACAGATTGGTTTCTTATGCCATGAATACTGAGCAACGTAAGCTACAAATCACCAAAACATTATCGTTAGCTAGTATAGCTCCAATGGAGTTCCAACAACTAAAAGAATCTGGGCAAATTACTTTCGATACTTTGATGGATTATTTCGATAGAGATTTTCCTGGGCAATATTTACGTCTAATTAAAAAAGTGCGCGTAAATGTGGTTGCACTTGTTCCTCCAACACAAGGTATAAAAGCTACGCTTACCTCATCCGGTATTTCGCATGTTGTGATTAGCGGAAATGGAGGATATCAAGATGTATTAATCAGACGTTCACCGGAAACAATTGTTTTGAGCGGTAATCGCGAAAGTAATGGCTCATTTGAATTGCAACAAGTAGAAGGAGAAATGATGTTCCCATTTGAAAGCACTGGGGTTCACTCTCGCTGGCAATTTAAAATGGAGAAACCTTCCAATATGTTTGACTTTAATACCATTGCGGATGTGCTAATTACTATAGACTATACGGCCTTGAGTAGTTACGATTACGAAAAACAAGTGAAAAGTAGTTTGGGTACAGAATTTAGTTCTGATCGAGCCTTTAGTTTTAGAAACGAGTTTAGCGATGCCTTCTATCAGTGGACACATTTGGATGAATTCGGAACCGATGGAACATCCATTAAATTGGATATAAGTAAATTTGATTTCCCAGCTAATGTTGCCGATCTAGGTATTGATGCACTCAAGTTCTATGCTATTACCGATCAGAGCGACCCCATGGATTTAGTCTTTGATGATACTGCAGGCAAGGGTGTCAAGGTTGTTTTAACGCCTTTAGGTGATGCTACTTCTAAAACCGGTGAGTCTGTTTTCAATAGTAAAGGAATCATTAGCACATTAACTAATGCAGGAAGTCTTGCGCAATTACGCGGTAAGAACCCTGTTGGAAACTGGGAAATCACATTAAAAGGATTAGATGATGCCTTAAAGGCAGGCAAGTTAATCGATTTAATTATGGTCATTACCTATTCAGGTGAAACACCACGCTGGTTATAATTTTCGAAAACGATAAAACAAAAAAGATGGAGACAATTCAAGATATTCAAGTTACACTTTTACCCGCTCAACCTTACAGTAATGGGCAGCGTGTTATCGCTGTCGATTTACAAAGTCGAGTCAATTTTTCAACCTTCAGACTGTTACCCGATTTTAGTTATGATAGTGGAGTCTTCAGCTCAGTACGTATCGATGAAGCTACCGGTAAAAAGGCTATTGTAACGATAAATGAAAACCGACTTTTGTCAGGTATGAGCAACGATACTTCTATTCGCTATTATGCACAGACAATAGGTGGAGATAGTTTGAGTGGGGTGATTACTTTTCCTGAAATGGATTATGAAATTAGTGCTTCTCCAATCACTTTCGAACTAGATGCTTGTTGTTCACTTCCTGATGTAATTTACATTGATGTGCGTGATTACAATGGAGGGAGACCCGTAAACTTAGCTTCGGTGGGGAGTAATATTACCAACGCAGGAACGGTTACATTGGAAGATTACACCGCCAGTGATTTTAATGACGATTTCAATGACGACTTTGGTACCGATTTGCATAAGCGAATCAAATATGTATTGAACAAGACCACTGATTTCTGGAAAACACTTGCTGCAGTTGATCAGTTTTCATATACCATAAACTATAACGGGAAAACAGCAACCAACTCAATTAGCATTCGACTTAAATAATAAAATATTCAAAAACAAGTAAACTTTTCATTATGGCAAAAACAATTCAAAACCTGCTTTCAGAAGTGGATACTTCAATCACTTCTAATCATAATGCAGAAATAACAGGCCCCATTTTAAATGGTGTATTAAAAAGTCTGGTGGGTAACCTAAGTAACTATTTTTTATTCCCATTAGAAACGGGTGTCACTACAGGTGATATTGGAAAACTAATGATGAACGATGGTTCAGGAACAGCAAAAGTCTATCAATTAAGTGCAGCAACTGCTGAACAAAAAGGGAGATTTGTATTGAAATTAGAAGATCTAAATGATTTAAACTCTGATTCCATGATTACAATTTTTTCTTTAAACTACGATATTAGTTTCAATAGAAGTACATGGCGGAACGGAAGCACTCCTTCAACCGCATTAGAAGAGTTACAGTTGATTAAGGCTTATATTGATGCCAATACTGAAATGGATAATCTAATAACTAGCATGGTTAGTGATGAGCTTGTGATTGTTGAAGATGAGTACGACTTAACACAAATTGAGCTGGCTAATTTCCCTGGCTTTTCTTTGTTCATTGATACAGTATCTAGACCTGCTTTACCTGCTACGCCCACTGCTTTCCCTATTGGTAAGTTAATTGGCATTGACGGAACTAATGGTTTGATTAGTACTAATGCTGTAGAAACATACTTATTAGACGGTACTGCAACAATAAATCATTCCCTCTTCAATAACGATACCGATATTGATTTTAATGATGTTAACGACTTAACAGCATTAGCTGGAATGTTGGTTGTACCATCAGGCGATGGAAAGGTTAAAAGTTTGGATCCAAGTGAGATTAATTTCGATGAAACATTCATTGTGTCTTTCCGCCATCATGTTGTAGGGCTTGCGCTTTCATCAACCTCCAATTCAATCACAGTAGCAAACACAAATCATCTCAGCTTCTTGGGGCATATCCTCAAGCGCATAGCTGCAAAAGGAGTATTCACTAACTAATAAAACTTATAAATATGGTTTCTCTAGATAATGCGAAAAGCTTCAAAAGAGGCATTCTAAAACGAAATGTAACTTCGTTCCTTGCCGAGAATTTTGATTGGAAAGTGTCAAGGGCTATTAGTACCGGACAACCCCTTTCAGATGCGGATAAACAATATAGAGCGAGTATTGTATCCGAATATAACAGTCGTGTTGAGCAACTTGATGCCGCCACAACTATTGAACAAGTAAATTCTGTTAATCTTTCATTTTAAGGTTCATGTCATCTCCCATCTCAACACCCAAAGGCGGAGGCGCAGTAAGCGGCTTAGGCGAAAAATTCTCTCCTGATTTATTTACAGGAACAGGGAATTTCTCGGTGCCCATTGCATTGCCTGCTGGTAGAAACGGTTTTCAACCGGAACTGGGCTTACAATACAGTACTGGTAGTGGTAATAGCATATTTGGTTTGGGATGGAATTTAAGTGTACCCGGTGTAGTGCGAAAAACTGCTAAAGGGGTGCCTATTTATGATGATGAAAAGGATACTTTCTTATTGAGCGGAACAGAAGATTTAATTGCTGTAAAGCGATTAAATCTAAATTTTAATCAATCGACCAACGAAGCAGGGATAACACCTCTAACCAACGAGATGGGCATTATTACCCAATATCGTCCGCGAACGGAAGGGCTGTTTGCTCGCATTTACCATTTGAAAACTAACTTACGTAATTGTTGGAAAGTAATGAGTAAAAACGGGTTAACCAGTTGGTATGGGAGCAAAGATGCTTTTATTGGCGATTTGAGTTTGGTTCAAAACCCGGAACATGAGCAGAGTATTTTCAATTGGAAGCTCACCCTCACGGAAGATACTTTTGGTAATCATATTCTTTACTTATATGAAAAAGAACAGCTAAAAGAAAACGATTATCACCGCTGGGATCAGAACTATTTGAAAGAAATCAAATATGCTGATTATGTTGTAAGCGGGCAACAAGCCTATATGGTCAGTGTTCGGTTTAATTACGAAGAACGATCGGATGCTTATTCTGATTTTAAAAGTGGCATTGAAATACGTACAACAAAACGCTGCAAAAACATTGAGATTTACACGCATCCAATTGAGGGCGAAATTAAAACAAGAACCTATCATTTTCAGTACAGCGATGAAGTACTTCCTGTGGAAGAAAGGCCCTATAATGGAGTAGCACTTTTATGCAAAGTAGAAGTGGAAGGCCACAATGGTGTTAATTCTGAATTTCTTCCTCCTCTTGAATTTCGTTATACTCATTTCAAACCCAAACAACAAAAGTTTAAAAAACTGGAAGGCGATCAATTACCACTTTCTTCTTTAGCTAATCCTGGTTTTGAGCTGATTGATTTGTTTGGAAATGGTTTGCAAGACATTGTTCAAATTGAAGGTGTTGTGCGCTATTGGCGTAATATGGGTGATGGCAGATTCGATGCTCCTCGCATTATGAAAGATGCTCCAACTGGGTTTAGCTTAGGCGACCCTGATGTACAGTTGGTAGATGCGAATGGCGATGGCAGAACCGATTTGCTGGTGAACGGTACAAATATGGCCGGTTACTTTAGTATGAAACATGATGCCAGTTGGGATACCAAAGCCTTCAAGAAATACAAATACGCACCCTCGTTTAGCTTTAATGATCCGGAAGTGAAAATGATGGACATGACCGGTGATGGCATAACCGATGTGGTGAGAAACGGAGCAGCATTAGAGATTTTTTTTCATGATAAAGATTTAGGCTGGACAACAACCAAACGCGTACCCAAAAAGCAAATCGAAGATTTTCCGAATGTGAGTTTTGCCGATCCGCGCATAAAGTTAGCCGACATGAGCGGTGACGGAATGCAGGATATTGTTCAGGTGTATAACGGGAGCATAAAATATTGGCCCAATAAAGGCTATGGTAATTTCGGGAAACCCGTGGTGATGAAAAATGCACCACGATTCCAACAACCCTTCGACCCCAGCCGCTTACAGTTGGCAGATATTGACGGAGACGGTCAGGCAGATTTAATTTACATTGATGCGCAAAGCATTACATTTTGGATTAACCAAAGTGGTAACGGTTGGAGTGAACCATTTGAAATTACGGGAACACCATTTGTAACCAATATTAATGGTGTACGTGTTACCGATATTTACGGAAACGGAACTGCCGGAGTGCTCTACAGTTTTGATGCCATGAGCAGTAGTCAGCGCCACCGGTGGTTTTTTCTCGATTTAACAGGAGGCGTAAAACCATATTTGTTACACGAGATGGATAACAACATGGGAGCGTTAACGCGTGTAGGTTATCTTCCAAGCACTCGTTACTATTTGAAAGATCAGTTCGATTTACCATTGTACCCAAGCGAAGTGAATCCTGCAGTAAAACCGCTATTCAAAAACCGAAAGCCTTGGAAAACAACTTTGCCATTTCCTGTGCAGGTGGTAAGCCGAGTTGAAGTGATTGATGAGTTAAGCAAAGGTAAGCTAACTACCGAATACGTTTATCATCATGGCTATTGGGATGGAGGCGAACGCGAGTTTAGGGGCTTTGGTAGAGTTGAACAGCGCGATACTGAAACTTTTGAGCGGTATAACGAAAGTGGATTGCATGGTGAGCAAACATTTGATTCCGTTATATTTGAACATTACAGTCCACCTACCGAAACCCGTAATTGGTTCCATTTAGGCCCCATTGGCGATGAGTTTGGCGAGTGGAAAGAAATAGATTTTAGTGATGAATATTGGCAGGAAGACCCGAATGTATTGCCCAAAGATGAAGTAGCAACAGCATTGCTCAAATCTTTACCTCATCGTGCAAAGCGCGATGCTATTCGTGTTTGGCGGGGGAGTAGTTTACGTAGTGAATTATATGCGTTGGATGAATTCGACTCCATAGAACAAAAGTATGTGGCAGGAATGGAAGGAAGACCTTATACCGTTAGCGAAAGCGAGTACGGTATACGATTAGAAGCAGCTCCTATTGCCAATACGATAAACTCTCCATTAGGAAGCCAGGTGCTTTTTGTGCCAAAGGAAACTAGTGGTTATGTATTTTTTAGTTTCGCTGTAAGTAGCAGAACTACCCAATGGGAGAGAGGGTACGACCCCATGACTCAACTTAGTTTTACTGCCGATTTTGATGAATATGGGCAGCCCCGAAAGCAACTCAGTGCAGCCTTGCCTAGAGGGATTCTTTCTCCATATAATTCCGGTACTACAACAAAACCTGTAGACGAAGGAGGCGGTCCAATTTTAGCCACGGCTGCAATGTCTACTTTTGCGCAGAAAAATGACGAAGAAACATATATTGTAGATAGAGCTGCTAGAGCAATAAGTTATGAAGTTTTACAGCAAGGCACTGAAAATGTTTTTGAACTGAAGAATAGAGTGTTTGCCACCACTTTACCCATGGCAGATACCAGCCAGTTTAAGATAATTGGCTGTTCGATTACTTATTATGATGCATTAAATTCTTTTGGATTGGGTCAGGATTTTGGAGTATTGGGTAAACATGGGGTAGTGGCGAGAAGCGAAGCATTAGTGCTTAGCGATGCTCAACTTTTAGACGCTTATGGATCCAATAATAAACCTGAATGTTTTAAACCCAATCCCGATTATAGTGTATCAAATGGCTATCCATCGGGTTATGCTGCAAGTATCCAAAATGGAGATGTTCACTTAGGCTATAGAGAGCGTTTATTGGCTACGCATCCAAACCAAGTTGCTGGTTGGTATGCCGAAAGTGGAAGAGCACAATACGATTGGCAAGTTGATCCTACTGGACGCGGATTAATATTAGAATCGTTAGATGTATTTGGTAG
This sequence comes from Chitinophagales bacterium, assembly GCA_016786765.1. GTDB lineage: Bacteria > Bacteroidota > Bacteroidia > Chitinophagales > LD1 > CALAYL01. Next base: position 96,668 of record JAEUUZ010000007.1, read on the forward strand.
CCGTTCGAGTATTGATTATGATGTTTACAAATTATTGCCAGTAGAGGCTAAGCAATGGCTAGATAGTACTGTTTATCTATCTACCACAGCCGAATACGATTACAGAGTGATGCAGGCGCACCTCATTACCGACCCTAATGGCAATAGGGCTATTTTTGATTTTACACCTCTAGGTTTGCTCGAGAAGAGTGGAGTGATAGGAAAGGATACTATCAACAAACCTTATCCTACTTATACCGAAGAAGGTGATTTGATAAGTGAGCAAATTGTGGGTGGGAAACGCGTAATCAATTACCAACCAACTGTAATTTTAGATTACGATTTTTTTGCGTTCAAAAATACTGGTGAGCCGGTGTGGGTGAAAACCATAAAACGGGAACAACACTATCAAGACGACCCGAATCCGCCAACCATTACTATGATTGAGTTTACGGATGGATTTGGAAGAGCTTTACAAACCCGAACACAAGCTGAGGATGTATTGTTTGGCGACTCACAATTTGGTGATAGTGGATTGCCGGAAGATCAAACAGCCGTAAATCAACCTGCTGTTGGTGTAGCCAGAGGTGCAAACGACCCATTGAATGTTGTAGTGAGTGGTTGGAAAATTTATAACAATAAAGGGAAAGTAGTGGAACAGTATGAACCCTACTTTGATAAAGGTTTTGATTACAGCCTCCCTTTTGATTTAGCCGCTTTGCTGGCAGGGGGGCAAAGCGGTGAAAAGATTCGCATGTTATACGACCCCCTCGGCAATGTCATCCGCACTATAAATCCGGATAATACCGAGCAGTGGGTGATACATGGCAAGCCCCATGCACTAAGTAGTGTTGAGGTAAAGAACCATTGGAGTTTTAGTGGTTACGACCCAACCCCATGGGAGAGCTACACTTACGATGCAAATGATTTGGCAACTAAGACAGGACATACAGCAACCGGTCACGAGTTTACACCTGCAAGTGCATATATTGATCCATTAGGCAGACCCGTAAAGAGTATCGCACGACTGGGAACTGCACCTACAGATGAAGTGGTTACCCAACAGCGTTACGATATCCAAGGGAATGTATTGTATGTAGAGGATGCATTAAATAGAATTGTATTCCGTCACAAATATGGTATTGGCAAACAACTGCTTTGGAAAGAGCATATCGATAGTGGGGTAAGCACACTGGTAGCCGATGCGACAGGCAAACCCATTACCGCCATAGATGCTAGAGAAGCACAGGTACTTACTGCATACGATGCACTCAGTAGGCCAGTAAAGGTGTGGGCCAAGGAACAGCCATCCGATCTATACACGCTTCGTCAAGTATCTAAGTATGCCGAGAATGAACTCGGTATAACAGCAGCTAAAGAGAA
>JAEUUZ010000010.1 GCA_016786765.1 Chitinophagales bacterium
TTCTCTAGATTGTTCATTTTGTTGGGCTGTATTGCATCCAACTCGCCAGACGTATCGTAGGACGATAGTCTGACGGTTGTTATGACGTGATGTGGCCAACTGCTAACAGCGCGGTTGCGCTAAGCGGGCAATTTGCTTCATTGGAAAATTTCAGTTAGTTTTAAATTGTAACAATTATGAAAATCAAACTTCTAAATCCCGCTCATCGCAAACGCGCAAAACGTTAGCAGTCAGGCTATTTGAGGACAACAAGAAAGAAATGAGAAATGCATCTTGGGACATAATTCAAAATCAATCGGACGAAATTTTGTCGGACGGACTCTTTGCACTTAAATCAAGACCATTTGACAACTTTTCAAACGTGACAGAAAGAGGATTTGGAAACTATCTTATTTCGCTTGACAAGAAACCTCATTATATCGGTGAAGCGAAAGAACTTTCAAAAAGAGTAAAACAGCAAGCAAAACCGACAACTTCTACATTCTACAAGAATTATCTTAAGGCCACCAAGACGAATCAACTGATAAAGACAGTTGACATAGACAGCTTTCTAATTCAGTTCATAACTACCAACATTGGAAGAAAAGAGATTGAAGAATTTGGAATAGTAAACTTGCCGACAAAACTCAACAGTTTTCAACTTGACAAAAGAAAAAAGTTTGAAATCAAAAACCATAATAATCTATGGTTAAATGTTCAAAACAACTATGCTGACATTTTGAAACAGGGCGAAGTTAAGCTCTTCAAGACAAAATTTTGCAATTGGTTCGACCTAATGACAATATCTGCTGCGGGACTTTATTTAGTTAAAGACAAAACCGATAGACTCATATACATTGGAGAGAGTTCAGACGTAGGAGATCGAATCGCAACTCATAGCGGACGAACATACTTTTCAGCACTTAGAAGACATATAGGAACTGAAATACTAGGCTTTCAACTTAAAGAAATCAATAAAAAGAAAAGATACTTTAATGACAGCGAAGACATGAAAGTAACTGACTTTTTAAAGAGTTGTAAGGCGACACTCTTTCAAGTTAACTTCGGACGATACGAACTTGAAGAATATTTGATTAAAAAACACCGACCTTTCTTAAATCGAAAAGACAACAAAGAAGAATGAGAAGCCCGAACTGCTAACAGCGGTTTTGCGTTATGCGGGCTGTTTGGTTCATTGGTAAATTTGAGTTACTTTTAGATTGTACTAAACATCCAAATTATTCACCCAAATCCCGCACACCGCAACAGCCGCAAAACGTTAGTTGCAAGTGGCTTTGAACATTCCCGAGTTCAAGAACTTAACGCAACAGTTTACCAAAATTAACTTTGTTGCATGGAATCTAAAAAGTATCAACGATTATGCTTTGCTGAGCGAGTGATTATTGAAACTCTGCTGAAACAAGAAAAAACCTATTCTTA